>LT635553.1:362185-1744685 GCA_900120395.1 Porphyromonadaceae bacterium FC4 | reverse complement strand
GAAGTAGTAAACGCACTTGGTAGAAGAAAGGCTGCTGTCGCTCGAGTATTTGTGAAAAATGGCAGTGGCAAGATCACGATCAACGGTAAGGATATCAAGGATTTTTTCCCCAATCCACTACTGCAGTACGTGGTGAAACAACCGCTGGCAACTCTGGAGGTAGAGGATAAGTACGATATCCAGATCAACCTCAACGGTGGCGGATACAAAGGTCAGAGCGAAGCTGCCCGCCTGGGTATCGCTCGAGCACTCGTGAAGATCAATCCTGAGGACAAGCCGGCTCTGCGTGCAGAGGGCTTCATGACCCGCGATCCACGCGTAGTAGAGCGTAAGAAGCCGGGACAGCCAAAGGCAAGAAAGAAGTTCCAGTTCTCCAAGCGTTAATGCGCTGCGAGACTTGCTTCTTCTCAATATACAGATAGCAAGATCGTTTAGTATCTAAATCCGGTAGATGGGAGACGGGTCGTGACCCTCTCCTCTACTACCCGGGTTGAGGAACGGACGAAATAATTTTGAATACTCCCCTAACAAAGAACGTAAACGAAAAACTATGTCAAGAGTAACATTTGACGAACTCCTAGAGGCAGGCTCACACTTTGGCCACCTCACGCGTAAGTGGAATCCCGCCATGGCTCCCTATATCTTTATGGAGCAAAATGGCATTCACATCATTGACCTGCACAAGACGGTTGCGAAGCTTGATGAGGCGTGCGAAGCACTGAAGAAGTTTGCACAAGAGGGCAAGACCGTCCTCTTCGTCGGCACCAAGAAGCAGGCACAAGAGACCATTTCCGAGTATGCCAAGGATGCTGAGATGCCCTACGTGGTAGAGCGCTGGCCGGGTGGTATGCTCACTAACTTCCCTACCATCCGCAAGACGGTAAGCAAGATGGCGAACATCGATAAGATGATCAATGGCGGGACGTTTGATAACCTCTCTAAGCGTGAAAAACTGCAAATCACTCGCCAGAGAAACAAGCTGGAGACCAACTTTGGCTCCATCGCTCAGATGCGTACGCTGCCACAGGCTATCTTCATCGTGGATGTGATGAAGGAGCAGATCGCAGTGCGCGAGGCGCAGAGACTGGGTATCCCCATCTTTGCTATCGTGGATACCAACTGCAACCCTAAGGGTATTGACTTTGTGATCCCTGCTAACGATGACGCGTCTAAGTCTATCGAGGTGATCATCCGTGCATGTACCACAGCGGTCAAGGAAGGTGTGCAAGAGCGCAAGATCCAGCACGCTGACGAGGGTGAGGAAGAGAGCGATGAGACACCGGCAAGAAGAAGCCGTCGTCGCCAAGGCGTAACCGCAGGCGTGCGCCGCCGTGCTGCTCAGGAGAGCGAGGCTAATGCCGATGAGGACGAGCCGGAGCTGACCGAGGAAGAGGGTCGCGACGAGGAGTAAAAGGAAAGTAGACCTATACTGAAAAACAATATTCACAATAAGCAAAAGATATCATATGGCAATATCCATGAACGACATCAAGGCTCTGCGTACCCTGACCGGTGCCGGCATGATGGACGTAAAGAAAGCCCTGGAAGAAGCAAATGGTGATCACGACAAGGCTGTAGAGCTGATCCGTAAGCGCGGGCAAGCGATTGCTGCAAAGCGCTCTGAGCGCTCTGCTGAGCAAGGCTGCTGCCTGGCAGTCAGCGATGGTGACTTTGCGTGCATCGTAGCTGTACAGTGCGAGACAGACTTCGTTGCCAAAAACGAAGACTTCATTGCGATGACTGAGGAAATCCTTGCTGCTGCGAAGGAAAGCAAGCCTAAGTCCAAGGAAGAGCTACTCGCCACCACTCTGAAGAGCGGTCGTACCGTAGAGCAAACGATCACCGATCGTTCGGGCGTGACGGGAGAGAAGATGGAGCTCGGAGCCTATGAGTTCATCGAAGCTCCTGCTACTGTCGTGTACATGCACCCGGGTAACATGCTCTCTGCTATCGTTGGTTTCAACGAGTCTGTGTCTGAGGACATGGGCAAGGAGATTGCGATGCAGGTGGCATCCATGAACCCTGTTGCCGTAGACGAGGCAGGTGTTCCTCAGGAGATCAAGGACCGTGAGCTCAACATCGCTATGGATAAGGCTCGTGAAGCAGGCAAGCCTGAGAACCTACTTGAGCGGATCGCTCAGGGCAGCCTCAATAAGTTTTACGAAGAGTTTACTCTGTTGAAGCAAGCGTCTATCCTCGATGGAAAAAAGAGCGTTGCCGAGCTTCTGAAGGGTGAGTCCAAGACTCTGACCGTTACCGGCTTCAAGCGCGTTAACCTGAATCAGGACTAATACCGACAGGCTCTTCGCAGAGAAGACTCCAGTACAATCAAAGGGATGAAGATACCGACTTCGAGCATCTTCATCCCTTTTTTATGTGCCGGGGGCGATCCATGTCGGTGAACGCTTTCAGCAGCACATACGGTGGCATGTCTCTGCACGGTTTTTGCGCCAAGCTTAGATCCCTCCTTTATTGCTTATCTCTTGCATAATTAGTATTTTTGTAAGCGTAGGAAAAGCAATCAAACAGATAATCTCACTATAAGAATGATCCAAAGTAATAACGCTAATCTGCCCCTGTGGCGAGATGTATATACGATCTCAAAACTCCCCGACTCCCTCTCGAAGCTGGAGGAGCTTGCGCAAAACCTCTGGTGGGTATGGAATAAAAAAGCTCGCGACCTCTTCATCAAGCTGGACCGCGACGTCTGGCACAGCTCAATGGGCAACCCCATGCTTGTCCTTTCATCGCTGACCAAAAAACAAATCAGCGACCTAGAGGCGGACAAGGAGTTCATCCAACACCTGGATGAGGTCTATACGGACTTTCGTGCATACCTCGACGAGCCTGTCCGTGCCAATACACCGAGCGTAGCCTACTTCTGCATGGAGTATGGTCTTACCAATATCCTCAAGATCTACTCCGGAGGGCTTGGAGTCTTGGCGGGTGACTACATCAAAGAAGCAAGCGACTCACATGTAGACATGGTGGGTGTTGGCTTCCTCTACCGCTTTGGCTACTTCGATCAGGTCATCACTTCAGAGGGTCAGCAAGTCGCCAACTACCAGCCCCAGCAGTTCAAAAACCTCCCCATTACCCAGGTGATGAACGACGATGGCACGCCGATGATCCTGGAAGTGCCCTTTAGCGATCACATTGTCTACAGCAACATCTGGCGCGTGGATGTCGGACGTGTGCCCCTGTACCTCATGGATACAGATATAGACCAAAACAGCGAGTACGATCGCTCCATCACGCACATGCTCTACGGCGGGGACTGGGAAAACCGCATGAAGCAGGAGTACATGCTCGGCGTCGGAGGCGTCCTCATGCTCGAAAAGCTAGGCATCCACCAGGATGTATACCATGCCAATGAAGGGCACGCCGCCCTCATGAACCTCCAGCGCCTGGCTATGCTGGTGGAGAGCCGCGGGCTTGATCTGGATACGGCGCTCGAAGTGGTACGTGCATCGTCACTCTATACGGTCCATACGCCTGTGCCTGCAGGTCACGACTACTTTGATGAAGGGCTATTTGGCAAGTACAACCGCCACTTTGCCGACCGCCTGGGCATCTCCTTCCAGTCGCTTGTCGACATGGGCCGTGAAAATCCCGGCAGCCAGGAGAAGTTCTCCATGAGCGTCTTTGCCCTCAATACCTGTAGCGCTGCCAACGGAGTAAGTAAGCTCCACGGTCTGGTGTCGCAGAAGATGTTTGCACCGGTGTGGAAAGGCTACCTGCCGGAGGAGCTGCACGTGGGCTATGTCACCAATGGCGTACATGCCCCCACGTGGCGTGCGTACCAGTGGGATGACTTCATCAAGAAGTATATATCCCCCCATATCGACCAAGATCAGGCAAAGGAGGAGGTCTGGAGCAAGATCAACGATGTGCCGGATCGCGAGATATGGCAGATGCGCTGTGTGATGAAAGAGCGCCTCGTGAGGTATCTGCGCGAAAACTACCTGACCAGCCTGGAGCGCGAAAACAGCGACCCCTCATCAGTGGTGAAGATCATCGACGACCTCAACCCCAATGCCCTCCTCATAGGCTTTGGCAGACGGTTTGCCACCTACAAGCGTGCCCACCTGCTCTTCACCGACCTCGAGCGACTCTCCAAGATCGTGAACAACCCGGACTACCCGGTGCAGTTCATCTTTACCGGAAAAGCGCACCCTGCGGATGGTGGCGGTCAGGGGCTCATCAAGCACATCATCGACATATCCAAGCGTCCGGAGTTTTCGGGAAAGATCCTCTTCATAGAGAACTACGATATCCAGGTGGCTCAAAACCTCATAGCCGGTGTCGATGTCTGGCTCAATACGCCCACTCGTCCGCTTGAAGCGTCCGGTACCTCCGGCATGAAAGCCCTCATGAATGGCGTGCTCAACTTTTCCGTCCTCGACGGATGGTGGTACGAAGGCTATGTGGAGGGCGGTGGCTGGGCACTGACCGACAAACGCTCCTATACGGACCAGGCACTCCAGGATCGTCTGGATGCCGCAACGATCTACCGAACCCTAGAGGATGAGATCATCCCCGCCTACTTTGGCAGAAACGAAGGTGAGGACTATCCTCAGAAGTGGGTGGCAGCTATCAAGACCTCGATGTCAAAGATCCTGCCCCACTTCACGATGAAGCGCATGATCGATGAGTATATTGCGAAGTTTTATCTGCCCCTGCACGACCGCGCACAGCTCCTCCACAAGGATGACTATGCCCCAGCCCATGAGATCGTGAGCTGGAAGCGCGATGTCGCTGCTAAGTGGGAGCAGCTCGAGGTGATCGATTCCAAGCTCCTATCCGCATCGGCACCGCTCAATCAGTTTTGCATCGGCGAGGAGGTCTCCATGAGTATCGTGCTCGACCTTCACCAGCTCAACTGCGACCTCAAGCTCGAGGTCATTGTGGCGGAGGAGGATCCCCGTACCAAGGCGCTCTCATTTGTGTCGTCGATGCCTTTTGAGCTTGTCTCGACCGAAGGTACACGTCGCACGTACATGCTCAAGCATGTGATAGACTATCCGGGAAGCCAGAAGATCGCAGTGCGCATCACTCCGACTCATCCGCTCCTCCCACACGGTATGGACTTTGGCTACATGAAGTGGGTTCCTGTCTATTGATACAGCCCTAGCATAGTGTGGTTCTGTATAAGCGCCTCTCATCCAAGCAAGCGATGGGAGGTGCTTTGTTTTTACGCCAAAAAGGGTAGGGAGAAGTCGGGACCATGGCATGAAAAACGCACCGCTTTTTCATCGCTCCAGATCAAGCCAAAAAATTTGACGGATAGTAGCGGGATGTTTCCAGTAGGAAAGCAAACGGTTTCACGGATAGAAGCAAACGGTTTCCAGTAGGAAACTTTTTGAGGTCGATATCTGTTTGTCTGTCAGTGATATAGATATTCGCCCGATTATCTCCGTTTAGTAGTACGACTCCAACGTTCGTCGGAGTCGTGTTTTGGGGAGTGCTCGCTTTCCCAGGGTCATTCGCTCCTTCGGAGCTCTGACCCTGGGCTGTGTTGTTCGACCCCTCCAGGGGTCGCCATCCCCCGTCCGACCTTTTCCCAAATCCTCATCCTCGAAAGGACGACCCCAAAGGGGTCGAACAATTTAGCCCCGGGTCAGAGCTCCGAAGGAGCGCATGACCCGGGGGCAACGGTCCGCATTTGAACCCCGACCCCGACGCACGTTGGGGTCGCACAGGGGCACCTCTTTAGGGGTCGCCAAACGATCGACCCTATGGCGACCCCTAGCGGGGTCGGTGGAAGAGAGGACAGCCTGCTGTGTCCCCGGGGTCTTCGGTGCTTCGCACCTCGACACCCGGTCTATGAAGAAACGACCCTTCGGGGGCGGTATTTGCTCCTTGCCCTCTTTTAATTGCGCTGTTTTTTTACTATCTTTACTGTTCACATGTAGTTCCACATTTTGTCACATAATGATATGAGACTCAACCTTAGTTCACACATTGTTCTCGATCAAGTGGATGAGCGTCTCTACAAGCCCATCAACGCTTATGAGCAGAGCGTCCTCACTTCATTTGAGCGACTCAATACCAACATTTTTGCCTCCGAAGAAGAGGCTGCACGAGTAGCGGCTCAGAGCATCGCTATGGATATTCGTGCGAAAGCATCCGCAGGTGAGCACTACACCCTGGTGATCTCCGGTGGTGTCAGCCCCAATGCGACCCTCAGGGAGCTCTGCGAGCTTCATAAGAGAGACGGGCTTTCGTTCAAGAACGTCCACATCTTCCCGATGTATGAGTTTTTCCCGCTCAAGTCTGCAGACGAAGGTGTACTGGCAAGCCTCCGCACCGATTTTTTGGATCATATAGATATCCCTGAGCAAAACATCCACGTCTTTGATCTCTCCGTAGATCAGAACGAGATCAGCAAAGCTTGGGAGCAGTACTACCGGGACCTCACGTCACTGGGGGGCATCGACACGATCATACTGGGCATCGGACGCCGTGCCTCTATCGGACTGAATCCTCCCGGATCCGTCGTGACCAACGGACTGCGTCTCACGGTGCTGGATGAGACTTCTCGCAATGAAGCGGTCAGCACGTTCAACACCAAGGAAAATGTCCCCGCTACGGCGATCACGCTCAACCTCGGTGAGGTGCTCAAGGCGCGTCGGGTGATCCTGCTGGCCTTTGGCGAAGCAAAGGCGGATATCCTGCGTAAGGTGGTGGAGGGAAGCACCACCGACAGTGTCCCTGCCTCACTGCTGCAGTCGCACCCCAATGCTCAGATCTACTGCGACCTGCATGCAGCAGAGAAGCTCACCCGTATCATGCACCCCTGGCGTGTCACCTCTCTGGAGTGGACGGATAAGCTCATCCGCCGTGCGATCGTATGGCTCTGCAAGAAAGTCAATAAGCCGATCCTCAACCTGACCAACCAGGACTACTCCGACCATCAGCTGGGTGAGCTACTCACTCTCTACGGCTCGGCGTACGATGTGAATATCAGAGTCTTCAACAGCATCCAGCATACCATCACCGGGTGGCCGGGTGGCAAGCCCAACGCTGACGATACCAATCGTCCCGAGCGTGCCGTGCCGCACCCCAAGAGAGTCCTGATCTTTAGCCCGCACCCGGATGACGATGTGATCTCCATGGGTGGAACATTTCACCGGCTGGTGGAGCAGGGCCATGACGTGCATGTGGCGTATGAGACCTCGGGCAATATCGCCGTGAATGACGAAGAGGTGATCCGCTACCTCTCTTTCCTCCGCAATGTGCTCAAGGAGAAGGGACACGGTGAAGGAGAGCTCATGGACTATACCCTTCGTCTGCGTCACTTCCTCCTGCACGAAAAGGAGGAGGGGTCGATAGAGACGGAGGAGGTGCGTTTCCTGAAGGGTACCATCCGCCGCGAGGAAGCACGCACTGCTGATCGCTTCATCGGACTGGATGAGGATCATGTACACTTCCTCGACCTGCCGTTTTATGAGACCGGTGCCATCAAGAAAAACCCCATCTCCGAGAAGGATGTGCATATCGTGATGGACCTACTACGTGAGCTGAAGCCTCAGCAGATCTTCGTTGCCGGAGACCTCGCCGACCCACACGGTACCCACCGCGTGGCACTCAACGCTGCCCTCGCTGCGATCGATGAGCTCAAGGATGAGGCGTGGATGAAGGACTGCTGGATCTGGATGTACCGCGGCGCCTGGGCTGAGTGGGACATCGAGAATATCGAGATGGCGGTGCCGATGAGCCCCGAGCAGCTGAGGTTCAAGCGCAACTCGATCCTGAAACACCAGTCACAGATGGAGGCTGCACCGTTCTTGGGAGATGACGAGCGGCTCTTTTGGCAACGCTCAGAGGATCGCAACAAAGCCACTGCACACCTCTACGCAAGCCTGGGACTGGCTACTTATGAAGCGATCGAGGCCTTTGTGCGCTACCATCCCATTGACTGATCTTCAAGTACCGGCTTAGCTGCTCTTCGTGTGAAAAAGTCCTGGATTTTCTAGGAAAGAGCAGCTGAGCGTCAACGAAAAAAGCACCTGACCTTGATGGGTCGGGTGCTTTTTGCATGTTGTGCGGCGGTCCTCCGTCCGTTCTTTAGATGGGGAAGAAGACAAAGGCGCAGGCATCCCACAGAGCATGGGAGATCAGGATGGCAGGGAACCACTCGGGCTTGAGCGCATACAGGAGTCCCCAGAGACCACCCGCTACCATAGCAGCGAGGATCAGCATGATGTTGCCGGACCAGATGTGTATAAGCGTGTATATGGCTGTGGCGACCACGAATGCCAGTAGGCGGGTACGAAGTGTCTCTTCGCCTGAGCGGCTAAATCGCTTGCACAGGGTCTGCTGAATGTATCCCCGCCAAAAGATCTCCTCTGCCGGACCTATGATACAGATCAGCACGATGGCAATCATTGTGGGCGAGGCCTGACTCCTCAGACTGTAGATGCTGTCGATACCCTCGGCTGCGAAGCCAAAGAGCAGTCGGGCAACGTAGTCGCCCAGTACGAATACTCCGTAGAGCACCGCAGCAATGACGACCGACAGACCGAGCTGACGAAGCGGATCCATTTTGAATAGGTCGACAAACCGATGCCCCACATCGCTGGAAGTAAGCGCGAGGGAGCTGAGGAGGATAGCAGATGCCGTCATCAGGTACCAAAAGCTGCCTGTGACCGGGCTAAACGGTGCGAACATGAGTCCCCACAGCAGTACAACGATCAAGAGATGTACCGTGAGTCGGACGTTTTCCTTTTTGTGATCTATAGCCATATGCCTATACATATACCGATAATGAGGGTGGTCGTGAAGCTCAGCTGGAGCATAGCGGTGCGTTGGTCCAGGTCGCGTATCCTCTGATCATCGCTCGGTAAGTGCGTGATGCCTTTCGCAATCTTGTAGCTGAGTGGAGCGGTAATCAGGCAGAGTAGGGCAGTCCAAGGAAGCAGCCCGGCGAGTACTCCCGCGATGACAAAGAGGAAGGGTAGGAAGATGTAGGCTACGTAGAGCCTGATCGACCGATCGTATCCAAGAATCATCGCCACTGTGCGGATGCCTGCCTCACGGTCCGTCTCGATGTCTCGAGTGTTGTTGGCATGCAGGACGGCTACCGTGATCAGTCCGATGGGCATCATCAGTACCAGTGACTCGGGGTGCAAGTCTCCGGTCACCGCATAGGAGGTGCCGGTAATCGCAAAGAGGGCATAGACCAGGAAAATATCCAGATCCCCTAGAGCACGGGACTTGAGCGGACTGTAGAAAACTGCTAGCAACAATCCCGCTAAGCCTATCAAGAAGAGAGGCAGTCCCCCTCCTCTGAATACGAGCATGAGCCCCAGTGCAAGCGAGAGAGTCAGGATGATGACCGCCTCGATGAGGTATTCTTTTGGGGTAAACGTCCCCTTTACCAACAGGTCAACGCCGTAGGATTTCTCGCTGTCTACGCCGGTGCGAAAGTCGTTGTAGTCGCTGATGAGGTTCCCCGCTGCCTGGAATAAAACAATAGCTACCATGGCAGCTACTGCCGCCACGGCATCTACTGTCTCACCCCTCCAGTAGAGGTACGCAACGGTAGCTACCACCGGACAAAGAGACATGGGAAAAGACCAATACCGTACAGTCTCCAGCCATTGTCTCAGAGAGTGACCGTTCTTCATATCGATGAAGTATGGTGATTACTTTTGTTGTTTCTTGAGTTCGTCTCTGATCTCACGGAGGAGAAGGATGTCCTCAGGAGGTGTAGCCGGTGCAGGCTCTTGCTTCTGTTCGTGCTCGTGCTTCATCACATTGACCGTCTTGACGACAGAGAAGATACAGAAGGCGATGATCAGGAAGTCCAGGACCGTCTGGATGAACTGCCCGTACATGATTGCTGCTTCCGGCTTGACGACCGTGTCGCCTTCCATCACGGCTTCACTGAGTACGTACTTGAGGTCGGAGAAGTTGACCTTGCCCAGCAGCATGCCTATCGGTGGCATGATGATGTCGTTCACCAGAGAGGTGACGATTTTTCCAAAGGCTCCACCGATGATGACACCGATAGCCATGTCGACAACGTTGCCTTTGACGGCAAATTCCTTAAACTCTTTCCAAAATTGCGCCATAATATGTTTGATTTACTGAGTGATTAAATGGGTTTGTATTTGGTGTTATGAATGCTTCTAAACTTGTGTGATCAGGGGGCAAAGGAGTCTTCGTCATCATGATCTGCCAGAGGATTGACCGGAGTATTGAGCTTCGACTCTACTGTTTTCAGGTACCCCATGTCCGACATCGACTGGTGCTCCGGGCGAAACTTGATGATATCGCTCTGAAACTGTAGGTAGATCGTCCCAGTCGGACCATTACGGTGCTTGGCGATGATGTACTCCGCCATGCCTCTCATATCCTTTCCGTCCTTGCTCTCCACGATACCGTAGTACTCCGGTCGGTGGATGAAGCAGACCATATCGGCATCCTGCTCGATTGCTCCGGACTCACGGAGGTCGGAGAGCTGCGGTTGCTTGCCTTCGCGCTGCTCCACACCACGGTTGAGCTGCGAGAGCGCGATGACCGTGATGTCCAGCTCCTTAGCCAGCTGCTTGAGCGAGCGAGAGATGGTGCTGACCTCCTGCTCGCGGTTGGCATTCTTGCTCAGTCCGCTGGCGGTCATCAGCTGTAGGTAGTCGATAAAGATCACGCGGACCCCATCGGAGCGGACCAGACGGCGTGCCTTGGAGCGCAGGTCGAAGATGGTCAGCCCGGCGTTATCGTCGATGAATATCGGTGCTCTCTCCAGCTCCCCAAGACCCGAAGTGAGCTGTCCGATCTGTGTGTCGGTGAGCATCCCTCTCTTGATGCTGTCGTTGGGTATCTCCGTGTGGTTGACCACGAGACGGGTCATCAGCTGGTTCTTACTCATCTCCAGGCTGAAAATAGCGATCGGTATATTGTAGTCCACTGCCATCGATCGGGCCATGGACAGGACAAGTGCGGTCTTACCCATGGCGGGTCGGGCGGCGATGATGACGAGGTCGCTCTTTTGCCATCCGGAGGTGACTTTGTCGATGTCGGGGAATCCCGTCTCCACCCCGCTCATACCATCGGTACGGGTTGCCGCTTTCTGGATCTCGTTGATGGTGTTGTTGATCAGCTCATTGACACGCTGCACGTCATCCTTATTGGCACCCTGCGTGATCTCAAAAAGGCGTGACTCTGCCTCCTGCATGGTGTCCAGTACGCTGATCTCTTCGTCAAAAGCGTTCTTGATGACCTCATTGCCAAAGGAGATGAGCTGACGCTGTACCATCTTGTCGTAGAGCAAGCGGGAGTGCGCCTCCAGGTGGGCGGTACTATTGACGATTGCTGCCAGTGTGGGCACATAGGTGAGAGCCTGCGTCTTTTTTAGGTCCCCATTGAGCTTGAGTTGCTCGATGACCGTCTGGATGTCTATGGGCTTCTCCTCCAGTGCAAGCATCTGGATGGCTTTGAAGACCAGCTTATTCTTTGGGTCGTAAAAGCAGTCCTCCTCCAGGATCTCATCGACTTGAGAAAAGGCATCCTTCTCCAGCACCAGAGCACCCAGCACGAGTCGCTCGATCTCAAGGTTGTTGGGCGGTATGGCGTTGGATAGTGCCTTAGCTACATTCTGAGGAATGAGCGACGTCCGCTGAGACAGAGGACCCTTCAGCTTTTTGCCCATCTCGGCAGATTCGTTTGCGGCAGCACTATTGTCTTGTGGAGACATAGATATTTGGTTATTGGTGTTGTTCCTTGTTGTATCTGTTTAGTCCAGCTTCAGTACAGCCAGGAAAGCCTTCTGGGGCACTTCCACCGTACCTATCTGCTTCATTCGCTTCTTACCCTCCTTTTGCTTCTCCAGGAGCTTACGCTTACGCGACACGTCACCACCGTAGCACTTTGCCGTGACGTCCTTGCGGACTGCCTTGATCGTCTCTCGTGCGATGATCTTGGACCCTATGGCAGCCTGGATGGCGATCTCAAACTGTTGCCTCGGGATCAGCTCCTTCAGTTTTTCGCACATGCGTCTACCCATCGTCTCTGCGTTGTCTATGTGTGTGAGCAGCGTGAGGGCATCGACCTGCTCGCCATTGAGGAGGATGTCGACCTTCACCAGCTTGGACGCTCGGTAGTCCTGTATGTGGTAGTCAAAGGAGGCATAGCCTCTGGATACACTCTTCAGCTTGTCGTAAAAGTCAATGACGATCTCACCCAGAGGCATGTCATAGGTCAGCTCTATGCGGTTGCCATAGAGGTAGTCCTGCCGCACCAGCTCTCCCCGCTTCCCGAGGCAGAGGGTCATGATTGGTCCGATGTAGTCGGTCGTCGTGATGACGCTCGCCCGTATGTATGGCTCCTCTATGTGGTCTATGTTCACCGGCTCCGGCATTCCGGAGGGGTTGTGCACCTCGAGGACATTGCCCTGCTTGGTGTACACCTTGTACGACACGTTGGGCACGGTCGTGATGACACTCATGTTGTACTCCCTGTCCAGCCGCTCCTGTATGATCTCCATATGGAGCAAGCCGAGAAAGCCGCACCTAAATCCAAAGCCGAGTGCTGCAGAGCTCTCCGGCTGAAAAGTCAGGGACGCGTCGTTGAGCTGGAGCTTCTCCAGAGAGGTTCTGAGGTTCTCAAATTCCTCCGGCGCAATCGGGTAAACTCCGGCGAAGACCATCGGCTTCACCTCCTCAAACCCCGCTATCGCTGTCTTGGCTCCATCCTTTACCGTCGTGATGGTATCTCCCACCTTTACCTCGCTGGAGGTCTTGATCCCGGAGATGATGTACCCCACGTCGCCGGTACGTATCTCTTTTTTGGCCATCATGCCCAGCTTGAGCGTACCCACCTCGTCTGCCTCGTACTCCTTGCCGGTGTTGATGAACTTCACCTGGTCGCCCTGGTGGATGACTCCGCTCACTACCTTGAAGTACGCAATGATCCCTCTGAACGGGTTGAAGACGGAGTCAAAGATCAGGCACTGCAGCGGAGCACTCGGGTCACCCTTCGGTGCCGGTATGCGGTGCACGATCGCCTCCAGGATCTCCGGCACGCCTTGCCCGGTCTTTCCGCTGGCGAGCAAGATCTCATCACGCTCGCACCCCAGGAGGTTGACCACCTCATCAGCCATCTCGTCCGGCTGAGCGCTGGGCAGGTCGATCTTATTGAGCACCGGTATGATGGTGAGGTCATGCTCCAGTGCCATATAGAGGTTGGATATCGTCTGTGCCTGGATGCCCTGCGAAGCATCTACGATGAGCAGTGCCCCCTCACAGGCAGCGATGGAGCGCGACACTTCGTACGAAAAGTCCACGTGCCCCGGGGTGTCGATCAGGTTGAGCACATACTCTTGTCCATCGAGCGTGTAGTCCATCTGGATAGCGTGGCTCTTGATGGTTATCCCGCGCTCACGCTCTAGGTCCATATTGTCCAGCACCTGGTCCTGGGCATCCCGGTCGGAGACCGTCTGCGTGTACTCCAGCAGCCGGTCGGCGAGGGTGCTCTTTCCGTGGTCAATATGAGCGATGATACAAAAGTTGCGAATATGCTTCATGGATGGAACGATTCTCTAAAATAACGTCTTTGTCTAAATATAAATGTCATGGAGTAGGGCGGCAAAGCGTGCTAAGACTAAGAGACTCAGCGGTACCCGTGTGAAAATCAGGCATCCATGCGATAGATCTCCCGGCATGCCACCATCCCAAGTGTACAAAGATACCGAAAAATAGCGTCCCGACTATCCGACGAAATTTGCACGGCAGCCGCACCGGTCCCTCCGCAAAAAGCCCTTGGTGAAGTGAGCTGCCTGATGGCAAAAAGTTTCCTACTGGAAACCGTTCGCTTCTATCCGTCAAATCGTTTTCTTTCCTACTGGAAACATTTGGCTACTATCCGTCAAATTTTTTGGCTCGATCCGGAGTGGAGAAACACGGGGGCTTTTTAGTGCGATTGTCGTCAGCCAGAGGTTGAGGTTTTCGCAGACGATAGGCTTGTTTTGCTCTGTGCAGTTCCGAGCGGTGAACGCAAGTGTAAGCGGGCTGTTTTGTCCAAAATGATGGTTTAGGCTAAATACGTGTTAAATTTCCGTGGTTGTAATTTATAAATGTTTTTTAGTCTGGGGGATATTCCATAACTTTGGGAGTGAAATTTAGGGAGTGTGTTTGTTGTTCGGGGATCAAAGTTTCCTCACCAAACACTTCTCCACTCAGTTAAGTAAAAAACCGCAGACTGTTCGAAACGTCACCATGTTTATTTGATATTTACATGGTGGCTTGAAGTTTGGAAAAAGGAGCCATAGCCGTATGATCTCTTTCAAGATGTGTTCCTTGAGGCTCCCGGATCCGAAGTTTATGGCAATAATCCTAAAAAGGGAATTATTTATGAGACAACGATTTTTTTTGTTACTGCTGACGTCAGTCTTTTTACTGACCGGTAGCGTCTACGCACAGGAGATTAGCGTGAACGGTAAGGTTTTGGATGAAAGCAATGAGCCCTTCATCGGCGCCACTGTCCGTCTGAAGTCCAATCCCGCAAAGGGCACCGTCACCGGCTTGGATGGTACATTCACGATCCGGGCCAAGCGTGGTGAGATCCTGATCATCTCCTACATCGGCTGCTGTACCGAGGAGGTCAAGGCAGCGCCGACGGTGGTCGTGCACCTTCGCCACGACGATGCGCTGCTCGATGAAGTGGTCGTCACCGGCTATCAGACGGTGAGTCGCCGTGAGAGTGCTGCTGCGATCTCTACCGTCAAGATGAGCGAGATCATCACTCCGGAAGCGATGAGTGTGGATCAGATGCTCCAGGGTAAGATCCCCGGCGTGAGTGTGATGTCGACATCGGGTGAGCCGAGTGCCATCCCTACCATCCGTATCCGCGGAAACTCCACCATCAATGGCAATAAGGCGCCTGTGTGGGTGGTGGACGGAGTGATCATGTCGGACATCGTCCCCTTCACTGCCTCAGACCTAAACAGCCCTGACGCTGCCTACCTCATCGGTAACAATATCTCGGGTATCAGTCCGCAGGACATCGAGAGTATCTCGGTCCTCAAGGATGCCTCTGCTACCGCTATATATGGTGTGAAAGCAGCCAATGGTGTGATCGTCATCACGACTAAGAAAGGGAAGGCCTCTGCCCCGGTGGTGAGCTATGACCTCAATATGGGAGTCAGCACTGCTCCTACGTATGACCGCTTTGACCGGATGAACTCCCAAGAGCGGGTGCAGCTCTCCAAGGACATCTATGATGCGCGCCTGCAGTATCCGCGCGTACCTACCGGTGAGAGCTACGAGGGAGCACTCCAGAAGCTCCTCGGTAAGCAGATCACGCAAGAGGAGTTTGCGACACTCGTAGGGCGGTACGAGACGATGAACACCGACTGGTTTGACGCCCTATTTAGTGAGGCACTGACGCAAAACCACAGCGTGTCCGTGAACGGAGGATCAGATCGAGTAAGATACTACTCCTCACTGAGCTATAGCGACAGCCCGGGAATAGCCAAGGAGTCCTACAGCCACCGCTTCACCGGACTGGGAAGACTGTCTGTAGCCATCAACAAGATCTTTGATGTGGACCTCAAGCTGGAGATCAGCAACCAGTCCAATCGAGGTTTTTCGACACTCAATCCCTTTAGGTACGCCTTTGATACCGCCCGCTCCATCCCCCTCTACAGCGAAGATGGAAGCCGCTACTTCTACTCCCGCTCCAATGCGTTTAATGACGTGACGTACAATGTCCTCAACGAACTCGAGAACACCGGGATGAAGAGCAACTCAAGGCGTATGGGTGGAGTCCTCAACCTGAAGGCGCGGATCCTGCCCGGTCTCACCTACAACGGGACCATCTCGCACTACTGGAATCAGAACCGCAACTACCGCTGGGCTACCGACCATAGCTACGAAGTGGGTGCCATCCGCGGCTACGACTATGGCGCATGGCAGCGTGGAGAAGAGAGGTATGAAAAGTCTGCGCTCCCTCTGGGTGGAACCTATAGCGAAGCAAACACCTCCAACCGCTCCTATACCCTTCGAAATACCCTCAACTACATCCAGGCATTCGAAGATGTACATGAGGTCAACCTCTTTGCCGGTATTGAGGCACGAAGTGACAAGTATGACGGGCTGAGTCAGCTCTTTTATGGCTGGGATCCGACCTATGGTCAGACTGTCTCACCGGTCTACACCAAGGAGTACATCAGACGACTGGAAAACGGCTTTTTCACCCCGAGCATTACGCGCAAGGTCACCCAGGTGGCTTCGTACTTCGGGTCGGCAAGCTATACCTATGACAATCGCTACGTCATCAATGCCAACATCCGATCGGACGGTGCCAATAAGTTTGGCAGCAACCCCAAATACCGCTGGCTGCCCACTTGGTCCGTGGCAGGTAAGTGGATCGTCTCCAATGAGCAATTCATGGAGAATGTCAACTTCATCGACCACCTCTCTTTCCGTGGATCCTACGGACTGCAAGGAAATATCCATGATGATGCGACTCCATTCCTCATCGCTCGGATGGGTGCAATCGACAATATCTCCGACCAGCGTCTCGGAAGGATCGAGCGTCTGCCCAACCCCGACCTCAGGTGGGAAAAGACGAAGTCGTACAACATCGGAGTCGACTTTGCAATGCTTGAGCAAAGGCTGACGTTTACTCTGGACTACTACCGGAAGAACACATCCGACCTGATCACCGACATGGCAGTATCGCCATCCACGGGTCGATCGTATATGTTCATGAACGCCGGTGACGCTGTCAACAAGGGATTTGAGGGCGTGGTGAGATGGGACGTCTTGAGGGGAAAGCTCTTTGACTGGAACGTTTCTTTCAACGTGAGCCACAACACCAACGAGATCAAGCACGCCTATGACGCTAAGCTTACCGATACCGAAAAGTACCAGAAAATGCTGGAGGGAAATGTGGCAACGGTGGGACAACCGCTTGGGACCATCTACTCTTTCCGCTACGCAGGACTCTCTAAGGAGAATGGCTTCCCGCTGTTTTATGCCAAAGATGGGCGCAAGGTGCATCAGGGAGACTATGAGGCTATGGAGCTGGTGCCCTCGGGCAGTATCTATCCGGACTTCTCGGGTGGCTTTGACACACGCCTGACCTACAAGAAAAACCTCAGCTTGAGTGTCGGCTTTTCATACCAGGTGGGTGGTGTGCGTCGTCTCCCCTCCGTCTACAATGGCGTGAGACAGGCATTTGACCCTACGGCAAACGTGTCTCGAGAGTTCAATAATCGCTGGCGTAAGCCCGGTGACGAAGCAACGGCTGCTATGCCGGCACTCTACGACACTCGTATCGCAAACAACTTCCCCGAGGAGCTGATGGCGCTCCATGACGCAGGGCGTGATTCGGACGTGTACATGGTGGATATGTTCGATAAGAGTGATGCGCGCATCGCCCAGAGTGACTTTTTGAGACTGCGCAATGTGACCCTCAGCTACCGACTGCCAGCGGCTTGGATCTCCACTCTGAAGATCGAGGGGTGCTCTTTGCGCCTGCAGGGAAGTAACCTTTTCGTCTGGAAGTCGTCCAAGTGGAACGGGCTTGACCCTGAGTCGGCGTATGCCAATATGCCGATCATGCCGAGCTACAACTTTAGTGTGAACCTAATCTTCTAACGTCAGCAAATAGTGATATGAAACGAATACTAAATAATGTGGTGTGGATTACCCTGGTGGCAGCACCCCTGTGCGCCTGTTCGGGCTACCTGCAGGATAGATCAGGAGATCTGCTCGTGCCGGAAAAGGTCGAGGAGTACCAGGCGGTGCTCTTTGGCGAGGGGTATCCTGCAACGTTCACGCAGGACGCAGCCTTCATTGATCTCATGACCGACGATGCAGAAGTATCCACTAAAGTCAACGCCAATAGCACTCAGACAGATGGCGACGATGGTGTCTACCTTCCGATGGGACGCGGAGCGTTTTCGTGGGCGCAGGACATCGAGTACCATGACCCGGGCTGTGGGGATTTTTACCTCAACCGCTACAGCAATATCATGGCTTGCAACATCATCATCGAAAATGAGGAGACCATGATGGGCGATCCTCTGAAGGTGAATGCCACGGTCGCACAAGCCCATGCCCTGCGTGCGTTGAACTACTTTTATCTGATCAACCTCTACGCAAAGCCCTATGACCCCAATACCGCATCCGGTGATCCGGGTGTCGCCTTGCGCACCCAGAGCCAGGTCAAGCGCGACGAGCCCAAGCGGGCAACGGTGGCGCAGGTCTATCAGCTGATCAACCAAGACCTGGACCGATCCATCGAGCTTTTTGAGAAAGCTGAGCAGTCCAGGAATAAGAACCTTTTCTCCCTACAGGCAGCTTGGCTCTTGAAGAGTCGCATAGCACTCTTCTTGGGGAAATGGGATGAGGCGATCAAGTATGGTGAAAAGCTCTCCGAGGATGACTACAACCTCTGCGACCTCAGTGGTAAGACCGCAGAGGAGATGAATGCCGACAAAAACAGAAACTACACCTTCATCTCTACAGACAATCCCGAAGTCGTCTTCTTTTTCAGCAAGAGTGCTGCAAACCAAGGCAACCGATACATGGATAACGCAGCCCTGATCAAGGGAGCGGCCTATGTGCCCTCACAAAGCAAAGAGGGAGACCTCATCAACTCATACGGCGAGGGTGATAAGCGATTATATGCCTTTTTCCGTCAGGATGTCATCGACTACGACGAGGACTGGGAGATGTACTTTGAGTACGTAGATCGCCGTCACCTGCCTTGCAAACACTACGGTTACGGTGTTTACTCTCAGGCGTTCCGAACGTCAGAGGCGCTGCTCAACGTAGCCGAGGCTCTGGTGCAGCGTGGAGCGCAAGCCGACCAGGCAAAAGCCGTCGAGCTGCTCAACCTCTTGCGCTCCAAGCGTATCGCACCGGAGAACAACGAGGAAATTTCCTTGGCGGATTTTACACAGGAGACACTACTACAGTTTGTGCGTGATGAGCGCAGACGGGAGCTTTGCTTCGAGGAAATACACCGATGGACGGATCTCCGTCGCTACGGGATGCCGCGTCTCGAGCACATCTTTTATTCTTCGGCGGAAGCCTCCCCGGAGACCTATGTGCTTGAGCAGGGAGATGTGAACTACACCCTCGAGCTGCCTAAGGCCGAGCTCTCCTACAACAAACAGATCGAACGCACAAACCGACGCATTATTAACCAGCAATGAGCAACCCCACAATATGGATATGAAAAGATACATACTATACTCCTTGATACTGGCTGCTACCCTAGTGGGATGTGCCGGTGAGGCCCCGCTAACACCCCAAGTGGAGACCAAGCCTGAGTATGCGGCTCAACTAGCAGAGAATGCCTCTCGCTCACAGGTGGATGCCACCATATACGAGTGGTATAAGAAGTACAACACGGCCTTTCTCTACGACTTTACTGAGGAGGACTTCTCTTGGCTGTGGGCTGGTAAATACAATACCAAGTACACTCCTTTTGTCCGGACAGACGCTGCCGACATGCAGGCACTGGAGGAAATGCTCCAAGCATTCCAAGAGGGTTTTTTAGACGCTTACTCTGAGAAGTTGCTTCGGAGCAACCTGCCGTACAAGGTGTTTTTTGTGAAAGAATTGCTCGGTGGTACTACCCGAAACCCCAACATCACCGCATCCACCAATGGGCAAGATGCTATCATTGTAGGTTGGCTGGATAAGAGAGGCAATAGCTACTCCTCCACTGCTATGGGTACTGAGGTGGGTAACGTGTTCGGAGGATTCTTCTACGATAAGTTGCCGTACAAACCACAGAAGTTCATTGATAGCCGAGTTGATGTGAAGTTTAGCCTGGTCACTTTCCCGAAGGATCCTGCCATCGCTGCTGAGCAAAAGGTCAAGCCTGACTTTGAGAACAAAGATCATGCCGCTAATGTATGCGGTTATGTGAAAGGTTACTTGGGCACTCATGTGAAACAACCAACCGAAGCTCAAGACTTCGCCGACTTCCTCTTTTTCATCAAGGGAACACCGGGAAGCGAGATCCGCAAAGTCACGCAGTTCTATTGGCGAGTTGCCATGCGTGCGCAGATCCTTATTGATTTTTACAAGACCGTCATGAATGAAGACCTTATTGCCTCTCAAAACGAGACATTCCCGGACGACAAAGTCACGGCAGAGGACTTCAAGTTTTCACATTGACCACTTGTGGAGGGTGTGTACCTGGTAGCAAGTCACGTACCCCTTCCCAAATTCTACATTTTTCAAAAACACTCTTGCACAATGATACAGACACGCATTAGGAAAATCCCCTTCATCGTCCTACTACTCATACTCCTGGCACCAATGGCTTGTGCCCAAAAGACCTACCGCGTCACCGGAAAGGTAATGGGGCAGGACGGACAGACCGTTTACCTCACGGACATGGAGAAGAACGCGTTCGACTCCACTACGGTGGTCAATCAAGCGTTTGTCCTGGAGGGACCGCTCGAGAAGGTCCAGATAGCCGTCATCAAGCTGGGGAATAAAACACAACCCCTTCTACTGGGAGAGCGCCCTGTCATTGCAAACTTTGAGACACGCATGGTAGAGGTGAAAGGCAAGAACCTGAGCCTCTCCGAGTGGAAAATCAGCGGCGATGAAGACCAGGAGCTCCTCAGAAAGATGAATATGGCGCTTGCCCAGGAGATGCTTGCGATGATGGGTCTCGCTTTTGCCGGAGATAGTGCCACCGTCGAGCAGCGCGACACACTAGGCATGCTCTACATTGAGTCCAAGGCAAACAGCCAAAGAATCTTCGAAGATAGTATCGTGGCAGGGCACCCCGATAGTTATGTGGCAGCCATAGTCCTGGATCAGTACCTCAGTAAGCAGTGGCCTGTGGAGCGACTGGACAGTGCCATGCAGACCCTATCGGATCGCGTGCGGTTGTCCAATCTCGGAGAGAACCTCGCCCAGACCGTAGCTAAGCTCAGCGCAGTGACGCTTGGCAATACAGCGCCCGACTTCTCTCTACCCACCCCCGAAGGCAGGATGGTGAGCCTCTCCTCCTTCCGAGGAAAGTGTCTGCTCATCGACTTTTGGGCATCGTGGTGTGGTCCCTGCCTACGGGAGATTCCCAATATCAAGCGCGTTTATGAGAAGTATCACGACCAGGGATTCGAGGTCCTCTCCATATCTCTGGATGATAAAGAAGCCAACTGGCTCAATGCTGTAAAGAAGCATGCCATGCCATGGACACAAGTCTCTTCGCTCAAAGGGTGGAAGTGCCCCGTGGCACAGCTCTACGGCGTGTCTGCTGTCCCTGCTATGGTATTGATTGACCGCGATGGTCGCATCGTATCGACCAATGCTCGTGGTGAAAAACTCGATGCCGCTGTATCAGAAATTTGTAAATAATAAGATAAGAATGAAAAAGACAATCCTCTTTATTTTTGCCTTGATGACTGCGACAGCAGTCCAGGCGCAAGGCATAGATTTTTTCAAAGGAACATGGAGCGAAGTGCTCCAGCAGAGCCAAAAGGAGGGCAAGCCCATATTCCTTGACGTATATACCTCATGGTGTGCGCCCTGTAAAAAGCTGGCGAAAACAACGTTTACGGATCAAAAGGTTGGTGCGTACTTCAACACCCACTTCATCAACTACCAGATCGATGCCGAGAAAGGTGAAGGGATCGACCTAGCCAAGCAGTACGGAGTAGGATCCTATCCCACATGCATCTTTATCAACCCCGACGGCAAGCGCGTACACCAGTTCCTAGGCTTCAAGACCCCCGTTCAGATCTTGAGAGAGGGCGAGCAGGCAAAGACCAACTCGCAGCTTCTCCCGGAGCTGGAAGTGATGGACGCAGACTACGAAAAGGGCAATCGCAAGAAGGAGTTCCTGCTCACTTATGTACAAAAGCGAGAAGACTTCGGCACCCACGGTGGACGTCCACTGCTTGAGTTGATCCAGTCCATGGACGACACCGAGCTCACCGCTGAGGAAAACACCTCTCTCCTCCGCTCGCTGGACATCTACGATGCCCCTACGATGGATCGCCTCGTTCGTCTTGATGCCGAGCTGATGGCAAAGGATCGCAAGGAGAATATCCGCTTCAACCAATCGGTCATGAGTGCCCTGAGCACCCTTGTAGACCAGGCTACGGACAAAAAAGACCATGAGACATTCCAGCACTTGATGGATATCAAGGATCAGATGGACCTCATCGAGCAGTCCAACCGCGACAATGCTACGATTGCCTCCATGGGTGGAGGGATCGCCTATATGAGTCGTCCCCTGATGGAGATCACATATTATAGAAAGAACGGCCCCGACTCTGAGTTTGAGCGTGTGTACCGAGCGTACATCAAGGAGTGTATGCACAAGGAGCCGGTGGACTCTCTGATCGAGCTCACCAACCAAGAAGCGCACTACTACAACCAGATGATGCAAAACGACGAGCTGAGCGAAGAAGAGAAGAAGGACTGGAGCCAAAGTTATGGACTGATGAGGCTCTTCTCACGCGTCAATGGTCAGCTCCTCGCAGGCTCTCTCTTCACAGGAGCTCTCCACCTATGGGATATTCGCCCCGAGCACACCCAGGCAGACATAGACGAGTATACCCGGTGGATCTGGTTCTTCTACGCTAAGTACCGAAACGCCGACCTTGCTCTGCCGCTTGTGGAGAAGCTTGTGGAGTTTGGAAAGGTGGATGACGCACGTCGCATGCTGACCGATCTCTCTGCTTACCTCAAGCTGCAGGATGATCCCGATGAGCAATTACCGGTCGTTCAGGAAGCATACGAGAAGCTCTCTACTCGCTGATCAGGACAGTCGGATGAGAGGGTAGCCGAGTGCCCTTGACCCGGTTACTCTTACCGGCGTCGGTGGGGAGGTATCTCTCATCTGAGTCTTTGATTTACCCAATACGATGGCGTTGGCTTTCGTCGCCGATCTTATAATCGACCGACATGAGAGCCAACGCCATTATTTGTATCCCGATGCGGATTTAGGACAATTATTTGGGGCAAAACAGCTAAATAATGGCCCGAATATGTTACCTTTGTTTCAAACATAAGCATTCCCAAAGTCGTGGATGACCTCAGGTGGTTTGTCCCGGTTCATTTGCTTTGGATGCTCTTTTTAGACCTCTGATGATATAACCATGAAAACTCCCAATCCATCTATTGCTGTCGGTACCGCTCTGCTGGGTATCCTATCTGCTTGTGAAAAAGCTCCCGAAGCGCAGAAGAACCCCAACGTCCTTTTCATCCTGTGCGATGACCTAGGCTATGGCGATATTTCCTGCTACGGTACCCAGTCCATTCAGACGCCCAATATCGATCGTATCGCACAGTCCGGTATACGCTTCACGGATGCCCACTGTGCTTCGGCTACTTCCACCCCTTCCAGATACGGCCTTCTGACCGGTGCTTACCCCTGGCGCAGGTCCGACACCGGTGTCGCCAGAGGAGATGCCGGGATGGTCGTTCGCCCTGAGGAGTACACGATGGCGGACCTCTTTCAGCAAGCCGGATACACGACGGCAGCCTTTGGCAAGTGGCACTTGGGGCTTGGCAATGAGACCGGTACGCAGGACTGGAATAAGGAGATCACGCCCAATACGAAGGACATCGGCTTTGACTACTCCTTCATCATGGCAGCTACCGGAGACCGCGTACCATGCGTCTACATTCGCGATGGTCGTGTGGTGGATCTCGACCCCGATGCACCCATCGAGGTGAGCTATACAGACAACTTCCCCGGAGAGCCTACCGGCAAAGACAATCCCGAGCTGCTCTACAACCTCAAGCCCAGCCACGGGCACGATATGAGCATCGTGAATGGTATCTCCCGTATCGGCTACATGAGAGGTGGGGGCAAAGCCCTCTGGAAAGATGAGGAGATCGCCGATCGTATCACTGAGGATGCACTTGCCTTCCTAGACCGTCAGGATGGGAGCAAGCCCTTCTTCATGTACTTCTGCCCCAATAATATCCACGTACCACGCTTCCCGAACGAACGCTTTAGAGGAAAGAGCAGCATGGGTCTTCGGGGCGATGCCATCCTAGAGCTCGATGATATGGTGGGACGTGTGCTGGACAAGCTGGAGGAGATCGGACAGCTGGACAATACGCTGATCGTATTTACCTCCGACAATGGTCCGGTGCTGGATGACGGCTACCAGGATCAAGCTGTCGAGCTCGTCGGCGACCACCGACCCAGTGGTCCCTACCGTGGTGGCAAGTACAGCCTCTACGAGGGGGGTACCCGTGTTCCGCTGCTGATCGCTTGGGCCGACCGGATCAAAGAAAGGGGAAAAGTGTCGGACGAACTGGTCTCTCAGATAGACTTCCTGGCAAGCTTTGGTACCCTGATCGGTGCTGAAGTCCATCCGGGTCGACCGGCAGATACCCGGGATGCTTTGCCGGCATTCTTGGGAGAGGGAGCGGGACGTGACTGGATCGTAGAGGAGGGGCTCAACCGCACACTCGCCTACCGCACTGCGGAGTGGAAGTATATCCGTCCCGTAGCCAAGCCCAATCCTGTAGCTTGGCAGACCGGAAATGAGACCGGGCAGGCAGCCGAAGCACAGCTCTATCGCATTGTGGATAATGTCTACGAAGAGGTCAACATGGCTGACCAATATCCGGAGGTTGTGGCAGAGCTGGACGAGCGTCTTCAGAAGGTGGTTGATCAGAAGTGAATACATTCGGCAACCGGCTGCGTCTGACCACTTTTGGTGAATCACACGGAGTGGCTGTGGGAGGTGTCGTGGACGGCTACCCCTCCGGAGTCGAGCTGGATCGGGATGAGATCGCCCGTCAGCTCCGGCGCCGCATGCCACGCGAAGCATACAGTACCGAGAGGAGAGAGACGGACGAGATCTCTTTCCTCTCGGGGGTCAAGGGCGGTGTCACCACCGGTACCCCGATTGCTTTTTTGGTCAAAAATAGAGATCAGCGGTCACAGGACTACGATCCGCTCGAGGATCTCTACCGCCCCTCGCACGCCGACTATGTCTATGAGCAAAAGTATGGCCTCCGCGACCCGCGGGGTGGGGGTCGGGCCAGTGCGCGTGAGACGGTCGCCAGAGTGGTAGCCGGAGCGATGGCGCAGCAGCTGTTGAGCACCCATGGAGTAGAGGTCTGCTCCTACACCGACGCCGTCGCAGGGTCAGACTCGGCGGGGTACCTGGATGAGGTGACCCCGGCAGATATTGAGCTGAGTAGGGCAGGCTGTCCCATCCCGGAGCTCGACCGGCAGATGTATGAGCTGCTCGCCTCTACCGAGGGCAACACTCTGGGTGCCACGGTGGCTACGGTGGTGCGCGGAGTCTCTGTGGGGTGGGGTGAGCCACTGTACGACAAGCTCTCCGCCCGCCTGACCTACGCACTCATGAGTATCAACGCAGCCAAAGGCGTGGAGATAGGGGATGGCTTTGCGCTCGCACGGATGAGGGGAAGTGAGGCAAACGACCCCTACGTCAGCGATAACGGACAGATACGGATGCTCACCAACCACTCCGGTGGCATACTGGCGGGGATCAGTACCGGGGAGGTGCTGAGGATGCGTACCGCCTTCAAGCCGATCAGCTCCATCTCACTGCCTCAGAAGACCGTCGCCCGAGACGGTCGCCCTACCGTCCTGCGTATCAATGGCAGACACGACACCTCGGTTGTGCCGAGGGTCCTGCCGGTGGTAGATGCCATGGTGGCGCTTGTGCTGGCGGACTTCATGCTTCAGGAGCTCATCCCGCACCAAGCAATGTAGTTCCCCCTCACCATACCTCGGGCAGCCCCTTCGGAAAGTTCCCCTGTTTTTTTTGCTTCGTATCAAGGCCAAAAAATTGGACGGATAGTAGCGAAAAGTTTCCAGTAGGAAACAAAACGATTTGACGGATAGAAGCAAACGGTTTCCAGTAGGAAACTTTTTGCCCTCAGGCACCTAATTTTTTCGGTAGGGGTATCTGTTTGTTTGTTAGGCTTGTAGTTGGAATGCAACCCCGTGCCCTAAGCGAGCGTCGCCGGAGGATCTCCTCCGAGGGCGGGATGGGTCGTGTTCGGATGCGGTGTCGCGCTGCTCCTGAGCTTCCACCCAACAAAACTGAGGACAAATGGGTACCTTTGTGCAGCGTTTTTGCCCAGCACCGGGGAGCACAGCCCGTACGGACTGATGTGGCCCGATAGGTGCGAAGAAAAATTGAGCGAAGTATATGAAACAGAGAACGATCACCATCCTAGGCAGCACCGGGTCTATAGGTACCCAAGCACTGGACATCATCGGTCAGCATCCGGACCTACTGAAGGTGCATGCCTTGGTGTGTGACAAGAATATCGACCTCCTCGCCGAGCAGGCGCATACCTACCGGCCGAGCATCGTGGTGGTCAACGATGAGAGCAAGTACAAGGACCTCCAAAAGTTGCTCAAAAAAACAGACGTCGAGGTGCGCTGCGGTCCCGAGGCAGTCATTGATGTGGCAGGCGATGTCAATGCAGATATGGTGCTCACCGCCATGGTGGGCTTTGCCGGACTGGAGCCGACGATCCGTGCCATCGAGAACAACCGGATCATAGCTCTGGCGAATAAGGAGACTCTGGTCGTGGCAGGAGAGATGATCACTCGGCTGGCGAAAGAGCACAGCACCATCATCCTACCGGTAGACTCGGAGCACTCCGCGATCTACCAGTGCCTGGTGGGGGAGAAGGTGCAGGAGGCCAGGCGGATCTACCTCACAGCGTCCGGTGGACCTTTTGTGGACTTTACGGCGGAGCAGCTGAGCAGGGTGACCCCCGAGCAGGCACTACAGCACCCCAAGTGGAACATGGGGCAAAAGGTGACCATCGACTCGGCATCCCTCATGAATAAGGGGCTGGAGATGATCGAGGCGCACCACCTCTTTGGTGTCGCCCCGGGCGATATAGAGGTCTTGGTCCACAGGCAGAGCATCATCCACTCGATGGTGGGCTTTGCCGATGGGTCGGTAAAAGCTCAGCTCGCCCTCCCGGATATGCGCATACCGATAGCCTATGCCCTTACTTACCCGAGACGCAGAAGCACTTCGGTCGCTCTGCCCTCGGTAGAGGAATGGCAGCGGCTGACGTTTGAGAGACCCCGTATGGACGCCTTCCCCTGTCTGCAACTGGCGTACGATGCTCTCGATGCGGGCGGGACGGCTCCGTGTGCACTCAACGCTGCCAATGAGGTCGCTGTACAGCGTTTCTTGTCCGGGGAGATTGGCTTTTTGGACATCCCGAGGATCATCCGAGACGTGCTGGATAGGGCCTCTACGCGCAACGCCGTATCGCTGGAGGTGCTGAAAGCTATGGATGCCGAGGCAAGGCGTCTGGCGCAGGCGTGGAGACCCATGAAGTAAGAGCCGGTGCCCTCTGAGTACTAAATCCTATTACTTTAGACAACCTAATCTGAATGGACATACTGATACGTATAGCACAGCTGATGCTGTCGCTTACCATCCTGGTTTTTATCCATGAACTGGGACACTTTCTTTTTGCCAAGTCGTTTGGCATGAGGGTCAGCAAGTTTTACCTATTCTTTGACCCATGGTTTGCGCTATTTCGCTACAAGCCCAAGAAAAGCGAGACCGAGTACGGTATCGGCTGGCTGCCGCTAGGTGGCTACTGCGCCATAGACGGCATGGTGGACGAGCGGCTCGCCGTGGAGGGGATGGCGAGTGAGCCGGAGCCGTGGGAGTTTCGCGCCAAGCCGGCGTGGCAGCGTTTCCTCGTGATGGTGGCCGGTGTGCTCTTCAACGTCATCCTAGCCATGCTCATCTATGGAGGTATCGCCTACACCTGGGGCACGGATCACATCCCGATGCGCAATGTGGGGACCTCCCTGACCTATACCAGTGTAGGACACAGTATGGGACTTCAGGACGGTGACCTGCCGATAGCGATCGATGGCAAGCCTTTTGAGTACTACGAGGGAATGATGATCCAAAAGATAGCTGACGGTAAGGTGCTGACGGTGCTGAGGGACGGCAAGGAGGTGGATGTCCTTGTGCCGGTAGACCTGATCCAAGCGACGCTGGTGACGGACTCGGCGTTCATGTATCTGAGCCTGCCGGCAGTGGTCGATCAGATCGTGCCGGGCTCCAACGCCGAGCGTGACGGACTCAGAAAAGGCGACCGGGTAGTGGCGCTGAATGGCGTCGGAGTCGAGGGACTCCATACGCTCTTGCCCGATATCCAGTCCGGTCGGGGAGACTCGATCCGACTCACCGTGCTGCGTGATGGCAGGGAGGTGGTGATACCCACTCTTGCCGATGTGGAGGATGGTCTGGGTGTAGCCTTTGGAACGCCGGCGGACGTGCTGGGTATCGAGCACCGCAGCTACTCGATCCTGGAGTCTATCCCTGCTGGGGTGAGCGAAGCCTACAAGCAGTTGGTCGGCTATACCGGACAGCTGAAGTATGTGGCGACGAAGGAAGGGGCGACGAAGCTGGGTGGCTTTGGCACGCTGGGCAGCCTCTTTGCCCCGGTGTGGAATTGGCGGGCTTTTTGGTCGATGACCGCCTTTATCTCGGTTATTCTGGCGGTGATGAACCTCTTGCCTATCCCGGGGTTGGATGGCGGACACATCCTCTTCATATTCATCGAGATACTCCGAGGCAAGCCGGTATCGCTCAAGTGGCAGACGCGTCTCCAGATCTTTGGGATGATCCTGCTGTTGGGCCTGGTGCTTTATGCTAATGTCTTGGACATCTTTAGGTTTTTGCTATGAGCAGGCCCCCGGCTTGTTATCCGACCGACCTCGAGGAGCGGCTGGGCTTTGACCTGGTCCGCCAACGCCTCAGAGGGTACTGCAGCAATGAGATAAGCCGATTCTTTGTGGATCGGATGACCTTTCTCACCTCCCACCGTATGCTCGCAACGCTGCACGATCAACTGAGAGAGATGCAGCAGCTGCGGAGTGAGACGGAGGTGCCGAGCTTTGGTTTTCCACCCCTTCGCGATCATCTCAAGGGCCTGCGTCCTACCGGAGCGGTCCTGAGTATCGAGGGGCTGCAGGCGGTACAGAGAGTACTCGACGCCACCCGTGCCGTGCAGATGCTCAGCCTGGCGGAGGAGCCGCTGCTCCTGGAGCTGGTGGAGCAGATGGACAGCCTGCCCGAGAGCCGACGCCGTCTGCATAATCTGCTGGACGAAGATGGCACGATAAAGGACACCGCATCGTCGCAGCTCCGAGCCCTACGGCAGGAGCTGCGCAGTCTCGAGAGCTCTATCGGGAGCACCATGGACAGCATCCTCCGACAGGCGCGGCGTGCCGGCTGGGTAGAGGCTGATGCGACACCTACCGTGCGGGACGGCCGTCTCCTGCTCCCCGTGATACCTCATGCCAAAAAGGAGGTCGGAGGGATCGTGTATGCAGAGTCTGCTACGGGACGAACCCTCTTCATGGAGCCGGAGCAGATCGTGGCGATCAACAATCGTATTCGTGAGACGCAGGCGGAGGAGCGTCAGGAGATCAACCGCCTGCTGCGGGAGTTTTCCGATCATCTGCGTCCGCACATCAACACCCTCCAAAACAACGCCACGGCGCTGGGACAACTGGACTTCCTTTTTGCTAAAAGTAGGCTGGCGGATGCCTACGATGCCCTTGTCCCGGCTATCAGTACCGATCCGATGACTATGGAGTGGTGGAAGGCTCGTCACCCTCTCCTGGAGGAGCACCTGCGCAAAGTCGGGCGCAACCTAGTCCCGCTGGATATCCGACTGACCCCGGAGGAGAGGATCTTGGTCATCTCCGGGCCCAATGCCGGCGGAAAGTCGGTGACCCTCAAGACGGTCGGGCTGCTCCAGTACATGCTCCAGTGCGGTCTGGCGGTACCGATGCAGGGGCACAGCGTCTGCACCCTCTTTAGCCGCATACTCTTGGATATTGGTGACCAGCAGTCGCTAGAGGATGACCTGAGCACGTACTCCGGTCACTTGCAAAACATGAAGTACTTCGCCACGCATGTTGCTCCGGACACGCTCGTACTCATAGATGAATTTGGTAGCGGTACGGAGCCGATGATCGGCGGAGCTATAGCCGAAGCACTGCTCGACCGGTTTAGGCAAGAAAAGACCTTCGGAGTGATCACCACGCACTACAGCAACATCAAAGACTACACCACGCAGCACGACGGTTTGGTCAATGGTGCCATGCTCTTTGACCGACAGCGTATCCAGCCGCTCTTCCAGCTCTTCATCGGGCAAGCCGGTAGCTCCTTTGCAGTCGAGATCGCCCGCTCCATCGGTCTGCCCAGAGAGATACTCGACTATGCATCCGACCTGGTCGGCTCCGACTACATGCAGCAGGACAAGTACCTACAGGACATCATGCGCGACAAAGCCTACTGGGCTCGCAAGCGTCTCGAAGTAAAGAAGCTGGAGCGGCAGCTGCAGGCAAGTAATGAGCGACTGGACGAAAAGCTCTCCGGTATCCACGAAAAGCGACAAGACATCCTCTCGAAAGCGGAGCGACAAGCACTTGATATCCTCTCCTCTGCCAATGCTACCGTGGAGCGAACCATCCGCGATATCAAGACCTCCAACGCCGACAAGGAGCGAACCAAGCAGGCACGGTCTCACCTCGAGCAGAAGCGTGAGAAGCTAAAGAAGAGTACCCGCCGCACGACCAAGCCCAAGCCCAAGAAAGCTGAGGAGGTGGTGCCCATAAAAGTCGGGGACACCGTGCGCTTGGAGAATGGCAACACCGTCGGCGAAGTGCTTGCTCTGGAAGAAAAAAAAGCCCAGGTACGCCTCGGCATGCTGACCATGTGGGTACCTCTGGACAAGCTCCTACGTGCCAAAGAACCGGCGACTACGGTACTCAAGCGTACCCCCACGGTCATCGAGGAGCAGCAGGACGAGCGACGCAAAAACTTCAAGCCCCAGATTGACTGCCGAGGTATGCGAGCAGATGAAGCCTTGCAGCAGGTCACGCATTTCGTGGACGATGCCATCCGATACGGTTACTCCCCTGTCCGCATTCTTCACGGCACCGGTACCGGAGCCCTTCGCCTAGCTATCCGCGAGCTCCTCTCCGGCAACCCACGCGTCCGCAGCTACCACGATGAGCACGTCGACTTTGGCGGGGCAGGCATCACCGTCGTCGAGCTGTAGTTTTCAGTAGGAAACAGATCGCTACTATCCGTCAAATCGTTTTCTTTCCTACTGGAAACTTTTCGCTTCTATCCGTCAAATTTTTTCCCTCTCCGCGAGCGGCAAAAATAGGGGGGCTTGATGCCATGTCGTCTTCCTTAGTCCGTCCTCCATGCGGTACTTGATATCGTAATGGATGATAAAGTCCGGCTTCTCCTCCGTAAAGCCGTAATGCTCAACCCCCACCGACATCATCACCCCCGACTATCTCTAACCTTAAAATGCGTGAGCCCGGAAAGCAGATTTGACCTATAAGCTATTTTTGCATACCTTTGGAAGGTCAACTTTAATCAATAATCACTAATGCGCAAATGATGATGAGACAATTTCTTAGAGAAGAGTGGGCACTTATGATGCGTAAAAGTTCATTTGTTTCCTCATGTTTTCAAATTGCATTTATAATAGCAACAGCCAGATTGGGTATTGTCGGTAGCCGTGAGGATGCACTTTTTGCCACGATCTTGCTTACCCTCTACGTGATAGGCCTATGCATAAGAGTAGGCTACTCTCTGCGTAAAGCCTACATTCTTCGTTCGAAGAAGATGCGTGAAGCCGCCTGAGTATTGTTGCATTCACTACAGGACGATCCCAACCTTTAGATAAAGCAAAAGCCACCCGACAACAAAGGTGTGTCGGGTGGCTTTTTATCTTATCACTTAGGACTACAAGTCCCGTCAGTAGGTCTTAGCCGTTGTACTCATCGGATACGGTTAGCTTAGCTCTACCTTTGGCACGGCGAGCTGCTAGCACACGTCTGCCGTTGGCTGTCGCCATGCGCGCACGAAAACCGTGCTTGTTCTTTCTCTTACGGTTGGAGGGCTGATACGTTCTTTTCATCGCTCTGTGATTCTATATTTCTTTTGTTGATTTGTATTCTGCTCATTCTTAACCCGTTTTCCGAGTCCAATGTTCGGCAAAGGTACCACATTTCTATTACTTTCGCAAGTGATTGGCGTTCATTTAGTATCGGTGTCCTCTGCACCTGACTGCCAAAGCCGGTGCCCTGCTTACTGAGTCCAGACGTTGGGGAAGTACTTCTCAAACTCCTCCGACAGCCGATCCACTTCCTCCGGAGTGTGCTCCTTTACCCCCTCCAGGAGGTAGGGCCATCCCATCGCTTCGTACTTGTGCACGCCATAGGTATGGTAGGGCAGCACCTCCACACGGTCTAAGTTGGTCAGCCCTCTATAGGTCTCGCCGATCAGTCGTATGTCCTCCGGGCTGTCGTTTCGCCCTCGGATCATCACGCAGCGCAGGCGTACCGGGATACCGACCTCCTCCAGGTACTTCGCTGTCTTGAGCACCTGCTCGTTGCGGTGCTTTGCCAGTGCCTGATGCTTCGCGGCATCCACCCCTTTGACATCGAGGAGTACCATGTCCGTATACTCCAGCAGGCGTCGGACATCGTCGTTCATGACTGCGCCATTGGTATCTACCACTATGTGGATGCCGCCCTCCTTGAGCTCCTGAAAGACCTCCAGCAGATCGGCTGCCTGTAGCAGAGGCTCGCCGCCACTAAAGGTGACGCCCCCTCGCTTGCCAAAGAAGGCTTTTTCGCTGAGGGCACGACGAACGATCTCATCTTTCTCGACGAGCCGTCCCCCGCTACGCTTGATGGTATCGGGGTTGGCGCAGTAGTCGCACTTGAAGTTGCATCCTTGCATAAAAACGACGAGCCGGAGACCCGGCCCGTCGAATGTTCCCATGGATTCGAAAGAGTGTATTCGGACCATATAGGTTGTTTTGGAGCGTATATTATCTCATTCTCTTGTGAAAGCTCCTGGAGATGACCTCCAGCTGATGCTCCCGACTTAGCTGCACGAAGTTTACTGCGTATCCGGAGACACGGATCGTCAGCTGCGGGTAGTTCTCAGGGCTCTCCATAGCGTCCTCCAGCATCTCTCTGTTGAGGACGTTCACGTTGAGGTGGTGCGCTTCCTTGTAGAAGTACCCGTTCAGCATACTTACGAGGTTCTCGATCTGCTCCTCTCTGTTGGATCCGAGGGAGTGGGGGATGATGCTAAAAGTATTGCTGATCCCATCCAGTGAGTCGGCGTAGTCGATCTTGGACACAGAGGAGAGCGATGCTATTGCTCCGTGGTTGTCCCGACCGTGCATGGGGTTGGCTCCCGGTGCAAAAGCGACACCCTTTGCCCGACCGTCCGGGGTAGCGCCCGTCTTTTTGCCGTACATCACGTTGGACGTGATGGTCAGGATCGAGAGGGTAGGCTGGGCATTCTTGTAGACCGGCAGCTTCTTGAGCTCGTCAGAGAAGTAGTTGACCACCTCCTTGGCAAGCAGATCCACGCGATCGTCATCGTTGCCGTAGCAGGGGAAGTCCCCCTCCGTGTCAAAGCCGACGGTCAGTCCATCATCATTGCGCTGTGCGGTCACCTTGGCATACTTGATCGCAGAGAGCGAGTCTGCCACGATCGAGAGCCCTGCCGCACCGTAGGCGATGTTGATCGCCGGGTCCGTGTCGATGAACGCCATCTGTGCCTTTTCGTAGTAGTACTTGTCGTGCATGTAGTGGATGATGTTCATTGCATCGTTGTACACTCGTGCGATCTCCACCAGTACCTTCTTGTAGTTTGCCACCACCTCATCGTAGTCCAGTACGTCGCTCTTGAGTGGCTCGATACCCTTGACCATCAGGGTACCGGTGTTCTCGCAGCGTCCGCCGTTGATGGCGAGCAGCAGCGCCTTGGCTAGGTTGGCACGTGCGCCAAAGAACTGGATCTGCTTCCCGATCTCCTGGTACGATACGCAGCAGGCGATACCGTAGTCATCCGACCGGCGGGTAGACTGCATGAGGTCGTCGTTTTCGTACTGGATCGAGGAGGTGTCGATGGACACCTGTGCACAAAACTCCTTGAATCCCTCAGGCAGATCCTGTGCCCAGAGGACGGTCAGGTTGGGCTCGGGAGACGGGCCGAGGTTGTAGAGCGTCTGCAGGAATCGGAAGGAAGTCTTCGTCACCTTGTGACGGCCATCAGCCAGACGACCACCCAGCGACTCGGTCACCCAGGTCGGGTCACCGGCAAAGATCTCGTTGTAGGACGCCATACGGAGGTGGCGCACCATGCGGAGCTTCATCACGAACTGGTCGATCAGCTCCTGAGCAAAGGTCTCGTCGATATTGCCCTTCTCCAGGTCGTACTGGATGTAGATGTCGAGGAAAGATGAGACGTTGCCGAGCGACATCGCTGCACCATCCTGCTCCTTTACGGCTGCGAGGTACGCCATGTACACCCACTGTACTGCCTCCTGTGCAGACTCTGCCGGACGGGAGAGGTCCAGACCATACATCTCGCCCAGTACCTTGATGTCGTTTAGTGCCTTGATCTGAGCTCTGACCTCCTCTCTCAGTCGGATCTTGTGCTCCGTCATGGGACCGGTGATGGCATCGAGATCAGCCTTCTTGGCTTCGATCAGACGGTCGATACCGTAGAGCGCCAGACGGCGGTAGTCGCCGATCACCCGTCCCCGGGCGTAGTTGTCCGGCAGTCCCGTGAGGAACCCCAGCGAGCGGAAGCTCCGGATCTCAGGCGTGTAAGCATCAAAGACACCGTCGTTGTGGGTCTTGGCGTAGTGGGTAAAGATCTCCTTCACCTTTGGAGACAGCTCCACGCCATTCTCCGCACACGCCTTCTCCACCACACGCACACCTCCATAGGGCTTGATGGCTCTGCGGAGCAGTTCGTCCGTCTGTAGTCCTACGATCAGCTCATGTTCGCGGTCGATGTAGCCGGCAGCATGTGAGGTGATGGTAGAGATCGTCTCGGCATCGATGGAGCGGACGCCGTTATTGGCACGCTCCTCCTGTATGGCATCCAGGCATAGCTGCCATAGCTTCTTTGTCCTCTCGGTAGGGCCTTGGAGAAATGAGGCATCACCATCGTAGGGAGTAATGTTCTTGAGAACAAAGTCTCGTACATTGATTCTGTCGTTCCAGAGTCCTGTCTTGAAGTCCATTGTTGTGTGCAATATTTGGTTGAAAGTGTATGTTTATTTGAAATTAGCTCTGCTTCTAAATACAAAACAAGTTGGTTTTCCTTGATTTTGCAATACAAAGATAGCAAAATATACTGTATTAGCAAATTTTGTCAACGCAGAGTGCGGGGATTCTTCTTTCTGCACTTTTCCGAGCATGGAGCAGGGTGCGTCCATTATAATAATGAGTAGTGCGTCCATGCGAGCCGTCGACCGTGCCGGACGCACTAATCCACCCTCCAATTTTTTTCGCTCAGAAGAGGGACAAAAAATTTGACGGATAGAAGCCAAATGTTTCCAGTAGGAAAGAGAACGATTTGACGGATAGAAGCGAACGGTTTCCAGTAGGAAACTTTTTGCCCCCATGCAGCCAATTTTTTCAGTGATCGTATGTGGTTGTTTTTCAGCTGTATAAGCGATAGAAAGTTACGTGCCTCTTTTGAGACCCGACACGAACCTCTACACGGGGGTATCGGCGGCTCTGCATCGGACGGTGCGAGGTGTGTCCATTGGTCTCGGAAATTCCTTATATTTGTTTTATGAACCGTAGCACCTCTATCTCCGCCGAGTAAAATGCCCTATACCGACAAGCCTCAAGAAGTCTTGAGGGGAATTTCGCCCCAAAGTAGGCCCTATCCCATCTATGTACTCATGGGGGAGGAGGAGTACTTCACAGACCGAATAGAGCAAAAGATCCTGCGCACCTATATGCCGGACGAGGGTGAGCGTGAGCTGAACTACAACCTCCTCTACGGTATGGATACATCTGCGGGGGAGATCGTGGCGGCGTGTCGGCGGATACCTCTGGGTGCCGAGCGCACCATCACGGTGGTACGCGAGGCGCAAAACCTCATGCGCGGGACCGGCGAGGGCGGTGGCAAGCAGCCGCTGGATGCCCTGGTCCAACTGACGACGGATCCGGTTCCTTTTAATATCCTGGTGCTTTCTTTCAAGGGACGGTCTCCGAGCCGTCGGTCGAAAATCATCAAGGAGATCGAGAGTGTAGGTCTGGTGGTCGCTTCGCCGGCGGTCAGGGAGTACAACCTTGAGAGCTACATCATGCCTCTGGCGCAGGAGCAGGGGCTCATGCTCTCGATGGATGCGGTCCGGACCATCCGTGAGCACATAGGTACCGACATTGGTCGGATGAGCAGCGAGCTGGAGAAGCTGGCAATGGCTCTGACGCCCCAGGAGCGTGAGAGCGTCACGGCGGACCAGGTGCTGAAGTACACGGGGCTGAATAAGGAGTACTCCCCCTTTGACCTGCGGAGGGCGCTGGCAGCGAAGGATGGGGCGCGGGCAATGACCATCGCCGTCTCGCTCGCCAATGATGCTAAGCGGGTGCCTGTGCAGGTCATCATCCCGGTACTTTTTAGCTATTTTTCCAATCTGTTGATTGCCTTTTATGCCCGCAGCAACAGACCCCAGGACGTGATGCGCTACATGGGTCTGCCCAAGGAGTACCTCGTGAGGGACTACATGACGGGGCTGGCCAACTATAGGGCGGGGAAGGTGGTGACGATCCTCACCTACCTGCGGCAGATGGATGCCCGCAGTAAGGGGATGTACTCGGATGAGGGGGATCCGGATGCGATACTGGTGGACCTGGTGCTCATGATACTCAACTGAATATAGAAGCTCACACTAATCGATAAATACCACACGCATATGTCTGTATTACCCAACAAAAATCCCGGAGTCATGCACCCGCTGGCACAGTTTAGGTACTGTCCCAAGTGTGGTGGAACGGACTTCAGGATCATCAACGAAAAAGCCCGTCGTTGCGAGGCTTGTGACTTTACCTACTACTTCAACCCCTCCGCTGCTGTCGCCTGTCTGGTCACCGACAAGATGCGCAACGTGCTGATCTCAGTGCGTGGAAAAGAGCCCGCCATCAATACCTATGACCTGCCCGGGGGCTTCATAGACCTCAATGAGACTGCGGAGGAGGGAATGGCACGAGAGCTGCTGGAGGAGACCGGGATCCACTACTCCCGAGGAATCAACGAGGGAATAGCCTCGCCGCTCAAGTACCTCTTTAGCTTGCCCAATATCTATCCGTACTCGGGGTTTGAGGTCCATACGCTGGATATGTTCTTTCACCTGGAGGTGGAGACGGTGATGCCCTATGTGGGCGAGGGGCAGGACGATGTGGCGGAGTTGGTGGCGGTACCCATGAGTCAGCTGCATCCGGAGGACTTTGGGCTGGAGAGCATTCGTCATGCCGTGGAGATGATCTTAGCCGGTCATTACTTCTAGAGCCATGCAGCCACCACGGAGCTTCATCCTCCTCTGTCTGACGATCCCCTGTGATCAGGCGATGGTACTCCCGCTGTTGTACGATGCTGCCCGACGGCAGTCGGACCGTTCGTTCGTTGTGGCTGCAGTGCCGGAGTCGGCGTATCTCTTTGTCGATCCGCCGTCGAACCTCCGGGTGGTGTCGTATGACCCGTACCGGGAGAGTGCGCTCTCCTTTGTTCGAAAACTCCACAGCGAGGCTCCCCGTGCCGGAGTGGTGGATCTTTTTCCCGACAGGGTCAGTCGGATCCCGCGGAGCCTGCTCCGTATGCTGGGACACAAGGTGACTAAGCCGCAAAGTCTGAGGCGACTGAGGCGATCGATGAAGAAGGCGGCGCGCACGTCGTCGGGGCAGCAGATGCCGGGGATCCACCTCTTTTTTGCTCAGACCATGCGCCGCGCCGGAGTCGATGTGGGTGCCGGTACCATCGTACTGCGTAGAGAGACCGAGAAGTGTATCGGTGTGGCGCTGCTGGCGGATAGGCAGGGAAACCGGTTACCTCCAGGAGTGCAACAAGCCCTGCTCAACGAGCTGGCGAGGGCCTTTACGGACTACGGTATCCTCATCTATGGCGGAAGTGAGGAGAGAAGCGCCTTGGACCTGGAGGATGAGGACCGCTTTGAGTGGAGCGATGAGGTGGGAAAGACGACGGAGGTGACCGGGATAGCCGCACTGAGCTACATGGTCAGTACGGACAATATCTACCAGCACATCGCAGCGATGGCGGACGTGCCGGTGGTGTCAATAGGGCAGGAAGCACGGCGGATCTTGCCTTTCAGACCGTATAGAGTGCCGAGAGAGAACTGTATAGCACCGGAGTCCGCATCCGAGCAGTCACCGGAAAAGCTGGTGAGTCGTGTGCTCAATGCCGTGAAAAGGGACTTGGCTACGGAGTGAGCAACGCACCTATGTAGAAGTAATAGGGCGGGATGGTATCCTCGGAGCCCCACAGCATCGGCACGCCGAGCAGCTCTGCGGCAGAGCGATACAGGTCAAAACCAAACTGTTCCAGCGAGTGCCGAGCACGCTCCGGATACCTGCAAGGACGTTGGGGAGAGGCTAGACGGGTACACGCACCATCGGGGCAAAGGTGACACTTGCCCGGAAGAAAGGCTTCGGATCCGGGGTGCTTCTTCTCCTCCGCCAGCAGTAGTGGGTCTATCCTCTCACGCACTATGCGAGCGACCTCATAGGCTAGAGTGTACTTCTCTTCAGGCGTGTACTTGCGGCTTGTCAGCTCCTCGGGCAGCTCCACCCGGTAGCCATGGAGACAAACCGTGGAGTAGGGCAGGAGGTATTCGTCCGGATCAAAGTCAAAAGGTGGGCAGACCCACTGCCGCCCATAGTTGTTGCACTCTTTGCAGTAGCCTAGGAAAAGGGGAATGTCCTGGTACAGCGACCGATACTCCTCCATGGGCAGGGTATGTGTATAGCTTTTGATCTTGAGTTGCTCAAGCAGTTGGTCGAGTTGTTTTTCTGCTCCCATTCTTTGGTATAAAAAAGCCGAGGTGTACGATCCGTTAGGACGACACACCTCGGCTGTTGTTGTATAGAGAAAATCTCCTAAGTGTTACTTGAGGTGTTTATTGAGGGTGCCCCAGTTCTCTACCTCAGGGATGAGTCCCATCTTGATCACCTGGTCGCGAAGATCCTTCAGGTGCTGATACGAAGCGTCGAGCTCAGCGATCTCTTTGTCTGTGCCCTTGACGTCACCATAGTGTACACCGTCCTTGGTGATGGTGGTCTCCATTGCCATCATGATGTTTTGGTAGCGGTCGTTCTTCACGAAGCAGCCTGCCGGCCAGCGGAATGCCTCACCACCCATAGCGGCGCGGATCATCTCGATGGAGCAGTACGCCGGGCTCTGGAAGGAGGAGCGACCACGTAGCTTGATGATGTTGGCTCCACCCTTCACTACCTTCTGACGGATGTCAGCCCACTCCTCCTCGGTCAGCTTGTCTGTGCCGATGAGGTCTGTCAGAGGCTTGCCATCGACCTTAGCGGTAGATGCAAATACTGCCATCTGCTCGCCGTGTCCACCGTAGGTGCGGGTGTTGGTCACCTCGCTCTGCTTCAGGCCGAAGTGCTTAGCCAGCTCGCTCTGCAGACGGATGCTGTCGAGAGCTGCCAGAGTAGTCAGACGGCTGGGCTCGATACCGGAGTGGATCAGCGTCACGAGACCGGTGATGTCAGCGGGGTTGAAGATGATGGTCACGTGCTTCACGTCGGGGCAATACTTCTTGATGTTGTCACCCAGCTCAGCTGCGATCTTTGCGTTTCCGGCAAGCAGATCCTCGCGGGTCATTCCCTCCTTACGAGGTGCACCACCGGAGGATACGATGTACTTCGCATCCTTGAAAGCCTCCTCAGGCTTGTCGGTAAAGGTGATGTTCATGCCCTCGAAGCCGCAGTGTCTCAGCTCCTCCACGACACCCTCCATGCCCGGTAGATAGACATCATAGAGGCAGAGGTTGGGGGTCAGGCGCATCATGCATGCGGTTTGGGCCATGTTGGAGCCAATCATACCACCGGCTCCGATGATCACTAGCTTTTCGTCTGTTAGAAAGTTCATATGCTCTAAAATCAATTGGGGTTGAAAATTGTTCCTTTTTCTGTACACAAAGTTAACCAAGATCTGGCAAATTACATAATTATTTCTTTAGAAAAAGTTGCCGCCTGATCCACAAAATAAGCGGACAAAGCCCAACAGCTTTGCCCGCCCATTTCAGTGTGCTTGGGATGATTTCCCAGCCTCAGTAAAGACCCGTACGCTCGATCACTCGGCAGGAGTCTCCTCTTCTGCGGCTGCTTCACCCTCTGCTGCTTCTGCATTTTCAGCCTCTGCAGCCTTGCGTGCCTCCTCTTCGGCTGCCTTCTTAGCCGCTTCTTCCTCAGCCTTCTTGGCTGCGATCTCTTCGGCACGCTTCTTATTTGTCTCGCGCTCAGCTTCGAGTGCTTTCTTAGCGATGTCACGCTTCGTTGCTTCATCCTTGGAGTGGATAGCCTCGGCAGAAGCCTTCTTGTCCTTGAGCCAAGCCTCGAAACGCTCCTTAGCTACTTCCTCAGAAAAAGCGCCCTTTCGTACGCCGCCCTGTAGGTGTTTCATCAGCATCACACCTTCCTTGCTGAGGATGCTCCGCACGGTGTCACTAGGCTGTGCGCCTACGTTGACCCAGTGCAGTGCGCGCTCAAAGTTGAGCTCAATCGTAGCAGGATGGGTGTTGGGGTTGTAGGTCCCCAGGTTTTCGATGAAGCGACCATCTCGTGGTGCGCGACGGTCGGTCACTACAATCTTGTAGAAAGGGAAGTGTCTGCGACCGTGTCTTTGGAGTCTGATAACTGTTGCCATGTTATGTTTCTCTAAATGATTGGTAAATAAAATGTTCGGCGTCCCACGGTCTCTCCATTCCGGTACACGACCCTAGGAGGTGAAACGCTCCGCAAAGGTACCACTTTATTTCCAAATAGACTGAGCTATGTCGCCCTAAAATTTCGGGGCTGACGCAGTAGGATTTTTTGCGCTCCGGATCGAGCCAAAAAATTTGACGGATAGTAGCCAAAAGTTTCCAGTAGGAAAGAAAACGATTTGACGGATAGAAGCGAACGATTTCCAGTAGGAAACTTTTTGCCCTCAGGCAGTCGGTTTCTGTGGTGGCGGTATCTATTTGTCTGCCAGTGGTATATGTTGGTTTTTGGGTTTGAGCCAGTTTAGGGTGACTTGGTACGCTCTTTTTGCCGGAAATCAATCCCACCAAAAGTACCAGACGGTAGACTCTCTCAGGGCTGCTGCTAAAGTGGTGAGGCTCCCCATGCCCTGGAGAACAATGTCTGAGCAATAGGCCAGCTGCTCTTCGGCGAGCGTGAAGTCGTCTTCGGTGACCGGATCGGGTACGTAGTACTCTATGTTGTCGTTTGATATTTTCGCGACAACAGCTCCGTACTGCTCGTACCAGTACTTGGCTACCGCCATATGCTCTTCCGCTGTCGGGCATTCATTCCATCCGCCCATCGGGAGGTAGGCAAAGACCTGCCACGGCTCTTTTACCGGGACTTCGACCAGCAAGAGCACTCCAAAGTCATCGTAGGTAAAGTGGTAATTTGCCTCAAAGTCATAGAGGTCTCCCACAACGTCGGACTCCCAGGAGCCGTCTCGACCGATCTCCTCTCTCAGCTCGTCCAGCCGTCCCCGGAGGATTTCCTTGCCATGATCGGGAGAAGACCGGAGGCACTCGGCTTGCCAGCTCCGAAATTCATCGTTGTCCATCCATTCCGACCACTCATCAAGGCGATCAAAGAAGTCACCGGGCATAGCCTCTACCAGTACGGGACAAAACCCTTCGCGCCTGCCGCGCTCCAGCGAGTCCAGCCAGAGTTGCTCGACTTCGTCGGCTGAGGCATCATCGGCGATGCGGTGGATGGTGCACCCGCTAAGCAGCGCCTCTATGCGAGACATGAACTCCTCGTAGGTAACCAACGGTACAGTGTCTTCCTCGAAGAACTTCCTATTACGGCAGGCCGCCCTGTAATTCTTTGCCAAAGTGAAGACCCGCCAGGCAAATACTCCGCAAATGATAGCTGTGGTGTAGATCTGTCTGTGATCCACAATCCGCAGGACGAGAAGGGTGACTGCCAGTAGGAGCACCGCGCCCCATAGGATCAGTTGGTTTCGCAAGATACGACAAACCGTGTGCCAGTCGTTGGCTTGGATGCTTGCATCGAGGTCGCCTCTCATCTTTTTCTCCAGGTTTTTTTTGCGTCTGTATACGGAAACGAATAGGGTGATGAAGAAAACGAGGATAACGATGGTAATGAGTAGGGCTTGTTCCATGATCGGTGGTTTTTACTGAGGATGATTGGTGGGTGGAAACAAAAAAGGTCGCACAGCGCACGCCGCACGACCTTTGGTGACCTCGGAGGGATTCGAACCCTCGACCCACTGATTAAGAGTCAGTTGCTCTGCCAGCTGAGCTACGAAGTCATTCTTTCTTTTGTTTTGCTCTGCAAAGGTACGCAAGAATATTGAAACCTCCAAGAATATTTAAGTATTTATGATTGGATTTGTCTATAAGTTACTGAAACTAAGTTTATTAAAATCCGTATTTTTTATCAGGTTGCTCTATACGAGCGACCCGATACCATCATTGTAGAGGTATCGGGTCGGCTTTGTATGAACTGTAGTGGGTGATTAGTAGTGATTACCCTTGGACATCTCCTCCTTGTCGAACTTGTGGCGGTCCAGCTTGCCCCATGCGTAGAATATGTAGGCGAGTACGAAGGGGATCAGGATGCTGACGTATGCCATCACCCTGAGCGTGTACTCAGTGGATGAGCTGTTTTCGATCGTCAGAGAGCTCTGTAGGTCGTAGAGGGAGGGATAGTAGGAAGTGTCGCCCCAGCCCAGGATCAGCAGGCAGGTGGTGACGGTGATCACGACGCCGACGCCGTGAAACCAGATCCCCTTGGTGTATCTCTTGTCAGAGACCGTCTTGAGGATGCCAAAGAGTACCAGCACGACACCCACGAGGAAGCTCACCAAGAGGTAGGGCATCTTGAGGAAGTTGTTGAGGTACTTATTGGGCTCCATGAAGACCTCTTTTGTGTCGGGATTCACCGCGAAGCCATCCTTTAGGAGTACAAAAACGACAAAAGCAACGAAGAGTACGAGGAAGATGAGTGCATTTGGAAGCAGCTTTTTCCTGAAGCGTTCGTTTAGCTCCGGCTCTACGATGTTGTTGATGAAGTAGAGTAGGGCAGTGGTGCGTGCCAGGAAAAGCACTGCGAGTCCAAAGACTAAGTTCCAGGGGTTGAGCACAGCCTCGAGTCCGTGCAGCTGTACGCCGTTGTAGGGCATCCAGGAGCTGACTGTGTTGGCTGCCTCTCCAAAGCCGGCAATGGCACCCTTGTCCATGTAGAAGTTGGCACCGGTATAGAATGTTGCCACAGCGGTACCGATCAGCAGCGGGCCCAGGATGCCGTTGAGGAGCAGGGCGGTCTGGTAGGTCTTGGGTCCAAAGACGTTGCCGAGTTTGTTCTGAAACTCAAACGAGACGGCTTGGATGACGAAGCAAAGGAGGATCAACATCCACACCCAGTACGCTCCGCCAAAGCTGGTGGAGTAAAAGAGAGGAAAGGAGGCAAAGAATGCGCCACCAAAAGTCACAAGCGTGGTGAAGGTAAACTCCCACTTGCGTCCGGTGGAGTTGACGATCATACGCCGCTGCAGAGCTGTCTTCCCGTCGGAGAAGATGAATGTCTGGCCACCCTGCACAAAGAGTAGAAAGACCAGCAACCCACCTAGCAGAGAGATGAGAAACCACCAGTAGTGCTGTAGTATAGCATAGGTATCCATAGTGATAGTATATTCGTTTTGTCTAGTGTGTCGTTTTTATTTTACTTCGTGTTCGTCCATTTTTGGACCTTTCTTTACCGCATTCCACATGATGGTCAGCTCAGCAATGAGCATGGCTGTAAAGAGAGCTATGAATACAAAGAAGGTAACCTTTACCGAGCTTGCAGCAAGGTTGGATACAGCAGCGTTCACAGGTAGGACATCCTGGATGGTCCAGGGCTGGCGTCCAACCTCAGCCACGATCCATCCGCACTGTGAGCAGATGTACACCAGGGGCATGCTCAGGATCATCACCCAGCTAAACCACCGTTGCTCCGCCAGCTTGGTCTCGTCTTTGCGGAGAGCCACCAGTGCGTAGATGAAGACGAGGAGGAAGAGCATCGCCAGACCCACCATGATCCTAAAGCTGAAGTAGAGCATTGGGATATTGGGGATCAGATCCTCTACCCGATCAATGTAGCCGTAGCCAAAGTGGGGGAAGTTTTCGTCCAGTATGGCACGCTCTGCCGTCGCGCGCTCTTCGTCCCCCGCTTTGCGCGCCTCACGGTAGTTTGCCAGCGCTTCGATCGCCATCTTGCCGCGTGATATGCGTTCTTCGGCAGAGGGAGCAATAGCACCATTCGGCATGGTGTACCCTCCGTTGATGAGGTCGTTGATGCCGGGGACATAGCTCTCAGCGTCGTTGAAGGACAAGATCGACAGCAGCTTGGGTAGAGGTACGTTAAACTTCCAGTCCTCCTTTCCTTGATTGGTGAGGTCCTCTGCCGTCTTGTTGGGGATGCCGATCAGGCTGAGTGATGCGCCCTTTTGTCCCTCCCAGTGGTTCTCCATTGCTGCCAGCTTCATCGGCTGATAGGTCGCTATCTGGTTAGCGCTGAGGTGTCCGGTGAGGATGGTGATCACGATGGCCGCAAGCCCGAGCTGTGCAGCGATCTTGATGCTTGCCAGGCTAAAGCGCTGACGCTTCTTTGCCAGCAGGTAGTAGGCACAGATACCCATCACCATGATCGAGCCCAGTACCCAGCTGGAGATCACGGAGTGAAACCACTTCACCACAGCTACGGGTGAAAAGGCCACCGCCATGAAGTCCACCATCTCGTTGCGGACGGTATCCGGGTTGAAGTGCATGCCTGCCGGGTACTGCATCCAGGCGTTGGCTACGAGGATCCACCATGCGGAGATCGTTGCGCCAATGATCGTCAGCCACGTGGAGGTCAGGTGAAACTTCTTGGAGACCTTTCCCCACCCAAAGAACATCACGGCGAAGAAGGTCGCCTCCATGAAGAATGCCAGGATACCCTCGATAGCCAGCGGTGCTCCAAAGATATCACCTACGAAGTAGGAGTAGTTCGACCAGTTGGTACCAAACTGAAACTCCAGGATCAGGCCGGTGGCGATCCCTGCAGCGAAGTTGATCCCAAAGATCTTTTGCCAAAACTTAGCCGTCTCCTTCCAGAAGTCATCACCCGTCCGGTAGTACTTCGTCTCGGCGATCGCCATGATCAGCCCCACGCCCAGCGTGAAGGGGACAAAAAGCCAGTGATACATAGCGGTCATTGCGAACTGCAGTCTCGACCAGCTTATTAGTGTACTCAAAAACATAGCTTTAGTGGTGTATTAGTTTATTATAATGTATTAGTTATGATCACTCACTCGTTGGACAAATTGTTCGGCAACAAAGTCACTCTTCCCCTCATCCGAATCGGTGTGGGTGTTGAGGTAGTTGGGAAAGAAAAACACCCGGAGGATAGCAAACATCACGAAGAGCTTCACCAGGATAAGTATCCAGAGGGCACGTCCTGTCGTGCTGAGGTTCCGAAAACCATCACGGTACAGATGCCAAGATCTGGTCCAAAACCCCGGCTGCGTCGTACCGGGATCCGTATTATTCAGTGGCTCTTTCATATTTTTCATATTCTTGTACCTATTGTTTGCTTAGTACGGTACTAAATTAGAAAAGATTCAAATACTCACCAAATTTTAGGAGCATGATTTCACTATAATTGTATATATCGTCCACTTTTTGCTGATTCTCTCACTATAAGTGGTTAGAGCACCACTTCTGCTCCACCGAAGTGGTATCTCTCTAAAACAGTCGTCAGAAGTGTTTGTATACCGATTGTCTGGGTGGCAAAAAGTTTCCAGTAGGAAACAGATCGCTACTATCCGTGAAACCGTTTTCTTTCCTACTGGAAACATTTCGCTACTATCCGTCAAATTTTTTGCCCGGCTCCGAAGCACAAAAAATCCTACTACATCAACCCCCGGGGTAAGAAGTGAAAGGGTGCGCCGAAACTGCTGTTTTCGACGCACCCTCTCTCCCGTTTAGGGATCTGTTTGAGTAAAAGGATTCTACTGATTAGAAGTAGGGTTTTGAGTCAGTGTGCTACCGGTGGAGTTGAAAGCGTTGATGGCTGTCTGAGGGATGAAGTAGATCACCCGGTAGTCCGTTGACGGGATGTCCTCGAGCGCATTGTGTGGCCCGGGGTAGTGTCTTTGCAGCGATCTTCCGTTTCTGAATACATCGTAGCTACGCTCAGCCTGGAACGCAAGCTCCAGCTGTCGCTCCTTGCTGATGAGCTCCTCAGCATTGGACCGGTCCAGAGCGCTGTAGCCCTCTCCGGGCAGGGAGCGCTCGCGGATGGCATTGAGCGCCACACGAGCTTCTTCGTAGCGACCAAGCTTGGCGAGGGCTTCGGCTTTGTTGAGGTAGACCTCACCCAGCCGTATGATCACCGGTGAGTGGAGGTGCGACTCCTCTCCCTCCAGCGAGCACTTGGTGATGTAGAACATCGGGAAGGCACGGTTGAGCTTCATCCGATAGTCTATCACACCCTTGTAGCTTTTGCCTTCGTACAGGATGGAGTAGACACCACTCTTGGCATCGATCGGGGTGAGGGGGTAGGTGGCAAGGACCTTGTCCGGTTCGCCTTCCGTCGCTCCCTTTGCTACCTTTTTGGCAGTGGTGTAGACACCCCCTACGGGAGGATCTAGCGGGAGTTGTAGGTACTGGTATCCGGTCTGTTGACCGTTTTCGGAGCGGAGGTCGGCTACGACTCTGAAGACTTTGTCGCTCTCCTCCATACCTACATACTGTGGGGAGATAAAGGCAGCACGAGCATCGACGAGTTTGCCATTTGCCCAGTCGTTGCGCCCTGTCTCATCCAGGAGGTCGATGTACTTAGCACTGGCGTACATCTCGCCCCATCCCATGCCTCCGATGTTGGCATACATACCGCCTACTCCATAGTAGTGGTCGTATCCGGAAAACTCTGAGGCAAGCCTCTTGACTACGAAGATACTCTCGTCGTTGTTTTCGGGGGTCATTTGGTTGTACTTCATGAACTGCTCTCTCGGCAGCAGCTGATACTTGCCCGACTTGATCACCAAGTCTGCGTACTTGACTGCTTGCTCGGCGTACTCGTTGTTGGGGCTGTCAAAGGTTCCGCTCATGAAGAGGTATACTCTCGATAGGATCGCCTGTGCGGCTTCTCTGGAGCCGTATGCGGGGGATGCTTTCTTGCTGTCGGGGAGGAGTGTTTCTGCCTTTTTGAGGTCGCTGATGGCCTGCTTGTAGGTCTCTTCTACCGTGCTCCTGTCGGGGTAGTGTCCCAGGACATCCTCCTGGGTGCCGTTGATGATGGGCACGCCGAGGTTTTTGTCGGGGGATTGGAAGTAGGGTCGTCCATAAGCCCGCACAAGGTAGAAGTAGGTCATCCCTCTCAAGAAGTAGCACTCGCCCAGCTTTTGATCCAGGGTGGCGGACTTGCCTTCGTTGATCATGTTGATGACGTTGGAGGTCTGAGCTATCAGCTTGTAGCTACTGTCCCAGAAGGCCTGAAGTCTGTAGTTTTTGGGTGTGCGAGAAAAGCTGATAAACTCGTAAAAGGCATCTGTGGACGATCCGCGGATCATGATGTTGTCACCGGCGTATTCGCCGCATCGGTGCATGACATCGGACCAGGGCTTGAGCTGGGCGTAGGCGCCGTTGAGCAGGTAGTCCGCTGAGGACTCCGGGTCTTTTTGTATCGTACCCGAGTCCAAAGAGTCGTAGGGGAGGCGCTGGATATCGCAGCCGCTAACAGCGATAGCGAGCAGTGCCAGTATGGTGGGAATATGTATTTTCATGGTTGTAGTGATGTATCTGGTGTTTTGAGGTCTGTTCGTTTAGAAAGAGAGGTTCACACCCAGTGTGAACTTTCTTGTCGAGGGGTAGACGGTCGTGGTTGTTCCGATGATGGAGCCACCGCTTGCGGGTAGCTCGGGGTCTACGCCGGAGTACTTGGTGAGGGTGAATAGGTTTTCTCCCGTGATGAACAGCCGGACGTTTTGTATCTTATACTTCTCAAGGTTGTTGAAGTTGTACCCGAGGGTGAGACTTCTGAGCTTGAAGAAAGAACCATCCTCCAGATAGCGGGATGAGGTTTTATTTGAGCCGGACTTGTTTTCGTAGACCGCCTTGGGGTGAGTTGCTTCATCGCCCTCTTTTTGCCAGCGGTTCCAGCCCTTCATCAGCTTCATCTGATTCCGGTCGGTATAGGCACCATCGGAGTCGTACTCCATGCGGGTGTAGTTGTAGAGCTGTCCGCCATACGAGAAGCCAAATACAGCGTTGAGGTCCAGGTTTTTCCATGCCAGGTTGGTGGAAAGACCGCCAAAGAAGTCCGGTGTAAAGGCTCCGGTCATTACGTTCTCTGCCTCGGCGTAGTTGGAGGTTAGCTCACGTGAGCGTGTGCCGTCCTCCTTGAGGGTGTTTTTGTACCACTGCGGAGCACCCGTCTTGGGATCCACACCTGCCCACTCGGGGAGGTACCAGGTGTCGGCGTTCTCACCTACCTTGAGGATTCTGCTCGCCTCACCGGAGATGCCTGCGCCGCCACCGATGATGATAGGAGGTACTTCACCGGTTTTGGGATCCGGGGTTCCGTAGAGTGCCTCTACTTTGTTGCGGTTGTGTCCGATGTTGAGGCTGACGCTCCACCTCCAGTCTTTTGTGCTGATGAGGTCGGCATCCAGTGTTGCTTCTATGCCTCGGTTGCGGACAGCACCTACGTTTTTCCAGATATTGGTCACGCCGTTTACCCCCGGGATGCTGATGGCATAGAGGAGGTCGGAGGTGTTTTTGTCGTACAGGTCTACCGAGAGACTGACGCGATCCCACAAGCCTAGATCCAGCCCAATGCCGGTGGTATAGGTCTTTTCCCACGTGAGATCGGGATTACCTATCTGATTGATGAGCAGCCCCGAGACACCATTGTATGTAGCCTGTGCCGTGTAGAGGTTGTACTGTGGGTACAGGGCATTGGGGCGGTTACCTACCGAGCCGTATGCGATACGAAGCTTGAGGTTGTTGACCTGCTCTAGGTTGAAGAAAGCTTCGTTGTGGATGTTCCACCCGGCGCTGACGGAGAAAAAGTTGCCGTACCTGGCGTTGCTACCAAAGTTGGATGCTCCGTCCCTTCTGAGCGATAGCTGTGCTAAGTATCGGTCAGCGTAGGAGTAGTTGAGGTTGGTAAATACCGACTGTACCGCCCACTCGGACAGGGTGCCTTTTGCTTTTTCAGGCTTGGTCGTGGTGTTGAGCGTTTCGAAGCCGGCGACCAGTCCGGTGCCTGCGACATCGATATGGCGACCCTTGTAGTCGTTGAACTCGTACGCTAAAATACCATTTAGGTAGTGTTTGTCTTGTGACCAGTTGAACCGCAGGAGTTGGTTGGTGTATCTGCGGCTGTAGTCCGATCGGTACTCTGTTACGCGTCCCTTTACACCTTCAGAGCCTGACGATCTGGGGTCTCCGTATCCGGTGGATGAGCTGTTGCCGTAGCGGTAGTTATTCACCGACGAGAAGGTAAGCCAGTCAAGTATCTTGATGTCAAAGTCAAGATTACCGGATAGCTCATAGTATGTGGATGCGCTTTTGTCCCACTGCAGGTCATAGAAGTAGTTGGTGCTGTTGCTGTTTACCCAGCCCTGATACCGGTGAGGTGTGGGCGATCCATCCTCCATTACGGCGCTGTCCCATGGCAGCATGGAGTACATGGCACCTACCGAGTACTGTCGGTCGTCGGTCTCCTGCCGTGCTCCTGAGATGTACGGGCTGATGGTGACTCGACTGTCCCATAGCCGGTAAGTGGATTTGAGCGAGAAGTTGTACCTCTTAAAGTCGTAGCCTTTTACGGCTCCCTTTTCATCGTAGTACCCAAGGGAGGCTCTGGTACTGATGTTGTCGGAGCCACCGCTGAGGTTGAGGTTGTAGTTTTGGATGACACCCGGCTGAGTGGCGAAGTCCCACCAGTCGAAGTTGTCGTTTCTCAGTTTTTCGTTCCAGCGGGCAAACTTTATCTCCTCTCTGTTGCTAAAGCTGTTGTAGTAGTCATAGAGTTCTTGCCCATTCATCATGCGGAGGTTGCCCTTATTCAGGCTGGTGACACCTCCATGCATGGCGAGATCTACCTTTAGCTTTCCTGACTTGGCACCTTTGGTCGTGATGACAATGACGCCATTGGCTCCCTGAGATCCATATACTGCAGTAGAGGCAGCATCCTTTAGGATCGTCATGGACTCTATATCACTGGGGTTGAGTGCGCCGGGGTCGCTACCGACGATGACACCGTCGATGACCCATAGCGGGGCGGTGCTGCCGTTGATGGTGGACTTACCACGGATCACTACAGCACCCGATGCTCCCGGCTGGCCGGATCCGGGAGCTACGTTCACGCCCGGAGCCTTTGAGCTGAGCATATTTGTGACGGACGGGGTCGTGGTGGTCTTTAGGTCATCGGCAGAGATGGACTGGAGGGATCCGGTCAAGCTCTCCTTGCGCTGTACGGTATATCCGACCACTACCAGCTCGTCCAGTAGCTCTGAGTCCGGCGAGAGGCGGACGACCATGCCGTCCTTGGCGGGTTGCTCGGCGCTCCGGTATCCTACGTAGGAGATGACCAACACCTCTCCGGCTTTGGCTCGGATGGAAAATGCTCCATCCGCGTTAGTAACTGTTCCTCTGGATGGGTCGGCTTTGACTATGACAGTGGCACCTATCACAGTGGTTCCTGTCTCATCATACACTGTTCCTTTGATAGCTGCCGTCTGTGCAGTGAGACCGATGGTCACCCACATCAGAGATAGCATCAGTAGAAGTCTTTTTTTGCTCATAAAAATGGTTGTGGTTCTAATTGAGTGTGATATTCAAAAAATGTCTGGCGGCTAAGCAAGACCAATATACGTCACCCCGACTCTCCGCATAAAACAGCGGAGAATCAGGGCATCGGGATATTCGAATAGTGGAAAAACGGTGGTGCTCGTCTGATGAGCGACCTTGGGGAATGTAGCTACATGACCGGAGCCGGAGGCACGATCGGATATGAGGAGACAAGAAGCTCTCTCTCTCTCTCTCTCTCTCTCTGGGAGATCAGTATGTGTTTATCTGCCGGTCTCAAGTCAGTGCTAAGATCTAAAGGAGGGAAGTCCGTTGTTAAGCTATCTTGGCTTTTTCAATTCTTGTGACAAACGTAACAAAAATGTTGCAAAAACCAACTACATTAAACTGTGACGTGTACTAAAAAAGTTTCCAGTAGGAAACAGATCTCTACTATCCGTCAAATCGTTTTCTTTCCTACTGGAAACATTTTGCTACTATCCGTCAAATTTTTTGCCCGTCCGAAAGATTGACTTGGCGCGGCAGGATAGCCAAACATTCATATGAGACGATTGTAGTAAAGAATATGAAAGAGGAGAAGGCTCGGAAGTCAGGGACATAAATGGTAACTTTGTAGAGAAGCGTCTGTGAGACGCAAGAACAAGTTTTTCAAAAGAATACAATAGAGATATGAGTAAATCAGATATAGGAATGGTGGGACTTGCTGTCATGGGCAGCAATCTGGCACTAAACATGGAGCGCAATGGATTCAAGGTGTCCGTCTTCAACCATCGCCCCGAGCGAGTGGATTACTTCATGACGGAGCTGGCTCCGGGGAAGCGCTTTGAGGGCTACAAGGACTACCGCAGCTTTGCCGAGTCTCTGGAGCGTCCGCGCCGGATCATGCTCATGGTCAAGGCAGGAGCTCCGGTGGATGGTGTGATTGATCAGCTCCTCCCCTACTTGGAGCCCGGCGACATCATCATCGATGGTGGCAACTCCAACTACCTCGATACCGAGCGTCGTGTCTCCGAGCTGTATCAAAAGGGTATCTACTTCGTCGGCTCCGGGGTGAGCGGCGGTGAGGAGGGTGCCCTCCATGGCCCGTCCATCATGCCCGGTGGGGCGGTGGAAGCACGGGAGCATGTCCTGCCCATCCTTCAGAAAATTGCAGCCAAGGGACCGAATGACGAGCCCTGCTGTGCATGGGTAGGAGGTGGCGGCTCAGGTCACTTCGTGAAGATGATCCACAACGGTATCGAGTATGGCGATATGCAGCTGATTGCCGAGGCGTACTTCATGATGAAGCAGATCCTGGCGTACGACAACGAGAAGATGTCGGACGTCTTTGGCGAGTGGAACACCGGACGCCTCGAGAGCTACCTCATCGAGATCACGTCGGAGATCCTACGTCACCGCGACCCCATGGCTGAGGAGGGCTATCTGCTGGATCGTATCCTCGACGCTGCGGGACAAAAGGGCACCGGCAAGTGGAGTGTGATCAACTCCCTGGAGTATGGCGTGCCGCTCAACCTCATCGCTACCGCCGTGTATGAGCGGAGCTTGTCGGCGATGAAAGAGCTGAGGCAAAAAGCGAGTCAAGCCTACGGGCTGCACCTGCTGCCCATCGCTCCGGCAGGAGAGTTGACCGGCAAGCTTTCGGACGCCCTCTATGCCAGCAAGCTGGTCAGCTATGCGCAGGGATTCCAGGTGATGTCGGCAGCATCCGAGGAGCGAGGCTGGGGACTCGACCTGGCAGCGATTGCCAAGATCTGGAGGGCAGGATGTATCATCAGGAGCCAATTCCTGGGTAAGATCGCCGATGCCTATACCCGTGATCCTCAGCTGAGTCACCTCCTCTTGGATCCTTACTTTAGGGAGGAGATCCTCGACTGTCTGGACGGCTGGCGCGAGGTGGTGGCACTGGGCATTGGCTGTGGGCTGACGATGCCTGCCATGAGTTCGGCACTCAACTACTTCCACTCCCTTACGACCGAGACGCTGTCTGCCAACATGCTCCAGGCTCAGCGCGACTACTTCGGCGCACATACCTTTGAGCGCACAGACCGCCCGAGAGGGGTATTCTTTCACGAAGACTGGACCAATACCGGCAGCGGTGTGTCCAGCTCAGTGTACAATGTATGATCCGGATAATATGAGACAAAACGACTATAAGCGGATCCTGCCCACCTCCATGATCCTGGTCATCTTCGGAGGGTCGGGTGACCTCACCATGCGCAAGCTCATGCCTTCGCTCTACCAGCTCTACCGAAAAGGGCGGATGCCCGGGGGCTTTCGGATCGTAGGCTGTGCCCGGAGTCAGTACGACGACGAGGGGTACCGGAGCAAGATCGCCGACAAGCTGTCCGAGCACCTCCATCCGGATGAGTACGATGAGGGCATGGTGCACGACTTCGTGCAGCACTTGCGCTACCACCCGATGGATCCGGGTACCGAGCAGGACTACGGAGGGCTAAAGACCACGCTCGAGTCACTGGATCGGGAGATCGATGGTGATGGGAACTACATCTTTTACCTCGCCACTCCTCCCAAGTTGTACGGTATTATCCCCCGGTGCTTATCGACCGTGGGGCTCAATGAAGGCAATGCCTACGGTGCGGAGCAGATCCGCCGCATCATCATCGAGAAGCCCTTTGGCTATGACTTGGAGAGTGCCCGTGAGCTGAGTGCCATCTACCGAGAGGCGTTTGAGGAGGATCAGATCTACCGTATCGACCACTATCTGGGCAAGGAGACGGCACAAAACATCCTCGCCCTGCGCTTTGCCAACGGACTTTTTGAGCCTCTGTGGAACCGCAACTACATCGACCGTGTGGAGATCACAGCGGTGGAGGATATGGGGGTCGGTACGCGGGGTGGCTTCTACGATGATGCCGGAGCCCTGAGAGATATGGTCCAAAACCACCTGGTACAGCTACTTGCACTGGTGGCGATGGAGCCACCGATGGCCTTTAGCGCACGGGAGTTTCGGAACGAAGTGGTGAAGGTCTACCAGTCCTTCAAGCCGATGAGCAAGGAGGAGATCAAGAGCCGGGTCATCCGCGGGCAGTACATCGGCAGTCAGTACAAGGGCCGCGAGCTAAAAGGATACCGAGAGGAGGAGAAGGTCAAGGCGGACAGCCGCACCGAGACGTTCGTCGCAATGAAGCTTTTCCTGAACAACTGGCGCTGGAGCGGTGTCCCCTTTTTCATCCGCACGGGCAAGCAGATGCCTACCAAGGTGAGCGAGATCGTGGTGCACTTCAAAAGCGCACCGTTCCAGATCTTTGGCTCGGTGGACGGACATAGTGTGCCCAACAGCCTGACCATCCGGATCGCTCCCAACGAAGGCACCGCGCTCAAGTATGGGATGAAAGTCCCGGGGCCGGGCTTTGAGATCAAGCAGGTCTCCATGGACTTCACCTACGACAAGCTCGGAGGAGTGCCGACCGAGGACGCCTACTCCCGTCTGATAGAGGACTGCATGCTGGGCGATCCGACACTCTTCACCCGTAGCGATGCCGTGGAGGCGAGCTGGACCTTCTTTGACCCCATCGTCCAAGCATGGGAAGAGTGTGACGAGGAAATCCCTCTCTACGGCTATCCGGCAAAGACCTGGGGACCGAGAGAGTCCGACAACCTACTGGAGGGAGACCAGACCTGGACCAACCCTTGCCGAAACCTGATTGATACCGACCTGTATTGCGAACTATGATTCTGACCAAAAACATCCATACCGGCGAGACAAGATCAGACGTAGCCCGTCTGATCACCGAGCGAATCCTATCCGTGGCGGACAGCCACGACCGACCCATCCATGTGGCACTCAGTGGAGGCTTTACGCCACAATCCCTCTTTGAGTATTGGCTGGAGCGGCCCGATGAGCTGATCCGTCGACGCATCCACTTTTGGTGGGTAGACGAGCGGATGGTGCCGATGGCAGAGAGTGAGAGCAACTATGGCAATGCCTATCGGACCTTCTTTGGTGTCGCCAACTACCCTCGTGAGCTCTTGCACCCGATCGAGTACGTGGAGGGGCTGACCACCGCCGAAGCTGCCGAGAGGTACGGTGCGGCTCTGGAGCAGTCCCGAGCCGCAGAGGCGCGGCAGCATGCCCTGGATGTGGTGGTGTTGGGCATGGGGGACGACGGACACACCTCCTCCCTCTTTCCGGGGCAAGACCTCTACCGAGTCGGACAGCACTACATCGCCTCCGTCAACCCCTACAACGGTGTGGAGCGTGTAGCCCTCTCCTACCAAGGTGCGCTGGAGAGTCCGCTGGTCCTCTTTCACGTGCTGGGGGCAGCCAAGCGAGCTATGCTGGAGCGTGTCCTCCGACCCAAGTCGCCGGAGGATCGGATGCTGCCTGCCGCATACGTCATGGAGCAGGCACCGGTGGCTGAGCTCTACACCGACATCGCCGTTTCTATTCCATAAGGATCGAAGAGCCGCATCTCGTTGACAAATAGACAGATACGGGTGCCTTGGGAATTAGGTACTTGACCGCCAAAAGTTTCCTACAGGAAAGAGATTGCTACTATCCGTCAAATCGTTTTGTTTCCTACTGGAAACATTTCGCTACTATCCGTCCAGTTTTTGGCTTGATCCGGGACGGAAAATTTCGTGCTAAACCGGGGCGGTCTACCCCACTGATCGTTTGAGGTTAGGGTGGCGGTAGAAACAAAAAAAGGTGCGTCAAAATCTTGACGCACCTTTGGGGAGTGAACGGTTTTTTTGCGCTTTATTTATTGGACGGCAGGGTGGGGCGCTGATCCGTGTAGGAGGTGAACCCTCCGCTGAGGATGAGTGCCGCCCACTCCCGGGCTTCGGTGACCGCCTCTGAGGAGTCTTCCTTGAGGTCAAAGGCGGCGAGATCCGGTATCTCGAGGATGGTGCCGGGGGGAATGTGGTTAGCGTCGTCGAGATGCGCACTATTTTGGATGTAGATGTAGACCCAATCGATGGTCCGGTGGTAGTGCCTGCGTGCCAGCTGTGCGAGCGACTCGCCGCTGCCGAGCGTATCGGTCGCTATGGGCAGGGGCTCCGGTAGTGCTTCGGTGATGGCAGACTCCGTCTGCGATAGACTATCAGGTACGGTGGGGACAGGCTTCGGAACAGGGTCAGTGGCAGCTGTAGGTACTTCTATCGGTGTCGGTGAAGTGACGTAGCGCCGGTAGAGCAAGAGGGCTACGGCACCGACGAGAAGGAATCCAACGGTGAGCCAAAGGTAAAAGCGACGTCGGGGGCGCCGCTCCATCTCTTTTTGAGCCACGGGGGAGATGGGCTTCGGTGTGACGATGATCTCCTCTGCTTGGGCGGGAGGCTCGGGCGGCTGGGCTGTGGTCGTCTGTACGATGGGCACCTGCCGAAGGAGGGGTGCCCGCTCGGAGTCGTACACCTCAGTGTCGGAAGGGATCTGATCCGGACGAATGGGAACCGGCTTGTAGGGGCGAAAGGGGTAGGAGAGGGTCTCGTGGAGTCGGGGGCTGCCATCGATGTTGAGCAGTAGGTGCCCCGACTCTTCGCTGATGAAGAAGTCGGCAAGTCCGAGGAGCTGCACCCGCCGTCNCGGGGGAGATGGGCTTCGGTGTGACGATGATCTCCTCTGCTTGGGCGGGAGGCTCGGGCGGCTGGGCTGTGGTCGTCTGTACGATGGGCACCTGCCGAAGGAGGGGTGCCCGCTCGGAGTCGTACACCTCAGTGTCGGAAGGGATCTGATCCGGACGAATGGGAACCGGCTTGTAGGGGCGAAAGGGGTAGGAGAGGGTCTCGTGGAGTCGGGGGCTGCCATCGATGTTGAGCAGTAGGTGCCCCGACTCTTCGCTGATGAAGAAGTCGGCAAGTCCGAGGAGCTGCACCCGCCGTCCTCTAAACAGCTGGGTGAAGAAGAGGGTGAAGTGCTCCGACAGCTCGTGTGCCACGACACTGCTCTCCAGACCGTGCAGGTCAGCTACGGCGGTGACCATCTCGGGTGCCGGTGGCACTCCCGGGAGAGTCACTTCGAGAGTGGTATAGTGCTTGTCGCGGAGCAAGAATGGGTCTGCATGAAAGTCCACCACCACGTCCGGTGGCATGAGGGTGTAGGTGCCATCGGGGTGTGCCAGGATGTAGTCCGGCAGATATTCCGGAGTGAAGGTGCCGATGCCGGGCAGGGATACGGGCTGACGTTCGCAGAGTCGTCCGGTAACCCACTCGGTGGCGTAGCCAATGATCTGATCGTGTAGGGTAGTCATAGTGCTTCTCCAACTAGGTCATAGCCGACAGACGAGGTGATGCGCACCTGGTAAAAGTGACCGACGCGGAGCCCTTCGCCGGTGACGTAGACCTCAGGGTCAACGTCGGGCGAGTCGTACTGCGTACGCCCGATGGCGTAGTCCTCCTCGAGGCGGTCGATGATGACCCTCTGCGTCGTGCCGACCTTGCTCTCTGCTTCTGCCAGAGCGATCTCCTCCTGCAGCGCCATGAGCCGGTCGAGCCGCTCCTGCTTGATCGCAGCCGGTATGTCGTCTTCGTAGTGGCGGTAGCCGTAGGTGCCCTCCTCATGCGAGTAGATGAAAGCCCCCATGCGCTCGAACCGCTGACGGCGTACGAAGTCCAGTAGGGACTCAAAGTCTGCCTCGGTCTCTCCCGGGTGGCCCACCATGAGGGTGGTGCGGATGTGGATGCCGGGGACCTCGCGGCGTATGCGTGCCAGGAGTGCCTCTGTCTCCTCGGCAGTAGTCCGACGGCGCATGAGCCGGAGCATGTGGTCGGTGCTGTGCTGGAGAGCGATGTCGAGATACTTGCATACCTTGGGCTGCTCCCGCATCACCCGTAGCAGATCGGTGGGGAAGTCGGTGGGGTAGGCATAGTGGAGCCGCACCCACTCGATGCCCTCGATCGCACAGATCTGCTCCACCAGCTCCGGGAGACGGTGTGTGCCGTAGCGATCCACACCGTAGTAGGTGAGGTCTTGGGCAATGAGCTGGATCTCCACCGTACCCGCTTGTGCCAGTGCCTCTACCTCCGAGAGGATCTCCTCCATGGGGCGGGACTTGTACCCTCCGGTCATGATGGGGATGGAGCAGTAGGCACACTTCTGGTTGCACCCCTCGGCTATCTTTACGTAGGCATAGTGGGGTGGAGTGGTGAGGAGGCGTAGATCCGCCGGAGTGGTGTGGTACGCTTTGCCTAGGTCGTGGACCAGTTCTTTCCAGTTGAACTTACCGTAAAAGCCGTCCACCTCGGGCAGCTCAGTCTCGAGCTCCTCGCGGTAGCGCTCACTCAGGCAGCCCATCACGTAGACCTTGCCGACGTCGCCACGCTTCTTGGCTGCGATGACGTCGAGGATCATGTTGATCGACTCCTCCCTGGCGCTCTCGATGAAGCCGCAGGTATTGATGACGACGATCTCACCACTAAACAGCTCCGGATCGTGCTCCACACTGTATCCGCTGGACGCAAAGAGCTGCATCAGGACCTCCGAGTCTACGAGGTTCTTGGCGCAACCCATGGTGATGACTTCTACCTTGTTTTTTCTCATTCTTTTCCGAAAAGTGAGGCTACGAACTCCTGTTTGTTGAAGAGCTGAAGGTCGGTGACCTTTTCGCCCAGACCGATGTACTTGACGGGGATCTTGAACTGGTCCGATATCCCGATGACTACGCCCCCCTTGGCTGTGCCGTCCAGCTTGGTGACGGCGAGTGCGGTCACCTCCGTGGCAGCAGTGAACTGCTTGGCTTGCTCAAAGGCGTTTTGCCCGGTACTGCCGTCCAGCACCAGCAGGACCTCCTGAGGTGCGGGTTCGTGTACCTTTTGCATGACTTTCTTGATCTTCGTGAGCTCGTTCATCAGGCCCACCTTGTTGTGCAGACGTCCGGCGGTGTCGATGAGTACCACATCAGCCCCGGTTGCTTTGGCATGCTGCACTGTATCGTAGGCGACTGAGGCGGGATCGGAGCCCATCTTTTGCTTCACGACCGGTACCCCTACGCGCTCGCCCCATATCTCCAGCTGCTCCACCGCTGCTGCCCTAAAGGTGTCAGCCGCACCCAGCACGACCTTGAGCCCGCTGCTCTTGAACTGGTGGGCGAGCTTGCCTATGGTGGTGGTCTTGCCTACACCGTTCACGCCGACGACCATGATCACGTAGGGCTTTTGCTCCCCCTCGACGGTGAATGAGGTGCCGTCGGTGGTATTGTTTTCGGCCAAGAGAGCGGCGATCTCCTCTTGGAGGATCTGGTTGAGCTCGGTGGTGTTCATGTACTTGTCGCGCTCGACGCGTTGCTCGATGCGGTCGATGATCTTGAGGGTGGTCTCCACCCCTACATCGCTGCTGACCAAGACCTCCTCGAGGTCGTCCAGCACCTCGTCGTCCACCTTTGACTTGCCTGCAATACTCCGCGAGAGCTTGCCAAAAAACGAGTCCTTCGTCTTCTCTAAGCCCTTGTCCAGTGTCTCTTTTTTCTCCTTGGAGAATAATCCAAAAAATGCCATATCACTTGTCTTTATTTAGTCCGTCTGCTCTGCAGATCTATTTTTCAATCCATGCGGTGTAGATAATCCTCGTAGCGATACCGCCTGCACTCCTCCCAGCTGCCGTCTGACTTGTGGAGCCATATCGAGGGGTGTACGATGCCGTTGAACATCGTGGTCTTGACGGTCGTGTAGTGGATCATGTCCTCGAAAATGAGGCGGTCACCGACCCGAGGGGCGCTTGCAAAGTACCAGTCGCCCTTGTAGTCGCCACTCAAGCAACTGTTTCCTCCCACCCGGTACGCCAGTGTGTGCCGGTCGTCGATGCTGTTGGCTGCCCCTCGTATCCTCGGCTGGTACGGCATCTCGAGGGTGTCCGGCATGTGGCACGTGAAGGAGGCGTCCATCATCAAGGTCCGTACACCGCCGCGCTCAACAATATCCTCTATGGTGGTGACCAGCGTCCCGGTCTGCCAGGCAAATGCACTCCCCGGCTCCATAATCACCCGGAGGTGCGGGTGGCGGTCTTTGAACGCCCGGAGCAGCTGTATGAGGTGATCGGTGTCGTAGTCTTTTTCGGTCATGAGGTGTCCGCCGCCCATATTGATCCACTGTACCTGCTCCAGCTGAGGGGCAAACTTTTGCTCCACCACCTCTAGGGTTCGCTCCAGCGCATAGGAGTTGCTCTCGCAGTGGGTGTGGAAGTGCAGTCCCTCGACCCCCGTGGGTAGTTTGGCGGGTAGGTCGGCTGCCGGTATGCCTAGCCTGGAGGTGGAAGAGGCGGGGTTGTAGAGGTCGGTCTCTACCTCGCTGTACTCCGGGTTGATCCGGAGTCCACAGCTGATCCGATGCCCCTCGTACGCAGCTACCTGTGGGTAAAAGCGCTCGAACTGCCCAAGGCTGTTGAAGGTCAGGTGACCGCTGCAGCGGAGGATGGTCTCGAGGTCCTCATCCCGATAGATCGGAGCGTAGGTATGCGTCAGGCACTGCATCTGCTCGTGCCCCATCTGAGCTTCCCAGGGCGAACTGGCGGTGCAGCCCGAGATGTACTCTCTAAAGATGGGAAAGGTCTTCCAGAGGGCATAGGCCTTGAAAGCAAGGATGATCTCCACACCGGCTTGCTCGGCAACGTGCCGAATCACTTGGAGATTTTTGCGCAGAAGGTCCTCCTCCAGCACATATGCCGGAGTAGGAATTGTGTCGAGTGTGTAGGGGGTTGTCGCCATAGATGGATGTTAGTTTTGTAGAAGCTCCGGTGGAAGTGGTTCCATGGAGAGGGTCACAAAGTGCTCTTGGACTGCTCCGCTCTCCCGGTCTTTTTTCTTGAAAATAAATCCCCTGAGGGCGCACAGTTCGCCTGCCGTTAGCTCATAGGGGGCCATGCTCACAGGGAAGCTTCCTTGGTGCCCGTCATCCGTGACGACGAAGACCTGGTCGTCGTACACCTGAGCCACGACGGCACGGACGATCGGGTACTTGGCGAGTGCTTTGTCCGGGTTCGCTTTCTCCGGCAGTACCAGATACTCCCGTATACCGTCGGCGGTTTTTTCGAGGAAAAGGATGTAGTTGACGAAGTCGCCCACACTGTAGTCATCCGGGTTGCCGGGTAGATAGTGGTGTCGGCTGTGCGCCGTCAGGACGTGAAACGCCCTCATCTCGGTGTGGTATCCGGTGATGTACCCATACTCGGTGGGAAAAAGCTCCTTGGGGTCCTCGTCGGACGGGGTCACGAGAGCTGATCTCAGTGGTTGCCCCGGGAGATCGACCAACTTCACTCTGTAGAGCCGACCGCGGTTGTCCCCCGGTAGGATGCCCGTCTCACGGGTGCTCACGAGGGAAAAACGACCATCGACGGCGCGGAGCTTGATCATCGGCATGATCATCTTCTGCGGGTACCGCACCTTGATCGCCATCACATCCATCACTACCATAGGTGTGGACTCGATGCTCCGAAAGATGTACTCATCGATCTCTCGAGAAGCGGTGTAGTAAAAGTCCTTGTTGCTCTCCTCCGCCTCGGTCTTTTTAGGAATCTTCTTGGTGATTTCGGTATAATAGGGATCCACCGGTCGGCTCTTCTCTCCCGACAGCTGCGCATAGATGTCGAGTTCGCGCAGAGCGTGCGAGTACTTTCCCTCGTCGATCAGTAGCTCTGCGAAGTGGAGCCTGAGGTCGAGGAGGTAGTCTTCGTAGTCGTCCGCCTCCATCTTGAGAGCCTTGGCGTAGGCAGAGCGCTTCAGAACCTTGTCCTCGATCAGTTGGGCATACTCATACCAGCTCCGCGCCTCGTGCGTCACCTTTACCAGCACTTGCTCGTACAGCTCTACTGCCTCCTCACGCTTTTGTTCGATGTGGAGCACACGCGCTTTCGTCAGCTCCACGCCGAGGTCGTCTCCCAAGCGCCGCCCCGCCTCCTCGAGCAGGTAGAGAGCCGCCGGTGACACGGTGTCACGCTGTAGGTCCAGATCCTCCAGGACGAGTTCATGGAGCGTCTGCTCAGCCGGAGAGGTGGCATGCTTGTAGTCCGGCCGCTGCCAGAGCTGATCGGTCATGCATGCCTGCACGTCCCATTTTTGGACAAAGTCGAGGAGCGAAAACGCGCGCCGATGCATCCTCTTCGCTTCCAGAGCGAGCTGGAGAGCGCGGTTGTGTAGTTCAGACGGACGGGGGTACTCCAGACCGGTGAAGAGATCCAGTCCCTCGCGGTACTCCTCTGCGGTTAGGAGGTTTTTCTTTTGCTCAATGTGTCGGATGACGATGTCGGCGATCGGCTCGTGCAGTCGTGGATCCACCTTGCCCTCTTTTTGCCACTCCCGAATCTGCTCATAGCCCTGAGCCAGGAGTTCCCGACGCAAGTAGCGGTTACGCTCCTCCTTGAGCCCCTGTGTCAGCTTTTTTAGTTCGTTGTAGTGGGGGATGATCTCCTTTTCGAGCCGCTCGAGTGTCTCCTCACCCATGCTCGCTGTGGGTCCCATATGAGGGATCATCTCCTTCATCTTGTCGACACACTCCTTTGCCTCCTTTGTCCTCCCCTCCTCGATGTGGGTGCTTACCAAGTCCCTCAGCACCCAAAAGAGCGCAGAGGCTGACCACTGGTCGGCTTTTTCATTAAAATCCTCGAGTGCCATCGCTAGGGCTTTCTCGATCTCTCCATTTTGCCTAAAGGCCATCACTTCCTTGAATCCCATGATGTTTGCGTCCTACTGTTACGCTTGTCTGTTTGTGGGTTGTGTTTTTATAATAATAAAGTTTTAATCAACGTCCCTCTTCCCCTTCATTGGGGGCGCTCTTGTTCGCCCTCGCCTAGATCATAGGCGTCTATAAAAGGTAGCTTTTCACAAAGCTACAATAGTCTTTCCCTCAAAAATACCCCCTCTCCTCCATCCACCGGTAGCGACTCCTTCGGAAGATCGTGCGACACCGATTCACGACTCGCCTCCGAAGTGCTTCGGGGATGCCTAAGTGACCAATCCCAGATGGCAACTCCACATGAGAGTGCCAGCTAGGAAATGGTTGTACTGCCACCCGGTCTCTGAGACCACGTGGTCGCTTGTTTTAGAAGGGTAGGTCGTCGTTGGGGTCTTGACCGCCAAAGTTGTTGTTCGTCCCGGGCATACCCTGTTGGTTTTGCTGAGGGAAGCCCCCCATCGGTGCGCCGGGCTGCTGAGGCATCCCCATCCCCGGATTGCTCATGGCGTTGGGATCACCCTTGGTCACGAAGCGACCGCGTACGCTGGTGTACCAGCGACCATTGTACTCACGGCTCTGTACGTTGAAGCTCACGGTGATGAAGTCCCCCTCCTGGATGTTGGCTTGCTTGATGCGATCCTCGCCCCACAGCTCAAAGCATACAGACTTCGGGTATTCTTCCATGGTCTCAATTACGTACTCTTGGCGATACCACTTCTCTCCGGGGCGTCTCTTGCTGTCGCCGCTTACCAGTTCCAGTACATGGGTTACGCGTCCACTGATTGTGTTCTCGTTCGTCATTCCGTTCATCATCTGTCTTTGTGTGTTCTATTTATTGGTTGTTTGTTATCAAAAAATGTTTAGATCCGAAGGCCGCTTACCGCTGAGGTTGAAAACCCACGATGCTGCGCACCTCCTTCACCGTCTTGGATGCCCGCTCACGAGCACGCTCGGCACCCTCCCGGGCTACTCTTTCCAAAAAGTCCACATCCGCCGAGTACTCCAGGATTCGCTCCCGTATCGGAGCACAGAGAGCGACGATGTCCTCTGCCAACTGCTTCTTGAGGTCCCCGTAGCGGATGGTACAGTTGTTGTACGCCTCGTCGAAGTAGTCGTACGTCTCCTGCGAAGAAGCAATCCTCAAGAAAGTAAAGAGATTCTCGATAGGCTCCGGCTTCGTGCTATTGGGCTCCGTGGGACCGCTATCGGTCACGGCACGCATCACTTTCTTGCGGATCACCTTGGGGTCATCGACGAGGTAGAGTGCATTGCCCTCACTCTTGCCCATCTTGCCCGAGCCGTCCAGACCGGGGATCTTCAGTGCTTCGGGACCAAAGCTAAACGACTCCGGCTCCGGAAAAAAGTCCACCCCGTAGATCTGGTTGAAGCGGCGCGCAAACTTTCGCGCCATCTCCATATTCTGCTCCTGATCCTTGCCTACCGGTACCTTATTGGCTCTGAACATCAAGATATCCGCCGCCATGAGGGTCGGGTAGGTGAGCAGTCCGGCATTGACGTTGTTGGGCTGCTTGCGCGCCTTGTCCTTGAAGCTCGTCGTGCGCTCCAGCTCACCCAGGTACGCATTCATGTTCAGATAGAGATAGAGCTCCAGCACCTCACGCACATCACTCTGCACGTAGAGCGTCGCCTTCTCAGGATCCAGACCACACGCCAGGTACTCAGCCAGGATCGTGCGGGTACTCTTTACGATATCGTCAGGGTGAGGGTGAGTCGTCAGAGAGTGCCAGTCAGCGATGAAAAAGTAGCAGTCGTACTCATTCTGCATCTTGAGGAAGCTCTTCACGGCTCCAAAGTAGTTACCCAAGTGTAGGTTACCCGTCGGACGGATCCCACTCAGTACTGTTTCCATGTGTTGTGGTGCCTAAATATCTATATCTGTCTAATCGTTTGGAATACAAATGTACGCAAAAAAACGCACACCCCTCCCCGCCGAATCCCCTGTCTCTCCCTCTATATAATAGCAGGCAAAAACGTTGGACAACAGTGCTTCTATTCACTTATAAACAGCGTGACTCTCGTTGTTATAAAGTCACGTGCAGTGATCACTTTTTGTCAATGTTATTAGTGCTTGGTATCTCTTGGTGGAAACGGATCGTTCCCATAGCTATCTGAGTCACGAATGCGGCCGTTTTTGCCATGGATGATATTTTCTGCTTTTTGGTTTTTGGCAATTGTTTTGCCTATTTCTATCGCTTCTTTTTGAGTCTTTACTACTTTCGTGGCTTTAGTATTGCCTTCACCTTTAACTGCCCAACCACCCTTGTGGGGGACAACATGTTGATTCTTTCCCATAGTTTTAATTGTATCATTGAATGTTTTACCTAATGCTGGTGTCTAAAGTCAGGTGTGGATCCTCAGCAGTTATTCTGTGACAACGTTCCCAAAGAACCTCTTTAGAACACGTTCCTCATCGTTAGTTATAATCACATACAAGGTAGCGAATATAATCTTTAAGTCCAACCAAAAGCTTTGATGCTCAATATAAATCCGACTAAGTTCCAGCTTTTGGGGTAAGAGATATTGGATGTAATAGTCTTCGGGGTGATTTTTAGTTGCTAGTATGTCGTTTTCATTTCTGAAACGTATGGATGCTAGGTCGGTAATTCCCGGACGCACCTGAAACACTTCTCTTTCTTTTTCGCTATAGAAAACTACATATTTAGGCACTTCTGGGCGAGGTCCAACAATACTCATATCTCCAATTAATACATTGATGAGCTGAGGTAATTCGTCAATCTTAGCTTTTCGTATTACACGTCCTACTCGCGTGATCCTAGAGTCTGCTCCTACTGTTAATTCGCTACCTTTTACGGTGGTATTCGTCATTGACCTAAACTTGTAGATCCGAAAAGGCTTCCCTCCTTTGCCTATACGCACCTGTCGAAAAAAGACACCACCGGGAGAGTCCGCTACGATGCAGAGGGATACAATTAGTCCAATCGGCAACATAATGACTAGCCCTGTCAAGCTACATAGAAGGTCAAAGAGTCGCTTCATAAATCCTGATGGAGAGTAGTATTACATTAGTTGGATGTAGCCTCGTAAGCATTAATAACGGTTGCGACTACATGGTCTACCATTTCATCCGTTAGCTGTGGATAAATAGGCAATGAAATCTCCGAGGCGTAATTATGGAAAGCGATAGGGTAATCTGCAATGTCAAATCCTAGTCCTTTGAAGTAAGAAAGCATAGGCAGAGGCATGAAGTGTACATTGACCGCTACATCATGCTTTGAGATCTCCTCTATAATAGCATCTCGCCTAGCTTCATCACAATCCTTGAGACGAAGAGCAAAAATATGGCATGAACTTCTGCGCTCGCCAAGAACTCTTGGGGGAAGAATAGCCCAGGACTTATTTGCTAAAGCCTCGGTGTACCTATCAAATACTCTCTGACGTTCGGCTTGTAGGTAGGCTATTTTTCGTATTTGAGCCAGGCCTATTGCAGCGTTGATGTCAGCCATGTTCATCTTCAGACCGGGACCGATAATGTCGTATCGCCAATTGCCCGCCTTTGTTTTGGAGAACGCATCTTTTGTCTGGCAGTTAAGAGACATCATACGGAGCTCTGTGTAGAGCGAGTCGTTGTCAAAAGGAGCTGGTAGATTAAGGCAAATGGCACCACCTTCGGCGGTTGTGATATTCTTCACCGCATGCAGAGAAAATATGGCAATATCCGTACAACTTCCAGTCATCTCCTTTGACGAATATTTGGCTCCAATGGAGTGTGCAGCATCATTGAGGACCAATATTCGCTTTAGCTTGTCTTGTACCTCAGAGTTAGGTCGGTACATGGATCTGATATCCGCACGCTTGACCAGAGCATTGATCGCTTCGTAGTCACAAGGTAGGCCTGCTATATCTACGGGGATGATCGCCTTAGTTTTTGAGGTGATGGCTCGTTCAATAGCGTCCACAGAGATATTGAAGTCCTCTCCACAATCCACCATTATGGGTGTACCACCGGCATGTATGACTGCAAGAGCAGTGGCTGCATAGGTATAAGCAGGGATGATCACCTCGTCCCCTGGTTCTAGACCTAGCCACTTGAGGCACAGAATAGCACCGGAGGTCCACGAATTGACTGTCAAAGCAGCCCCAGCACCTGTGAGTGCTTTGATTTCAGCTTCCAAAGCTTTGCATTTCGGACCAGTTGTAATCCATCCGGATTGAAGAGAGTCCGTTACTTCATTGATCACATCTTGATCGATATAAGGAGGAGAAAAAGGGATTTTCATATCGTTCGTTATTGTTTTCGAGTTTGATCCTATTATTGTTTATCTATTGACTTGGACGGAAAAGGAACGCTTGAATACAAGACGTGAGATTCCATCCAAGTAACCTATGCCATAGCTAACATGTATCATGGGGTAAATGATAAGGAGCCATAAGGAGACTTCAGGTCGTCTAATATGCTGAAGGGAAAAGAGTAGATCTAGAAATAAGTAAAGTAGTAACGGTACCGCATAGTACAAAGTAAAAGCAGGAGTGATGCAGCTTAGGATCACAAAAACCGTAAGGTACAGCACGAATCCTAGTGGAGTAAGTCTTCGAAGTGTGGTTACATTGCCAAGCTTTTTGTCTACGAGAGGATTGAATAAACCATATTGGTAAAACATCTTACCGCATTTCTTTACTGAATCGCGAGCAAAGTAATCTATGACGAGATCAGGAATCAAATAGATCTTTCCACCATTCAGTTTCAGTCGGCTATTTAGTTCATTGTCTTGATTCCTAATTAGTTCTTCGTCATAGTATCCTATTTTATCGAACACTTCTCGTCGGTAACAGCCGAAAGGTACAGTATCTACCTCTATTATTTTGTCAGCACCTACCCTGAACTCCGAGTTCCCCATCCCAAATTTGGAGCTTAGAGCGATGGCAATTGCTATCGCTTCTGAGGAGTCATTGGCTGGTAATGTCCTACATACGCCCCCAACGTTATCTGCATTCGGAAGGCTGGTAATGTAGTGTATCAAACGACTGAAATAATCTTTTGGATAGATGCAGTGAGCGTCTAGTCGGATTATGTATTCTCCTTTGGCGGCACGAATACCCATATTCATAGAGATAGGTACAATCTTGCGTGGATTGTCTATTATTTGAACTTCAGAGAACTTCTCTCGGATAATCTCTACTGTCCGATCACTACTATGACCATCAACCACAATGATTTCCAAGCGTTTCTTGTCAAAATCCTGCTGATAGATCGAGGTCAAGAATGGCTCTATAAAACGTTCTTCATTATATACTGGTATTATAACTGAAACAAAAGGAACCATAATATGATTTATTCTATTTCTGATATGAAATCCTTTAGTTTCCCATTCATACTATGAAGCGTTGCATCATAGTAAATATCAAAATCAATGTCATCCTGAAAATATTTAAATAGTTCTTCCTTTATGCTGGTCTCTAATATTTCAGAATAAGGTTGCTCAATCCTAAGGAGAACTATTCCTACATGTTTCTGTACTGCCTGATAATTGGCAACTAGATTCCTTTTCAAAGCTATGTTTTTGAAAACATAGTAAAAAGTCAATGACGGGTAGCTTTTCCTCTTCCCAATTACGGATTTACCAACCCTCCCAAGCACGTTTACTAGTACTCTATGTTCTCTACCACAGCTGCATCTATAATTTTCGTCAGCCAGTTCTATGGCATCTCCCAATTTGTATCGAATAATAGGAAATGAATGGGAACACAGGTTAGTGACGATTGCATTCCCATCAACGTTTTCTACTATGACATTTTCCATCGCAATATGCATATGGTGACCTTCTGGACATTCATATGCAATAATACCAGTTTCCATAGATCCGTATTCTGAAATGATCCGTTGCCCAAAAGCTTTTTCTACTTCTGGTTGATAATTGTCAAATATTTTTTCACTGGTCCCTTTTATCATTTTAAGATTAGAAAACTGACCGGATAAGCCAATTCGATTTACACGTTTAGCCAACTCATAAATCATTGACGAATAGCCTGAAAGATAATGAGCTCCCTTAAGCTTTTCGAGGAAGCGCTTCATTTCATCCTCAGAGTAAGAGAAAAGTCTAAACCTATTTTGAAGGGTATCCAAGAATCTAACCTTTCTGCGTTCTGAGGGATTAATGTTATATCCCCACAGATAGCCATTTTTTTCCCAAGGACTTACCCCATACCATCTCATACCTCGAAACATTGCAGCTCGTGTTGCCGAATCCCACTCTTCTGAACGATAAATGGTCAGTGGTTGTCCTGTGGTCCCAGAGGTCTCAGAAAAAACTAATTTGTTGAATTTTGCTCTAGATTGAATCTTATCTTTGTGTGCAATCAAATCGCTTTTCCCAATAACGGGAAGTTTTTCAATGTCTTTTAAGGACTGTATGTCGTCTATCGACAAACTTATCTTATCCATCAGTTGATGGTAAAAAGGCGAGTTTTGGTACGCAAATGCAACTAAGTCTTTCAGCCTGCTCAACTGAATTCCTTGTAACTCACTATACGAGAATTTATCACTTTCACTTAAACGCTTAAGTTGCGAGTTTAAACTTGGATTCCTAAATTTGATTCCATATTGATATATAGTTCGATGTATCATGAATTGTGAAAGCTAGTTGTTTAATGATAAAAGAAACGATATCTCCTGCTGTAGAAGCTGAGTGAAGCCTAAGATATTCTATCTATAGCCGCCTTTTGGCAAAATCTGTAAGTATGTATTTGAGGTCTTTCCATTTGAATTTTGGTAGAGATTTAAGGATAGTCATATTGTTTTTTAACCGATAGCTACGATAACTTTTGTTGACCATGTTGTAATACTCTTCGTTGTTTAGTTTTAAATTGAGCAATTGGTTCAGGTTTGTAAATCGGTATTCATGAGGTACTTCCTCTTCTGTAACTTCCGTAGGAAAGTAATCTTCCTCAATACGAATATAAAAGTAACTCACTTGTGGTTTATTGCTGTCGTCAATTGAAAATTTGACAGCACAACTGTATGTTGTGCTTAAAGTTGGCATGTTAAAAACAAAATTGCCTATCGAGTAGAATATATGAGAGGCTTTGTAGATCTCGTATCCTTGTAGAACATGAGGATGCATACCCACAATGAGATCTGTTCCCATATCAACCAGTAGATGTGCAAATTGCACCTGATCAATATAGGGACGATTGATGAACTCATTGCCCCAGTGGACGTACACAATGAGGTAATCGCATTCTCTCTTTATTTTTTTTATCAGATTGATCAATTCAATATATTCAGGTGTATAATAATATGGGCGCCCGTTATCTGAAAACTGCTCCAATCTTTGAGAAAAGGCAAGTATGGCGACATCTTTATTTTTTATTTCTGTTATTAAATAAGGATTGTCTGAGCTACCAATCGTTTTAACTCCTTTGTTTGAGAAATATTCAACCATAGATTGATACGCATTCCTGCCGTGTTGCATAACATGATTATTCGCAATTGCATAACAATCAAAATGTTTTATTGAACTTAAATTATTAGGCGAAATCCTAAACTGCCTACTCCTTAGATCTCCATATTTTGATGAGTCCGAAACGACACATTCACAGTTTCCCACCCAATAATCGTTGGGACTCCTCCTGATGCGTTTGAAAGGATCTTTTCCACAACTTATTGACGAGCCAACACCAAAGCCAGTATCGAAGTATCCATCTGAAAAATTAATATCTCCCGTAAAAATAATACTATCCTTCATGAGTTTTGGATTTCTTTTGTTTGATAAATCTTGCCGGTGCACCTCCATATACAGAATTGTTAAGCTCAAAGTGTGAATTTAAAAAGCTATTTGCCGCAAGGACAGAATTGTTTGGTAATATTGCGCCTTTAGTGATTGTACAATTTGCGGCAATCCAAGATCCTTTTTTTATATGTATAGTGCCGAAATCAGCTTTTTTGTTTTGAAATGAACCGTCAAATAATACGTGATTTCCAGAGGTGAGTAAACATAGAGGAGCTATAAGTACATTATCTTCAATGATAATCTTTCCATGTCCTAAAAGAATCGAATTATTTCCGATAAATACATTATTCCCAATATATGTGTTTTCAAGTGTTTTAATATAGGCATCAGCTGCTACTTGAAAGTTTTTACCGCATTTTGGCATTGCTAGTCCATACAGCCAACCCCTGAAACTCATCGTGATAGGCATGTCTGGGATGAAAAATAGTATGGTGCGTACGAACCAACTGTAAAGAAGTAGAAGGTTATGTTTCATAGCGTGAATATTTGGGCAAAAAACGAGTCTGTTGTGAAGTGCTCTTTAACTTTTTCCATTACATTACAACGCATATTGTCAAAAATCGAGGGGGTGCTTACGTACTCTTTTATAATGTTATACGCTCTTTCCGTATCATTTATTGGAAAGAAACGAATCTCTGAAGGACTATTAAAAGTGGAGGGGAGCGATCCGACGGGTGTACTCATGACAGGTACCCCTTGACTCATCGCTTCAATCACAACCCTAGGAGAGCCTTCGGATAGGGAAGGAAAGAAAAATAAGTCTGTGTTTCTGAGAATCTGGAAAAGTTGATCGCGGTCATTTACAAATCCCCAAAGTTTGATTCGACCATCAAGTTCCTTTTCTTGTGAGAGTTTTTTTAAGGCCCTATACATGTCCCCATCACCTACAACATTAAAGAAGAAATCAATGCTCCCATCTTGTAATTTTCGTATCGTGGTAATGAGAGTGTCTATACCTTTAGCTCCCCGTAAATACCCTACATATGTCAAGCGAACTGGTGATGTTTGCAAGACATGTAAATCAGATGGGAAATCTGTACTTGAAATTGTTGAAGAGATAATAGCCTTAGCATTTACCCCATGCTTCCTCAGTCTTTCAGCAATGTGCTCTCCATTAGTAAGCACTTTATTCGCTTTTCGGGCGGCTTTATTTATTAATGCTCTTTCAGGCTGGTATGCAGTAATCATGAATTTTCGTTTGAGCGGCGACCAAAGTTGGTTGTGCTCAGTAGCATCTATCGTGTCTCCTACAAAGTGCATGATAACCGGTTTGTCTGTAATTAATGCTGGCATCCATGCGAAAGGATCCGGAACTCTACAATAAATTATGTCCACTTTTTCCTCTATCACTTTGATGGCACGCCTATAGCTAAAGAAATATCTTTGAGCTCCTACATATGACTTGAAGTACGGCATTGCAATGACTTGCAAGTTTGGAGCATCAATGGGAGAGTATTTGGTGTTAAGGTGTTGAGCCTTCTTAACCGGTGTGATAATGTATACCTTGGCATACCTTTGGCAAGCATAATCCAGATATAGTTTGTGTACTTGAGGTATATAAAAGGTTCCATCAATATCCATAAAGGACCATGAAGTTACCAGTAGAATATTCATAACTTTCTTTATTTGATCATGTTACCGGATGAGCAGTAATTATACTGTCACTTATTTGTTTTCTTGTTTTCCTGCTGCTGTTTGTTAGTAAGGCTGAGCTTATTGCTAGCATAAACCATAATAACGAGTAGGATAAAACACCGCCAGACTTAAATGCTATAAAGACCACTAATGCAACAAGTGTCACGCTATAGGCTTGTCTTTTTCTTTGCTTAAGTGCTGTTATTGTTAGTGGAAGGACGAAGGCAAGAAAGAAAAAAAGACCAATAATTCCTCCTGTCGTTAATATATAGAGAAAAAGGTTGTGAGCATCTCGATGCTCTCCATACCTTACCAGCATTTCTCTTGTGAATCCTTCACTTCCTACACCGATAATTGGGTAATCCGTAAATATTGAATACGTATCTTTCCACAATTCAACTCTTCCGCTTGTGTCTTTGGATTCAAAGAATGCTAGAAGCCTTTGGCCCATGGAAGTATCTCCAAAGTCAATACTGTTAAATATGGCTATGCTTAGTAGTATAATGATAACAATAAGCCCTACGATACGAGGATTAGATTTCCCTATCTGTCTATGTGAGGTTGTGAGGAATACTAGTGTCCCTATGCCTAGCATAAATATAGCACCTCTAGATCCAGATAGAAATATAATGACAAGTTGCGCCAATATGAAAATTGAAAGGGCAATATTTCTTCGCCGACTGTTCAGATTGAATAGAAAAATCGAACAAATAATACTGACTGTCATTCGTGTACTATAAGAATTTGGGTTTTCACCCAGAAAAAAATATCTGCCATTAGATATTGTAGCGAAAGGAGTTTGTAATAATAAAATATAGATTAGTGATGCTATGCCACAAGTATATACGTAGGCAACAACACTTTTGTAGATGATTTGTGGGTATTCTTCCATGACACCTTTGCAGCTAACATAAAACATTACTGCACCAAGAAACGAAAGGTTAAAGGAAGCGTCTGTGCCACTTTTTGAGTAAAAAATAGACGACAGGCACAGTATAATCCATAAGAGGAATAACGGGAGAAACTGATAGAATGATCTATAAATATATATCCCCAATCTTCTAAACAGAATAGTTACCCCAAAAAGAGTGGTGATGAAAATGGGGGTAATGAAACTATCTATTTGTAATCTATCTGCTTCTAAGATTTTGGATGGAGATAGTAACAAGAAAAGTGGCCCTATTCCTATGGCAATACTAATAGATATGACCAGGAGGGAGAATGTTTTCTCTTGTAATGTGTGAGGATTCACGTGCCCTATTCCTTTATGCTTGGACATTTATGACTAATTAAATTATAGATGTTTAGAAAGGCTCCAAAAGAACCTTTTATCGGACGACAGATGGCAATCCCACAAACCCAAAATGCACAACCCGTTGCGATAGCTCCGCCGATTATTCCTGCCCTAGGAATGAGTAGGTAATTAAACACAATATTTACTATAACCCCAAGCAAGGTGGCTATATATATGTGTGTCCAGTTGTTTTGAGAGGCATGCCATCTACTGAATAGTTTGTAATATACCATGCCTTGATTTCCGATGAGTAATATCAAGGTGGGGATAAAAGCTTCTTGATATGTTTCTTGGTAAATTAGACCAATCACCCATTGTCCTAGGAGAGCAAACACAATTAGAATGGCTAGGTTTAATACAAAATTAAGCTGAGCATATGTGTACATGTTTTCTATTGCTTTTTCTTTGGCGTCTTCGCTCTTAGCTTTTATAAATTGGGGATACAAAATATTTCCAGCCGAATCCGGTATCACCCATGCTATTTTAGATATAGAGTTTGCGACGAAAAAGTAAGCAACATATTCAGGTTGTCCCAGCCATGATATCATGTATATACTGAGTGCATATAAAGTCAGTGACAATAGACGATTAAGGATGCTTTTCGCCCCATATCCCATATAACTCCTTACAGGAAAATTCGGGGGAATACGCCTGAATCTGCCTCCTTTCCTGAAAAATATAGCAGAATAGATCACTACTGAGAATGCCATTACGCATGTGTAGTAGGTAATGGCGTCATCTGAAAGTAGTTGTCTACCTTTTAAGAATAGATAGCTAAAAACAATGAGTAATAAGACTGGTCTGAAAATAACTAAGAAATTGAAAACCCCAAAGTCTTCGTCGAATTGAAATTTAGATCTTGTTATTTCGTTTATTGAGAAAAAATATACTGTTAGCCCTAGGCAGAAAGAATAAGTCGAATATTTGTCAAATGCAAGGGAAGCAATGATCCAGATCAGAAGCATGATTGAGTAACAAATAACATTAATACTAATGCTTGATGAAATGTTAATCTTATACCTTGTGAAATAAATCATTGAGCTATTCAAGCCCAGAGTAAAGAAAATGCTCACATAACCTATATCAGTTAACCACCTTGCTATATAGCCGTATTCTGGTACAGATAAAAGATGAGTCAGTACCACCGTTAATAGATAAGTGGCGACGGTACTTATTATTCCTCCAAATGTGACAGATGAAAACCTTCTAATCATCTTCGAAATAACGATGTACAGTATCGATATCAGTCTTAATGATTTTGGCAGGATTTCCACCCATAATACAGTTTGGAGGGCATGATTTGGTCACTACTGCATTGGCAGCAATTATAGAGCCATCTCCAATTGTTACACCTTTGCAGATCCTAGCATCGCTCCCTATCCATACATTTTTCCCAATGATGATAGGTGCAGAGTCCGAATACTTCCAAGTCCTTTTAAGAGAATTCCATGGGGAAAGATACAATAACCATCGATCTTTAGGATTAACAGGATGATTGTTATTATCGACAATTTTTGTGTTGCTTGCAATCCCTGATCCTTCTCCTATTTCGACATGATTTGAACAAAATATTTGTGCTCCTGAACGTATTCTTGCCCTTTCACGAAAGATGATTTTTCCTCCATTTTGGGAATGAAGTGTACCATACATTCTACATCCATCCTCTAGGACAATATCAGAGGCACAGGATCCATGAGATGTTGTAATATTTGAACTTCTTGAGAAGTCAACATCTCCTCTAGTGATGCACTTTCCTTTAAATTTTACTTTCTTAAGATAGTAGTGGTATATTGTCCTGATTAGTTTTCTTATCATGTATAAACTACTTGTCGTCTTATGGAATAATAGATAGTTCGCTTACGAATGATATTTCGTATATACATATGCCTTTGCTTGATATGATGCATGCATTAAATTGACCTTATCCGAAGTTATTCACCACAAATCTATGTGGTATTTGTGGAAATTGCCACTTGAAGAATTAACCTACTTCTTAGAGCCTAGCATCATAAACATCCGTATTTAGAATAGCTTTTACATCGTAGACGATAGAGTTATCAATTTGGAGTGCACACAAGTTTAGGTGTTTGAATTCGTTGTGGGCAACAGCAAGGATGATGGCGTCATACTTGTCGGTGGGAAGCTCGTTGTGGATGTCTACGCTGTATTCGCGCTTTGCGATGGCGGCGTTGGCCCAGGGATCATGAATGGTGACCTTTGTGTTGTACTCCTTGAGAGTGTTGTAGATGTCGATGACTTTGGTATTGCGGACGTCCGGGCAGTTTTCCTTGAAGGTAAAGCCAAGAATAAGGATTTTGGAGTTAAGTACTTGAATGCCCTTCTTGAGCATCAGTTTGACTACCTGCTCCGCAACATACTCACCCATCCCATCATTCATCCGACGTCCGGCAAGGATGATCTCTGGATTGTAGCCGTGTCTGAGGGCACACTGTGCTAAGTAATAGGGATCCACCCCGATACAGTGCCCTCCCACCAGACCGGGCTTGAAGGGAAGAAAATTCCACTTTGTGCCGGCAGCTTCAAGTACATCTTGGGTATCTATCCCCATGCGGTTGAAGATCTTTGCCAGCTCATTTACGAAGGCAATGTTGATGTCGCGCTGTGAGTTTTCGATTACTTTGGCTGCTTCTGCCACCTTGATAGAGGGTGCTAAGTGGGTGCCGGCGGTGATGACTTCCTTATAGACCTCGTTGACGTAAGCTCCGATCTCAGGCGTTGAGCCGGAAGTGACCTTCATAATGTGCTCGACCGTGTGTACCTTATCCCCTGGGTTGATGCGCTCAGGGCTATAGCCGGCGTAGAAGTCTTTGTTGAATTTTAGTCCCGATATTTTTTCGACAACCGGGATGCATTCGTCTTCGGTGACACCCGGGTATACAGTACTCTCGTAGACTACGACATCCCCTTTAGCAATCACCTTACCCACAGTAGTGCTCGCACCTACCAAAGGAGTAAGGTCGGGATTGTGGTTTTCGTCTACCGGGGTTGGAACGGCGACTACGTAGAAGTTACAATCCTTTATTTCCTCTAGGTTAGTCGTACATTTCAATCCATGTTTGTTAATGGCTTCTTGCAAAAGCTTATCCTCTACTTCCCTTGTGGAGTCGTGACCTGACATCAGTTCGTCCACTCGGCTTTGATTGAGGTCAAAGCCAACTGTCGGAAATTTGGTAGAGAATAGACGAGCTAGGGGAAGCCCTACGTATCCTAGCCCGATCACACATATCCTTGTTTCTTTAATGGTCTTAGACATATTCTGTTGTTTCGGTATAAAATCATTTTAAATTCTTCCAGTACCATTCGCAAGCTTCGGCTAATCCTTGAGCCATGGAGTACCGGGGATCGTAGCCAAGTAGCTGCTTGGCTTTGTTGATGCAGGCTAGTGAATGGGGAATATCCCCGACTCTATTGGGACCATGAGTAGGTTCTATCTTCGCTATTTGTGGGTCAAACTTTGAGAGGTTGATTCGCAAAGCATCCACCAGCTGGTTGAGTGTTGTTCGTTCTCCGTAGGCGGTGTTGTATACCTGATTCACTGCTTCCGGATTGGTGGTGAGCATTGCGCGTTCGTTCATCTGTATCACGTTGTCGATGTAGGTGAAGTCTCTGCTGTACTCTCCATCTCCGTTGATGTTGGGTGCTTCGTGAGCCATCAGTTTTTTTACAAAAAGAGGGATGACAGCTGCGTACGCTCCATTTGGATCTTGTCTTCGTCCAAAGACGTTGAAATACCGTAGACCGATGCATTCCATCCCATAAGTACGAGCGAAAACATCGGCATACAATTCATCCACATACTTGGTGATGGCGTACGGACTAAGGGGGCGTCCGATCTTATCCTCCACTTTGGGTAAAGTGGGAGAGTCTCCATAAGTAGACGAGCTGGCGGCGTACACAAAGCGCTTCACCCCAGTATCTCGAGCAGAGACCAGCATATTGAGAAATCCACCTATGTTTACGGTGTTAGTTGTGATGGGATCTTTGATGGAGCGAGGTACCGAACCTAGGGCTGCTTCATGCAATACATAATCCACCCCCTCACACGCTGCCAAGCAGGTCTCTAAATTCCTGATATCACCTACCTTTAGCTCGAAATAATCTGGGTAACTCTCAAAGAAAGGGAGAAGGTTATGCATGTGACCCGTCGCAAAGTTGTCGAGTACACGCACGTGGTATCCCTGCTTGAGAAAGTGCTCGGTAAGATTTGAGCCAATGAACCCGGCTCCACCGGTGATTAGGATCTTGCTACTCATGTTTTTGTTGGATTGTTTCTGTTGGGTTAGGGGTTTGCTCGTGGTCGAGGGCTTCGTAGCGGCTGTTGGCGCTCTTGTACTCGGGGACGAGGGCTTTGAGGGTACGGACGGTCGCTTCGGGTCGATTGGCGGAGGCGAGCTGCTCAAGCTCGTCGTAGCGGGGTAGGATCTCGGTATGATCTACCGGTCGGATACGGGCAATCATCACCTTGTCAATTTTGGTCGGCAGGGTGTTTTCTTTGGTCGAGAGGACCTCTTCGTAGAGTTTCTCTCCGGGGCGTAGTCCGGTGAACTCGATCTTGATGTCCTTGTCCGGCTCCAATCCGGCGAGACGGATCATGTTGCGAGCGAGGTCAACGATCTTGTGTTCTTCCCCCATGTCAAAGACGTAGATCTGCGCTTCTGTCGCCAGTGTTGCCGCCTCCAGGATGAGACTGCACGCCTCTGGTATGCTCATGAAGTAGCGAACGATGTCGGGGTGCGTGACGGTGATCGGTCCTCCCTCGGCTATCTGCTCGCGGAACAGGTGGATGACGCTGCCCTGACTCCCCAGTACGTTGCCAAAGCGGGTGGTGACGAATATGGTCTTCCCTTCTCGGGTTCCCTCCTTGAGCTCTTTTCCAAGGCTCTGGACGTACATCTCGGCGGCACGTTTGCACGCTCCCATGACGTTGGTGGGGTTGACGGCTTTGTCTGTGGAGACCATGACCATCCTTTCAACCCCAAACTCCAGACAAAGGTCGGCTACATGGCGGGTTCCAACGATGTTGACCAAGGCACTCTCACATGGGTTTTCCTCCATGAGAGGGACGTGCTTGTACGCCGCTGCGTGGAGCACAATATCCGGATGGTGTTGCTCAAAAGTGTAGCGCAGCCGTGGTTCGGAGCGTACATCGCCGATGACAGGGACAAAGAGCAGTGAGGGATGGTTCTTTTGCAGATAGAGTCGGAGCTCGTGCAGTGGGGTTTCGGCGTTGTCGAAGAGAACGAGCTTTTTGATCGGTAGAGTGGCAATCTGCTTGACCAGCTCCGAGCCAATGCTGCCTGCCGCACCGGTCACCATGACCACCTTGTCCCTAAACATTTCAGCAACGCTGCTATTGGAGTGGCGGATCTCTTCACGCATGAGGAGGTCCTCTATCTTGATGCGCTGTACACTCTCCGTCGCGATCATGGTGGCGCTGCTTTCGCTGATACCGGGCATGAGGTAGGTGTGTAGCCCTACCGACTCGCAGGAGTAGATGAAGCTCTCTCGCTCCCGTAGGAAGTCTTTTTTTGCAGGAAAGATGATGCCTTGTAGGTTTTTCTCATGGACGAGCTGTGCCAGCTCTTTGGTGTCGGAGATGTGGTAGATCGGGTGCCCATCGATCTGGTATTCATTCGACCCTTCTTCTCTGCTGCAGTAGCCCACGACGTGAAAGTAGGGGCTGTCCTCCAGCTGTTTTGCTGCAGATACGCTGATGTCACGGACATCAAAGATGAGTACCCGTGCCTTTTGCTTGATGATCTTGGGGTTAAAGCTCTTGACCCAGCGTGCAACCATAATCATCATGAGCCGTACCACGACAAATGAGGTGAAAAGTAGAGCTGAGAAGAGCAGGAAGAACAGGAATGCCGGACGAAACTCCAGAGGTATGCCCACAGCCCTAAGGATAAGGTGGGCAATCAGAGTAATCACCACAGCATTGGTGAGGGTGACCATGCCTATCCCCCGCGTAATGCGAAAGGAGGAGAAGCGAAAGAGCTGACGGTGGGTTCGGAAAGCAAGGCTAAAGGCTAAGGTGCTGACCAGTGTCACGATCGCAAGTATGATCATGATGGGGCGTATCTGTGCAGAGAACTGACAGCCGGGTAAGAAATAACAGGTCAGTCCTATGGAGCAAAGGCTGATGATGACCGCTAATAGGAGGTCTGCCAGTAGCACAAAGCGACTATTGAGAAAGCCTTTCTTGAAGAGGCGGTATATTTGTTCTTTCATTTTTATGGTCGGACTTTTCTTCCGATGATCCCGCTTTAGCGTGGTGACGTTATGCTTAAGAGCCTCAAATGGTGCCTAAGTGAGCACGGTGCCAGTCTATGACGTACTTCCCTCCCGATCATCTAGATCCGCTTGTCCAGTATGTACTCTAGAGTACGGTAGTTGTGGAGGTCGGTCCCGGTGAGATCGTAGAGGTTGGCTTTGGCGATCTGACGGCTTTTTTTCTTCGCCGTAGAGCCGTAGATGCCAAACTCCGAAAACAGATTGCGCTGAAGCTTGACGCCCATCTCCTTCAGCTCTTTGTAGTCCTTCATCTCCATATATACGTAGCGCTCGGGGTGAGCCAGTATGGGGAAGTATCCCGCAGACATGATCCGCTGCAATACGCCCTTCAGATCCATGGGTGGCCGTACGTAGGAGGTCTCCACCAGCAGATGGTTGCCATCGGGACCTATGGGGAGCAGATCTCCCGCCTCCAAGCGCTCTTCGAACAGTGTGTCCAGCATGTTTTCGGCAGCCAGGTGCAAATCGATGGAGCCGGCATAGGCAGTTCGAAGGAGGTCATAGCGCTCCCGGAGATGCATCGTCGTATTGGGGATATCCTCCATGATGTGGGGGGTGAGCCATACCGTCGTGACCCCCAGTCGCTCGTACTCTGCCAATATCTGCAGGCTTTCTTTGAGGGTGCGAACACCATCGTCCACACCCGGTAAGAGGTGGCAGTGCCAGTCGGTGTAGCCTTTGAAAAAGCCACGTTCCTCCAGTGTCTGCCGTCGTCGAAATAAACCCATCTATATTGTGAAGTATGTCGGAGCTAAATCGTCAAAACTCCAAGTGTTATCATTGGTGGTACCCATAGCCATATCCGTACCCATAGCCATACCGCTTGCCATAGGTTCCTGTTGCGTACTCGGTATCGTTGAGCAGCACGGAGAGGTTCTTGAGCATCTTGCGGTCGTAGAGCTTTTGCAGCTCTCCGAGCATGCTTCGCTCCAGCAGTCCGGCACGTACCACGAAGATGGTCCGGTCCACGTACTGAGCGATGATGTGGGTGTCGGCAATCATCTCGACCGGTGGGCAGTCGATGAATACGTAGTCGTATTGACCTTGGAGGGCTTCGATGGTTTCTTTCAGGCGGTCGCCAGTCAGTAGCTCAGAAGGGTTGGGCGGCGTTGTGCCGGCAGGGATGACATCAAGTGTGTCAAATAGTTTGCCACGCTGTATGATGCCGTTGAGGTCATCCACCTTACCACCTAAGAAGTCACTCCAGCCCGGTCTGGGGGAGTTGATGTACTTGGAGAGGCTACCCTTACGTAGGTCTCCATCAATCACCAAGACTTTTTCCCCCTTGAGCGCAAAGCTGGCAGCGAGATTCATCGCCACGAAGGTCTTACCGCTGTTGACGTTGTAGGAGGTGAACATGACCACGTTGGTGTCTCGACTGCTGTCGGATACAAATTGCAGGTTGGTCCGCACGACCCTAAACGCTTCGTTGATCGCATCGCGTGCCCCTTCCTGAACAATAAGTACCTGCTCTTTCTCCTCCATATCTTTCTTGTGGAAGAGTCCTTTTTTCTTGTCGTCCATACTCGGGATCTCACCCAAGAAGGGCATACTGAGCCCCTCCAGATCCTTACGCCCACGCACCGTAGTGTTGGTCATCTCGTGGATGATGAGTACCATCATCGGGATCAAGAGCCCCAGAATGAATGCAGCCAGCATCACAATGGCAGATTTAGGAGCTACCGGCTTGAGACTACCACTTGGCGCAGAAATCAGACGGATGTTGTAGGCGGTGAAAGCTTGGGATAGCTCATTTTCCTCCCGCTTTTGGAGCAAGAAGATGTAGAGTGCCTCTTTTACGGTTTGCTCACGACCAATCGCTTGAAGGTGCATTGCCTGGTCCGGGCTGGAGGCCAGTTGGCTATTGGTCCGTCGTTGCTCAGCTTGGAGACTCTTGATCTCCGTGTTGAGGTTGAGCAAGAGGTTGTCTACCGAGGTGAGGATCGCTTTGCGCAGGGCAGCAAGAGTCTTGTCGTAGTCTTCTACCAGTGGGTTTTGCTCGCTGGAGTTGGCGACAAGTGTGTTGCGTTCGATCTGGGCGGAGTTGTACTCCGAGATCTGTGCTTCGATACCCGGACTCTCAATGCCGGTGTTGGCAGGAATGAGCTGGTTGCTCTGTGCACCCTCTGTGAGGTAGCCCCGCACGTACTGTGCCATGCTCTGTCGGGTGTGGAGCTTGAGCAGCTGACTATCGGTCTCCTTCGCCTGCTGTAGGTAGAGGGTAGACGCCTCTTCGATATTGGGTAGTCGGTGCTCGCTCTTGAAGCTGGAGATGCGTTCGTCCACTCCGCCGAGCTCACGCTCCAGGGTTGCCAGACGGGCGGTGATGAAGTTGGACGTAGCGATGGTTGCTTGGTTTTTGTCCTCGAGCCACGCCTCCTTGTAGACCTCGATGAGGGTATTGATGACATCGATAGCTCGCTCAGTGTTTTCGTCCTGATACGTGATGTCGATCATGGTCGACTTGGTGTCGGTGAGTGCCGTGCTGAGGTTGTTGAGTACGTGATCTACCGAGGAGTACAGGTTGGTTCGGGTGACATAGATCGTCCGCTCCTCTTGCTTGAGAAAGTCGGCTAGTGCGTCTGTTCGGCTGATGGTCACCTTTCCCAGAGGGGTCTGCAGGGTGTCGTTCAGTATCGCCACGACTTCATCCTTTGGTAGGTCTTCTCTTAGCGAGCTTTTGAACTCCGAGAGGACAACTGATTCGTTATCCTTGACGGTAAGGGTCAAGGTAGCGTTCTCCTTCTCATTCAGATCATGAAAAAGAATCCGTACCGGTAGTTGACTGCCGTAGATCACCGACTTATGGAACGTTCCCGGTACCCGGTAGTCGACATCCAGTGCCAAGCGGCGAACCACTTCGTAGATGTGGGCCGGGGCACGCAGTGTGTTGACCTCGTTGTGGACGTTGGACTGCCCGAAGCTCATCCCCATCCCGGAGAAAAGATTGGAGGCATCTCCTCCGAGGACTTGAGACTTGGAGTCTTCCTTGATCAGCAGGGTTGCCGAACGGGTGTATTCCTTGGGAGTGGAGAGAAGGTAAAACTTTGCCGCAATCAGTGCTATGAGTACCGATGCCACAAACCAGGGCCAACGTCTGATGAATAGGGCAAAATAGGCTTTGAGGTCTATGGTCTCATCCGCTTCAGTCTGAGAAAATTGCGGGTTGTTCTGTATGTTTTCTTCCATTGTTTACTTCCTGATTAGGACCACGATCGTGGTGAGGAGTGATGCGACAGACATCCAGAAGGATCCGGTGAGGAAGGTGTTTCCGTTGACGGTCGACTGGCGTGCTCTATTGTCGTTGGGCAGCACGTAGACGATATCGTTTTGCTGTAGGAAAAAGGCAGGAGAGGCGTAGAGACTGTCTGCCGAGGTGAGATCAAGCTTATACGAAGTCATCTCATCCCCTTCTTGCCGCATCACCAGCACATTTTGTCGCTGGCCGTAGATGGTCAGGTCACCGGCTTTGCTGAGGGCATCTAGGACGCTGACACGGTCGCGGTCGATGAAATACTGTCCCGGATTCTTTACTTCTCCCAGGACGGAAAAGCTGAGGTTATGAAACTCCACCGTCACCACCGGGTCATTGACTAGGTTGGCTGAGGTGAGTTTGGTCTTGATCAGCTTGGAGATCTCCTCTCGACTCATGCCAGCAACGGCCACCGTTCCCAGTACCGGGAAGTCGATGGTACCCTCCTTGGAGACAGAGTAGACAGAGACGCCCTGCCCTCCGGTAAAGGCAGACTCCCCATAGCCCAGCCTGTAGCTGACGTTGGAGAGGTTGAAAAGCTCCGAAAGCTTGGGGTCTTTACTCTTGACGATGATGGAGATCTTATCACCGGGCTTGACCTTGACGGTGTGAGGAAGCTGGGCTATCAGGTTGGTGCCATCCTCTAGATCCTGTACGTATACTATTTTCTTGGAGACGTTGCATGACGACAGAGCAGTCATTGCCAGTACGAGTGTTAGGAACGTCCCCAGGTGGGTTAAGATTCTATTCATGAAAAATGTGTTTTTGAAAGCTGTTTGATTTCCACAATCAACGGTACAAAAGTACCCAATATTTCCTAGTGGAGCAATTATTTCGAAAGGTGCTTGCTCAGCAAAAGGAAGGGCGGACCCTTTTTATAATGGGGCCTGAATGGTTGGCACATCAAAGATTAGCTAGGGGAGGTCTGCAATAGAATATCGCCCCTCTTTTTGGGGGGAAATCAAACAGCAAAAGCCCTCTGAAGTAGGACTCAAAGGGCACTTTGCTGTATAGCTATTGGTGTTTTATTCTTCTTCCTCTTCCTCGAGTGGGGTGGAGGAGGTGCTGAGTGCACTGATGCGTCCGGCAGTGCCGAGCACGCCTTGTCGACCACGGAGAGCGGTGTCGGTTTCGTTGTAGGCTCTCTGTAGAGTATTCATCTTGTCCTGGATCCCCTCAAAGCGCTTCACAAAAAGATCCATGCGCTCGATAAAGAGAGTGGCTTGCTTGGTCAGCTCGGCAAAGTTTTTGACCTGAGCGTCCTGCCTCCAGGTAAGGTCGATGAGCCGTAGGAGCGCAAAAAGGGTGGACTCGGAGGTGAGCAGCACATTGGACTTATGGGCGAAGTCCCAGAGGGATTGGTCGTTTTCATAGGCGAGCTGGAGGGCTGCTACGTTGGGGACAAACATCAGTACGTACTCGAGTGCTTGGCGCGGCTGGGGAATCTGGCGCTGGTACTTCTTGTCTCGCAGCTCCCTGACGTGGCTTCGGAGGCTCTCCAGGTGTCTGTTCAGAGCCTCACTTTGCCGGGCTTCATCCTTTGCTTCTACCGCCTCCACATAGTCGACAAAAGCGGTCAGCGAGACTTTGGCATCCACGATGATGTCTCTCTCGTCCGGGAAGTGGACGACAAAGTCGGGACGCAGCAGGGCATTGGTATCGCTGCGGAGTGACAGCTGGGTATCGTAGTGCTTTCCTTTCTCAAAGCCCTCGCGCTCCAGCAGCACCTCCAGCTGTGTCTCGCCCCAACTGCCTTGCACCTTTGGCTTACGGCGGAGGGCATCTGCCAGTGAGTCTGCCTTGAGCCCGACCTCCTGAGACTGGCGGGTGAGCTGACGTATGGTCTCCTCCAGGCGTGCGGTGCGGTCGGTCTCCTTCTCGCTGCTATCGGAGAGCGTCTGGCGTACTTCTCGGATGGACTCCCGGAGGGGCTGGACGATCGAGGTAAGGGTGGTCGAAGTGGTCGCTGTCAGCTCCTCCGCCCGCTGCTTGGTGATGGTTTCGGAGAGGACACTAAAGCGATCCTCCATGGCTGCAATCTGCTTGCCCAGCTGCTCCTCCATGGTGCCCCGAACTACCATCTCCCGCTGATGGACTTCCGCCTGATCATCGATCTGCTGCCGTAGAAGGCCATTGCGTGACCGGGCGGTGAGGTAGAGGATGAGAAAGAGAAGGGTGGTAACACCTAATATGATGGCAATAATCGTGGAAGTAGTCATGGTCGGCTGAGTAGATCGTTAGTTGAGTGCCTCGTAGAGGACGGACTGGATCCGTTTGCGTGTCTTGAGGGTGGAGAGCTTGTTGTTCCACCGCTTGGGGGCGCAGCGGTTGCTGAGGAAGATGTAGGTGAGGTGGTGCTCCGGATCGACCCAAAAGCAGGTGCCGGTGAATCCGGTATGCCCGTACGTACTCAGCGGTGCTTCCTCCGCCGTATTGCCCGGCTTGTCGATGCCCCGGTGTCGGTCGAATCCCATCGCATAGGGGGAGGTGCTGTGGCGTGCCGTGGTGTAGCTCTTGGCAATCTCCGGAGGAAAGAACGTGACACCCCCATAGTTGCCCTCTCGAGCTAGAACCTCCAGGACTTTTGCCAGGTCGTGTGCGTTGGCAAAAAGTCCGGCGTTGCCCGACACCCCGCCGAGCATAGCTGCCGCCTCATCATCTACGTCCCCGCGTAGGGTCTGACGGCGCAGGAAGCGGTCGTCCTGTCCTTCCGCAATATCGGACGGAGCAAAGTAGGCATAGGGTCTGAAGCGTAGACGGGTGGCACCCAGAGGGTCTGCCACCTTTTGGTAAAAGAGGGAGTCCAGCGGTAAGCCATACTCCGTCTCCAGAACGTCCTGAAGCAAGAGAAAGTCAATGTCGGAGTAGCGGTACTTCGACGGGCGGAGCCGCACATCGCGGATCATCTGCTGCATCATGGGACGCACCTTGGGGGAGAGGTAGTAGCCATACGCCATGCGTGTCGGGTAGAGTGCCGAGGAGTCGTTGCTGACCAGTTCGCTTTGGTAGTGCCAGCCACTCTGTGCCCATGCCCGTAGTTCGATCTGCACCGGGTATCCGGCCCGTTTTCGTCCGGAGAAGAGGGGACGCTCATAGGAGGCGGGATCCATCAGATCTTCGTAGAAGCGGATGATGGCGGGGAGCCCTGCTGCGTGGTGGAGGATGTTCTGTAGCCGGAGGTGCTCCTTGTCGGATCCCTGCAGGTACCCCAGGTACTTGCCGAGTCGATCTTGCGGACGGATGCGTTGTTCAGCGGTTGCCATCATAAGGAGCGGGGTGGTGACGGCTGCCTTGGTCACGGAGGCTACATCGTAGACGGTGTTGCTGTCTACCGGCTCGCGACAGGATGAGTCTTTGGTGCCAAAAGCTTTCTCATAAATAATGTACCCGTCCTTGGCGACCAAGACCTGACAGCCGGGGTAAGCCCCTTCGCGTACCCCCTCATTGGCGATCTCGTCGATGCGGCTCAGGACTTTGGCATCCATACCGACCTGCTCGGGGGTGCCGTAGGCGAGCCGGGTCTTCTCGGTCGTGAGCGATGTCCCCTGCGGGATGTAGGGGCTGAGATCCACCGGGAGGACACCTTGGAAGGGGATGGCTCCCGTGATCGCCTCACCCAGTGCGGTCTGGGCGCTTGCCTGTGATCCGTACGCAAAGGCGACAGCTGCCGCTGCGTAGGTCTCTTGACCAAACTGAAGGGCAGCATAGGGACTGGTGAGGAAGGTCAGTACCGAGCTGGTGTTGCCGATGAGGTCGGTCAGTCCTGAGTCGGGGCGGATCTTTTGGTCGGTCACCGCAATGATGACGGTATCGTACTCCTTGAGCTGCCGGTAGATTTTATTGCGGGCTGCGTTGTCGGTATTGGTGTTGATGGTGAACGCCCTTGTGCCCGGTATTGCCTCCCTGAGTGCTGTCAGCAGCCCGGGTGTACGGGTGTTCCCGTAGCGCAGTAGCGCCAGACGGGGTTGTCCCTTGAGTGGAAGGAGGTCCTCCTTGTTGCGGGTAAGGGTCATCGCCCGGCGATTGATCTGTCGGATCAGCTCTTGCGCTGTGTCGGGGTTGAGGTCCGAGGTGAGGTGATCGGAGGGTAGGGGTGTCTTGTCCGTCGCTCCCGACAGGTACTTGTAGATGAGTACTTTCTTTACCCTCTGCTCCACTTCGCTCAGCGTGATCGCTCCACTCTCCAGAGCCTTCATGAGGTCGTCGACCGCTTGTCGGGGGTTGGAGGGCGCAACCAGGATGTCGCTGCCCGCCTTGAAAACCTCCACGGCTACCGAGCTGCTGCCGACACCGGAGATGATCCCCTTCATCCCCAGTCCGTCGGTGAAAATAAGCCCACGAAACCCGAGCTCCTTTTGCAGCAGATCCGTCACGACGGACGGGCTGGCACTCGACGCCCGGTCTCCGGTACCGAGTGCCGGTATCTGCAGGTGCGCCACCATCATCCCGCTGAGACCTAAGCGTATGTAGGCCTCAAAGGGAGCCAGCTCGACCTGCTTCAGCTCCTCCGGACTCTTGGAGATGATGGGGAGGGCATGGTGGGAGTCTGCGGAGGTGTCGCCATGTCCAGGGAAATGCTTGGCGACCGAAAGGACGCCCCCCTCCTCCATCCCTCGGGCATAGGCAAGACCCAGTCGAGTGACAGTAGCGACATCCGACCCAAAGCTGCGCGTGCCGATGACCGGGTTTTGGGGGTTGCTGTTCACATCCAGCACTGGTGCAAAGTTGACCTGCACGCCCAGTCGCTTTGCCTCTCGGGCTGTCGCCTGACCGTAGGCGTAGGCAAGTGCTTCGTCATTGGCGGCACCGAGGAAGATGTTTCGGGGCCACTTGGGTGTCCCGGACAACCGCATGGAGAGTCCCCACTCCCCATCGATCGCCACCAGCATGGGTACCCGTGCATTTTGGCGCATGTAGTTGGTGAGTCGGAGCTGATTCTCCGGCGTCCCTTTTTGCCAGAGTACTCCGCCGTACTGCTCCTGTGTCACCATCTGCTCCCACTGTCTGAGCGAGCTGCTGTCGGTCTTTGGCCAGACCATCGGCATCACCAGTTGCGCCACCTTTTGTCGTGTGCTAAGGGTGGCGAGCAGCCCCTCGGCATACTGCTCGGCTGCCCTGTAGCGGTTGGCATCCCGGAGCAGCGTGGGGGTCGTCTGTGCAAGTGCGGTGAGACTGAGTACTAGAAATAGGGAGAGCAGGTGTAGTCGACGCATCGTTATTTGTTTTGGAAAAATTCAGGCTTGGCGGTATAGGTACTCGGCGATCTGAATGGCGTTGAGTGCCGCACCCTTGCGGATCTGATCACTCACGCACCAGAAGGAAAGTCCGTGGGGATTGGCGAGGTCTTGGCGTACCCGACCGACGTAGACATCATCTTTGCCCGACAGATAGAGGGGCATGGGGTACTCGTTGTTTGCCGGGTTGTCGATGAGCGTTATTCCCTCTGCGGCTGCAAAGGCTTCTCGAGCTTCCTGAGTAGAGAGCGGTCGCTCCAGTTCGACCCATATCGCCTCGGAGTGGGCACGCAGGGTGGGCACCCTCACGCAGGTGGCGCTGACCTCTATGTCGCTGTCCATGATCTTGCGGGTCTCGTTGTACATCTTCATCTCCTCCTTGGTATAGCCGTTGTCGGTAAAGACGTCTATGTGTGGGATGACGTTGTAGAGCAGCTGGTGGGCAAACTTCTGTACCGTGAGCTCCTCGCCGGCGGCACACTGCTTCACCTGCGTCTCCAGCTCTTCCATGCCACTGGCTCCGGCACCGCTGGCACTCTGGTAGGTCGCCACATGTACACGGCGGATGCGGCTCACATCGTTGATCGCCTTGAGTGCAACCACCATCTGGATCGTTGTACAGTTGGGGTTGGCGATGATGTTTCGGGGGCGATGTAGTGCGGCAGAAGCATTCACCTCGGGCACCACCAGAGGCACATCCTTCTCCATCCGAAAAGCACTCGAGTTGTCAATCATGATGGCTCCATGCTTGGTGATGGTCTCCGCAAAGCGCAGCGATGTACCGGCACCGGCACTCACAAAAGCGAGGTCTATCCCTGCAAAGTCGTCTCCCTCTCGGAGCTCTTGGACGGTTAGTTCCTCTCCCCGGACGGTGTAGGTGCTCCCGGCGCTGCGAGAGCTCCCAAAGAGACGAAGGGATTGGTAGGGAAAGTTGCGCTCTTGGAGCAGGCGCAAAAGCTCTTGGCCGACGGCACCACTGGCGCCTACTATTGCTATATTCATTGGTCTGAAAGTATGCGGTGTTTGAGTGATTTGTAACGGTCTGATTGTCAGGACTCCGCGAGGACGAAAAGATTTCACGGATAGAAGCAAACTGTTTCCGGTAGGAAAGAGAAGCGTTTCACGGATAGAAGCGAACGGTTTCCTGTAGGAAAGATTTTGCTCACACGCACCTTTTGTTTTTCTACCGTGGTGCCGCCTCTTCTTTTTGTCGTTTTTGAGAGATCCTCTGACTTTGGTTTGCGCAAAATAAAACAGCCCTCTCCTCGGGATGAAATACACGAGGGAAAGGGCTGTATTAGTGCGGGCTTGGTACTTTATTGAGTGCCCTGCAGTCTGCCGCTTGCTACCGGCATCCTGCAAGGGTCTCTCTTACTTCTTCTTTCCCTGGTTAGCCACTGCCTCCATAAGCTTCTTGATCTCTTCGGGATCGCCTATGAAGTAATCCTTGATCAGCTTGTAGCCATCGTTTTCATCAAACTCGAAAACGTATGGGATGCCGGTCGGGAGGTTGAGGCTGACGATGTCTTCATCGCTGATGCCCTTGAGTACCTTCACGATTCCGCGCAGGCTGTTGCCGTGCGCCGCTACGACCACGTCGTCGTGCTCCTTGAGCGAGGGGAAAATGGTCTGCTCCCAGTAGGGCTGGATGCGTGCCACAGTCTCCTTGAGGCTCTCGGTGAGGGGCAGGTCCTCGTGCGAGATGCCGTTGTAGCGGACATCCTTGAAGGGTGAGCGATCGTCGTCAGCATCCAGAGCCTTGGGGGGGATGTCGTAGCTCCGGCGCCAGATCAGTACCTGGTCCTCACCGTACTTCTCCGCTGTCTCTGCCTTGTTGAGCCCCTGGAGCATACCGTAGTGCTTCTCGTTGAGTCGCCAGCTCTTCTCTACCGGTATCCAGTCGAGATCCATCACGTCGAGGACGTTGTTGAGGGTCTTGATGGCGCGCTTGAGGTAGCTGGTGTAGGCTTGGGTGAAGTGAAAGCCCTTATCCTTGAGCTGCTGGCCGGCTTTGCGTGCTTCACGCACTCCTTGCTCGGTCAGGTCTACATCGGTCCATCCGGTGAAGCGGTTCTCGAGGTTCCACTGGCTTTGCCCGTGGCGTATCAGTACTAATCTTTTCATGGTGTTGTCTCTATCAATGTGTTAGTGAGTTTACTTATCTCTATCTACTACGTAGTCGCATACGCTGAGGAGTGCCTCTCGGGCCGCACTCTCGGGCAGCGTCTCTTGGAGTAGTGTCTTGCATTGGTTCACATGGGTGCGCATGACTTCGTCGGCGTACTCCACACCTCCGCTCCTTATGGCAAAGTTAACAAGAAAGTCGATCTCTCGCTCGCTTAGCTGTTGCTTTCGGAGTAGTTTTTTGGCTTTGAGCGCATCAGCGCTTGAGCTCCTGAGGGCATGGATGAGCGGGAGGGTGACCTTGTGCTCTTTTAGATCATTCCCCGATGGCTTGCCCAGCTGCGGTGTCGGCAGGTAGTCAAAGATGTCGTCCTTGATCTGAAAGGCGATGCCCAGGTCCATGGAGGCGTCGGCTAGGTTCTGTAGGATCTGCGGATCCTCGACCCCGGCTACCGTTGCCCCGGTCATCATGCAGCACTGTATGAGTGCGGCGGTCTTTTGCCGGATCACCGTCATGTACTGCTCCTCGCTGGTGTCTGCCAGCTGTGCGATATCCAGCTGCAGGAGCTCCCCCTCGCTCAGGCTGGCGCCCAGCTTTGCCATCCTTTGGACCAGCGGAGGGATGCCCAGGCTGATGGCGAGGTTGAAGGCGTTGGAGAGAATGTAGTCTCCGAGGAGTACCGACTTGTGGTTGCCCAGAAGTGCGTTGAAGGAGGGCTCGCCGCGGCGCACCATACTCTCATCGACGATGTCGTCGTGGATGAGGGACGCCATATGCAGCAGCTCGAGGGATACAGCAGCCTGTATGACTCGATCGTTGCGCACGCCGAAGCACTCTGCAGTCAGGATCACGATGAGGGGTCGCAGACGCTTCCCTAATCCTTTCTGCAGGTGCACCAGTGCCTGAGCTATCGTGGGAGCCTCGCTCTCAAGGGTCTCCAAGTACAGCTCATCAAAGCGATCCATAGCCTGAGACGTAGATGGAGGTAGGGTCGGAAATATTCTCTGTGCCATTTCTTTGTCTTCTCTTACAAAGTTACCAAGAATAGTGCACACCTCCCTTGTCACGGGGCATCATCAGACTATTCGTCATCGTGCTTTTTATTCGGCCGGTTGATTTTGATGCGCTCGGTCAACTCAGATATATTGGGCTTGTGCAGTGGCTCCTCCTCTGCCAGTGGCTCCTTGATCACGTACTTCATGTAGAACGTATAGAGGATCATAGTCAATGGCAGAGCGAAGATCAGTCCCCAGAAGCCGAGGAGTGAGCCCCATACCGTCAGGGACAGAAGTAGTACCGCCGGCAGCATACCCATCTTGTGCCCCAAGATGGTGGGGGTCAGGTAGGCGTCCTGGAGGAGCTGGCTCAGACCCAGGATCCCAAAAGCGATCAGCAGGAGGATCCAGACGTTTTGCCCGGTGGAGGCGGACTGCAGCATGCAGAGCAGGATCATCGGCGGCATGCCAAAGATCTGCATATAGGGTACCAGGTTGAGCATACCAATGAAGAGCCCGCAGGTGATCCCCAGGGGCATACCCATGAGCCAAAAGCCTACCGCTAAAAAGATCCCGCAGATCAGGGCTATCAGTCCCTGCCCTTTGAAGTAGTTGGTGACGTACTTATTGATGTTCTCTCCCAGCTCATGGACGTATGGCCTAGCGGATTCAGGAAAGAGGCGGATGACCCCGCGGTTTATTTTTTCGTAGTCTTTCAGGATGAAGAATGTGTACAGTAGGAAAATACCGACCACCGCAAAGCTGAGGAAGAAGGTGATCGTACTGGAGAGAATGCTCCAGCCGCGCTCAAAGAGCGACTGAATGTAGTGGAGGATCTCCTGGAAGTCGAACTGAGAGAAGAGGTAGTCTAGGTTGAGGGCATTTGCTACGTCTGCTCGGTACTGCTCCGGTACAAAGCTCAGCAGTAGGTCGGGGGTGAAGTAGTATGAGAATAGCTCCCACGCCTTGCGCCCCTCTGCGACGATGGAGGGAAGAAGTAGTGCGATCACGCCGGTAACGACGATGATGAATAGGAGCAACACGACGAAGATGGCGGCGATCCTATTTTTTATCTTTACCTTGTGCTGAAAGAACTTCACCGCAGGCATCAGCATGACAGCGGTGATCCAAGCAACGGCAAACGGTACAAGCATGCGCCAGATCCCCCCAACCAGGTAGATCAGCAGCACGAAGAGGGCTACGACGAAAAATATGCGGGCGATCCGATCTAGTGTGAAGGGTTTCTTGAAAAAGTCGTCCATATCTATAGGCTTAGGACATTAATGGGGATAGTTTTGGTAACTTTAGAATCTTTTCGGAGAGACTTTGCCGGGATGCCTTTGCAACGGCGTAGACCTCTCCATATTGTAAGCAAATATACCAAAAATGATGCGACAGAAAAGTGCGGTTTTCCTACTATTCCTACTGTTTTTATCCTTTCCATCCCTGCTCTCAGCGCAGAGTGTACGGGTGCCGGAGACGCCGGCACAGCTGAACAATACCCTCTGGGCGTACAGTGTACAAGATGCCGATACGGGCGAGCAGCTCGTCGACCTCCGCGCACATACCCTCATGACCCCTGCCAGCACCCTCAAGCTGGTCAGCACGGCAACGGCGATGGAGGTGTTGGGACCGGACTATCGGATCAAGACTTGCCTCTGTACTGACGGAACGGTGGTGGATGGTACACAGGAGGGCAACCTCTACATCGTCGGTGCCGGCGACCCGTCCCTCGGATCAAAATACCTCTGGCGTGAGGATCCGGAGCAGTTTTTCAAAGAAGCCACCTCAGCCCTTCAGCAACTTGGTATCCGGAGAATATCGGGGAGTGTCCTTGCACTCAAGCCGTGGACCGACTTTCAGGCGGTGAACCCCCGTTGGCCCGTGTACGATACGGGTAACTACTACGCTGCGGGAGCGTACGATCTCAACCTCTACGATAATACCTATACCGTCACTATTACGCAGAACGGCAAGCAGCTGTCGGTGAGCCCCAGCATCCCCGATCTCAATCTCAAGGCGGTGTACGGCATATCCGACACGAGGTCCGGTGACTCGCTCTACATCTCGCCCAATCGTGACGCCGATGGGCATACGCTGATCACGGGGGCTTACCCCGGTCGTGCGCCGCGTCGGACGGTACGAGGAGCCATCCCCGACCCGCCGCTCTTCTTTGCTCAGCACCTGCGTGATGTGCTGGTGGCGGGAGGTGTCTCGGTTGTCGGCAAAGCAGCTGCAGTCTCTGAGCTCCCCGAGGAGAACCTAAGCAGCCTCTATGAGTATGCCTCCAAGCCTCTCCAAGAGCTGGTCTCTACGACAAACGTGTACTCACATAACCTCTATGCAGAGTCCATCCTAAGGCTCCTGGGCCGGGAGCAAGCCGTCATGCCCGGGCATAATCATACTCAGCGATCCATCATGGCTGTCTACGACTACTGGGAAGGGCGTGGAATGAATATGGACGAGCTGGAGATGCTGGACGGGTGCGGCCTCTCTCCGGAGAATAAAGTCACCCCGTACTTCCTCACGACCATGCTGGGTAAGATCCACCGTGGAGATCCGTCTCGCTCTTTTGCACGGACCTTGCCCCGTGCCGGGAAGGAGGGGACTCTGTCTCAATTTTTGAAGAAGACAAAGCTTGAGGACTCTGCGCGACTCAAGAGCGGGACGCTTCGTAATGTGGTTTGCTATGCCGGCTATGTCTATGTGGGGGATAAGACCTACACGGTAGCCGTCATGGTCAATAACTACTATGGTCGCTACTCGGATATTCGGAGAGGTCTGGAGCAGCTCCTCCTCGATACCTTCGTCCGGTAAGGCTCTTTTGCTATCACCCCCAAGGCTCACGCATTTGAAGTTTAGAGGTAGTCGGTGGTGATGATGTCGGTATTGTTTGAGCATTATGGCTTTACGGAGGAGCCGGATTTTATCATCAATTACGACATCAAGTAGCGCATGGGAACGGACGAACTAAGGAAAACGACAAGGCATCAAGTTCCCTTATTTTACCGCTCGGGGAGGGGTGGAAAATTTGACGGATAGAAGGGAAATGTTTCCAGTAGAAAAGAAAATGATTTGACGGATAGTAGCGATCTGTTTCCAGTAGGAAACTTTTTTGGTACACGTCAAAGGGCTTTGTGCAAGACAGGGGGCTTGACTCAGATGAGTCCGTACTCGATCTGTACGCAGACGCGCTCAATAGCGGCGTCCTCGCCCTCGGGATCCCACGTGGTCTTGAGGGTCGTGCCAAAGATCTTGGCGAAAGTGTTCCAGAAGCCGGCGGTGAATCCCCCTAGAAAGGCTTCGATGAGCTGGTAGCTGGAGCTATTGGTCTCTCGTACAATGAGCTTCATGAGCAGCTTGCCCTGTCGCAGGGTGAGCTTGCGGAGCTCGGGGGAGTACTGCTTGTAGAGGTCGCGCTCCATGCGCTTGAGGTGCTTCATTTTCTCCCCCTCGTCGGGGATGGTCTCTATGTACTCGTAGGTCTCCTTGAGTGTGCCGGAGACAATCTTGGCATAGGGGAGTACTCGCTTGACATCGTGGACCAGGCGTGTGTACCGGACCCGCTCTTGTTCGCTCCGAAAGGTCATCGGAGCGTAGAGAAAGACCTCTCTAAACCGTATTGTCGGCAGGCTCACCCCATCCTCTACGGTGATGGGGACGATATACCCTGTGATAGGCTTTTCCTTGGGCGTTAGCGCCACCTGAGCCGAGGCGGTACCCATACCTACGGCATGGAGCAGCAGGCAGAGGAACCACGCAAAAGTCCGTGGATGGGTATGGTGGTGTGTTTGCTTGTTCATCTAACAACGCTGTCGGAAAAATCGACTGATCGTCCCTTTCCAAACGTGACAAATATAGCTACATCTTTGGAGGAAGCGGCAGTCTTGGACAACGTTATTTTTTCTGAAGCCTCTTTAACAGCTTGGAGGGGTAAAACCAAAAAATAGCAATGAGGACAAGTAGGATGTTGAGCCCGACAATCCTCAGGAAGTCCTGAAGAGGTCTGAAGTGGCTCACCCGCTCCTCGCCCGGAGCGTAGTAAACACGGACGGGTATGGGGCGGACAGGTATATCTCGCCAGATGGCACGAACCAAGATCTCCATCTCAAACTCGTACTTGCCACTGATGAGCTTGAGGTTGCGCAGCCGTCGGATGGGGTAGAGGCGAAAGCCGGTCTGGGTGTCCGGAAGGTGGACGCCGGTGGAGACGGTGAACCAAAAGTTGGAGGTCTTATTGGCAAAAGTGTTTTGTGCCGGCATGTTTTCCGCCTCGATGTCTCGGGACCCCACCAGCAGTGTGTCCGGTGTCTGCTCTATCGCACGTACAAAGAGCGGGATATCCTCGGGGTAATGCTGCCCATCGGAGTCGATGGTGATGACGTAGCGGTAGCCCTGCTCATAAGCCCAGTCAAAAGCGGTCCGGAGACCGGCTCCTTTGCCCTTGTTGGTTTCGTGGGTCACGACATGGATGTCGGGGAAGTTTTTGAGCACCTCAGCGGTCTGGTCTGTGGATCCGTCATTGACGACCAAGACAGGCAGTCCTTGCTTTTGGACACGCTCCAGGACTTCGGCAAGAGTGCCACCATTGTTGTAGGTGGGCAGAGCCACGAGTATTTCGTTCATGATTGTAGGGGCGTGAGCGGTATGGTGAGGTTGTTGTCGGGGACGGATGTGTCGTACAGTGCGTTCTCGAAGATGTCAAAAAGAAGTTCGTACTGAGGGTACATGGCTTTTGCAAGGTTGCGGAGCTGGTCGAGCTTGTCGCCCGGTAGGGGGTCGTTAAAGGATTCTTCCCGAGTCTTGCTGTACTGCAGTCCCATCTCGTCTCCGCAGAGGTGACCGGTGTAGATAGCCATGATCAGGTCCACAAAGTCGGGTATGGCGGCGTTGATGGTCTGCGCAATCTGAGGGGTCATGTACTTCGGGTGGCGTCTGAGAACGTACTCCGTGAGGAACGCTCCCATGCCGGGGATGCCTTCTTGCAAGTGCCGGTAGGCGTACTCCTCCAGCGGAAGCCCTCCGGTGACCTCCCCCTGTAGCTGTATCCGGTGTGAGGTCACCTCCAGGCGATCGTCGTGGAGGGTCACGATGCGGTAGGGGCAAGGGTAGGTGACGGGTGAGCCTGTCTCGATGTCGTATAGGGTGCCGTGCTTGAAGCGACGGCACACCACATCCTGCGCATGGAAGTGGCCTGTGAATACGACCTCTATCCCGGCGGCGGCGAGCTTACGCGAGTCGTAGAGCCAATCCTCGAGCAGATAGTCGGCAGCCACTACCGACTGTAGTGGAAAGTGCTCGAGTACGCCATGGTGGAGCATCGTGAGTAGCCGCTTGCCCTCCCGCTTGGCTCGAAGACCCACCTCCCGTATCCAGTCGTGGGTCTCGGGCGTCAGTTTCCCGATCGTCCTAGGGTAGTTGTCCTCGATGTTGCTGTCGTAGATGTTGCTGTCGAGTGCGCAGACCCACAGCCCCGGTAGCGGCTCAGCCAAGTAGGATAGCCGTGGTCCCCGCTCGATGATGTCCGGGGCATCGGTTCCGTAGCCGTAGGCGGCATAGATTTGTGCAAAGTCCTCGGGGCTGACGTAGTCGGTATGTCGTCGTTCGTCACCGTCGTACTCTGCTGCCAGAGGGTTGTATATATCGTGGTTGCCGGGGACGACGTAGGTGCGTATGCCTGCGTCGAGGAGGGGTTGGAGGAGCTGTGCGGTCAGTTGATGGCTGACCCGCTCTCCATCCTTGGTGAGGTCTCCGGGGATGAGCACGAGGTCGATGTTTTGCTGCAGGAGTTGCCGAGTCAGTTGGCTGATGATCTCAGTGCTCTCTACCAAAAGCTTGCGGTCGCTCCGCAGTGTGCGCTCAAATGCAGCACCGGGTGCGATCAGCAGCTCGGGTGCCATGACGTGCAGGTCGCTGGCAATGGCTATTCGGATGTTCATTGGTTGCTGTGTCCGTTGGTGAGATGGTTAGTTTCCTTGCACTAAGGTACGAAAAAGATCCCCATTGCCCTGAGGACATGGAGCTAAAATGTCCACGAGCTCGTGCGACACAGGGTGTACAAAAGTGAGCTGACGGGCGTGCAGAGCGATGGAGGCATCGGGCAGTGAGCGCTTGGCACCGTACTTGAGATCGCCCCGAATGGTACAGCCCATGGCAGAGAGCTGCGCCCGTATCTGATGGTGCCGACCGGTCAGGATGGTCACCTCCAGCAGCGCATAGTGGTCGCCTACGCCCAGGGTGCGGTACTCCAGAAGAGCTTTTTTGGCTCCCTTGGCATTGGGAGCGGTGGGGTAAGACTTGTTTTGCTTTGCATTTTTACGCAGCCAGTGCTCCAGTTCTCCCCGGGGCAGCTCCGGTGCCTGCTCGACAATTGCCCAGTAGCGCTTGGTCACCTCAGTCTTTTTAGCAAATAGGGCATTCATACGGGCAAGCGCCTTGCTCGTCTTGGCAAAGACCACCACGCCCGAGACGGGACGATCCAGACGGTGGATGACGCCTACGAAGGCGTTTCCAGGCTTCCGGTACTTGATACGAAGGTACTCCGCGACTTTCTCAGAGAGCGGGGTGTCGCCGGTCTTGTCGCCCTGGACGATGTCTCCGGGTCTTTTGTTGACCGCAATCAGGTGGTTGTCCTCATAGAGGACTTCGAGATCGGGTAGGTCGGTCGGCATAGGAGAGTGGGGATCGGGTGTGCTCACATCTTCATGCCGCCGCAGACGTTGAGCACCTGTCCCGTGATGTAGGCAGAGTCATCGCTTGCAAAGAATGCCACCACCTTCGCAATATCCTCGGGCGTGCCGGCACGCTTGAGTGGGATGGCAGCGGTCCAGCTCTTGAGCACCTCCTCGGAGAGGTCCGCTGTCATATCGGTGCTGATGAAGCCGGGGGCAATGGCATTGGCACGTATCCCGCGGGAGCCAAACTCCTGCGCAATGGACTTGGTGAAGGCGATCATCCCTGCCTTGGAGGCGGAGTAGTTGGCTTGACCCGCATTGCCGTAGCGCCCCACGACTGAGGCGATGTTGATGATGGAGCCGCTCCGTGCCCTCATCATGGAGGGGACGACAGCCTTGGTGATGTTGAAGACCGACTTGAGGTTGCTCTTGAGTACGGCATCCCACTCTTCCTCGCTCATGCGGATGAGGAGGTTGTCGCGGGTGATCCCGGCGTTGTTGACCAGGATGTCTACTTTTCCAAAGTCCTCGATCACCTGTTGGACAAATGCCTGGGATGCCTCGTAGTCACCTGCATCAGCGGCGTAGCCCTTTGCCCTTTGCCCCAGTGCGGCTACCTCTTTCTCCAGAGAAGCGGTGTTGTCGTTGAGGCTGCGTCCGCTAAAAGCCACGTCTGCGCCACAGGCGGCGAGCTTTAGGACGATGGCACGACCAATCCCTCTACTGCCACCGGTGACGATGGCTACTTTTCCTTTCAGTGTATCTGTACTCATTGGTGTATCTTGTTTTGTTTTTTTTTTGATGACTGATCCGATCCCAGGCACTGACGCCTGTCACAGAGGCCGTTCGCACTGCTGTAAAAACCGCCTGACTGACTGCCAAAAAGTTTCCTACCGGAAACAGTTTGCTTCTATCCGTCAAATCGTTTTCTTTCCTACTGGAAACTTTTCGCTACTATCCGTCAAATTTTTTGTCCGAATCCGGAGTGCCAAAGATCCCGCTGTGGCAGCCGGCTGTAGAGAGTGTCACTTGCAAATTCCATGGCTGATGAGGGAGCGCACGCTGCGGTAGGTCTCGCGGATGGACTCCTCGGTCTTGCCGAAATGCCCCCGGATGAAGGGGACCTCCAGACCCTTCAGGCATGCGTGCAGGAGTATGGCTGTGCGCTTGACGTCGACACGCTTGAAGTCTCCCGACTCTATGCCCTCGCGAAGGATGCTGGCGATGAGGCTTCGCTCAATTACGTCGAAGCGTAAGCGCGCCCGCTCTACAGTGGCAATGTCGTTGAAAAACTCAGCCTCCAGCGAGCCGTTCCACTTGACAACCTCATTGACTGCGACCTGTCTTCGTGCGATGTACTGCATCAGCTTCTCCATCGGTGCGAGGGGGCGGCTGACAAAGGTCTCCAACTCCTCGTATAGGTTGTGGAGCTCCATCTGGATCACCTCCATGTAGATGTCTTGCTTCGTATTGAAGTAGGTGTAGAGGGTGCGCCTGCTCTTGCCCGCACTTTGGGCGATGGCGTTCATGGTGGTGCCTTGGAAGCCATTTTCAGCAAAGAGCTGGCGAGCTGCCCGGATGAATGCTTGCTTGGTGTCTGCTCGTAGGTTGCGGAGTCTCATAGATGATTACTTCTCTCGGAAAACTAGGTTGATAGGTGTCCCGCTAAAGTCCCACTTCTCCCGGATCTGGTTTTCCAAAAACCTTCGGTACGGCTCCTTGATCCACTGGGGAAGGTTGCAAAAGAAGATGAAGGTCGGGATCATGGCTGTCGGCTGCATGGTGATGTACTTGATCTTGATGTACTTGCCCTTCCATGCAGGGGGCGGTGTCCTGGAGATGATGGGTAGGAGGACACCATTGAGCTGTGCGGTGGGGATGCGCTTCTTGCGCTTGTCGTAGATCTCCTGAGCCTGGTCGAGTACTTTCATGATCCGCTGCTTTTCGGTGGCGGAGATGAAGAGGATCGGGAAGTCGGTGAATGGTGCCAAGCGCTCGCGTATGGCGTAGATGTAGTGGTCCATGGTCGCATTGGTCTTTTCCTCTACGAGGTCCCACTTATTGACACAGACGATCAAGCCTTTTTTGTTCTTCTGGATGATGGAGAAGATGTTTAGATCCTGCCCCTCTATCCCCTTTGTGGCGTCGAGCATAAGGATGCAGACGTCACTATTCTCTATGGCTCGGATGCTGCGGAGCACGGAGTAGTACTCGAGGTTTTCGTCCACCTTGCCCCGCCTGCGTATGCCCGCAGTGTCGACGAGTGAGAGCTCGTGGCCAAACTTGTTGTACTGCGTGTAGATGGAGTCTCGCGTAGTGCCGGCGACATCTGTGACGATGTGCCGCTCTTCGCCGAGGAAGGCATTGATGAGCGAAGACTTGCCGGCGTTTGGGCGACCGACAATGGCAATCCTCGGAATGTCCGGGTCGATGTCGTCCTCCGGCAGATCACCCGGCAGCTTCTTTACCACCTGATCCAAGAGATCTCCGGTGCCGCTGCCGTTGATGGAGGAGATGGGAAAGGGATTACCCAGCCCAAGGCTGTAAAACTCAGACGCATTGAGCCCCATGCTGAAGTTGTCCGACTTATTGGCAACCAGCAGTACCGGCTTCTCGGAGCGACGAAGCAGCTGCGCCACCGCTTCGTCCAGAGGGGTCAGCCCGTTTTGGATATCTACGATGAAGAGGATGAGATCCGCCTCTTGGATGGCGACTGCTACTTGCTTGTTGATCTCCGGCTCAAAGGCATCCTCCGAGCGCTCGATCCACCCGCCGGTGTCTACGACAGAAAAGTGGACGCCGTTCCACTCGCACTTGCCGTACTGACGGTCGCGCGTGGTCCCCGGCTCATCCGTGACGATAGCGGTACGGGACTTGGTGAGACGGTTGAAGAGGGTCGATTTTCCTACATTGGGTTGGCCCACGATGGCCACCAGTCTGTTTTTTGCCATAGGTATTAGTTGCCGGTGTTATTCCGACTTGTATCCAAAGTTTTTTAGAATCTTATCTCGGTTGCGCCAGTCCTTCTCCACCTTTACGTAGAGCTTGAGAAAGACTTTTTTCTCAAAGAAGCGCTCCAGGTCACGACGTGCTGCCGTGCCTACCTTTTTCAGTGCAGCGCCCTTGGGACCGATCAGTATCCCTTTTTGGGACTCACGCTCGGTGTAGATCACCGCTTCAATACGGAGGAAGTCGGGCTCGTCCTTGAAGCTCTCCACCACCACCTCGGTAGAGTAGGGTACCTCCTGCTGGTAGTAGAGGAATATCTTCTCGCGGATGATCTCCGACACGAAGAACCGTGCCGGACGATCCGTGAACGCATCCGTCTCGAAGTAAGGTGGGTTTTCCGGAAGCAGCTCGATCACCCTCTGCTCGATGTAGGGGACCCCCGCGCCGTGCGATGCTGCGATGGGGAGAACTTCTGTGGCATTGGGTAGCGCATCTTGCCAAAAGCTCACCAGACGCTCCACCTCCTCCGGGCTTTTGGTCAGGTCTACCTTGTTGATCAGCACCAGTACCGGCGCTTCCGAGTGACGGACTGCGTCGAGGAATTCAATGTTCTTCTCCGGATCCTCCTGCGTGTCCGTCACGTACAGTAGGACGTCGGCGTCGCTCAGGGCACTCTTGGAGAAGATGAGCATTTGCTCCTGCATCTTGTACGATGGGTGCAGGACGCCCGGAGTGTCGCTATAGACGATCTGCAGGTTTTCCTCATTGACGATCCCGATGATGCGGTGTCGCGTCGTCTGAGACTTATTGGTGATGATGCTCACCTTGTCCCCTACGAGCTTATTCATGAGGGTAGACTTCCCTACGTTGGGGTTGCCTACGATATTGACAAAGCCACTCTTGAATCCTGTCATGACCTTAGTACGACCACTTGAGGTAAACACTGCCGTAGGTAAATCCCGCACCAAAGGCGGTAAGGACTAGGTTGTCGCCCTTGTGGAGACGCTCCTCATAGTCCCAGAGACAGAGGGGGATGGATGCCGAGCTGGTATTACCATACTTGTCGATGTTGACCATGACCTGATCCATGTCGAGGTTGATGCGTCGTGCTGTTGCAGTGATGATGCGCATATTTGCCTGGTGAGGGACCACCCAGGCGACATCCTCATGAGACAAGCCGTTGCGCTCCATGATCTCTGCGGAGACGTCGCCCATCTGTGTGACGGCAGCCTTGAACACCTGCTGACCCTCCTGGTATACGTAGTGCATATCCTTATCCACCGTCTCGTGCGAGGGAGGACAGGCAGAGCCGCCCGCCTTCATGATCAAGTGCTCGGCGTTGCCGGCGTTGTCGTTGCGCAGGATGACATCTTGGATGCCGGTGCCATCGGTGGTCGGCTCGAGTACGACACAAGCACCTCCGTCACCAAACAGCGGCAGAGTGGCACGATCCTTCTGATTAACGATGGCGCTCATCTTCTCTGCGGAGATGAGCAGGACCTTTTTGTACAGCCCACTCTCTACAAAGCCGCGTGCGATCTGGAGACCGTACAAAAAGCCGGGGCAGGCGCCCTGAAAATCAAAGCACGGTACCCCCAGGGGGATGCCGACTCCGTCAGCGATGACCGATGCCGTCGTTGGAAAGTGGTAGTCAGGGGTATTGGACGAGACAACGACCATGTCGATATCTTCTACCTTGATATTTGGGTGGCGTGCCAGCAGATCCTCCACTGCTTTGATGCCCAGATAGGACGATCCCTTCGTGTCATCCTTGAGTATACGTCGCTCTTTGATCCCCACACGGGTCGTGATCCACTCGTCCGAGGTGTCGACCATCTTGGTGATATCAGCGTTGGTGAGGATATCTTCGGGGACATAGCCGCCGACGGCAGTTATGGCTGCTGTTACTTTCTTGTCTGTTGCCATGGTGTTATTTGTTATGCAATAATGTCTTTTTTCGGCGAGCGTGAAGTCTGTTATTACACCGGTGTGTAATTCCGAAAACCTCAACTCTATCAGCGCAAAGGTACGAAAAAAGTAACAAAGATGAGTGCAGTGTGAAGTGTATAAATAGCAAAGTGTGCAATCAGTTCGTAGGGACTCGTCACGCCGGCACGATGAGCCGTACCGCCAGATATCCGCCACCCACGAGCCAGAGACAAAGGACCAAAGCGAGGAGGAACGGCCGCCATCCTGCCTGCTTGAATCGTGCAACCTGTGCATCCATACCTATCGCGGTCATTGCCATCGTGAGTAGAAAGTCGTCCACTACTTTCATGCCCGACATTCCGGAGGTATACAGCTCCTGCCATCCCTGTGCCTGGGATAGGTAGTCCAGACCACTATTAGCGAGTATGGCGAGTACAAAGTACACGGCAAACCAGGGAAAGGGAATCTTCGCAGCACCCACACCGTGGTCTGAATCAGCAGACTTGAAGCAAAAACTAAGGACCAGCAGTACCGGCGCAAGCAGGATCACCCGGATCATTTTGGTGATGGTAGCCAGTCCGGCAATCTCTCCACCCATGGCGGCGCCGGCTCCCGCCACATGGGCTACCTCGTGCAGTGTAGCACCGGTGTATATGGCCATCTGATGATCCGACAGACCGAGCAGCCCACTGTGGTAGAGCACGGGGTATACAAACATCAGGAGGGTCCCAAAGATCACCACCGTACTCACCGCTATCACGGTCTGATCTGTACGGGCTCGGAGCACAGGCTCGGCTCCGAGCACGGCTGCTGCTCCGCATACGGCACTACCCGTGGCGCAGAGGAGTGAAAGCCGGTTCCCCAGCCCCAGCCACCTGCCGACCAGCCACCCCAGCAGGAGCACACTGCTGACCATCAGCATATCGATGAGCAGAGCTTCCCATCCGGCGTAAGCAACATCGGAGAGGGTCAGCCTAAATCCATACAGCACGATGGCGAGGCGCAGGATCTGCTTGCTCGCCAGAGCCAGTCCGGAGTGCCAGTCTTTGGGGATACGGTGGTGTACGGTGTTTGCGACGACCATACCGATTAGGATGCCCAGGATGAGCGGCGAGAGCCTGAGTGTGGTGCTAAAGAGTGGGAGCTGTGCCAGGGAATAGGCTGCCGAGCCTAAGAGTGCAACCAGCAGCAATCCTCGCAAAGTGCCCGTATTGAGTCGTGACATAGTGTCGGTTTCTGTTTCGGATGAATCCTAAAAGGGCAAAGTTAACGAAAAACCACGCTTTATCCCGACCGATTGCCCTTAGTCACAGAGTTGACGCACTAGGAATTTTTGTCCTTCGGATTCGGGCAAAAAATTTGACGGATAGAAGAGAAAAGTTTCCAGTAGGAAAGAAAACGATTTCACGGATAGTAGCAAACGGTTTCCAGTAGGAAACTTTTCGCCGTCAGGCAGTCGGTTTTTAAGTTTGGGCTTCTTGCTCTAGTCCTCGGCGGTCGTTCCCATAGGTCCGGCAGCGAGCAGTCGGAGGATCCGAGTGGCGGCATTTTCGGAGGCGGAGGTGTCGGTCCGAAGTTTTTGGCGCACCTCGTCGTACCCACGAAGCATGGTGGTGCGAGCGGCGGGGTCTTGCATGAGTTGGTTCAGGTGCTGGCGCACCGTCTCTTTTCTAAAGAGCCCGCCAAAGAGCTCGGGTACCACCTCATGTCCGGCAATGAGGTTGACCAGGGAAATGTATGGAGCGGTGAAGAAGTGGGTGTAGACAAAGTTGGCAAGGTGTCCCCCTCGGACGGCATAGCAGACAACCTGCGGGGTGCCGAGTAGTGCGGTCTCGAGTGTGGCGGTTCCTGAGGTGACCAGTGCGGCATGCGCACCGGAGACTACTCCGTAGGTGTCACCCTGCACAATCTGAACGTGGGTGTGGTCGCCTACGATCTCCTTGATCAGCCCGGGCTCGATGTCGGGTGCTGCAGCAATTACAGCTCTAACCCCTAAGTCGGCAGTCACCTGGAGCATGAGGGGGAGGTTCATCTGCACTTCAGACCTCCTGCTGCCGCACAGTAGGGCGACGTACTCTCCCTCCGGGACAGCAGCGGTATGGCTGTAGCCGGCTATGGTCTCATAGGTGGGATTGCCTACGTAGTGGGCATGGGTGAGCTTGTGTTTTTCGAAAAATGCCACCTCAAAGGGCAGGATGCAAAGGACTAAGTCCGTCAAGGTGAGGAGCTTGCGTATGCGGTGCTTTTTCCAAGCCCAAACCTTTGGGGGAATGTAGTAGACGACTTTGCTTGCGGGAAGGTGGGTTTTGGCAAAAGGTAAGATGTAGCGAAAGCAAAAGCCGGCATAGTCCACGCAGATGATGGCGTCCGGTCGGAAGTCGAGTAGGGCTTGCTGGACCTTTTTCGCTGTTTTTCGGATCAGAGGTAGGTGGGTCGCTACGTCCACAATGCCCATGAAGGCGACCTCCTCCGCTCGTGCGATGCAGGTGCCTCCCCGCTCAGACATCTGCTTGCCGCCCATGTAGGCAAACTCCGCCCGGTCATCCAGCTTCCGGAGCTGGTCCATGAGCCGTGCGGCATGCAGATCTCCGCTCGTCTCCCCGACGACCAAAAAGTACCTCATCCTCCCTTCGGCTGCTAAAGCTCCTCCCAGTGCTTGATCTCCTGGATGTACTCGTAGTCGGTGACGTCGATGTTGCAGGGGACAAGCGTGGCATAACCACGGTCCAGGAGTCTCTGATCCCAGCTTTGATTGACCGGCTCGTTGAGGACCAGCTCACCACTGAGCCAGTAGACGTCACGCCCCTGAGGGGTTTCTTGGCGAACGTACTCGCTGTGGTAGCGTCCGTCAGCCTGGCTGCATACCTTTAGACCACGTACCACCGGGACATCGGGGACGTTGATGTTGAGGTAGACGCCACGCGGGATCCCGTCTTTGAGGATTCGTCGGGCCACGCTGCGGGCAAAGCGACAAGAGTCGAGGAAGTCACTCTCCTGATCGCCATGAATAAGCGAGATGGCAAAGGAGGGGATCCCAAAAATAGTGCCCTCTATAGCTGCACCCAGCGTGCCGGAGTAGTTCACGGCAATGCTCTGGTTGCCTCCATGGTTGATCCCTGCCACGACGAGGTCCGGTGTGGTGGGGAGAATCTCGTTGAGCGCAAGCTTGACACAGTCTGCCGGTGTGCCACTACAGCTGTATACGGACAGGCCCGGCTCTGTTGATACCAGGGAAAAGTGGATCGGTACGGACGTAGTGATCGCGCTGGACTGCCCACTGCGCGGACTGTCCGGTGAGACGATCACGATATCGCCCAGGTCCATGAGGGCAGTCGCCAGCTCTCGGAGTCCTTTAGCAAATACTCCATCATCGTTGCTGACAAGTATGAGGGGTCTTTGTGCCATAGTATTGAGTGAAGGAGCCACCGTGTGCGTAGCTCTCTACTGAATGATCTCGAGGAGGGTGAGGTGGTACTTGAGGTTGGTATAGGCGGGGATATCTCTCAGATAGGTATAGGAGCCATAGCCGAGCTGCCACGGTACAATCACTTCCCACTCGTCGCCTACTTCCATGCATTGCAGTGCTATCTGCAGTCCCCGAGTCATGCTTCGGGCGTTTTGGTCGACACCAAAGATCGTGATGACTTGCTCAGAACCGGAGAGCAGCACCTGTCTTGTCTGAGCATTTTCCATGGCGATGATCACCCGCACTTTGCTGTTTTGGAGAGGGCGTACGTCCCGATTCTCTTCAGGAGCATTCTTGATCTCCTTGTAGTAGATCAGGTAGTCCTCGTTCAGAAAGCGGTAGGGCGTGTACTCGCCCCCCTCCGCTATTTTCTTGATGAAGGCGTTGCTGTCTTTTTCCTGCTGTGTCAGGATCTTCTGCTGGTTACTGCAGGCAGAGATGCCGACCACCACACTCAGTAGGAGCAGGATATACTTTAGTCTGTTCATGAGCTCGTGATAAGTTTTGGATGTTGTTGCTTAGAGCTTGCGCAGGAGGTTTCTCATGCTCGTTGCGCCGTCGATCAGATCATGCAGCTCAGCGATCGGTACCCGCTTTTGCTCCATAGTGTCTCGGAAGCGTACGGTGACGCAGTTGTCCTCCAGAGTATCATGATCTACGGTCACGCAGAAGGGAGTGCCTAGTGCATCCTGTCTCCTGTAGCGCTTACCGATAGAGTCCTTCTCGTCATACTGGCACGCAAAGCTGTACTTCAGATCATCGATGATATGCTGCGCCACCTCCGGCAGTCCATCCTTACGGACCAGAGGAAGTACGGCGAGCTTAGTCGGAGCGATGGGTGCCGGCAGGCGCAGGACGACACGGGTCTCACCATTGTCCAGCTGCTCCTCGTCGTAGCTGCCAAAAAGCACGCTGAGGAAGAGGCGGTCCACACCGATAGAGGTCTCCACCACGTAGGGGATGTAGCTCTCCTGTAGCTCAGGGTCGTAGTACCTCAGCTTTTTCCCACTCACCTTCTCATGCTGGCTCAGGTCAAAGTCGGTCCTCGAGTGGATCCCCTCCACCTCCTTGAAGCCAAAGGGCATCTCATACTCGATGTCGGTCGCGGCGTTGGCGTAGTGCGCCAGCTTCTCGTGGTCGTGAAAGCGGTACTTGTCATCCCCCAAGCCCAGAGCCTTGTGCCACTTCAGGCGGAAAGCCTTCCAGTGCTCAAACCACTCCAGCTCAGTCCCGGGACGTACGAAGTACTGCATCTCCATCTGCTCAAACTCACGGGTGCGGAAGATAAACTGCCGCGCCACGATCTCGTTGCGAAACGCCTTACCGATCTGTGCGATTCCAAAAGGCACCTTCATCCGCCCGCTCTTCTGGACGTTGAGGAAGTTCACAAAAATACCCTGCGCCGTCTCCGGACGAAGGTAGAGGGTCTTGGCGTCATCGGACGTGGACCCCATCTCGGTCGAAAACATCAGGTTAAACTGCCGCACATCCGTCCAGTTGCGTGTGCCGCTAACCGGATCCGCAATCTCCAGGTCCACGATCATTTGGCGCATACCCGCCAGGTCATTGTCGTTCATCACCTGCGTGTAGCGCGCATGCACCTCGTCCAGCTTCTCCTGATTCTGACGCACTCGCTCGTTGGTCTGCCTAAAGAGAGCCTCGTCAAAATCCTCGCCAAACCGCTTCTTAGCCTTGGCTACCTCCTTCTCGATCTTCTCCTCGATCTTCGCCATATAGTCCTCCAGCAGCACATCGGCACGGTACCGCTTCTTGGAGTCCCTGTTGTCGATCAGAGGGTCGTTGAAGGCATCGACGTGCCCGGAGGCCTTCCATACGGACGGATGCATGAAGATAGCAGCATCGATCCCGACAATGTTGTCGTGCAGGAGGGTGTTGCTCTGCCACCAGTACTGCTTGAGGTTATTCTTGAGCTCCACACCGTTTTGCCCATAGTCGTAGACTGCAGCAAGACCATCGTAGATCTCAGAAGAGGGAAATACGAAGCCATACTCCTTGCAGTGTGCCACTATTTTCTTGAAAAGGTTGTCCTGATCCGCCATTGTTTATTCGATAGTTATGTCTTGAGTCTATATACAAATACGTCTCTCCCCTATTTTAGGCAAAGTTACCCAAAATAGCTCCATTTCAGAAACTGAGCCACCCCCCGACCTCAAAAACAGCTGCGTCCCTCAGTCCTCCAAAATGCACCAAAGTACTCGCCTCTCTATGCTTCTGATAAACAAACAGATATAGACACAAAAAAGATCGGCACTGGACCGCAAAAAGTTTCCTACTGGAAACCTTTCTCTTCTATCCGTCAAACCGTTCTCTTTCCTACTGGAAACATTCCCCTCCTATCCGTCAAATTTGTAACCGCTGTGACGACTTCTATATTCTTCATTGTCAAATGGCTTTTAGGTATTGTGGCATGGCGGGATTTTGCAGTTTCCAGGTTATATTCATTGGGAAGTCATCGTGTGATGAAACATAGTCTACCAAGCCGAAGCAATGGAACGGGGATGTGAAGCCAAATCCATCTTTTCTCTCCTCACGGACAAATAGTATGATTTTGTTTTTTGTCTGAGATTGCTCTGTATATCGGCGACCACCGTTGTTATTGTGCGAATCCGTATTCTGCGACTGCCAGTGGAAGAATTCTTCATTGATTAAGTAGTCATTATACTGCGTGGAGGGGGAGAAGTCCTTTTCTGACTTGTTAAGCGTTACAAACAATAACGTAGCATTATGTTCTTGAAGGTTGAACACCCCGGATGCCGCACCCTGCATTTTTACTTCTGCCGTCTGGCGCCCAACGAGTGTAAACACCTCCTCACGAGTGTAGCAGCCATACAATTCTATTCCAGGCATACTCTCGATCCCAATGGGTGTAGTTTTGATGCTTATGTTATCTAACAAGTAGGAAACTATTTCTAATGCCTCCTGCTTGAAGCAAGCATATTTTTTGTCGAATAGTAGATCCAGTGCTTCATTTATGTCGCTAAAGCCGGCTTTGCCAATCTTATCCTGGAATAGTGCATAATACAGCATTAGCGCATAGGCTTGATATGCTTTGTCGAGGTGTACACTTTCGCCAGAAATAAACCGTGCGACAAAGTGGAGGAATGAAGCTGAATTGTGGTGAATCAGATTCGCCATCCCCTTCTCCAACCGCTTTGTTATTGGATCATCATTATATGAGATGCGTCCGGCGGCACGCTTCAAAGAAGACCAGCAATTTGATCCCTGATAGATCACCCGAATATCCTGCCCGTTGTTCTCTAAGAATTGTGAGATCGTCGGTGTCGATGTGTAGCTATTTATCTCCTTAATGATGCGCCTTTTGTTGTAGATAGCACTCGATATATTATCAAGGATATATTGTCGTGCCATTTTCTCCATCACGATACTGCACCCCATAGGAAGCAGGGTGAACCCTTCTTCTATCTGTTTTCGGATGTTTTTTTCAGGGTGGAGTGTGAGCGCGCGGAACCGGCTCGCAAAGTCATATTTGCTGTTGGCTTGTGCTACGAAATCGAGGACTGTCAGCTCGGTTTTTCCGGCAGAAAGACGTAAGCCACGACCTAACTGTTGGAGGAAAATTGTAAGGCTTTCGGTAGGACGAAGGAATAACACAGTATCAACCTCGGGGATATCGACACCTTCGTTGAAGATGTCAACCACACAGAGATAATGAAGAGAGCCATCCCTTAAATCCTGTGAGAGCTGCCTGCGCTCATCAGGTGCCGTGTCCGATGTGAGGCTTTGCGCCTTGAAGCGATACCGCCTCAACTGCTCGGCCATAAAGTTGGCATGGCGTTTATTTACGCAGAAGCACAGTGCCCGGCAGGTGTATTCATCCGCCAGATATTTGCGCAGCGAGTCAGCAATAAGTCTTGCTCTTGCCTTGGAGCATAGTTTGTCGGCAAGACGCTCAATGTTGTACTTCAGCCCACTCCATAAGCGCTCATCGCTTAGGTCTGTGTCATCGGAGACGCACAAGTATTGGAATGGTGTTAGCAATCCCGCCTGCAATGCCTGAGGTAGTCGTATTTCAGCACTTATTCTGCCACCAAAATCGGGGCGCAAGTCTTGACCATCCATACGCTCCGGTGTCGCAGTCAGACCGATAAGGAGTTTTGGAGTGAAGTGGTCAAATAGCTTACGATAACTATTTGCTTGGCTATGATGTGCTTCGTCAATGACAATGTAGTCGTAATAGTCCGCATCCAACGAGGCAAAGAACTCCTCGAAACGAGAGTTGAACATGGAGATAGAGACAAACAAATGATCGTACTCACTCGCGTCACGCGGGCTATTTGCTCCTACCCAAAGTGTTCCAAAGTTGGCATCCTGCAATACACTTCGAAATGTACTCAATGCTTGTCTCAGAATCTCTTCTCTATGAGCTGTGAAAAGAATGCGAGCTCTCGAGTGGGTTCGGGCAAACTCCTGGTAATCGAATGCAGAGATGACGGTCTTGCCGGTACCGGTTGCGGCTACAATGAGATTCTTGAAATTGCCCCTCTCCTCACGCTCTACTCGTAGCTTGTCGAGAATCTGCTTTTGATGTGGTAACAACGAATAGTGCTGATAAACCATCTCAGGAGCATTTAGGTGGAATAGGTTGCGATGAATTTCTTTATTGAACTTCTCAATGCCTCCTAGACTGAAATCCTCAAAGTTGGGACTATTCCAGTACATATCGAAGGTCGCAAGAGCGGTCTTTATGATATGTGGGTTTTCAACACTCGTGACGCGCATATTCCATTCCAGACCTTCGGTCTGTGCTGACTTGGACAGATTTGATGAGCCGATGTAGGCGGTGTTCATGCCGGAGTTGCGAACAAAGATATACGACTTGGCGTGCAAGCGTTCTATGCCGGTGTTATATGAGATCCTTATCTCCGTATTCGGCAATTCAGCCAACTGCACAATGGCCTTTGCCTGTGTGGCTCCGCAGTAGGTCGTGGTGATGATGCGCAAACGAGTTCCCTCACGGCTACAGAATTTAGTAAGATCATCGAGCAAGAGGCAAACACCGGAAACTTTTAGGAATGATACGATAAAGCATATCTCATCAGCACTCGCAATCTCTCGGCGGATCTCCTCGTTCAAAGGTAGTGTGCTACTACCACCTGTAAAAAGGTTGCTGACGCGAAAGCCAGATATGGGGCGAATAGTCTGTGTGCTGCTCTGAGTTTGTAGAGTCGCCTTCTGCCGGCTCATAACCTCCGCTAATAAATCGGTAGGCTTTACGATCTGCTTGTCATCAATCAATCCCGCATCAATCATAATTCGATTGATAAGATTTACTCGATCCTGTTGCTCTTCGATATCCTCAAGCTTCTGACAGATAGCCTTGGCAAGATAATTCGCCAATAATTGGGGCGCCTCAGCACTGTCAATAGGCTGCTGAACGCATACCAACCCGGACTGCTCGGCTTGCTGAATATCACGTTCAGTTTCTTTGTTGATTAGATGTTCGTATACTCCGGACTTCATCACAGGTCTATTGATTGCGTTTGTTTTAACCTATAGGGCAATAAGTATGGTCTTCGCTATCCCGAATAGCACTTCAAGGATAGTTGATGACCATTGCAAGCATATGAGCACAATATACAAAAAAACCTTACTTGGCTTTTTGAATTTCTAGGTTTGTTCAGGGCTCACGCCTTTGAACTTTAGTGGAAGCCGGTGGTGATTTTACTTGCCGATGCACTCTATTCACCTATCAGACACTCAGCTTTTTAGTGTTTTAGTCGGTACACGGAGACTTTTCACCAAGGCTCCACAAATGCTTGTTTTTTGCTATTCAGCCAAATAATACTTGTACCGCATCTTTTTTTGTACCCGAAATGTACCCCTAATTCTACCATTGCACTATGCCGAGAAATAGTACTAATGTTGAAAATCAATATATTACACTTTCTCTATACGAAAGTACTGCACGCCTGCTTACATGTAGATATACTACTTTCCCGTCATTCCCTTCCTTTTGTATCTATTTTATTCTCAGCCCACAAACAATCTATCGGTACACCTCGAAGATGAAAGGTTAGCTCCCATGCTAGAGCACTCAATTTAGAGTAAGGATTTTCGCATAAAGTGCTAATATTCACGCTATGTTTGATATCTTTACTGAGATCATAATATTTTGAATATGGAAGCAAAGAAAACCATCTATATTGAGGAAGCAGGTACTCTAAGCACATTGATCACAGAGAAAGAAAAGATGACTTTGACTCATCTTAAGATAGTTGGAAAGATAAACAATCGAGATGTCTTTGATGTGTTAGATGATATGTGCACTACTTATGGAGAGTTTGACCTTGAAGATAATCGTATTACATACCATGATGAGCCACCATTCCTGAAGATACTTGATTTGGGAGAGTGTGTTTTAGTGGATGATTCTTTTTTTGGTGGGTTTGCATACTATTCAAAGCTCGAGGAACTGATTTTCCCAAAGAATATCATAGAAACTAATGAATTTGATGCCTTTTCAAATTCAGCAAAGCTCAAAAGAGTTGTTCTGCCTGAAACCTTGGAAAAATTATCTGACAGCTCATTTTCTAATAATGAGAAATTAGATGAGATAAATCTGCCTGCAGGATTAAAAGAAATTGGAAGCTTCGCATTTAGTGATTGTATAAGTCTTAGAGAAATATGTATTCCTAAGAATGTGTCTCATATTGGGAATGGAGCATTTCTTGGTTGTACTGGAATAGAACGATTCACTGTTGATCCAGGCAATCCTTATTTCATAACCATTGATGGCGTCATCTACAGTCGTGATAAGAAGAGAGTCGTAGCTTTTCCTAGTGGGTATAAGAATAGTCATTATGAAGTAATAGGAGGAACGGAGTGTATAGGAGAAGGATCTTTTTCGGGCTCTAATATCTCATCAATATCTTTCCCACCATCCTTAAAGGTTATTGAAGGATGGTCTTTCCAGTTTTGTGAGAACCTGCTTGAAGTGAAAATTCCTGATTCAGTCACCGAAATAAGGGAGCTTGCCTTTAGATACTGTTCAAGTTTAACTCGGGTAAGGCTATCAAATAGTATTGAGGTTTTAAGCGAGCAGATTTTTACAGGAACGCCTAACTTAAAAAGAATCACTCTCCCCGAATCAGTAAGAGTGATCGAGTCGGTTGCATTGAGTTGGTCTCATGGTCTTGAAGAAATCATTCTCAATGAAGGTCTTGAGGTTATTAACGATGATTTATGTAATTGCGATCATCTCAAGTATTTATATATCCCAAAAACAGTACGAGAAGTCAATCCGGAGAAATGTACAGCAGTAAGAGTAGCTAACCCCTCTTTTGATCTGGAAGTGGACATAGACAACCCATACTTAAAAGCCGATAATGGAGTGCTTTATACCAAAGATAAGAATAAAGCGATATGTGTGTATGGTCGGAGTGCAGAAACACTTAATATAGACAAGGATACCAAAATTATAGGTCCATTATTCTGCTGGGGATTATCGAAGCTTCAATCTATCACTCTGCCAGATGGACTTCTTGAAATTGGTCATAGAGCCTTTGATAGCTGCACAAGACTTAGGGAGCTGGATATTCCTAAAAGTGTCAACAAAATTGACTTTAGAGCATTTGAAGATTGTGAAAGCTTAGAGAGTATGGTAGTACATGCACTGATCCCACCAGAGATAATAGATTCAGGCCAGAATAAGCAAGGGATATTTTCTAGAGATGTCAAGAATTGTGTCTTATATGTACCTGCTGAAAGCATAGAAGCCTACAAAGCATCTTGGAGGGGCTTCAAAAACATTTGCCCCTTATGACCAATAAATCAAGGCTAGCCCTTTACTCTATAGAATACAGTCTGACTTCATTATTTCTATAGGTTAAGGGTTGGGAACCTCATTTGGAGGTAGCTTTCGATAGATGTGCGTCTTATATACTGGAGCATTTCTTTTGGGCAGTCAATTGACTTGAAAGAGAGCCCCCAGTCATGCCAATCTTCACTATGCCCTCTTGAAAATTTCTCAGATAAGTCTATCCAATGTTTAATCATTGGGGTATATATCGCATTTATGATATCTAGCTTTGTACAGAAAACAGAAAAGCAACTCTCCTCATAGTCCTCTGTCCAAGAGCCATAAATGAAAAGTATTCCATACTCTACATTACGTGCGTTTAGAGGCTCATAGTGAAGTACAAAATGTAGCCCAAGGTCACAATCAATGTGAAGGGTTTTATTATTTAGGTCTTCGTGTTTTTCTATTAACTCCTCTAACCAGTCAACTATTGAAACAAGAGGATCGTTCCAGTCATTTAATGGAACATCTAGCTGTTTCTCTCCATTTTTATAGAACACAGTACTAAGCCACCCATTTTCAGGGTGATGATATTCTACTTCAAGTTTATCAAAATCTTCTGGAAATCCATTCGTAAAGTAGGAATAGGCTTTTGCTTTCTCTGAAATCCAGTGCCTTGGATTAATTCCATGTGCTATAGCAAGAGGATTTTCGTATGAATCTTGTGGTAGCCTATTCTGAAGATTCATCTCTCGTGTCATAATGCATTATGCTTATTCCAAAATGCTGTATGACAAAGGTACCGAATAAACATTGAGTGTGAGGCATATCAGAAGAAATCAATTATATTCTTGGAATAATCGGGTGTTATGTTTGATAGCTAAATTGGCTCTCTGAGGGTGATGTATTGCAAGAATTGAAGCTCGCTTTGGGATCAACTGTAGTGACATTCATGGTGCGTTTACTGTGTTGATAGTTAAGATTTACGCGTTTTCATGCCGATAACGGCAAGAAAGGGGGTATATTTGCATTGGAATAGTATTTGGTGATGGTGGATATGGAATTTATCTCTGTAAAGGAATATGCGGCTACTCATGGTTTAGCTGAAAGAACCGTTAGAAACTATTGTGTTCAAGGCAAGATTGCTGGGGCACAGTTGATTGGTAAAACGTGGAGTATCCCTGCGGATGCTCCTTTGCCACAAAAGAAGAAGTCTAAGGCTTCGCCCCTTTTGGATGCTTTACGTGAACAGATGGAAAGCAGACTCAAAGGAGGCATATACCACCGCACACAAATTGACCTGACCTACAACTCCAATCATATAGAGGGAAGCCGTCTTACCAAAGAGCAAACACGCTATATCTTTGAGACCAACACGATCGGTGTTTCTGACGAGGCTATCAAGGTCGATGATATAATTGAGACCACTAATCACTTCCGCTGTTTTGACTTCATCATTGAGCATGCTGATGAGCAATTGACAGAAAGCATGATAAAGAAATTACACTCGCTTCTCAAGACTGGTACTACAGATGCAAATAGGTCGTGGTTCGCTGTCGGTGACTATAAACGTCTGCCCAATGAGGTGGGTGGAAAAGAGACTGTTGCCCCTGAAGAGGTGGCATCTGCTATTCAAGCACTACTTAAAGAATATAAGAGCAAAGAAATTGCGTTTGAAGATATTCTTGACTTCCACTATCAGTTTGAAGCTATCCACCTTTTTCAAGATGGGAATGGTAGAGTAGGGCGACTGATAATGTTCAAAGAGTGTTTGGTGCATGGCACAGTCCCCTTTATCATCACAGACGAACTCAAGATGTTTTATTACCGTGGCTTGGATCAATGGGAACAGATACCGGGCTACCTCATCGATACCTGCCTTACTGCCCAAGACCAATACAAAGCCCTCCTTGACTACTTCCGCATCAAGTATTAACTTGCCTTGACCTCGATTATATTTCTTCCATAATCAACCGTCATGTAGTGTGAATTGGGTATACTTGTGAAGGGGGAGGAGTGTAGATATGTTTATAGTACAATGCTATTATGGAGGAAAGGAGCTAATATCATGATGCAAGCGAAAGATAATCAGATTATCATATACAATACAGATGATGGAAAAGCAAGGGTAACCCTCTATGCTAAGGATGGCAACATCTGGATGAATCAAAACCAGATGGCAGAACTTTTTGCCACCTCTGTTCCCAATATCAGTATGCATATATCTAATATACTGAAAGAAGGAGAGTTAGCGGAATATTCAGTTGTTAAGGATTACTTAACAACTGCCTCAGACGGGAAGAATTATCAGGTAACTTTCTACTCCCTTGATATGGTATTAGCCATAGGATTCCGAGTTCGGAGCAAGAGAGGTACACAGTTTAGGAGATGGGCTAATCACAACCTTAAGGAGTATATGATTAAGGGGTTTGTCATGGATGACGACCGACTAAAGAATCCTGATGGAAGACCAGACTATTTTGATGAACTTCTTGAGCGGATACGTGATATTCGTGCTAGTGAAAAGCGGTTCTATCAAAAGGTCAGGGACTTGCTCGCTTTAAGTAGTGATTACGACAAGACTGATAAGGCGACTCAAATGTTCTTCGCTGAAACTCAGAATAAACTCCTCTATGCAGTTACTCAGCAAACAGCTGCTGAAATAGTTGTGAGTCGTGCGGATGCCAACGCACCCAATATGGCTCTAACCTCTTGGAAGGGCTCTGTGGTCAGAAAGCAAGATATATACACCGCTAAGAATTACCTAAAGCAGGAGGAGATAGAGACCCTAAATCAGCTCACAGTGCTCTTCTTGGATTCTGCAGAATTAAGGGTGAAAGAGCGAAAAGACCTGACTTTAGACTATTGGCGGGATAATGTTGATGCACTCATGAGTTTCCAAAATAAAAACCTTCTTAAAGGTAGCGGCTCCATATCCAATGCCCAGATGAAAGCCAAGGTGGAACGAGAGTACGAAACATTTAATCTCCGCCGTAAAAAACTGGCTCTAATGGAAGAAGAACAAAGAGAACTTACGGAACTTCGGCAAATTGAGCAAAGTATTGCTACAAGACCCAAATCAGTTGAGTTGTAACCTAGAGACAAGAAGGCAAAACGACATCTTTCATTTGAGTATCATAGCACTTATTTTTAGCCATGTGTAAAGTTGAAGATCTAAATAATGAAATGAAGCAAGGTATATTAAAAAGTAAAGACAACAATAATCTTGCATTTATTGTGGGAAATGGAATTAATAGGTATTCCTATGTAGAGGACAATGATTGCTCTTGGAGTTCTCTACTTAAGAGAATATATAGGGAGATGATAGGTGGTTCTTTGAGTGAAATACCTAATGGAATTTCGTTCACGGAGTTTTATAATTTGATTGAGCTTAAATCAAATTCAAATGGAAAAGTTCGAAGTGTTTTCTATAATGAGCTTGAGAAGTGGAAACCTAATGATTACCATGCTAAATTACAGTCAAAATGTAAAGAATGGGAAATACCCCTGCTTACAACTAACTTTGATAAGAATTTAATTTCAGGTCTAGATTTCTTTAGGTTGAAAACAAATGCAGGAAGAGGTTTTACTGACTTTTATCCGTGGGATGTATACTATGCTAAAACAGAACTGGATTCACCTTTAGACGGTTTTGGAGTATGGCATATCCATGGAATGCATAAATATAAAAGGAGCATAAGATTCAGTCTCTCAGACTACCTATATCAAGTAACTAGGCTGCGAAATTTTCTATATGGAGATACTGGTATAGCTAAATACTTTGATGAAAAGAAGCAAAGTCGTTGGAATGGCGATCACACATGGTTGGAAGTGTTTTTTGGAAAAGATTTATGCGTATTTGGATTGGGCCTTGAAGATAATGAAATAGATTTAAGGTGGCTTTTAATTGAGAGAGCAAGGCTATTTAGAAAATTTTCTGAAAGGAAAAGACAAGGATGGTATATCTGTCTAGAAAATGATTGTACTGATGGGAAACGTTTTTTCTTAGAATCTGTCGGCTTTAGTATTGTAGGATTTAAAGAGTATAAAGATGTGTACGAAGGGATATTAGAAGATAGGTGTATTAAATAAATACGATTTGTTCTTGTCGTTGATAAAACATTGTTAGTGAGTCTTAGTAGGTTTGTGTGGTTCGGTAAGTTTTATATGTTCTTAGTAATGAATGTAGCTATAGGAGATTATAATCTTACTTCAAGAAGATCTTTTCCCGCGGCTTCGCGTTTTTGGGTGTTGATGATGTCGGCGTTGACTTGGGTGGTGGAGAAATTCTTGCGGGACAGCATCTTGGAGACGGTGTAGGTGCCTGTTCGCAAGAGCGTTGGGACACGGCATAGGTGTGGGGTAGGTGCGGAAAGACAGTGGAGTCGGCGGTGCCGCCTGTCCTTATCCACCTATCAGAGGGTGAGCCGGGGGGCTTATTTGCCGATGCAGAAGTTGGCGAAGATGTTGTGGAGGAGGTTGTCGGTGGTGACTTCGCCGATGACCGTGGCTAGGTCGGCGGTAGCTGCCCTTAGGTCTTGGGCGATCAGGTCGCCTGATAACCCGAGGTCCAGCTTCTCCAGTACTCCCTGTAGGTGTTCACTTGCTTCTGCTAGTGCGTTGGCCTGTCTCAGGTTGGTCACCATCACATCGCCTACCTCGGCTTGGTAGGCGTCGAAGCGTTGACTCAGGAGGTCTTTGACCTTTTCGACGGAGCCTCTCTCGCGTGCCGATATGGTCAGCGCTGTGGTGCCGATAGCCTGCTGCGCCTGCTCCGGTCCGGCGAGGTCACACTTATTGATCACCGGTACTATGCGCTCGGGCTCCGTGTGCTCGGCGAGTGAGCGGTACATGGCTCCCAGCCCAGTAGTATCCTTTGTCGCATCGATGACCCATAGGGTCAGTGCTGCTTTCTTGACTGCCGCAAAGGAGCGCTCTATCCCGATGTTCTCGATGGTGTCCTCTGTGGTGCGGATGCCGGCGGTATCGATGATCCGAAACTGCTGCCCGCGGATGTACAGGGTATCCTCGATCGTGTCGCGCGTGGTGCCGTGTATGTCGGATACGATTGCCTTGTCCTCGCCCAGTAGGGTGTTGAGTAGGGTGGACTTGCCTACGTTTGTCTCCCCGACGATGGCGATGGGTATTCCCTCCTTGATCACTTGGCTGACTCGGTAGCTGTCCGCCAGCTCTGTTGTTTCGCGGAGGATCTCTTGGCACTTCCGGGTCAGCTCCTCCCGGGGTACAAACTCCACGTCCTCTTCGCTAAAGTCCAGCTCCAGTTCGATCAGCGAGGCAAGGTCTATGAGTTGGTCCCGCAGTCCCCGTATCTTGTCTCTAAAACCTCCCCTCATTTGTGTCACGGAGAGCCGGAGGGCTGCCCGGTTTTCGCTTGCCACGATGTCTGCTACCGCCTCTGCCTGGCTCAGGTCCATCTTGCCGGCTGCGAAAGCACGGCGGGTGTACTCTCCCGGCTCTGCCAGTCTGGCACCTTGGTCCAGTAGGAGCTGCATGGAGAGCGATAGGATCAAGGGGTTGCCATGCAGGGTGAGCTCTACCGTATCCTCTCCGGTGTAGGAGTGTGGAGCTCGGTACACGAGCGCCATGCCGTCATCGATCCGTTCGCCGTTCGCCGGATCCACGATCCAGCCATAGGTGGCGCGGTAGCCCTCCAGAGTGCTCAGGGGAGCCTTTGGGGATCGAAAGATCTTCTCTACCAGATCGATAGATCCCGGTCCGCAGACTTTGATGACACCTTGTGCAGCTCGTCCCGGAGCTGTGGCGATTGCGGCTATTATATCGTTGGTCATAGGGATGGTGCTTGCTAAATACAAACTACACCCCATGTGCTGTGCACTGGAGTGTAGCTCTGAGTCCGTGGTACTCCACGTCGTCTATTTCTTTCTCTTGTCTGCGCAGCCTTAGTGACTGCACGACTCGACCGAAAGGACCGGATCCTTTCTCGGATTATTTCTTTTTGTTGCGATTTCCGTAGCGGCTCATGAACTTGTCCACACGTCCTGCGGTGTCGACCAGCTTTGCCTTTCCGGTATAGAAGGGGTGTGAAGTGCTGGAGATCTCGACCTTTAGGAGCGGATAAGTCTTGCCATCCACTTCGATCGTTTCCTTTGTTTCTACCGTCGAGCGAGTGATGAATACCTCGTCATTTGACATATCCTTAAATGCCACCTCGCGGTAGTTCTCTGGATGTATACCCTGTTTCATCTCTTTATGTTATTCTGCCTTAGTTGTTTATAGTCTGTCTTATCTCTGGAGTGTAATGGTTTGGCAAAGGTACTATTTTCTTTTCTTCTTTTCAAATCTTCCTCGCTCTTACTTTATATGGCTGAGCTTACTATGCGTCTGCCTTCTGGTTTGGGTGAAGCCTACCGATGGAATCCCGGAGAAATTTTATGGGTTAGAGCTAAAGTCGTTTTATTCTGCTCTTTTTTTAGGTTGCTGATGCCGAAAATGCTCCATCCTAACACACCCTGGCTTGGGGTTCATAACTTTCAGTTAAACAGGTAGATACACACTCTTTGAAAATTGGGTACCTGAACGCCAAAAGTTTCCAGTAGGAAACCGAACGATTTGACGGATAGAAGCGATCTCTTTCCTACTGGAAACTTTTCTCTACTATCCGTCAAATTTTTTGTGCGTGCCCGAAGTGAAAAAATCCATTTGGGTCAATCCTGTTGCTTGTGCTGGCTTCATCCACTACATTTGGAGAAATGGGTATCTTTACACGGATAATGACTAATCGTGCGATTGATGAGCAGTAAATACTTCAAGAATATAGGTCGGGCCCTGCTGCTGACAGTGGTGCTGGCAGGCGCGATCCCGGCACAGGCACAGAGCCTGTACGATCGTGTGTACAGTAGGGCACAGCGGATGAGCCCTGTGGAGCCTCAGGCGCGATCACCCAGGATGAACCACCTCTGGATGGCTTACCTGGCGGACTCGCTCCAGCCATCGGTGCTCGTGGATCTGGCGCATGCCGACGCTTCGGTGGCTGCTGACTATCTGAGTAGAGCTTTTCGTGAGTCCGGGCACGACCGAGAGATAGGTATGCAGCTGATGATGGTCGCCGGGGTAACCCAGGAGTGGGATCTTCTGCGGCAGACCAAGGACGAGCTCCTCTGCCAAAAGCCCGACGATAAGCGGGTGCTCTACTTGCTGATGCGTCTCTATCTGGAGAATAGAGAGACGGACCGAGCCATAGATGTGCTCAAGGAGCTCCAAGCGATGGATAAGTCCAATAGCGAGTACATGTACCGCCTGAGTACGATGTTGATCGAGAACGGACGCCCGGACGAGGCTGAGCGTGTGCTCCGTGAGTACCTCCGTGAGCAGCCAAGCGAGCTGACCGCATCGCGCATACTGGTCGTACTATTGCTCCAGGGGGATCGTGTGGACGAAGCCAAAGAAGTGGTTGACAACCTGCTCCAAAGGCACCCCAATAACCCTCGAGCCCTTGAGATCCAGATCCTCCTCTTCTCCGAGTCGGAGCCTGTCCAGAAGGCGGTAGAGGTGCTTCGCAACTATAGTCAGACACAAGGGTGTACAGCTGAGGAGCTGGAGGGACTGACGAGGGCTGTGGAGGGCTACTACGACGACCTGTCCGGTGTCAAGCAAGCACTGATGCCCCTCGCCAAGCAGCTTGCGGAGAAGTACCCGGACAGCGATTTCTTTCAGATCTATGCTCTGGAGTATTACCTGGCTACGTCCGACACCGTTCGCGCTCGGCAAGAGGCGACCAGGCTGATCGAGGAGGGAGCCAAGGCGCGGTCGGCGTATGAGTATATGATCCGAGACTATGTGTCCGGAGAGAAGGAGGACTCCATCGCCTATGTAGCCAAGCAAGGGCTGCTGGCGTACCCGAATGATGCCCAGTTTTTGCTGTACGACCTCATCTCTTTTGCTCAGGATCACCCGGATGACCAAGCGGCCCTTTTGGAGAAAGTGGACCATGCGCTGGAGGTGGTACCGGAGGAGAGCAATCTGTACATGCAGTTCATGGCAGTCAAGGCTGATGCCCTCGAGCAGATGGGCAACTGGCCCGAAGCGCGTAAGTATTACGAGCAGGTGATCCGGAGCGGTAATGTCAGCGGGACCAACAACTTTGCCTACTTCCTGACCAAGTATAGCGACGAACCGGAGGATCTGCTCTTGGCGGAAAAACTGGCAGCCTCAGTGGTGAAAGAGTACCCCGACGAACCCACCTACCTGGATACCTACGCCTGGGTGCTCTACAAGCGGAGAGCCTACACGCTTGCCAAGGTATATATGGAGCGTGCACTGGAGAAAAGCGAGGAGCCGGCAGTAGAGTACTACCGGCACTATGCGCACATCCTAAAGGCGCTCAAGGACTACGACGCTGCCATCGATGCATGGCGAAAGGCACTGGAGAATGGCGCAGACGCAGAAGAGGTCTGCGCTGAGGTGCTGGAGATCGAAGAACTCAAAAGTAATAAGGAATGAGAAAGCATACAGCCTTAGTAGCGGTGGTTTTAGCTCTCTTGCTCAGCGCCTGTGGCGTGACCCGGCGGCAGAGTACAAGCGGAGGAGAGGGAGGGTCTCTGTCCCTGTCCAAGAGCGCATTTTTGCACCAATACTCAGCGAAGGAGCCACCGGCTGAAGTGCAGGGGACGGGGCGGGTCTTTTTACGAAAAGGCAGTGAGAGTACCCGGGTGCCGGTGAGCTACTCTATGGTGCGGGATCGGAGTGTGGTCCTCTCGGTACGTCCGCTGCCGTTTGTAGAGGCGGGTCGGGTAGACGTGACCAATGACGCCATCCTGGTGCAGGACCGTATGAATAAGCGGTACTTCCGTACCTCTCTGTCCCGGCGGGGGCTTTTGGGGGTGGCGGACTTGGCAGGGATAGATCCTGCGGTGCTCCGGGCTGTAGCGCAGAATGAACCGTTCACAAAACGCGAGACCGGGGTGGAGGTCCTGAGGTCCATGAGAATGCATACGGAGGGCGGACTCTATGTTTTTGAGAACAAGCGGGAGGGGATTCGCCATGAGTACGATGACCGGCTCCGGCTCGTCCATAGTATTGTGGAAGTGGGGGTAGGTCGTGTCGCTGAGGTGAGGTACGAGGACTTCTCCGATACCGGTGTGCCGATGACCACCATTTTAGAGGTCACGGATATCGACAAGGTATATGGAGCGGAGCTCAGACTGAACAGCCTGGGGGATAAGGTCACGACGCAAGCGAACACGACTCCTCCTGAAAGGTATCGGGAGGTGAGCCTGAAAGAACTAACCGAGCTACTGAAGAGCCTATGAAGAGAGTTTGGTACCTGATCCTCCTGCTCCTGCTGCAGACACCTGTGGTCGGACTGGCGCAGCAGCAAAAGTCTGCCGAAGTCCTTCGACTGGAGGCACGTCGTAAAAACCTCCAAGAGGATATCGCCCGCATCAATAGCCTACTGAGCCAGGCGGGTACGACCGTCAAGCAACAACTCCAACAGTTGACGCTGATCCAGAACCAAGTGCGTAAACGTCAGGAGATGGTCCGTGCGCTCAATGATGAGATCAAAGCCACTGACCGCCAGATCGAGGAGGTGGAGGCAGAGATAGACCGACTGCAGAAGAAGTTTGAGAAGCGTCAGGAGAGCTACGTCAAGTCCATTCGTGCGCTACAGCGCGGAGCCAAAGCCGAGGATCAGATCCTCTTCATCCTCTCCGCACGAGACTTTGCCGAGGGCCTCCGCCGTGCCAGATACCTCCAGGAGTATGCCCAGTGGCAAAAGCAGGAGGCGTCCAAGCTTCGAGCACTTAGAGAAGAGATAGAGGTACAAAAGGCGACGCTGCAAGCGACCAGGGATGAAAAAAGCCAGCTGCTGGCTCTGCGCATAACCGAGACTGAGCAGATCAAGGCGGATCAAGCCAAAGCCGAGGAGCACCTCAAGAAGCTTCGAGGAAAAGAGTCGGAGCTCAAAAAGGAGCTGGACAGGCAAAAGCGACAAGCGCGTGAACTGAATCGGCAGATCGAAGCTCAGATCCGCAAGGAGATCGAGGAGGCTCGTCGTGCTGCCCTTGCTGCCCAAAAGGCGCAGAAAAAGGGTGAAAAGGTGACCGAGCGCAAGTCGGTAACGTCAGGAGGCTATGCTATGACCCAGGAGGAGCTCAAGCTCTCCGGCAACTTCGAGAACAACAAAGGCCGACTGCCGGCTCCGATCACCGGATCGTACAGGGTGGTGAGTGAGTTTGGCGAACAACAGCATGAAGCGCTGCGCTATGTGCGTGTGAACAATTCCGGAGTCGACCTCCAAGGCGATCCCGGAGCCCAGGCTAAGTCCGTCTTTGACGGAGTGGTGACCCGGGTATTTACCCTCGAGGGGTTCAATAACTCCGTCATCGTCCGGCACGGTAACTACCTGACGGTCTACAGCAACCTCACGGATGTCTACGTCACCACAGGTGCAAAGGTAAGTACGGGGCAAGCGATTGGCAAGATCTTTTCCGATCCTGAGCTTGGAGGAGCCACACAGCTACACTTCCAAGTATGGCGCGAGACGACTAAGCTCAACCCCCTGTCCTGGATTCGGAGATGACCGTACTGACCGACCTCGAAGACCTGGCAAAACAGCTGGACGGGCTCCCTTTCTTTGCTACGATAGGGTACTTCGACGGCGTGCATCTCGGGCACCGAGCGCTCGCCGAGCAGACAGCACTGCAGGCGTCAGAGCATGGGTATGCCTCCGTGATCATCACTCTGGATCACCACCCGCAGGAGGTCCTCCGACCGGATCTACCTCCCCCCGACTGCCTGATGTCGCTCCAAAACAAGCTGAGGATACTGGGGCAATTGCCGGGAGATGCCATTCTCTTGCTTCGGTTCACGAGAGAATTGGCAGCAGAGACGCCCGAGCAGTTCTTGCGTCCGCTGATCGAGATCGGGCTCAAAGGACTGGTGCTGGGGTATGATAACCGCTTTGGGAGAAGGGAGCCGCATGTCACGCTGAGGCAGTTTGATGATCGGATCCGCAGTCAGGGAGTCAGTGTACACCGTATCAGCCGAGTATTTGTGGGCGATGAAGGCGTCAGTTCTACGGCGATACGAGCCTGCATCCGGAGCGGTGACTTCGAGAAGGCAGCCCGGATGTTGGGTCGTCCCTATTCTTTCGTAGGCGATGTGGTCTCCGGCAGTCAGATCGGGCGCACCCTCAGCTATCCCACTGCCAATATCCGCCCCATAGACCCGCACCTGGTCATGCCCGAGGACGGCATCTTTGTCTCTGAGGTAAAGGTTGGGGAGTATGTGTACCCCGCCATGGCGTACTACGGCTGCCGTCCGACCATTGCTCCTGACCTCGAGCACCAGTTGGAGGCGTTCCTATTTGGCTACTCCGGGAGCCTGTATGGTCGGCAGGTTGAGATCGCCTTTCGTAGCTTCTTGCGACAGGACATTGCCTTTGCCACTCGCGAAGAGCTGGCTCAGCAGTTGGTGCGAGACGAGGCTGCGACCAAGGCCTATTTTGCCGATCATGCCCTCGTCCTCCGCTAGTCTTTCCGACGTGCGGCGTATCTTTTCAAAAATCTACTTCCCGTAGAGGTCTCCCTGGCGGTATCCTCTATTGAGCATGGTGTTCACCAGTTTGTTGGTGAAAATATAGTTCTTGATCGACCACCTGGGTGCCAGGATCAGGTCGGGTGGGGACTGTGAGACAAATCGGTCGACGTACAGATCCGGACGCATGTGTCGGAGGAGGTCTACGGCGATCTCCAGGTAGTCGTCAGCGGTCATGAGCCCAAATGCCGCAGGGTCTTTCATGTAATCTCTGCCCATGATCGTGCCTCTCAAGATCTGCAGCTGGTGCAACTTGATCGAAGTGATCGGCAGGTTGTTGAGTTCGTCTATGTGGTGCAGGAAGTCGTCCCGAGACTCCCCCGGCAGTCCTATGATCAGGTGCGCCCCGCAGGGCAGTCCGTGCTCCGATGTACGCCGGATGGACTCGGCAGCTTGGCTGAAAGTGTGCCCCCGGTTGACCCGCCGGAGTGTCCGGTCCAGCGTGCTCTCCACGCCATACTCGATGAAGACGTGCGTCCGCTCCCGGAGGTCGGCAAAGTACCGGAGCCACTCCTCATCCATGCAGTCCGGACGGGTGCCGAGCACCAGACCTACCACACCGGGCTGTGCCAATGCCGCGGCGTACATGGCTTGGAGTGCTTGGCGATCCCCGTAGGTATTGGTGTAGCTCTGAAAATAAGCCAGATAGCGCATCTGAGGGTACTTGTGTGCAAAGAAAGCCATCCCCTCCTGCATCTGCTCGCCTATCGGCTTGAGCCGGGCGGTGTACTCGGGCGAAAAGGAGCGGTTGTTGCAGTAGGTACAGCCCCCTGTGCCGGTTGAGCCGTCCCGATTCGGACAGGTACAGCCGGCGTTGAGTGAGATCTTCTGAACCTTGTAGGGGAAGTGCGCACTAAAGTATTCCGAAAAGTCGCGATACGGTTTTTGCATGGAGTGAGTCTCTTTTAGGATGGAGCCGCATTGGCTTCACGCTTCAGCTGTAAAGATAAAAAGAAAAAGGTTGTCTCCCGACAACCCTTTTCTCAATATTAACCTAAAATCTAATACTATGAAAAACACGGTGCAAATGTAATGATATCCGCCGATATGTACAAATAGTTTATACTTCTACGGTTTGCCCAGGCTTGCAGCGGGCTTGAGGGCTTTGGGCGTGTATATTCGCCCGGGTCATGACGTATCGTTCTGGTATTTAGCGACTCTAAATGTATCAAATAAGTTGTCTTTGTGTCGCTTGTTTGTATTAATCGAAATTATCCGTGTGGGTGAATTTGTAAGTTTTGGTGTTTTGTTCTGATCGTGTCGGGTGCTGCGGGAAAATGATCCGGCTTTGTTCGGGACTGCTAAAAGTTTATGTGCGATTGCGTGAAAAGAACACCCTTGATTTCCCGTTCGGAGCAGGCGAAAAAAAAATTGACGGATAGAAGGGAAATGTTTCCAGTAGGAAAGAAAACGATTTGACGGATAGAAGCAATCTCTTTCCAGTAGGAAACTTTTTGCTCCCGGTTGTCTTTGTTTTTGAGGATGCCTATTGAGTTGTTTATCAGCGGTATAGGTGATTGTTGTTTGCCAAGTGATCGAACCTTGCTGCGACCCCTGGCGGGGTGCTGCCGACCCGGGGTACATAAATTAGGGTGATCGGAATTCTTTCCGTAATTTTGGGGTTGGAAACAGATACAGCATTACAATACAATACGACGTACAGTACCATGAATAGCGTAAAACATGAGATAGCCCGCAGGCTACTGGAGGTAAAGGCAGTACGGCTACAGCCCACGGATCCCTTCACTCTCGCCTCCGGATGGAAGAGTCCTATATACTGCGACAACCGACTGACCCTCTCCTATCCTGAGGTGCGGGCGTACATCAGCAGGGCGTTGGCGGATCTGGTCCGAGAGCTCTATCCCGAGGCTACCATGATCTGCGGTGTTGCCACCGGAGCTATTGCCTCGGGGGTGTTGGTCGCCGAGCATCTGGGTCTTCCCTTTTGCTACGTACGCAGCAAAGCCAAAGACCACGGCAGGGGCAATCAGATCGAAGGTAAGGTAGAGTCCGGGGACAAGATCGTGGTGGTCGAGGACCTCATCTCTACCGGTGGCAGCAGCCTAAAAGCTGTAGCCGCCCTACGTGAAGCGGGACTGGAGGTGCTGGGGATGGTAGCCAACTACACCCATCAGTTTGCCCAGGCAGAGCAGGCCTTTGCTGAGGCGGGGGTCGAGCTGCATACCCTGACGAACTACGATGCGCTGATCGAGGAAGCAGTACGCTCCGGTGTGGTCGGCACAGGTGAACTGGAGACCCTCAAGGAGTGGAGGCAGGCGCCGGACCGCTGGATGAAAGAGTGACCCCTGCAAGGAGAAAAAAGTGCCACCTATACCCGGGTGACAGTCGAGATAAAACAACGGTAAAACAACTAAGTAGACTCAAAGATCATGCAGACCTATACAAGCAGACCCTTTACGATAAAGAAAGATAACGTCACGGTATTCCGGCTTTTCAGAAACCCGCTGTCGCTGGAGGGCTTTTTGGAGAAAACCAGAGATAAGCTCCCGACTAAGGATGTGGTCCTGACGGAGGACAGCGTCTCTTTCACAGCTCCGATGGTTGGTGCGCTAAAGTTTGTCCGAATCGAAGAGGAGGAGCCCAACGTCGTGAAGTACAGAGGTGAGGGGACACCGGTGCCGATGACCCTCTGCGTCTACCTCACGCCCACTGACGAAAACAGCACTTCTGCTCAGGTGTCCGTAGAGGCTGATGTCCCGGCGTTTCTCTCCGGGATGATCAAGACTCAGGTGAACCCTTTGCTCGAAAAAGCGGCTGATGCGCTTGAGCAGCTGGATGTCGACCGACTACTGGGTGCGAACAACTGATCGAGGATACCTGCTCGGTGCGGTAGGCATGCTGCTCCTGCTGGTGGGGTGTCGCAGTGCAGCCCCGGAGGAGCAGCGTCGGCTGCCTGATGCGCCGGTGTGGTACGTGCTGGACCTCATGAGTGAGGGGCATACCCTTTTGGAGCCGCTGAGCCAAATGTCGCTGACCCATCCGAGGACTCCGGAGGATCGCTTGGGGCATGCCGGACTGCTGGTCACCCATCTGTCCGGTGCGCGTGGGGCTTTTTGTGCCTATGAGGTAGCTTGCCCGTATGAGTGGCCGACGCTGGTGCCGGTATCGCCGGTGCCCGAGTCGCAACTGCCGAGTGGGCTGCTGCTGGGTGCGGAGTGTCCCAAGTGTCATAGTCTGTACGACCTGACGATGGGTGTCGCAAATCCGGTGCGGGGACCCGCCAAGTCTCCACTGACCCGGTATAGATGCCGACGAGTGGATGATCTGCTGTTGATCTCAAACTGACCTTTTAATTGATCCTCTGACGTACGAACGAAGTCAAGACGTGAAGTATACCCCCTTTCTCAAGTCCATAGCCCACCACTTTTATACCCATCATCGGGACGAGCTAAAGCAGTATCGGTTTTATTTCCAAAACCGTAGGGCGGGGCTGTTTTTTCAGCACTACATCAAGGAGTATGCTCGGGCGGACGGAAGGACGATCATACTGCCGCAGGTGACCACGCTCATTGACCAGCTGAGGCACGAGTGTAGTCTGCCGGAGGTAGATGTCAATAATCAGCTGCTGGTCATCTACCAACTGTACCTCACGCTAAGCGAGGTCGGTCTTGATGAAAAGTGGGAGTCCTTCAGTGACTTTTACCAGCTTGGCGAGTACATCATCAATGACTTTGGGGATATCGATAAGCACCTCAAGGATCCCGTGGAGATCTACCTCAATGCGGCTGACCTCGCAGCACTCTCCGAGGATAAGAGCTACATCGAGGATAGACAGTGGGAGGCGTTGAAGCCGTTTCTGGGTTGGGCAGGCTCCAGGGATATATCCGAGTACAAGCACGAGGATACCTTTGTGTCCCTCTTTAGTAAGATGCCCGAGGTCTATAGTCTGCTCAAGGATCGGCTCCGAAACGTAGGACTCGCCTACGACGGGATGACGCTGCGGGAGATCTACGAAGGGATCAACCGAGGTGAGCGCTCGCTCGTTGGGAACGGGGTGCACAACGTCTTTGTGGGGCTCAATGCGCTTTCAGAGGTTGAGCGGCGGCTGCTCACGCATTATAAGGAGGATCCGAATACCTTATTCTACTGGGACTACGAGGGCGAGGCGATGAAGGGGAAGCGAATAGCCGGCTCCTTTGCTGAACAAAATCGGAGGAACTTCCCTCCCCCTGAGGGTGAGGATCGCATCGTCTTTGATCGGGTCGACACCTTGCCGGAGATCGACCTCGTCTCCATCCCGTCCAAAGTGGCTCAAGCAGTATACATCGGTGATAACTGCATTAAACAGATGTATCGGGAGTGGGGCGATCGGATCAAAAACCTCCAGGTGGCAGTCGTCCTTCCCAACGAGCGACTGCTCATGCCACTGCTGAGCAACCTGCCGGCAGACTTTGAGTACGAGGTCAATGTGACCATGGGGTACCCGCTGAGGGAGATGCCCCTGGTCGGTATGCTCCTACGGCTCATAGCGATCCTCAAGCAAGTACGGCAGCGACGGACAGACAAGCGTGCGTCCTACTGGAGAGGGGTAGAGGTCAAGGAGATCCTTGCCGGTAGCTCCCTTGACCCGGTATTTGAGGGAGGAGATCTCCGAACCCGAATAACGGCAACAATAGACGGTGAAAAGCTCTTCCGACTGTCGGAGGACGCTATGGCTGACCTCTGGAATGCCGTGAGTCCCAACCCCGACCAGCTTGCTTTCCTAAAGGCTCTCTTTGTTTACCCTCCACAGGAGGATGCCGATTCGCACGGTGGACTGTGGCTACTGGAGTACTTCCTTCATCTCGTTGAGCTCCTCATGGACGCTCCATCTGACGCAGAGGAGGATCAAGCAATCTATACTGCCGAGCATTCCGTGCTTCCCTTCTTGCGAGACTTGCTCCGTGAGCGGTATGAGGCGGTACAGGAGCACTTAGAGAAGGAGCCCTCGTCGGGTGCTTTCTCCATCTCCATCATGGAGGATCTCCTGCAGACTCTCTTTACCTATGCACGTATCCCCTACCAGGGTGAGCCGCTCAGAGGGCTTCAAGTGATGGGGATACTGGAGACTCGCGGACTCGACTTTGATATCCTGCTTATTCCTGATGCCACGGAGGGAGTATTGCCCGGGCGCAGCCACCTCAAGAGCATCATCCCCCACGTCATTCGCGTAGGTGCGGGGCTGCCAACGTACAAGTGGCATGAGCAGACCCGTGCCTACAACTTCCTACGCCTGATCTCCCGTGCGTCGCAGCTCTACTGCACCTACGACTCCCGCCGGAACAACCTCTCCGATGGTGAGCCGTCGCGCTACTTCCGTCTGATTGACTACATCTACAGTCCCAATGGGAAGAAGGTCACCTATCGCTCGGCGGGCTACCCCCTGCGTGTCGACACCTCTGAGGTCGTCTCCATCCGGCCGAACCGCCAAAAGTTCTTGGGCTACCGCGAGACCATCATCAATGGGGGCAAGCGTCACCTCTCTGCCTCTGCGATCAACGACTTCCTCAGCTGCCCGCTCAAGTTTTATGCCAAGAGGGTGGAGGGCATCCAGGATACCGATGAGCTCTCCGAGACGCTGGACAGCCGCACTCTCGGCACGCTGGTACACGGCACGATCGAGGCACTGTATGCGCAGTTCGAAGGCAGGCAGCCCGATCTCGATGTGCTGCAGAAATGGCTCGACGATCCGACTGAGATAGAGAGCAAGTACCGCGAGTGCTATAGAAGAGAGTTCAAGCGCGACCAAGTCGGCAATTTCGACCGACTATTCGAGTCCGGTGCACACATGATGATCCGCAACGTGATCAAGCACGATGTGGAAAATATCGACACCTTCTCCTGCTATGTAGGCGGGGAGCTCCGCTTCAAGTCAGCAGTGCCTATACCTACCGGTGATACGGTGAATGTGATCGGCTATATAGACCGGATGCATCTCGATGCCTATGGGACCCTGCACATTGTTGACTTCAAGACCGGAAGTGACAAAGCAAACACCCTTCTGAATCTGGAAAAGATCCGCAAAAAGAACCACAATAGAGCTGGCATCCAGCTCTTGTTGTACGCGCTCATGCTCAATGATCCCGTAGAATACAGCACCACCCTCAGTGGTAGGTCAGGGCCCATCCGGATCCCGAAGTTCAAAAAGATCATTCCGAGTATCTACAAGCCGATGACCGACGAGTTCTTTGCTCTGAAGGTGGATCAGACGATGGCTGAGGACAAGAGCCGCTTTGAGGAGGTCGAAAACTTTGCGGACTTTGAGCCGTCCGTACAGCTACTTTTGGAGCAAGCCATAGCAGAGATAGCTGATCCCGAGCAGGCTTTTGAACCTGCGCCGAGTGACTCTGCATGTATGTACTGCCCTATAGCCCACCTTTGTCCGAAAGCAAAGAAGAGAGTATGAACATCCAAGTGGTCAATAACGGACGCATCTCTTATGCAGATGCACTGAGCCAGCAGGAGCAGTACTTCCGCGATGCAGTGGCGGTTCACCGCTCCGGCGGACCGGCGCAGCACCGGCTGTTCTTCAACGAACACCATCCCGTCCTTACCCTAGGGAAGCACGCCGATCCTCACAACATCCTTTTCCCAAAAGAAGCCCTGTCCGAGGCAGGGGTCGAGGTCTACCGCACGACGCGAGGGGGAGATGTCACCTACCACGGCCCCGGTCAGTGGACGGTCTATCCTGTGTTCGACCTCATGGAGCTGGGGCTCGGGGTGCGTGACTACGTGCACGCCCTGGAGGAGGTCGCCATTAGAGTCCTAGGGACCTACGACCTCGTGGGGGAGCGGATCCACGGAGCTTCCGGGGTCTGGATGCACACGGATACCCCCATGCCGCGAAAGGTCTGTGCCATTGGGATCAAGGCGAGTCACTTCATTACCATGCACGGTATCGCTTTCAACGTCAGTGTACCCCCACAAGCGTTTCACTGGATCAACCCCTGCGGATTTACAGACAAAGGAGTGACCAACCTCTCCCTGGAGGTCGGGCACCGGGTCTCCATGGACGAAGCCTACCATCGGCTCACCACCGCATTTAGTCAGGTCTTTGACCGACCTCTAGAACCTCTGACCCTATGAAGAGTATTGCCACATTTTCACCCTACCACTCCTTTAGTCGCGAGGCGTGGAGCCGGCTGGACAGCCATCCGGACTTCCCTTTTTCGGAGATTGACCTGCCTCGCCTTCAGGCGCTAAACGAGCCTCTGACTGTAGACGAGGTCCGAGACATCTACCTCCCACTGTGCCGACTGCTGCAGATACACATCCAGCACCACAAAAACCTACACCGAGAGTACAGCCAGTTCTTTCACCGCGAAATCCAGCACGTCCCCTATGTGATCGGTATCGCCGGTAGTGTGGCGGTAGGCAAGAGCACCACCGCCCGAGTGCTACATAAGCTCCTCTCCATGAACGCTGCCACCCCACGGGTGGCACTCATCACCACCGATGGCTTTTTGTACCCCAACTCTGTACTGGAGGAGCAGGGGATCCTCAACCGCAAAGGCTTCCCCGAGAGCTACGATGCCTCGCGGCTCCTCAACTTCCTCTCGGCAGTCAAGAGTGGACGGCGAAACCTACTCAGCCCCAAGTACTCCCACCTCTACTACGATGTGATACCGGACGAGTACGACATCATCGACCAGCCGGATGTGCTCATCGTGGAGGGCATCAATGTACTGCAGGTCAACACCAACCCCAGCTTCAGTAGACGAAAGATATTCGTCTCCGACTTCTTTGACTTCTCCATCTACGTCGACGCCGATACGGAGAGCATCCGCAACTGGTACGTTCACCGCTTTTTGCTCCTCAAGGAGACCGCCTTTCAGCAGCCTGACTCCTTCTTTTACCACTACGCAGACCTAACTGAGAGCGAAGCTATCGCCATGGCAAATAACGTCTGGGAGGAAATCAACCTGCCCAACCTACGCGACAACATCCTGCCCACCAGACTTCGCTCCTCGCTTATCCTGGAGAAAAGCCCCGACCACTCCGTCCGAAACATCCGGCTCCGTAAGGTCTGAGCCTCCATCCCATTTTTACCCTTCGCCACTCCGCAAAAAAATTTGACGGATAGAAGCGAAAAGTTTCCAGTAGGAAAGAAAACGATTTGACGGATAGTAGCAAAATGTTTCCAGAGGAAACTTTTGCGCCCTCAGTGGTACGACCCCGACGTGCGTCAGGGTCGGGGATGAGGGGCGGAACGGTTACCCCGGGTCAGACGCTCCTCCGGAGCTCTGACCCGGGGCTATATTGTACGACCCCTATCGGGGTCGTCTTTCGTCGTCCGAGGGTGACCCCGACATCCGTCGGGGTCATAGAGCATAGCTTAGGGTCAGAGCTCCGGAGGAGCTCTGACCCTAAGAAAGCAAGTCGGCGGGGAGGTGACCCCGACGGATGTCGGGGTCATAGAGTATAGCCCAGGGTCAGAGCGACGTTAGGAGCGTCTGACCCTGGGAATACGAGCCCTCCCAAAACACGACTCCGACGGACGTTGGAGTCATACCATCAGATACCATGGCGCGACCCCGCCAGGGGTCGCCAACCGATCTAATCCTTTGTTTTGCTCCCGATGTGATGGCATTGGTTTGCTTATCTTCACACAGTTGTAGTAAGTATGCTTTAACTTCGCAATGCTGTGGGTTTGCAATGCATATATTTAAGTATCACCTCGGTTTGTATGCCTAATAATTTATTAATTGGGCGGGTTTAGTAATAAGTTTGTAACCGAAAGTACGCAAAGTGTGCCTTTGAGTGCGTGAATGGTGTATCCTTTGTGGTTTATTTTGCCTAACTTTGTGGTGAGAAAAACCCCATTATTTTGGGTGTAAAGTGATGATATGCAATTGCTATCAATCTTTGCTGAGAAAAAACCACTGCGTTTTTGGATCGGATCACTTGTTTTGGAATATAAATCAACTAAATAGAATCTATATAAGTTCCTGTTTTATGAACAAGCAAAAAAACTGGTTTTTTTATGGGCTTTTAGCCCTGATCTTGGTTGGGTGTACCGACCATGATTGGCCTGCCTTTCAGAAAAAGGCTACCCCAATCTCCAATGTAACTGCAACTTCGGTGAGACCGGCAGAGATCCTTGTCTCATGGGATCTAGGGAAGGCATCCGGTGATGACATGGATCGGATCGGAATCATGGCGAGCTACTTCGACCCGATCACAAATGCTCAGATGGAGCGTATGGCTTCAGCGGATGAGACCAGCTTGGTAATCCCCAATACTGCCAAGGTGGCAGGGGAGTATACGATCACGGTGCATTCGGTCAGCAGTACAGGTGAATTTGGTCAGCTGTACACGGTCAAGGCTACCAGCTTGCCGATGGAGAAGGTATATACTCCGACAGACTTTAGGGATATAAAGTTGACCGTGGATATGGTCAGCACCAATGCGCAAGAACCGACAGAGGGTCCTATAGAAAACTTAGTCGATGGGGATGTGAATAACTACTTCCACACCGATTGGCACTATGTATGGAGTGAGCTACACTATGTCGAGATTGATCTGAAGAGCGATAAGTATGCGGGCTCAGACCTACGCTTTGGCTACGTACCTCGCCCCAATAACCCGTCAGGCTCACCAAAGGCAGCTCGCATCATGACTAGTACTGATGGCAATAGCTGGACGGAAGTGGCGATGACCAATTACCGCGTGCCTGCGATGACCGGCGACCGTGTAGACGGGAATTCTTTCCGGATGCCTGCCGGAGCTCGGTATATTCGCTTTATACCGACTGAGCGCCATGATGGTACCAACTTGGAAGAGATGTTGGGTCAAGGAGATGGAGATAATTTCTTCCATATGGGTGAGCTTTACCTCTCCAAGTCTTACGGACAGGATGTGTACGATCCGGAGGAGGGTATAAAGGATCTAATCGATGCCCACAAGAAAAAAGCAGAGGGGGCAGACAAGCAATAATTACTCAGAAGAAATAGTAAGATAAGAAACATGAATACACGGTTAAAGAACCTTCTGATGGCTCTCTTGCTCAGCAGTGTGGGAACGCTGATGGCAATGGCCCAGAGTAATGTGAAAGTGAGTGGTACGGTCATTGATGCCACCATGGATGAGCCCTTTATCGGAGTGACCATCCAAGCGGTAGGTACCACAAAGGGAACAACGACCAACCTTGATGGTCATTTTAGTATAGAGGTGCCTGTCGGGACTGAGCTAAGGTTTAGCTTCGTGAGCTATAAGCCGGTCTCCTATACCGTAAAGGGTGCGGCATCTGACCTCCGTATCGAAATGTACGAGGATAGCCAAGCTCTCGAGGAGCTCGTGGTGATTGGCTATGGTGCGTCTCGAAAGGAAGACCTCTCTACCTCTATCTCTACCATGAGTGTGGGTAAGGAGCTCAAGTCTGGCCCCTCCAACCTCTCATCGATTATGCAGGGACGCTTGCCCGGTGTGACGATCCAAAACGATGGTGGAGACCCTCTCTCCGGAGCTGAACTCAATATTCGTGGTAAGGGCTCCAGAGGTGGAGACGCTGTCCTCTATGTAGTGGACGGTGTGCCCGGCGCTCCGTTCAACGTGGAGGATGTAGAGAACATTACGGTACTCAAGGATGCTGCTTCGGCTGCTATCTACGGTGCATCTGTTGGCTCGGGTGGTGTGATCGTGGTGACCACCAAAAAAGGGAAATCGGGTCGGATGAATGTTCAGTTCAACGGCTCATACAGCTTCAAGAACGCCACCAAGCTCCCTTCAGTGACGACTGCAGGGCAGTATGCAAAGGTTTGGAATCACCTGGCTGAAACAGAAGGGGTGCAGCTGCCCGTAGTTGCCAATGTAAAGGCATATCCCTACGGTGCTATCCATCGTACAGACTGGATGGATGAGATCTTCCGCACAGGTTCACTACAGCACTACGCTGTGACCCTAAGCGGTGGTAGCGACAAGCTGCGGAGCATCCTCTCTTTTTCTTACGACAAGAACGAAGGTATCCTCCTCAATACTTACTCAGAGAAGTTTGGTGGGAGGCTAAATGTAGACTACGCAATTACTGACTGGTTGGATATCAACCAGAATGTGAACATCGCCTACTCAAATGGTCAGGGCGGTGTCTGGGACCAAGGTCACGAGGGTATCATCATGGATGCTGCGTTTTATCCAACCTCAGCTACGGTGTACGAGTTGGATAGAAATGGCAACCAGGTCCTTGATGGCTATGGACAGCCCGTATGGGGAGGTACCGTGCCAAGATACTATGCAGACCAAGGTGTCTCCGGGTATGGTATGATCAATAACCCGGTTGCTACGCTCATGCGTCTCAGGCAGAATAAGCCGGCAACTACGCTGTTCTCTACCACAGCGCTGACGATCAAGCCTATCCGCGGTCTGGACATCATCAGCCGTTTCTCAGTAGGCCAAGACTGGCTACGGGATGAGAACTTTACTCCTGAAGTCAAGGAGGTAGGTAGCCGTATGAAGAAGAACTCCAGATCTATCTTCTCATCACTTCACTCCAGCTGGCTCTGGGAGAATACAGCTACATACTCTACTCTCCTGGCAGATGTGCACCACATCAGTGCAATGGCAGGATACACCATGGCTTATGACAACTGGCGTAACCACTGGGTGGAGAAACAAGAATACCCAAATGAGGACCCATCTAAGGTAAGATTCGAAAACGGTACAAAATTTAATGTACCACCTAGAGAAGGAATTACTGAAGAGTCCATGATCTCCGGTTTCGGGCGTATCAGCTACTCCTACGATGACCGGTACTTTATTACCGGATCTGTCAGAAATGACCTTTCGTCCAAGCTGGCGCCTAAGAACAGGTCTGCGGTCTTCCCTGCCATCTCAGGGTCTTGGAAGATCTCAAGTGAGTCGTTCATGGAGGATGTGAAAGCGATCGACCTTCTCAAGATACGTGGTAGCTGGGGACAGGTGGGTAACGTCGCTATGGTTGACCCCTATGCCTACAACGTTTCGATGAAGCAACAAAAGTATGGATCTGTCTTTGGCGTCAACAACGATGTTTACTATGGATTCTATCAGGACGGTCTGTCCAATACGGACCTTCGCTGGGAAACAACCGAGTCTTGGGGTATAGGTCTTGACCTAGGACTATTCAGTAAGCTCTCCCTTACGGTGGACTACTTCGACAAGACCACGAAAGACCTGATCGAGAGGGTGCCCATTGTTCCGACCATGGGTGTAGAAAGAGAGCCGCTCGGCAACGTTGGATCTGTTAGCAATAAGGGATGGGAGTTTACCCTCGCCTACAACGATAGAATTGGTGACGTCAAGTTTGGTGTTTTTGGAAACCTCAGCTTGATCAAGTCTGAAGTCCTCTCCCTTGGTGGGCGTGACTACATTCAAGACGATGTTACCGTAAACAGCATGCAGCCTGTTCGCTCGGCAGTGGGTATGCCTTGGCAGTCGTTCTACATCTACGAGGTAGACGGACTCTTTATGAGTGATGACGATGTTGCTGCTTACACGCACACAAATAGCGAGACGGGACAGACTTCTCCCATTCAGCCCAACGCAAAGGCTGGTGACCTCAAGTTTGTAGACCAAAACGGTGATGGAGTTATCAACGACCTGGACCGTAAGTTCTTCGGATCTTATCTGCCCAAGACCACTTATTCTTTTGGTGGTAATGCAGATTGGAAGGGACTGGACTTCTCTGTAATGTTCCAGGGTATTGCCGGAAACAAGCTTTACAACGCCTATAAGCAGATGTCTATGGTAGGTCGTGGAGTCGGTGGTAACCTAAACTCTCTTGTGCTGAGCTCATTCAACTTTGACAAAAACTCCGGCATCCCAAGACTGGGTATTGCAAAGGATGACAACGGTAACTACAGTATTGCCAACAGCTACTTCCTAGAGGATGGAGGATACCTCCGACTGAAGAACCTGACCATCGGTTACAGCCTACCGAAGTCTGCAATGGAAGCAATGAAGTTACCCAACTCTAGTATGAGGTTCTATATCAGTGGTGAAAACCTCTTCACCTTTACCAAGTACTCAGGTATTGATCCTGAGGTAGGGTACTACGGTATCGATGCAGGACGCTATCCACTGGCGCGTACCTTTACTCTAGGACTCAATCTTAACTTCTGATGAGCCACTACTGGATAGAAAGATAATTTCAGAAAAGACAACAACAAGATATGCGAACTAATTTGAAGATAAAAGTAGGCATTCTCGCTACATCGCTACTGCTGATGACCGGTGGCCTCAGCTCCTGCTCGGACAGTGACTTCCTGAACTTGGAGCCCTATACCGAAGGCGATACCAATAATGACTACTACAAAGATAAGGCCAATCTACGTGCTTCCGTGGATGCGCTTAGTAGATTTGTATCCATTGAAGAAGTCACAGGACGTGGCTATATGTGGTTGGAAAATGCTAGTGACAACCTTACTACCGGACGTCCACAGGCTCAGGCAGCCCAGATCAAAAACTTCACTATGGATGCCAGCAATGGACGGGACTGGAGAGATAACTGGGAGACCATGTATCAGGTCATATCTTCGGCTAACGAGCTGATCAAAGCGGTAGATAACCTCGGGGTAACCGGTGATGATAAGGACTTTATCCTAGGAAATGCCTATTTCTACCGCGGACTCTCCTACTTGTGGCTCGCTCCGTGGCATGGAGATGACGGTCCCAACGGTGGAATCCCTATCATTACGCACAAGACTGAGGTGAAGGATATGGATATGGAGCGCCCCAAGAGTGTTCTTGCGAACTACGACCAAATCATAGCTGATATGGATGCAGCTGCAGAGCACCTACCGCTTCTATCTCAACAGTCAGAAAGCGAATACGGTCGTCCGTGGAAGGCTGCGGCATGGGGACTGGCTGCAAGGGCTGCCCTCTATGCAGCACAGTTTGACCAGTCTTATTACGAAAAGGTCATCACCTACTGCGATAAGATCATGTCGCTCTCCGGTCAGGACAAGCGAGCACTGTACCCCGACATTACGAAGCTATTTACTACGGCTAATAACTTCTCCAGCGAGTACATCTTCTCTTTCTTTGGCTCAGCAACGGTGCATGCCGGTCCAAAGTTTCATGGAATCAGTGGACAAAATGGAGGCTGGGCTAGGTTCAACACCTGGGGCTATTTCGCACCTACAGTAGAGTTGTATGAGTCCTTTGAGGACGGGGACAAGCGGCGAAAAAACACCATCGCCGGCCCTGGTGACGAGCTGACTTTTGTAGATCTTAATGTTCGGATCGGTGACCCTAGCTCAAAAGAGGGCAACGAACTATCCTCAGATACAAAGCTCCTATTTGTAAAGTGGCTTAGCCCTTATAGATCAGCGAAGAATGCCGGAGTTGAATATCTGCCGGACGGAAACTTTATGACGACGACTCTTGGACAAGTAGTCGTGCGCTACGCCGATGTCATGCTGATGAAGGCTGAGGCACTCATCTGGCTGCGTGGCGAGGGTAATGGCGAAGCAAAAGAGCTCCTAAATGCAATACGCACCAGAGCGGGTCTCCCAGCGAATAGCAAAGCTACCAAGGCTGACCTCAAACGCGAACGCCGTAACGAGTTGGCGTTTGAATTCAATACGCCACGCTGGATGGATATTATGCGTTGGGGTGACTTCCAGTTGCTTGAGCAACCTCTACATGGGTTTGATCTTGCACACTTTGCTGCTACCTACGATGCTAATACCGGTAGAGGTGAGCTCAAAAAAGTAGAGGTGTGGCCGGCACGTAGCTTCAGCCCCGATAAGAACAAAGTATTCCCCATCCCTCAATCGACTATCGATAAATCCAAACACCTGAAGCAAAACCTCGGGTACTAATCATAACATAACTGTCAGATATGAAGAGACTTTCATTTTTTTTGACAGCGTTACTACTAGTGAGTTCGCTTGAGCTAATGGCTCAAGTGAACTTCACTGTTTGTACGTACAATGTCAAGTCATTTGAAATAGAGAACCAAGAACTGTCTGGAGGTAAATCTTTCCAGATGCAGTTTTTCTATGATGCTTTTAGAGATCTAAATGCGGATATCTACTGTATCAATGAGCTGGAAATACTGACCAGCCGTATGGAGCAGCGCAACTTGTTGACCGACTTAGCTGCAGAGCTGGGTATGTATTCAGCTTTTGGAAAATCTTATGACAAGGATGTGGGGCTTTATGGCAATGGACTCATTAGCCGTTTTCCGATCCTAAGCGTCCATAGCAAGCTGCTGCCAAAGCCGGCAGGCTCTGCTGACCAACGTAGTGTCATGTGGGCAGATATTCTTCATCCGTCCGGACAGATTTTTCGAGTAGTGGTAACCCACTTGGATCATATCGGAGGTGCAGAGGATCAACTGCGTACTATCGCAAAGGATGAATCTATCACGAAGACTGATCATCCCATTATTTTGATGGGAGATATGAATATGGGAGAGGGGCAAGTGAACTACATTCTCCAGGACAACTTCAAGTGCATGGCGTTCAACTGGGTTGACTACATAGGCGTTGCTTCGAAAAATGGAACCTTCACTGCCAGTGGTAGGCGTGTAGAGTCTTTTAATAGCTTGTCTGATCATGCTGCCGTCCTTACCCAGCTTACTTACTCCAAATAATGAATTGATATGGATATGAAAAAGGTCTCCCTTCTACTTACGACCCTTGTGCTTTTGGTCACAATTGCAGGATGCAAAGGCGGTAAAGGTGGCGACACACCGACTCCTCCTTCACCTCCTAACAAAACAGACCCCCAGGAAATCCAATGGAATAAGGATCGCACCCTAGAGTTCGTAGTCGTCTCTAATCATAGTTCCAAAGCTCTCTTTGGTACCAAGAAAGATTACTCGGATCTTTCGAAGTGGCTAAGCAATAAAAGTAGTTATTCTATGGCGGTGCTAATGAATGCGGATGCTTCCGCTGATGGTGCAGCTATAGCTATGGCCCTCCCTGTGGCTACCAAACTCTTTCAGTGCTATAACTTCACAGGCTACCGCGCCGGAGTCCCAACAGGCAACCTTGTGCTAAACAAGGAATACTTCCGAGACTATGCAAACCAGCCAATTGGGAATAGCTACTTGCTCTCCTTCAATGCTGACCTAAAAGCGACAACGGTGAAGCAGCTAAACTACAACCTCAACGTCGGAGTCATCACCATCAGCGACCAAGAGACACTTACTGCCCTAGGAAACCAACTTTCCGACTACATATCTGGGACTAAAGATCTCTTGTTGTTGGGAACCATATCCAAGGGGCTGATTTCTGCTTTTCCAAAAGTGGCAGGTTACGAGTTTAAAGAAGTAAGTCCGGCAGGAAGTGGCAATCAGGTGACCTTCCTTTTCGCCAAGAAAAGCTTCATGCACCGTGAGACAACCAAGTTGTTTGATCAATCTGGCGTACTCGGCTACTCTGTAAAAGTAGAAGCCGGAGTAAAGAGATAAGTGTTTTTGTACATGCTGGTTTGCCCTGATCAGGTGGCTTGCTCTAGGCCGCCTGCGGGGCTCAGGCAGTTTAGAGATAATCGGGGGTGATGATGTCGGTGTAGGCTGAGCATTAGGGCTTTATGGCGGAGAAGCCGGACTTTATCATCAATTACGACATCAACTACCGCAGGGGGACGAACTAAGGAAGACGACAAGGTCCCAGGTTCCCCTATTTTTGCCGCTAGGGGAGGGGCGGAAAGTTTTGACGGATAGAAGAGAAATGTTTCCAGTAGGAAAGAAAATGATTTGACGGATAGTAGCGATCTGTTTCCAGTAGGAAACTTTTTCAGTACACGTCACCTCTAAACTTCAAATGCATGAGCCTGAGGCCACCTGTGGTGGGTAAACCTTTTTTTGAGACTTTTGAATAAGCTGTTATGGTCTAACTCCTGAACCGTTTGCTAAATAATAACCAAAACCCTTTCCCCATGTACGATGAACCGTTCTCGTAAAACCCCAACTTTTTCCCCGTTCCTTATTGCCCTATTGCTTGTATTTGGGCTTTCCAGTGCTACCTGTAGTGGTCTGAATGACATACCCCAGCCGCATAAAGAGAATTCACCGCGACTGGTGGATCTTTTTATTCCGGGTACGCATGACTCCGGCGCAATCAACGGTATAGCCAAGTGCCAAGATATCAGCCTGGAAGAACAGTTGGCTGTAGGTATTCGCGCGTTTGATATACGATTGGTTGATCGGTACGATGGCTCCGGAAAGATGGACGTCTACCATGGGATCGTGAAGTATCCACTGGAGTGGACTGAGGATATCTTGCCTCTTTTTGCTCGTTTCTTGGTGGATCATCCGGATGAGTTCATCATCATCTCGCTCCGGAAGGAGGACGACAAGAATGGGCGTGCCGAGCACCATCAGGCTTATCAGACCTCACTGCTGAACTCTCTAGATGATGAGCGGGTCTCCTCGTTCGTATACCGTGGACCGATCACTCTCCGCACCACCAAGAAGGACTTAGCCGGAAAAATCGTTATATTTAGCAGAAATAAATTTGCGGACGCAGCGCCTATTGCCCAGTATGATTCGTTTGGGCACGATAAGACTGCTCGGACCTCTCTCGTCTGGCCGGGCTTGGACCGGCAGCCTTTTCCACTCTTGATCGAGGACGACTATAAGGTGCAAGACATCATCCACAAGAGTGACAAAAAGACAGCCATAAAGGAGGCCCTCGAGCTGGCTGCAGAAGTCCCCGGAGATGAGCTAAACATCTTCTTCCTCAGTGGTTCTGCCCCGGCGCTTCCGCTAAGTGTCGCCAGAGCGATAAACCCTTTTGCACTAGAGTTGCTGAAGGGTATGTCGACCCCTCCTGCGGGGATCTACTTCGTAGACTTTGCGGGGCGTAGCGAGACTAGAGAATTGATTAACTATCTTCAAGAATTGAATGAACAAAATGACAAGTAACCGATTCAAGATCCATCTGATAGGTGCATTTGCACTTGCAAGCTTAGTGTGGGCGTGTACCCCTAAGAATAATAAAGAGCTCATGCCGGTGAATCCCAAACTGTATGAGCAGGTAGATCCGTTCATTGGCACAGACTTCCACGGGCACACCTTCCCCGGTGCTACGTCGCCCAATGGTCTGGTGCAGCTCAGCCCGGATACCCGCTGGGAGGGCTGGGACGCTTGCTCCGGCTATCACTACTCGGACAACTCCCTGTATGGATTTGCCCATACGCACCTCAGTGGCACCGGAGCGACCGATCTCAGTGATGTCCTCTTTGTCCCGACCAACGATCCGCAGCTCTTTAGGGACAGTATAGCACAGCGCCACCTCCCCAAGACCGGCTTTTCGCACAAAAATGAATCTGCTCATGCCGGCTACTACAGTGTGAAGATGGACAATGGTATCCATGTGGAGCTGACGACGACCCCGCTGGTCGGTGTGCACCGATACACCTACCCGGATGATGCGGAGCAGGCTGTAGTCATCGACCTAGTGACCCTCAAGCCACGGACGATGCTCGAGACCAAGTTTGAGCAGGTCAACGAGTATGAGGTCCAAGGACTGCAAGCAACAGACGGATGGACGACCGGGACAAAAGTCTACTTTTATGCACGCTTCAGCAGACCTATACAGGGGGTAGAAGTATACGAAAACGGCACCCTGATGCCTGAGGCCACGGCTGATGGAGACTCCATACGTGCGATCCTCTCTTTTGACCATGCGGCGACACCGCTGGAGGCTTATGTCGGACTGTCGACCACCTCTTATGAGGCTGCAAAGGCCAACCTCGAGAGTCAGCTGGAGGATCGGACATTTGACGAAGTGCAGACCGCTAATGAAGAAGCTTGGCAGGAGGTCCTCAGTCAGATAGAGGTGCCCATGGGCGATAGGCGGGACCTCACCGTCTTCTACACAGCCCTCTACCACGCCTACATCGCTCCCAACCGTACGAGCGACGTGGAGGGGACTTACCTGGGCAATGATGGACAGCTACATAGCCTGCCGGAGGGTCAGGTGCACTACAGTACCCTTTCACTCTGGGATACCTATCGGACACTTCACCCGCTGCTTACTCTGATGGATCATGAGTTGGTGGACAATGTGGTGTGGTCCATGCTGCGCATGTACGATGAGCAGGGCGAGCTGCCTATTTGGCCCCTGATGAGTGGTGAGACCCACTGTATGATTGGCTACCATTCAGTATCTGTTATCGCTGATGCTTACCTGAGAGGGATTGGCTCTTTTGATGCAGAGCGGGCAATGCTGGCGATGGTGCACTCCTCGAATATCAATAAAAAAGGCTCGGACTACTATGTAGAGTATGGCTTCATCCCGGCTGATCGCAAAAATGAGTCCGTCTCCTGCACCCTCGAGTACACGTATGATGACTGGCTGATTGCTATGATGGCAAAAGCGATGGGCAAGACGGATCTGTACGACACGTACCGGAGCAGAGCCCTCAACTACATTCGCCTATTTGACGGTAGCACCGGTTTCTTCCGCGGACGCAACTTCGACGGCTCATGGGAGCCCAACTTTGATCCTTATGCCGTGAGCCGCAACTATACCGAGGCTACTGCTTGGCACTACCGCTATGCTCCACAGCACGACATCAATGGACTGATCCAGATGCACGGCGGTCGAGAGGCGTTTATTCAGTCTCTGGATAATATGTTTGGCGATGACCGCAAGCATGAGGGAGAGCTACAGGACATCACCGGTCTCCTGGGGCAGTATGCTCACGGCAATGAGCCGAGCCATCATGTGGCATACCTCTATACCTATGCCGGACAGCCTTGGAAAACTCAGGAGCTGACCCGACGCCTTCTCGATGAGATGTATTCGTCGGAGCCTGACGGCATCATTGGCAACGAAGACTGTGGTCAGATGTCCGCTTGGTACGTCATGTCTGCAATGGGCTTCTATCCGGTGACCCCCGGATCAGGAGAGTACATACTGACGACCCCGCTCTTCCCAAAGTTGACCCTGCACACAGCTACCGGCAATGAGCTGGTGATCAAGGCCAACTCCCCCTACGACAACCGCTACATCAAGTCTGTGAGCCTCAATGGCAAGAAGCTGGATCGTCTCTTCATCACGTACGACGAGATCATGGCGGGAGGTGAGCTCAAGTTTGAGCTGACGAATGAGCCGGTCAGGGACTATGCTGTAGAGCAGGAGCCATACTCCCTCACGACTAAGGAGACAGCTTCTCCTGTATATACCACTGCAGACCTGGTGCTTTTTGAGGATCAGGTGACTGTGGATCTGGCATCCGCTACGCCCAATAGCACGATATACTACACCCTTGACGGTACGACTCCTACCACAGAGTCTACCCGCTACGAAGCTCCCTTTGAAGTGAGCGAAGATGTCACGATCAAGGCTGTTGCGCTAGCCGGTGGTGAACCCTCGAGTGTCAGCACGATGTTGGCTACAAAAGCAGTGCTCCTGCCCGCCGTAGAGGCAACGAACCTTCAGGAGGGCGCTCAGTACCGCCTCTACGAAGGAACTTTTGCGTCTGTTGATGAGATAGCCGCCGGCAAACTGGTCAAGAGCGACACATCCGATAAGATCACCAATGAACTCCGCCAGCGTGATGACGACTACGGCTTGATCTTTGAGGGCTTGATTCAGGCACCGACAGATGGAGTGTATGAGTTTATCCTCACCAGCGATGACGGCTCGGTGCTGGAGATCGATGACACCGCCGTGGTGCTCAATGACGGCTCACACGCCTATGTCTCTGCGACCGGAAAGGTGGCACTCGCTGCCGGACCTCACTACATCCGGGTGCGCTACTGGCAGGGGAAAGAAGGGCATGGCCTGGATGCCGGCATGCGAATGAGAGGGGAAAACAAGTACCAGGCGCTTAAACTTTATCACGAACAGAAATGAAAAGATACTTACTCCTAACACTTGCCTTCCTCCTCGGGTGTACCCCGGGCGTGCAAAAGCAAAATGGCGAAGGCACAGACGACAAGACACAAGCAGTCAGCTTGCCCGGCACCTATGAGACGGTCTCCGTTGCCCCCATAGCTACAGATGCCAAGGTGCGCAATGTGGTCCTGATGATTGGCGACGGTATGAGCTTGGCGCACATTGCCAACCTCTATACCGCAAACAAGGGCCGGGTCAATATGCTGGATAATGCTCAGGCGATCGGTCTTGCAAAGACCACCACCGCCGACACCCTGATCACCGACTCCGGTGCGGCAGGTACAGCCATGGCTTGCGGTGTGAAGGTCAACTACCACTCCATAGCGGTCGATCCCGAGGGACGCGAGCTTACCACGCTTGTGGACCTAGCTCATGCTTCCGGCTTGGGTACGGGTGTCGTCGTGACGTGTCGCCTATGGGATGCCACACCGGCAGCTTTCCTTGCGCACAACGTTTCCAGAGACGAGGAGGAGGATTTGATCGGGGACTTCCCCACGAGCAATTGCGATCTCATCATTGGCGGTGGAGCACAGCTCTTCCAAAACCGTACCGATGGTCGGGACATCATTGCCGAGATGGAGTCAGCAGGCTATACGGTCAGCCGCACCCTGGGTGAGTTTTCCGAAAGGTCCGATGCCCCCAAGCATTTGGTATTGGTGGCAGACAAGGACACTCCGCTACCCGCCGAGCGTGGCGACTACCTCAGTGACGCCTCTATCCAAGCGATGGATCAGCTCAAAGGCCAACATCCAGACGGCTTTTTCATCATGATCGAAGGGTCACAGCTGGATGACTACGGACACTTCAACGACCTCGATCTGCTCATGCAGGAGACGGCAGACTTCGACCGTACCGTCGGTGCCGTGATGAAGTGGGCGGAGCAGGACGGTGAGACCCTTGTGGTGGTCACGGCAGACCATGAGACAGGAGGGCTGACACTGGTCGGTGGCAGCCGCCACACCGGCACTACCGTCGGGCACTTCTCCACGGGCAGCCACAGCGGAGTCCTCGTACCCGTCTATACTTATGGCGCCGGTGCAAATGCTTTCACCGGTGTGTACGAAAATACAGAGATCTTTCATAAAATATGCCAAGCACTCAACCTGACACAGCCATGAGAAAAATTCTTCCTTTACTTCTTCTGCTGCTCACCACCTCACTCGGCTTTGCCCAAGGGAGCCAGCAGTTTCGTCCCGATGGTACTTATGTCATTGCTCACTTCTCTGACCTGCACCTCAATAGCGGCGAGCCCGGCACAAACGCTCGCACGCTGGAGTCCATCCGCAGCATATTGGCAACCGAGAAGCCCGATATGGCGATCTTCAACGGGGATGTCGTCACGGCTAACCCGGCTCCCGAGGCGTGGAAAGAACTCATCCGTCTGATGAATGAGCTGCGGGTGCCTTTTGTAGCCAACAACGGGAACCACGATCCTGAGTACATGACTCGCTCGGAGATCTTTGACCTTCTGAAAACCTCACCTTACTACATTGGCGAAAAGGGACCGGAGGAGCTCACCGGCATGGGAAACTGTATTGTCCCCATCTATAGTCGGGATAAGCATCAGAAGACACTCCTCTACTTCCTGGACTCCAACGACTACTTTCCCAACCAGTACATCCAGCACTACGACTGGATCCACTTTGACCAAATCGCTTGGTACCGTCAGATGAGTGCCGCCATGACCGAGGAAAACGGGGGCGAGCCTCTGCCGGCTCTGATGTTCTTTCACATCCCACTGCCCGAGTTTGGCGTTCTCAGTGACAACCCCAAGACCTTTGGAAACACGCGTGAAGGCGTAGCCTCCTCCAAGCTCAACTCCGGGCTCTTTGCTTCGGTCGTGGAGATGGGCGATGTCATGGGCATCTTCTCCGGTCACGATCACAGCAACGACATGCTCGGTATCCACTGCGATGTCGCGCTCGGATATGGTCGCGTGAGCGGCTGGGGAGCCTACGGACTGCTTGACCGCGGTGCACGCATCATCAAGCTGTATGAGGGTGAGCGACGTTTTGACACCTGGGTCACTACGCCTAATGGCGGACACGAAGGGACCTACTACTACCCCTCCGGCATCAATTCTATAGAGGAGGGCGAAGCCACTTACCTACCCGCACTGGAAGTCAAGCCTGAAAAGCAGGGTGTGGCGTATACCTACTATGAGGGCGAGTTCAAGCTCACAACTCAGGTGACCGAGGACCATGCCGTCGCTTCAGGTACTACGTCCAACTTCAATATCGACCTATCCGATCTTGCTGACCACTTCGCCTACAAGTTCCGCACCTACATCCATATCCCGGAGCGCGGGATCTACCGCTTCTATACCTACTCCGATGACGGGTCGGTGCTCTACATCGATGGGCAAAAGCTGGTAGATAATGATGGCGGCCACAGCTCTAGGATGATCGAGGGCACCGTGGCACTCGAGGCGGGATTTCACCTGCTGGAGGTGCACTACTTCGAGGACTATATGGGCAATGAACTAGAGGTAGGGCTCATCAGCCGCAGCATGCTGCGCCAGCCGATCCCCTCCGAGATGCTCTTCCTCCCCGAGAAGTAGGCGACGTGCCGGGACTGCGAGAATGTCCCTACCACCCACGACCCCGCTAGGGGGTCACACCCCGAGTCCGGGTCTGCCGACCCTGCCGGGGGCGTACAACACAACCCCGGGTCAGTGCTTCACAGGAGCGTCTGACCCGGGGTATTTGATTTGATTTTCGGAAAAACTTACAAACTTCCGGCATTACTCCGTCGGTATTCCGTCGGGGTGACACCGTAGGCGTTCTTGAAGGTCCGCACAAAGTTGGAGTAGTCGTTGAAGCCGCATCTCTCAGCGATCTCCCCGAAGCTCATCTGCGCATCGCCATCGAGGAGGCTCTTCGCTTTCTTGATTTTCACCCGCTGGATATAGACCGTTGGCGTACTGTTCGTGATGGCGTTGATCTTGCGGTAAAACTGCCGGTCGCTCATACACATCGCCGATGCGATCTGCGACACCTCGGTACTCTTTCCGCTGCTGAGCCGGAGGTATATGGCATCCGATACCTTGGCGAGAAAGCGCCGCTCAACGGCGGTATAGGGTGCCTCCTGCTGCCGCTCTTCTCCGGCATCATGGCTATACTTATTACGCAGCAAATGATGTCGCTCGAGCAGCTTCTCCACCCGTGTGCGCAGCTCATCTGCGTTGAACGGCTTCGCAAGGTACGCATCGGCTCCCGCCTCCAGACCTCGGATGCGCTCCTCCTCCGTGATCTTTGCCGTGACCACAATGATGGGGATATGGTCGGTGATCTCATTGCCGCGCACCCGTCGGCACACCTCCAGTCCGCCGCACGCCGATCATCGGGGGTGTGTTCTGCCGGTTTCCGGTCACAGGAGACGACCGAGAGCAAGAGGAGGACAAGCACCACCAATACCCCTAGTGTAGGACGCCGGTACTGACCCCATGCACCACTGCCCGAAAGCCCTCGGGCAGGCGGCTGAGTCGCCGGGACGACGCATGGATCACGGTAGGAGGTTGGGGGAGTGTTCATATTCTGCAGTTCTTCGGCATCGGTTCCGCCATTTTCGTGGACCGAACCTTATTGGATGTGCGGTTGGTGGTTTGATGCTACGAACTTACAAAAAGTTTGGGATTTTCGCCCGCCGCGTGCTCCGAAAAAATTGACGGATAGAAGCGGAATGTTTCCAGTAGGAAAGAAAATGATTTGACGGATAGAAGAGAACTGTTTCCAGTAGGAAATTTTTGGCGGTCAGGTATCTGAATTTTTCGCCGTCTGTATCTTGCTGTTTATCAGTCAGGTGAGGGGTTGTTGGTGGTTGGGGGCTGAGCCTTGAACAAAGTGTGGTATATTTACCGTAACCATTGGGCGAGCCTGTTGCAACACCCGAAGTCATGCGATACAGATACATGAGTAACAACACATCCCCCCATACCGGTAAGCGAATCGTAGCCATTGATGTCCTGCGTGGCATGACTGTGGCGGGCATGATCTTGGTCAATAACCCCGGATCGTGGACCTATCGGTACGCTGCGGTGCAGCATGCTGAGTGGAACGGCCTGACGCCTACGGATCTGGTGTTTCCCTTTTTTCTCTTCATCATGGGGGTGTCGATGTACATTAGTCTGTCCAAGCACGGCATGTCGCTCGACCGGGAGATGGGTCTGAAGATCCTACGGCGGAGTCTGCTGCTGATCGTGATCGGGTGGGTGCTGGACTTCTTTGGTGTCTTTCTCTACCGGTGGTTTTCGCCGGAGAGTGGAGGGACACTGCTTGACCGGCTGGTGTATGCGGTGGATTATTTTCCACGGATGCGGATCCTCGGGGTGTTCCCCAGGCTGGGTCTGACGTATGGATTTGCGGCGCTCCTGCTGCTCACGGTGCGCCCGAGCGGGCTCAGGTGGATCGCGGGGCTTACCCTGGTCGGCTATGGAGTGCTGCTGGCGTTGGGCAGTGGGTATGTGTACGGTCCTGAGAATATCCTTGGGCGGGTGGATCGAGCGGTGCTCGGTGTCAACCATATGTACAACGAAAACGGCATCGACCCCGAGGGGGTACTCAGCACCATCCCTGCTATCGTGCATGTCTTGGTGGGGGCACTCGTGGGGGAGCGGCTCTTCCGTACCCCTCCGGATCGGCGGGTACTCATGCTCGTACTGGTCGGCGGGGCACTTGTCCTCGCTGGTGTGCTGCCGGCGGAGTGGCTCCCGATCAACAAAAAGGTGTGGTCACCTACTTTTGTGCTTGTCACCTGCGGTCTGGCAACCATGCTGCTGGGCTTGTTGATCCGGGTCACTGATGAGCGTGGATGGGTGCAGTGGTGTGGTTTTTTTCGCCACTTTGGCGCCAATGCCCTCTTTACCTACCTGCTCTCCTACGTCTTGGCGCAGTTGATGTTGCAGATACCGGTTCGAGCGGATGGAGCATGCGGTACCGTCGTGGTTTGGGAGGCGCTGAGTGGAGTGCTGCCCTCGCCGGAACTGGCATCGCTCACCTATGCTCTGCTGTTTGTCGGGGTCAATTGGATCTTTGCCTACCTACTGTACTGCAGAGAGATTTTTATCAAGCTCTAAAACCTACATTTGCTGTCGTGATGAGGAAGTCGCTTTTGGTTATTCTTTTATTGCTGCTTGCTGCACCGGATGGGTGGAGCGGTACGCCGTGCAAAAAACTGCAGGTCGGTGCGGATCGGATCGATGAGATCGTCCGCCTGACGTCGGGCAAAAGAGTGGGGCTGGTCGCCAACCACGCCACCCGCCTAACGGATGAGTCGGGGACTTTTTTGCCCGATACGCTGCTGGCAAGAGGGGTGGAGGTGGTTCGTTTCTTTTCTCCGGAGCATGGGTTTCGGGGGACGGCGGATGCGGGTGCTGCCGTTGGCTCGTCCGTGGATGGGGCTACGGGGCTGCCTGTCGTCTCGCTCTACGGCAAGCACCGTAAGCCGACGGCGGGGGACTTGGCGGGTCTGGACGTGGTGCTTTTTGACCTGCAGGATGTAGGGGTTCGCTTTTTTACCTACATCAGCACGCTCTACTACGTGATGCAGGCGTGCGCCGAGCAGGGGGTGGCGGTCGTGATTCTCGACCGTCCGAATCCGCATGATGCGGTGGATGGTCCGGTGATGAGGGAGGAGGGGTATCGATCGTTTGTGAGCATGTTTGCGATCCCTGCCGTGCACGGACTCACCATGGGCGAACTGGGCGAGATGATCAATGGCGAGGGGTGGCTCGGTGGGGGGCTTCGGACGGAGCTGACTGTGGTGACGCTCCAAAACTGGGCGCACGGTGACCCCTACAGTCTGCCTGTGCCGCCGAGCCCCAACCTCCGAAGCGACCGTGCGATCCTGCTCTACCCGACACTCTGCTACATCGAGGGGACCTGCTGGAGTGAGGGGCGGGGGACGGAGGCTCCTTTTGAGCAAACGGGCTACCCCGACCGACGGATGGGGAGCCATACCTTTGTGCCCCGGAGCATGAGCGGTGCCGCCAACCCCAAGCACAAGGGGAAGAGGTGCTACGGGCCTGACCTGGAGAGCTACGTCGTCCGACCGGGAATCAATGTGGAGATTCTGGTGGAGATCGCCAGACGAAGCCGGGAGCATGGGGTGAGGCTGATCACTCGTCCGAGGTTTTTTGACCTCCTGGCGGGTGGGGACGGACTGCGCAAACAGCTGGAGTCGGGCGCTACTGCCCAAGCGATACGTGTTTCGTGGGAGGCGGACCTGGCGGAGTACCGGCGAATGCGGAGCCGGTACCTGCTCTACCCAGATGACCGATACACTGCGACGGGTGAGTAGGATGACGACACGCAAAAGCCCCGAAGTGTCTCTGTGAACACTTCGGGGCTTTGCTAATATATAGTGAGTCCGAATTGATCGGCTGCTCAGAGGTTATTGCTTCTTTCGGTAGGTCTTGCGCGAACGGCGAAAGTCCTCTCGCTCCTCACGCTGACGCATGCGGTGGTCCCGCTTGCGCTGCCACACGCCTTTCTCGGACTGCTCCTGCACGTAGTCGTTGCGCTTGCCGGCAAAGAGCTCGTAACCCCTTAGTTCGCACTCCAGTGCGCCGTTGTAGAGGGTTTCTTTGTGGAAGTGCTTTAGCCCGATGGCGTTGAAGCCCTCCTCAATGTTTGAGGAGATGATCCAGGCGTTCCACCCGGCGAAGATGTGCTTGAGTGTCGAGCCGATCTTTTGGTAGAGCTCCTCCAGGGCTTCCGGACGCAGACGCTCACCGTAGGGCGGGTTGGTGACCAGGAGACCGGTCTCTGCCGGCTTGAGATCGCTGTCGTAGTCCTCTATGCGTCGCACCGCGAGGTCTACGTATCGCTCCACACCGGCCTTGCGGACGTTGCCGCGTGACATGGCTATCGCCTTGGGATTGCTGTCCGATCCGTAGATCTTGTGCTCAAAGACACGCTCCTCCCAGTCCTCCATCACTTCGGTAAAGAGGTCTTCGTCGAAGTTGCTCCATCGCTCAAAGGCAAACCGTTCTCTGAAGAGGCCCGGAGGGATGTTGGCTGCGATGAGCGCCGCTTCGATCAGGAAGGTACCACTACCGCACATGGGATCCAGAAAGTCGCACTGACCTTTCCACCCGGCTCTCAGCAGGATCCCTGCCGCAAGCACCTCGTTGATCGGAGCCTCGGTCTGGTTGAGTCGGTAGCCCCGCTTGTGGAGACTCTCTCCGGAGGCATCCAGGGCGAGGGTCACTCGCTCGTCCGCAATGTGGATGTGGAAGCAGAGGTCCGGGTCGGTCACCGAGACGTTTGGCCGGCGCTGCTCTTTGTCCCTAAAGTAGTCTGCGATGGCGTCTTTCACCCGGTAAGCAACAAACTTGCTGTGCGTGAAGGTGTTCGAGTAGACCACGGTATCCACCGCAAAGGTGTCTCTGGGCTGAAAGTAACGCGACCAGTCCACCCGGTTGTACAGGTGGTCGTAGATCTCGTCCGGATTCTTGGCATCAAACTGGTCGATGGGGACCAGGATGCGCAGCGCTGTGCGCAAAAAAACATTCGCCTTGTACAGAGTACGCAGGGTGCCGGTAAATGCAACCATTCTGCGTCCGGGGCGGATGTCCGTAGCTCCGATCTCTTGGAGCTCACTCACCAGGAGGTCCTCTAGTCCGTAGAGGGTCTTAGCAAGCATCGTGAAGGATTCTTCTCCTCCCATGGAGGCAGCGTGTCCTGCAGTTGTCATCTCTTTCTCAGTTGCTTCAGTTGTTTCTTTTTTCGCAGCAAAGGTACCACTTTTCCGCCAACCACGGTGCAGTGGGCAGCTCTACTTGATTCGAAAGGTCCGGATCTGCTCTTCAGTCAGCGGAGGGCCCAGTGCCAGCTCCAGCAGCCGGTCGTGCAAGCGATCCTCCTCGGTCCGTCCGTCAAAGACCTTGTTCTTCGCTTCGGGAGTGAGGAGTTCGCGCCTCAGTCGCTCGTAGTGCCTGCCGATGATGGCGTAGTTTCTCTGCACGGTAGATGTATTCGTCCTTGATGTACCCTTCTTCATCGTATAGTTCTTCCAAAAAGTGAGTCACTGCCAATCGTACAAATGCACTCGCAGAGACCCCCAGCACACGCTTCACCTCCTGTAGGCGGTGGTGCAGGGTGGGCTCTACGCGTGCAAAGATGATTTTCGTCTTTGGCATCAGTTGAGAAGCTTGGCATCAAAGCAGGGACAGACCTTGCTCCACTCATCCGGGGTCACCTTGCCGTCACCGTTGCGGTCGGAGCTCAAGTCGCGGTGCCCGACCACCCGTAGGTCTGGATAAAGCTCCCGTAGCCGTCCGAGGAGCTGGCTCATCATCTGCCGCTGGGCTGGCGTGCGGGTGTCGGCGGGGTTGCCCAGTCGATCCAGTCCACCCTCGTAGCAGATGCCGATGCTGCCGGTATTGTGTCCTCGGGCGTGTGCTCCGACGATGCTGAGGGGACGCAGCCCGTACAAGTTGCCCTCGCGGGTGATGTAGTAGTGGTAGCCGGCATGGGTGAAGCCCCGACCCAGGTGGTCGCGGATCAGCTGCATCGGACGGTAGCGGACCTGAGCCGGCGATGCACTGCAGTGGATCACCGCCAGCGATATGGGGCGGGCCACTGCCGTTATCTCCAGCATGTGGGTGATGAGTTCGGGAGCAGGTGCCCCCGCTGTGGTCTTCGGAGTCAATAGCATAGTCAAATTCATAATCTAAAATACAATAGATGTGGTTAAACAATAATTGGTTCTGCAAAGATAATAACAAACTATGCAATAATGCAAATCACCGAAACCGGCGGGCACAACATAGAGCAGCACCTCGCCAGCGCACGGTACGTGACAACTGCATCGTAGTCAGGTCGCTACCCGGCTCACTCTACCTTGATCCTGTGGCAACTTTACAACGAAGATCCGGAGAAAGGGGATAGAGAAAGTAGAAAAGCCCGCAGCTAAGAAAAGCACCTCCTGTCTGCAGGCGCTTTTCTTAGCTGCGGGCTGATGTTTTATCCCAACGATCTAAAGCTGATGTTTAGATGCTCGGGACTGAATAAGGGCTCTGTCTTTTCTTCGGTGTGCTATTGGATGACCACTGCCGTTTGCGCCTGCACAAGATCCGCCGGCAGGCAGTGCTAGCAGACTATAAGGTGTCAATGCCACGTACCAGCACAGGGGTATCTTCGTCCAGTCCGCTAAGGATCTCAAAGTATTCTTTGCTGATGCTGCCTACCTTCACCTGCTTGCGTGCGATGATGTAGTCGCCTCCTTTTTCCTCCACTACTACGTAGACAAAATAGCTTTCTCCCTCTTTTTGTACAGCTGTTGCCGGGAGGGCTGGTGCCTCCTTGGTGCCGGTAATGATCTGCGCTTCTACATAAGTGTCGTGGATGAGGTGCTCCTTATCACGGTCATTGAGTCGGGCAATGCACTCAATGGTTTTGGTCTCCGGGCTGATAGACTTACCGACTGAGGCTAAGGTGGCAGTCAGGATCTCATCCTGCCGCCCTCCCAAAGTAAATCGGACCTCCTGTCCTTCCTTTACCTGTGCGATATCTTGCCCAAATACCGAGAGCTGTAGTTGCAGCTGCGATACGTCCACTATCTCGGCTATATTGTACGCCGGGTCCACATATTGCCCTACAACGATATGACTACCTGTGACGTAGCCGGAGATGGGTGTCACTACAGGAAACGCCATGTACACATCCCCTCTCTCTATCTTCTCCGGATCGATGTTGAGTACTCGGATGCGTGCCTTGAGCGTGTTGTATGCTGCGAGGGCGGTCTTGTAGCTGCTCTCGGCGGAGAGGTAGTCCTTTTTCGCTCCGATGCGCTCATCCTGGAGCATCTTCATCCGCTCGTAGTCTGCTTGAGCTTTGCTGTAGAGTGCGGACGCCTCAGCATACTGCTGCTGTAGACCTAAAAAATCGTTCCCGGATATCGTGCAGACGGTCTGACCTCGGCGTACGTAGTCTCCGAGCTTAAAGTGTACGCTCTCTACTGCTCCCGCTATGGGTGTACTGATCTCTGCCATGCCATTGGCAGGGGCTCTCAGGTACCCTCGGCAGCTGATTTCGTCCCGAAAGGACCGGCTCTCCAAATGACCGATGACCATTCCCCCGCCCTCAAAGTGTTCGGCAGTTATCTCGAGCTCGTCTGCTCCGAGGGTGGAGCTTTCGTTCTGCTCTTGTTGGTTACTTTGGCAGGCACCCACCAGGGCGGCAAGTGCGGTGAAGTATAGGATGTATTTGATTCTGTTTGTCATATTAATGGGTGACCTTCGTGACTCTAGTTAAGTGTTTCATCGTTGATCGTGAGGTAGTTGATATCCAATGCCAGCTGATTGTATCTTGAGATCGCCTCGTAGTAGTCCAGTGTAAGGCTCAGTGCATTTTCTAAGCTGATGACCATTTCATAAAACGTGACCTCCCCGAGTTCATAGCTCTTCATGGCAGAGCGGAGGATCTCATCACTCAGTTCCTTGCCGGTGGAGGTGTAGAAGTCTATGGTCTTGCGGTACCGCTGGAGCTCATTGAGCAGGCGTTGCTGCTTGGCAAAGAGGGTGCTGCGCTCATTTTGGAGGAGCAGGTCGTTGGTGTCTGCAGACACTGTGTAGGCTCGTGACTTGGAGAGCTGGCCGCCCCAAACCAGCGGGATACCCAGCGTGACTTTAAACCCATGGTAGGGTAGGTGGGGCTCAAAGCGGTTGTTGCCATAAGAATACTCGAGTGTCACGTCCGGTAGCAGACGGTGCATTTCCACACGTGCCCCTTCACGCATGTATTGACCCTTCAGTCGGTACTGCTGAAGCAGTGGTATACTGTCCATGCTGATCTCGGAGAGTGGGATCAGCTCCAGTGGTTCGTCATCGATCACAAAGGGCTTTTCGCTCTGCACGAGAGTCCGGAGCTGTGCATAGGTATTGCTGATCTCATCGGCGATCTTACCCAGCTCGAGAGCTACCCGCTCTTTTTTGGCAAGGACGTTGAGTTGGTCCAGGTTGCTGATATCTCCCACACGGTACTGAGTGGTCGCCATGGATCCGAGTTGCTGGTAGAGGCTATCGATCTGTCGGTAGTAGTTCTCCTTTTGCTGCAAGTACCTGAGGGTGTAGTAGCTTGCAGAGACATCACGTCTGAGCCGGTTCACTTGCTGCTGAAGGTCCAGTTTAGCCATAGAGGTCTCGATTCGATTCATCTTGGCTGTGATCCCGTAGACGGTTGGAAAAGCAAAGGTCTGCTCCACTCCAAAGACCGTGAGAGGATGCCCGTTTTCGCTCATGTTGGCTTGGTCCCTACCGTAGGAGACGAGTGTAGGTTCTATTCCGATCAAGGGATTGGCGAGATACTCCCGCTCGGTCACCTTGAGTCGATATCCTTTGATTCCTTTGTTGTTCTCGATGGCTGTCTGAATGCAGCTGTCCAGGTTTTTCACCTCCTGAGCTTGCATGGAGAGAGGCGAAAGGAGCAAAAAGAAGATGATCACAAGCTTCTTGGACTTGAGCTCCCGGACCAGCTTATGCTCGATCCCCTCATCGTCATGAAAGAGCTTGAAGAGTATGGGCAGGACGATCATCGTAAGCAGGGTCGAAGTGATCAATCCGCCAATGACGACCGTCGCCAGGGGACGCTGTACCTCTGCTCCGGCTCCGGTAGAGATCGCCATAGGGAGAAAGCCCATAGCAGCAGCAGAAGCGGTGAGCATGACGGGACGAAACCGGTCTGCGGTGCCGTGTATAATCAGGCGGTCCAGGTCCGGCTCTGCCCTGTCAGCGATCAGATGCTTGAGGTGCTCGATGAGTACGATGCCATTGAGTACGGCGATGCCAAAAAGGGCAATGAATCCCACTCCTGCAGAAATACTGAAAGGCATGCCGCGTAACCATAGTGCCAAAATACCACCTACTACAGAGAGTGGTACCGCCGTGAAAATCATGATGGTGTCCTTCATGGACCTAAATGCAAAGTGTAAGAAGATGAAGATAAGTGCTAGGGCGATGGGTACAACGATGAGCAGGCGCTTGGTCGCATTCTGGAGGTTCTCAAACTGCCCTCCGTAGGTGATGTAGGTGCCTGGGCGCAGAGAGACCTTCTCGCCCACTACTTTCTGGATATCTCTGACTACGGACTGCAGGTCTCTGTCCCTGACATTGACGCTCACCGCCACCATGCGGTGGGTGTTTTCGCGACTGATCTTAGCCGGTCCCTCGGCGTAGTCGATGTCGGCAAGCTCCATCAGAGGTATCTGCTGTCCGTTGGGCAGTGCTACCGGCAAGTGGCGGATGTCGTCGATGTCTTTCCGGTACGCCTCATCCAGGCTTACCACCAGGTCAAAGCGCCGCTCCCCCTCAAAGATACTACCCGCTTCTTCGCCACCAAAAGCCATCGCCAAGTATTGGTTTAGGCGACGGATGTCCACCCCATACTGTGCGATTTTGGCACGGTCGTAGACCACATTCATCTGTGGCAGCCCGCTTGTCTTCTCCAGGATGATGTCACTTGCACCGGGGATGTCCTCGATCACCCTCTTGATCTCCTCCGCTTTTTGGGTCAGGTACCGTAGGTCGTCCCCATAGATCTTGATGGCGATGTCGGCACGCACGCCGGTGATGAGCTCGTTGAAACGCAGCTCGATCGGCTGGGTAAACTCATAGTCCACACCGGGTATGACCATGAGCGCCTTTTTGAATTGATTGGCAAGCTCCTCCTTGGACTTAGCACTCTTCCACTCTTTCTTGGGCTTTAGCCGGACGATCATATCGATCTCCTCCATGGACATCGGGTCTGTCGGCACTTCTGCCGCACCTATTCGGGAGACGACCTTGTCTACTTCAGGGAACCGATCCATCAGGATATTCTCCATCTCCGTAGTTAGCTCGATCGTTTTGGAGAGAGAGGTGCCGGTCTTCAAAACCGGTTGGATCACGAAGTCCCCTTCGTCGAGTGTCGGTATAAACTCCCCACCCAGGCGGCTAAAGATAAAGCTCGAAAAGATCAGCGCAGCGACCGAGAGGGACAGCACAATGGTCTTGTGGCTGAGTGCCCACCGGAGGGCTGAATGGTAGCCCTTGAGTGTAAAGGTATAAATGCGATCGGCAAGGGTCTCTTTTTTGACATCGGCCGGACGAAGTACCATCGATGAGATCACCGGTAGCCACGTAAGGCAAAAGATCATTGCGCCGATGATGGCAAAGCTAAAGGCAATGGCCATCGGGCGAAACATCTTGCCCTCCACCCCTTGTAGCGAGAGGATCGGGATGAAGACGACCAGGATGATCACCTGACCAAAGATCGCCGACTTCATCATGGATGTGGCGCTCTCCTTGGTGATGGTATTGGTCAGAGCCTGTCGTTGGTCAGGGCTGCTCGCTTGGAGCGCTCCACTCGAGGCGGTCAGCCGGACGACTATATACTCGACTATGATCACCGCCCCATCTATGATGATCCCAAAGTCGAGAGCACCCAGACTCATCAGGTTGACATCAATGCCAATAATATACATCATCGAGAGGGTGAAGAGCAGTGCCAGCGGGATCATTGAGGCGATGACCAGGGCAGAGCGTGTGTTGCCCAGTAGTAGCCACACCACAAAAAACACAATGATGGAGCCAAAGAGTAGGTTTTCAAAGACAGTGGTAGAGGTCTTTCCGATTAGTTCGCTCCGCTCCAAGATCGTGTTGATGTAGACCCCCTCCGGTAGAGATTGTTGGACCTCTGCTATACGTTCTTTGACGGCTTTGATCACCTTCTTGGAGTCCGCACCTTTGAGCATCATGATCTGCCCGAGTACTTTTTCGCCCTCACCGTTGGAAGTGATGGCGCCAAACCGATTGGCATAGCCGTACTGTACCGTCGCGATGTCCCGTACCAGTATGGGGAGTCCGTTTTGGTTTTTCACCACCACCTGTTTGATATCCTCTATTGACTTGACCTGTCCGTCGCCACGGATGAAGTAGCTCTCTGCCCCTTTCTCAATATATGCGCCACCGGATATGCTGTTGTTGGACTCCAGTGCGTCGAATACATCCACGATAGTGACGCCCAGCGCCTGCATCCTCGATGGGTCAACAGCCACCTCGTATTGCTTGAGGTAGCCGCCCCAGCTGTTGACCTCTACCACCCCTTCGATGCCGGATAGCTGACGACGGACGATCCAGTCTTGGATGGTGCGTAGGTCCATTGCCGAGTACCGATCTTCGTACCCCGGCTTGACGTCGAGCGTGTACTGGTAGATCTCTCCCAGCCCTGTGCTGATCGGACCCATCTCCGGAGTGCCAAACCCCTCGGGGATATCTGCAGAGGCACTCTTTAGCTTCTCAGAGATCAGTACACGGGGCAAGTAGGTCCCCAGGCTTTCCTTGAAGACGATGGTCACCACCGAAAGCCCAAACTTTGATACGGAGCGGATCTCCGTCACGCCGGGAAGGTTGGCCATCTCCAGCTCGATCGGAGCGGTGATGAATTGCTCAATCTCCTGTGTGGATAGGTTGGTCGACGTGGTGATTACCTGGACCTGATTATTGGTGATATCCGGTACAGAGCCTACCGGGATATTGAAGATCGCATATATCCCAAAACCGGCTACAGCTAACGTGAAAAGAATCACGATGGCCCGGTATTTGAGACTAAAATCTATAATTTTCTCCAACATATTATTGAGGTTTCCTTTCCTTGTTCTCTTGGTACTCCTCCTAAAGACTGTCTTATCATTTAGTTTAACCTACAAAAGTACTAAATTTTTTGCGTATTGGCCTCTGTTAAGTGTTCTTTATGCCCCATTTGCGGGGTGCCAGCTGATGTCGGAGGGTTTGGAAGCCACTGCTCAAAATGAGAGAGGGTGTGCCGAGACCATCAGTCTTGGCACACCCTCTTTCGCTTACGCCGAGAGAGCGTTTTGGCGTGTCTGCTTACTTGATCACGCCCAGCTCCTTACCGATCTTCTCAAAGGCAGCGACGCACCGGTCGATGTGCTTGTGCTCGTGAGCGGCGGAGAGCTGCACCCGTATGCGTGCCTCGTTTTTGGGCACGACGGGGTAGCAAAATCCGGTGACATAGATCCCCTCTTCCTGCATGCGTGCCGCAAACTTTTGGCTCAGCGGGGCATCGTACAGCATCACCGCACAGATCGCACTCTGGGTGGGCTTGATGTCAAATCCGAGCGACTGCATCTTTTCACGGAAGTACCGTACATTGTCCATCAGCTTGGTATGTAGTGCGTCCGACTCTTTTAGGAGGCTGAAAGTCTTCAGCCCAGCACCCACCACAGAGGGGGGTAGGGAGTTGGAGAAGAGGTAGGGACGCGAGCGCTGGCGCAGGATGTCGATGATCTCCTTTCGTCCGGTGGTGAAGCCACCCACAGCACCGCCAAACGCCTTGCCCAGCGTGCCGGTAAAGATGTCGATCCGCCCGTACAGGTCAAAGAGCTCTGCCACACCGTGACCGGTCTTGCCGACCACTCCCGCAGAGTGGCACTCGTCCACCATCACCAGGGCATCGTACTTATCAGCCAGGTCACAGATCTTGTCCATCGGTGCGACGTTGCCATCCATAGAGAAGACGCCGTCCGTCACGATGATCCTAAAGCGCTGCTCCTGTGCTGCCTTGAGCTGCACCTCCAGATCCTCCATGTCGCCGTTTGCATAGCGGTAGCGCTTAGCCTTGCAGAGGCGTACCCCGTCGATGATCGAGGCGTGGTTGAGCGAGTCGGAGATGATTGCGTCCTCCTCGCCCAGGAGAGAGCCAAAGAGCCCGCCATTGGCGTCAAAGCAAGCCGCATACAGTATGGTGTCATCGGTCTTGAAGTAGTCGGAGATAGCCGCCTCCAGCTCCTTGTGGATGTCCTGAGTACCGCAGATGAAGCGCACCGACGCCAAGCCATTGCCGCGTCGATCCATTGCTTCTTTGGCGGCTTGGATCAGTTCCTTGTGGTCTGCCAGGCCCAGGTAGTTGTTGGCACAAAAGTTGAGCACCGGCTTATCCCGGTCGCCATCCTTGATGGTAATCTCTGCAGACTGTTTGCTCGTGATGATCCGCTCCTCTTTATAGAGACCGGCTTCACGGGTGTCCTGTAGTTCTTTTGCAAGAAAATCTTTGATTTTTCCGTACATAGTCGCTTGTGGTTATAAAAAAGTTTTTAGTGGATGCCTTTACCTTCCCCGCTTCCCCAAAAGTACCACTTTAGACCGAGAATGAAAAGTCCGACGCCCTTTTGTTTCAGGGGTGATGCCATTAGAATTTTAAGCCTTCGGATGCAGGCAAAAAATTTGACGGATAGTAGCGAAATGTTTCCAGTAGGAAAACGAAATGTTTCACGGATAGAAGCGAACGGCTTCCAGTAGGAAACTTTTTGCCCTCATGCGATTGCTTTTTTTTGGAGCCGGTAAGTCCTTAGTTTTCTTGGGCTTGCGGAGTATTTGATGAGCGGCGGAAGAGACGGTAGGCGATTCGGCTGCTGAACCACCCGATCAGCAGGATCACCACGACTACACCGAGCAGATCCGACAGGCGAAGCACGACCGGGTAGGCGTCGAGGAGGAAGTCGCTGCTCCCATCGCCCAGCCGGAGAAAGCCGTACCGATCCTGGAGGAGGACCAGCACCACCCCCGTGGCCACGCCCAGAACGGTGCCGGTGATGGAGAGGAGCCAGGACTCCAGGACGATGATGGAGTCGATGAGCCGCGGCCGGGCACCGAGTACGGATAGGGTGGCGGTGTCGTCCTCTTTCTCGATGATCAGCATGCCCAGCGTGCTGATGACGCTAAAGAGGGAGAGGAGCAGGACGAAGAGCAGAAGCATCGCCGACACCCACTTCTCCACGACCAGGACGCGGTAGACCTCGGGGTGCTGCTCGCGCTGTGTGAGCTGCTCAAAGCCCTCGGGCAGGGTGCCCTCATACGGGGTGGTGCGAGCGATGTAGCTCACCTCGCCCTCGGGGTACTGCAGGAGCTGCTGCACGGTAGCGAGCGGTAGGTAGATGCGGGAGTCGTCCTCGGGCTGGTCGGTGCGAAAGAGTCCGGAGATATACAGGTCGCGGGAGATGAAGCTGCGCATCGGCAGGACGGTGGAGATCTGACCGATACGCTTGGGTACCGTGACTCTGAGCGGGGAGAGATAGCCCGAGCCGGCACCCACATCCGCTGCGACGCCTATCCCCATGACGGTGGCAGGGACTTGGTCGTCGCCGAGGTCAAAGGTCCCCTCAAGCGTGTACCGCTCAATCGGGACGATCCGGCTGTAGAGTGAGTCCACTCCGACGAGGATCACCGGGGTGGCGTTGCCCTCAAAGTCTGCCATCGCCTGACCGGTGAGGACACGCGACCCCTCGATGGCTACCGACTCCGGCAGGAAGGGGGTGCGATCTTTTTGCCGGATGATGTAGGAGGGCGTGAGGTCGGAGAGCTGGTCGTCCGTGAACGCTTCAAAGCCGTTGAAGACGCTCATCACGCAGACCATCGCCATCGCAACCAGTGCTATCCCCAGCACCGAGACAATGGCAATGATATTGACGGCGTTGGTCCTTTTTTTGGAGAAGAAGTAACGCCGGGCAATAAAGAATGCTACCGAGCGACTGCTACTCTTTGTCCTCATCCGGGTCTACCGGTTTGTTTTCATCCAGGAGCTTGTCGATCCTGCGGGCGTACTCCTCGGTCCGGTCGAGCTCAAAGGTGAGCTCCGGTATGTGCCTCAGCTGCGAAGCCATCCGATTGCCCAGGTTGTAGCGGATCGTGCTGCCGTTGTCTGTGACCAGCTGCATCACCTCTTCCTGCTTTTCGGTGGGGAAGACACTGAGGTAGGCACGGGCGTTGCTGAGGTCCGGGCTCAGGTCTACATCGGTGACTGAGATGAGGACCCCTTTCATCTTTTGCGTCTCGAGGCGAAAGAGCTCGCCGAGCTCCTTTTGGATCAGTCGGGCTAGTTTGGTTGTTCGTAGTGTATCCATATGCTTATCTCTTGTGTATAAGGGTTAGTCCGTCCCGCACGGGCAGGAGTACTTTCTCTACTCGATCGTCGTCCGCCACCAGGGTGTTGAACGCTCGTATCCCATCAGTCTGTGGGTCGTGTAGCTCGGGGTCGGGCACTTTGCCGCCCCAGAGGGTGTTGTCGGCTAAGATGAACGCACCGCTCGGAAGTCCTGCCATGAGGAGTTCGTAGTACAGGGGGTACTGCCGCTTGTTGGCATCGAGGTAGACGAGGTCGTAGCTGCTGAGATCCAGCTCCTGCAGTAGCTGCTCGGCATCTGCGATCACCAGCTCCACCCGGTCGCGTACCCCGGCATCCGTCAGGCTCTTTTCGATAAAAGACTCCAGCTCCTCGTCCACCTCAATAGTAGTGATACGGGCTTCCTCGGGTAGCGCCTCTGCCATGCAGATGGTGGCGTAGGCAGCAAAAGTGCCGATCTCGAGGATCTGCCGGGGTCGGATCATGCGCACGAGCATCTTCAGGAGTCGTCCCTGGAGGTGTCCGGAGACCATCCGAGGGTAGACGAGATTCAGGTTGGCGCGGTGGCGAAGCTCCCGGAGGACGGGCGGCTCGGGGTCGGAGTGACGGGCTACATAGTCGTCGAGCCGGATCTCATGGAGGGTCTCACTCAGGGTTTGAGTGGAGGGGAGCGCCTTCATTTGGCTTGACGTTATCTTTGTAGAAGTCGATGGCATCCTGCGCTTTGTTGATGGTCAGCGTCGTTGTGCCTAAGTGCGGGAAGAGGGTACCACCCACATACGCCACCAGATCATCGGGCTGTAGCACCTCGTGATCTAATAGTATCTTGACCGCATCGTGCATGAACGCTGCCTTTTGGGTACTTGCACGCTCTCCGCGCTCTTGGAAGAACGGAAAGACTCCATAGCTCAGCGCCAGCTCGCGGCAGGTCCTATCCTCAAAGCAGATGGCGTAAATGGGCGCTTTGCCGCGGTAGGCTGCGAGATTGCGCACGGTCTGTCCCGATACCGGGTCGGTAATGATGGCTTTGACTCCCAGCTTCTCAACCGACTTGACGGTCTGCTTGGCGAGGAAGCTTGTCACGCTGAGCTGCTCCTTATCCGACCGTCTGATCCGTGCTTCCCCGAGGTGATGCTTGTGCGTCTCTGCCTCATGGATGATCCGGCTCATGACCTTCACCGCCTCTACCGGGTACTTGCCGTAGGCGGTCTCACCGCTCAGCATGACCGCATCGGTATTCATCAGGATGGCGCTGCTCACGTCGCTCACCTCTGCACGAGTGGGACGCGGGCTGGTGATCATGGTGTGGAGCATCTGTGTTGCTACGATCACCGGCTTTTTTCGGAGCAGACAGGTGTGGATGATGCTCGCCTGTATGGCGGGGATCTTCTCCATGTCGATCTCTATGCCGAGGTCACCGCGGGCGACCATGATACCGTAGGCAGCGTCGAGGATCTCCTCTATATTCTCCACCCCCTGACTGTTTTCGATCTTAGCAATGATCTTGATGGGACTCTTGTGCTCGTCCAGGATCTTTTGGATATCCAGCACATCCTGCTTGGAGCGGACGAAGGAGTGAGCGATGAAGTCCACTCCGTTTCGGATCGAGTAGAGGATCGTATCCTTGTCCCGCTCCGTCAGCGATGGCTGCTCGATGCTGATCCCAGGGACATTCACGCTCTTGCGGGACCCCAGCTCCGCATCGTTGAGCACCTCGCAGTGGAGGATATTCTCCTCCCGCTCCAGCACCCGTATCTCCAGCATCCCATCGTCGATGAGGATGAGCGCCCCCTCTCCCACGTCGCGGATAAAACCGGGGTAGTTGACAGAAATCACTCTGCGAGTAGTCACCGCATCGGGGTCGGCGATGATGTCCACCCGCTCGCCGGTGGAGTAGCGTATCAGCTCCGGCGTGACAGTGGTACGGATCTCCGGCCCCTTAGTGTCCATTAGTACGGCGACGTGAGGGTCGACGGCGCGGACGTTGCCAATCACCCGGTCAAATCCGGTGTGGTCCATGTGCGCCGAGTTGAGCCGGACCACGTTTACACCCTCTGCGATCACCTTGCGGAGAAAGTCTATGTCGCAGCGTTGGTCCGATATTGTTGCCACTATCTTGGTGGAGTTATGTTTGTTCATTGTAATGGAGGGGGTTATAGTTTTGTATTGGGGCTTTTTCTTCTCAAAAAATTAGGTAGGGCATTTCTTGGTCGACGGAGCTACTTACGTGCCACGAGGTGTGCCACCGCCAGTCGGTAGCCGTCCAGCCCAAATCCCATGATCATACCCTCACAGACCTCTGTGAGTACCGTCATGTGGCGGTGCGGCTCACGCGTCGCCAACTGGCTGATGTGCACCTCTACCACAGGGCAGGAGAGCATCCGTATCGCATCGGCGATGGCATAGGAGTAGTGCGCATACGCTCCGGCGTTGATGATCACACCTATCGTCTCATCCCCTATGGCACTCTGCAGATAGTCCACCAGGTCGCCCTCATGATTGGACTGGTAGTAGACGATATCCACACTTGGGAAAAGATCCCGCAGCCGCTCCAGATAGTCCTCAAAAGCGGTTGTGCCGTATACGCCGGGCTCGCGTGTGCCCAGCCTGTTCAGGTTAGGGCCGTTGAGTATGTGTATTGTTCTCATATCGCGCACTCACTAAAAATGTGACCATACATACCTACTACCACAAAGGTACCAAAAAACTATACGCCTTTTTCAGCCGTGTCTCGAAGCCAGGCGCTCCCCACTATCCCCTTGGCAATCTGCCATTTCCAGTTCCCTCTGTACCCTTTTCGGCAAAAGCTCCCGCACCAACTCGTACGAGCGATCCACCAGCCGGGCGATAAGCTCCGGCGGGACATCCAGATCCATCCGCACCGAGCTCCAGTGCTGCTTGTTGAAGTGAAAGCCCGGGATGATCCCCTCATAGCGGTCGTACAGCTCTGCCATCTCCGCCCTCACGCTCTTAAACGAAAGGTAGGGATTCCCCTCCTTATCCTCGTGAAAGATCGCAAACATCCTCCCGCCCACACGGTAGAGGGTCGCCTGCCACTCCGCCTTGTACTCCTCATAGGCACCCGTATGGCTCAAAAAAGCCTCTGGCAGCAGCTCATAGCTGTCCGGATCGTCCATAGTCATTGCCGCATGTGAATTAGTCATCTCTTACAAAAATAACAAATTCCCCCGGCTTGATGGCGCATTAAAATAACCCGGCAAGGCTTAAAGCGTCAGTCAGCTGGTAGACAGATAGATATGACCTCTAAAAAGACCGTCTGCCTGACGCTGAAAAATTTCCTACTGGAAACCGCTCGCTTCTATCCGTCAAATCGTTTTCTTTCCTACTGGAAACTTTTCGCTACTATCCGTCCAATTTTTTTGCCCGGATCCAAAGGGGTAAAATACGCCCATTTGTGTCCACCCTGAGGAGACGCCGAGGAAAAACGATCCGCAAAACTAAGATGGTAAAGTCTCCACCGATTTTGGTATCTTTGTAAGAGAATGAGTAAGAAAGCAAGACTGAACTATCTTTTTATCAATACACTTAAATAAAGCACAAAGCACATGGAAATTGTAAATATCCACGCACGTGAGATCCTCGACTCTCGCGGTAATCCTACAGTAGAAGTAGAAGTACTACTCGCATGTGGAGCCTTTGGCCGCGCGGCTGTCCCCAGCGGTGCCTCCACCGGCGAAAACGAAGCTCTCGAGCTGCGTGACGGTGATAAAAACCGCTACGAAGGCAAGGGCGTACTCAACGCTGTGAAGAACGTCAACGAAGTGATCGCTCCGGCACTCCTCGGCATGGACGCATCTGAGCAGCGCCTCATCGACCACAAGATGCTCGAGCTCGACGGTACCAAGACCAAGAGCAACCTCGGCGCCAACGCTATGCTCGGTGTATCTCTGGCTGTGGCAAAGGCAGCAGCCGACGCACTCGCACTGCCCCTCTACCGCTACATCGGTGGTACCAACACCTACACGCTCCCCGTGCCCATGATGAACATCATCAACGGTGGATCACACAGCGACGCACCCATTGCATTCCAGGAGTTCATGATTCGCCCGGTGGGCGCCAAGTCCTTCCACGAAGGCCTGCGTATGGGTGCCGAAGTCTTTCACGCACTCAAGAAGGTCCTCAAGGGCCGCGGCCTCAGCACCGCTGTAGGTGACGAGGGTGGTTTTGCACCGGCACTCGACGGTACCGAGGACGCACTCGACAGCATCATCAAGGCGATCGAGACCGCAGGATACAAGCCCGGTAGTGACGTGACGATCGCACTCGACTGCGCATCTAGCGAGTTTTATGCAGACGGCGTGTACGACTACACCAAGTTTGAGGGCGAAAAGGGCGCTAAGCGCACTGCAGACGAGCAGGTGGCTTACCTACAGGAGCTCATCAGCAAGTACCCCATCGACTCCATCGAGGACGGTATGGACGAAGGCGACTGGGACGGATGGAAGAAACTCACCGACGCTATCGGTAGCAAGTGCCAGCTCGTGGGTGACGACCTATTCGTGACCAACGTAGAGTTCCTCAAGAAGGGTATCGAGCTGGGCTGTGCCAACTCTATCCTGATCAAGGTGAACCAGATCGGTACACTCACCGAGACACTCGACGCTATCGATATGGCACACCGCCACGGCTACACCAGCGTCACCAGCCACCGCTCCGGTGAGACTGAGGATGCAACCATCGCCGACATCGCAGTAGCGACCAACTCAGGTCAGATCAAGACCGGCTCCCTCAGCCGCTCCGACCGTATGGCTAAGTACAACCAGCTGCTCCGCATCGAAGAAGAGCTCGGCAGCCAGGCAGTATACGGCTACAAGCGCATCAAGTAAGCCTCCCCGGCATACAACGACGAATAAAGGCGGCGTGCTCCATCGGGCACGCCGCCTTTGCTATACTCTACAAAATAGCATCCGGCAAAAAGCCTTCCACGGAAAGCCTCTTTACTATAGATGGCATTATGTATTTGTTAGAAAAGCACAATATGTATTTTCTCCCATTGTCTCCCTCCGGCATGAGCACTTCCTCATCAATGAGCTCTTTTATTTTCCTGGATACAGTGCTTTGAGACACATTCCCATACGCAGGCTTTATATCTCGGTTCATCACGACCTGATTTTTAGCCACGATCTCCAATACCTTAGCTGTCTCTTGACCTATCCTTCCATTAGCAAATGCATCTTCGATGGCAGGCTGGAGTATAGAGCCGCTCAGATACTCGTAATTACTAAGTTGATTGACCTTGCTTATTTCGGAACGTAATCCGGACAACACGTAGGTACACCATCTCTCCATCCCGATCTTAGTGCCTTTGTCAGCTTCGCTGAGGTGACGATAGTAGTCATCCCGATTTGAGCAAAATACAGCAGTGGGGTTTATAATGCGTCCCGCAATATCTACCTTGAAGCCTGCCCGAATAAGCAGAGCATAAGTGAATAAACGTACGGTTCTTCCATTTCCATTCCCAAATGGGTGTATCCAGACAAATCTATGATGTGCTTGAGCTATTTTTATTAAGTCGAACTGTGGATTGTCTTGTCTGTTGATAAACTGTACCAGATCTTTCATCAGTTGTGGGATGAGTATGGCGTCCGGAGGAGTGTGATCAGAGCCATTGATTCGAACAGAATACTGTCTGTAATTGCCGGCGTTTTCATCGCCTTCGCCTCCTGGATTCCAGGATAGACCATCGACCACTAAGTGATGTACTTCCCTTAAAAAGCACTCATTGATAGGTCTTTCGGTTCCTATATTTTCAATGTATTGAAGTGCCGCTTCTATGTTTTGAATTTCTCTGAACTTCTCGTTGTCTTGTGTCCTGCCGACATCATTAGCTTGCATCTCCAGGTATTCTGCAACAGTCGTGTTGTTGCCCTCAATCCTAGCCGAGCCAACACTTTCCAGAATGTGAAACAGCCGCTTGAGCTGAAGAAACACAATCGGATGAGTAGTAGAAGAGACTTGCAGTCTCCGTAAATGCTCTAGCTCCAAAACCAAGGTCACAAGGTGGCTGTCAAAGTCAGGGACAAAGAGTTTGATTTTATCGGTATCCATAATTGCTACATTTGATATGAGCAAAAGTATACAATTGTCATAACATGCGCAAAAGTGTCTGTGCTTCAGTGATATGTATGTGGAAAATGGATGCGAACATCTGTCAAATGCTCTGCTGTACATCTCTCACTATAAGAGCGGACACTTGTCGGAGCCCGAGTGGCGTAGGCACTTAGACTTTTGTCATCCGCATATCTGTGTATTAGCGGGTGCGTGACGCTGCCCAGATACCTGCCAGCAGAGCCAGGAGCGAAAGGACGACCGAGGAGACGAGGTAGAGCACCATCGTCACCATCGCCCCCCGGCTGTACTGTCCGTACAGGTCCATGGCGAACGTGGAGAAGGTGGTGAAGCCCCCGCAGAGACCGACGATGAAAAAGGGGCGAAACCACCGGCTCGAGGGACAGTGCCCGTGAGCGTATGCCGAGAGGTAGCCGATCAAAAACGACCCCACCACATTGACGATCAGCGTCGCCACCCAGTTGTGCGACGACAAGGGGCTAATCAGGTCTGTGAGGAGCGTCACTCCATAGCGGAGCCCTGAGCCGAGTGCTCCACCAAGCATGACGAAGAGCAAGTCTATCATAGCATGTACGAGTGAACTTTTTCGGAAAGATAGAAGAACTGACTGGTAAGCGATCTGCTCACAAGTCAAGAGAGTTTTTCACCCTCGCACTAGAAAGGTAATATGAAATTTCTAAACAGCCAAATCCGACGATCGATCACTCAGAGACTACTTGATCCGATATCGTCCTACAGGTATAGGTTTGGAAAAGTGTGAAGTAGAGCTAAGGTGACGTTTTAGGATAGTATTGGTTTTGTATGTAAATTGCCAAAGGAAAAACCAAATCTAACATCAAGTATATGCCAGAGCTTAAAATCCTTGCCCTAAGGCTGGATACAACTCTCTCGGAATGGGAGCTACCACTCTTCCGAGGTGCTGTTGTTAACCTACTGCCTAATAAAGATGTAGTATATCATAACCACGAAAAGAACGGACTGCGCTATGCCTATCCGCTAATACAGTATCGATGTATCAACAGTAAGGCGACTATACTAGGTGTAGGCGAAGGTGTTGATTCCATCTCTGCACTGCTGAGCATACCAAGCTTTGACGTCCATATTGGCAATCGATATGAAACTATGAAGATTGAAAAGGTGGACGCAGATGTTCACCAGGTCCAAATGACGAAAGAGCCTGTTTCGTATCGACTAAATGATTGGGTACCACTCAATGAGAAGAACTATACCCGATTTATGGCAACGGATAGCTTGGCAGAACGCATACTTCAGCTTGAGCGAATCCTGACTGGAAATATTTTGTCCATGCTCAAAGGTGTGGGGATTTTCATTGATTTTCCACTCCATATCACCCTTAGTAATATTCTTCATCAGCATACTTTGAGGTATAAAAATATGATGCTACAGGGTATTGACATCGAATTCAAAGCTAATATATCTCTTCCTGACTATATCGGATTAGGCAAACATGCGAGTGTCGGGTTTGGTACACTGACTAGAGTCATCAAATAACAACCTTATCAAAATAAATTATGAGCTATTTATATGGAGCCGCCATACAGGGCATTCAAAGCTACATCTTACAGACGAATGAGCTCAAGGATATCGTGGGGGCCAGTGAGCTTGTATCACAGATATGTACCACGATGTTCGAGAAGACACTTGGGCAGGACTTTAAGAAGGAGAACTTGATCATCGGAGCTGCCGGTAATGTCCGCTACATATTCGATGATAAAGAGACTTGTGCCAAGGTTGTACGCAACTTTCCCCGTACAGTATTGGTGGCAGCACCAGGAATCACGATGAGTCAGGCAGTAGTAGAGATGGATGATGACTTCCAAAAAGTGATTGATGAGCTGGAGGCAAAGTTGAAATGTGAGCGCAACAGACCCAAAGCAAGCATTACCATAGGGACCTTGGGGATGAAACGATCCAATAAAACGGGTCTGCCCATCTGCAAAAGTAACGTGCGTGAGGATGAAAAGGGTATAGATCTTGCGACGGCCGCCAAACGCAGACACAACACTGTGCTCTCACTGGCAAAGAAAAGCCTATATGGTACTGAATCAAAAGAGGAGGTAAGTCCCAAGTGCTTCCCCTTTGATATCGAAAAACTTACAGGTGATAATGACTGGATAGCTATTGTCCACGCTGATGGCAATGGGGTCGGACAAATAGCGCAGAGAATTGGGGCTGACCTAGAGAGGTATAAAGAGTTTTCAAAACAACTGGATCTGGCGACAGAAAAAGCTGCCAATGATGCCTTTAGAAGCCTTGATGTCCCCTCGGATGCCGACCTCCCGCTGCGCCCCGTAGTGCTTGGTGGTGATGATATGACTGTGATTATCGGAGGACGCTACGCAATTGACTACACAAAAAAGTTCCTAGAGCAATTTGAGCACCGCACGTCTGAGGGATCTCTTGGCAGAATTGTGAAAGAGGCAACCGGCCTCAGGGGGCTGACCGCCTGTGCCGGCGTCGCTTTTGTGAAATCATCATATCCGTTTCATTATGGCTATGCCCTAGCGGAAGAGCTATGCAACTTTGCCAAGAAAGACGCGAAGGCTTATGCGACACCCGAAAAAGGTGTTGCCTCATGCTTGATGTTTCACAAGGTGGAGGATAGTTTTATCCAAGATTATCTAAAGATAAAAAGCCGGGTGCTTACCACATCAGAGGGTGTATCACATCAATACGGACCTTACTATTTGGAACATCCACGTGAGGGTTACTCGACCATAGATGAGCTGCAAAGCCTATGCTCTACTCTTGGAAACACGGATGATGATGGCGTAAGATCAGGGCTGCGGAGATGGCTTTCTGCCATTCACAATAGTGTGGCAATGGCAGATCAGTACTTGGAAAGAATGCTGCAGATATATAGCGGGAAGAATAAGCCAATCATCAAAAAGCTATGTACACCGAGTGAACGCTTAACGACCGATCAGGCGACGGTTGTCGTGTATCAAGCCTTTGATGTGCTTTCTTTGTTTAGCATTGAAAATACAGTCACTAAATAATAGGGAATAAACGATGAAATATAAAGTGGAGTTTTACTCAAACTGGCATTGTGGCTCAGGACAAACTGCAGGTGCAGATATCGATGCTTTAGTCATAAAGGATATTGATGGTTTGCCTTTCATCCCAGGAAAAACGATCAAAGGCTTGATGCGTGAAGCAGTGGCGAATATCCTGCATTTTCAAGAGAAGGATGAGTCGCTGCTTGATGACCTATTTGGCAGCGAGAACCGACAGGGTACGCTTTACTTCCCAAATGCTACACTCAGTGAACCCTTGATACATGCGATAAAAAATGCGGAGGATATTGATCGGACTATGTTTTTCCAGTCATTTTCTTCTACAGCTATCAGTGAAGAAGGTGTAGCCAAAGATCACAGCCTGCGCCGTATCGAGACGGTGATCCCCTGTACACTGTATGGTGACATCATTGGGGTTGAGCATGACTGTCAGGAGGTGATAAGCATGGCTCTAAGTCTGATTAAGAGGCTAGGTGTGGGTCGGAACAGAGGCTTGGGTCGGTGTGAATTTTCGAAAATAGATTGAGGTATGGAACGATTAAAATTTAGGTGCCAATTATTATCCGATATCGTACTTGTTGAGTCACCGGCAACAGAAGGTAAGGTGAAAACACTCACATTTATACCCGGGAACAATTTCCTGGGTGTTGTGGCAAAGCATCTGTATATAAGCGAAGACGAGCGTAGCTTCCTCATTTTCCATAGTGGAAAAGTAAGGTTTGGCGATGCTCATCCATCGCATGATCATATACGTGGCAACAAGATCCCGATGGCGATCTACACGCCCAAACTGAGTGGTGTGGAGACGGAGAGCTACGTTAATTACCTCATCACTGATCAAAGCTGCATGAGGGAAAAGCAACTGAAACAATGTCGTGAAGGCTTCTACCTATTTGGCAATGGCATAGCTACTAAAATAGAGATAGAGAGGAACTTCTCAATAAAATCTGCCTACGACACCACTAAGCGCCGAGCGGCTGATGAGCGGCTGTACTGCCTCGAGTCGCTCCCCAAGGGACTGGTCATGTACTTCTCAGTAGAGATAGATGAAGAAGCAATTAAATACAAAGAGGAAATCATCCGGGCACTAGAAGGCCGCAGGCACATAGGACGATCCAGGACAGCTCAGTATGGCTTTGTGGAGATTAGCCTGTGTGACTTTGATGAGCCGAAAAGTACTGATACGACAGAGTGGATAGGCGGGCGGCAGTGTGCTGTCGTCTACGCAGACTCACGACTGATATTTCATGATGAAAATGGATACCCCACATTTACCCCCACAGCCATGGATTTGGGGTTTGAAGATGACAGCGCTAAGATCATGTGGGATAAGTGCGAAGTGCAAACATTTCAGTACGCTCCATGGAATTATAAGCTCAAAGCCTATGACACGGAGCGATGTGGCTTTGAGAAGGGAAGTGTTTTCGTTGTAGAGACCATGGAGACGCAGTTTCAGACCCGCTATGTCGGCAGCTACCGACAAGAGGGGTTTGGACGGGTGATCTATAATCCTCAGTTTCTCAAGGGCGAAGCAACGACCGGACTTAGTTCCTTACGATTCAGAGGGCAGGTCCGTGGAATTATGCAGTCGGTAGGGGGTACATCTGCGCAGATGTATGAGTCAGACCGACTGATACTTGACGCCCTAAAAAGAAAGCAGTCCTGTAAGAACGCTCGGGAAATAGTATACGATCTTGTCAATGACTTTGTGAAGAAAAACGGGCAGAGGTTTATCACCAATAGTAAAGGAAGTACGTTCTCTTCTCAGTGGGGTAGCATCCGTAGCTTTGCTATGGTCGCAGCTGATAGTAATGAGCTAATCACGCAGATTGGTGGCTTCCTGGATCATGGAGTGGCACAGGAGCAGTGGGAGAAAAATGATCGCAGGGAGGTACTAATGAAGTTTTTGCGTGAGAATAATCCAGACCAAAACGAAAGCTCGGTCAAGGTAGACTTTCAGGAGCTTGTGATCAACTTAGCCTCTATGATGGGAAAGTATTGTGCAAAAGCAGCAGACAAAAACAACGAATAATATGGAACAAACATTTTATCCTATTCGATATATAGCGCGGATTACGATCGAGACCGAAGGTCCTCTATCCATAGGATCTGGTGAGAAATCGATCACAACCGATGCTCCTATCTTGCGTGATGTCAATGGCTTGCCTTTCATCCCGGGAACGTCACTTGCGGGCGTGATACGGCATACTTTCAACAGCGAACTGGTAAATACCCTTATGGGGTGGCAATCACAGGAGTCAGGAGAAGGATCTCGCCTGACCATCAGTGATGCCAAGATCATTGACAGTAACGGAGAAGTGGTGGATGGACTTGCACCCTATACTGCTGATGTGGTACTGGATGCCTACCGCTGGCTGCCCATACGTCAGCATGTACGTATTGATCATACCGGGGCTGCGGAAGATCAAGGGAAGTTTGATGAGGAAGTCGTGTATAAAGGGACGCGCTTTTGCTTTGATGTGGAGCTGATTGCCGAGGAAGATCGGTACGAAGCCGACTTTTGGCGTCTCATTGATGTCGTTGACTCGAGTGCATTTCGTCTAGGAGGAGGAAGCCGCAACGGAAACGGAAAAATCAAGATCATCCGTGCTCAGTACCGTAAACTCGACTTGAGACGCCAGGACGACTTATCTCACTACCTTTCCAAGTCCTCAGATCTATCTCATGATTGGAAGGAATTTGCTGAGTACACGCCAAAGGAGGCAGAGGATCTCTTGGTTGATAAGTATCAGGTCACTCTCTACCCCACAGACTTCCTCCTGTTTGGTTCGGAGTTGGGAGACAACGATGCTGATAGCACCTACGTTACCGAGCGTCAGGTGGAGTGGGAAGGAAAGTTGGGTCGCTTCGTAGAGGATAGAGAGATGCTTCTCATCCCCGGTAGTTCCCTAAAAGGTGCTATCGCCCACCGTACTTCCTTTTATTACAATAAGCAGAGCGAAGTTTTCGCTGACTCTTTGGGCACTGGTGAAAGGATAGCGGACTATACCGGCAAGAATAACGCAGCAGTATCCTTGTTGTTTGGTACGGATGGAGATAAAAAAGGTAGAGGCAAGAGGCGTGGCCATGTTTTCTTTACAGATCTATTCATTATTAGGCACAGTCCATCCAAGCATGACCATATTTTTAATCACGTCAAGATTGATCGATTTACCGGAGGAGTCATCAAAGGAGCTCTGTTTTCAGAGCGCGCAGCCTACCTTCCAGACACAGAGATCACTTTTGAGATTATTGTCGACCGGCAGTCGATGAGGCAGTCGGACGCCTCGCAGATTGATCGTGCGCTATTCGCTTTCGAGAGTGCCCTTCGGGATGTATGTAGCGGGATGCTCCCTTTGGGAGGCAAGGTCAATAAAGGAAACGGGCGCTTTTATGGTTCAATCAATAAGAATGGAAAAGTGATATATGAGTACGATCGAGACTAGAGACATAGACACCACACTGCTATATGAGGGCTATCTTTGGCTGAGCAATGCAGATAAGCCCATCGAGTACCACTACGACAAGGAGTCCGATCCGGGGATATTTGAGACCTTAGACCCCTTTGTTAGGGAAGGCTATTTATTCAATAAAAAAGAGGCAATATCTCTGACTATCAAGCATGTGGACGGACGCTACTTAGTTAGGAAGTTTCACATTGAAAAGGAATGCGACGACCAAGTCGAGAAAGTACTTTTTGCAAGCAATCGCATGTCCAGGCGATGGCTTACCTTTTTGCGTTATTGGGAAGAGCAAAGAGCACCGAGCTGTTTAGACCTTCCAGAGTTGGTTTTTGATCGCTTTGTTTTTGTAGGATTTGATGACTAAGTAAAGTACATAGGATATGAATGTTCATGCCCCCTTCAACTTTGTACCCCTTTCCGATGAGGTTTACTTGCCGGAGTGGTACGACCAGATTTCTCACGACGTACCTTTTTCTGATGGATTAAGCGGGAAGATTAGGCTCACCATCGAAGCGCAATCCGATATATTCATCAGAAACGGCCAGAAAAAAGATGCAGACGACAATTCTTTCAGCCACATTGCCGGACGTTACTTCATCCCTGCCACCTCTATCAAGGGAGAAGTACGGAACCTCATAGATATCATGGGTTTTGGTAAAATGGTTCTTGATCCACGTGCCAAGTTTGCGCAGAGAGAATGGAACAACAAAAAGCTCTACTCTATAAAAAATCCGGTGATACAGTCCAGTATTAGGTGTGGCTATCTACGCAAAAACGGTACAAAGTATGAAATCGAAGACTGCGGTATCCCATACCGAATCAGCCATAAAGAAATAGATGAGTGGTTCGGTAACGGTGAAAAGATGGCGCTCAACTTCTCTAAGGATAGAAGCAAGATCGACCTGAATAAAGAACTGATCCTTAATAATAAAACCTTTGATTCCAAGACTGCGGTTTACAAGTACCACCATTTCCAAAACCAGCAGCTTGAGGACTTGTCTTTTAGCAGAGTAGGAGATGGTAGAAAAGTGTACCTGGATGATAGAGGTGAGATAAAGGGGGACATCGTCTTTACAGGTCAGCCAGATCTGTGGAATTGGCCCAGATGTCCTCGTGGAGGAAAATTTTACGAGTTTGTCTTTCCTGCTGGTGATCAGGATCAGCATACGTTGTTGTCTCTTACTGAGGAGGAGTTTGAGCACTACGAGTTCATTTACAAGGACTCTCCCGATTGGAGATATCATAAACCTCGCCTAAGAAGTAAATCCAAAGGTGTCCCGGTCTTTTTTCGAAGCGCAAATAATAAGGTCATCGATTTTGGACTAGCGTTTCTATACAAGCTGCCTTACGATCATAGTCCGATGGATCTACTCCCTGCTTCCCATAAAGACGGGCAGAGACCAGACCTTTCAGAGTGTATCTTTGGCTTCACAAACATCGGTGGCAAGAGCCTAAAAGGAAGGGTATACTTCTCCAACGCCTATTCGACCAACGCAGTACCGGGTGAAGAGGTGTCTCTGGTGCTTGGGTCCCCCAAGGCCTCCTATTATCCCATATACATAAAGCAAGACTACGAAGTCTCCGGTAAGATCAGGACCTATAACGATGGTGAACTATCCGGATGGAAACGCTACCATGTTCGAGACGGCCTCTGGAGTGGAGGGACAGCTACAGAGAAGGCTGCATCCAAGATGATACCGCTTAAGAGTGGAGCGATCTTCCGGAGTGATATCGTCTTTCACAACCTTCGACCCATCGAGCTTGGGACACTCTTGTCAGCACTTACGTTTCACGACAATCCGGATTCCTGCAGTCACCTCCTGGGGCAGGCCAAGTCCTATGGGTATGGGCGTTGTCGCTACTCGATCGAGCTGGAGGGGGTTGAGCATGCACCCACGTACTACATGGCACACTTTGAGCATGCACTCAACCAAAAAGTCGGGAGCTGGCATCAGACAGATGTGATAAGAGAGCTGTTCACCATAGCATCCCGACCGGTCGCATGTGACACACACAGGTATATGACGATGTCCACGAACTGGCGAGAAAATGAGTTCTTGGCAGCCAAGGATCCCGGTCGCTTCAGTTATCTTCACCCATACAGCAGGACGAGAGAGGCATTTGTTCCCGCTTCACTCTCAGAAGAGTTTGATAACGAACTAAAGATCAAAGCACAAGAGGCGAATCGCCTAAAGCAGCAAGCCGTTTACGAAAAGGAGGAAACCTACTACACCAACCTGTTCGGTTTGATAAATCAAATGCCCCCGGCAGATGCTCAGGCAAGGTTGGATGAAAGCCTAGAGGAGCTCCGACAAAAGCTAAGCGTCGTTGACTCAACACTAGATCACCACCAAGATCGACTCTATAGATTGTACCAGAGCCAAGAGCAGCGACTACTTGCCAAGCAGCGTGAGCTCATCCACAAACAAGCAGAGCTTGCAAAAGCAGAGGCCGAAGCCTCCAAGTACAAAGGGGGCTTCGAAGCCTTCATGAGCCCTGACAAGTCCATCAATGCCAATCTCAATTCCGTTAAGAAATGGATCACCACCATCGAGAAGATGGAGGGCCGTTCCACGCTCACCTCGGAGGAGGTGACCTTGGTCGCTCGGGTGTTCCGGCAGATCTACGACCGCTCCAAGCCGCGAGAGAAAAAAGAGTGGGAGAGAGGTGCGATCCGCAATAGGGTGAAAAAAGAGCTGGGCAAAGAGCTGACGGATCAAGTCTTTGGACTATTAGATATCGACTAGTCGTATGAGTAAAACAATTGTGTCCATCATCAGTGATCATCTGCTACCCAATTTTCTCTTCATCAAGGAGATGGATGGACAGTACGATCACCTGTTATTCATCAGCACGCACGAGATGGAGGACAAAGCCAAGAGTGCTGACCTCGAGCATGCACTCCGGCTTCCGGAGGGTAGTGTGCCACGTATAGTGGTTGAGAACGACAACTACCACGCTATCCTCTCCGCCATCAAGGCGACGGATCTGCCGAGCAGCGAAGAGTACATCGTCAACCTCACGGGGGGTACCAAGAGCATGTCCGTCGCGGCACACCGCTACTTTGGTGACCTCAGTGCACAATTCGTTTACGTACCCATTGGCAAAAACAGTTATTACGAGTTCTCTTCCAACGAGATCAAGCCCCTGCGCTATCGGGTTGATATCGATGAGTACTTCACCCTCTATGGGATCAGCTTTGAGTACGACAATAGCCTTGTACAAGGGGAGCATAGACCGTTCGTCATTTTTGATCAACTACGGCGGCGTCGGTTTTTCCTGACCGATGAGCTAAAGGACGCCCATACTGCCCCTACGCCTGCCCTGAGGAGTTACTTGAGCGGTGGGTGGTTTGAGGAGTACACCTACTTGCGCATCAAAAAAGACTACCATCTTGACGACAGATACATCGCCAAGAGTGCCAAGATTTACCGCCCCGGTTCAGTAAGCAACGAGCTGGACGTCGTTTTTGTCAAGGACAATACGCTCTACGTCATTGAGTGCAAGGTCACCATGTTTGGGTACGGCAAGGTCCCTAAGGAGGTGGTTGAGGAGTACCTATACAAGTTGGCAGCCGTCAGCAGTGACTTTGGCTTGCGTGTCCACTCCTTCCTCTTTACTCTTCACCGGATGGATAGGCTGCCTGAGGAGACCCTCCGAAATCTAAAGAAACGCTCAGAGATACTCAAGATCCGGGACATAGTAGACGGTCGTAAACTGATCAAACCCTTAATCCTCTAAACATCATGACAACAACAAGCCGAAAGGTCTTTATCTCAATACTAGGCACCGGCAACTATAGTGCTTGTCGGTACACTCATGGTGACTTCATCTCCTCGAGTACCAACTTCATCCAAAAGGCGACACTGGAGTATCTCACCAGTCGGGAGGAGTGGACCGATGACGACATCGCATACATCTTCGTGACACCGGCGAGCACGACCGAAAACTGGCAAGAAATTCCCTCCAGCCTTAGGACAAAGGAGAACAAGAGCTATCCCGGACTGAGACCAATGCTTGAGCGCATGGAGCTGCCCTTTCCTGTCGAGCCGGTAGCGATCACCGAGGGTGGAGACGAAGAGAACCTCTGGAGGATCTTCGACGTGATCTATGGAGAACTCCGGGAGGGAGACCGGCTCTATATAGACCTCACGCACGGGCTCAGGTACCTCCCCATGCTGCTCCTGGTACTCTGCAACTATGCCAAGTTCTTGAAAGGGACCGAAGTGGTATCCGCTACATACGGCAATTGGGAGTCCAAAGAGACCAATAAGCCGATAGTAGACCTGATGCCACTCATCGAGCTGCAAGACTGGACTATTGCCGCATCCGAATTCATCAACAATGGTCGCGCAGAAAAACTGACACACTTGACCGACGAAAAACTAACCCCGATACGCAAGAAGACCAAGGGAAAGGATCAGAATGTCAGGCAGTTTCAATACTTCACCAAGACCCTCCGGGCTATTTCCGAAAACATGATGAGCATGCGGGGCAGAGAGATCATAGGCGGCAAGATGTTTCATGACCTCAGTGAGTCGGCAGAGGGGCTGGATACCAGTGTCATTGCTCCTATGGTGCCATTGTTTGAGAAAATCAAGGAGTCCTTCAGAGACTTCAGTACCTCCACAGATATCACCAATGGCTTTGTTGCAGCGAGATGGTGCCACGAGAGGCAGCTCTATCAGCAGAGCATCACTATTCTGTGGGAGACGATCAAGGCACAGATAGCCGGCCTGGCAGGCTATTCGTTTGATCAACAGATCTCAGATGGTTACTATCAAGACCTGGCGGCAGTCGCTCTCTACGTCCTATCCCAGGAGAAGGTCAACAATGAGGAGGTCTGGAAACTAGGCGAGAAAAGGGGGGATAGCCAAGACAGAGAGCGGAGGAAAAAGATAGTGTACAGATACCTGAGCAACCCACTGACCCACTTCTTGAGCAGCAGGTACGATAGTATATCCGGGCTAAGAAACGACTTCAACCACGCCGGATTTAGAGACAATGCGTTACCCGGTCCCAAAATACCTCGCTCCATCAGGGAGCAGATAGATCAGGTAGAGACCCTCGTGCGAGAGTGTCCCGCCACCCCGGTCTTGATCAACCTCTCCAATCATCCGAGCGATCAGTGGAGCGAGGAGCAGCTTCAGGCAGCGCAAAGATATGGAGAGGTTAGAGATCTGCCCTTCCCATCCATCACTCCCGATGCCACGAGAGAAGAGGTGGTGGCACTCGTGGAGAGATATGCGGAGAAGATTATCTCCGGATATCGGGGATGTATACTCACGGTCCATCTGATGGGCGAGATGACCTTCTGCTGCCGGCTGGTGCGCCTGCTGCAAGAGCACCACATCCCCTGTGTCGCCTCTACCACGCACCGCAACATCACAGAGCTGAGTGATGGACGCAAGGAGGTTACCTTCGAGTTCGAGGCGTTTCGTGAGTACTGAGTACACAGACCCGCCCTGCTTAGCTCTTGTCGCATGCTATCGGTGGAGCAAATGACCGGACTTGGAGATCTTGAGATAATTGTTTACGTTTGCAGTCAGATAAAAGGGGTCTATTTTTTTATCGAAAAATAGAACAAAAAACGCCTCTTTAGATGTTACGGCGTTGATAATCAGCCCGTACAGAAGTTGAGTCTCTTAGCGCATATTCCATTAGAACAAGGATTAAGACTTCTGCAAAGATTATATGGCTTTCCATATAGTTCTCTTAGCGCATATTCCATTAGAACAAGGATTAAGACGATATTGCGCAAAACTCTATATATGCAGCTATTTCCCTCTTAGCGCATATTTCATTAGAACAAGGATTAAGACTCGAGTCTCCTTTGTCATCCAAGAATTCTGCTCTTAGCGCATATTCCATTAGAACAAGGATTAAGACAATTCTGAAAATGCAATAGCACCAGCAGATGCCTTCTCTTAGCGCATATTCCATTAGAACAAGGATTAAGACTAGCTACAGGCAGTCCTTGCGCATCCACCCATACATTCTTAGCGCATATTCCATTAGAACAATGATTAAGACCCATTTTTGTTTACGAAAGCGCTGATTGTGTCAACTGCGCATATCCCATTAGAGAAAGGGGGAGGGCGCGTAATCTTGCTGCTGTTAGGGTCGGTGAGCAAGCCTTATGAGGTACGCTTGATTTTGAAAAAAAAAGGTCAGGGTACCTCATGGTGGGGTTCATGGGGTACGCTTATCGGTATGTTCCGGGGTAGGGGTGAGCGCTGAAGGGGGCGAAGTCCCCCTTTGCTCCGTTGCTTTCGGGGTAGAAAAATAGCATTGCGGGAAATCTCACGAGATTTCCCGCAATGCTATCATGAGAGCCTCTTGTCGGACTCGAACCAACGACCTACTGATTACAAAGCGGGAAAAGGAGATTGTAAGTGGTTGGTGTATATACGGTTGCTTTTGGTGTTGGTGCTATTTGCGTGCGTATTGCATGCGGTTAAGTGTATTTTGTGGTGCGTTTTAGCGGGTCGGGTGGGGGTTATAGGTTTTTGCGGGAGAGGGAGACGGCGTGGTAGATCATAGCTACGTCCGCCAAGTCTACGTTAAAGTCTGCGTAAAGAGGATTGAGCGAGTGCAGGGTGAGGGTGTGGTTTGCTACATCGTGGCGGATGATCTTCTTGATTATGATACCTTCGGAGCGGGTGACCACCACCCATACATTGTACCGGTCTATGTGTAGGCGGGTGTCTTTGTAGTAGTCTGCCGGGACCAGCTTGGCCAGTATTTCATCCCCTTTTTCCAACTTGGGCTCCATCGAGTCGCCCGACACCGTAAATACCACATGGTCCTTTGCCGAGGTGCCGGGCTCTACCAGCACCATGCGCTTTTCGTAGAGCTGGTCCGGGAAGACATCGCTATACCAGCCCAGTTCACCCGCCATTGCTTCATACGGTACCAGCGGCACCTCTATCCAGTGCTGCTGCTCCGGTGGTAGGATGGTTGCTTCGTTCGTCGGTCTCTGCTTTACTAACATCTCACCTTCTCCGGTGAGGAGCCATTTTTTAGAAAACTGAGGGTATGCGGAAACTATCTTATCTGCAACCTCGTAAGGAAATTCCTTTGATTTTCCTCTTGCTATGTCTTGCAGTCTATGTGGCTGTAAGCCTATAGTCTTTGCTAGACCAGCCCTACTCTCTCTGGTTTCTTCAAGTACTTTTTCAAGTATTTCATCTGCTCCCATATCGTTAAAGAGTATTAAAGTTTGACCATTCTAAGGAAATTCCTTTTTTGTATAGGAGGAATTTCCTGTCTTTGTCGCATAACTAACTAACTAAGTAACACCACGAGGACAAAGTAAAAAGAGTAGGTGCTTTTTGGGAGCCCTACTTTCGTGACTAGATCTTACGCTCTAAAGGTACGTACTCTTTTTCAGTCCTCCAAGAATTTTAACAGTTAAGTACAAAAAACATGGAACAAGACGATTGGCAAAAGGATCTGGACAGGTGGCAAAAGGATCTGGACAAGATGAACAGGAGGAATAAGTGGATGATCATTGGCTTGAAGATCCTTGCCCCGCTGATGTGTGTCGTGGAGTTGCTGGACATATGGGACAAGGACACCTACGGAGGAAACGTCCCGCTGAAGATAGGTGCCTCCGTTTTTGTGGTAGCTGTAATTGGCGGTGTCTTATACGGCTTGCTAACCCTTAAAGAATAGAGAAGTGTTCGAGCACCTTCAGCAAAAACGATAGCAGAGCTATGATGAATCCCAATAGAGCTATGCGGTTGGCAGTCTTTGCCACTTTGTGTGTCGCCTCTTGCTGCTCTTTTATGACCAGCCACTGCTCGGTGCTATCGACTTTATTTTGGAGATCCGGGTACTCGCCAACGTACTGTCTACCGTCAGCCGTGAGGGAGAGTATTCCGGTGCTGTGAGAGTGCCAGACCAGCCCACGGCGGTGCAACAAAAACACTGCCTCCTGCAAGTCACTGACACCATCGACACGGTCCGGGCAAACCTGCCTGTCGTGAGTGATGAGGTACTTGAGCAACGCCGCCTCATCTGGCGTTAACCTTATCCGATCAATAAGACTGAAAACGATAAACAATAGACACAAATATACCAAATGAGAAAAATCGAAAAACTGACGCTAGACGTGTTCAACGCTATCCCGGTGGGGGGCGAGCAGACATTCCAACTGCCGGACCGAAGTGCGATCTACAACGCACGGGCCTACGCCTACCAGTTAGCAGACAAGTACGAGTATCGGGTAACCACCAAGGCTGATACAGAAAGCTGTACCATCACCATTAAAAAGGACAGACTATGAGCAATACCATGATCAACAACTACGCCCTCACCCCGAGCAAGGAGGTGATGCCGAGGCGCAAGTACTCCACCAACGAGGCAAGCGAGATCCTAGGCGTGGACCGCTCCACCATCCGTCACTGGGCAGACCAAGGGCACCTGAGGTACGGTGTCAGCCGGCACAACGGCAGACGCTTCTACACGGGTGCGGAGCTGCTGAGATTTTATAACTCTAGATACTGACCGATTATGAGAGTACTATCTAGTGAGAGCGTATTAGTTTTCTTTCTGATCTTCAAGACGCTATCTGCGTTTTCTGCTCTATTCTTTGGGATCTTCTTCCTTTTCGTCCTTCCAAACGACGAGCTCCGGTTTAGTGACTGGCTCCTCACGTTCCTTGCCTCCAAGGCTTTGGCAATGGTGCTATTTATGGTGGCGTATGCGTTTTTCCGACTCGCCCAACTAGACTACGCCTACTGGGTGGAAAATTACTAATCACTACAAAAAGAGAAACGACTATGACACACTTTATAAGCGACGAGATCAGAGAGGGGATGATCAAAGTCCCCGCACCTCCTAAGCGTAGGAGAAAGCTAACCATTGCGGAGGTTATGCAGATCGTAAAGATCCACAGGCGCATGCTCCAAGAGCAAAGGGAGAGTTACGAAGCCTTGGTGGATCTTATTCTAAATCAAATTGACTCTCTGAAAGAGGAATGAAAAGGAAGTAACCACAAACGAAAACAAACAACGAGATGGAAACGAAGATTAAGTGCTACCGGCTGACGTGTGTACTGATGCCGGATGAAGCGGAAAAAATTGCCAAGGAAACAGACTTTGCCCCAGAGGATGTGGACGAAGCTAAGGTGGTAATGAATATAAAACCCGAGGCGGAAAAACTGAGACACCAGCTAATCCAAAATGCGTTGGACGATCTTGGTGGCACCTTTCGGGCAGTGACGGTGGAGATCGTAACAAACGAAGAAGAGGAGTGTGACCATGAGTAAGGAGTTAAAGGTGACCGACCTGCGGATCGGCGACAAGGTGAGAGACAAGGAAACGGGATTAGAGATGGTTGTGACGGGAATGCTTTGGAGCAAAGATGCACCACTCACTGATGTAACCATATACGCACGACCTGCCGGACAAAAAAATAGAGTGTATAGGGGTACGAGCTGGACGAAATTGGAGCTTGTGGAGAGGGGGTAACAATAAACATTGACTGCGAAAGGCAACATCAAGCGAAGTAAACAAATGAAAAGAGACAAGACCAAAAACTGCTACTGCTATACTTGTGGATGTAGCTACAATGCCCTGGGAATTATGTCCCACCGAGCAATGCATAGAAGAAAGAAAGAAAACTGCAAAATAAAGTTCTCCAACGGGAGAATAAAGGCTTACGAATACGAGAAGACATTACCAAGATTGTGAAATACTGGAAGCCTGCAAACTGATCCACCGGAGGAGTAACAAGTAATAATTAAGAAAACAAGTCATGAGAAAGAAAAAGACAACGTACGGCATAATTGATGAAATCGGCGACCTAGCCTCTGATATAGATAGCGGCATCTGGGATGTTGAAGATGCTGTAAGCAAGATAAAGGACAGGCTCGGGGAGCTGAAAGAACTCAAAGAATCCTCTGGGTTAGCATGGTCAATGACAATAGATGAGATGATCAAAATGATAAAGCTCTACAGGCGTATGCGCCAAGCTCAAAAGGAGGGTGACGATACCCTAGTGGATTTCATTTTGGAGCAAATCGACACGCTGCTGGACAAATAACACAAAGACAGGGGGAACCTCCGGCAGTGTAGTGACACGTCGGGATGGGTTGCTTTTTATCACATGTTCTATGCTCAGAAATGATGTTTTTGCATCGGACCCCGGCTCCCCTTTTTGATAACAACAGATAACTGACAGATAACAACATGGAAACGAACAGAATCACTGTGCTTATCGACGGCAAGCCGTATCGGCTGGTGTCGGACGAGGAGCCAAAGACCAAAACAAGTACCCCCGAGGCGGCGGTACTGAAGCCGTCACCACGGGTGGAGACACCGGAGGTGCCGAGGCGGTTGCAGCAGATGATGACCCGCTCCGCCAAGGCGTACCCCACACAGGATGACCTACTCGAGGCGTGCCGGGACGCTGTGCGCCGTGCCAACGGCGACAAAGCCATCTATCAGCGCACAAAGGAGCTCATCGCCATGTACACCCCCACCGGTGCAGGCGTGGCAAGCGACGTGCCGCCTGAGAAGCGACAACTACTCATCAATGACCTAAGCAAGCTATGACCCAACCTAACCACAAAGACCGAGCGCACGCCTTACTCTCCCCATCCGCTGCGGACCGCTGGGTGGCGTGCCCGCCATCCGCACGACTGAGCGAGCAGTACCCCAACGAGAGCAGCCCCGCAGCAGAGGATGGGACCAAGGCACACGAGCTGTGCGAGATCCTGCTCCGCCGTGAGACTTACGATAGCAAGGACTACACCCCGGAGATGATCGAGTGCGCCGAGGCGTATGCCTACTACGTCACCCAAGAGTTGGGGCTGGACACCTACCACGTGGAGCAGAGGATCAACATACCGGGCATCCCCGAGTGCTTCGGGACCGTGGACTGCTATGGGGTCAAGGGGGTGACGCTCTACGTCATCGACTACAAATACGGGCAAGGGGTAGCCGTACCTGCGGAACACAACAAGCAGATGGCCCTCTACGCCTACGGACTGCTCAAGTCTGCCAAGCTGAGCACCATCGCCGACGTGCAGATGACCATCTTTCAGCCCCGCACAGATGAGCTCAAGACTTGGACGGTGGACGCTGTGGAGCTCCAGCGGTGGGTGGAGGAGACCATCATCCCCTACGGCAAGATGGCTTACGACGGCGAGGGCGAGCAGCATATCGGCGACCACTGCCGGTGGTGCCCTGCCCGTGTGGACTGCCGGGCGCACCTAGACCTCTTTCCGACTCTCTACGAGACCATGCAGGCGGAGCAAGCGACCGAGGCGGAGAAGCTGTCGGTGCTGGACCGTGCCGACGAGGTGATCGCCTACCTCACCGACCTAAAGCAGTGGGCGACTAATCAACTACTAGGCGGTCAGCCCGTGAGCGGATGGAAGCTGGTAGAGGGGCGCAGCGTCCGCACCATACCTGACTACGCCGCACTGGCAACACGTGTGGCAAGTACCGGTATCAGCGAGGAGACGCTGTATGAGCGTAAGCCACTGGGACTGACTAACCTTAAAAAAGTCATTGGTGCCAAGCTCATGACCACACTGGAGGAGGACGGGCTGATCATCAAGCCCGAGGGCAAACCTACACTGGTGCGTGAAGAGGACCCGAGGAAGCCTCTGGCGATAAAGGAAGAACTGTTATCACACTTTTAATCATCAATAAACAACAACAAAATCATGAAACCAAAAAGAATAGACGAAACACGTATGCTCACCGGTATGGTGCGCCTCTCTTACCCCAACCTGCTGACCCCGTCAGAGTCTCCCTATAGCAAGGGCAAATACATGACCTCCTTTATTTTGGACGAAAAGGACACCGAGACCCTAGAGATGGTGCGGTCCCTTATCAACGACGCTATCAAGACCGCCAAGGCGGGCGAGTGGAAGGGCAAAAAGGGGATTGTAGACGGCGAGCGTATCAAGGAGCTGGATGCCGAGTACCAAGTCGGCGGGGATAAGTACTCCGTGCGCTGTTCCGGTGGAAATCAGCCCATCACCGTCATTGATCCGATGAAAAACAAGGTCACCGACAACTCCCTCATCTACGGCGGTGCCTATGCCCGGCTAATGTTGCGTGCGTTCACTTGGACGCAGGCGGGGCGCATGGGTGTCTCGCTGCAGTGTCAGGCGGTGCAGCTGCTAGGCGGTGGTGAGGATTACGGATCGGGCGCACCCGACTTGGACCTCTTCGATGTGGAGGATAATCTCCCGTTTGGCAACAACAACGGCGGACCAGCCGCAGAGCACAAGGGTGACGACTACAGCGACCTGCAGTTCTGACCCGACTAAGCAACCAGTAGAGCGGGGTGTCGGAGCTCCCGGTGCCCCGCTCTTTTCTTTGCTACCGGAAACAGTTTTGTTTGGTCCCAGAAACCTTTCTCTTTGATACTGGAAATCTTTGTCTTTCCTACAGTTGGAAAGTTGCAACGCTAATATATAACTATGTACATACACTATACACGCACACCCGAGTACGCCAAAGCGGTACGACAGCTGGGCTACTACCGAGCCGCACAGACAGTCCCCAATCCCGTACGGTGGAGCTGGCGGGCGGAGGGTGACAACGACCCCGTGACCGAGGTTGACGGAGCAGACAAAGACGCTCTGGAGGACTTTTACGACCTCCTAAAGTTTGGCTACATCTATGCCTACTGTTGGAATGCTACCGAGGTGTCCGCACTTATCTACGGGGCTACCGGTGCCCTGATCCATCCGCTGACACTGACAGACCTATCCGTACTGTACAAGGTGCTGGGATCTGACGTGGCGGATGAGCCTACGGATGTAGAGGATCTGCGAAGCCGACACCTGGCACTGCCCGACAGCTACCGTGACGACCTCTACTGCTGGAACATGGTAGCCCGAGAGGCAGAGATGATCAATATACGGGGGGTGCGGATCGATACCGACCTAGCCCCCGAGCAGTCTATCCTCAGCCGTCAAGTCTGCGATGACGGACGGCTGAGAGGTGGCTATACCATCCTCGCAGCCCGCAAGACGGGACGCACTATATCATCTGCCCTCTACGGGCTCAAACGTGGAGGGCTGGAGCGGCGGGCAATCACCGGCACCAACGGGCACCCCCTGCTCTGTGCCGACTGGAGCAGTCTCGAGCCTAGGGTGATGGCGTACCTGCTCGATATCGAGTGGAAAAACGACGCTGCAGCAAGCGGGCTGGACATCTACACCGAGACCTATCGGCGGATCATGGGCACCCCAAATGCATACGTGACGGAGGAGCAACGCAAGCGTGCCAAATTACTGGACATAGCCTGCGGGTACGGAGCGGGACCTGATGCCATAGCTAAGTCGCTGGGAACAAAGAACGAGGATCACAAGCAGCGGATAGAGGGCGCAAAGAACGCCACTTTCCTGCACCACCGCTGGCACGCCATACACCCCGAGGTGGACGAGATGACCAAGCGACTGACCAAGCTACTGCGTGACCCCGATGCGGCCCCGGTGCAGATACGCAACATCACCGTAGGCTACCGAGGTGAGGAGCTGATCGTGGAGCTACCAAGCCGACGGGTGCTGAGGTACAGCAACTTTAGTCGGAGGTACAGCTCTGTCTCTGCCGTCAGCCCCGACGAGACCAAGCGCACCCGCCTGACCGGTGCGGTACTGCTCCAGAATATCGTCTGCGCCTTTGCTGCCGACATCCTCTACCACACGCTGAGGCGGTGCGCCTTTCTCCAGTGCGTGGTGATGCACCAGTACGATGAGATCGTGCTAGATCTAGGACTGACAGGCAAGCCCAAAGAGTGGGCGGAGCGGTGGCTGACCTACTACATGACCACACCGCCGGAATGGGCTAAGGGGCTGGCTCTCAGTATCAAGACCAAAGAGGTAATGCGGTATGAGTAGAGAGAGACGGGACCAAGTGGGGGGCGACCACTACAGCAGACTGCCGATACAGCCGATAGACTTCATCCTCGGCAACGGGCTGGGCTTTTGCGAGGGTAACATCATTAAGTATGTCTGCCGGTACCGAGCCAAGGGAGGGGTGGAGGATCTGCAGAAAGCGAGGCAGTACATTGATTTTTTGATTGAGAACGAAGAGAACGAAGAGCAAAAAGACCATGAGTGAAAAGACCTATCCGATCATGGTAACGGAGAGCCGCACCGGGACGTACAAGCCCCTACTACCTACGTGGGCAATGCTGGCGGACGCTATCCGTGAGCCGCACCGCACGAGTGAGACGGTGGCAGAGTACCACCGCCTCAGCAAAGACGAGCAAGGCGAGATCAAGGACGTAGGTGGCTTCGTGGGCGGGCGTTTCCGCCCCGGTGTGGTGCGCCGACGTGGCGGGTCCATCGACAAGCGTACCCTGATAACACTGGACGTGGACACCAATACCGACTATGCCCCCACCTGCCTGCACCTGCGCCACACCACACACAGCAGCAGACCCGAGGCGAGGCGGTGGCGGTACCTGATCCCGCTGTCCCGTGAGGTGGACCGTACCGAGTATCAGGCTATTGCACGGCGGGTAGCGGAGCCGATACTATCGCTGATAGACCCGGCAAGCTTTGAGCCGGAGCGACTGATGTACTGGCCATCGGCAAGTATCGACGGCGAGTACCTATGCGAGGAGCGAGCGGGTGAGGTGCTGGATGTTGATCTGATCCTCGACAGCTACGAGGACTACCACGACCCCAAGCAGTGGCGGTACACGGCGACAGAGACCGCCAAGGACTACGCCCACTACGGCGGTAAGCTGGCTAACCCACAGACCAAGCAGGGTGTGGTGGGTGCGTGGTGCCGGGAGTACGACTGCCGGGACGTGCTGGAGATGTTTCCCGATCTCTACGAGCGGGGAACGACCTACAATAGGTACACTTACAAGCCGGGGGAGAGTAGCAACGGGGTGGTGCTCTACGACGGGGGGCTCTTTTGCTACTCCAACCATGCTACCGACCCAATCCACGGAAAGTGCCTTAATGCCTTTGATCTCTACAGACTACTGCAGTTTGGTTCGCTGGATAAGGGTGCAGCACCTCGGACCCGTGACGACCGCCTGCCCTCCTACACGGCTATGTGCAAGGCGGTGCGGGAGGACGAGCGGGCAGGGGCGAGGTATCTCAAGGAGAACCGCCCCGACCTATCGCAGTTTGACGTGGTGGACACCACCAACGATCATGTGATCGCTCAGTTGCTGGAGACCAACGCCAAGGGGATCACCATAGGGAGCCTGACCAACTGCGTCACGGTGCTGGAAAACGACCCGCTGCTCTCCAAACATATCAGGCACGACCAGTTCACCGACCGGTGCGTGGTCACGGGCCGTCTGCCGTGGGAGCGGAGCGAGCGGGTCAACATCTGGAGCGACGGCGACGATGCCGCCCTGCGGGTGTATCTCTCCAAGGTGTACCAGATAGACGCTACCAAGGATAAGATACAGGACGCACTGGACTATGTCCTTATGCAGGACGACAGACAGGTGCATGCGGTGCGGGAGTATATACAGTCGGCAGAGTGGGACGGCGTGGAGCGTCTGGACACTCTATTTATCCGGTGCCTCTTGGCGGACGATACGGAGCTGGTGCGGGCGATCACCCGCAAGTGTCTCGTGGCGTGTGTCAAGCGGGTAATGGAGCCGGGGTGTAAGTACGACTACATGACCATCCTAATCAGTGACGAGGGTATAGGCAAGTCCACCCTGCTGGCTAAGCTGGGGGGGAAGTGGTTTTCTGACAGCTTTGATTTCCGCCAAGATGGCAAAGGGCTGATGGAGCAGCTGGACGGTAACTGGATCATCGAGAGTGCCGAGCTCAAAGGCTTCTCACGTCAGGAGACTACGACGATCAAGGCATTTCTTTCCAAGCGGGACGATCGCTATCGTGGTGCGTACCGCCGACGCATGAGTGTGCTTCCGAGGCAGTGTGTCTTCTTTGGCACTACCAACGAGGATAGCTTTCTGCGAGATCAGACGGGTAACCGCCGATTTTGGACCATCGCCTGCCGACAAAAGGAGCAGACCGTGAGTGATGACATGCTGGAGATCATCCATGACGACGGCACCCTGATACGGCAGATATGGGCAGAGGCATACCATCGATACAAGGAGGGTGAGAGTACGGAGCTGACCCCCGAGCTCAAGGCGGAAATGAAGCAGGTACAGGGTGCATACGAGTACGAGGATCCGCTGGTGGCTGAGGCAGAGCGGTACCTATCCATACGCATACCGTCTACATGGGACAGCTGGACCAAGGAGGAGCGCAAGAACTACATCCAGACCAAGCGGATGGGCAGTGGCAGGGGTGCCTACCCGTCACTTGCCGACTGTAGTATGGAGTTGCGGAGGTTTGTCTGCGGTGAGGAGTTTCGGAACGAGTGGCTGTCCGAGCTGGACGGTGGCAACAAGTACACTACCAATATAGCGTCACGGACACTGGGCAAGCTGGACGGCTGGAAGAAGATAGGCAGGCGTACAGTGTCTGAGTATGGGCAAGTTAATCTACTCGAGCGAGTAGGAGACGTGGAGGAGGTGGAACAAAACAGATTGACCGTGGACGATGAATTACCGTTTTGAGAGAAGAAGAGAAGTGGGGTGTTGCTTGCAACTTTGCAACTTTGCAACTTTTGCATTTTTAGAAAAGATGCAAGGACAATCAATTACTAATCAGAGTGTTAACTGTGTACTTGCATCTTTGCATCTTTTTTTCCTATTAAAAGAATAAAAGTGATATACATAAGTATATGTAAATATGTACACGCGTATAGGAAGTTTGCCAAAAAAAGATGCAAAGTTGCAAGCAGAGATATAACTAACAGATATACAAAGGATTATCCTTGCAACTTTTTTGAGGCAAAAAGATGCAAAGCAGAAAAACAGACGAAACGATGAGACGAGAAAAGGAGATCGAGGAGCGACTGGTGTCGGAGCTCAAGAAGATAGGGTGCCAAGCCCTAAAGTACGTACCACTACATACGGTAGGTATGCCCGACAGGCTGGTGTTGATACCCGGCGGAGCAGTGGTATGGGTGGAGCTCAAAGCACCGGGAGAAAAGCCAAGACTGATACAGGAGTACAGACACGAGCAACTGCGGGAGCTGGGCTTTGTCTGCTTCGTGGTAGACAGCTACGAGGGGGTGCAGGAGGTGGTCCGATACGCCAAGACAAAGATGGTATGCTGACACGGGACGATCTACACCCGTACCAAGTGCGGGCAGTGCAGTACATCAAGGACCACAGGCAGTGCGGGCTTTTCTTAGGTATGGGACTAGGTAAGACGGCAAGCACGCTGACCGCCATTGTGGACCTGATGTACCAAGACTTTGAGCTGCGGTCGGTGCTGGTGATAGCTCCGCTACGTGTGGCACGGGACACATGGACAAACGAGGTAGAGAGTTGGGCACACCTGCGAGGACTGACCGTGTCCGTGGCGGTGGGTACGGCAGTGGAGCGTAAGAGAGCACTAGAGGCTAAGGCGGACATCTACACCATCAACCGGGACAATGTGACGTGGCTCTGCAACAATTTTCCGTGGACCTACGATATGTGCGTGATTGATGAGCTCTCAAGCTTCAAGTCGCCAGACTCCAAGCGGTTCAAAGCCCTACGTGGAAAACTACCCTCCTCTACCCGTGTGGTGGGACTGACGGGTACCCCGGCACCCAACAGTCTGATGGACCTATGGAGCCAGATCTACCTACTGGACAAGGGCGAGCGACTGGGCAAGAACCTGACCCGCTACAGGATGAGGTGGTTTAGGCCCGGCAAGGGCAAAGGGTACGTGGTGTATGAGTGGATCGCACTGCCCTACGCACTGGAGCAGATCACAGAGGCTATCAGCGACATCACCATGAGCATGACCCGTGACGACAGCAAAGATCTACCCCCGGTGCACTACATAGACCTGCCGGTGTCCCTACCTGACAGTGTGATGGAGGACTACAAGCGGTACAAGCGAGAGATGATCTTAGAGCTACCGGAGGGGACGCTCACGGCGGACAGTGCCGGGGTGCTGGCCAACAAGCTACGGCAGTACGCCAACGGTGCAGTGTATGTGGACGGGGACTACTACCGGGAGATACACACTGCTAAGATTGATGCCCTGCTGGAGCTGGTCGAGTTTGCGGACGGACCGGTGCTGGTGGCGTATGAGTACAAGCACGACAAGAATCGGATCCTCGCCGCCCTGCGAGGTACTAAGGGTGTGGCGGTGCTGGACAGTGCGGAGAGTATGCGGGCGTGGACAGCGGGCAACCTGCGTGTAGGCATAGGTCACCCGGCAAGTATCGGGCATGGGCTCAACCTGCAGAGTGGCGGGCATACCATCATCTGGTACAGCCTCACTTGGTCGTTGGAGCTCTACCAACAGTACAATGCCCGACTGCACCGACAGGGACAGACCGAGCAGGTACAGATCTACCACCTGATCGCCAAAGGTACCATAGACGAGCGCATACTGCAAGTATTAGGCGGTAAGGAGAGCACACAGTCGGCAGTACTGGAAGCAGTGAGGGAGGAGCTAAGCCTATGAAGAAAGATGCCAAAACAGAGGTGGTGAAGATACGCCTCAGCGAGTACACCTATCGCCGAGTAAAAGAAGCAGCGTATATGTTGGGACTGAACCAGTCTACACTAATGCGCATGGGAGTAGAGCGACTAATGTCGGAGGTATACAACAACGATGGACGGATCAGGTATGAGTACAGAGAGCGAGCAAAACAACTGGGATGTTATAGGGATCTGCTACCCGACGATCCGTGCGATACTAACGGGGACGGGTAGGCACGTGGTGGTCAACGCCCGCACACAAGAGGATGACCTGCATACAGCGATCCTCCAAGTGTGCGACAGCGCAGAGCCGATCACCGAGGACAACGCACTGGCAAAGGTGCGGGCAAGGTACAACGCCCTACGTAAGGGCAACCGAATAGAACAACAGAAAACAATAGAGTACAACAACAATGGCATGGATCTACAAACCGAAGAGGACTAGGCGGCCACGTCACACCGTCAATGCCGAGATGCACAAGCGGCGACGCAGAGTATACAACACGCAGCGATGGAAGCGTCTACGGGAGTCCAAGCTCCGAGATCAACCACTCTGCGAGGAGTGCCTGCGTAACGGTCGGATCACCCCTGCAGATGAGGTGCACCACATCGTCAGCTTTGCCGGCTACGTGGACCCGGACGAGGCGGACGCACTGGCGTATGACTACGAGAACCTAGAGAGTATCTGCAAGAAGTGCCACGGAGCGCACCACGCCAAGGAGCAATGACCGATCACTCGTGGAACAGTTGCGCTTCACTCGTGGAACACACAGAGAAGCAGGGGGATAGGTGGTACCCCGTCCCTCTAATTAAGGGGATGGGGGGGGGTAAAAAAGATTTTTGCGGGATGGGTGCTAACCCCTCACCCAGTCTTTCTCTCACCAACTGTGATTTTGAAACCTCTGAGAGCCAATTGTTTAGAAAAATGATAAAAAGAAGAAACAAACGATAACCAATTAAAAGCCAAATATATACCTATGAAATGCAAGGAAAATAACGCCAATAAAGGGAAACCGATAAAATACACCTGTCCGCCACAGACGCACAACCGCTGCAAGCGTTTTATGGCTGAGGTAATGGACAAACTTAACGCCACCGAGGCGGTGGAGACGATAGACCTTGGGGCTCTCGACCTGCTGTGCGGGTCTTACAACCTCTACTGCCAGAGTGATGCTCAGATACGCAAGGACGGAGTGACGGCGACTAATCGGTACGGCGAGCTCAAGACCCACCCTGCGGTCAATGTACGGCACCAAGCTTTTAATCAATGCCTAGGGGTGATGAAAGAGCTGGGGCTGACCATCAAGAGTCGCAGCAACCTCCCCATAGTGCAGTCTGATGCGGACGATGACCCACTGGCGGACTTCCTGTAATGGCAAAAAAGGAACCGACATACGCTGCGTACTCCCGAGGAATCCTCGACGGTTCGATTCCATCGGGTGAGCCGATGCGCCAAGCTGCAAGACGCTTCATCGAGTGGCAGGAGCGAGAGGATATAGAGTTCAGGCACGAGGCGGTGGATCGTGTGGTCCGCTTTTTCGGTATCCTCCGGCACTTTAAGGACTCCTTTGCGGGCAAGCCGTTTTTGCTGGAGCCGTGGCAGCAGTTCATTGTGGCATGTATTTACGGTTTTTACTACCGAGGTACGGGGGTGCGAGTCTGTAATAACGTCTACATCGAGGTGAGCCGAAAGAATGGTAAGACCGCTTTTGCCGCAGGTCTGTGCCTCTACCACCTGATCGGGGACGGTGTCCACGGTGCCGAGGTGGATATGGTCGCCAACAGTAGAGAGCAGGCGAGCATTGCTTTTGACTTTGCGAGCAAGTTTGCGACGGGGCTCAATACCAACAAGCGTAAGCGTTTCCGAGCCCTGCGCAAGGAGCTATTTTTTGACGAGACCAACAGCAAAATGAATGTCTTTGCCACCGACGTGTCTCGGCTGGACGGCTACAACGCCAGCATGTACTTGATTGACGAGTTCCACGCTGCCAAGGATACGCAGGTCAAGGACGTACTCCAGTCCTCGCAAGCCAACCGCAAGAACCCGCTGGAGGTGATCATCACCACTGCAGGCTTTGACAAAAATTTGCCGTGCTATCAGTATCGGGAGACCTGTCTGGACGTGCTAGGCGGGGTGAGCGTGGACGACAGCCTCTGGGCGTTTATATACACGATGGATGAGGACGACGACTGGCGGGACGAAGCCAACTGGCCCAAGTGTACGCCTAACCTAGGCGTGAGCGTCAACCCCCGCTTTTTGCGTACTCAAGTGACCAAGGCGGACACCTCTCCAAGTCTCGAGGTAGGTATACGTACCAAGACGTTCAATGAGTGGATGGATAGCCGGGAGACGTGGATTCCGAGCAAGGCAATACATAAGACCCTCATGCCGGTAGTGATCGAGGACCACTATGACGAGCGTTACCCGGACATCTACTGCGGTGTCGACCTATCAAGTACAACCGACCTCACGGCGGTAGGCTATCTGGCAGTGGACCGGGACAAAGACAAGTACTATTTTAGGACGGACTACTACCTGCCGAGTGAGGCTATCAATGAGAGCGAGCTAGCGGTGCAGTACCGTGAGTGGGTACGGCGTGGCCACCTCAAGACCACCCCCGGCAACGTAGTGGACTACGAGTACATCCTAAAGGATATACTGGCTCAGGATGAGCGGACGCAGATACAAGCCATAGGATACGACAGCTGGAATGCGACCCAGTTTGCCACCTCAGCGACCAATGCCGCACTTCCTATGGTGCCCTTTTCTCAGAGTATCGGCAACTTTAACAGACCGACCAAGGAGCTGGAGCGGTTGATCCTCAGCGGTAAGGCGGTGATTGATCACAACCCCATCACGAGGTACTGTTTTAGCAACGTTGACCTGCGGGTGGACCATAACGGCAACGCCAAGCCTGACAAAAGTAGCAAATTCAAAAAAATAGACGGTGTCATCGCCATGCTGGAGGCTTTGGGTGTCTATCTGCTAAGAGATATATAGTAGTCTTTGTTATTTGTCGGTAAAATATGGGCAAATAATTTGGTAGTATAAAAAACTTTGCGTACCTTTGTGACATCAAAGGGGGAGAGATACCCATCCGAGCAATTAACAAAAACGACAAACAACAAACAACAAACAACAAACAACAAACAACAAACAACAAACAAATACTACTATGACTACTACAAAAACTTACCCAACAACTGACTACTACTACGTAAGGTACAGCCAAGCTAACGGAGACGGAACAATCGTTGCAGCCTCGTCAGACTATGAAAAGGAGCTGATGAGGTTGGCGGACAGAATCTCAGAGTGCTCCACCTCAATCCACGTGGGGCTAATATCTAACCTCTCAGACGTTAGAGACATCGTAGAGGATATCCTCACAAACTTTTGGTCAGAAGAGGATATCGATCGTATCATGTCAGAATACGACCAGGAGGATGACAACGACCCATCGATACTGCTAGATTACGTTGAGTGCATACTGGAAAACACCTCATGCGAGTGGATGGAAAACTTGTGCTGGAAAGTTTACGCCAGCACTGACATCATACTAGAGTTCGACTCGATCGAAGAACTCTACAAGCATTGGATGGGTACAAAAATGCAAGCATAAGACAGGCAGGCAGGGCGGAGTTAGTCGCCCCGCCACAACCAAATACTAACCAAAAAAAATTAAGACAATGGCACTAGACAAGAAAAACGACAACATCGCTTACCTCTCAGGGCGACTGGTAGCGGTACTGAGAGATGCAGAGATTCGCAACAATGGCATTAAGGCAAGACTGACAACCGAGGAAAAAGTGGATGAGGTGCAAAACGCACCAAACATGATCCTCGGGAGCTTCCTCGGACTCCGTCACATCATGGATGGGGTAACAGATGATCTGGACGAGATTATCAGTGAAATTATGGACAAGGTGCCAGCTGACGGCTTCCCCAGGAGTCGCTTCTCCCCAGAAGACTGGGCGACATTCTGGATCGGTTACTTCCATCAACGTGGAGAGCTAACCAAGATGTCAGAGACGAGATGACAGCAGAAGAGATACAACAACAAGCAGGGCGGCTCCGTGAGGAGCAGGGGCTGAGTAAGTACAGAGTAATGCAGGACGGCATCTTTAGCTCATGCAATGCCGTCACACGCTTCGAGACGGGCGAGCAGACAGCCCGTCTCAAGTCGGTTGAGCGTTACCTCGACTACCTCGGGTACAAGCTGGAGATTGTACCCAAGTAGATCTCTATCTAGAGAGATGTTTTTTGGGATTACCCTTACCCGGTGCGTATTAGTTACGTGCCGGGTATTTTTTTTATTTCACAATCTGCTCCCGAAATAGGTTGTTTTGTTCAAAGGTCAGGAAGTAGTAAAAGAACAATGCCCGTACACTCTTGGTCATCCCCACTGCCCCCGAGAGGTACTTACTGATGGTGCTTTTGTTGATCGCTAGTTGCTTGACTAAGTCCTTTTGGTAGATCCCGTAGCGTTTCATCTGTTCCTTTACCCAGTCGGGCGTGATTGAGTCCACACTGAGCGAGTAGACGACCGGGATGATCGTCTTGCCTGGATAGAGCTTCTTTCCACGCTCTACCAGCTGTTTCTGAGTGAGGAGGTACCCGTCTGTATCCACCTGGTGCACCTTCACCGTTGTCTCGTCCAGCTCCGTGATGGCTATCCCCGCCTTTGCGTACAGCGCAATGCAGGTGTCTATCTGTGCCTGTGATAGCTTTTCTTTTTCCATGATAAAAAAGAAGAAAGGGGTAGGGGATGCTCGGTTTGTTATTCTTCTATTGTAATTGTTTCTCCAGTTGTGTAATTATAAATTGCTAGTTGCTTATTCTCTTTTGCCAGTCTTATGGCTTCGTCGTAGTCTTCGACGACTACTGTCGCATCGTAGTAGTACTTGCTGTTTTTTGGGTTTCTCCATCCACCGATGTAGCAGTTTCTTTCTAGTGCTACTTGGTACGCTTTTTTCAGTCCTTCGATACCAAAGCAGTTTTGTGTTTCAAGGAGTGACACTCCGTATCCTTTCTTTGGTTTTTCGAGCGTTTCAGGATGAATTGTAAATCCAAGGAAGTATTTCTTCGAGACTTCCAAAACTCTATCAAAATTTTTCATGTCTATGATCTTTTGTTGTTGAGCATCCCCTGCCCTTTCAACACTACAAATATACCAATAAGTTTCCACTTCACCAACTAAATACTTGAATATATAGCGTTATTTAACATTTTTGGGGCAAAAACGGTCTACACTTTTGTCCAATAGGGTATAGACAGGGATATAATGGGATTACTTGACAACATAAGGACCTTTTTTGGTGGTACTAATGAGCAGCGCAGCACCGGCGACATGCTCCCTATATCTGTGGTGACTCCGCCTGATCGGTTGGGGCCAACTCAGGCGATGGGGCTAAGCACCGTATTTGCCTGCGTGGATGTGATCAGCAGTGCGATCGCCAAGTTGCCGATCATACCGTACAAGGTGCAAAAATCAGATGGTAGGCGGGTACGAGCTCCGCAGGATGATCTGTACTATATGCTCAATTTTACCCCAAACGATAACCAGACCCGCTTTGACTTTGTTAAGGCCCTGGTGATCTCTACTCTACTGCAGGGTAATGGGTACGCCAAGGTGATACGCAACCCTCACACCGGGTACGGTGCGGAGCTGGAGCTATGGCACGCCAATGATGTAACGATTATCCTAGACAGTAACGGGACTAAGATAATCGGTTACTACAATGCAAGGCTGGAGCAGCAGGTGCCGGCGGGTGATATGATCCATATACGCAACTTTTCGGACGATGGGATTAAGGGTGTAAGTACACTGACCTACGCTCGCCACTCGCTTAACCTAGCGTCTAAGGTAGAGCAGGAGGTAAACCACTACTACACGACCGGTGGAGGTAGCTTTGGGATCCTCACGAGCGAGACGGCACGGCTCAATGATAAGCAGCGAGAGGAGATCCGCAAGGAGTGGCAAAAAAATTTCAGCCTCTCTACCTCAGGACTTACCGGTTTGGCAGTGCTTGAAAACGGGATGAAGTACCAGAAGATAACCATCAACCCGGCAGACGCTCAGCTACTACAGACCCGAGCGTTTTCGGTCCCAGAGATCTGCCGATTTTTCAATGTCTCCCCGGTCAAGGTACACGACCTGACCAAGTCCAGTTACTCAACAGTAGAGGCGGTGGATCTGGCGTTTTTGACCGACACGCTCAGCCCCTACCTCACCAAGATAGAGCTGGAGTTTTGGCGCAAGATCCTACCACGCAATGCCCGTAAGAGCTACCGTATAGACTTTGACACAAGCGGTTTTCGCCGAGGCGACACGAGCGCACAGGTCAACCTCTACCGCTCACTGGCAACGATAGGGGCGGTCACCCCCAACGAGGTACGAGAAAAGTTCGGTTTTGACGAGATCGAGGGTGGCGATGACGCCTATATACAGGTCAATATGACCAAGTTAAAGGATCTGGGGACACAGCCCCACACAGATACAGACACAAACATAAAAACTGATACAGAAAGCAATGAATGAAGTAGAAAAAAGAACACTGGGTATTGCCCCGGTGTACCTCCGCAAAGAGGATGACACGACCGAGAGCAGGACGGTGGAAGGGTACGCCGCACTCTTTGACACCGACTCCGAGCTACTGTACGACGAGTTCATCGAGAGAATTTCCCCCGGAGCCTTTGACGGGGTTATAGAAATATCCGATGTCAAGGCGTGGCTCAACCACAACCCTAGCCGAGGGATCCTAGCAAGGTCAAAAAACGGCGAGGGAACGCTGGAGCTCACTATTGACGAGAAGGGACTAAAGTACCGCTTTGAAGCCCCAAAAACCGCACTGGGTGATGAGCTACTAGAGGGTCTAAGACGTGGAGATATTACGGGCAGTAGCTTTGCGTTTTCCGTGTCCAGTGACAAGTGGGAGAAGATGGGTGAAGGAAAGTATAAGCGCACGATAACTAAGATTGATGGGCTCTACGATGTTAGCCCGGTCTATGACCCGGCATATAGCCAAACGACTGTAGCGGTGCGGAGTCTGGAGAAGATCAAAGAGCAAGAAAAAGCAGAACAAAGAGAAAATAAACCAACCAATAATAACAACAAATCAATTTTTTATCTATGAAACTGGAAGAACTGAAGAAGATGGAACTTGCTGACCTCATGGAAGCACGAGGTGAGAAGACGGCAAGACAGCAGGAGCTGCGCAAGCTCTCTGACGAGCGGGAGCTCACCAACGAGGAGTTAACAGAGGCCCGAGAGCTAAAGTACGACATTGAGCAGATCACCTTTGAATTGGAAAAACGTAACGCTGAGAACGAAACGAGGAAAGACTTCAAGGGCGTACATATCAAGCCTGAGACCCGCAAGGAGCCGGGACTGATGGATGTACTAAGATCCGTTATCAGTGGGAAGAAGAGCGAAGAGCTGGAAAGACTAGACTCACGAGGAAAGTATGAGTTCCACCACGCCATGGTGGAGACTGTGGGTGGATTTTCTATCCCTAGCGACTTCCGGGCCAATGAGGTGACCGTGACGGGTACAGCCAAGGCAGATGGACTGGTGGAGAAGACAACAAGCTTTATCAACCCGCTAGCGGATGATCTAGTATTTTCACAGGCAGGAGCCCGTATCCAGACTGGTTTAGTCGGCAACGTAGAGTATGTCACTGGTGGCAAGATCGGCGCAGAGTGGAAGGGCGAGATTGACCCCAAGGAGGCGGAGAAGCTGACTTTCGAGAGCCGAGAGTTTTCGCCTAAGCGACTTTCCACTCGTGTAGACGTGTCTGTGCAGTTGCTTAAGCAGTCCTCTGAGGATGTCGAGCAGTATATCGCTAACCTCATGCGTAATGCTATCCGGGCTAAGCTGGAGAGCACGATCCTAGGTACAACGGATATTGCTAACGCCCCAAAGGCTCTGTTCACCACTGCCAACCTCAAGAACAGCACTGTAGAGGCAACCCGCAAGAATCTGATCAATACATTTGTCAACGGGTTGCGCAAGAACAACACCCTAAGCGGTGCGCTGTCTTTCGTTACCACCCCGTCAGGGCTGTCTCTGCTGTCCTCTACTCCTATGGGTGTTAACTATCTTGGATCTCTGACTGACTACCGCAACCCCGACTTTTTGGGCTACAAGGTGTGCACCTCTAACGGAGTTGGCGCAGTGTCCGGAGCCGAGGCAATGGTCTTTGCAGACTGGGCCAAGTTTTTCCTAGGCAACTGGGGCGGTATGGAGATCACCCGTGACCCATACACAAGAGCTCACGAGGGTATTGTGCGCTTTATCCTTAACACCTACTGGGACGCAGGTTTTATCGATGACGACGCACGTATCATCGGAGCCATCAAGGAGCCGACAGCAACCCCATCTGTATAACCACTTAACCACTAAGTATCCGGGTGGCCTGTACTGCCCGGATACTTATCTATCTTTTTAGCCGTGATTGTAACACTAGACGAGGCAAAAAAGCACCTAAACATTGACGAGTACTTTGTCGACGACGACGGGTATATCGAGGGTCTTATACAGGACTGCGAGGCGATAGTCGCTCAGCAGGCATGTGTGGACATAGATACGCTGGAGGGTACGCAGCTGCGCACCGCAAAGCGAGCTGTGTTGCTCCTAGTCGGTGACTACTACGCACAGCGAGAGAGTACGATAGTCGGGGCGAGTGTTAATCCTCACCCCGTAGGGTTTGACCGCCTCTGTGCCCTTATCCGTGACTACTCGAAATGAAAGCAGGGTTACTTAATACTGTTGTAGAGATACTGCGGCGTGAGAGCGTGAGCAGTCGCTACGGAGGTACGGATGACCGCTGGGTAGTGGACCGCAAAGCGAGAGCCAACGTCAACCACAAGGGTGGGCGTTTGGAACTATCCAGTCAAGAGGCTTTTGCGAGTCGTATTATAGAGTTTGAGCTCCACTATTTCCAGCGTATTGATTATCCTAATCGCATACGTTACTCGGGTAGTGTGTACAGTATTGAGGACATAGAGTACAACCGCAAAACAAGGCGGCTCATCATTACCACACAGCGAGTCAATGAGTGATCATAGCAAGCGCATAGATGTAGATACGTCCGAGGTGGAGGAGTTGGTCAAGAGCCTAACCTCCAAAGATCTGCGTAGGGCGGTAGGCACAGCCACTAGGCGTGCTACAAATCCTATACTGAGCCAGACCAAAAGCAACTTCCGGTCGCTGGTATCCGGCACAGCGGACGGTCGCAGCGGTCAGCTCGGAGGGCTACGACTCAACCAAGTACGCAAGCGCAAGGGCAACTACTCGATGGTGGTACGCAACCTACCTGTGGTGGTATCCAAGATGTTTTGGCAACGGACGCAGAACCCCTATACAACCGTGACTATCCGCACACGCAATAACAACACCGACTTTCGGGCACTGTTTTTCGAGCGTGGAACGAAGCTCAGACGCACCGGCAAAGGGTACAACAGGGGATCCATACAACAAGGACGGTATTTCTCACGTGCCGTGGAACAACGAGAGCAGCAGGTGGTTAACTCGATGAAAGAGGAGATATTGGCAGCACTGGAAAAGAAGATACAGAAATGAATGCACTAAGTATAGGGCTGGACCTCAATAGGGTACTGAAAGACTTATTTTCAGGGCGTGTGTATCCGCAGTATGCAGGGTTGGACACTCCGGCCCCGTTTGCAGTGTACAACCGTGACGCTATCACCCGGGAGTACAACAAAGACACTTACGTAGAGTATGTGCAGGTTGGTCTGTCTATTGTCTCCAACTCCTACGCTGAGGCTATAGAGCTGGCGGAAAAGGTAGACGATCTCATGCACAGCAAACTCCGTGCACGGATGGTCAGTGCAGGCGAGGCTTACGCAATTGACGATAAAATCTATATACAAGAACTTAATTACAGTATTGACACATGAACAAGAGACAGAAAGGAAGAGAGGTCCGCATATTTTTGAACCTTGATGGCACAGGCGTACCCAAGGAGGGCGGCACCATACTGTACGCCACCAGTTGTGACGTATCCGTTAACGCAACGACCGAGAAGGTAACGGACAAAGACGCACCCAAAACGGGTATCACCGAGCTAACCGGTACGGACTGGACCATGTCTACAAGCAACATCCTTGCCGACGACATGAGCAATCTAACCAAGCTGCTTGAGGCTCTGCAGAACAACACTGAGGTACTTATCGGTTACCACATCGTGGCTAACCCCAACGATGACGGGCTGACCGATTCAACCCCGTGGAAGCCCGGTGCAGGTGTATATGGCAAGGCCAAGGTGACCGCTGTATCGAGTAACGCACCGGCAGAGGGTGCGGCTACGCTGTCTGCAACATTTACCGGCAGTGGGAATCTTACGGTAGGCAAAGGCGCAGAGTGATCCGGACGATGAAGATACTGGACATAGAGCTCAAATACTCGCTACGCATGTTTGTAGCGTTTGAGGGTATTACGGGCAAGCCCTTTGCGTTAGATGGGTACACCGACCTGATCGCACTAATACTTGGAGCTGTCATCACGGCACCAAGTGTTAGGAGCGGTCAGTCCAAGTGTCCGACGGCGGACGAGGTATACGATTATCTGGACGAGCACCCGGAGGCGGTCACAGAGTTTTCATCGTGGCTGGAGCAGTCCGCACGTCCCGACGACATGATGGACACGGAGGACGACACGGGTAAAAAAAAAGACTGACAATGACTCAGATACTCCAGATCCTGACATCCAACGGCTACGGCCTTAGTGAGGTATTGGACGATACCCCGCTGTGGCTGTGCCGTATTTTGGTCCAGGGTCTCGGGTATCGTGACATCCACCTGCGGAGCGAGCAGCGCATACAGCGTCTACTGATTGCCCAGCCGTGGTCACGTGACGAGCTACAGTTGGAAGACTTTGGGACGTTTCCGTGGGAGGAGCAGGGGATGGATGAGATTGAGCCTATTGACGTAGACAAGATGAAGGCTCAGGATAGTGCGGTAATAGAGGAGATCAGACAGACACTACAGTAATGGCAGGCACCGAGATAAAAGTAAAAATTAAGGCATACGACGAGGGCTTTGCAGCCGGGATGAAGTCTATGCAGCGAGAGACGGACAAGCTAAAAGCACGTCTGGATAAAACAAACAAAGGGTCAAATGACTTTGGCGCAACACTTGGTGCACTCAAATCCAAGTTAGGAGCACTTGGGTTAGCTTTTGGTGGTGGAAAGACTGTCGTTGAGGGGTTTAGGCGGACAGTGGAGTCGACACAGTCCACAGCTGATGAACTGCAGCGTGCCATATATGGTGCAAATGCAGGTGTAGAGCATTTTTTTCAAACACTTGCCACCGGAGATTGGAGTAATTTCCTAGACGGGATGAAGACGGCAATTAACTATGGTCGTGACTTTTACGATATAATCGACACTCTGGGGGATATGAAGTGGGCATTTGATCCTGAAATTGAGCAAATGCAAATAGAGTTCAACGACTTATACACTCAGATACAAGACTCCAACACTCCACTAAGTGAGCGTAAAAAGTTATACGACGAGCTCTCTCAAAAAGCAAATCAGTACAGATCAGACATGAAGGCTCTAGCCAAGGAAAGTGAAAACGCTTTTAAGGCTGGAATGAGTAAGTCAGCAGGTGTCGAGATGGACGATAGGCTTTTGGAAATATACAGAAGCACACAAAAGCACACACTTACAAGAGATGGTCGCATATATGATCAGATAGACGAGGTTGGAAAACGGATAAAGCAACTTGACAACTTAAATAAGGTTGCATTTGGTGGTATGGGTGTACAGGCAAAATCCTATGGGAATGATGAGCATCAGCAGGAACTAGACAACTTGAGACAAAAGATGGAACGCCTTAAAAAGCGTTATCCCGATCATTATAAAATCTACGAAATACAAGACGGCATAAAAGACGAGGAGAGGGAGGAAAATCAAAAGTATCTAAAAGAGGGGAAGAGTTATGAGCAAATAGCCTCATCCTTTGAGAAGCGCATGACGAGACTGAGGAGGTATCTTGACAGTGAGACGAAAAAAAATGTTTCAGCTGGTGCTCATCCAAAGGTAGAGGCAGATCCTTTCCGTACGGATGAGTTTTTGCGAGATACAGATGGCGGGCAGCGTCAGGAGCTGCAACTACGCAAGCCCATGACCGTACCCATTACGCCGGTACTGCTGCGTACACCCAAGATCATTGCAGAGATTGAGCGAGAGATCGAGCAGCTGCAGTCTGATCTGATCAATGCCGGAGACGCTGATACCCGCAGAGCTATCCGTGACAAGATCGGTAAAAAGCAGGCGGACATTAAAGAGGTGCGGTCTGTCGCCTCCGTGGAAAACACCATCCAGATACCTGAGCTGCCTGATCCAACGGAGAACCTAGACAATATCCTCAGTGCCAACATTAAGCTGGTAGACAGCTTTGGAAGCCTAGGAGCTGCCATTGGCTCCATCGCAGGTGATAGCGATAATGCTATTACCTCTATTACTCAGTGGATGGGTACGGTGCTGTCGGCTGTTGGTGCTGCTATCCCAGCTATCGAGGCACTGACACTGGCTCACAAAGCTAAGGCTACGGCGCAGGCGGAGGATGCCATCACCGGTGCAGGAGCCTCTGTCGCCAATATCCCCGTGGTAGGAGCCATAATGGCGGTGAGTGCTATAGCAGCGGTGATCGCAGCGATGGCGAATATGCCCAAATTTGAGAGTGGAGGTGTGGTGCGGGGAGCGAGCCACACCGGGGACAAGATACTGGCACGGCTCAACGCAGGCGAGCTGGTGCTCAACTCTGCACAGCAGACCCGGCTTGGTCATATCATAGACCGGGCGGACGTAGGCGGAGGAGTCGGTGGCAGTGTAGAGTTTAAGATCCGAGGCGAGGAGCTGGTCGGTGTGCTCAATAAGCACGGACGACGGGCAAGCCGTACCTAACCTATCAGAGTATGTGGAGCACAGAGCTAACAAGTGTCAACGGACACCGCTACAAGGTAGATATAATCTCAGCCGTCACCCCGTCACCTGATGAGTGGCGGCTGATCTCATCACAGCCTATAGAGCTGATCACGGACAGTGTCACCCCTATAGTGGACGCAGTACAGTCCACGAGGTGTATCGTGCGCCTCTACTGCACCGCCAAGGACAACCTAACCAAGCTACTGATGAGCGATACCAACACCGTGCGTATACTCATCAGCAGAGACAATCACCCGGTGTGGGGAGGGTATCTCGATGTCGAGGGGGTGGAGGTGCCGGAGCCCTACGAGCGTGGGTATAGAGCTGAGCTTAGCTTTGGCGACTTTCGCCCGCTCAAGCTGTCCCGCTACACACCCGAGGGAATCATCAGCATACGGGAGGCACTGTCTAAGACGGTGGGTGCGTATGGAGTACCCATCAAGACGGATGGTGCGCATGCAGTGGCCGGTGTCTCTGACCAGTATGTGGACACAGGGCTATTGGATGACGACAGCAGTAAGTACGACCTGCTGGAGCTAGTCGCCAAAACGCTGTGCTCCACTGTACGTCAGTACGGGGCCATACGCTTTGACAGTCCGCTGCGGCATACGCAGCTGACCCCTCAAAAGATCCGCTACACCTATGGCGAGGACAACGTCACCTCTCTTGGACGGGTGTACAACACGATCAACTACAGACAGTCCGGAGCTACGGAGCGAGAGAGCAAGGGCGAGGTGGTCGATCTCTCAGGCATAGAGGAGACAGGAGCGGACGGAGTGAGATATAGGGAGTGGAGTATTGGCAATACCGACCATACGTTCACAGGCGTTCCGGATCTAGTCCGTGGATTTGGTTATACAAGCCCAGATAGCGACAGATACACGTATGGTATACTGGTTAAGGACTCCAAGCATTACAAGACGTGGGTGCCACCCACGTACAGTGCGGGCAAGCCGACAGATATAGGACGTAAGTTGGTGGAGCAACTGAGCAAACCTCTTGGAGTGGGATCTGAGATGATCCATATATCGGCTTTTGCGCACTTTGTGCAACCGCTGTGGAGTAAGAGCCGCATGCAGTACCTATATACAGCCAGGCACTTTGACAGTATCGATCTGTTTCTGAATATCCCGGCCCGCATAACTCTTGAGTATCACGATGGCAGTAAAAAGTACTGGAGCGGGTCGGAGTGGGTGTTGGATGACGTGACGACTAAACTCATGTACAGGCATGGCGGATTTTCGGAGGCCCCGGCAAACTGCACAACATACGCCGACAGTGTTGCCGATCTGGACAAGGAAGACAACGGACACTACAAGAGCGAGCCAAAGGGTATAAATATACCATTACCGGATAGCGAGCTATCCAACAGCCGTGTGCGTGTGGAGGTATATGATGGTATTTATTTCTCTGTCGGCAAGGACAGAATTACGGAATCAGATTGGAAGCTGAAATATACCTTCCCGCTTGAAACATGGCTAACCGGTATTAACGAAGAACTTGCAGCTCCACTTGTGCAGTACTGGCGACTTATGTCGCAGATAAACGTGCCACAGCCGGGAGGACTTATCCTGCAGGGTATAGTTATTACGGAGGATCTACCGGGAGATGAGCAGGCACTGGAGATACAAGCCTATGTGTCGCCTGAGGTGACCGAGGAGATCAGCTATGATGCCATCGTTGGCACATGGCCCAAACTACCTGCGTGGACCTACACACGGCAAAGCAACGAGTATAAGCGGGTGGAGGAGATAAGCAACAAACAGCATTGGGAGGTGGTGGTGGAGGCTCTGCTCAAGCTCTACGGAGCTAGGGGTGAGCATGCACTGCTGACCATAGCTGAGGATCCACTGGGGCAGGTGTACAGCTACGGGGACAAGCTTTTTTGGCTCACATCCTCGAGGTTTAGCGTGCGAGAGAGTCGGGCGGAACTAGAATTACAACAAATACTAGATACAGATTGGTATGGCGAGGCGCAAGTATAACTACATCATCAATGACAAGACAAGCGGGCTGGCACGTAAACGTATCACGCCAACAAGAGTGGAGGATATACCCGACATCAGCGTCGATAAGGGTATCTACTCATCTGGTACTGCCTATGAGCGTGGGGACCGAGTGGTGCATAATGGCTTAGTGTGGCAGGCACTGAAAAATACAAACACAGTACCTGACTTTGACGACAACACATGGCGGTATGTCTCACCGCTCGATCCTACCTCTGCAGAGCTCAAGTACACGGTGTCAGGGGACGTTATCAACGGCTCCGGCACTGCACATCTGTATGTACACGTTATCATATCAGGCTTTGATGTCACCAAGCAGATGTCAGGTGGACTCTCCATAGCGGAGCAGTCCGGTGCTATTGAGGTGACTCGCCCGTATAGCGATCAGCCGTGGTTTTTTGCCATCAAACCTAAGGGTGAGATCAAGTCCGCAGAAGTATGCACTGTGCGGGTCAAGCACGACTCACTAGACCGGTCTGTAACGGCAGTGGTGCTGCTAATCCCTAACGGCGCAACGCTCACCGTGGAGCAGCTGCAGCAGTTGCGTGAGACTGCGCAGGGTGTCGGAGGTGACCGCATCGTGGCATACCTAGACAAGGAGATACCGGTGCGGGCACGTGAGCAGGCACTTACAGCGGCAAACAAAAGGCTGGAGGAACTACTTGCAGAGCTGGAAGCCCTGAAAAAGGAGAGCCAAGGCACATCGGCGGAGGCAGCAGCTAAGATAGGCGAGATCCTAAAGACCATTGCCGAGCAGCAGGAGCAGATCGACGGCGAGGTGTCCAACTGGTTTTACTCCGGTGCCCCCGCTGCGGATAAGCAGCCCGAGAGCGACTGGACGACCAACGCACACAAGGCACGCCACATCGGGGACACCTACACCTCAACAGACAAAGAGGGACCACACATGGGTAAGTCGTGGCGGTATACCACCAAGTTTGAGTGGCAGGAAATAGCCGATACACTCGTGAGCCAAGCCCTGTCAAAAGCAAAGGAGGCGCAATCCACAGCAGACGGTAAGAGCACCACGTATCTATCCAAGCCGATTAGGTACGAGAAAGGCGACACGTGGATACTGGAGAGCGACATGTCTGTAGGTGGTAAGTCTTACAAGGCTGGGACACTGCTCTTTGCCACCGCCGACTCCGAGGTGTTTGTCGGCTCCCACTGGCAGGACAAGACGAGATACATCGGAGCTATAGAGATTGCAGAGAGTGAGCGCAAGAGCAAGGAGGCGTGGGAGCAGTATGCCAACGCTCAGGCGACCAACGCAGGCAGTGCCGCACTAAAGACCGCCAAGGAGTACGCCGAGGCTCAGGATAAGCTCCTCAAGACGCAGACAGACGCATACGCCGATGGAGTACTGACCAAGGCAGAGCAAAACGCACTGACTGTCGCCAAGACTCAAGCCAACCTAGCCGAGGAACAAGCCAAGGCGTACGCTGACGGACGGGTGACAGAGGCGGAGCAGGCTGCTATTGACAAAGCCAAGCAAGCCTACACCGACGCAGTCAAGAAAGCCAAGGAGCTGGACGGCGAGATACAGGTTGGTGGGCGAAACCTGCTACCTATTAGTGGCTGGGAGCAAAGGGCAACAAATCATAGGGTATGGATGAAAATACCAGAAGATGTCAGACGGCGAAACAATAAACTGGAAGTCAACATCGGTTATGATGTCTATTTTGACAATGATAGATTAGATAATCAGGTTAAGTTGACGATGTATGTCACAGACACAGATGACAACTATCGTGACGGAGCAAGAAAGACTCTTTTCAGTACGCGAAAAAGCAATCTGGCAGGCAAGAAATGGCATCACATATGGCACACAGCTAAGATAGTAACCGAGGACAAGCATACGCATATTGTTGGGTGGTTATCCGATAGCGGAGCACTGAATAACATCTATCCATCAGAGGTTAAAAATGCATACATACGTGTTGGCAATGTAGATCAGGGATACACTCCAGCCCCAGAAGACGTGCAGGCGGACATAGATAAAGTGCGTAATGGAGTAGAGAACGCGAACAAAGCCAGTGCCGACCTAAAGACATACGTAGACGGAGCATTTAGGGACGGAGTAATCACGCAGCAGGAAGCGACACAAATCAAGGGCTACATCAACGTGGTCAACACCGAGTGGTCAGGGGTACTAGCTAGGTATGATAAGCTCTACAATAGCTCACTCGCCAACTCTGCTGACCTCCTCAACGCCAAGGTGAGCTGTGCCGGAGCTGTTGACAACCTCACCAAGTACATCACATCAGCTATTGCAGACGGAGTAGCCACCAAGGCGGAGGTGACCGAGGTGGACAGGCGCTACTCCACCTACAAGGATGCCTACGCCACCCTCAACAAGCAGCTGGAGATAGCACGGCAAGCATCAATTGATAACATACAGGTAGGTGGACGAAACCTTGCCGTAATGTCAAGGATGATACCCGGCTATATTTATGGAGAATCTAAGAAAGGCAACCCGGGAGACAAGGACTACAAGGTAATGCTGTATAAAGACTTTGTCTACGACCCGACCTACCACGAGTGGGACGGAGCAATGCCACTGACATTCAAGCTCAAGAAGGGCGGGGTGTCAGTACCGATCATACATTACCACGATAAGGATAAGGTGTTTATAGGCTGGTCGTTTGACTGGAGTGAGAGACCGGCAGGCTACACAAAGACCCTGACACCACCAGCAAAGACCGCCTATATCCGCATCGGTTTTCCTTGCTCAAATCCCGTAGTCAAAGTCGAGCGAGGCAACAAAGCCACCGACTGGACACCCGCCCCCGAGGACGTGCAGGCGGAGATAGATGCGATTAATGCCAACCCACCACAAATCAATGATGAAGGCACGTGGGAGGTCTATGTGCCGTCAGAGGGCAAGTATGTAGACACGAAACGCACCTCCAAGGGAGACAATGGCAAAGCACCAATTGTGAGGAATGGCAATTGGTGTGAGTGGGACGCAGCCAAAGGAGATTATATAGATACCGGCATCAAGGCGATAGGAAAGGACGGGCACAGCTTCACCGCATCCCTACGAATAAAAGGATATTTGAGGAACGGTGTGTTAGGGAATTACGGTGTCTATCCAACTTTTTTATATGACGGCAGTGATGTAACAAGTGTCATACGAGATAATTTTGTCACCAGATTTAACGAGAATACCGGCAAAGGATGGAGCAATTGGGATCAGAGAGCAGGATATGAAGGCCTTGATCTTGCAGACACTGGTTACGAAGGACCCGGCGTAGACATCGAAGTAAAAGCCACCTACAAGGGACTGACAGCCGTAGCTCACGCCTTCGTACCACACATCAGAGACGGTGAAAAAGGCGATACCGGCACATCCACTATATACTTTGGAGATAGGAAGTGGGGCTCGTCTATATTCAACGCATACACCAAGATGGGCTTTTCTACCACTTGGATAAATAATCTAAGTCTGCCTGCCCCCAAGGTTGGAGATACCATCTGGCTGTCTATAACCAATACAGAAACCGGTAAAAGTGGACAGCTGTACTTGCTGGTTACTCAATCCTCAACCACACCTACAGCTACAGTTATCTCCTTAGTGATGGACGGCAAGGACGGAGCCAAAGGTGCCAAGGGCGATAAAGGTGACGGCTTAGATGTCAAGGACACCCGCAACGATAACCAGCCGCCAAAGTGGTATCGAGAGAACTATAAGATGACCACCGTCAAGGAGTTTAAGCTGCAGTCCGCCATCGGAATACCCACCGGGTGGAGAGATGGGTATTACTGCACGCTTGAGACGACAAGTAACTGGAGTAATAGTTCAGGTGGTCCGGTGCAACAAAAGGTGACCCTGCAAAACTCAACGGTGCTTATCCGCCAAGGTACCAAGGATGACAGCGCATGGGAGCCTTGGAGCAACCCCGAGGAAGAGCTCCGACAAGGTCTCTCCAACGCCAACACCGCCATAGACGCCCTGAAAAAAGCCACCAAGATGGTTGAGGAAAGTATGATCACTGACAACGACATCAAGTGGCTGCTGGACGCATATAATGAAGGCAAGACGACAGTTGCAGGCGGGCTGGTGCTTACCAAGATCATAGCCTTGTCAAACCAGGTAGACCGTATCACCGCCTACCTGAGCGGGTACGATGGCAACAACGGTGATGGTAAGATCCTGAGGGCGGGGATCAAGTACTCCGAGCCTACGTCCGAGCCTACAGAGGTGGTGGATAAGGAGTATAGAGTTCCATGGGTGCAGTGTCTTAGGGTAGGCTGGATGCGATTTGCCGGTGCCAGCAAAGCCGATTACAAGTCCAAGTACCCCAACGGACCAGATTTTGACGCCATCGAGAAGATGACAGACCACCAGTACGGGGCGTGGGTGAATGAGCGGTTTGACGTTGACGATCCTAGCACATCCGGTTATCTAAACTTGGCGTTACATACAGCCACAATGGACTACTACAAGGACAAACCACGCAACCAAGGATACCTGAGTGCGCCGAAAGTGTCCGATTGGTATGTCTACTATGCAGATGTGCATACAGAGACCACGCCACAGCCTATACGGGACACTGGCAACGAGAATACGCACATCAAGCATGATGGGAGCGCAAAGTTTGGGGCATGGAGCATTGTCCGTGAGGGTATCTATAACACCCCCACCGGCGAGCAGTACGCATTCCGGTTGGACTCTGACGAGGGCGAGCTGTCTATACGTAACCATAACTACGGCAGTAATCAAGCAACAGTGGTGTCCCGTAAGGGGGTCTACTCTAATCGGGCGGAGAATGGTTTTTTCCCATCCACGATGGGTATACGCAACGGTGCGGCAGTTATTGGCTCGGCACAGTTGCAGGACAATAAAAATGCACTACGTGATCAGAGCTACCCGATAGAGCGAGACCTCAAAACAGAGGAGACCGCACGAGAGGATGGCGGCGTACCTATCTTTGCAGGAACGGTTGGCACAACTGGTCACTACGGAGAGAGCCGCTATTACCGCAACTTCGGCGGCTATTTTGAGCATCTATACGCAAGGGGACTGCACATAGCCACACGCACGATATGGGGCACTAATAATACAGTAACACTCACTCCTACAGACGGCAGAGTGCTGCTTATTGAGCCGGACAACCCGTATATCAAGCTGCCGAAAGCAGACAGTGTGTACCCCGGCTGGACGGTAGACGTGGCGTGGAACAACAAAAGAGGTCGCAGCATACGTGTTGACTCCACCGATAATACCTACATCGTTAGACACCGCACCACGGATGCATCCGTGACCCTTACAGAGGCAACCGGCACCATCCGTATCACACGCATACGCAGAAACAAGAGGGTCGGCAGCAACGACATAGCATGGTTTATAGAGTACTTAGGATGGCTGGATTAACAGCGTAGTATGGACAACACAAACATAAGCATAGAGGCAGTGGATGGGGCTTTGAGGACCGCACAGCATATCAGTGACTTTGGTATGTCGGTCGTGACAGCTGGGTTTTTCTTGGTCCTATCTATGGTGATGATGATTATCATGTTTAGGTGGTTCAAAAAATTATTGGACGGGATCGTAGATGGTCAAGCCAAGACAATGGATAATCTGCTGGAGGAGACGATGGCGCAAAACGAGACGTTAAAGGACGTACTTGAGGCACTAAGCCCCGAGAACCTGAGCCGTACTAGGGTTATTAGCTCCATCACCTTTGATCTCTCGGTGTACCACGTCTTGGAGCTCATCGACACCATAAGGGAGCAAAACCACATAGACGACCACGAGGCGACACACAACAAGATCGTCAAGCTGGTCCAAAACATACACGAGGACCGCAACAGCAAGCTGGACAATTTCCGGTTCCGTGGGCGCAAATTGAGTGAGTACACCAATAGCAACTGGAAAGACCAAGTAGTGGATCTGGTGACTAATGAGGTGTACAACTACGACAATCGCAAGCGCACCGAAACCAACGTTAGGGAGACCTACAAAGGAATCAAGATAGAGTTTTACCGCAACCTAAGACAAGGATGACACCATGGCAGATCACAAACTACTTATACCGCACATACAACAGTGGGAAGGCGGGTACGTCAACGACCCGGACGACCTAGGCGGAGCGACTAATAGAGGGGTGACACTAGCCACCTATACAGCATACTGTAGACGCAAGGGCTACCCGAGACCGACCGTGGAGCGACTACTGGCTATCACTGACAAGGAGTGGACAGAGATCTACAAGACCATGTACTGGGATAGGTGCATGGGTGATGAGATCCGCTCACAGAGTGTCGCCAATATGCTGGTGGACTGGTACTGGCACAGCGGAGTGTACGCTGTCAAAAATCTACAGCGGCTACTCAGGGTGCAAATGGACGGTATCGTTGGTCCCAAGACCCTGCACGCCATCAATAGCCTAGACGCACACAAGCTTTTCAGAGATCTCAAGGCTGAGCGTATCGACTACTACCATAGGATAGCCACCGCCCGACCGATTAACCGCAAGTACCTAGGGGGTTGGATCAACCGTGTTAATGCCATCGAGTGGAAGAATAAAGAGGGTGTGCTCCCTACAAAAGCACACCCTCGAAAGGAAGATAAAGGTTAATCCACTATCGGGATTCGGAACACCTTAGCCCGTCTTGGATATATACGACGACCATTCCTAGTAATGTAGGGACGGTAGATGTATTTAACCTTACGCTCTTCAGATTGTGAAACTGGATTCTTTCTCATGCATAACACCTCCTTTCTTTTTAAGGACATATTCCTAAGCGTGTCCTTTACGCCCAGAATGCCACATTGACATTCAGAAAGCCCCAGCCTGTAGGGGGCTAGGGCTATTCTTCGAGAAAGAGGGGCAGAATCGCAGAAAGGAGGTGCCCTCTAATCTCCAGTTTCACGAGACAAAGATATGAAAAAACTAAGTAAGCAACAAAAAAAATCGGATGAAAAATAGTGCCAGCACAATAATACCTTCTAACTTACTAGTGTTTGTTATACTAGTTATGTCTACAGTCTGTACCGCCTGCGCACCAAAAAAGCAGACTCAGCGCACCGAGTATCTGACGGGGCGTGGGGTCACCTATACGGTAGACACCACCCGCACTAGGTATACAGTGGAGGTGATCAATGAGTTTTCCCGTGACACGCTGGTGCGCACCATCTACCGAGAGACTGGCGATGAGCGCAAGGGTAGGGCACAGCTCAATGATACGGTATACATCTACAGAGTGGACACGGTAGATGTGTCCGCTGGATCAGCTGCACCAGTTGGTGAGGGCGTGGCGGAGCTACAGCAGAGCAAGGAGCGCACCTCCAAGTGGTGGGTGCTGGCTGTGATAGGCGTTTGTGTGACGGCTATAGTGTTAAGGGTCTTTCCAAAGCAGTAGGCTACCTAAATCCGTACAGTACCCAGTCGATAACCTTACGGTTAGCATCATCCACCTTCTGCTGGTCAAAGTCTATGTATATATCTGATGTAGTGTTGCCACCGTGTCCCAGAGCATGTGCTATAGTGTCCAGCGGTATATCGAGGTCAGAGGCGATGGTGGCCCACGTATGCCTAGCCCAGTAAATAGATATATCAGGCTTATACGGTTTGTAGATCCGTTTGCCGTGCTTTCCTATCTCTGTCTCTCCGATCGTCTTTAGTGAGCGATTGCACCGGGATAGGTAGTCCAAGTAGTTGGTGTACCGCTCAAAGACATTGATAAGCTTTGTCTTGCCCCTGTACTTATCGATGATCTCTTGGGCTTCCGGCTCCACCTTGATAGAGTACAGACGCTTGGTTTTTGAGCGAGTGAAGTAGATCCGCCCGTTTTCCACCTCCGTAAGCTTATACAGATCGGCCAGGTTAATGCCGATCAAAAGAAACATCAACTTGAACATATCCAAGTGCAGCTCTTGATCCTCTGTAACGTTGGCGGCAAAGAGTTCTCTTAACTCATCCACGGTCAGCGAGCGTTTGCGGGTCTTGGCTTTGGGTATCTTATACCGGCGGAAAGGGTAGTTATCCGTCACCTCCATATCTATGGCATAGTTGACCACGGCACGGATATTACGCATGGTTATGCCTATGGTGTTGGGACCAAGTCCCGCCTGCGTGAGCGATGACTCAAAGTTGCGCAACCACCCAGCGGTCAGATCATCAAAGGTCAGCCTATCTATATCCGGCACATGCTTTTGTAGCAATTGGGTAGTGTGTTTGTAGGTCCGTTTGGATCCTGCACCGGGCAGACGCTCCCCGTACTCTATCACCGACGGCAGTAGCAGGTTATTACCCCGTGGTGTAGGTGTGTACAGTCCGAGCTCTGATTTGACAAGGTTGGTAATGGTGGACTGTTTGGTTACTCTGTTAAGCCTGCCATCTAGTGTCAGCTGATCCAGTACCCGCTCAGTCTCCAGTAGCTTGCCCATTAGTAGGCGGTTGAGTGTCGCCTCATCTCTACGGTTGACGACCTGCTTGCCGTCCCACTGCTCATCCCTAATGTCTATCCCGGTAGGGATTAGACAGGTCTTGCGGTTGTGGCAAAACTGGACCTTTAGCGGATAGAGATCATCTTTCTTTTTACGTCTCTTATCTAGATAGAGTGTCGCTTTCACGGTTCCAATACTGGAGTAGTAGTTAATGTTTTTCGTCTTCATTTTGGGCTTCTGAATCTTGCGTGCAATTTGCATACATGTGCACCAAAATACCCCCAAATCCGCACAAATTCACCCGAATTTTTATCAGAAAAGCCCACAGAGGGTGAAAAGAAAAGGTTGCTAAGCCGTGACAAACTCACTGGTTAGCAACCTTTTATATCTACAGAGCCTCTTGTCGGACTCGAACCAACGACCTACTGATTACAAATCAGTTGCTCTACCAACTGAGCTAAAGAGGCGGGTGGGCAAGCTGTCTACATCGCGTCGCTACAACCAGCTACCCTTGCTGCGGTCAAGCCCTGGGGGAGTTCACTAGGAGCTGACCGTGTAGGACTTGCCCCTGTCTTGCGTTGTATGAGCTATAAATAAAATTTATTTGCCCTAGATTTTGCTGTGCAAAGGTACCTAATACTTCTCAGTAATGCAAGCACCCCTGCGCCAAAAAGAGCGGTAGGCGGGGGTCGAACCCGTGACCTTCGGCTTGGGAAGCCGACGCTCTACCAACTGAGCTACTACCGCATGTGCTACATGCTTGGCAAAGATACTTATTTTTCAAAAACTACCAAATACCAGCCCTTGGCCGTGAGGGTAAAAAGTTTCCTGCTGGAAACATTTTGCTACTATCCGTCAAATCGTTTGCTTTCCTACTGGAAACTTTTCGCTTCTATCCGTCAATTTTTTTTGAGCTGCGCCATGCGAAAAATGCGAGGGTGTTTTCTATTGGGATTGCCTTGATAGGGGCGTTGGGGTAGGGGGGTGTCCATTAAAATTTGTTGCCTCCTTTTGAGGAGGTGTGTTAATGGGGTGATAAACAATAGTTTGTCTGCGTATAGGGCTGCTCCTGTGCTGTTGGTTTTTCTTGATCGGTCTGGATTTGTTTTGCCTCGGTGTGTAATATTGTTAAGGGTATGTGTGCTTGATAGAGAATTTTGTGTAACTTTTGTGAGAATTAGGGGAGTGAGTAATTTGGATTGACACTGATGTGGGGTGAAGTTGCCTGTATATAATGAGTTTATTGGTTATTTCGGGTGTCAATTTTGAATATATTAGTATATATATCTGTTAGGAGTAATTCGGTCTTTCATTAAACATAATTTGTGAACACTATGGGTGAAAAGAATCAATGCATCTCAAGATCATGCAGGCGAATATCCATGTTGGCTTGTATGCTTCTTATGCTCGGTGTCTCCTTGGGTGCCAGCGCTGCGCCTGATCGGTCGATGGTCGAGGAGATCCAGGAGCCAACGACGCGATTAGTCATTAGTGGTAAGGTCTTGGACAAAGACGGTGAGCCCATCCCGGGGGTCACCATCCGTATCAAAGGGACGAGTCTGGGCTTCACGACTAACGAAAGGGGGGAGTTTTACTACAAAGCTCCCGATGAAGTCAAGGAGGGAAGTGTGTTGATCTTTTCGTACATCGGGTTCAAGCCGCTGGAGCGAAAGGTGGTCAAGGACACCGTCATGAAAGTCGTGCTTGTGGAGGATGTGGATGTGCTTGAGGAAGTGGTGGTGACCGGTATGTTTCAGCGCCGTAAGGAGGGATTTACCGGTAGTGTCAACCAGATCAAGGGCGAAGACATCTCCAAGGTGACCTCGGGTAACGTCCTGAAGGCTCTAGAGCTACTGGATCCGGGCTTCAGGATCGGTAGTGATCGCCTGACCGTGGGTGCCAACCCAAGTGGTCTGCCCGACTTCAATATGCGCGGACAGGCAAGTATGGGTGACTACTCCCTAGACGACAAGGTCTACCTACGTGGTGACCTGGATACGCGCCCGAATCAGCCTCTTTTCGTGCTCGATGGAATCATAGGTGTGTCGGTCACGAAGATCATGGACCTTAACCCCGAGCTCATCGAGAGCATCACGATACTCAAGGATGCGGCAGCCATGGTGATCTATGGTGCGCAGGCATCCAATGGTGTCGTGGTGGTCGAGACTAAGGCTCCGGAGACTGGGACCATCCGCGTAACCTATAACGGCAACTACAAGCTGGAAGTGCCCGACCTGCGTGACTACCACCTCGTGAATGCACGCGAAAAGCTGGAGCTCGAGAAGCGTGCCGGTATCTACGATCCCTACTACACGCCCCAGTACACGATGACGCAACTGGAGCAGTATAAGAAAAAACAGCTCGAGGTGCTCAGAGGGGTGGATACGTACTGGCTGTCGGAGCCGGTGCAGACTGCCTTTAGCCACAGACATGGGCTGAGCGTGGAGGGAGGAACCCAGGAGCTGAGGTACAAGATATATGCGGGTATCGACACCGCACCCGGTGTGATGAAAGGCACCGGAGTGTATGGCAAGTCGGGAAGTATAGACCTACGCTACAGACAGGGTAAGGTGCTGCTTACCAATATCCTCTATGCCGACCATACGGTGAGTGACCGTACGTCTCCCTATGGTTCTTTCCGAGAGTATACCCTCATCAACCCCTACTACCGTAAGCACAACCCCGATGGCAGCATACCTCGCTACCTGGAGGAGGTCACGATGATCTACGATACCGGTAGCTCTAGAGGCTATGGCGTGGGGAACAATATCGGCAACCCACTCTACAATACCCTGTACAAGAGTAAGGATCAGAACAGCAGTTTTGAGGTAAGAAATGCCATGCGGGTAGAGTACCTGCCGATTGACCAGGTGAGACTCTCCATGGACTTGAACCTGACCAAATCCAACTCCTCTACGGATATCTTTAAGTCCGCAAACCACTCCGACTTCATCAAGGAAGTGGACGTCTCCCGCAAGGGGTCGTACGACTGGACCAGCACCAAGCGCTCCGGGTACGACGTGAGCTTCACGGCGTCGTACAACGACATGTTTAAGGATAAGCACTTTGTCTCCGCTTTTGCACGGTATAATGTCCGAGAGGATGTCTACCACACAGCGGGGCTCTACCAGACGGGATTCCCGAACGACAATATGGATGAGATCTACCTGGGAGCCGTGCCACAAAGTGCCCATGGCGATGAGCGGACGGTGCGGGCTATCGGTGCAAACCTCACCGGGAGCTATACCTACGATATGAAGTATGCGGCAGACCTGAACGTCCGCCTCGATGCTTCGTCGGAGTTTGGACGAAACAACCGCTTTGCTCCCTTCTGGTCCGCCGGTCTGCGGTGGAACCTTGACCGTGAAGAGTGGATCCAGAAGGCTGGCTTTGTCGACGAGCTTGTCTTTAGAGTCACCTACGGTATCACCGGTACACAAGGCTTCTCGCCCTATCAGGCGCTGAGGATGTACACCTACGACGGGATGATGCGTATCTACGACAGCTCTGACGTGGTTGGTACCGAGATGATCGGACTGGGTAACCCGGACCTGAAGTGGCAGACAACAGATGCCTTCAACGTCGGACTGGACTTCACGCTCTGGAAGAGTCTCCTTAGCGGACGGCTGGAGTACTACAACAAGTTTACGAAAAATACCATCCTGGACTTTTCCCTCCCGCCCTCTGTGGGCTTCCCAACTGTGAAGGATAACCTCGGTAATATCTCGAACAAGGGGTATGAGTTTACCCTGCGTCTGATGCCGATCAACATCCCCAGCAAGCGACTCAACTGGAACATAGTGGCTACCGGCAGCCATAACAAGAACCGTATCGAGCAAATATCCAACGCCCTCAAGGTGAGGAATGAGGCGATGCTCAAGGCAGACCCCGATAATCCCAACAAGCTGTCCCGCCCCATGCCTAGGTATGAAGAGGGCTACTCACAATCCATGATCTGGGCAGTGCAGTCTCTGGGTATAGATCCGCAGACGGGTAGGGAAGTATTTTTGTCCCGGGATGGCAAGAGAACCAGTACCTGGGACCCGGTAGATATGATCCCTGCCGGTGATGTCGAACCGAAGCTGATCGGGACACTCAGTACCAACCTCAACTGGGGCCCCCTCACCGTCACTCTGGCGGCACGCTATAGGATGGGAGGTAAGATGTACAACCGTACCCTGGTGGATAAAGTGGAGAATGCGGACCTCCGGTACAACGTCGACAGACGTGCCTATACCGATCGATGGGAAAAACCGGGAGATGTAGCACGCTTCAAGGCTGTGAGCAAGGATGTCAATGGGTCGCAGACCTATGCATCGACACGATTCATCATGAACGATGACGAACTCATGCTCAACATGCTGTCGCTACAGTACAGGCTGGAGGGCAGCCGCCATAAGTGGTTGCAGAAAATGCACATCACGAGCGGCTCTATAGGGCTGTACGTGGAGGATCTTTTCAGGCTCTCAACCGTACAGGTTGAGCGAGGAATCACCTACCCGATGTCTCGTCAGGCGTCTTGCTCAATAAACCTAACATTCTAACGAAACAATAGCATCAGAATCATGAATAAGAGAATCAATATCATAGCCCTGCTCGGCTTACTCACCATGATGGGCTGTACCAATTGGCTGGACGTGAAGCCTAAGGTGAATGTAGAGGATGATGAAGTGTTTAAGAATGAACAGGGATTCAAGGAAGCTCTGACCGGACTCTACATCAACATGTCTAAACCAACTCTGTATGGAAAGGAGCTGACCTATGGCTTCATCGATATCCTAGCCCAGCGGTATGTGCCGGGAGAAAATGTGCCTAGGTTTGGAGACGAAAACTTCTACCAGTTTGATGTAAACTCAGATAATACGGTCGCCTACACCAACAACTTTTGGAACGATACCTACAACGTCCTGGCAAATCTCAATAACCTTCTCGATAATATTGAGAAGAATGGGGCGGTGATCCGGACCGAGGGATACCATGACCTGATCAAGGGTGAAGCACTGGGGCTGAGAGGCTTTTTGTACCTCGACCTGCTCCGGATGTTCGGTCCGATCTACAAGGACGACCCCAACTCCCTCACGCTGCCCTACCGGACGGAAGCTAATAGAGATGATAAAAAACTCCTCTCTGCAAAGGAAGTGGCTGAAAGGATCATCCTGGACCTTACGGAAGCAGAGAAGCTCCTCAAGAATGATGCACTCAACATTAAGTACGAGAGTGGGATGCAGGGCGAGATCGCCGATCCTTTCTTGCGCAGGAGATCCAAGCGTATGAACCTCATGGCGGTAAAAGCTACGATGGCTCGAGCATACCTCTGGATGGGTGAAAAGGATAAAGCCAAGCAAAAAGCACTGGAGGTCATCAATGCCAAGCACGAAGATGGTAGCCCGGTATTTAGTCCGGTCACGGATAATAGTAGCGACCGTTTGCTGTCGACGGAGCTGGTCTTTGCGCTGAGTATGGACCAAAATACGTTCCCCAATCAGGTGAGGGCTGATTTCCTCCTGACCCAGTGGGCGTGGTATGCCGCCGGTGAGAAGGACAGGCTCTATGAGATGTTTGATGTGGCAAAGGATGGAGCTAACGATATCCGACTGAGTGACCGAGGCGGATTTACGATCACCTCTACAAACACTATGACCAAGAAGTACGAGCAGAAGAACAGCGCCGGATCTCTGAATAACACTATGCCACTGATAAGGCTGGCTGAGATGTATTACATCGCTTCGGAGTGTGAGGACGATATGGAGCTCAGCACCAAGTATCTCAATACCATCCGGAAAGCGAGAGGATTGACTACGCTGTCTACTTTTGCGAGCCCCTCTGAAAAGCAAGAGAATATTGAGAAAGAGTACCGAAAGGAAATGTATGCCGAAGGGCAACTCTGGTACTTCTACAAGCGCTTGGGATACGAGACATTCCTATTTTCACCGGTTAAAAAGATGACTGAGAAGCACTACCGCTTCTCTCTCCCGGAGAATGAGATAATCTATGGTGGTTTTGAAAAGTAATAAGGATTGAGAGATGAAAAAGAGATATAGTCTATTTTTAGTCGCGCTATTAGCCGCTAGCACGCTCGTCGGGTGTAGTCAGCAAGAAGTTCCCACATTCTCCGGAGAGGTAGGGGTCAACTTCAGAGAGCGAAGCGGTGATGACAATTGGTCCGATGGCTACAACTTCCTTTTTAGCATAACGGATCTGTTCCAGTATTATACCGAGCAGCAGACCTTTGATATCACCTATCCCGAGTCTCAGCTGTCCCTGCTGATAGAGGGACCGGTACAGGCTAAGCCCCTAAAGGTAAAGCTCAAGCTGGAGCCCCTTGACGGCTACGAGCTACCGGACGTTACCCTGCCGGACGAAGTGGTGATCCCTGCCGGGGAGAAGAGTGTTGTCTTCTCGGTGCACGTCGGCAAGCCTGCCAAGATGGAGACCCGCTATGCCGGAAAAGTCACCATAGACTACGACAAGAGCGATGTCGTTGCCGGGACCAAGGAGCGCCAGTCCCTTGTCATTGGTATTCAGGATATCGCACAGCTTCCCTCACAGCTTGACGGACTCATGACTTGGGATGAGTTTGTCCAGCTCTTTGAGTCCAAGCTGGGAAAGTTCGGACCCATGAAGCTCCGCTTGGCGCTCATCAATGACGACCCCTCGTTCCCCATTTTCTTTCACGCCTACTATACCAAGATTGGCTACGATGGAGAGGGGTGGGGCTACGGTCTTGGAGAGAACCTTTCTTATTATGCCGATGCTCTCAAAGAGTACAACGATGCCCACCCCGGGGCACCCCTTATGGAGGCCGATGGTACTCCGGTTACCTTTCCTGAGCCCTGAGCCCTGTGATGATAGTCACATGACCATCCTATAAAATAAAGAGTAGAGTTATGAAAGTTACAACACCCATGATATATCGTGCGCTGCTTATTGCTTCGCTCACCTTTTTCTTCAGCTCCTGCTATAAGGATCTAGGCAATAGCGTCTACGACGAAAGCATTGAGGATATTCAGGTCAAGCTCGATGCGCAGTTTCGTACCCGTAAGCCTTTTTCACCAACTACCTTCGAGATCACACCGACGATCACCACTCCATCAGGAAAGCAGCATGACCTGGAGTACGAGTGGTACATCAATCCCAATAATCCGACTCATGGAGAAGCAAAAGGGACGCTGGTAGGTACGGATCCTGTCCTGACCTTCAATCTTGATCCGAACGATGAGTCAACCCCCCTTCCTGATGTATACTACATCCGTCTGTACGTCACAGACAAGACAAATGGTACCCTTACTCTGAGAAACTCGGAATTGGTGCTGACCAATCCTTTCTCCTATGCCTGGGCGATCCTGCATGCCCGGGATGGACACTCGGAGATCGGTACCGTGGAGTACGACGATGGCAATACGATCAACACTCCCGATGCCTACTCCCAGGAGTCCGGCAAGATACTCAAGGGAGAGCCCCTGGGACTCAATGTTCGCCAGGATGCATTCACCGGTGGTGGCTTCCAAAAAGCCTATGCGAGTCAGCTCTATGTCCGCACTACCGATCTCACCGCTTCAGGACTGATCATACCTACCGAGGGCTTTCGCCTGGCTGTTCCCTGGAAGGGACTCATCAGTGGTGCCGAGTTGTCGAACTTTGATCCCAAGGATGTACACTTTGGTGCCGGGAATGAGGGTGTGATTTTCGCTTCCAAGGGGAATGTCTTTACCAACAATGCGTACGGTGCAGCGTTCTACAGATCAACTCCCGATGCTGAGGACTTGCCGGGTGAGACCTACATCAGCAACTTGACGGTTGGTGCCAAGTACGGAGTGGGTTACGACAGCGCCTCTCATCGATTCGTTATAACGGAGTCTTCCGGCTACATGGCTTGGCAAGATATGTTTGCAAAAGATGCTGCCCCCGGATCAGCACCTATCACCAAGATTCGCGACGATGAGGACAATGTAGTCTCCCCCTACAACATCCCCACCCAGTACAAGCTCGTGGATATGTTTGACGGCTACTTTTATGGTTCCTCCGGTACGATGCCCTGGGCTGCCTACATCCTGTATGCCTATATGATCGATGACACAGAATCCCATGTCTATACCATTCGGAGCCGTGAGATCCACGCCAGCAAGTTTCAGAAAGAGGCACCCATGGGACAGGTGTACAGTTTCCCAAAACCGGCTAATGTGAATGAGCATACCCTCATGACCACCGGCCCACAGTATGCGTACATCCTATTTTATGCCGATGGCAATACGGTCTACCGTCACGATCTCGCTACCGGCAGCTCTACGCCGATCTATACGCATGATACGCCCGGTGCTACCATTACTGCACTACGCATGGCTGTGCAGGGCTACCAGGGATTTGACGAGGAGGGAGAAGCCGAGAAGAGATACGGGCATCCCTTTGGGCAGACATTGGCAGTAGGCTTTACCATCGGTGCAGATCAGGGTGAGCTTGTCGTCCTCCAGCTGGACAATACCGGAAGTATCGAGGCAGAGGATAAGCTGTACCCCTCCGTGCAGGTATACAAGGGCTACGGTCCGATCAAGTCCATAGGATTCATCTAAAAAACAGACACATTCACCCAATACAAAAGAGACAAAAACGATATGAAGAAATATGCATACCTCCTTGTGATGGCTCTGCTGGTAGGCTTCGCAGCCTGTACCAAGCAGGAGCAGCAGAGTGACTCGATCCGCATTGTAGGTTCGGCACAGGATGTCGGAGAGCTCTACCTCTATGATGTCGTTGATGAGCACTACAAATTTATACGCCAGCTGGACACCATCCCGGTGGGTGAGGATGGCACGATCGAGTACGAAAACGACTCCATCGGAGCTTCGATATACTTCATTGCTCCTGCCAGCCGAGAGAAGATACAGGAGGCACTCGAGAGAGGCAAAATCGTCTTTTTGACCAAAGGGGTCAACAAGCTCACCTGGACTTCTGACGACAAAGCAATCCTCAAGGACAACCCCGTCGATGAGGAGTACCAAGCGTTTATCCTCAAGAAAGATGAGCTCGCCGATCAGAGTCAGCTCGACTCTCTCTATGCTCTTTTTTATGAAGCTCGCGACAGAGGGGATAAGGAAGAGATGGAGCGCCTGAATAACGAGGTGATACCGGAGCAAGAGGAAGCGGGGCGGACCCGTGTCATTGAGTGGAGAAATGGTCTGCTCAAGGAGCAACGGACCGACCTTTTTGGGATTTATCTCTACTACACCTATTCCTTCATGCGCACCCCGATACGGACCGATGAGGACATCAGCAACTTCCGTGAAGCACTGAAGCGCTTTGACGAGGATGCCAAGGCAAGTGCCTACTACTCCAGGATGCAGGACACCCTGGAGAAGGCTGAGAAGACGGTCATCGGTGCTACGGCGCCTGATATCTGGGGCGAGACACCCGACGGAGATACCGTGCACCTCACGGACTTCCGAGGTAAGTACTATGTATTGATAGACTTCTGGGCCTCTCACTGTGGCTGGTGCCGGGCAGAGACGCCGGAGCTGCTGAAGGCCTACAACGAATACAAGGACAAGGGCTTTACCATCCTCGGTGTGTCCAGTGACTTCAAGCGTGACGACTGGCTGAAAGCCATCGATGAAGATGGCGCTGTATGGGAGCACATCCTTATGTCGGATGAAGTTAGGCAAAAAACCTTCGATGCCTACAACATCACCGGGATCCCTCAGATCTACCTCATTGACAAAGAGGGGAAGATCTTGGCACGCGATCTGCGAGGTGAAGATATCCTGGACGCAGTCGCTGAGCATGTGAAGTAACCGCACCGGACGTGTGCAAAACGTGCAACCGCCCTGACCCGATCGATGTGACGGGAGTCCGGCACTAGACCAAGTCCCGTAGTCGATAAGGGAGCACGTATTAGAGATCCACGGTGGAGCTTTCTCGCTATTTGAGACTCCACTGTGGATTTTCGGATCCAGGTGGCTGTGACGTATTGAGGTAGAGTAGCGTAAGCTTGTGTTCTTTTGGCTTCTGTTCCCGATCCCGATGAAGCCCGATCAAAGATGCCGGTTGCGCATATCATTGATATACAAATAGATATGATTGAGAAAAGGTGAGGAGCCTGATCGCAAAAAGTTTCCTACTGGAAACAGATCTCTTCTATCCGTCAAATCGTTCTCTTCCCTACTGGAAACTTTTCCCTTCTATCCGTCAAATTTTTCACAGTGATCCGAGCAATAAAAAACGAGGTCTTTGTTGATGTGATTTTCCTAGTAGGGTAAGGGTAGAGGGCTGATTCGGTCAAAAACATTGCTGTCTGATCAAAAAGTGCATGTGGAGTGTTGGATTCGCTCTTTTCTCACAACGGCTGGTCTGCTGACACTGACGTCTGATGGTACGACTCCAACGTTCGTCGGAGTCGTGTTCCTTGTCGACTTTCTTTCCCAGAGTCAGACGCTCCTGACGTCGCTCTGACCCTGGGCTATGCTCTACGACCCCGACATCCGTCGGGGTCACCTCCGGACGACGAAAGACGACCCCGGAAGGGGTCGTACAGTGTAGCCCCGGGTCAGACGCTCCTTCGGAGCTCTGACCCGGGGTAACCGATCCGGGTTTTATTCCCGACCCCGACGCACGTCGGGGTCGCACCACGTCATCTGCTGGTACGACTCCAACGTTCGTCGGAGTCGTGTTCCTTGTCGACTTTCTTTCCCAGGGTCAGACGCTCCTGACGTCGCTCTGACCCTGGGCTATGCTCTACGACCCCGACATCCGTCGGGGTCACCTTTTTTGAGAGAGCTCGTATCTCCAGGGTCATGCGCTCCTATCGTCACTTTGACCCTGGGTTATTGCCGTGTGACCCTGACGTTTGTCGGGGTCTACAGACCCAATTTTTTCTATGCTAAAGGACGAATCCCGTTAGCGGTGGTTCGAGTAGAGCGTACCTTGTTCTCTCTGAAAAAGTAGAGGGGAGAGTTCATGGGAAAATGGGTAACTTTGTAGTCGGACTGTTGTATGTACATTAAACCACACCGCAATCAAGTAGCTAACAAATAACCGACTCCGAGACATGAAACATGGATATGTAAAAGTAGCAGCCGGGGTACCCTTTGTGAAGGTAGCAGACTGCTTCTACAACATCGATAGGATGGAGGCGATGGTGCACCGCGCAGCCGATCGCCAGGTGGAGCTCCTGACTTTTCCGGAGCTTGGTGTCACCGGGTATACCTGTGGTGACTTATTCTTGCAGCCCTACCTCCTGGAGGAGGCAGAGGAGGCGGTCAACCGTCTGGCTGCCCGCACGGCAGACCTCCCGCTGCTGTACATAGTGGGCATGCCGCTAAGGGTGGAGGAAAAGCTCTACAACGCCGCTGTGGCGATCCAGAGGGGAAAGATCCTTGGTGCGATCCCCAAGACTTACCTGCCCAACTATCGCGAGTTTCAGGAAAAAAGGTGGTTCTCCAGCTCCTACGACCTTCCCTATACGACGGCGAAGGTGGGGGATCATATCGTCCCCATCGGGCATGACCTGATCCTCAAGAGTGGCAGTATAGGTATCGGCGTGGAGATCTGTGAGGATATGTGGTCGCCCCTGACTCCGGGTACTCGTCTGGCGCTGTATGGTGCGCACATCATATTCAACCTCTCGGCGAGCAATGAGAATGCCGGGAAAAACACTTACCTCCGCTCCCTCATCTCCAGCCTCTCGTCTCAGCAGATCACAGGGTATGTGTATGCTTCGTGCGGTAATGGCGAGAGCTCGACGGATCTCGTGTACACCGGCAAGGCGTTCATCGCCGAGAACGGTGTGATCCTTGGGGAGATGCCCCGCTTCGAACAAACCGAGCGACTCCTCGTGAGCGATCTAGACGTGGCTCGGATCCAGACCGAGCGGATGATCAACAGTACTTTCCGCAAAGCGGCCTCGCACTACGCTGATGACCGACTAATCGTGGTTCCTTTCGAGCTCAATGAAACCGAGGAGTACGACATGACCCGCCCAATAGAGCGGGACCCCTTCATGCCCAAGTCGGTGGACCTCAAGGAGCGCAGTGAGGAGATGTTTGAGATACAGACGGCGGGACTGATCCAGCGCCTGCGTCACCTCGGTGGCAGTAAGGTGGTCATCGGTGTGAGTGGTGGTCTGGACAGCACCCTGGCACTCCTGGTGGCGGTGCATGCCATGGATCTGCTGGAGCGGGATCGAAAGGACATCATCGCCGTGACCATGCCGGGGTTGGGAACCAGTAAACGCACCAAGGACAACGCTCTGGAGCTGATGAGGCTCCTGGGCGTGACGATGCGTGAGATACCGATAGGTGAGGCTGCACTGGAGCATCTGCGTGCTATAGGACACGATGCAGCGACCGAGGATGTCACCTATGAGAATGCACAGGCACGGGAGCGTACTCAGGTGCTGATGGATCTGGCAAATCTGGAGAGAGGATTTGTGCTCGGAACGGGTGACCTAAGTGAGCTGGCACTGGGATGGGCTACCTTTAATGGAGACCATATGAGCATGTACAATGTGAATGCCTCCATCCCGAAAACCTCGATACAGACCATGATCAACTGCCTGGCTGAGGACTACCCCGCTGAGGTGGAGCAGGTACTCCGAGACATCGTGGACACACCGGTCAGCCCCGAGCTCAAGAACGACAGTGAGCACGGCGAAGCCATCACCCAGCAGACGGAGCAGATCATAGGCCCGTATGAGGTGCACGACTTTTATATCTACCACATGCTGCACAATGCCTACTCTCCGGAGAAGATGTTCTTCATGGCGCAGAAGGCTTTTGGGGACAAGTACACGAAGGAGCAGCTGAAGAGCTTCCTGAGGACGTTTACCAAGCGGTTCTTTGCGCAGCAGTTCAAGCGCAACAGCATGCCCGACGGTCCAAAGGTAGGCGTCGTCTCTCTCTCTCCGCGAGGGACCTGGAGGATGCCCAGCGATGCCATCGCTGAAATGTGGCTGAATACGATAGATAGCTTTTGACAAGACAATACGAAAATTTTATACACTAGGTAAGAAAGAAACGAATGATAGAAGTCAACGATTTGGGGATACAGTTTGGAGGGCGAGTGCTCTTCAAGGATGTAAACCTGAAGTTTCTCCCGGGCAACTGCTACGGAATCATCGGTGCCAACGGAGCCGGAAAGTCCACGCTCTTGCGCATGATCAGTGGTGAGCAGGACCCGACGAGCGGTACGATACAGATGGGGTCCGGAGAGCGGATGTCGGTATTGAGCCAGGATCACTTTGCTTTTGATGACTACACCGTCCTCAATACTGTGCTCATGGGGCACAGCACGCTCTGGTCCATCATGGAGGAGAAGGATGCCCTGTACGCCAAGCCTGACTTTTCGGACGAGGATGGGATACGGGCGGCTGAACTGGAGGAGAAGTTTGCGGAGATGGAGGGATGGAACGCCGAGAGTGATGCCGCACAGCTGCTCAGCGGGCTGGGCGTGGATGAGTCGCTCCACTACGAGCAGATGGCAAACCTCAGCGGTAAGCAAAAGGTGCGCGTACTACTGGCACGAGCTCTGTACGGCAAGCCGGATAACCTGCTCCTCGACGAGCCGACCAACGATCTGGACCTGGATACCGTGATGTGGCTGGAGAACTACCTCCAAGACTTTGAGAACACAGTGCTGATCGTGAGCCACGACCGCCACTTCCTCGACTCCGTCTGTACACACACCGTGGATATAGACTTCGGGAAAGCACAGATCTACTCCGGCAACTACAGCTTTTGGTACGAGAGTAGCCAGCTTGCGTTGAAGCAGATGCAGCAGCAAAATAAGAAAGCCGAAGAGAAGAAGAAAGAGCTCGAGGAGTTCATCCGCCGATTTAGTGCCAACGTCTCCAAGAGCAAGCAGACCACCAGCCGAAAGAAGATGCTGGAGCGGCTGAACGTCGATGAGATCAAGCCCTCAACGCGGCGTTACCCGGGCATCATCTTTACGCCCGAGCGCGAAGTCGGGAATAAGATCCTCGAGATCAACGGACTCACTGCTCTGGCACCAGCTTCGGACGGGGGCGAAGAGCAGGTACTCTTTCAGAACGTCAGCTTCAACGTCGAGAAGAACGACAAGATCGTCTTCTTGTCGCACGATCCGAGAGCCATGACCGCTTTCTTTGAGATCATCATGGGCCATCAAGAGCCGGCAGCAGGCTCCTTTGAGTGGGGACAGACGGTGACAACGGCGTATCTTCCTCTGGACAATGGTGCTTTCTTTGACAAAGATATATCCCTCATCGAGTGGATCTCACAGTTTGCCAAGGACACCAACGAAGTCTACCTTAAGGGGTACTTAGGCCGGATGCTCTTCAGTGGCGAAGAGATCGAGAAAAACGTACGAGTACTCAGTGGAGGTGAAAAGATGCGGGCCATGATCTCCAAGATGATGCTCACCAACGCCAACGTGCTGATTCTGGATACCCCCACCAATCACCTAGACCTGGAGAGTATTCAGGCATTCAACAACACCCTCAAAGTCTATCCCGGCAACGTCCTTTTCTCGAGCCACGACCATGAGTTTATCCAGACGGTAGCCAATCGCATCATCGAGTTTGGTCCGAACGGAATCATCGACAAAATGATGGAGTACGATGACTACGTCACGGATGCCACTGTCGCCGAGCAGCGCAAAAAGATCTATAATCAGTACTAACTAAAGCATGATAAAAGTAGGAATCGTAGGTAGTGAAGGCTATGCAGTAGGCGAGCTCTATAGCCTCTTGATTCATCACCCCGACGTCAAGTTGGAGATAATCTATTCACCCAGCCGCCAGGGGATGTGTGTGCAGGAGGTCTTCAACGACCTCCACGGTCTACGGTCTCTGACCTTCTCCGGCAATCCCGACTTCGATGGACTGGACGTACTCTTCTTGTGCATCGCCAGTGGCTCGAGCCGGGCTTTTTTGGAGGCCCACCCGATCCCCGACAGCGTCAAGATCATTGACTTCTCGAGGGAGCACCGGCATACGGATCAGGAGGACGACGCCTACGTCTACGGTCTGCCCGAAGCCTACCGACGCGACCTCACTCAGACGACGCGAGCTGCAGTGCCAGGGTCCTTTGCCATTGCGGTCGAGACACCCCTCATCCCCTTAGCCAAGCACATGCTGCTCAATAGCGAGCTGCACGCCTACTCTGTAGCCGGGAAGACGGAGACTTTCGCACGGTCCAAGCCCGACAAAGGGCTCGACTACGACGTGATCTTCGACACCTTTCAGGTCAATCAACCCCTAGGCCACAGCCATGTCAGTGAGATCAAAACGACCCTTGCCGATCTCCAGAAAAGCTTCAAGCAGGAGGTCAATCTCATCCCACTGCGTGGAGGCTTCAACCGCGGCCTCTACACCACCACCTACATGGATACCTCTCTCGAACTCGGGCAGATACGAGAGATCTACGAAAACTACTTCGAGGACCACTCCTTTGTCCGACTGGTGGATAGGTACCCCGATGTACGTGATGCCACCAATACCAATAACGTGCTGATACACCTGAGTAAGCACCAAAACAAGCTACTGATCGTCAGCACGATGGACAACCTCATGAAAGGAGCAGCCGGCAACGCTGTCCACATCATGAACCTCATGTGCTCACTTGTCGAGACCACCGGTCTCCAGATCAAGCCCTCTGTATTCTAATCCCCCAAACACACCACTATGAACCTCTCACCCCTTACCGCAGTTTCACCCATTGATGGCAGATACCGCCGACAGATCGCCGAGCTAAGCGCCTACACATCAGAGTACGCCCTGATCCACTACCGAGTGATGGTAGAGATCAAGTACCTGCTGGCACTCAGCCGGGTACTCCCTGTCCTCCAAAAGCTTCACGACCCCCACTACCAGGAGGAGCTAAGAGCGATCTACGCTGACTTTTCCGAAAAAGACGCCGAGCGTGTCAAGGAGATCGAGTCTGTCACCAACCACGATGTCAAAGCGGTAGAGTACTTTATCAAAGAACAGCTCAAGGATTCCGACCTGGATGATGTCCTGGAGTTTGTCCACTTTGGGCTCACCTCTCAGGATATCAACAACACAGCTCAGCCGATGATGCTGCGTGATGCGCTCGAGAAGTACTGGATTCCGCTTCTGGAGCAAGTCATTGCCCAGATCGAGCACTACGCTGAGGAGTGGAAGGAGATCCCCATGCTGGCACGCACACATGGTCAGCCTGCATCGCCGACCACCCTGGGTAAGGAGTTGAAGGTCTTTGCCTACCGTCTGACTCAGCAGCTCAGCCTCCTCAGACAAGTACCGCAGAGCGTGAAGTTTGGTGGAGCTACCGGCAACATGAACGCCCACCACATCGCATACCCCGACGTTGATTGGCGAGCTTTTGCTCACGACTTTGCCCGCGAAGAGCTACAGATGGAGCTGGAGGAGTACACGACACAGATCTCCAACTACGACAACCTCGCTGCACTCCTGGACGCCATCAAGCGTATCTGCGTGATCCTCAAGGATTTTTCGCAGGATATGTGGCTCTACATCAGTGAAGAGTACTTCAAGCAAAAGATCAAGAAAGGCGAGGTCGGCTCTTCGGCGATGCCCCACAAGGTGAACCCCATAGACTACGAAAATGCAGAGGGCAACCTCGGGATCGCCATCGCCTACCTCGAGCACCTGTCGCACAAGCTCCCGGTATCTCGTCTCCAGCGCGACCTCACCGACTCGACCGTCATGCGAAATATCGGCATGCCTCTGGCGTATAGCGGTATTGCCTTGAATAGCTTGCTCAAGGGACTGGGTAAAATCCTGCTCAACGAGGAGGCCATGCTCCATGACCTCGATGAAGCACTGCCGGTCATTGCCGAAGCACTCCAGACCATCCTCCGAAGAGAGGGCTACCCCCAACCCTACGAGGCTCTCAAGGCGCTGACCCGAACCAACGAAAAGCTAACACGCGAGCGGGTAGACGACTTCATCGATCAGCTGGATATCAGTGACGATGTAAAGGAGGAGATGAAGCGCATCACGCCGCGCAACTACACCGGCGTCTACTCCACCACCCACAAGTAAGCCGTGAGCAAGGATTTCGACCCCAACGATGTTCGTTGAGGTCGTGTTCTTGACGAACTTGTTTTCCGAGGATCGTCATGTGCTCCTATCTATATAAACGACGCCTCCGGGCCTGCCGACCCCGGCAGGGGTCGTTTTTTCATAGCCCGGTGGTCGAGGTGCGGAGCACCGAAGACCCCGGGTAATTAACGGACTATCTCCATTAATTCCCGACCCCGCCAGGGGTCGCCATAGGGTCAAACCTTTTGGCGACCCCTGGCGGGGTCGTTTTGTTTTTGGGGCAATTGCTTTCCCCGGGGTTTTCGGTGCTCCGCACCTCGACACCCGGGCTACGCAGGAGGCACCCCTACGGGGTGCTGCCCACCAACCTTCTATCCAAAAGGGGGGAGCTGATAAGGTATTAAAAGGAGAGAAGTGCGGGTCTACCGACCCCGGTAGGGGTCAAAGAACCTAGCCCCGGGTCAGAGCTCCGAAGGAGCGTCTGACCCGGGGTAACCGATCCGGGTTTTATCCCCGACCCCGACGCACGTCGGGGTCGCACCCCGTCATCTGATGGTACGACTCCAACGTTCGTCGGAGTCGTTTTTTGGAGAAGGAGGATTCTTCTTCCCAGGGTCAGAGCTCCTATCGTCGCTCTGACCTTGGGCTGTGTTGTTCGACCCCTGGCGGGGTCGTTTTTGTTTTTGGGGCAATCGCTTTCCCCGGGGTCATCGGTGCTTCGCACCTCGACACCCGGGCTACGCAGGAGGCACCCCTGCGGGGTGCTGCCCACCAAACGTCCTAGTCAAATACCGGCTCCTGAGAGCAAAAAAGTTTCCAGTAGGAAACAGATTGCTTCTATCCGTCAAATCATTTGCTTTCCTACTGGAAACATTTCGCTACTATCCGTCAAATTTTTTCAGCGCAGGTCAGCCTCTTTTGTCTATCAGACATATCCGTTTGATATCAATTTGTAGGTCAAGACGCCAATAGTCTCAATACCTATAATAACAAGATTAAGCCCCAGAGAAATGAAAAGCTTTTCACGAGCAGTCTTGACATCCAATAGTATTCTTTTGAAGACGGCAAAGAGCAACATTGTCAAAGACGTTACAAGTGAAGTGACCATAAACGAAACGCATCCTCTGATGAAAATGATTTGAAAAGGATTGCTCTGATATATTTCGATAACATCCTCTTTACTTCCCAATGAAAAGTAGGATAGAAAGATGATTATTGGAAACCCAATCACAGCAAAAGCTACGGTCATTGTCCAGCTATTATGTTTTAGTGCCGTTTTCATTAAACACGATTGTTCTTCACACGAACGCCATTCCTCCGCTAGGTGAACATACAAATTCTTAGTTTAATTTGTCTATAATTATTTTAGGCAGAAAAGCTTCGGGAATATTACTTGAAATTAAACTCAAAGAACTATCCAGTCCATAAGTTTCGTGTATGGTATCTTCTATGGTATCATCTTCCAAGTTTCTTTTTATCTTACGAAAGATTTCAACTCTATCACCTCTTAGCTTGTAAAAGATTGTAGGTGTATCACCTCCAATAGAACTGTATACATGGAGCTTGTATGCTATCTTATCTTCGGGTTCGATGTAAGAAGCTATATAGCGATCTAGTGAGTAACCGTCTGTTATTTCATACATTAATAGCCAATAGTTTCTCGCTTCGACTTTGCAAACAGGATAATATCGTAACTTATATCCATTGTCCGGGTTAATAAAACAATCATTTCTGGTATTGCATAGGTAATCCAAAACGACACTTTCAGGAATTGGCGATACCCGAGCAAGAGCAAACCAATCTTCAGAGTCGGGAAATGCTTCTTCCTTATCCCAATAGTCGAGAATTTTATCTTGACCAAACATTAGCGTTGAGCTTGAAATAAGCGCAAGCGTCAAAAAACAGATCACTTTCTCTTTCATTTACCTTTATTCCATCTTGTATCAGTTACCATGTATAAGAGCACACTCCCTGTCGCTAAGCTTCGTACAGTTCCCCGAGTTTCACTGTCTGGAAATCGTATTGTGCCTTTAAGTGATTAGACCTATGGGTCAATAGTCCGCCTGTATTGCACTTGTACGACACCTTATCTCCATCAGGATAGATCAACATGAGCGGATGAATTTATATGCATTCATATATCTTTCTGTATCGGATAGAGAATAACATCATTTACTGAGACTTTTCAAATAGCTTGTCATCAAACATCCATAATGAAAAAATAGCATTCCCGCTTATCGGATATTTGACTTTTATGTTTGATCCTATGTGAAGAAAAGGCATCCCCCAGTGACCTAGTAGCTTACCATGCAAGTAATAAGCGATGTACAGATAAGATATGTACTCGTGTTTAGAATACTCTTCTCCAAAAAAGCTTGAAGTATTGAGACTTCTTATCTCATCGAACACGTTGTATCCATTATCAGCACAAGGTGAATACATAGAGGTTACATTGGAAACAAAAAAATCCTCCTCGTTTTTCTTTAAACCTATTAATACGTATTGACCATTTTGAAATAATACTATACCGAAGTGATTCTCTGGCTTTTTCATCTTCATAGAGCTAAAAATTATAACTTCATCCTTTTGGAACACTTCCTTGAGCCATGGAAGTTGAGATATGGCTTGGATGCTAGAATGGAGATTCTTATCCAAAGAATTCATTTCATGAGAGCCAGCTTGTTGCCCAAAACAGGTTGAATAAAATATGAATTGCAAGAGGCATACAAGTAGTGCGATTAGATTCTTGCTGACCTGAACTTTTGACAAATATGTTTGCATAGTGGTAATCTCATGATTTTAGTATCATTTGCTAATCAGCTGTGCTGGAATGTCTGAAGCATTGTGCATAAATGCTGTTGTCATCTACTGTAAGCGGATGGTTCTTTACGCCGTTGTTGTGCCAACATCGTTCTCCTCAATACTCCAAAGACTTGTTTACTGTTTTTATGCCATGCGGGGTGTAGTATTTCCATAGCCCTACCTCCTGTGCATCCGCTTCTACATCATCTTGAAATATACACCATCCTTCTGAAGTGATTTTGCCATTGGTATCATAATTTTTGATGTAACACTGCCATGTGGCGTTGGGGTTGTAAAATCCCGCGTTTTGTGCCTCCTTCAAAAAGGTTGAATTCTTTGAAATTTTGGTTTGTGAAGTCGAAACCATACCATTATTATGAAAGAATAGCCATTGGTACGCTTGCCTGTTATTACAGTAGTATCCGGAAGCTAGGAGATAATATTTATCTTGTCCTAACTTCCCGTATACTTGAGCTAAGCCGTTTTTCACTCCACCGGCATAGAAGCATAGTGAAACAATATCATCAGAAACTTCGCACCAATACCCATCTTTTTTACCCAAAGAGTCCGTTTGATTAATGTATTTCAAGTTGATATCCAAGGGGGCCATGGGTAAACTTATTGTTTGTCCCCAAATATTGGAGCAAATAATAAGTGATAATATCAACATAAATTGCTTCATATGTAATTGTTTTGACCTATAGGTCCTTGATCATACCTTTTTTGTTCAAAAGCCTTGAGAACCAATTCTATTGAATGGTTGGCAAAAGGTGTTGGGAATTACTCTTTTCTGTTCCTGGGATGGGCTTGGTAGTTTTTGCGAAGCTCCTCAAAGGTGGTGTGGGTATAGATGGAGGTAGTCGCCACATCTTCGTGCCCCAGTAGTTCTTTGACGCTCATGAGGTCGGCACCGCCATTGAGCAGTGCGGTAGCAAAGCTATGCCGTAGGATGTGCGGGCTTTTGTGATTGTACTGTGCGAGCGGCTCCAAAGCCTGAGTGACGATGCGGTAGAGAAAGCTGTGTGTAGCAGGTGTCCCTCGCGTATTGACCAGGAAAGTCGGCTCCGCCGAATCTGCCGGGGTGCGGTAAGTATCCAGGTACTCCGCTATCTTCTCCAGGATGCCCGGGCCGAGGGGGATGATCCGTTCTTTGTTTCGCTTGCCTAGGACCTTGACGCTCTCTGCCGTGAAGTCGATATCGGTCGTCCGCAGTCCGCAGAGCTCTGCAGAGCGCATGCCGGTCTGAAAAAGGAGGTCGACGACAAAGGCCTGCACCCAGAGCTCTTTTTCTCTCTTGGGATCTTCGGCAGCCTCTTTGGCGTCGGTGTAGAGCTCACCGATCCGCTGAGTTAGTGCATCGGCGTTGAGAAACGTAGGTAGTTCTTTCCCCCCTTTGGGAGGTCGGACGGAGTGAAAGGGATTCGTATGGACCAGCTCCTGACGAAGCAAGAAGCGGTAAAAGGAGCGGATGGAGGCCAGGCGACGGCGCACGGTTCGTGCGCTGTCGCCTGCTTCCATAAACTTGAGTAAACTCTTCCGTGCTGTGCGCGTATCTGTCCGGCGTACCAAAGCCTCTAGGGCAGCGTCATCGGAGGGCTCTTGACCCTCTATGATGAGCCACTGCTCGAGGTCTGACAGGTACGCCTGAATCGTCAGCTCAGATGCTCCCTGCTCGTAGGTCAGGTACCGACGATAGCGTTCGCGCCAGCTGTCTTCGTCCATGGCCTTTACTCTCTCGGAGAGGTACTGAGCGTACGGTGTACCGGAGTGAAGAGGACCTGCTGTGTGTAGCTACGCTCCTTGAGCAGATAGCTCTCCATGGGTAGGGCACCCCACGAGTCAATGCCTCCAATGCCTGCACTGTAGGCATCGATGTGGACAAAGAGCGAGGTCGGATCCTCTTCCAAAAGCTCGGTGTGGCTCTGACCTTTCTCCGGATAGTCCTCGAGCTGCTCCACGCTGTAGGGCAGGGTGGAGGCGTAGAACGGACGGTCTGAGTAAAAGCCTATTCCTCGATCATCAAAGTCTAGAGCGGTCCAGTAGCGGACGTCGCTGTGCAATCCGGAGTCCTGAGGACGGTTGTACTGGTGCGTGAACGTATCTGTAGCACGCTGCTCATACAGTCCAATGAAGTCGTTGTTGGTTCGGTCGGAGTAGTTTTCGTGCGGTCCTCTGCCAAAGTAGACAAGGTTTTCGTACTGCTTGGGGATCTGCAGCCTGATGCCTACTCGGAAGGGAAGTGACTTCGTATTGTCATCGTGGCGAGTCAGTTCTTGAGTGAAGAGTACCATCCCCTTGGCGTCGATAGTGTAGTTCATGGTCAGTGACGCATTCGGCTCAGGAAGCTCGTAGTGTGCCGTAATCAGCACTTGACCGGACCGGCTGCTCTGATCAAACGACTGCAGGCGGAGGGTAGGTTTGCGCCAAGCTCCCCAGCGCTTCTGTAGGTTGGCACCGATGTCGTTGTCATTGGGTGCACGGTAGAAGCAGGGCTCTAGGCTGGTGCCGGGAGTCATGTATGCAGTATTTGCCACGGTGTAGCCGGAGAGGAGCCCGGTCTTCTTGTCGAAAGTGATCTGCAGACCATCTGCTCCTGTAATGATCAGTTTGTCCTGGTTGCTGTCGTCCACGCTGAGTGTACCTGAAGTAGTGAGCTCCGGCATGAACCGGGCGTTGCTCTGGAGTACAAACTGCTCCTTGGCTGCCACCCAACCTTTGTCGATCAGAGGTTGTGTCTGGTTGAGACGGTAGGTGACGTTGAGGAATGCGTCGGCATCAAAGGGGATATCAGGCAGGCTGATGGATAGGCGCACTGTCTGCTGGGGTGCTACTTCCGGACAGGGGATAGTCTGACTCAGTATAGCCATCCCATTGCAAGTGACCTCATAAGTGAGAGAGAGGTCAGTCAGTGGCTTGAAGACAAAGTCGTTCGTGATCAGGAGATCGCCTGAAGTGGCACCGGTACGCTCAAACTTTGTTCGGGCATTTTGGTAGCCATACTTTGCTTCGAAAGCAGGGGACTTGGGAGTCTTGTAGATGGTGAAGAGCCCGTTGTTGCAGAAATTGTTGTCCGACGGATCGTAGTCGTTCCAGTCACCTCCGTAGCCCTGTACCCGGATACCATTGATGTAGTGGTACTGGCTCTGATCGATGAAGTCCCATATGAAGCCACCCTGGAGGACGTCGTACTTGTGAAACAGCTCCTGGTACTCCCTAAAGTTTCCAAGAGAGTTGCCCATGGCGTGTGCGTACTCGCAGATGATGTAGGGCTTGGTAGGATTGTCTAGGGCATACTCCTCCTGCGTCTGCGGAGTGCGGTACATGATGGCATAGATGTCGGTGTTGTCGCCGTTCCACGCTCGCTCCTGCATGATCGGGCGTGAACGGTCTATCTTGAGGATCTCCTGCTTGGCTACGGTGAAGTTGACACCGTCACCGGACTCATTGCCCATGGACCAGATGATGATGGATGGGTGGTTGTACAGGGTGCTGACGTGGCGGGTATTGCGCTCCACGTGTTGATTTTCCCAGAGAGGGAACTTGGCAAGGCTCTCATCGCCGTAGCCCATGCCGTGTGTCTCTTGGTTGGCCTCGGCAAGGACGTAGATCCCATACTTGTCGCACAAGTGGTAGAAGTAGGGGTCATTGGGGTAGTGAGAGGTGCGGACGGCGTTGATGTTGAAGTTCTTCATCAGACGTATATCTGCCAGCATCTGCTCTTTGGAAAGAACAGGACCACTCTCCGGTGCCATATCGTGGCGGTTGACCCCCTTTATGAGGATCCGTTTGCCATTGACTTGGAAAATATTGCCACGTATGGCGATGTTTCTAAACCCAATTTGGTGCTGCTGCACTTCCGACTGTACGCCATCTACATAGCTCCTGATGGTCAGCGTGTATAGGTTGGGGGTCTCAGCCGTCCAGGGTAGCACATTGGGGATGACTGCCGTGACGGTGTTTTGCCCGGTGGCTGTCACTTTTTGCTGCCACACGCTCTGCCCATCGGGATTGCAGAGCTCCAGTCGGTATGCCGGCGAACCGGTTGACTCGAGCTGTAGAATCAATAGTCCGTCTTGGTAGTTGTTGACTAGATCTTGGTTGATGCGTACGTCCTTGAGTCGATCCTTTGGACGGGCTTGGAGGTAGACGTCGCGCGAAAATCCCGTGAAGCGAAACATATCCTGATCCTCGAAATAGGTCCCATCGCACCAGCGGAATACTCTGAAAGCAATCAGGTTTTCCTCTCCAAGTTTGATGTAGGGCGTGATGTCGAATTCAGCAGCCAGCTTGCTGTCCTCGCTGTATCCGACAAATTTGCCATTGACCCAGACGTAAACGCAGCTGGTCACGGCACCAATGTGCAGGGTCACATCCTTGCCTTCCCAAACAGTCGGGAGGACAAAGGAGCGTCGGTATGAGCCGACGCTATTGTTGGTAATGGGTACGGGGTTGGGCTCTTGGGGTTTGTTGGTGAAGTGACCACGCCAGGGAAAGCCGGTGTTGACATACATTGGGTCATTCACTCCGTGGTGCTCCCACATACCGGGGATAGGCATGGTTCGCCAGTCTGAGTCGTCGTATCCGGTCTGGAAGAAGTCACTCGGATAGCCTTTGGCATCCTGGGTATAGGAAAACTTCCAGTCGCCGTTTAGACTCAGAACGTTCTTTGAGCGATAAAGGTCGTCGTCCAAGGCATCCTGCAGTAGAGAGTAGGCGTGAAAGTCTGTCCTCGCAGGAAGTCTGTTGATCTCGTTGACCTTTGGATCCTGCCACTCCATAAAGGTCTGGGCAGACGCCATGCCAATCGAGCAGACAGCGGTTGTAAGGGTGAATAAGAGTTTGTTCATAATACTAAGGGTTTAGAGATTATTTGAATCTGCTGTTTAGTTCTTTTGGGGTGATGATGGATATGATGGTTCGCCCGTTTTGAGCTACCAAGTACTCCGGTAGGCGAAGTAGCTCCGCAATGAGCTCACGTGCCAGAGCCGGACTAGCCGGGGTCTGGAAACTGCGGACACGGTGCTGTACAAGAGTTTCGAGTAGCTTTTCGAGAAGGGTGTCCTGAGTCTCTTTTGCCGAGGATCTGCACTCTGCCAGCATTTCGACCAGGAGCTCCTCCTCTGATCCTGCTGTGACTCCGGTGGGTACAGCGTTGATGGAGATACTGTCTTGCCCCATGTCGGAGAGGTCAAATCCTAATGCAACCAGCTCATCCATGTGACTCGAGAGAAGAGTGCTATCCTCCGGTGAAAGATCCAGCAGACTGGGAAAGAGCAGGGGCGCAGATGGGATGTTGCCGGTTTTCAGCGATCTGTAGAGCTGCTGATAGATTACCTGGTATCGTGCTCTCCTGAGCTGGACAATGTAGATGTTCTCTTCGAAGGGAAGGAGCGCATACTCGCCAAGCAGGATAGGCTCTTCGATACTTGTTGTCTTGGGAGTGTCAAGGAGTGGCTGAGTAGTCGCTTTGGAGCGATTTTTCTCAAAGTTGGCATAGAAGTTTTTCCAGTCCGATAGGTCGGGCATGGAGCTACTGCCACTGCTATTTATGCTACTGGGGATGGTGGTGTGTTGGTTGATCCTGCTACCGACATTTCGAAACGAATGGGACGTCGGAGGCTCTCCTATTAGTGCCGGATCTTCGTTTCGAGCAACGGGTATCTGTAGGCTGGACTCCGAGGTGCTAAAGTCCAGAGTAGGGACAGCGGCACCCTGCATCAATGCTCTCCGAACGGTAGAGAAGATGATGGAACCAATGTCGCTCTCGCCTTCAAACTTGATCTCGGTCTTGGTGGGCGAAATGTTTACATCGATAGCAGCGGGATCCACCGTCAGATAGATGAAGTACTCCGGCTGCTCGTCCTTGGCGATCATATTGCCATACGCATTGAGCACCATTCGGTGAAAGAAAGGGTGCTTCATGTAGCGTTCGTTGGCAAAGAAGTACTGTTGCGCTCCTCGCTTGCGTGTATGATCGGTGCGCGAGACAAAGCCTTTCAGGGTCACCAGAGGGGTCTCCGCCTCGATGGAGATCAGGGCATCTTGGAGTCGTTTTTTTCCAAATAGGTCAATGATCCGTTGCTTGGGCAGTGCCGGCTCCAGCGTGAGGGTGACTTGTCCGTTATGCTTGAGTGTAAAGGCGATCTCGGGTCGGACGGCAGCTACGTTGCGTACCTCATTGAGAATGTGTTGAAACTCGGTAGTGTCTTGCTTGAGAAACTTCCGCCGAGCAGGGACGTTGAAAAAGAGGTGACGCACCGAGAAGTTGGCTCCCTTGGCACAGACCACCTCCTCGCTCGATACCACTTTGGATCCCTCTAGCTCGAGCTTAATTCCCTTGGGATTGTCCGCCGTGCAGGTCTGTAGTGTGACGTGTGAGACGGCGGCTATTGAGGGCAGAGCTTCACCTCTAAACCCCAGAGTTCGGAGTGCAAAAAGGTCCTGTGCCGTACTTATCTTGCTGGTGGCATGTCGCTCAAAAGACATACGGGCGTCCATGGGAGCCATCCCCTTGCCATCGTCAATGACCTGTATCAGCGTCTTGCCGGCATCCTTGATCTCTATGAGTATCCTCTCTGCACCGGCATCTACGGCGTTTTCCACCAGTTCCTTGACCACGGATGCGGGACGTTGTATCACTTCGCCGGCAGCGATCTGATTGGCTATGTTGTCCGGTAAGAGCTTGATGAGGCTGTCCATGGTCTAAACTAATAAAATGAGGGTATGTAGAAAGTCGTTGGTTAGGTAAAACTGGATACTTCAGGTGCTAATGTTGCACATTAAATCATTATTGTCAGAGCTAAACATTGGTCGGATAAACCGCTTTGCTTCGCCATAGGTCCAAATGCTTTGGGCTTGGACGAGCAGGGCTCGCGCATTTGAAGTTTAATAAGTAGTCGGCGGTGATGATGTCGGTGGGGCCTTTGGTGGCATTGATCTTTTGCAGAGCTGCGAGGGCTCTTTTCTTCAACCTCTCAAGAAAGAAGTGACGTGTACTAAAAAAGTTTCCTACTGGAAACAGATCGCTACTATCCATCAAATCATTTTCTTTCCTACTGGAAACATTTCTCTTCTATCCGTCAAGTTTTTCACCCCCTCCCCGAGCGGTAAACCACCGACTACTTATTAAACTTCAAATGCGTGAGCCCTGCTTGGACGAGTGTTCTGTCACCTAAAATCCTAGAAAAGCAAAGAACTTGAGGCCAATGTTGTCGTAAAGCCAAAGGAAAAAGACCAATAGCAGTACGAGTATCAGGAGCAGGGTCCAGTTTCTCTGCTGCAGTGCTCCTCGTATGTCTTCGCCCCGCTTGTATGATCCAAGCGTCTCGGACTGCTCGTGAAAAGCTCCCCTGAGGTTATCTTTTATCAGCTCGGGATCTTCATCCTCAAACTCCTCCGGGTAAAACTTCCGCCGAGATCGGGTGATCTTTTTCTGCATCTCCTCTTTCTTGGCATCGTAATATCGGTAGGTGTATCTAAATTTACTTGGCCTTTTGGGCTTATAGAAGCTCATCAGTCCCATAGCTTAGGTCTCTGTTGGTTCTGTTTCGTCGTTTTCTTCACTACCCCCATCTTCTTCGGGCTCCGGGTCGCTCAGTAGGCTTCCTTTGGGTTTGGAGGCCTCCTTTAGTGCATCACTCATGCTGCTGCCGGGAGGTGGAGTAGTCCTAAATATATCCCAACTACCCATTGGTCGCCCTTCGGGGAACCATATGAAGTTGGGGTAGATCAGTAAGTCTTGTGTCAGTAGGGGGACCGGGGTAATGGTACCGACTGTTTTGTCTAGGAGCAAGATACGCTCGATCTGCTCTTCTTCAAACTGCATCAATATCGCACTGCTCTGACTCCGGATCTGTTCGGTGATGAGACTGTCAGTGTTTAGGTTGTAGTAGATGCTCTCGGCGTTTCCTTTTGCCCAGAGCGAGTCCATCTTGTTGTCAGAGAAATAGGCAAGCACTTCGCGTCCCCTAAGTTGATCGAAATACTCTTCCTTTACCTGATCCGCCAGATAAGCATTTTGACGGATGTGTGCATGGTGGAGCGTACTGTCGACAAAGTACAGTGTGATGCTGTCACCGGTGACCTGCGACGAACCACTCCAGACATAGGGTTGCCCCACGAGGTTGAGTAGGGAGTCCGAGGAGAGATATATCAGCGAGTCCGCTACAGCCTGTAAGTCCCTCCTGTAGAGTCGGACGTTTCCATTGCCTTTGTATACATTATTCACCGAGTCCACCTTCACCAGCTCTAGTTGGTGCGCATGTGCCCATAGAGTGTCGGTCTCAGAGTACTCCATGATGTAGGCGCTGTCCTTTGCCAGTCCGTGTCCTGTCGCCTCGTTGTACTCGATGTAGTTGCCTCGCAGATCTACTTTTTGGGCTGTATCGCGCAGGATCACGTTGCCATAGAGCTCCGCAAACTGCTTGGCTCGGTCGTACTGTAGAGAGTCGCCGGTCATCCATCGTGTGCTGCTAGTGATCTCCGCTCGATCCAGTAGGTTGGCGATGTCCCGCTCAGTATCGTATGTACCCCGAGTAGCCGTGATCACTCCACTGTCACTTACTATCCGTGTAGGTCCCAGGATAGTAGCAATGTGGGTATTGGTGTCGTAAAAGAGAGTGTCCGAGTAGAGTGTAAAGTTTTCGTTTTCCAGCTCTACATCGTCGTTGAAGGTTGCCGTCTTGGTCGTCGTGTCGTACTCTCCGTATACGGAGGAGAGAATGTTGAGACTGTCCACGATCGTCCCGTGGTCGGCATAGTAGCCCACCCCTATGGATCTGTCGTAGTCCAGACTGTCGGTGTATAGGGTGTTTTGCCCATGCTCCATCCGCACCAGGTAACGGAGACGAGCTAGGAGCGTGGCACCATCGTAGTCAAGGTAGTTGCAGTAGATATCCAGAGAGTCGCCCTGCTCGATACGTACCTCTCCATACGCCTCAAAGCGGTTGGCTTTTTCGTACAAGAGGGCACTATCGCAGTACATGGTCGCATCTTTGTGGCTAAAGACCACATTTCCCTTGAGCACCTGAGCATCGGGGTTGATCGCCTGGTCGTAGGTCCAGAGGTCGACATGCTCGATGAATATGCGCTCTTTTGACGATGGTGCCGTGCTGTCTTGTCCGGCTACTTGCCGGAGCGAGTCGCGGGATCCAGTCTGTCGGACAGAGTCTTGCTCGTTTGGCATAAAAGGATACTCCTTCGCTATCGGGCGTCCGGCTCCGGTAGCGATCAAGCCTGCCAAGAGGAGGATGACCCCCATCAGACTGCGGAGTATAGAGCGAGTATCCTGTGCCATCGGGTTAGGCTAGTGCATCTTAGTTATCAAGCACCCATCCTGGGTATTGAAAGTCGCAATCACGGTATGCCGGGCTAATCCGTACATAGGTCGTCTTTTGCTTCTCCCGTATCCACTCATCGATCAGCTCGCTTCTCTTTCGTGCTTCGACGATGCTCTTTACTACCTGGTAGTCGTCCACGACGTTGGCGCGGTGCCCATCGTGTCTGTCCTTTAGTCGAACGATAGCGATGATCTCGTTGTTGTCCTTGTCGTGCATCCTAAATGGCTGTGAGAGTTCGTTGACCTCCAGCTTTGCTACAACTGCAGAGACCTCCTGAGGCAGGTCTTCCAGTTGGAAGCGCGAGGTGCCGTACTGGTTGCTCTGGGTATTGCCATTGACCATCTGTCCATTGCTGAGTCTGGTGTCCTCGTCAGCAGAGAAGTACATTGCCGCAGTGCCAAAGTCAAGGCTGTCCACCCGCACCAGGTGAGCGATGGAGTCCAGTCGTGTGGTTGCTTTGTCCAGCTCGCTCATGTCTACGTTGGGGCGCAGCATGATGTGGCGCACGTTGATCAGGTCATCCCGTCGATCGATCAGCTGCATGATGTGGTAGCCACGCTTGGTCTGTACGACGCGTGATACCTTGCCGGGATCACGTAACCCAAAAGCGACGTTGGCAAACTCCGGCTCTAGCTCTGCACGCCCCAGATAGCCCAGTTCGCCGCCCTTCATTGCAGTAGCCTTGTCCTCCGAGTAGAGGCGCGCGAGGGTCTCAAAGGACCGTTCACCGCTATTGATCTGTTTGGTGAAGTCTACCAAGCGTGCCTTCACCCGGTCCACTTCGGTCATGGACATCTTGGGCTTGAGTGATAGGATCTGTACCTCTACCGTTTGAGGAATGAAGGGGAGCGAGTCCTTGTCCACCTCTTCGTAGAACCGCGTCACTTCGCTTGGCGCAATCACGATCTCGCCAACGAGTTGGCGTTGCATCTGCATGACTGTGAACTCCTCACGAACCACCTTCAGGCGATCCTCACGAATCTGTGAGTAGCGTTGACCGAGGTACTCCTCTACCTTGTCTCTTCCACCCAGCTCAGACGTCACGGATTCGAGCCAGTGGTTGACCTCTTGGTTGACCATCTGCTCGTTGGGGTAGACGCTGTCTATTTGTGCTTGGTTCAAAAAGAGCTTTTGCACTGCCATCTGCTCGGGGATGATGCAGCGGGCATTTCCGGGGAAGTGCTGCCCCATGCTCTCGTAGTAGAGACGCTGACGCTCGATGTCGGAGCGGAGTATGGGCTCGTCGCCCACGATCCATGCGACCTCGTCGATGACGTTTGTTTGGGATTGACCGTAGGTTACGGCGCTACATGCGAGCAGTAGCAGGAGCAGTAGGTCTCTTGTGTATCTGTACATCGTTGTTGTCTTATGTATTTCCTTCGGTATCGGTTGATTACTTCTTTTGTTGTCCTTTCTTCCAGCTGTCACGAAGGGTCACCGTCTGTATGAATACCGGCTTCTCCTCCGTGCTGTCCTTATCCTTGACAAAGTAGCCCTTGCGGACAAACTGGTAGTGGTCTCCCACCTCAGCCTCCTTTAGCCACTCCTCTGCATAGGCAGTATGGAGTATCTTCTCGCTATCGGGGTTGACGATCTCACTGAGGTCCTCATACTTCTCCTCGGCAGGGTTTTCGGCAAGGAAGAGGTTATCGTACAGCCTGAGCTCTGCAGGGAGGGCACGCTTGACGCTCACCCAGTGGATGGTTCCCTTCACCTTACGCGAAGCACCCGGCATACCGGTGCGCGTGTCGGGATCATACTCGGCGTGGACCTCCACCACGTTACCCGCCTCATCCTTGACGTAGCCGGTGCACTTCACGATGTACGCCGACTTGAGCCGCACCTCTCTGCCGGGAGTCAGGCGGAAGTACTTCTTCGGAGCATCCTCCATGAAGTCTTCTCGCTCGATCCATAGCTCTCTGCCAAAGGTGATGTCGTGGCTCTCACTCTCCGGATCTTCGGGGTTGTTGACCACCGTCATCGACTCTTCCAGCTCTTCGGGGTAGTTGGTGATGACCAGCTTTATCGGATCCATGACGACAGAGGTACGGAGTGCGTGCTTGTTGAGGTCCTCGCGCACAGTGTGCTCCAGGAGTTCCATATCTACAGTCCCCTCATACTTGGTATAGCCGATGGCATCGATGAAGTTGCGGATACTTCTTGGCGTATAGCCTCTCCGTCTCAGACCTACCAGCGTAGGCATCCGCGGGTCGTCCCATCCATGTACGATATCCCTCTGCACCAGCTCCAGTAGCTTGCGCTTGCTCATCATCGTGTGGGTGATGTTGAGCCGGTTGAACTCATACTGATGCGGCCTGTAGTCATCCGTTTGCAGGAGTTCGATGAAGTAGTCGTACAGTGGTCTGTGGACGACAAACTCCAGAGTACAGAGAGAGTGGGTCACGCCCTCAAAGTAGTCGCTCTGCCCGTGTGCAAAGTCGTACATAGGGTACACCTTCCACTCGGTACCGGTACGGTGGTGTGGGTGGTGCATGATTCGGTAAATGACCGGGTCGCGGAAGTGCATATTGGAGTGCGCCATGTCGATCTTTGCCCGCAGCGTCATCGCACCGTCCGGAAACTCCCCATTCTTCATTCGCTCAAAAAGATCGAGGTTCTCCTCCATCGGTCTGTTCCGGTAGGGGCTCTCGATTCCGGGCTCTGTCAGGGTGCCCTTTTGTGCGGCGATCTGCTCAGAGGTCTGCTCATCCACATACGCCAGACCGCGCTTGATCAGGTCTACCGCAAAGTCGTACAACTGGTGGAAGTAGTCTGAGGCGTGGTACACATGCTCCCACTCAAAGCCAAGCCACTTGATATCCTCCATGATGGCATTGGTGTACTCGACATCCTCCTTCACAGGGTTAGTGTCGTCAAAGCGGAGGTTGCAGGTGCCGCCATACTTCTCTGCGATCCCAAAGTCCAGGCATATCGCCTTGGCATGACCTATATGCAGGTAGCCGTTAGGCTCCGGTGGAAAACGAGTCTGTATCCGTCCATCATTTAGCCCGTTGCGGAGGTCTTCCTCCACGATCTGCTCTATAAAGTTGAGCGACTTCTCTGGTTTTTTAGTCTCCTCTGTCATTATCAGTTGTTCGTTATTTTACAGCTGACTGATGAATACGAAGTTCTTCAGCAGCTGATTATCGGATTTTTCTATTTCTGTTCCCTTCCCTTCCCAGTCGATCTTTCCCTCGTTGAGGAAGATCACCTTGTCCCCGATGTTTTTCACCGAGTTCATGTCGTGTGTGTTGACGATGGTCGTGATGTTGTTTTCTCTTGTGATCTCCCTGAGCAGACCGTCTATTACTTTGCTGGTCGCAGGATCCAGCCCGCTGGTCGGCTCGTCGCAAAAGAGGTACTTGGGGTTCATCGCTATGGCGCGTGCTATCGCTCCTCGCTTTTTCATTCCGCCACTGATCTCGTCCGGATACTTGTACCGGGCGTCCCAGAGCTGTACACGGCTCAGGCACTCCTTCACTCGCGCATGGCGCTCACGACGCTTGAGTTTGCTAAACATCATGATCGGAAAGAGCACGTTGTCAAAGAGGCTCATGCTGTCAAAGAGAGCCGAGCCCTGAAAGAGCATCCCCATCTCCTGGCGGATCTTAGTCTCCTGCTCATCGTCCATGCGGGTGATGTCCCGCCCGTCAAAGAGGACTTCTCCCTCGTCCGGTGTTTCCAAGCCCACCAGACACTTGAGGAAGACGGTCTTGCCCGCACCACTCTTGCCTATGATCAGCGAGCACTCCCCGGCGTTGAACGTTGCACTAACGCCCTCGAGTACCTTTTTCTTCCCGAAATTTTTGTGTATTCCTTCGGCTGTAATCATGTCAGTAGTAGTTGTGTCAGGACCAGGTCACTTATCAGTATGGCTACGTTGCTGTACACCACGGCTCTGGTCGTCGACTGTCCCACTTCCAGGGCTCCGCCATCCACCGTATAGCCACAGTAGGCGCTGATGGTGGTGATGAAAAAGACGTACACCTCGCTCTTGATGATGGAGTAGGAGATGCGCGACTCATGAAAGTTCATCTGCAAGCCTGAGACGAACTCGGTCAGCGGTATCTCGGGAGTAATGATTGCTCCCAGGTAGCCTCCCAGTATGCCTACGAGCATACTCACGATCACCAGTATAGGCAGGAAGAGCATCATGCCGATCACCTTGGGTAGGATGATGTAGTTGGCAGCATTCACACCCATGATGTCCATAGCGTCGATCTGCTCTGTCACCCGCATCGTACCGATCTCACTGGCTATGCTGCTCCCGCACTTGCCGGCGAGGATCATACACATGATGGTGCTCGAAAACTCCAGCAAGATGATCTCCCTTGCCGAGTACCCGAGGATGAACTTCGGAGCCAGCGGCGTGGTCACGTTGATACCCAGCTGTATGGTGATCACTGCACCGATGAAAAAGGAGACCAGCATGACGATCCAGAGCGAGCCCACACCCTGGAAGTAGATCTCGCGAACCAACTCGCGTAAGAACATACGCCAGCTGCGAGGTACCTGAAAAACCTTACCAAGGAGCGAGACGTAGCGCCCGACCGGTTCGATGTGTCTCTTCATCTATTCTTTTTTTGTGATCCAAAATGTACGAAGCAACACCTGTGTGTACATTAACGTACAAATATACACATTTTTTCGGCGGCTACTCTATGCCTCTTTTGACCGGAGTAACGCCGTTGCGTCAGGCTCATTGCGGAAAAGTCACTCTGCTTGCTTTTTCAAAAATAAATGGTGATCAATCTATGCAGAGCTACAGATGTTTTTAGTGTAGAATAAGCGTATTAGAAGCCCGAAGTAGGATCAAGACATTTAGTGGATTATGTAGTTGATTATTAGGGAGATATGTCTTCCTGAAAAGTTGGCGCTTGATTGCCAAAAGTTTCCTACTGGAAACCGTCCGCTTCTATCCGTCAAATCGTTCTCTTTCCTACTGGAAACATTTGGCTACTATCCGTCCAATTTTTTGCCGACCCCCGTCTGCCTAATTTTTTGATCACAAACGATGTGGACTGTGCTCTACCTTACCTATCGGTCAGACGGAGGTAGGGGGCAAGTCGGAGTGAATCATCCTGCGTGAAAGCTCCGGAGCGCATGAGGTCCTGCCAGTCGAAAGGGTCTCCCTTGCGGAGGAGATCGCGGAGGACGTCGCGGTGTCGGTACTGGAGGTAGGGGTGGTAGGGGATGCTGTCCTGGGTGATCACCAGTGGGGTGATGCCGGTCTCCAGCCTAAAGTAGGGGGCAATCCGGTCGTACCGCTCCCGGTCCATGCCGTAGACCTCCTGGAGCTGCTCCACTACGTAGTATCCGCCCAGTAGGGTACGGTACTTGGCGATCCTGCGGGCAAAACTCGGACCAATACCGGGCACCGTCTGTAGGGCAAGGGTGTCTGCAGAGTTGAGGTCCAGTGTTTCACCTTTGGCGATCTTCTGTACTCTCGGTGCCTGAGGAGGCGGACCGGGGTAACGGGAGGTCTTGATGGGGGTGGTGTCCCTCTGGTACACCGGCCGGGTGGGGTGCTGTTGCGCCGTGTCGGTCATCACCTCATCGACCTGTAGGGTGTCCGGAGACAGGGGCTCCGCCTGTACGGTAGCGGTGTGCGTCGTCAGCATCGAGTAGCCTACGTAGCCCAGCATGAGGAGGACACCCAGGAGGACCATCTGCTTGTCGGAGCGATTGAGTCTCATGACCTACATCTCACTGGTAATCCTGCCGTCCTTGAGCAGGATAGTGCGGTCTGCGATCTTGGATATCTCCGGGTCATGGGTCACGACTACAAAGGTCTGCCCCGTCTGCTCCCGGAGCTCGAGGAAGATCCGGTGAAGCTCGCTCTTATTGGCACTGTCCAGGGCGCCGGTCGGCTCGTCTGCAAAGACGACCTCCGGGTCATTGATCAGAGCCCGTGCCACAGCCACACGCTGCTTCTCCCCACCACTGAGCTGCGCCGGTCGGTGGGTGAGTCGCTCCCGGAGACCCAGTCGGGTGAGTCGCTCTCTTGCTTTTTGGAGGGCAGCCTGCTTACCCATTCCCCCTATCATGGCGGTGATGGCTACATTTTCCTCTGCCGAAAACTCCGGTAGGAGCTGATGAAACTGGAACACAAAGCCGATGTGACGGTTGCGGAAGTCGGCTTGCTGGTTGGTGCTGAGCCGGTGTACGTCCACGTCATTGATGAGGACTGTCCCCTTGTCCGGTCGATCGAGGAGTCCTAGGATCTGCAGGAGGGTGGTCTTCCCGGCACCGCTGGCACCTACGATGGCGACAATCTCTGATCGGTGTACTTCGAGGGAGACTCCCTTGAGGATCTCCAGTGGTCCAAAGCTCTTGTGTATCTCTTCGGCTGTGATGATGGTAGATGGGGCGGTCATGTAGGTGTGTTCTATGGGATTAGGGCAGGGGAGCCTCCGGCCGGCACAGCTGATCCAGTGCCACGTAGGCGCAGTAGCAACCTACGATGGCAGGCATATAGCTGATGGTGCCGGTGGTGGACTTTTTGTTTTGCTCGCCTTCGGTGAGCAGGATAGCATCCTCATCGGGCAGCTCTTCGGAGTAGACGGCGGTGAAGTGCAGGGGTACCCCCAGCTTGCGCAGCCGCTTGCGTATAAAGCGTGCCAGAGTGCAGTTTTTGACCTTATCCATACGGGCTATGCGGATCGCTGTGGCATCTCGCTTGGCACCGGCTCCCATGGCGCTGACAAAAGGGATCTCTCGCTCGACCAAGCTGCGGATGAGGTGCACCTTGGGGCTCAGGGTGTCGATAGCATCGATGACAAAAGAGTAGGGTGCCTCAGTCAGGAGGTCGTCCGTGGCTGTGTCCTTGATGAAGGTCTCCTTCACGGTCAGACGTATATCCGGATTGATGTCTCGGATGCGCTCTGCCCAGAGCTGAGCTTTGGGGCGTCCGATGGTCGAGTGAAGGGCGATGAGCTGACGGTTGATATTGGAGGGCTGCACCACATCACCATCGACGATGGTCATCTCCCCCACACCGCTTCGTGCCAGCATCTCCGCGGCATACCCGCCGACACCCCCCAGACCCACAACGAGGACATGGCTGTCAGCCAGTCGCTCTAGTGGCTCGTCACCGAGGAGCAGTGCTGTGCGAGAAAGAGCCTCCCTGTCTTGGTTCATTTTACTATGGGAATATCTACCATTGACTGTGCCAGTTCTTCCTCTGAGAGGCTGCCATTGGTGAGGCTGCCGCTCAAGAACTGGTGGTAGGCGTTGATGTCCAACATACCGTGACCGGATAGATTGAAGAGGATGACCTCCTCTTTCCCGGTTTCCCGGCACTCTTTGGCGAGGCGGATCGTCTCGGCAATGGCATGGCAGCTCTCAGGTGCGGGGACGATCCCCTCGGTGCGTGCAAAGAGCAGACCCGCCCGGAAGCTATCCAACTGCCCCACGTCTACTGCCTCTATCAGCCCATCCTGCATCAGCTGGGACACAATGGACCCGGCACCGTGGTACCGCAGACCTCCTGCGTGGATGCTTGCCGGCTGAAACTTATGCCCCAGCGTGTACATGGGGATGAGTGGCGTATAGCCGGCTTCGTCGCCATAGTCGTAGGCAAAATGTCCCCGAGTAAGCTTGGGGCAAGAGGCGGGCTCAGCTGCAATGAAGCGGGTCTTTTTGCCCTCTTTGATCGTATGCCGCATGAAGGGAAAGGCGATGCCGGAGAAGTTGGATCCTCCACCGAAGCAAGCTATCACGGTATCCGGGTACTCGCCTGCCAGCTCCATCTGTTTTTCTGCTTCAAGACCGATGATCGACTGGTGTAGAGCAACGTGGTTGAGGACGCTGCCTAGGGTATACCGGCAGTTGGGGGTCGTGCGTGCCAGCTCGATCGCCTCGGATATAGCGGTGCCGAGGGAGCCGTTGTTTTGGGGATCTGTGGTGAGGATGTCCTTGCCGGCACGGGTGCTCATACTGGGGGATGGGGTCACCTGAGCCCCAAATACCTGCATCATCCCCCGACGGTAGGGCTTTTGCTCATAACTGACCTTGACCTGATATACGGCACACTCCAGTCCAAAGAGCTTGCTCGCATACGCCAGTGCGGTCCCCCACTGACCGGCACCGGTCTCGGTGGTGACGTTGGTGATGCCCTCCTGCTTGCAGTAGTAAGCCTGAGGAATGGCGGAGTTGAGCTTGTGCGAGCCGACAGGGCTTACGCTCTCATCTTTGAAGTAGATGTGTGCCGGGGTGTCCAGTGCCTCCTCCAATCCATAGGCACGAACAAGGGGTGTCGTGCGATAGTAACTGTAGAGACGACGTACTTCCTCCGGTATCTCGATCCAAGCATCGGTCTGGTTGAGTTCTTGCCGTGAAGCCTCTTGGCTAAAAATAGGGAAGAGGTCCTCCTCCTTTACCGGCTCATGGGTCTGGGGGTTGAGGAGCGGACGTGGCTTCGTCGTCATCTCTGCCTGGATATTGTACCAATGTGTAGGTATCTCCTCTGCGGGGAGTAAAAAGCGCTTTTGTTTCATGTCGTCTCTGATTGCGTTTGTAGCGTTAGGGACAAATGTACTTATAAATCGTGAGTGCGGCACTCCGAAATGATGGATACCATCGTCCTGCTCTCGCTCCGGACATAATGAGACAGCCCCCTCCAAGTAGAGAACTACAGGGAGGGGGCTGTAAAAGTCTTGGGGCGCAGTCTTAGTCCGCTACCTCATCACTCTTTTTGAGCCAGAAGCGCTCGATCTCCTCAAGCGACTTGCCGGCTGTCTCAGGCATGAGCTTCCAGACGATCAGGATATAGGGTACACACATCACTGCAAAGAGGAAGAATGTCCCTGCCGGTGTGAGCGTCTGCAAGAACCACGGTGTGAGCTGACCGATCAAGTAGGTGCCTATCCAGAGAGATAGGCCTGCTATGGACATCGCCAGACCACGTATACGGGTAGGGTACATCTCCGAGAGGAAGACGAAGATAACCGCACTGATGGAACCTGCGCAAAAGAAGATGTAACAGAGGAAAAACACCAGAAGCAGGATGGGTGAAAGTCCGAGGCTGCTACCGTACACGAAGTAGAGTCCTATACAGATCAGGGACACGATCATCCCGCTTACTCCGTAGTAGACCAGCTTCTTTCGCCCAACCTTGTCGATAATGAATAGGGCAAGCACGGTCGTCAGGACATTGACCAGACCGATCCATACCTGGTACCAGAGCGAATCCTGGGCAGCGAGCCCTGCACTCTCAAAGATAGAAGGACCATAGTAGAGGACAGCGTTCACGCCCATGAACTGCCCCAGCATCGCGATAGCAACACCGATAAGGACAGGCTTCATGATGTCTTTGCGAAGCAAAAGACGCCATGGGGTGTGCTCTATCTCAGCAGAGAGAACAGCCTTGGTCTCCCGGATCTGCATCATCGCCTTGTCGTGAGAGGAGTGGATGGCGGTCAGGATCTGTGCAGCCTTTTCCTCCTGTTGCTTTACGATCAGCCACCTCGGGCTCTCCGGAATGAAGAATATGGTGATGAGGAAGAGCAGTGCCGGGATGGTCTCCATACCCAACATACCTCTCCACACTTCGGACATAAAGATCAACTGAAAGGTGTCGTTGGCAAGCACGGTGCCACTCTGCGACCAGCCAAGGAGGCGAAAGTTGACCAGGTATGCTCCCAAAAAGCCGACGGTCACTGCAAGCTGATAGAGCGATACAAGTCTGCCACGGTACTGAGCTACTGCGATCTCGGAGATGTAAAGCGGGGATACGATGGATACAACACCTATCCCCATTCCTCCGATGATTCGGTAGACCACAAGCTGATCAAAGCTCACAGACAATGCACAGCCAATAGCTGATGTGGTAAATAGTACGGCGGAGATAAGCATGCTCCACTTTCGCCCAAGATTGTCGCTCAAGACGCCTGCGAAGAGGACGCCGATGATGGATCCTATCAGAGCGCACCCCACGTACCACCCCTGCTGTATGGTGTCGAGACCGTATTGCTGCGTGACCTGAGCGATGGTTCCGGATATGACGGCTGTGTCGTAGCCGAATAGGAAACCACCCAGTGCAGCAACTACAGAGAGGAAGATGAGGTATCCGTAGCTGATATCTTTTTGTGCCATAAGCGTGGATGCGTGTTTTTACTTATTTACGAGAGGTGTGATGTAATTGATCCACTTGCGATAGGCAGGAGCCGTGAGGTGGATGCCATCCGAAGTGTAGGAGGCACGCAGCATATCGGTGTCGGGATCCAGCAAGAGAGAGAAAATATCCAGATACGGGATGCCACGATTCTTTGCCACTTTCTGAAGCTCGGCGTTGACTGCCCGAATATTGTCGCTAGACTGTAGTGGAGAAGCGTCCTTGAACACCTCTTTGTTTACGGGTAGGATACTCTGTAGGTAGAGCTCTGCTTGTGGGCACTTCCTCTGGAGTGTGGTGATGATTCGGTCAATGTTGTTCACAATATACTCGTTGGTAGGATTGCTGCCGAAGTCGTTGATCCCGATCATCAGGAATATCTTTGAGGGGTAATGACGTGCCACTTCGTCCAAGCGACGGAGAACTCCTGCTGTGACATCACCACCGATGCCACGGTTGAGGATCGCTGCTCCGTTGGAGGGCTCAAAGAACTCCGCCCACTCCCATAGGTTGGTGATGCTATTACCTAAGAAGATAATGGCTCCATCGTGTGTGGGAGCTTCTTCGAACATGGCTGTACGGTTGATGTAGTGCGCAAATGGCTTAAATGGAGGCAGGTCTTCTTGTGCCTGCAGAGTAAGACTGGTGAAAACCAGAGTGAGAAGAAGTAAAAGTCTTTTGTTCATGATCGTAAATTGTTTAGTTGATGAGTGTGCCATCTATCCGTACTTCGGTCTTGAATGGATCCAGCACTCGGTCCAAAAGGTAAGCAAAGGTGCCACGAGTGAGTGTGCCGTCCCTGAGGATATCATCTAGCTCCTCTCCGAACTGGCTCCGGACATCGTTTCCGGAAAGTGCACTGAGTAGCTCCAGTGCGGACTCAAGGGTCACCTGCTCTCTGGGTTTTGCTTGCCATGCTTCTATGTACTTAGCGTGATCGGGGAAGTATGCGGCAAGGTCAAATACTTCACCATAGAGTAGAGGATCGTCGGCTCTGAACCAGGTCTCGTTGGACCAGCTGACATTGCGCCCCTCACCACGTAGGATACCGGTGACGCCTATGCGCTGCAGTGGCTTGAATAGTGCAGACTCTCGGGTGACATCCAAGTAGGGCATCAGGTAGCCACCTGCCTCTAGCAGGGTACGCTGTACTGAGCGAACGGATACTTCCTCAGGGTTTTTCCCCTCTTGGACGGATAGAGCTGCCAGTGCCCCTGCCGCCTGTCCCAGCTGCATCACTACCGGCTGCAAGCGTGTCGTGCCGTTGACGATATTGGAGATGGAGGCTGATTTTTCAGCCACAAGCAGGTGAGGATGTGAGGTCGGGATCACTACACCCAGCGGAACACCGAAAGAGGGAATCGAGTGGAAGTGTAGATCCGGTAAGCTCTCTGTGTCGGTGTAGGCAGCATGGTGGTGGTCAACAGGGTAGTCACCCACCGCTATACAGGTGCGGTACAGTGGCTGCGCTTGGTCATAAGGGTGCTGCAGGTGGTTGAGGTCAAAGCGTACCACACCCTTTATCCGGCGAGACTCCCGGTGGTACGGCATGAAAGGAAAGCGATCTGCGGTGGGGTATTCGTCATCCGCTAGTCCCAGATGGTCAAAGCCCAGCTCCTTGTGCATGAAGTAAAGGAACCGCTTTGTACGCTCTTTTGCTCGGGCAAACTCTTGCTCACGAATCTCCGGGCTTGCCTCTACCACGTTGGTGTAGTAGTCGTTGCCTTCGATGGGCCAGTTGATCATGTACTTGCCATTTGGGAGCTTCCCATACCGCAGCATCTCGGTCGGTGACCAGAGTTGACGGTTGGGCTCCTTGGGCTGTACACAGTGGTCGTTTTTGCAACAGCAGGCAAACTCAGCAGGGTCATACCCCTCGGGCTCTTCCATCTCTACCGCATGGTCGTATTCCTTGAGGATCGCGACGTAGGTGAGGTCTTGGATGATGTTGTTGCTCTCCTCGGGAGCGATGTCTTCTCCAGTGTTGCTCTGAGCTTCCATTCCCAGATCATAGGGGACACCCAGCGCAGCGGCGATATCACCGAGCTCGGTCGCATCGATGAGCCGGTGTGCCGTCACTGCGACTTCCTTGCCATCTACCTGTACCAGTAGTCGGTAGTCGTCGCCGTCGGGCTTTACTTCTGACACAGTCGCATTGTGCCAGAGAGTAAGGTCGGACTCCGCTTGTACCATATCGTGTAGGATGCTGTTGCCCACAGAGGGCTCAAAGAGCGTCCTACTCACCCATCCGGTGTTTAGTGCTTCATTGTCTCCGTAGTGTGCGACAAGCGCATCTCTAAACTCCCCAAAGAGTCCCGACTGCAGCCGGTAGTTCCCGTCTACAGCACTCACTCCTGCTGAGGTGAGCATGCCACCGATCCACTCGTACTCAGATAGGAAGAGGGTCGAGCTGCCCAACCTTGCAGCCTGGATGGCAGCAGACGTACCGGCAACACCTCCGCCAACTACGACAACGTCGTACACTTGGCTAGCGTCGGACTTATCTTTGGTGCAGCCTGGGAAGACTGCTGCCAGACAGAGAATAAGCCCCGTGTAAAGTAAACGTTTCATGATTAGATCATGCCAAAGTATTCGCGATATCTATCGTAGAGGTGCCCCGCTTGCAGATATGCTGACTGCGGACTCATGAAGTGTGGAAACTCGAAGGTGATCGCCTTGTCGTATCCGGCTCTCTTAGCAGCCTCAAGCTTGAGACGAAGCTTCTCAAAGTTGATGGGGAAGAATCGTATTGGCATATCCCGGTCAAAGCTCTCTGCGTTCGTCCAGCACTGCATTCCATACTTATCTGCAAGCTTCTTATTTACCGAAAAGAAAGCATCCAGCTCATCGTAGTCGATCTGTCCGTCCTGAAATGCCACGGCGTCTACTACGTCATGTATGCCGGAGAAGATCTCATCCCACTCCTTTTCGTGCTGTCTGACAGATACTGCGTCCTCTTTTGTGAGCTTGCTACCGGATGCCATTACTGCCTTTTTCCCGTCGATCCATGGAGAGATGAAGGTAGGCAGACCACCGGAGACATCCTTGCACTGCTTGCCCAGTGCATGAAAGGCTTCGATGGCACCCTTGGTGGCTCTACTGATCTCACCACTGATGTACCATCCGCCGAAGCTGCTGTAGCGCGACCCGTAGTTCTCCCACACCTCATCGATGACGAACCTATTGTGCTCGATCTCATGAGACATGTCACCGGTATCCCAGTAGACACCGGAGTCGTACAGTCCGAAGTAAAACTTCATCCCGTACTTTTGAGCTAAGGACAAAAAGAGCTCCAGCAGGTCCCTTCCCGGTCTGTAGCACCCTTTGCTGATCAGATAAGGAGATGGATAGGTGATGAACTTGCGGTACCCACTTCTGATCATGATGACCGTATCGATACCTATGGCCTTCATGTGCCTGAAGTCTTGGTCCCACTCCTTTTCACCCCAGTTTTGTGAAGGGATATCGTGGGTTATTTCGTCCAAAAAAGTACCGGTGATCGGTAGGGCTTGGTTGGACTTGGCCGGTGAGAAGGGTGGCGTCAGGAGCTCACTTTCTCGGTAAAGGTCTCCGAGAGGTTCTGCATTGGCATAGAGGGCTGAGCTTACTGCTGCTGCACCTAGCGCCGCACTCTTTTTGAGGAAGTCTCTTCTGCTTTGATCTTTCATACCTTGACTAATTTATATCTTTTCGATTATGGTTTTTGGATGATTGTCTTGATTATGGATTCACGATTCACACATTAGGAGTATAGAGGTAATCAGTGGTGATGAGGTCTGTGGGGTCATTTGCGGATTGATCTTTTGCAGAGCCGCCAGGGCTCTTTTCTTCTTTTTCTTCAACTTCACAAGAAAGAAGTGACGTGTACTAAAAAAAGTTTCCTACTGGAAACAGATCGCTACTATCCGTCAAATCATTTTCTTTCCTACTGGAAACATTTCTCTTCTGTCCGTCAAATTTTCCACCCCTCCCCGAGCGGTAAAAATAATTACCTCTAAACTTCAAATGCGTGAACCCTGATTATGGATTGCTCACGTGAGCTGTTTCCATCATTTTTCGTACAGTGGCTCGCGGATATCCTTGGGGAGTACCTCCATCAGGTCGAGGACGTCGAGTGTCGGATCGATCATGTCGGTCGTCATGAAGTCGAATCCTCTCGGGATGATGAATCCCTTCATTGTTGCCGGTTCATTTACCGTCCAAGCGCCTACTTTCATGCCTAGTTCGCGCGCTTCATCGTACCACTCCGGGTGGTTCCAAAAGACGGTGTAGTTGTAGTTCACACCCTTTAGCCCCATGTCGTGGAGCTCCTTTGGGCTATGATTTCCGCCCAGGTACAGTACCAGAGCGTGGGGATCCAGTCGACTCAGTTCTTTGCAGATATCCAGACCGAATGATATGTAGGCTACACGATCCACGAGCCCGTGTTCTTGGACGGCTTTCACAGCCTCTCTAGCCATGTAGTTGTTGGCTTGGCTGTTTGCCTGAGTCTTGAGCTCCAAAAAGAGCTTGAGCTCGGGGAGCTTTTTGAGCTGGAGCATGAGTTCGTCCAGTGTGGAGACTCTCTCTCCGTTTCTCAGTCTGACGTTATCCTTCAGCACTTGCCAGTCGGTCTTATCGATGCGGTATCCGCCTATATCTGCGTCATGTGCTAGTACGATCACGCTGTCTTTAGTCAGCTGGATGTCTATTTCTACTCCATATACTCCGCGGACATTGTATGCTCGTCGGATGGCTTCCATAGAGTTTTGGGCGCTACCGCGACCGGTCCAGTAGCCTCTATGCGACATGACAGCGGTCTGTGCCTGCATCTGCATAGGGAGGAGCAAAAGGAGCATAAGTAGGAAGAAGGAACTCTTTTTCTTCATCATGGTGTTATTTTTTTTGAGATAGGTTTGATTGACACAAAAGTTATAGAGAGCTCATATAGGAGATAGAGAGGTGTAAATACGACCAGCATCGTCATCGGATCCCCGCCGGGCGTAATGATAGCTGCAAGCACCAGCAGGAGGACTATGGCGTAGTTGCGCGCACTTTTGAGGGTTTGTTTGTTGAGAACCCCGAGTCCTGCCAGAAGTTTTACGACCAGAGGCAGTAAAAAGACCACCCCCATCGCTCCTATTAGCGTGAAAAAGTTGCTCATGTACGACTCCAGTGAGAGCTTACTATCAATGAAGTCACTGAGATCGTAAAAAACCAAGAAACGCAGTGACAGTGGAAACACAATATAGTACCCCACTGCTACACCGGTGTAAAAGAGGATCGGAAGCCAGATGAGTGAAAACCGAAAGGCTGCAGCCTCCCCATCGTACAGTGCAGGGCTGATGAATCGCCACATCTCTATGAGCACTAGGGGAACCACGGTGAGTATACTGAGTGCAAAGGCAGTGCGCATGTGCACAAAGAACTGTGTCCCCAGCTGGATGTTGACGAGACGGATGGGGAAGTGGCTGCCGGCCTTGGCAGTCAAGCCCCCAGACAGTCGATCCATCAGCTTGTATGTAGGAAATGAGGCCTCACACGGAGACAAAATGATCGAGTCAAAGATCGCAGGTACAGCTATGAACCATACCACAAATGCGATCAAAAGATACGCTATGATCCGGAGTAACATTTGGCGCAATAGCTCCGCGTTACTCCAGTAGCTTGAGTCGGTCATTCGGGTTTGTCAGCGTTGGGCTTATCGGTTTTGTGGGTATCGGACTTATCGGTGTTGTTGGTTGTTGGACCGTCTGCCAGACCGTCTTTGAAGCTTTTGATTCCTTCGCCGAAGGATTTCATCACCTCGGGGATTCGCTTGGCACCAAAGAGGAGGAGGATCACCACGAGGATGACGAGCAGTTCGCCCATACCCAGTCGGGGTAAAAATAGTAGTGTGTTGGTCATGGTGTTGGTTACAAAGTTAGTGAGTCTATCATATTAGCTAACAGCGAGCTCAGTCAAGATACTCTGTTTTGTCGAAATACTTGTCGAGTAGACTTTGGGCAAAGTCTGCCAGAGGTATATCCGGCATAGTCTCATCGATAGTTCCTAGAGAGTTGCGCCAATTCTCCTCAAAGGTAACCATCTCTTGCTTAAAGGCCTCCTCGTCGAGTGTTTTGTTTTGCTCAAGTGCTGTTGTTACGGCATCAACGAACATCTGCCAGCGTTTTTGGTAGTAGTCTTTGACGAGACCGGCTTTGGCGCGATTAGCGTAGTCGCATAGTTGTCTGCCGGGTTGGCCCCACACGGTGATGATACTGCGGGCGTTGTGCTCGTAGTAGTTGGCTAGGTCGGTGTCTCCATCTGCCATGTCTCGTGCGTCGCTCAGCCACTTACCTAGGGTGAAGTAGTCGGCATAGGTTAGCAAGGTCGCATAGTCATCGATCAGCTCGATCATCTCTGCACCACATTTCTTTGCTTGCTCTAGGTTCTTGGCTTCGTACGCCTCGGTGAGTGCGTCTCGGTAGTCGATGAAGAGATTGCCCAAGGCTTGACGACCGACGTTGACGAGGTCGTACTCCATCTCGCTCTTGTATCGGTCGGTGCTGAGGGTTCTGTAGCCATCGATGAGCTGAGACCAAGCCTTGGCGAGATATCTGTTCTCGTACTCATACTCCGGGACAGTCACCCAGCCATTGTAGCCATGCAGTGCAGGACGTCCGTGGATCAGTACTGCCTGACCACCTCGGCTGAAGTCTTGGTAGATCTTTGCACCGAGTGTTTTCCAGCCCGCCAGTGTCTTTTGGTTATCGTCCGACGCGCCTCTGCTTCTAGCCCAGCTGTCGATCCACTCAGAGGGCGTAGGAGCGTTGCTCCAGGCTTGTGCCAGTACATACTCATACATGAGGGGGTTGACATCCAGCCCCTCCAGAGTACAGCCTATACCCATGGGTGGGGTAGAGCTTTGTAGAGCTTTGTTGATTTTTTCATGCACATCACCCAGGTTGCCACAGAGCCAGCTGTTCTCGCCAAAGTTGCCCAAGTAGCACCAGAGGTAGGGTTGACCGTGGAAGCCCTCGGTCTCACGCCACACCTCTACCTTGTCACAGTAGTAGTCCAGCAGATAGAGTGATCCCTGGGGCACTCCTTTCAAGAACGCCTCGATCCGCTCCGGTGTCCAGTTCTGTTTGTCGTAGTAAAAGAGCCAAGTCATCATCAGCCACTTCGCCTCCGGGTCTACATTTGTTAGCGAAGTGTATATGGTAGAAGCCACCTGCTCCAAAAACTCCGGTGACCAGTCCGGCGCATCCACCTCGTTGAAGGCATCAATCCCATAGATATGGTCGGTGCCAAATAGTTCGGTCTGCTTTTCGAGGTAAAGCTTTTGGATCTTTGCAAATAGAGGAGACGAGGGAGATAGATAGTACGTCCCATACACATCATCGTATCCACCCCACTTGCCGAGCTTGAGGATATCCTCCTCCGGAAAGTACTCCTTGATCTTCTCTGGCACGTGTCCGGCAAATGCGGGAAGTACCGGACGCATCCCAAAGGAGCGTTCCCGCTCCAAGATCTTCTTCTGCAGCTCCACCTGTCCGTCTATCCAGTTGTCCGGGAGTGGGCCCTCCCAGCCATCCACATTATTCATGCGGTGCCAGGGGAGGTGTGCCGGACCGGTAAAGTACGCCTTTACCTCCTCCGGATCCATACCCAGCTCTGTCCAGACACCCAGCCAGACCTTTTCTTGTCCTGTGATTGCCAGAGGCATGGTGACCCCATTGAGCGCCATCCAGTCGATGAAGCGCTCCCAGTCCGACCACTTCCAGTAGGGCATGCTGTACCCAAAGGTGCAGTAGTTGAGGTAAAAACGCTCATCCACACGCGCCGTACCCTCCAGCGGAGTCGGTAGTGACGGCAGTGCGTTGGGGAGCTTTACTTCCTCCGAAGCGTATGGACTGACGTAGGTGTGACAAGCTTCTCGGAGGTACCTGTTGAGTCCCACGCAGAGTGCCAGCCGATCCGTACCGTGGATGTGTACGACCTTACCATCGGACTCTACCGTATACCGGGAGGAGCCATCGGAGTCACGATTTTCTGTCATTAGGGCAAACTCAAACCCCTTCGCCTGATCGGGAAAAAGCCGCTCACAGAGCTCATAGAGCGGACGGACCTCCGGGTCTTGGTGAGACTGAGAGCATCCGATGAGTAGGGGGACTATGGACGCCAACAAAAGTAGGATCGTTTTTTTGGTCATGGGACTAGCCTGCTAAGTGATTACTTGGGTAAAAACAGTGATAACGGTTGAAAAAAATGGGAATGAAAGTAGATGAAAAATCAACCCGTAGGAAAGCAAAATCTTTACTACGGGCTAACTGATTCATTAGCCCGTAGTAAAAAGATTGCTTTTCCCGTAGCTAAAAGAGAGGGGCTGTGGTGTCATTGGTAGCCACCTGATCTAGTTGTTTCTCATTTTTGAGTCGAGTAGCTTTGGGAAGGCCAGGGTCATTCGGTTACTTTTCAAAGAAGCCAATGACCGATCGGATTGCTCTGGTATCTCCGGTGCTCGGAACTATATCCATGTGGTTGACGATAGCCCCGTCTACCCACATGTTTGTTGAGCCACCGCCATCGAGGTTCAGTGCATCCTTGCAGCCGATACCCTTCATGATCTGTGCCAGCTCGATGAGGTCGGCACCCTTGCTCTCGGGTATCCGACCATCGCAGACAAAGAGGACAATCCGTCCATCCTCCATGATTCCGACAGCGGTACGGTCCGGGGTGAGGTTTTTGCCAAAGATGTCGTAGGGCATCAGCTCATAGTTGGCCACGTAGTACTCAGCTTCCTCTCTGGTCTTCTCAAAGTCCACCGGCACCTGACCGTCCTTGAGGACTACAGGACCACCGGATACGCCATAGTAGGGGACAAACTCGATTGGCTCTCCGACGATGTCAGGCGTGAAGTCGGCATACGCAGCTTCACCCAGCAGTATGGGCATGGGGTGGTTGTAGAGGTGCGGAGTGCCATCGGCTGTATTGCCTCCCCAGCAGATCTGAGCGGCACCATCTCTGGTTACGCCAAAGAAGCCACGGCTTGCCTTGTACATGGTTCCATACTCGGGATGGTCAGCCTTAAGTGAGCCTCTCAGAGGATAGTTGGTCCCTTTTAGACCACCGTGTCCGTACAGACCAATCGTGCTGTTTAGGTAGAAGTAGGAGGCATTGACCAGTACCAGCACTTTATTCAGCTGCGCAGCTTGTTTCGAGAGGGAGGTGTTGGATTGGGGGTCGTTGCGCTTGATGCGGGTCGTCGCAGGGTTGCCGACAGCATACCAGGCGTTGAAGGGTCTGCCATTGAGCTGAGAAGTGGTCTTGAATACGTCGACCTTGCCCTTCAGGGATGCGGGTGTGACGTCGGTCCACTCCAGCTTGATCGCCTCCGGTTGGCTGGCTGCTTGTATCTCCTTTGTTTCGCTGTAGATGGTCTTGCCGTTGTCTCCCTTTGAGTAGGCCCTCAGGTAAAGAGTGGACTGATCTTTTGGTAGGCGAGTGATCGGGATGACCTGCATGCAGGATTGCTTTCCCTTGCGATCAGCCGGTGCTGCTACCACGAGGTTGTTGCTGTCATCAATTGTGGGGTCTTTCGCTGTACCCAGGCAGAGCCCCATCTCTTTCGCCTCACTAGCGAGGAGGTTTTGCGGCTCATACTCTGCCATGATCCCGGCATGCGAGACATAGCTGCGTAGGATGTTGATCCCTTTCAGTTCACCCTTCGGGATGATCCGGTAGAGTGCCGTTGCAGGATAGGATTGATCGCTCCCCTTCTTTGCCGATACAGCGAAGTAGTAGCTCTTGTCGCCCATCAGCTCCTGAGTCACGGTATAGGTATGGGTATCTGCAGACACCGTCTCAAGTGGGATGTAGTCACCGGAGTTGAGTAGCTTGTAGCTTACTTGGAAGCCGTCCAGGTCCGTAGAGGCGTAGTTCCATGAAAGAACTACTTTCCCATCCATGGACTGAGACACGGAGAGTTGTTCGGGCATGACTACCGATGTGGGTTGTGACGCCTCATTGCATCCTGCTAATAAAAGCAGGAGCATCGTTAAAGGAATGGTAAAAGCTTTCATAACGGTACGACGTGTTATATTTTGAAGTTTGTAATTTGAGTTTTCTATTCTATTCCGTACGATAAATGTACCTCAAAAATCAAAAAGGTAAGGAGTGAGCGGAGCCAGCTCTTTCTTCTCTCCGGAGGGAAGGGTTATGCGGTGCGCCTCAGTATCGTGATTGACCACTATCAGGTATTTCTTTCCTGCTGCATCCAGCCATTTAGCTCCGAGGACGAGGGGTACCTCTCCATGTTTCGGGAGGTCTGAGGTCGTAGGTACACCGTCAGGTACCCACTCTCCTATGATCCGTCCGTTGAGGAAGAGATCACGGTGTTTCTCTCTAAAGCGTTTGGCAGTGAGCAGAAAGTCAGCCTCCACTTTTGCCTGTGGATCCAGGATCATGCTCGGCTTGATCCAGCCCAGTTGTCCACCCCAAAGCAGCCCTCTGGCAGTAATGACCCTGTAGGAGCCATCGTAGATGGGCGTGCCAATATAGCAGTAGCCGGTAAAGTGCGCACGGTCACCGTATACGATGGGGAAAAGAGGTATTGGTTTATTTCCCCACCTAAAGTCCATATTGACGTTCAGCATGAGGTCAAAGATATCAATGTAGCACTCAGCACACTCCTCAGTCATGAGGATCTGCCCGGGGCGGAGCGATTCTTTTCTCGCTTCAGTGTACAGCTTCCTGTAGCTGTCTACCCACCATGAGCCTTCTCCTACGGCATGACCGTGAGCGGCATTGTAGCAAGGATAGGGAGCCGCACATCCGATCTGATCAATGTACACACCCTCGGTGCTGAGTTCGTTGGCGATGCGGTGTACGATGTTCTTCTGGATAGCCTGCCAGCCCGGTGAGCCGGGGCATGCAGCATAGTGCGGTACTTGCGAGTGGTAGACTTCTTCGTAAAACGCTCCATCGCGCTTGATACAGCAGTTATTCGCCCCATCGTAAGTCTTAAAGGCCTCGGACTTCGGATCCCATATACGTCCATTGATGTAGGGCACGATGTGAGCACCCATGGCGGTCGCCTCTGCAAACTCTGCCGGGATTTCCGGCTTCGTGGGGAAGTAGTCCGGGTACAGCGTGTCAAAGGGGTGGTTGTGCCAAGTGTACCAGTGGATTCCTGTATTATTCCCATACAGCAGCATCATCCGGAGTAGGTCGGAGTATTTCTCGGATATCTGGGTGGTCATGATCCACAGGTCGTTATTGACGAGCCACTCGGGGATGTCGCGCTCCATCTTGAGCTGCTTTCCCCACTTGGTCTTGAAGGTAAAGGGGCGGTACCAGTCTATGGCCGTCTGCTCCCATCCTCCCTTATGGTGTCCCATGACAGCTTCCCAGGGAAGCTCGAAATGCCCGTCCTTGACCCAGTCTGCGGAGGTGGTAGCTGTCAAAAACAAGGTCACAGAAGTATCGTCTGCGATGCATCGGTACTGTTTTGCACTACCGGTATAGTCCTCAGTCCCAAAGTAAGCCGTACCGTCATTGCCGGTGACCATGAGGAACTGCATCGTCCCGCTCCCCGACGGGTATTGGGTCGCCGTTTCGGCACCTGTTGCCAGGGGTCTCATCACCCCGTGTCCGGCAGGCATGATGAGGTGCATGCCCTCGGTCAGTGGTATGCGTAGTCGGGGGTAGCTGATGCGTTCGAGCTCCCAGTCACTTGGCAGATCTGCCTCCAGTGACCACCGGGGTAGCGGACTGTCCTTCGGTAGCTCGACCGTGGCAGTCACCGTGTGCCGGTCACCTGTGCCAATGGCCCATCTAAACTGAAGTGTAGAGTCGGAGATGCGTTTGCCACCCAGGTAGTGTGCACTCTCTGCTGCCTGCGTCCCGGAAGCCAGCTCTATACCCCAGGGGGTCGTACTGTCCGGTAGGGTGACGGTACGTCCGTCACGAAGCTGCATACTCCTAAAGCAGTAGGTGTCACCACCATCAAATGTAAGCGTGACGTGCGGATTGGATAAGACGAAATTCGAGTCTTCCGCCAGCAGTGGAGTCTTCATGAAAAGAAGAGCTGCCAGCAGACAGAGAGGGAACAGGAATTTTGAAGGTTTGATCATTGAAATATACTTTAATAATGTAGCGACCCCTATATATATGGTGTAGTACTAAGGGATCGGTAGGTAGCTATCTCTATTTCCTAAGTTTTCGTTGCAAACTGTCGCTGTATTCATTTACAAATATACGTAATATTCGATATTTTGCACATGTATAAAAATATTTTTATCATGGGGTGAGGGATCTTAGTGGGTTTCTGAAATAGATATCGGCTCTTTCGGTTGAAAGATAAAATATAAGGTATCATTGGCGATTCCTCCATGACGCATCCTAGCGAAGATGGCTTGGGGTAGGCAGGCAGTCTGATTCTGCCGCCCCCGTCAAGGGTCGTCTTAGGGTAGAGGTGTTTGGCGACCCCTACCGGGGTCGGGGGAGAGGAATGTTCGTCTTTTCCGGGGGTCATCGTCGGGGCATTCGCCCCTCCTCGACCACCCGGCTATGAAAAAACGACCCCTACCGGGGTCGGCAGTCCCGGCTGTTCGTCCCTTTATGTAGTTGGGCAGCAGAACCCCATAGTGGTGCCTCCTGCGTAGCCTAGGTGTTGAGGAGGGGCGAACGCCCCGACGATAACCCCGGGAATAGAGATCGCCCCGAAAATAAAAACGACCCCGTTAAGGGTCGCACAATCTAGCCCCGGGTCAGAGCTCCGGAGGAGCGTCTGACCCGGGGTGGCCGATACGCCCTTCTCCCTCGACCCCGACGCATGTTGGGGTCGTACTCCGTCATCTGGTGGTACGACTCCAACGTTTGTCGGAGTCGTGTTTTTGGAGTGGCTCGTATTCCCTGGGTCATGCGCTCCTCCGGAGCTTTGACCCTGGGCTAGGCTCTACGACCCCGACGTGCGTCGGGGTCACTCTCCGCTCCGCTCTTCCGTCCCAACGTTTCGAACCTCTTATTATTATGCCCCGGGACAATGCGAACGCACCCATCAACCCCGACTCTGACAGGATGACGTGTACTGAAAAAATTTGATGGGTAGAAGCAAAGGGTTTCCAGTAGGAAAGAAAACGATTTGACGGATAGAAGCGAAAGGTTTCCAGTAGGAAACTTTTCGTGACCAGGTATCTACTTTTTTACAAACATGTATCTATTTGTATATCAATGCTGTAGGGGGTTGCGGTGTTTCTAACTAGTTTCGGGCTCCGATCCCCTCTTTTGGCTCAGGGAAATCATCGGTGCCCTCTCTATTTACTTGGGACTTGCGCTGTTTAATTCATAATTATCCGACGAATCAGCCCAATTGCTTGTTTTGGGGTGTAATTAACAAAATAATTCAAGTGATATGCCGTGAGATACGAAAAATAGTCGTTTGTTGCGTTTTGATTACGCCAATACATTTGCTTCAACAAATAATTTTCATATATTTGCAAAAGAAAGTATGTTATGTACGGTGGTCTTTCATCTATTTTATGAATAAAGCACTTGTGACCCATTTGTGATCTTAGTTTGAGGAGGTTGAGTGGAATGCACCGGGCAAACCATTAGTCCGGCTAGCATGACGATCAATACCCCTTCAGGAAGAAGAAAAGAACTAATGGTCGATGGATTGGAGTAGCTTCATAAGTGCGCATGACAAAGGGGTGAAGGATGAGCGTTGACCCATAACTTGTTTTGATAGTGTCTACCTGAGAGACATGGACTATATGAATCTGAGACGGCTCTTGCTTTTGCTGATGTTGTCCTTGGTTGGAGGGTTCTCCACCCAGGGTAGGGCAAGTGATTTGGTTGCTCGGCAGGGTGCCAAGGTGCTCGGTGGCACCTCTACGTCTGCGGATCAGGTGACGCTGATTCCGATGCCCCGGCAGATGCGCTGGATCGATAGCGAGGGGTATAAGTGGGGTAGTCCCGATGCGGTAGGCTATGTGATCAACCTACCGGACGAGCTGACCCCTATAGTTCATGAGCTGATGGCCGACCTCGCCGAGGTCGGGAAAAAGGTGTCCCTCCGCTCTGATGAGGACCGGCAGTCCGGTGAAGGAGCAGCCTTTCTTACTTTTAGCCAAAATCAAAAGCTTGTACCTACCGAGTACCGTTTGTCGGTCAGTGCCGATAGCGGGGTACTCGTGGAGTACTGTACGGTAGAGGGGGCGAGGTATGCTTTGCAGACCCTGAGGCAGTTGATTACGCCCGACGGTATACCGGCGGTGGAGATTGTCGACCGGCCTCGGTTTTGCTACCGAGGACTGATGCTGGATGTCTCACGACACTTCATGCCCAAGGAGTTTGTCCTCAAGCTCCTCGACGAGATGGCTCGGTATAAGCTCAACCGATTTCACTGGCATCTGACCGATGGCGGGGGATGGCGTCTGGAGATAAAGGCGTTTCCTCAGCTGACTCAGCAGACCGCCTATCGTACGGAGGCAGACTTTATGAAGTGGTGGGAGTCGGGAGACCGAGAGCATGCCCCGGAAGGCACGCCCAACTCTTTTGGAGGATACTATACCCAAGACGATGTGAGGGAGGTGGTGGCATACGCACAGGAGAGGGGGATAGAGGTGATACCTGAGATAGAGATGCCCAGCCATAGTTCGGAGGTCTTGTATGCCTTGCCTCAGCTTTCCTGCACAGGTGAGCCGGAGAGGCATGAGCGAGACTTCTGTCTGGGCAATACCGATACCTACTCTTTCCTATATCGGGTGCTGGATGAGGTGATTGATCTTTTCCCGTCCCGTCAGATCCATATTGGCGGAGATGAAGCCGACAAGGAAGGTTGGAAAACCTGCCCTAAGTGTGTGGCACTCATGAACGAAAAAGGTCTGAACGATGTCGATCAGCTCCAAACTTATTTCTTGGCGCAGATTAACGACTATGTTCGTGCCAAAGGACGATCCGTGATTGGCTGGGACGACATCAGTGCCGGGGGGACGCCGGAAGAAGCCACGATCATGTCTTGGCGAGGAGAAGAGGGCGGTATAGAGGCGGCACGCTCCGGTCACGACGCCATCATGTGTCCGGTAGGGATCCTTTACTTTGACTACTACCAGTCGGACCGTCGCTATGAGCCTCTGGCGAACGGGTGGATGACTACCTTTATGCGCACCTACAGCTATGACCCGGTGCCTGTGGTACTCACAGAAAGTGAACAAAAACGAATCATAGGTGTACAGGGCAATCTTTGGACCGAGTATGTACCCACGCCGGAGCATGCCGAGTACATGATATTTCCTAGGCTGCTCTCATTGGCAGAAATAGCCTGGACGGTGCCGGAGCGTAAAGACTCGGACGACTTTAGAAAGAGGGTCAACAGAGAGGTGCCCAAGCTCAGAGCAAGAGGGGTAAATAGCTACGCACCCTCCTCCATACTGCTGGAGACCATGTGGGTAAACAACGAGGATCGGACCATAAGCATGACCCTGAACAGTGAGCGTGATCCGGCGGAGATTCGCTATACGATAGATGGGACGACGCCCTCCAGCACTTCCCGAGCATACCACCGAGGAGACACGATCGTTGTGACCGACTCGGCACAGATCGTTGCAGCACACTTTGTCAATGGTGTGATAGATGGGTACCTCAATAAGATTGATGCCGACTACCACAGAGGAATCGGAAAACCCCTTACTTGGACGACCCCTATGAGTGACCGGTATGCTTCGGTAGGTCTGGAGACGGCGCTTGTGGACGGGCGGCGGGGAACGTACGATTTTTCCGATGGGATCTGGCTGGGAACCAACCTTGCGCAAGATAATATCGCTGTGGTAGATATGCAGGAGACCACACGGATCGGCAGAGTCTCTACCCGATGCATGCATCAGCCGGGACCAGGGCTCCACATGCCCGAGTGGGTCGAGCTATCGCTCTCATCGGATGGAGTGACCTACCACGTAGTGGGGCGAGTCTACAGTAAGACCCCTCCTGATGAAACCAAACAGAGCATCGAGACCTTCTCGTTTTTGCCCGGTCGGGAAGCCCGATACATAAGACTACACTACCACCTGCCCCAAGCCGGACAGTACCTCATGACCGATGAGATCGTTATCTGGTAAAGAGCAGGACGAGACTAGATAGAAAGAGATGAATTATTTACTTTAATAAAAACCATTAGATCAGTGATTATGAATGTTCATTCAGCCTCACTAAGGCGAAGCTTAATCTTCAGCTTCTTTGCCGCTGTCTTGCTTACCGCAATGCCTTTTACAGCATTTGCGCAAGCGACGGACATACGTGGTAAGGTAACTGAGCGCGATGGAACCCCTATGATCGGTGTGACCATCCAAGTGAAGAAGAATAAGGCCGTTGGTACGGTTACCGGTGTAGACGGTAGCTACACCATTCGTGCTGAGAAGGGAGACATCCTGGTGTACTCCTTCATCGGTATGGTGACTCAGGAGGTCCCTGTAGGCGATCGCACGACGATCGACGTTGTCCTGCAAGAGGACGTTGAGCAGCTCGGCGAAGTTGTTGTCGTGGGATACGGTACGCAGAAAAAAGCACACTTGACCGGATCTGTTGCGACCATTTCCACCAAGGATATCAATAGAGTGCCGGTGAGCAATACCTCTCAGCTACTCGTGGGACGTGCTGCCGGTATCTCCGGTGTCCAGTCCTCCGGTACTCCGGGTGCGGACGGTGCTGAGATCTATGTGCGTGGATTCAATACCTACAAGGGCAGCTCACAGCCTCTCGTCCTCGTGGATGGTGTGGCGCGCAAGATGAATGAGGTCAACCCTCGTGACATCGAGTCCATCTCTGTCCTGAAGGATGCTGCTGCTGCCGCAGTGTACGGTATGCGCGCCGGTAACGGTGTGATCCTGATCACGACCAAGCGTGGTGCTGAGGGACGGGATAACATCAGCTATGCCGGAACCTTTACCTTCTCCAAGCCTACCACTCTTCCTGACTTCGTCAATGGTCTGGAGTACATGCAGTGGTACAACAAGGCCCTCGAGCTGGATGGAGAGAAGCCTCACTTTACCAAAGAAGAAATGGAGATGGTGAACAACGGTGACCCCACTGATGGGTACGAAAACACCGACTGGATCTCTCCGGCTCTAAAGTCTACCCTCATGCAGAAGCACACCCTCTCGACCACCGGTGGGACGAGCAGACTCCGCTACTATGCCAGTGGTGAGGTCTCGAGTCAGGAGGGTATCTTGGATACCTTCAAGTTCAACCAATACGGTTTCCGTGCCAATATCGATGCGAAGCCGGTGGAAAGCCTGAGCTTCTCACTCAACGTTGCCGGTCGACTCCGCAACAACCACAGTAATGGAGTCTTCAACTGGGGTAACCAGCAAGCAGGTAACGTCTGGGGCGTTCTGATGTATGCGCGCCCCTTTATACCAAGAGAGTACAAGGGTTATGCTACGTTCCCATCGCGCTCGACAGTCAACCCCTACTACGGTGTGGATCACTCCGGATATACGGATAACAAAAACTACACCTTCGAGGGCTCAACACGCCTACAGTGGGAAGCTCCGTTCCTCAAGGGACTCAAGGTGGCTATGTTTGCATCCTGGGACTACAACTCGTTGAACTCAAAGAGCTTCAACTATGCGTACAAGGGAATGTTCTATGACTTTGGTAAAAAGAAGTATGAGCTGAGAGATGCTCTAAACCTGAGAACCGATGCTTCCATGTACCGGAGCAATACCCGTAATACTTCATACATCCTACGTCCTTCGATCGAGTACAGCGGTACTTTTGGTGACCACACGGTCGGGGCACTCTTCCTGTATGAGCAGAATGGACTGTATACAGATAGGTTTAGTGCACGTCGACAGGGCTATGACCTCTTTGACATCCAGGAGCTGGATAAGGGTAAAGTAATACCGGAGGCTGGTACACCCTATCCGGGTAATAACGGTACAAGCAGTCACATTGCCGATGCAGGCTATGTCGGTCGACTCAACTACAGCTACGCGGAGAAGTATCTGGCTGAGCTCTCCTTCCGCTACGATGGTACTTACCTCTTTGCTAAAGACTACCGCTGGGGGTTCTTCCCTTCGGCTTCCTTGGCTTGGGTGGTATCTCAGGAAGACTTTATGAAGGACTATGCTGACACCATCTCCAACCTCAAGCTGAGGGCAAGTATCGGTCAGCTGGGACGTAATACCGTTTCGCCCTATATGTTCCTAAAGAGCTACGATATTCAAACTCACAATGTCGCCTTTGGAGAAGATCCCCTCGCACAAAACACCCTGGTGACCTCCGGTGGTATGCCTATCCCCGACCTGACGTGGGAGAAGACCCGGACATACAATGTCGGTGTGGATGCTACTTTCTGGGACGGACTCCTCGGCATTGAGCTGGATGTCTTCTACAAGTACACGTACGACATTCTCCAGGACCTAGGGGGTAACTATCCTCCTTCTCTCGGTGGAAACTTCCGCACCATCGAAAACTCCGGTACCTTTGACAACCGAGGCTTTGAGCTAGTACTCTCGCACCGCAACCATATTGGTGAGCTGTACTACAACCTAGGTGGAAACATTTCTTTCTCTCGCAACCGCATCCTCAAGATGGCTGAGCGAGACAATATTCTGCCTTGGCAGAGTAGCATAGGACGTTCGCTAGGCCGTATAACCGGCTACGTGAGCGATGGACTATACCAGACGCAGGAGGAACTGGACAATGCTCCGATCCCTCCCGGTGCTAAGCCTCGTCTGGGAGATATCAAGTATGTGGATATCGATGGTGATGGTCGTATCACAGTAGATGACCGTGTCGAGATTGCACGTACCCGTCACCCGGAGCTGGTCTATGCTCTGAATGGTGACCTCTCCTGGAAGGGACTCGACTTCTCTTTCATGTTCCAGGGTGCAGCTCTTTATAGCCAAATGCTGCAAGGCGCATGGAATAATGGTGTAGAGGATAGGACTCCTCTGACCAAGCCATTCTACGGAGGTGGTGATACGCCTCCTCGTTATCTCGTAGAAGGTAGCTGGAGACCGGATAATACCGATGCACGCTACCCACGTCTCTGTACTAAAGGCGATGGAAACAATGCGTTCCCATCTGACTATTGGTTGATCAAGGGCTCCTACTTGAGACTAAAGAACATCACGCTGGGCTACACGCTGCCCGAGTCTATGCTGGCCAATGTCGGCATGAAGAACCTCAGACTCTACCTGGCAGGTGTGAACCTCTTGACCTTCTCTCCATTCAAGTACCTTGACCCCGAGGCACCGAACGTACTTCAAGGCTACTATCCACAGCAAAAATCCGTGAGCATAGGACTTGAAGTAGCATTCTAAAAGTACATTAAGATCGATAGATACTCTATGAAACGAATAAATAATAGCTTAGGCTACCTACTCTTGATGCTGGGCATTGCCTTTGCGGCGTCGAGCTGTGACAAGGTACTGGACATCACACCCAACGATCGATACAGCGAGGCAACGGCCTATGCCAACATGAAAAACCTGGATCTCTATACCAAGAGCTTCTATGGTGTCATGATGTCTCCCAATACTGCAGAGATTCGTAACACTACCACCCCCATGAGTGATGTTATGACGGATCTCATGAAGCCCACCTTTTATAACCTAACTGCGGTTACCGATAAGGCGTTTTATGATCCCGCTATATTCATTCAGTCATTCCCGCTCGACAACTGGAATGATATGTATGGCCGCATCAAGCGCATCAATGAGTTCATCGTGGACTATAATAATGGGCTGCTCAATGACCTTCCGAAGGATGAAGTGGCTATGCGAGTGGGTGAAGCCCGCTTTTGGCGAGCTTTTGCCTACCAAGAGCTGATCCCCCGCTACGGTGGCGTGATCCTCCGCAACTCCGAAGAAAAGGTGGACGACGATAGCGACCGCTCCAAGGCACGCTCCTCTGTTGACGAGTCCTGGGACTACGTGATCAGTGAGTTCAAGAAAGCTGTGGAACTACTACCGGAGAGCTGGCCAAAGCAAGAGCTGGGTCGGGTCACCAAGGGTGCAGCCTGGGGTATGATCGCCCGCTCGGCTCTCTATGCCGGTCGCTGGGATGAAGCCCTCAAGGCGGTAGAGGAGGTCGATAAGCTTGGAACCTATGCTCTACTTGATGAGTACAGCGAGATCTACACAAAGCCCCACAACAAAGAGCTGCTGCTTGCTGCCTACTTTGAGCGTCCCAACCTGCAACACAAGTTTGATAATTTCTATGGGTCATCCGGAGATTTCCCGGGACACACTACAGGTGTAATGGCTACACCTACCGAGGAGTTTGCAGGTACATTCGAGATCAAGGTCAATGGTGCTTGGAAAGAGTTTAGCTGGGATATGGTGAACAAGGAAGGAATCGATCCTTGGAAGGATAGAGACCCGCGCTTTTATTCCACCATCCTCTATAATGGTGCCCCTTGGAAACATTTGACTGATGCAGCCAGCAAGCGCTGGGAGCCACGCAATCTTGAGCTCTATGTAGATGGAGCGGATGGCTTTCACCACTTCAGTCTATCAGACGTTACCCGTAGTACTGTTACCGGCTATGTGGTGCGCAAGTACCTGCAGTACAGCGAAGAGTCCGATTTCCTGACGGAGGTGAGTGATCAGTACTGGATCGAGATGCGGTACGCAGAGATCATCCTGATCAAGGCGGAGGCTCTGGCTCGAAAGGGACAGTTTACCCAGGCGTACAAGGAGCTCAATAAGCTCCGCACCACACGTCCATCCGTACAGCTGTCTGAGATTCCGGTCAAGGGCTCTTGGAATGAATTCCTCGACGACTTGCAGAAGGAGCGCATCCGCGAGCTTGGCCTTGAGGGCCATCGCTTCTGGGATCTACGCCGCTGGGGCATCGCCCAAAAGGTAATGGACGGTCTCGTACGCCACGGCGTGAAGATCACCAAGAGTGGCGACACGTTCAATTATGAGTACATCGAAGTGGACACTAAAGCTCTGAGCTTCCCCGACCGATACATGATCCATCCTATACCCCTCAATGAGGTACGAAATAATGCTATTCTGGAGCAAAACCCGCTTTGGAAGTAAAACCCACTAATAGCAAGTAAAGTATGAAAACAATATATCAAATTCCTCTCCTGGCACTGCTCCTCCTGTTTTTCGCAGGTTGTCAAGACCCTGTCATGCCGGGATTTACAGAAGAGGCGAACTTGCATAAGCTCTCTGTGTATGGACAGCTCAATGTCAATAAGCCCAAGGACTACGCGGCTAAGATAGATGATGAGAAGGGACTCATTACCATACAGGTGCCCTACTATATCTCCGATGTAGAGCAGATCAAGGGCGACCTTACTCAGATGAGAGTCTATGCTAGTATGCCCTTGGGTGCAAAGTTTGAGCCCAAGATTGAGGGGCTTAGGGACATGACAGAGGGCTTTACCTCTACCATTCACTATGCCGATGGTACCAGCAAGGAGTACAAGTTCATTGCTGAGTATGCAAAGTCCTCCGCAGCTGAGATTGCCAACATCAAGATGATCAGCGACAACAACGCTGCATTTGTCTACCGCATAGCACCTGAGGAGGTGGATGGCGTCACCTTCATCTCGGTGGCGCAGTTTGGCTACCTGCACCTACAGCAGCTCAAGGCAGCCAACCTCTCCATCGTACCTTCTCCATGGGCTACGGTATCCTCCAATGTGACGGATGGTCCTGTGGATGTCACGGACGAGTCGCTTAGGTTTACCGTGACTGCGCAGGATGGTACGACTGTCCGTACCTATGGCTTCAAGATTGTGGAGCCTAACTATGTGCCGGAGGGTACGCCGGGAAGCATCACTCCACTCTTTGGCGTAAAAGTAACCAAGGATGATGAATATGGCTGGGTAGATGCTCAAAACCGCTCGATGGCAGTCATCGGTGACGAGCTGATCATCGCCAACCTCCAGGGCGGACTGCTCCGACACAATCGCTTCACCGGTGCGCCGACCGGCAAGACGGTGGACCGTACCGGTATCGAGGGCGATATCCACGGTATTGCTCACGACGAGGCAGGTCACCTGGTAGCGACCACCATCGCTTCCATCAATAACAAGTGGGTTCCCAACCATACGCTGGAACTCTTTGTCTGGAAGGATGGTATCGAAGGCAAGCCAACCAAGATCTACTCTCTTGATCTGCAAAACAGCCCTTTGATGGCAGGTAAAAACCCCAATGCCAATACGGGACGTACCATGGGCATCGCTGGTGATGTCCTCGGTGGCAAGGCGCGCATCGGCTTCGTCTTTGGGGGGCTGAACGAGTTCATGGTCCTTTCCCTAAACAATGGTAAGGTGGTCAAGAACAGCGGACTGATTGCTCCAAAAGAGGTTGTGATGCCTCTCACTAATGCCTCCAAGTGCATCCCCACCGGTGTCGAGGATAACGACCCTGTCCTCATCGGTATGACCGCTGACCGCTGTATGGTCAAGTCACAGATGAATGGTGAGGCGGCCAAGTTTGGAGGTGGCGGTCACTGGTGGAACGTATACGGCAACACCAAGGGCTTTGCCTACGCTCGTTTTAATGGCATGGAGCTGGTCGCTCTCGGCAACGGAAAAGTCGCTGACTGGAGTGCCGCTGTTGACTGGATGAACCGCCTGATCGTCTCCGATATTTCGGGTGGTACTCCGGGTGTTTTGGCAACGGGCGAGATCCTTGACTCCTATAATAAGAGATACGATCCCAATACCAATGAGACCTCGGGTAACAACGATGTTGACTACGGAAGACTGTACGGTTGGCTGAATGAACGTGTCGGAACCAATCCCAATAAGGTGGGCGATGCCTGCTTCTATGTGAGCCCCGATGGCACTACCGTCCAGGTTTACCTGATGGTAACCGACATGGGCTTTATGGGTTGGGAAATCACGAAGTTCGAGCTCTAAAAATAACCTGTGTAACTACGGAGCCTGAGGGTGACTCATGATGTCGCCCAAAGCTCCAATCAAATCCATCGCCATCTATCCGCTGTCGGATAGGTGGCGATTTTTTGTTGCATCACGGTATCCGATGGTACGCCTCCAACCCACAGGGTCTGCCATATTGGTTAGGTAGTTGGTGGACAGCACCCCGTAGGGGTGCCTTCTTCATAGCCCGGTGGTCGAGGTGCGAAGCACCGAAGACCCCGGGGAAACGGCGGACCACCTTCACCAAAAAAACGACCCCGCCAGGGGTCGCACAATCTAGCCCCGGGTCAGAGCTCCAGAGGAGCATCTGACCCGGGGTGACCGACTCGCCCTTGTCCCTCGACCCCGACGCACGTCGGGGTCGCACCACATCATCTGGTGGTTCGACTCCAACGTTCGTCGGAGTCGTGTCTCTGGGGGGCTTGTATTCCCAGGGTCATGCGCTCCTATCGTCGCTTTGACCCTGGGCTATACTCTTAGACCCCGACGTTCGTCGGGGTCGGCATTCCCGTCTGTTCGTCCCTTTATATAGTTTGGCGGCAGCACCCCGGTAGGGGTGCCTTCTTCATAGCCCGGTGGTCGAGGTGCGCAGCACCGAAGACCCCGGGAATAGAGATCGCCCCCAAAAAATAAAAACGACCCCGCCAGGGGTCGCACAATCTAGCCCCGGGTCAGAGCTCCGGAGAGCGTCTGACCCGGGGTGACCGATTCGCCCTTGTTCTTCGACCCCGACGCACGTCGGGGTCGAACCATCAGATGACGTGGTACGCCTCCAACGTTCGTCGGAGTCGTGTCTCTATGGGGCTTGTACTCCCAGGGTCATGCGCTCCTATCGTCGCTTTGACCCTGGGCTATACTCTATGACCCCGACGAACGTCGGGGTCGTACCACTGAGGTCCAAAAAGTTTCCTACTGGAAAGAGATTGCTACTATCCGTCAAATCGTTTTCTTTCCTACTGGAAACTTTTCCCTACTATCCGTCAAATTTTTTGCTTCGTCGATCCCTGTGTGCCGCATCAGTAGGTAATAGAGTTTTTCGTATATTTGTTTGATGAGTGCCCGGGGCACTCCGAGAATATATTTATCATACACCAAACGAATGAAAACGACCCCTACGACTATTTTGCTCGCCCTACTCACCGGGCTGATGCTGTTTACCACCGGCTGCCGCAAAGACCGGATCTCATATGTGGAGATGATCTCTCGCGAGAAAAAGGAGATCGCTGCCTTCATGGATAAAGAAGGTATCCGCGTGCGCAAGAATTTTCCCGCCGAAGTGGTTACTCCTGAGAAGGAATTTGTAGAGGTGGAGGATGGTCTGTACATCCGGGTGATCAATAAGGGGGTCGGTGCCCCAAAGAGTGGGGAGACGGTGATCTCGTCGCGCTTCAACTTTCACAGCATCAGTAACCGCAGCAAGGTCGACCTGAAGCTCTACGGTCCCACTTCGGCGGGGACCTTTCCCCTCCCTTTTGTCTACAACGAGAATAACGAAGTCCTCGTGCTCTCCCCCAAGGCTGACCCCAATGAGCGAAACAACCAGAGCTTGCTCTGTATAGCTCTGGTGGAGGCAGCCAAGCATGTGGGAGACGGGGCTGAGCTGCAGATCATCACTTCATTTAGGTACGGACCTGCGGCGCTTTCGCGTGAGGGCATTCCTCTCTTTTTCGACATCGTTCATTTTGAATACAGGTAATCAAGGGATATCAATAACGACACAAACAGTACTATGAGCTTAATCGCATCCATTTCCGGCATACGTGGAACCATCGGAGGATCCACCACTGAGGGGCTAAACCCTACCAACATCGCAGCATTTACCTCGGCGTATGCTGAGTTTTTGAAAGTTAATTCACCCATCGGATCGAGGAAGGTCGTCGTCGGCAGAGACGGCCGTATCTCCGGTGAAATGGTGGAGCAGATAGTGGTGGGTACTCTCCTGGCTCAGGGCTTTGATATCGTACGACTGGGTTTTTCGAGCACGCCTACGACGGAGATCGCCGTTGATCTCGAGAAGGCGGATGGAGGGATCATCATCACAGCAAGCCACAATCCCCGACACTGGAACGCTCTCAAGCTCCTCAACCACCGGGGCGAGTTTTTGAGCAAAGAGGAAGGGGAGAAGGTGGTTGCCCTGGCGGAGAGCAAGGACTTTGACTACGTATCGGTAGACGAGATCGGCAAGATCATCCACCGCGACTACACCGAGCGACATGTCCAGGATGTCGTTGCCCTCCCGACCGTGGATGTGGCGGCTATCACAGCGGCGGAGTACACTGTGGTGGTGGACTGTATCAACTCTGTAGGTGCACTGATTGTCCCGAAGCTGCTGGAGGCACTCGGGGTGAAGAAGGTATACCTCCTGAATGCTGACGTCACCGGTGACTTTGCCCACACAGCTGAGCCCCTGCCGGAAAACCTCACCTCACTCTCCGAAGCAGTGCGGGAGAAAAAGGCAGATGTAGGCTTTGCCGTTGATCCCGATGTGGATCGTCTGGCGATCATCTGCGAAGATGGGACTCCTTTTGGCGAAGAAAACACCCTGATCGCTGTCGCGGACTACCTCCTCAGCCTGACACCGGGGGGCAACACCGTGTCCAACCTCAGCTCGTCGCGCGGGCTCAGAGACATCACTCTGGGACACGGCGGTCAGCACTACAGTGCTAAGGTCGGAGAGGTGAACGTCGTCGAGAAGATGAAAGAGGTCGGTGCACTCATCGGCGGTGAAGGCAACGGTGGCGTGATCTACCCACTTGCGCACTACGGCAGAGATGCGATCGTGGGGATTGCGCTCTTCCTCACTATGATGGCGAAGCGCTTCCTCAAGCCCACCCAGATCCACCGGCTGCTGCCGCAGTACGAAATGGTCAAGAAGCGTGTCGAGCTCAAGCCGGACACCGACACCCGGGCACTCTTTGACAAAATAGAGAAGAACTACAAAGGACAAGCTGAGATCTGCACGCAAGATGGGGTGAAGCTCGACTTCCCCGACGGATGGGTACACCTCCGAAAAAGCAATACGGAGCCCATCCTACGCATCTACGCCGAAGCAGCGACCGCAGCTGAGGCTGATGCCCTGGCAGACCGTGTGATCAAAGACCTATAACCCATACAAAAAACCAAAACTAATGAACATCCGCATAGACAAAGACCGTATCGTCGAGCGCTTCAAGCGCTACATCGCCATAGACACTCAGTCCAGTGAAACATCGGAGACGACCCCCAGCACTGAGAAACAGTTTGACCTAGCTCGTCTGCTCGAGAAAGAGATGAAGGAGATGGGCTTGCAGGAGGTCTCGCTGGACGAGCACTGCTACCTCATGGGGACCCTGCCGGCAAACGGACTCGAGGGTCAGCCACGCATCGGCTTTGTCTCACATATGGACACCTCACCCGACATGAGTGGGCAGGGGATCAATCCCCGCATTGTACAGTACGAGGGAGGTGACATCGTCCTGGATGAAAAGGAGGGAATCGTCCTCTCCGCAGAGACGTTTCCCGAGCTGGAGTTCTACAAGGGGCAAGAAGTGATGGTCACCGACGGTCACACCCTACTTGCGGCAGACGACAAGGCCGGTATTGCCGAGATCATGGAGGCGATGCAGTACCTGACCGAGCACCCTGAGATCAAGCATGGAGAGATCAAGATCGGCTTCACTCCGGATGAGGAGATCGGGCGAGGAGCAGACCTCTTTGATGTCAAGAAGTTTGGTGCAGACTTTGCCTATACGATGGATGGGGGACAGATTGGTGAGCTGGAGTACGAAAACTTCAACGCCGCAGCGGCTACCATTACCTTCAAGGGGCTCAATGTCCACCCGGGCAGTGCCAAGGGCAAGATGATCAATGCCATGCTCCTAGCAATGGAGTACAATGGGTACCTACCCACAGCCCGCCCGGATAATACCGAGGGCTACGAGGGCTTTTACCACCTCATCAGCATGAGCGGAACGGTAGAGGAGGCTACGCTCCAGTACATCCTCCGGGACCACGACAGGGAGCTTTTTGAGCTACAAAAGTCTTGCATCCAAGAGACCGCCAAGCGTATGTGCGAGCTCTACGGAGAGGGACGCGTCATTGCGGAGGTCAAGGACCAGTACTACAACATGCGTGAAGTGGTAGAGCCGGTCATGTACGTGGTTCGCCACGCCGAAGAAGCCATGAAAGCGGTCGGAGTCGAGCCAAAGATCGGACCTATACGTGGCGGTACGGATGGGAGCAAGCTTTCTTTCATGGGATTGCCTTGCCCCAACATCTTTGCCGGTGGGCACAACTTCCACGGCCGCTATGAGTATCTACCGATCAACAACCTGATCAAGGCGACCGAAGTGATCCTGAAAATTGTCACAACACCGGTTGAGAAATAAATCAGATAAACCTAATCAACCAATAACCTATACAGAATCCACACGACAAAACATGGCACTAAAACAGACACCGTTTCACGACATTCACACTAAGCTGGGCGCCAAGCTGGGCGAATTTGCAGGGTATGATATGCCCATCCAGTACGAGGGCATCAAGGCTGAGCACATGGCAGTTCTTGAGGGCGTAGGCGTCTTTGACGTCTCCCATATGGGCTCCATCGTGGTCAAAGGTCCTAAAGCCCTGGAGTACCTACAGAATGTCTGCAGCAACGACATCTCGAAGCTCCAGCCGGGCAAGGCACAGTACAACTACCTGCCCAACGACCACGGTGGAATAGTCGATGACTTTATCATCTACTGCTTTGACGACCACTACATGCTGGTGGCTAATGCTGCGAATGTCGAAAAAGACTACAACTGGCTGCAAAAGCATCTCATTGATGGTGCCGAGGTTACCGACCAGTCTGACCGCATGTGCATCCTAGCTGTACAGGGACCAAAGGCGAAGGAGACCATCCAGAAGTGTACCGATACCGACCTGGACGAGATACCCTACTATGCCTTCAAGGAGGGAAAGTTTGCCGGACTAGACGTGATCTTCTCCAATACCGGCTACACCGGAGCGGGCGGCTTTGAGCTCTATTTCCTCGATCTACAGGATCCACAGAGTGTCTGGGATGAGCTATTTGCTGCCGGGAAGGAGTACAACATCCAACCATGCGGTCTGGGGGCTCGCGACACCCTGCGGCTTGAGATGGGCTTTTGCCTGTACAGCAACGATATCGACGACACTACCAATCCTCTGGAAGCAGGGCTGGGATGGGTCACCAAGCTCATTGATGGCAAAGAAAACCTCCCAGGTCGAAAGATCCTCGAAGAGACAAAGGCCAACGGGATCAAGAACCGCTTGGTAGGCTTTGAGGTGGTCGGACGCGGCATCCCACGCGAGGGCTATAAGATTACCGACCTTGAGGGCAACGAAATCGGACGGGTTACCTCAGGGACCATGTCCCCCTCCTTGATGAAGGGAATAGGTCTCGGCTATGTCCAAAAAGACTTCAAAGACCCAGGGACAAGGATAGCGATAGAGGTTCGCGGTAAGAGTGTAGAGTGCGAAGTGGTCAAGCTTCCCTTCCGCAAGTAAAGTAGAGGCACTCTACCGAATACCCGGTCCCATCAATAAGAGAGTCCCCACGGTTGTTCATCTGAACACCGTGGGGACTCCGCTTATCAATCACTAAGGTGATTTTAGTTTTCATATCCTCAACAGCCTCTTCGATATTCTGAGAAGCTTCGTTGGCTTCTTGGTCGATCTTGTTGCCCAGTTCCTGAGCACCTTGTTCGATACCTTCGCCTACTTGCTCCATGCCGTCCTCGATCTTTTCACCGGCTGTTTTCTTCTGCTGGCAAGAAGCCAAACCTACTGTAAAAAGTGCTGCACAAGCAATAGTCAGCACAGATTTCATACTCTTTTTCATGTCTATTTTTGTCTAGTTTAATTAATAACAAACAGTCAACCGGATCTAAAAGGGGGAATCCTTTCTTCCACCCGGTCGGACCCAATTATGTGCAAGGTAGCCATTTTCCTAAAACTATCAAAATATCCGTTGGTTATTAACACAAGCATACACTCCACCCCCAAGGATAGAAACAGTAGGGGGATAGGGCTGTAATCCGTAGAAACGATAAAAGCCCGGAGTCCTCTCTCGGAGCGCTCCGGGTTTTTCGTATTTAGGAATCAGCTATCTTTCCCTTAGCTGTTGCGAAAGGTAAACTCGCTCCCATCGTAGTCCAGGGTGATGCTCGAGTTGGTGGCGACGTTGTTGCGTAGGATCTCCTCGGAGAGGTGGTTGAGCACCCGGCGTTGGATCACCCGCTTGACGGGTCGTGCACCAAACTGCGGATTGTACCCCTCGTTTGCGATCTGCTCAACTGCCTGATCGGTATAGGAGAGGGCAATGTCGTTCTCTGCAAGTGTTGTGACGACTCGGTCGAGCTGTATTCGTACCACCTCCCGGATCTCTTCCAAGGATAGCGGTCGGAAGACAATGGTGTCGTCGATACGGTTCAAAAACTCGGGACGTATCATCTGCTTCAGCAGCTCCAGTACCTGATCCCGTGTCTTCTCAATCATCTCGTCCGCATTGTCCTCTGTGATCAGAGCCATGTTGTTGCGGATGATGTCGGACCCCATGTTGGAGGTCATGATGATGATCGTATTTTTGAAGTCTACCGTGCGCCCCTTGTTGTCGGTCAGTCTGCCGTCATCCAGTACCTGGAGAAGGACGTTGAATACATCCGGGTGTGCTTTCTCAATCTCGTCAAAGAGCACCACGGAGTAGGGCTTGCGCCGGATGGCTTCGGTCAGCTGCCCGCCCTCCTCATAGCCGATGTATCCGGGAGGCGCACCCACCAAGCGCGAAGCGGTATGCTTCTCCTGGTATTCGCTCATGTCGATACGGGTCATCATGTGCTCGTCGTTGAAGAGTACTTCCGCCAGTGCACGGGCGACCTCTGTCTTGCCGACCCCGGTTGTCCCTAGGAAAAGGAAGGAACCGATGGGACGCTTGCTATCCTGCAGTCCGGCACGACTACGGCGTACCGCATGGGCGATGGCTGTGATGGCTTCGTCCTGTCCTACGACCCTCTTGTGTAGCTCTGCCTCGAGGTTGAGCAGCTTTTCACGCTCAGAGGAGAGCATCTTGGAGACCGGTATGTGGGTCCATCGGGAGACCACATCTGCAATATCCTCTGCATCGACCACCTCCTTGATCATCGGGTTATCCTTCTGGAGCTCGTGGAGCTTAGCCTCTGCATCCTCGATGTTTTTCTGAAGCTCCTGGATCTTACCGTATCGGATCTCTGCCACCCGACCGTAGTTGCCCTCCCGCTCCGCTCTTTCTGCCTCGAGCTTGAGTGCCTCGATGTCGGCCTTGCTTTGCTGGATGACTTCGACCTGGTCTTTTTCGTTGCGCCACTTGCCGGTGAGCTGGTTTTGCTCCTCACGCAGGTCGGCTATCTCGCTCTCGATACGCTTGAGGTTGTCGACGTTGCCATCTCGCTTGATGGCTTCGCGCTCGATCTCCAGCTGCTTCATCTTTCGGACGACCTCGTCCAGCTCCTCCGGCATGGAGTCGATCTGCATGCGGAGTCGTGCCGCAGCCTCATCCATGAGGTCGATCGCCTTGTCCGGCAGGTACCGGTCGCTGATGTAGCGACTGGAGAGCTTGACCGCCGCAATGATTGCATCATCCAGGATGCGGACCTTGTGGTGGGTCTCGTAGCGCTCACGCAGTCCACGGAGGATGCTGATGCTGTCGAGCTCACTCGGCTCGTCGACCATCACTACCTGGAAACGCCGCTCTAGAGCCTTGTCCTTCTCAAAGTACTTCTGGTACTCATCCATGGTGGTTGCACCTATAGACCTGAGCTCACCACGCGAGAGTGCAGGCTTTAAGATATTGGCGGCATCCATCGCCCCTTCTCCCTTGCCGGCACCTACGAGGGTATGGATCTCATCGATGAAGAGGATGATGTCGCCGTCAGCGTTCTTGACTTCGTTGACGACACTCTTGAGTCGCTCCTCAAACTCTCCCTTGTACTTAGCACCGGCAATGAGTGCTCCCATGTCTAGAGAGTAGAGTTGTTTGTCCTTTAGATTCTCCGGGACATCTCCGCGCACGATACGCATGGCGAGCCCCTCTGCAATAGCGGTCTTTCCCACTCCCGGCTCACCTATGAGGATGGGGTTGTTTTTGGTACGTCGGCTCAATATCTGAAGTACCCGACGGATTTCCTCATCTCTGCCAATGACCGGGTCCAGCTTGCCTGATCGAGCCTTCTCGACCAGGTCGATGGCGTACTTGCCCAGGGCGTTGTATGTGTCTTCGGAGCTTTGGCTGGTGACTTTGCTCCCGTTTCGGAGCTCGAGTACTGCCTTCTCCAGCGCCTTGTAAGTGACACCGTGGTCCTTGAGCAGCTGCGAAGCGTGGTTGCTGCCTTTTGCAAAAGCGAGCAAAATGTGCTCCATAGCGACGTACTGATCCTTCATCTCCGTGGAGATGGTAAGAGCGTCATCGAGTGCGGTACTGAGATCTTGGCTGAGATACGGCTGTCCGCCTTGTACCTTAGGTAGTTTGTTGATAGCTGCGTCTACGCTTGAGCGAAGGGCGCTGAGGTCTACTCCCAGCTTGGGAAACAGGTACTCACTCACGCTGTTGCCCTCCCTGAGGAGGACGGCGAGGAGGTGCTCCGGCTCAAGAGCTTGCTGACCTCTCTGCTGTGCCAGCTCGAGAGCGCTCTGGATCGCCTCCTGGGTTTTGATGGTATATTTTTCTGGATTCATATGCTTATCGTTGTTGTTTTAGTTATCGTATTCGATAGGGTAGATGCAATGTTTGCTCCGAAGGATTATCCTCTGACAAAAAGGCTCCGGTGTCACGACAAAAGTAAAAGGCACCTGACTAGATGTCTAGTCAGGTGCCTTTTTTGCTTGATCTACAGACTATCCTGTAGAAGTTTGTCAGCTATCTACCGGGAGATCAGATACCCAGCTTGGAGCGTACGAGGGCAGTCACGTCCTGTCCGTTTGACCCTACGTAGAGAAGCTGCGATGCGTCAAGTATGTATGCAAAGCCATTCTCTGATCCTACTTTGTTGATGGCTTCGTGGATCTTTGTCTGGATCGGTGCCAGCAGCTCCATCTGTTTTTTCTGGAGATCTTGAGCGGCTACCTGGCGGTGTGTCAGGATACGGCGCTGGAGCTCCTCGAGGTCCTGCTGCTTGCGTACCTTCATAGCCTCGGTAAGGTTGGCTGCCTCTTTTTCGTAGTCTTCGTACTGCTTCTTGAGCTCGGACTCCATGGTTGCTACTTCGTTTTCGTACTTACCTGCCAGCTCGTCAAGCTGAGATTGTGCTGCCTTGGTTTCGGGCATGGAGGTAAAGATGGTCTGTGTGTCCACGATGCCGATCTTCTGGGCATTCTGTGCTGTGAGCATGAGTGGACTAAGCACGAGTGCGAGTGAGAGTAGTAATTTCTTCATTTGTTTTCTACTTACGTTATATGGTGTTTATTATTTGTTACTTGTTTACTGATGTGCAAAGGTAGCACTTTTTTGGGTCATTGTTAAATCTAAAAGGGTGTGAACCCGGGGCTCATGACGTGTACTAAAAAAGTTTCCTACTGGAAACAGATCGCTACTATCCGTCAAATCGTTTTCTTTCCTACTGGAAACATTTCCCTTCTATCCGTCAAACTTTCCACCCCTCCCCGAGCGGCAAAAATAGGGGGACTTGCTGTCGTATCGTCTTCCTTAGTTCGTCCCCCATGCGGTACTTGAGTCGAAATTGATGGTAAAGCCCGGCTCCTCCGTAAAGCCGTAATGCTCAGCCAATATCGACATAGTTACTTGATACCAAGTACCGATAGCACGTCGTTGCTGATGTCGGCAATAGGGTCTGCAAAGATGATCACACCTCCGGCGGAAGCACGGTCAAAGACGATGAGGTATCCCCTGCGCTGACTGATGAGCTTGACCGCCTCGTAGATCTGATCCTGGATTGGCTTGATGAGCTGCTCCTGCAGCTTCACCACCTCGCCCTTGGGGCCAAAGTACTGCATCTGCTTGGTGCGTGCTTCTTCTTCGATCCCGACGATGGCGTTTTCTCTAGCTACGCGGTCTTGTGCGGAGAGCTGTGCCAGGTCTTGCTGATACTTCTGGTAGAGTGTTGCAGCCTGCTTATTGAGCTGCTCTATTTCTGCATTCCAAGCTTTTGTGCTGGACTCAATACGATCAGTGGCAGTCTTGTAGGCGGGAATCTTGCCCATGAGGTACTGCATGTCAATGAGTGCGTAGCTGGCTTCCTGTGCCATCAGCCCACAGGCACTGCCTGCGAGGAGCACTAGGGTGAGAAATATTCGTTTCATGTTCATGTCTGTCTCGTTTAGCTTAGTTTATGATCAAACCTCTACTATGCAGGTCAGAATTGTTGTCCGAGTACGAAGTGGATGTTGCTGCCACCGATGGTGTTTGTGCCATCCGGAGCATCAAACCCATAGCCCCAGTCTATACCCATCAGACCTACCATAGGGAGCATGATTCTGACGCCCAGACCTGCGGAACGTTTAAGCTGGAACGTATTGTAGTCGCGAATCTGGTCCCAAGCATTACCTGCCTCAAGGAATCCTAGGAGCCAGATCGTAGTCTGTCCCTCAAAGAGAACCGGGTAGCGAAGCTCCATGAATGCCTTAGCATAAGCGTAAGCACCCTGACCGGATGCTCCGGCGATAGAACCGTTTTTGTAACCACGAAGACCTACCATCTGGTTGAGGTAGCCGATGTAGCTGGACATGCCGTCACCACCCATATAGTAGGTGCCAAAGGGGGAGCGCTTGTGGGCATTGTAGGAGCCAATCACTCCGCTCTCGACACTTGCCATCAAGACAGGGGTACGCTGTGTATTCACAGGATCCATCAGAGGAATGAACATCTGTCCCTTACCTGAAAGCTGGTAGTACTCGATGAACTTGTACCGCTCAGAATCCGGCATCTCAGGGTCGGAGTAGTCCTTTTTGTCAAAGAGAGAGTAGGGTAGGGTCGACTTGGCACTAATCGAGAACTCCGATCCACGACGGGTGTATATGGGGTTGTCAACAGAGGAGCGTGTGAGGGTGAGGTTGAGGTTGATGTCGTTGGCGACACCGTTTTCCATCCCAAAGGAGTAGTAGATCATGCTCCAGTTTTTCATCCGGTACAGCTGGTAGTTGAGCGATGCACTGATCTGGAAGTTGTCATCGGGCCAAGTCAGTCTCTTCCCGTAAGCGATACTTGCCCCAATGATGTCTAAGGTCTTGTCGGGGTCGTAAGCACTCTCATAGATACTGGAGAGCTGCTCTCCGTAGTATCCACCACCGTATCCACCATATCCTCCGTAGCCGTAGGGTGAGCCGTAGCCTCCATAACCATACCCTCCGTAGCCGTATGGTGAGCCGTAGCCTCCATAGCCGTAGGGAGACCCATACCCATAGCCATAAGGATACCCGTATCCACCGTACCCATACTGGGGAAGGTTTTGGAGCTGAGAGTTGTAGAAGCGGCGGTTGATGTCCGTCTGGCGGCTGTAGTATGCCGAGACACTAAAGTAATTTGGACGCTTGCGACCAAACCATGGATCGGTAAACTGTATGCTGTAGCTCTGGTAGTACCGAGCGTTGGTCTGAGCACGCAGAGAGAGTGTCTGCCCGTCTCCACGGGGTAGGAAGCCCTTGTACGACTTGGGGTTGAAAAGGTTGCGCATGGAGAAGTTGCTAAACTTCAGTCCTGCCATTCCGACGAGTCCCGTCTGACTCCATCCGATGGAGAGCTCTACCTGGTCGTTGCTCTTAGGCTCGAGCTTCCACTCGATATCCACGGTCCCATTTTGCTCATTGGGGACGATGTTGGGGACGATCTTCTCTTGGTCGAAGTGTCCCATCTGGGCGATCATACGCATGGAGCGCATGACGTAGTCGCGGTTGAAGAGCATACCGGGCTTGGTGTACAGCTCACGGCGTACCACCTCCTCATAGAGCTGGTCGTTGCCTCGAATCGTGACTTTGTTGATCGTCGCCGGCTTACCCTCAGAGATGCGGATGTCGAGGGATACGGAGTCGCCCTTGACCTCTGTCTCCACAGGGATCATGTAGGCAAAGAGGTAGCCGTTGTTGGAGTACAGGTTGGAGAGAGCGTCCTCATCGACTTGCAGTCGATCCTGTAGCTTCTTTTGGTCGTAGACATCTCCCGGCTGTATGCCCAATAGACGCTTGAGGTCATCTGTAGCGTACTTGGTGTTGCCTACAAAATGGATGTCCTTGATGTAATAGCGGTCACCCTCGTGTAGGTGCAGGTCGATGTTGATGTGCTTCTCGTCGTTGACGTAGATGGTGTCTTTGAGAATTTCGGCGTCACGAAACCCCTCCTGGTGGTAGAGGCTTAGGACGTTTTTGAGGTCTTCCTTGTATTCCTTCTCTACGAACTTCTTTTGGCTGAAGATCTCTAGAAAACTATTCCACGGATGACGTGAGAGGTCAAAGCGTTCGTTGGTCTTCTTCATCGCCTTTCGGAGCTTGAAGTCGCTGACTTGCTCATTGCCGTAAAAGTTGATGTGCTTTACCTTCGTCTTGGTGTTTTTCTTGACATCAAAAATCACTCTCACATAGCCCGGTCTCTGAGGATCCTCTTGCGACGTGGCAGTGACGGATGCTGTGCTGAAGCCCTTTTCGTCAAAGAACCGCTTGATCTCTATCTTCGAACGGTCTAGGATGTTTGGAGTGATGTGTGTCCCCTGCTGCAGAGCCATTAGCTTCCCAGTCTTGAGATCGTCGGACTCCGACTTTTTGACACCGTTGATGATTAGCTCGGATAGTCTGGGACGCTCCGAGAGGCTGATGGTAAGCCATACAGAGTCTCCTACGATGCGATCTGCATCTACCCGTACGTCGGTGAAGAGGCCATTACGCAGGTAGTTGCGGACGGCTTGGGTGATCTCATCACCGGGGATGGTCACTCGCTGACCGATCCTCAGGCCGGAGACGTTGCGTACCACCTCTTCGTCATAGCTCTTGTTGCCCACTATGCGTATGTTGGCTATGTACTTCTGCTGTGGCGCAGAGTAGGAGATGACCGGGACATCACCCTCCGGTAGGACGTATGCCGTACTGTCTGCCTGTGGTGTAGCTATAGAGTCTGTCGCCACTTGGGCGCGTGCGGAAACAGATACACTCAGTAGTAGAAGGCCCGCAAGAGCTGTGGAGTATATGGTCCGGGTATTATGCGATCTCATTCTTTCGTTTCGTGCTGTGTCTTATTTATCCAAGTGGTAGTCAGTCCTCATTCGTCCGTCCCACTTCCTTATCTACTTGCTCCCCTGTCTTGCCGTAGCGACGTTGTCTGCTCTGGTAGTCGAGAACGGCTCTGTAAAAATCCTCCTCCCCAAAGTCCGGCCAGTAGGTATCTACAAAGTAGAGCTCCGTGTAAGCGATCTGCCAGAGCAAAAAGTTGCTGATACGGCATTCGCCTCCGGTGCGGATAAGTAGGTCGGGCTCGGGCATGTCGGGCAGTCCCAGATGACGATGGATATCCTCTTCTGTGTAGTGTCCCGCCTTTTCAGGTTCAGTCAGGGAAAGAGTATTGAGTGCGTGAACCAATTCAGAGCGTCCGGAGTAATTGATGGCTAAGATCAGGTGTGTGTCATCGTTTTGCTCCGTCTCCCCTGCGATATCCCTGAGGGCTTCGCCGGGCTTATCCGGCATGGTATCCATGTCGCCTAATATGTGTAGGCGCACCTTATCTTTCTTGAGGTTATCCTTCTCCTCGTCAATGGTCTTGATGAGAAGATTCATCAGGGCTTTCACTTCGTCTTCCGGTCGATTCCAGTTTTCCTCTGAAAACGTGTAGAGCGTGAGGATCTTGATCCCAGTGTTCTTCGCCGCCCTCAAAACCGAACGAACGGCCTCGACCCCTTTCATGTGGCCGTGGGTTCGCTCAAGTCCCCTATGTTTTGCCCATCTGCCATTACCATCCATGATGATGGCGATGTGGCGAGGGATGTTGTTGGGATTTATCCGGGATAGAAGTGAGTCCACTGTAGTCTGACCTTAGTTTTCAAAGCTATTGATGATGCCACCGGTGGTATCGAGGTAGCCGTGCCATACTTCCTGGGTAGACCTGTCACCGGAGAGTACACCACCGATCAGGTAAATGTGCTCAACGTTGTTAGCATCCACTACCGATGTGCCTGCTATGTTGATTCGAGGAGTAAACTCCTTACCAGGCAGCTGGGATTTCTCTAAAGATTTCCAAGTGATGCCACGGTCTTCGCTAATCTTTATATTATTGCTTATGCCCTCCTTGCTATAGAGCCCGCCCACCAACATGATCTGCTGGCCTTCACGCCGCTGTATGAACAGTCCTCCTGTGTCCGGGACGCTGGAGGAGGAGTACCGGTAGGGAGTCTTGCCCCAGTGGACCCCATCGGAGGTAAAGAAACTTAGCTCCGTTGGTTGCCCATTAGCCTGTATACCTCCAAGTATATTGGAGTGCTGAGTGCCGGAGATGATGTAGTTGTAGACAAAGGCATCTCGTACCGGGAACCCGTTGGGGATGGCCTCGTGCTGCTTCATGCTGCCGACAGCGCCCGAGTAGATGTAGTAGGTATCACCTTCGTTTTGGGGTGTTCCTATTGCCGATAAACTGGTAGGCTTATCGGGGTTGAGCTCCTGGTCGTTGAGGATCTGTGTCAGGCGGACTCCCTCAGGGGTCTTATTTTCCCAAGTTTTGAGGTCTGCACTAGAGAAGAGCTGTCCCTGCTCGTCCAGCAGCCAAGCATTACCCCTATGGTCATTGTAGAGAGTCTTGGGCAGTAGTCCTACGGGGAGGGTTGCCTCTTGTGCGACAAAGCTGGTCGACGTGAGATCCACTTGGTAGAGCTTCCCCGCTCCTCCTGCATCTCGTGTGATGTAGTAGTGCAGGCTGTTGTGCTCTACCACCTTAGCCTCCACGACTCCTGTGGGCGCAGTGCTTGTGCGCTCGTCCCACGTGAGCTTGTCCGGGTCGTATCCGTAGCTCATGATACGTATGTCATAGGTCAGTGTGGGCAAATCCTTTCGAGAGATGATGAGTGCCAGTCTGCCGCCCTCGATGTTGATCTTGCCGGTATCGGAGGACGAAAAGGCTTTCTCCGTCTCTTTGGATACGTTTCGGAGGACTGCATCAAGCTGATTGGACATGATCACCTCCAGGTAGGCACTGTCTAGCTTCGTTCCGTAGGGTAGCGGTACGGTGTTGTAGATCCGCTTGCGCATGTGATCGATCTGCATCTCTACCTTTTTCCCCTTTTTGTTATCCAGCGTAAACTGAACGTACTTGGGGTGGTAGTGACCGCTGTACCAGGGGTTAACCACCTGTTGGTTTCTGTTTTGGCAGGAGGTTCCTAGTAGGCTCATGCAAGCCAGTAGGAGCAGTGTGCCAGCTATGTTATAGTATTTGAGCATTCTGTATCTGTTTGAGTTGGGAAAAGGGTCGAGCCGGAGACTCAGTGAGCCATTTGCTTTTACCCTAACACGTACCTGCAAATGTACTAAAAACCTACACTTTACGGAACTACTGTCTTTTGAGTATGTGATTGCACCGGATGATATTACTTCTTTTGGTTTTTCATCTGGCGCATCTGCTCCTTTTGAGCTTCTTCGAGCCGTTGCATAAACTTGCTTTTCTTCTTCGGCTTCTTTCGGTTTTCCTGCAGCTGTGCCAGCACCTTGTCCTCATCCACCGCCATTCTGAAGAACTGGGTCTGTAGGATGCTGATGAGCATCGAGAGGAAGTAGTAGTAGGATAGGGCGGCAGCATTGTTGTTGAGGAAGACAAAGAGCATACCTGCCATGAGGTACGTCATCCACTTCATCATGGACGCTTGCTGCTTGTCCACTCCGGAGGTGGCTTGGGTTACCTTCATGTAGACCACCTGGGTAACGGTCATCAGCAAACAAAAGAGACTGATGTGGTCCCCGATCAAAGGCAGGTTGACACCGGACCAGCTGATGATGTCGTCGTAAGTACTCAGGTCTTTTGCCCACAAAAAGCTCTCCCCTCTGAGGTTGATACTGGTCGGAAAGTACTGGTACATGGCGACCAAGAAGGGCATCTGCAAGAGCATGGGCAGGCATCCACCCAGTGTGTTTACCCCTGCGCTCTGATAGAGCTCCATGGTCTTTTGCTGGCGTTTCATCATCTGATCCTCGCCGGGGTACTTCTGGTTGATCTCCTCTACCATGGGGCGCAGTACCCGCATCTTTGCCTGCGACTTGAACGACTTGAATGTAAAAGGACTGACGATTAGCTTGATGAAGATCGTCATTAGCAGGATGATCACTCCGTAGTTGGTGAAGAATCGCTCAAGGAAGTTGAAGGTCGGCGCGATCAGCCAAACATTGATGAACCTAAACCACGAGCCCATATCCACCACGTGTGAAAAGCTGACCTCATCGTCCATGCTCTTCTCGATGCTGCGGAGGAGATTGTAGTCGTTGGGACCCGAGTAGATCATGAACTCAATGGGTGCCTCGGCATTGCTCTTGTCGATCGGTAGGATAAACTTTGCCTCCATATCCTTGAGCTTGCCATCGGTCTGGTCGTCCAGTACCGTCTGGGTCATCGATACGCCCTCTAACTCATTGACACTGTAGAAGATGGTAGAGAAAAACATATCTCTAAATGCCAGCCACTTCACCGTACCCCTGAGGTCATCCGACTTGCTCTTGGCAGCGTTCATTTTCTCCACTTCACCGCTTGCAAACTCGTACGCAAAGCCCGAATACCTCTGCTCAGCCTTGGCTGACTTTTCGTTTTGGTAGATCGGTATCTCTATGTGTGTATCGAGGTAAGGAGCATTGGGTGCAAGGAGTTGGGCAAAGTCGCCCTCGGGGTAGATCTTCACATCCAGCATGTACTTGCTCTTGAGCGTGTAGAGGATGTTGAGAGTGCCACCTGTAGTTGCCTTTGCGGTCATCTTGAGCTCCGTGGGGCTTATACGCTCAGGGGTAAAATAGAGGTCTGCCGAGCTAATCACCCGGTTGCTCCGGGTGATGAAGGTAAACGCCAGCACACTATCATCCGGTCGGAGCAGGCGCACCGGCTCGCCCAGGTAGGTGGCGTGTGTCTTGAGCTCAGTCGCCACAGGTAGTCCTCCTTTTGTGCTAAAGGTATAGGCTACGGAGTCGTTTTCCAGAGTGATCAGCTCCTCTGTCCCATCGGCGGCAGAGGCGAGCTCACCATAGAGCTTATGTTGCTCCAGTGCTGCGATCGAGTCGCGCTGGTGCGGCAGGAGCAGACTGTCTGCTGCAGGATCCGAGGCTGCGGGAGAGTTTGTGCCGAGCCTTGCCTCGCTAGCAGCTGCTTCTTGGAGAGCAGCTACATTCTCTATAGAGTCTAGGTATTGTTGTTGTAGGGCTAGTTGTTCTTCGGACGGACGTCCAAGCCATGTGAAAAGAGCCAGGACGACCCCTATCAGGATCAGACCGGTGATTGAGTTTTTATCCATTCGGTAGAAAGAGTAGGGTTATCTTATTTCTTAGTACGCTCTTTGCGGTAGTCTATCGCTGCTTTTATGAAGGATAGGAAGAGCGGGTGAGTATGCAAAAGGGTGCTTGAGTATTCGGGGTGAAACTGTGTGCCTATATACCAGCGTTTGTCCGGTAGCTCGATGACTTCGGCTAGGTCGGAGTGGGGGTTGTGACCGGTAAACCGTGCCCCGGCTTTTTCGAACGCCTCGCCGTACTCGTTGTTGAACTCGTACCGGTGGCGGTGCCGCTCGCTGATCATTTCTTTGCCATAGATCTCAGCGACCTTACTTCCCGGTGTGAGGGCACAATCGTAGGCTCCCAGTCGCATGGTACCGCCTAGGTCTATCACCTCTTTTTGGCTTTCCATGAGGTCGATGATGGGGACGGCTGTCTTCTCCTCAAACTCCGTGCTGGACGCCTCTTTTAGACCAAGCACGTTGCGTGCAAACTCGATGCACATGCACTGCATGCCCAGACAGATGCCAAATGTGGGGATGTCGTGTTCGCGGCACCACTTCAGCACGGTGAGCTTGCCCTCTACCCCTCGGCTGCCAAAGCCCGGCGCGACCAGGACCCCATCCAGATCGCGGAGGAGTTCGTCTACACTCTCAGGTGTGACATTGTCGCTCTGGATCCGTACCAGGTCGAGAAGGCGGTCGTTGTAGATAGCGCTCTGGTGCAATGCCTCGTCGATGGACTTGTAGGCATCCTGCAGCTCCACGTACTTCCCTACCAGACCGATACGCACTTTCTCAGTAGCGGCACGCCCTTTGGCAAGGAAGTTGTGCCAAGGCTTCATCGCAGGTGCAGGACCCACCGGGAGTCCCAGCATCCGTAGGATCACTTCATCCATCTTTTGGCTCTGCAGCATCAGTGGTACCTCATAGATAGAGGGGACATCGTAGGACTGAACCACTGCCTCCACCGGCACGTTGGTAAAGAGCGCCACCTTCTCCAGTAGGTTCTCATCCAGCTCCATCTCTGTGCGGAGGACCAGCATATCCGGCTGGATGCCCTCCTCCTGCAGCTGTTTTACGGAGTGCTGCGTAGGTTTGGTCTTGAGTTCTTTGGCTGCACGCAGATAGGGTACGTAGGTCAGGTGGATCACCACACAGTTTTCGTTGCCCAGCTCACTCTTTAGCTGACGTACGCTCTCCAGAAATGGGAGGGACTCGATGTCACCGACCGTACCTCCGATCTCGGTGATCACGAAGTCTAGGTCGTTATTCAGGCTCGTGCGCTTGACACAACGCTTGATTTCGTCCGTGATGTGCGGGACTACCTGCACCGTCTTGCCTAGAAAGTCGCCTCGACGCTCCCGCTCGATGACGTTCTTGTAGACACGACCGGTTGTGACGTTGTTGTTGCGCGACGTGCGGATCTCCAAGAACCGCTCGTAGTGCCCCAGATCTAGATCCGACTCGTAGCCGTCCTCCGTGACGTAGCACTCACCATGCTCGTAGGGGTTGAGCGTACCGGGGTCAATATTGATGTAGGGATCAAACTTCTGTATCGTGCCCTTGAGACCACGGCTCAAAAGGAGCTTGCCCAGTGAAGCGGCAACAATGCCCTTACCCAGTGACGAAACGACCCCACCGGTTACGAATATGTATTTGGTATTCTTTTTCATCAGCTACGAAATATATCTGGTACGAAAAATAGTGCTTGCCACAAATTTTCAACAAAGGTACCATTTTCCAGACGGATTCTCCAGAGGCTTTTGCTTATTTAATACTGCCAAGATCCATCGGTGCCGCAGACCGGGGTCGGCGGGGTTTCCCGCCCGTTACCCCAAAAAGTGGGGAAAAAAGTAACCCCATATACGCAAAAAGGTGCGTATATGGGGAAGTGTTAATTCTGTAACCCTTTGTCTTACTGTGTTTTAAGGTGCTTTTTTAGGGTTGCTTGTGATCCGCTTGGGGCTCGAACCCAAGACCCCAACATTAAAAGTGTTGTGCTCTGCCAACTGAGCTAGCGGATCAGTGGACTGTGTCGTAAATCGTCCGAGTGCAAAGGTACCAAAACTTATAAACTATACAAAACGTTTGGTGCTAAAATGCGTTTGCTTTCCAGGATGAACCGGGTTGAAGGGCTCCTGTTTTTTGCCCTTCTGATCCGGACAAAAAATTTGACGGATAGAAGCCAAATGTTTCCAGTAGGAAAGAAAACGATTTGACGGATAGTAGCGAATGGTTTTCAGTAGGAAACTTTTTGCTGTCACGTAACTGGTTTTGGGGACGTACCGTCTTATCGGAAATTAGTATATTTGACTGGAAAATTTTGTACAGCCATTTTACATCAAAAACTAGATAAGCACTGAAACTGAAAAAATCCATGAACACCAACGACTTTACCATACGCCATGTCGGGGTGAGCAAGCCTCAAGACGAGCAAAAAATGCTGGATGCCATCGGCGTCTCATCCATTGACGAGCTCGTGCACAAGATCATGCCCTCCGACATCTTTCTGGATCGAGAGCTCGACCTACCGGAGCCCATGACGGAGCGCGAGCTGGTGGAGCACATCCATGAGCTGGGCAACAAAAATGAGGTCTTCACCTCATATATCGGACAGGGCTGGTACGACACCTGTACACCGGGGGTCATCCAGCGCAACGTACTCGAAAACGCCAACTACTACACCTCTTATACTCCCTATCAGGCAGAGATCTCACAGGGACGTCTGGAGGCGCTCTTCAACTTCCAGACGGTCATCACCGAGCTGACCGGGCTCATGCTCACCAACTGCTCTCTGCTCGATGAAGCTACCGCCGGCGCTGAGGCTGCTGCGATGCTCCTCAATGCTCGCCCACGCAAACGCAAGGATGCGCGCAAGCTTTTCGTAGCTGATGACCTATTCCTCTCGACCCGTCGCGTGATCGAGACGCGCGCTTCGCAGTGGGATGTGGAGGTCGTGGTAGGGTCGGTAAGTGATTTTGACTTTAGCGACGGCTACTTTGGTGCCATCATCCAATATACGAATGACGACGGTCAGGTCATCGACGCACCTACCTTTATCAAGAAGGCAAATGACGCCCAGATCCCTGTGGCTGTAGCCGCAGACCTCATGTCTCTGGTCATCATGACCCCTCCGGGTGAGTTTGGTGCAGATATCGTGTTTGGCAGCACACAGCGCTTCGGCATCCCCATGTACTTTGGTGGACCCTCTGCCGCCTTCCTCGCCGCTACGGATGACTACAAGCGCATCATCCCCGGTCGTATTGTGGGGATCAGCAAGGACCGCGAGGGGCACAATGGCTTCCGCCTGGCGCTGCAGACCCGTGAGCAACACATCAAGCGCGAAAAGGCGACCTCCAATATCTGTACCGCACAGGCACTCCTGGCGACGATGGCAGGATTTTACGCCGTCTACCACGGACCTGAGGGGCTCAAGGATATCGCTAGTCGCATCCATACTTATGCCGTTACCTTGGACAAAAAGCTCCAAGAGATCGGCTACCGACAACAAAATAGCTCCTACTTCGACACCCTGAAGATCGTCGACCTGTCCAAAGAGGAGCAGGAGAAGATACGCGAGATAGCTCTCGACTGCAGAGTCAACTTCCGCTACTTCGAGGATTACTCCATCGGCATCTCCCTCGACGAGACCACTCAGCTGTCCGATCTTGGTACCCTCTACTACATCTTCTGTGAGGCCAAGGGTATCGAAGAGGTCCCGACAGCAGAGCTACCCGAGCAGCGCCCTGAACTACCGGAGGGATTGCGCCGTACTTCAGACTTCCTGACGCAGGAGATATTCAATAAGTACCACACCGAGACTGAGCTGATGCGCTACATCAAGTGGCTTGATCGTCGCGACATCTCCTTGGCACAGTCAATGATCTCGCTTGGCTCTTGCACCATGAAGCTCAACGCCGCTGCGGAGCTTTTTATCCTCAGCAACCCCAACTTTGCCAACATCCATCCCTACGCTCCTGCCGATCAGACTCAGGGCTACCTGGAGATGTTGGATAACCTAGACCGGTACCTGGCTGAGATTACCGGTATGAAAAAGACCTGCTTCATGCCCAACTCCGGTGCCTCCGGCGAGTATGCCGGACTACGTACCATCCGCGAGTACCTCGATGCCAATGGCGGACAGGATCGTGACATCGTCCTCCTCCCGGCGTCAGCTCACGGCACCAACCCCGCATCGGCAGCTCAGGCAGGCTTTGTCCCGGTGATTGTCGACAGCGACGAAAACGGAAACATCGACGTAGCAGACTTTGAGAAAAAAGCCGATGAGTACAAGGATCGTCTTGCGGCAACCATGATCACCTACCCATCAACGCACGGTATTTTTGAGGTAGAGATCCGTCGATTACTGCAGATCGTCCACGATCGCGGCGGGCAGGTCTACATGGATGGAGCCAACATGAACGGTCAGGTCGGCTTCACCAGCCCCGGCTTCATAGGCGCAGACGTCTGCCACCTCAACCTCCACAAGACCTTTGCCATCCCCCATGGCGGTGGTGGTCCCGGTGAGGGTCCTATCTGTGTATCCGAGCACTTGGTAGAGCACCTTCCCAGCCATCCGCTCCACTACGGGCATGACAACATCCCCGTATCTGCGGCACCCTTTGGCAGCGCAGGCATCTGCGGCATCACCTATGCCTACATTCGTCTGCTGGGAGCCAAGGGGCTCAAGCGCAGTACCGCTGTGGCTCTGCTGAACGCCAACTATCTGGCAGCCCGCCTCAAGGACGCATACGGCATCACCTATACCGGTGCCACCGGCTTTGTCGGGCACGAGCTGATCCTCGAGTGCCGGCCTCTCAAGCAAAAGAGTGGTATTGACGAAAACGACATCGCCAAGCGACTCATGGACTTCAACTACCACGCTCCCACACTCTCCTTTCCGGTACACGGCACCCTCATGATCGAGCCTACCGAGAGCGAAAGCCTGATGGAGCTGGATCGCTTTGTAGACGTCCTGATCACCATCCGCAAGGAGATAGAGGAGGTGATCACCGGTGAGGCAGATCCCGAGGACAACGTACTCAAAAACGCTCCTCACCCACAGTACGAGATTGCCGGCGACAACTGGACACACCCCTATCCACGTAGCAAGGCAGCTTTTGCGCTACCCTACTTGGAAGAAAACAAGTTCTTTGTCAACGTCGCACGTATCGACAACGGGTTCGGAGACCGCAACCTCGTTGCCACCTACTCTTGCTGCTAACGCACAAGACCAGACATACCTCCGGGTGCTACGGATGGAAGGTCGCTACCCTCCATCCGTAGCTTTTTATACCTCCGCCGGCACATATCTGTAATGAGTGGCAAGAGGAGGACAAAGGATCAAGTAATTAAACAGGCAGATAATCCTTCTTCAAGAGCCGGCTGCCCGATGGCGAAAAGTTTCCTACTGGAAACATTTCGCTACTATCCGTCAAACCGTTTTCTTTCCTACTGGAAACATTTCGCTACTATCCGTCAAATTTTTTGCTCGGTTCCGAAAGGCCAAAATGCTATTGTGACCACACTGCTCATTTGGAAAGTGAGGGACCTCAAGGGTGGGGTGGTGTTGCCGGCTATTTTTTCTGTACCTTTGTAGTATCTATACCGTATGTTTTTGAAGAACAAACTATGGCTCAAGAAGCACTACTATCCCTGAAGGATATTACTCTTAAGCGAGAAGAAAATACAATACTCAGTGAGGCGTCACTGGACATATACCCCGGCGAACTGGTCTATCTGATCGGTAGGGTGGGGGCAGGTAAGTCTACCCTGATCAAGTCGATCTATGCCGATATTCCTATCTATAGTGGAGAGGCACGCTTTGGACAGTACGACCTGCGTAAGCTCAAGCGCAAGCAGATCCCTTACCTTCGGAGAGAACTGGGGATCATCTTTCAGGATTTTCAGCTGCTGATGGATCGGACGGTGGAGAAAAACCTAGAGTTTGTCCTTCGTGCGACTGGATGGACGGACAAAGTAGAGATCAAGCGGAGGATCCGGGAGGTGCTTTCGCTTGTTGGGCTGGAGAACAAAAACTACAAACTGCCGCACGAGCTCTCAGGTGGAGAGCAGCAGCGTACCGTGATCGCCCGAGCTCTGCTCAACAAACCTAATATGATGCTGGCGGATGAGCCGACCGGCAATCTTGACCCCGAGACCGGCGAGCAGATCGTGCGTCTTTTGCATGAGATTACCCGCAGCGGTACGGCGGTACTGATGAGTACACACAACTACGGGATGGTGAAGAAGTACCCCTCGAGAGTGGCTAAGATCGATAACGGTAGGATCATTGAGGTGCAGCTCAAGAAGAGCGAGACCTCTGATGGTGATGCGGAGTGACGGAGGATGGAGAAGAGAAGCTATTCGGAATACTATGTGATGAAGTTTGGGGGGAGCTCTGTCGGCACTCCCGAGCGAATCGCACAGGTGGCTAAGCTGATTGGCACCAAAGACCCAAAGGTGGTGGTGCTGAGTGCTATGGGGGGCGTGACCAACATGCTGGTGGAGATCAGTGGCTACTATAGGACGGGAAATGTGCAGGGCGCTTTGATGCTGATCGACCAACTGGCTCAGAAGTACGAGGAGACCATAGATGGTCTGTACAAGTCCAAGGAGAGCAAGTCCGATGCAGAGGCGTTTGTGCTGGACAAGATGGACTTCCTGCGGACCTTTCAGGATGAAGCGTTTACCGACTTTGAGGAGAAGCAGGTACTGGCGATCGGCGAGATGATCTCGGTCCATATGATGTGGCTGTATCTCCGTGAGACAGGTCGTAGCGCAGCCAAGATCCCTGCCCTGGACTATATGTGTACGGATAAGTACGGTGAGCCGGACCTGACGCAGATCGGTAGCAAACTGCGTGACTTGCTGGCTTGTCACCCGGAGCAAACCCTCTTCTTGACCGAAGGATACATCTGTAAAAACGCCTACGCCGAGGTGGACAACCTCAAGCGCGGAGGTAGCGACTACACCGCATCTCTGGTGGGTGCTGTGCTAGATGCACGGGAGATACAGATATGGACGGATATCGATGGGCTCCACAACAACGATCCACGCATCGTCAACCACACCGAGCCGGTGCACAAGTTACACTTCAGTGAAGCAGCCGAGCTTGCCTACTTTGGGGCTAAGATACTACACCCGAGCTGCATCTTGCCTGCGCAGATGGCGAATATTCCGGTACGGATCCTCAATACCATGGACCCATCGGCGGAGGGAACACTGATATCCAACCGCATCGATGAAGGGGACATAAAGGCGGTCGCGGTCAAGGACGGCATCACAGCTCTGAGGATCATCAGCAACCGACGCCTGGTGCCTTTGGGCTTTTTGAGGAAAGTCTTTGAAACCTTTGAGCGTCATCAGACGCCCATCGATGTGGTGGCTACGAGTGAGGTGGCTGTTTCTTTGGGCATCGACTCGACCCGTCGTCTGGAGGAGCTCCTTGCGGAGTTGCGAAAGTTTAGTACGGTGTCTGTGGACGAGGAGATGAGTATTATCTGCATTGCCGGAGACCTCAACTGGAAAAATACCGATAAGGAGGGCGATATCGTGAAGGCACTGGAGGGTATCCCCATCCGAATGATTACCTACGGCGGATCCAACCACAATGTCTCGGTCCTCATACGTACTCAAGACAAGGAGCAGGCTCTGGTCCGCCTGAACGACCGCCTCTTTGGCTTCTCTACCCAGCAATAGTTCATACTCCGACCTTGTCCTCCGTTTCTCCAAAGACCTGGCTCTACGCCACCCGTCCCCACACATTAGGTGCTTCACTGGCACCTATGCTGATCGTGGGTGGGGCTCTGCTGCATGAGGGTACGATGCGTTGGCTGCCCTACCTCCTGGCACTGCTGGTGGCTCTGTCTGCTCAGATTGCCAGTAACCTCGCCAATGATTACTTCGACTACCGCGATGGTAAGGACACGGATCGTAGAGTGGGCTTTGAGCGTCTCTTGACGACCGGTCAGGTGACGCCTCGGCAGATGCTCTATGCATTGCTGATTGCTCTGGCTGTCTGCGCTGTCTCGGGGCTGGTCCTATGCGCCTTATGCGGTTGGGAACTGCTGATCGTAGGTCTGCTGGTGCTTCTGGGGGTCTTGGCGTACTCGGCAGGTCCGTACCCCCTTTCGTCTCATGGCTTGGGCGATCTGGCTGTGGTTCTTTTTTACGGGCTCGTTCCGGCTCTCGTCACCTACTACGCTATTGCCGGTATGCCTCCGATATACCTCTATTGGCTCGCTCTCGGTATAGGTGTCTGGTCTGCCAACATTCTGGTGGCTAATAACTACCGAGACTACGAAGAGGATCGGCAGAGTGGCAAGCGCACCCTCATCGTGCAGATGGGCAAGAGGTTTGGCCCCCGGCTGTACTGCTTCAATGCCGTCCTGGCTTGGGCGTCCCTTTCCGTCGGTGTCTACCTCGCCGTCCACTCTCAGAGTGCCCTCATCCTTGTAGCGCTTCTCACCGGACTGAGCTACTACTGGCTCTGTACGTTGGTCCACAGGCTCAAAGGGAGACAGCTCAACTACCTGCTCAAGGCAACCACACTCATGAGTCTCCTTACCTCCATCCTTATACTTATTCTCCTGTTGCTTCATTAGTGTCTTTTTTTTGCTTCAGAAACGGGCAAAAATTTTGACGGATAGTAGCGAAAAGTTTCCAGTAGGAAAGAGAACTGTTTCACGGATAGAAGCGAAGGGTTTCCGGTAGGAAACTCCGGAGGTGTCCGCTGTCCTTTGTTTCGTTCGGTCAAATAGGACAAATTTGGCTACCTTTGTGCCAAATAAGGACGAAGTAAGTGAGTAGAAGGGCTTGTCGCTGGTCGGTGCCATTGGTGCCGAGAAGAGGAAAGTCCGGGCCACATAGAGCGCCACACTTCCTAACGGGAAGGCACTGCGAGGTGCATCCGTCGTAACAGAAAATAACCGCTCCCGCCTCGTGCGGGTCAGTAAGGGTGAAAAGGTGAGGTAAGAGCTCACCGAGCCTGTGGTGACACAGTGCTGCCGTACGCGATGTGGGTGGAAAGATCACGTATACCGACGCTATCAGGGTTGCTCGCCCGATGTCGAGGGGTAGATCGATAGAGGCACGGGGTGACCTGTGTCCGAGATAAATGACAAGCACCGATGTGGGGTGTGCTCTGCATACCGCTGCACGGTACAGAACCCGGCTTATACATGCTGCTCATCTACTTCGTTTTTTAGACCAACTATTGACTGTCCGATGGCAGAGAAAACAGACAGAGAGAAGCTTCAAGAAATACGGGCTGAGCGTACAAAGAAGCGCAAGCCTTCGTTCTTTTCACTCGTGACGATGAAGGGGCAGGATGCCCACGAGTTTGTGACGAGCGATATGTGGCGTCTATACGACTTTGAGGTGACCGGTGTGCGGGGGTTCTTTGTACGGGTGCTGCAGGTCATCTACATTGCTGCGATGGAGTACACCGGTCGTTCGGTAGGGCAAAAGGCCAACTCCCTCACCTACAGTACTCTGCTCTCCCTGGTCCCGCTTCTGGTGGTGCTCCTGAGTGTCGCTGCGGGGTTTGGACTGCAGGAGTCTGTGCAACGTCAGCTCTATGAGTACTTCCCGGCTCAGCAGCATGAGTTGACTCAGGCGTTCAAGTTTGCCGACTCTTACCTCAATCAGATCCAGAGTAGCGTATTCATAGGTGTCGGTGTCGTCATCCTCCTCATTGCTGTTATCTCTCTATTGATGAACGTGGAGAACGTTTTCAACAACATCTGGCACATCAAAAAACCACGCCCTATCTCCAAGCGTGTCCTAGGGTACTTTGCTACCTTCCTCATCGTTCCTCTGGTCTTGGCGATCACTGCCGGTTTCAACGTCTTTTCGAGCTTCCTCAGTGACCTTCAGTTGGCAGGAGGCTTCGCCATTACTCCGATACTGGAGATGGCGACTACGGTGGTGCCGTTCTTCGTGTGGATAGCCTTATTCACGCTGCTCTACAAGCTCTTGCCCAACACCCGGGTCCACTTTGTCCCGGCGCTGGTTAGTGGTATCCTTGCGGGTGTGGCGTTTCAGTTCTTTCAACTCCTCTATATATCCGGACAGATCTGGGTGACGAAGTACAACTCGATCTACGGTAGCTTTGCGGCTATTCCGCTCTTGATGCTCTTCACCAATTGGTCGTGGGTGATCTGTCTCTTTGGTGCCCAGGTCTCCTATGCCATCCAGAATATCCGGAACTATACGTTCAAGACGGAAAGTGAGCAGGTGAGTCGTCGCTTTAGGGACTTTGTGGCGATCGTGCTGATGAAGAAGATCTGCAAGGCTTTTGTACACGACAATGAAGTCTATACAGCCGAAGCACTGGCAGATCACTGCGACCTGCCGATGACGGTCGTCAGTGACACGCTCGACAAGCTCTACCTGTGCAAACTGCTCTCCTACCGACCCAATAAGAAGGACCACAACGAACCCTACTATACTCCCGCGCTGGATATATCGGTCATCACGCCCAAGCGTATCGTGACACTCCTGGACAGACTGGGGTCCGAAAACTTTAGAATAGATATCTACGACCAATATGCCCGTGAGTGGGCTCTGGTACGAAACAGCCGACCCGGAAATATCCCGGATATGGACGTGCCGGTAGTGGATCTCTAGACGACAGCTCTCTTTGCTCAGAATAAACCACCCGGATATGCCACGCCCTCCAAAACCTAAAAGAATCAAGCAAGACCCAAAAACCTGTCCGGTCACTATCCTATTTAGTGCCGGTGAGATGGAGCTCCTCGATGGGTACCTCAAGCGTAAAGGGATCCGGAATCGGTCTGCTTTCGTGCGAAAGCTTGTGATGAATAAGGTCCTGAAGGATATCTCCGGTAATCCTACCTCTCTTTTTGACTCCGGCAAGTTTCCCTATGAATAATCCTCTTCTTTTATCGCCCACTGATGAGACGTTCATGCGTGCTGCACTGGAGGAGGCCGTCCGTGCTTATGAGGCAGGTGAAGTCCCCATAGGGGCTGTCGTGGTCGCGGGAGATCGGATCATCGGTAGAGGGTACAACCAGACCGAGAGCCTCCGTGATGTGACGGCGCATGCCGAAATGCTTGCGCTCACATCGGCACAGAACACGCTCGGTGCAAAGGTGCTACCGGAGTGCGTGCTCTATGTGACTGTGGAGCCCTGTGTGATGTGTGCCGGGGCTATCCGCTGGAGTAGAGTGGGGCGGCTGGTGTGGGGCTGTGATGAGCCCAAGGTCGGCTTCACCACCATCAGCTCTGAGATCCTTCATCCCAAAACAACCGTATCTCGCGGTATCTTGGCTGACGAGGCTAGGGAGCTCATGCGTCGCTTTTTTGAGGAGCGTCGGGTTGGTAAGTAGCCAAGGTGTACTACTGCTACCCGTCCCCACGGCTTTTGACCGTGTGGGGTAGACTGACGATGCGGTAATGTATATTATAAGGTGTTGTGTATATAAAGAGAAAGCACTGAAGATCCACTCGCATGGTTCTCCAGTGCAATCACAACACTAACAGCACCCACACGAGCTCCTTCACAAATTTGTTTTGGACAGCGGTGGGTGCTTTATCGTTTTGCTTTATTGCTCTTCAGCTCCTTCTTGGTGTTCTTTCGCCTTGACTTCGCTCAAGATTTCTTGAGCTTTGTCCCATATCGTTAGGTCATCGAGGACTACTATACCACCATCGGGACCGGGCTCTAGGTGAAAGCCCACGGGTCTGCCCTCCTTATAGTTTTCACCCCCGAAGTAGTTGCGTACGGTTTCTACTCGGAGGTTCAACTCGTCAGCGATGCGCGCCATAGAGCCATCAGGCAGGCTGTCTTTTAGCTTCCGAAGCTCATTGAAAGTAATAGTCTTGGTCATAGCTAATTGAAATATAGTTTTTGGTTTGTTGTTTATAACTGTGGCTCCGGACTTGCTACTATTTATAGCGAGGACGGAGTACACGGTCACCGTCATATGTCTGTAACACCACTAAGGTAACTGTTTTATTTGATATTGCCAAGGAATTCTTTCTCAAAAACTAAGAGGGTATTTTCTGTATGGGACTGCAGATATTTGGTATATTTGACTGGGGAAGGGGATTATTTTAATACATATATGTAGACTTATAGCAACAGATGAAAAGGAATAAAATACACCACTTGTTACTTGGAGCACTGCTCTCCGTAGGAGTGACGGCATGCTCAGCAGTACCCCTGAGTGGACGTCAGCAGATGAATGTAGTCCCCGATAGCGAGGTGCTAGCGATGAGCGCTCAGCAGTACCGTGACTTCATCAGTCGTGCTCCGCTTAGCCAAAACCAGCAGCAAACTCAGAGAGTCAGAACGGTTGGGCAGAGGATCGCTGCTGCAACAGAGCAGTACCTGGTCCGGAGCGGGCTCGGACAGGAGGCGAAGAAGTTTGCCTGGGAGTTTAACCTAGTGCAGAGTAAAAGCATCAATGCCTGGTGCATGCCCGGGGGAAAGATTGTGGTCTATGAGGGGATCCTCCCCTACTGCAAGACGGACGATGAGCTGGCAACAGTGATGGCGCATGAGGTGGCTCACGCCCTGGCAAAGCATGCTAATGAACGGATGAGTCAGCAACTCATGCAGCGTACCGGAGCACAAGTGCTAGGAAGCGTGCTGAGTGGCTCTAGTGTAGGTGCACAGGTGGCAGGCGGACTGGCCTATTCGGTTGGCTCGAAGGTGCTCTTTGAGCTGCCCTACAGCCGTCAGCATGAGTTTGAGGCGGATAAGATAGGACTTTATCTGATGGCGATGGCGGGCTACGACTACAATCAAGCGGCAACCTTTTGGACCAATATGGCAGGGGGACGCTCGGGGAATAGTGACTTCTTGAGCACACACCCGGCTAATGCGAAGCGTATAGAGGCGATCAACGCAGAGATCCCGAAGGTGCAACGATTCATGGGCAGCGATACCAAGGCGGCTCCTAATCCTGTACCCAAACGAAACAGAGCCGTGACGAAAGAGCAAGTCGAAATCCCCGGGAACAACTCGCGCGAGGTTCCACTAAAGACGCACTACTAAAACAATGATCCTAGGTATCATAGGCTCCGTCAGTGAGCAGATACTGTCGCCGGAGGTGAGAGAGCTCCTCTCTCTCCTCCTCGAGCCGAACGAGACGGTCAGCATACGGGTTGAGCCAAGATACTACAGCTACCTGCTTGCTCAGGATGTGGAGATGGGTAGGGCACGGTCTGTCTCTGTGATGGGAGATACTCCGTGCGACCTTTTGATCAGTATAGGAGGAGATGGGACGTTTTTGCGTGCTGCGAAGCAAGCAGCAGGCACCACCGCATGGGTGCTCGGCGTGAATGCCGGACGGCTTGGCTTTTTGGCAACGACCCAGCCTGTGGAGTTGATGACCTTTTGGCCGCAAATACTCCAAGGTGATTCCTTGGTCTCTGAGGAGCGGCATCTGATCAAAGCTACTATCTACGATGAGAATGGCAAGGCTACTCCAGCCGGCGAAGCCCTCAATGAGGTGGGATTGCTGCGGCGGGATATGGCGAATATGATCTCTGTAGAGGCGTATATCAATGACGCCTATGTTGCCACATACGAGGGGGATGGTGTCTTGATCGCAACTCCCACAGGGTCTACTGCCTATGCACTGAGTGCCAATGGCCCCATCATTCACCCTCAGTGCGGAGTGTTGCTGCTCTGCCCGATCGCGCCGCACATGCTCAATATGCGCCCCATCATCGTGCCCAACAGTGTCCGCCTCGACCTGAGTGTCGAGAGTCGTACCGGTACCTTCCTACTTGCTGTCGATGGCAAGAGTACGCCGCTGACCAATCGATCACGCATATCCCTCGAGACCAGTGCTAAGACAGTAAAGGTAGCGCACATCCGGGAGCACTACTCCTACTATGCTGCCCTGCGAAATAAACTTATGTGGGGGCAGGATGCTCGCAGATAAGTCAGGACTCACGCATTTGAAGTTTAGAGGTAGTCTGTGGGGCCTTTGCTGGTATTGATCTTTTGCAGGTGACGTGTACTGAAAAAAGTTTCCAGTAGGAAAGAGATCGCTACTATCCGTCAAATCGTTTTCTTTCCTACTGGAAACATTTCTCTTCTATCCGTCAAATTTTCCACCCCCTCCCCGAGCGGCAAAAATAGGGGAACTTGATGCCTTGTTGTCTTCCTTAGTTCGTCCCCATGCGTACTTGATGTCGCAGTTGAGGATAAAGTCCGCCTCCTTCGTAAAGTCATAATGCTCAGCCACCACCGACATCATCACCACCGACTGTCTCTAAACTTCAAATGCGTGAGCCCTGGCAGATAAGTCCGTACGTCAGAGGATGACCATTTTGGCTCAAAAGGTGACAATTTGAGACGGTCCTGTGTGGGATGCGACATTTTGTCAGTGGACTGTTGGGGTCTCTTTTCATATGGCACGGTATTTCCATACTACTTGGTACAAGCAACTAATATCAACTAACAACATAAAACTGATACACTAAGTATGAATATCAAACCTCTAGCTGACAGGGTGCTTATCCTCCCTGCTGATGCGGAACAAAAGACTGCCTCCGGGATCATTATCCCCGACTCTGCAAAAGAAAAGCCCCTTCAGGGTACAGTGAAGGCGGTGGGCCATGGAACTAAGGACGAAGAAATGGTCCTCAAAGAAGGTGACAAGGTCCTCTTTGGTAAGTACTCAGGCACTGAGATTGAGCACGACGGGGTCAAGTACCTCATCATGAAGCAAAGTGATGTACTCGCTGTTCTCGGCTGATTATCCCATTTTTAGAGCATAAAATAAAACGACAATAGATATGGCAAAACAGATAAAATTCAATACCGAAGCACGCACTCTCCTCAAGGATGGTGTGGATAAGTTGGCAAACGCAGTAAAGACTACCCTTGGTCCGAAGGGTCGCAACGTGATCTTGGACAAGAAGTTTGGTGCGCCTCACATCACTAAGGATGGTGTCTCCGTAGCTAAGGAGATCGACCTGGAGGATCCGTTTGAGAACATGGGCGCTCAGCTGGTGAAAGAGGTTGCGTCCAAGACCAATGACGATGCCGGTGATGGTACCACTACTGCTACTGTATTGGCGCAGAGCATCATTGGGGTAGGGCTCAAAAACGTCACCGCAGGTGCCAGCCCCATGGACCTCAAGAGAGGTATCGACAAAGCAGTGGCTGCTGTAGTGGAGGATCTCCGCAAGCAGAGCACTGAGGTAGGGCAGGATCTGAAAAAGATCGAGCACGTGGCAAAGATTTCAGCCAATGGTGATGAGGAGATTGGTAAGCTCATCGCTGAGGCTATGGGCAAGGTCAACAAGGAAGGCGTCATCACTGTAGAGGAGGCCAAGGGTATGGAGACGACCGTGGAGATCGTAGAGGGTATGCAGTTCGACAAGGGCTATATCTCTCCTTACTTTGTCACCAACACCGACAAGATGACTGTAGAGTTCGAAAACCCCTACATTCTTATCTTTGACAAAAAGATCAGTGCGCTCAAGGACTTCCTGGGCATCCTGGAGCAGGTGGTACAGACCAGCCGTCCCCTGCTTATCATTGCAGAGGACATAGAGAGCGAGGCACTCGCAACGCTTGTGGTCAACCGTCTCCGTGGATCTCTCAAGATCGCAGCGGTAAAGGCACCCGGGTTTGGCGACCGTCGCAAGGCGATGCTCGAGGATATCGCTATCCTGACAGGTGGCACCGTCATCTCCGAGGAGACCGGCCTCAAGCTCGAAAATGCTACGATGGAGATGCTTGGTACAGCAGAGAAGGTGACCATCGACAAGGATAACACTACAATCGTCAACGGCGGTGGTGAGACCGAGGCGATCCAGAGCCGTGTACAGCAGATCAAGAGTCAGATCGAGTCTACTACCAGCGACTACGATCGTGAGAAGCTCCAGGAGCGTCTGGCTAAGCTTGCAGGTGGTGTAGCTGTGCTCTACGTAGGTGCCCCCAGCGAGGTAGAGATGAAGGAGAAAAAGGACCGCGTCGAGGATGCACTCAGCGCTACCCGTGCAGCGATAGAGGAGGGTACTGTGCCCGGTGGTGGTATCGCTTACATCCGCGCTTCTCATGTACTGGATGGACTCAAGGGAGACACTCAGGATGAGCAGACCGGTATCGAGATCATCCATCGTGCTATCGAGGAGCCTCTCCGTCAGATTGTAGCCAATGCCGGTATGGAGGGCGCTGTGGTAGTACAGAAGGTCCGTGAAGGGAAGGACGCGTTTGGATACAACGCTCGTACCGACTCCTATGAAGACCTGACTAAGGCAGGAGTGATCGACCCCACCAAGGTGGCTCGTGTAGCTCTCGAAAACGCAGCTTCCATTGCCGGAATGTTCTTGACCACGGAGTGTGTCATCACTGACCTCCCCGATGAGAAGAACGACGCTGCTGCGGCAGCTGCGGCAATGGGTGGTGGCATGGGCGGTATGATGTAATTACCCACTCTACTTACACCTTAATAAAAAGCACCCGTACTTGCGAGTACGGGTGCTTTTTACATACCACAAATAGATGAGTATTACTAGTACTGTATGGTTATTTAACTGTCAAGTGCTCGATATTTAACTCCAATTATGTTAATGGAGACTCGAAATATGTGTAACTTGCCCCTATGAAGAAGCAGTCGCTGTGGCTCATAGTTGGCGTGATGCTCACCGCCTTTGTCGGTCTCCTGTACATGCAGGTAGGCTACATACGAGTTGTCTACATGTCGCGAAATGCGCAGTTTGATAGCTCTGTACGTCGTGCACTGTCCGAGGTGAGCGCTAATATCGAGCGTGATGAGATTTCTCGAGCGGTGAACGAAGAGCTGGGCATCCCCGCACCTATGGTGCAGGACTTGTTGAAGCATGAAAGCTCAAAAAACTCGCCCGGTCAGGGATCCTTTCAGTACTTTCGTCCGCCCAACCAAAAGCCGGCACTCCCTCCCAATGTGGTCACCGAGCAAGATCGCATCACCGAGCTGTCCAAGCTCCTGCAGGATGAGATGACCGACCGCTACCGAAGCATCCGGCAGATGGTCGTGCAGCTTGCGCTAGAGGTAGTTCGAGACCGCGATAATGTACCACTGTACGAGCGTATGACCTCCCAGCAGCTGGAGACCTACCTGGGCTCATATCTTCAGCGGATGGGCATCACGCTGCCCTATATCTACGAGGTGGTGGGGTGCGACGGGCAGGTCTACTTCAGTACGGGGAACGTCCCCCAGGACAGCGATTATGCTGTCTATAGCCAAGCCCTCTTTGGCAACGACCGCCCCTCAAGACTGCACTACCTAAGGGTGTACTTCCCCGGCAAGCGGCAGTACATATCCAGTACGATAGACTTCCTCATCCCGAGCGTCATATTTACGATACTTCTGTTCATTACTTTTGCGTACAGCATTGCCAATCTTTTCAGGCAAAAGAAGCTCGAGGAGATGCGCAAGGACTTTATCAATAATATGACTCATGAGCTCAAGACCCCCGTGAGCTCCATACTCATAGGGACCTCACTACTCTACGATGAGGACCTCTACCGGGACGAAGAGCGTCGACAGCGGACCCTCTCCTCCATCACAGCCGAGGGCAATCGACTCAATCTCCTGATCGAAAAAGTCCTGCAGATGTCCTTCTTTGATGGGAGTGACAATAGGCTGGCACTCAAGCTAACGGAGGTGGATATGGAGGAGCTGGTGATCAACGTGACCAGTATATTCAGCCTCAAGGTAGAGAATGCCAACGGCATCCTGGACGTCGACCTCAATGCGCAGGATACCATGGTGCATGGGGATGAGATGCACCTGACGAATATCATATTCAACCTCCTCGATAATGCGATGAAGTACCGTCGTCCGGACGTCGCTCCCATCATTCGAGTAGAGACCGGCAGTGACAAAAATGACTTTATTATCCGCATCAGTGACAACGGCCAAGGGATCAAGCGCGAATACCTCAAGAAGATATTTGACCGCTTTTTCCGCGTCCCGACAGGTGATCAGCACAATGTAAAGGGATTTGGCTTAGGTCTTGCCTATGTGGCACGTATGGTTCGCAGTCACAACGGGACCATCAGTGCCGAAAGCAAAATTGATGTCGGTACAACGTTTGAAATTAAAATACCACTATTAAAACCAGATCATTATGGAAAGTAACGTAAAAGTATTCCTTTGCGAAGACGATGAGAACCTAGGACCGCTCTTGAGCGAGTTTCTAAATGCCAAAGGCTATGAGACCGACCTCTATTCTGATGGCCAACAGGGCTTTGATGCATTTTCAGAAAATCCTACCAAGTGGGATATCTGTGTTTTGGACATCATGATGCCCAAGAAGGACGGCTTTGAGCTGGCCGAGGATATCCGTGGGATCAACCCCAATATGCCCATTATATTCCTTACGGCTCGTGTCCTCAACGAAGATGTAGAGAAGGGGTTCAAGCTCGGTGCGGACGACTACCTCAAAAAACCCTTCAACACCTCCGAGCTGACCATGCGTATCGATGCAGTGCTCCGCCGTGTGCAAAACAAAAAGTCCGATCCTGTAGCCTTTTACAGCATTGGCGACTTTGTCTTCGACACACAGAGACAAGTGCTGACCTACAAGGATGAAGAGCCGGTCAACCTGACCACAAAGGAGACCGAGCTACTGACCCTCCTCTGCCTCTACGCCAACGAGCTGCTCGAGCGCTCCTATGCCCTCAAGACCATCTGGGGTGAAGACACCTACTTCAATGCACGCTCCATGGATGTCTACATCACCAAGCTTCGCAAGCACCTATCTCGTGATGAGCGGGTAGAGATCCAAAATAAGCACGGTAAGGGCTACAAGCTCATCACGCCGGGTGTCAATAGTGAGCCCGACAAGGACAACACCGTGGTGCTCTAAAGGCTGAAAAGAGTATCAGTGAGGACTGGATGACCGAGTCGGTCATCTGACCCACACTGCCTACACAGCGGATCATTACTCCGATAACTGACGGAGTAGTGATCCGCTTTTTGCATGCCTGAGCCACCGGGTCACGCCCCTGTCCTATTTCGCTCAGGACCACGCGAAAAAATTTGACGGATAGTAGCGAAATGTTTCCAGTAGGAAAGAAAACGGTTTCACGGATAGTAGCGATCTCTTTCCAGTAGGAAACTTTTTTGCCCCCACCGAGTCAGTCCCTATGGCGACCCCTGCGGGGTCGTTTTATTTTCGGGGCAATCTCTTTCCCCGGGGTCATCGTCGGGGCATTCGCCCCTCCTCGACCGCCGGGCTATGAAGGAGGCACCCCTAACGGGGTGCTGCCCACCCACCATTCTATCCAAAAGAGTGGGTATGCGGATAAGATATAAAAAGGAGAAGAAGGGCAGGTCTGCCGACCCCGCTAGGGGTCGTTTCTTCATAGCCTGCGGTCGAGGTGCGGAGCACCGAAGACCCCGGGTAAATAACGGACTACCCCATTAATCCCCGACCCCGCAGGGGTCGCCATAGGGACTGACTCGGTGGGGGTACAAAAAGTTTCCTACTGGAAAGAGATCGCTACTATCCGTCAAATCGTTTTCTTTCCTACTGGAAACATTTCGCTACTATCCGTCAAATTTTTTTTGACCTGCGCCAAGCGAAAAAAGAGAAGGGTGTGTCAAAACTAGTTTTGACACACCCTCTTTTTCTTGTCTTTTGGCTCGGCGCTCTTTATTTCCGGATGGAGAGCTCGGCGATATTCTTCTCTACTTCAGTCGCTACGGGTGAAGCGTAGTACTTTTCCTTGATGGTCTGGAATGCCTTGAGCGCTTTGTCGTTTTGACCCAGCTCCTGGTAGGCAAGTCCTGCCTTCTGTAGGAAGATCGGTGATATCAGATCGTTGTCAGCTTTCTTTGCTGCATCCTCGAAGTACTTGATGCCTTCTTCGGTCTGACCTGCATCGATGTAGCAGTCGCCGATCAGCCCGTGTACGGCGGGTGCAGCCATGACATCCTTGCTCTTGAACTTCTTGAGGTGTTCGATCGCCTTGTCTGTCTGGCCAAGGTGGTAGTAGCATATGCCTGCATATGCCTGTGCTAGGTTGCCTGCGTCGGTACTGCTGTACTCCTTGATGACGTCCAAGAACCCCTGGATATCGGCTCCGTTGCCCTCCAGTGCCAGCTGGAATGAATCCATGGCAAAGTAGCGCTCTGCCTGGTAGATGGCTGCATCACCTGCTTTTTGGTGGGGGATGCGGTAGAGGTTGCGGTATGCTAGGAATCCGGCTACAAGTACCAGGACTACCAGTAGGGTAATCCCGATCTTCTTACCATTATTGTGGACGTACTCGACGCCCTTATTCAGTTGTTCTTCTGCCTGCTCCTGTATGTCAGGCGTTGTGTGCTTTTTGCTCATTGATGAAATGCTTGCAATCTATTTTATTCAGCGACAAAATTACCAAATAATTGGGACATACCTCATTATTTGGTAAAAAGTGTTCCTGCCGGTCGTTATAGCGGCAGGAACACTTCGGTTGTTTTTGTCACTTAACCAGCTTAGCCAGGTGTTCGCGGTCCGCTTCCCAGCCCATGGCACTAGCCCCAAGGACGGCCGCATCACTTTCGCTCAGCTCACTGAGTAGGATGCGTACCTTGCCCTGGTAGATGTTGAGCAGGTTTTTCTCCATGTGGCGCTTGGTCGGCTCTACAATGAAGTCTCCTGCACGTGTGAGTCCGCCAAAGAGTATGATGGCCTCAGGACTGGTGTAGGCTACAGCGTCTGCAAGTGCCTCACCCAGTATCTTGCCCGTGCTCTCAAATATCTCGAGTGCAAGCTTGTCGCCCTTGACTGCAGCGTCGTAGACATCTTTGGAGGTGACGTCATCTATGTTTAGCTCACGAAGCAGGCTCTCATCCTCACGGATAGAGAGGTACTCACGAGCGGTGCGCGCCACGCCGGTAGCGGAGCAGTAGGTCTCCACACAGCCCTGGCGTCCACAGCCGCAGATGCGGCCGTTCCTACGGATGATGGTGTGACCGATCTCGCCGGCAAAGCCATCGTGCCCGTAGACGAGCTTACCGCCCACAACGATACCGCTGCCTACACCTGTCCCGAGAGTGATCTCGATGAAGTCCTTCATACCTCTGGCAGCACCGTAGGTCATCTCTCCGATGGCTGCAGCATTGGCATCATTGGTCAGTGCTACCGGGATGTCAAGAGCTTCGCTGATCATATATGCCAGCGGGATGCGCCCCTTCCACGGGAGGTTGGGGGCAAAGTCGATCGAACCGGTAAAGTAGTTGCCGTTAGGTGCACCTACACCAATACCGTGGATCTTGGAGATGCCACCTTCTGCTTCGCAGAGCTTTTTGATCTCATTTGCCAGCTCAGCAACATAGTCTTCCACTTCGAGGTGTGTGGTAGTCTTGATGGATCCCGAGCGGATCATGTTTCCGCGTGTATCCACGATACCAAAAACAGTGTTGGTCCCACCGATGTCTACCCCCACCACATAGGGTTTTGTTGCATCTACGGTAGTTGATGTCGTCGTAGCAGTCGTCGTTTTAGCCATTCGTCTTTAATTCAGATTGTGTTTTGTGTTGTTTATTTAGTTGAATACGCTGATCTTCTTCCCCGATTGCAGCATCGTAGGGATGTCCAGATTGACTTTCCACTTGTCATCTTCGCGGATGAGGTGAATGTTTTGTACGGTTTCCTTGGTGGGGACTCCGTTCTTGTCTACGTATTCGATGATTTTACTCTTCACTTCTTCGGGGAGATCGCCTATTGTTTTTGCCTTGCCCGCCTTAGCTAGGGCAATGACGTCCTGTAGGGAAAATGCACCTCTGCCCAGCTGGTCAACGTCCGGCAAAATGAGCACGTAGGTGACGAGAGCTGACTCACCTGTAATCGTCTCCTTGAAGTCCTTGGCTTTGTATGCCTTGACCTTGATATCAGGGACTAGGGGCTCTAGCTCGCCGATCTCCTCCGGTAGTTGGTACATATCCTTGAAGTTTTCTAGGCTGATAGCCTCTCTGTCTCTTGTGCTCAGGAGATCGTAAAATGCCTCAAAGTCATCTCCAACCAGGTAGTTTACAGCTTTCTCAGCTGTGTCCTTTGCTGAAGGACCTCCACAAGAGGTCAGGGCTGCGGCTCCAAAGAGTACACAGAGCGCCAATAGGACGGTAGATAATCGTTTCATTGCGATGGTGTTATGTTGTTGTCTATACGGTTTATTCTACTACTGAGTGGTCTATGCCAGATTCAATGTACTAAGTTAGTATTTTTTTTCGAATGTAGCGCTATATTCACTCTAGAGAGTTGTGCAAAAGTCTTTCTCCCCTTTCGATCACGCCACTCCCGTAGCAAATATGGTGGTCTGCGTCGTAGAGGGTACAAAACTGTCCGGGTGCCACTCCCTGGATGAGGTCTTGGGAGATGAGGCGGTACTCCCTGTCGGATATTTGCTCGAGCAGCCCTGCGGTAAACTCCGGTGTGTGGCGTACCTTGAACGTCACCGGGAGCTTATCTCCGGTCATGGGGTTGCCACTGATGAAGTTGAGCTCATCTAGTAGGATGACATCTCCATACTGCTCTATCGGTTGGTAGCCCTGGCTGACGTAGAGGGTATTGGACGGGACATCCTTCTTTACCACGAACCACGGCCCACCACTCAGACCCAGACCTTTTCGCTGACCGATGGTGTGAAACCAATAGCCATCGTGCTCACCAATCTGCTTGCCGCTGTCCAGCTCTATGATTGGCCCCTTTTTGACCCCTACGTACTTGCGTAGAAAGTCGTTGTAGTTCACCTTGCCCAAGAAGCAGATACCCTGGCTGTCTCGGCGGTGAGCTGTGAGCAGACCACTTCCCTCAGCTATGGCTCGCACCTCATCTTTTGTGAGTTTTCCAAGCGGAAAAAGTGCTTTTTGGAGCTGTGGGTAGGTGATCTGAGCCAGGAAGTCGGTCTGATCTTTCAGCGGGTCTGCTGCTGTGGCGAGGTAGTGTGTCCCATTGACGATCTCCTTGTCGGCGTAGTGACCGGTGGCAATGTGGTCGTACTCTTTGCCCCAGTAGTCGTTGAAAAAACCAAACTTGATAACCCTGTTGCACAGCATGTCCGGGTGTGGCGTGCGTCCTGCCTTTACTGTGTCGATCATGTACCGTACCACGTAGTCCCAATACTCCTGGTGCAGGCTCACCAGCTCCAGGTGTAGGTCGTACTTCCTCGCCAGCCAGCGGACAAGGATCTCATCATCCTCCGAAGGACAGTCCGTGAAGCCCTCCTCGTCGGCTCCAATACGGATGTAGAAGAGATCCGGGCGCACGCCTTGCTCCATGAGGAGATGCAGGGCGACCGAACTGTCTACTCCGCCGGAGAGAAGAAGGGCTACTTTGCGATTCATTACGAAATCTTGCTCCCGGGAGCAACGGGCTTGCTAGGGGTGATCACGGAGAGAGTGCCATCTGCCTCTTGTACACTGAGGATCATGCCCTCGCTCTCGACGCCCATCAGCTTGCGAGGAGGAAAGTTGGCAATGAAGCAGACCTGCTTGCCTACCAACTCCTCCGGATCATAGTACTTTGCCAGACCGGATACAATGGTGCGTCCGCCCAAGCCGTCGTCTATACGGAACTGCAGGAGTTTGTTTGCCTTGGGGACTTTCCGGCACTCCAGTACCTTGCCCACACGTATATCTAACTTCTCAAAGGAGCTAAACTCTACCGGCTCCGCAATAGGTGCCGCATGGTGGTTTTCTTGCTCGTTTTGCTCCTTTGTTGCCTGGAGCTTATTGAGCTGCTTAGCCACCTCGTCGTCCTCAATCTTCTGAAAGAGAAGCTCCGCTTTACCCAGTTGGTGTCCCGGATTGAGTAGGTCTTGCTTGCCGATGTTCTGCCAGTTTGCTTCGCAGTCATAGGCGAGCATGTCACGTAGCTTCTTCATGGAGAAGGGGGTGAAGGGATCCATGAGGATGCTGAGGTTGGCAGCGATCTGTAGCGCAATGTTGAGGATGGTGCCTACACGCTCCATGTCGGTCTTCGCTACTTTCCAGGGCTCGGTATCTGCCAGATACTTATTGCCGAGCCGGGCGAGGTTCATGGCTTCACGCTGTGCGTCACGGATGTGAAAGTTCTCCAGCAGGTCGGAGACCCGGTCCTTGATGGCGGCGATTTCATCCAGTACGCCCCGGTCATCAGCTGTCAGTGTGCTTGCTGCAGGTACCTTCCCATCAAAGTACTTGTGGGTCAGTACGAGTGCACGGTTCACAAAGTTGCCTAGGACTGCCACCAGCTCGTTGTTGTTGCGAGCCTGAAAGTCTGCCCAGGTGAAGTCGTTATCCTTGGTCTCCGGGGCGTTTGCCGTAAGCACGTAGCGCAGGACATCCTGCTTGCCGGGAAAGTCCCGGAGGTACTCGTGTAGCCAGACAGCCCAGTTGCGTGAGGTAGATATCTTATCCCCCTCGAGGTTGAGAAACTCGTTCGACGGGACATTGTCGGGTAGGATATAGCTTCCTTCTGCCTTTAGCATGGAGGGAAAGACAATGCAGTGAAAGACGATATTGTCCTTACCGATGAAGTGGAGCAGCCGCGTCGAGGGATCTTTCCACCAAGTCTCCCAGGTGTCCGGCAGTAGCTCTTTGGTGTTGGAGATATAGCCAATCGGTGCATCAAACCAGACATAAAGAACCTTGCCCTCTGCTCCCTCCACAGGCACGGGAATCCCCCAGTCGAGGTCACGGGAGACTGCACGGGGCTGTAGTCCTTGGTCCAGCCAGCTCTTGCACTGCCCATAGACGTTTGCACGCCACTCTTTATGCCCATCTAGGATCCACTCCTTCAGCCAGTTCTCATACTTGTCCAGTGGCAAGTACCAGTGCTTGGTCTTTCGCTTCACCGGCTTGGAACCACTGACGGCAGAGTGGGGGTCGATGAGGTCCGTGGGGTTGAGCGATGTGCCACACTTCTCGCACTGGTCGCCGTAGGCGTTTGGATTACCGCAGTGCGGACAAGTACCCGTGATATAGCGGTCAGCCAAGAAGGTCTGAGCCTCCTCATCGTAGTACTGCTCGCTCTCTATCTCCTGAAAGACGCCCTTATCATACAGAGTTTTGAAAAAATCACTCGCCACCTCGGTGTGAATATCACTTGTCGTACGCGAGTAGATGTCAAAGGTGATGCCAAACTCCTTCAGGGATTCCTTGATCAGCTTGTGGTAGCGATCCACGATGTCTTGGGGAGTCACACCCTCCTTTTTGGCACGAAGCGTAATCGGCACGCCATGCTCGTCGGAGCCACAAATGTAGAGACAGGGGCGATCATTGAGTCGCAGATACCGCACATATACGTCAGCCGGTAAGTAAACACCTGCCAGGTGACCGATGTGCACCGGTCCGTTGGCATAGGGGAGCGCAGCTGTCACCAGCGTGCGCTTATAGTCTTTATTCATATGGTTTGATCTATCTAGATATTTGGTGCAAATTTACCCAGATTAGGCACCATTTGCAAAGCAACCCACCTAGGATCCGGGGCTCACGCATTTGAAGTTTAGAGATCGACGGTGGTGATGGTGTCGGTGGTTTTTTGGTGGCATTGATCTTTTGCAGAGCTGCGAGGGCTCTTTTCTTCTTTTTTTCAACTCTCGACGTATACTGAAAAAAGTTTCCAGTAGGAAACAGATCACTACTATCCGTCAAATCATTTTCTTTCCTACTGGAAACATTTCCCTTCTATCCGTCAAATTTTCCACCCCCTCTCCAAGCGGCAAAAATAGAGGGGCTTGATGTCTTGTCGTCTTCCTCACTTCGACCCCCATGCGTACTTGATGTCATAATGGATGATAAAGTCCGGCTCCTCCTCCGTAAAGTCATAATGCTCAGCCCCCACCGCCTACCTCTAAACTTCAAATGCGTGAGTCCTGACCTAGAATCTTGGGGTACTATCTGTTCGGGTATTTCACAGATATTACATTTTAGATATATTTGCTATGGACTAAAGCAATGTGTTTTCAGAGTGTTTTTTAGTTGATTCGTACCGATACCATAGACCGGAGAAGCTCCCAGAGACGCCTGAGATGGGGAGTGGTGGTTGGCTGCTCTGTCCTGCTCGCTATCCTATGGCTTGATGTGCTGGGGTTGCCTATGCCACGCTGTATTTTTGCCACGGTGTTGGGGATCCGGTGTCCCGGATGCGGTACTCAGCGAGCCATCGTGTCGCTATGCTCCGGGCACTTCCTAGAGGCGGTGCGGTATAATTACTCTCTACTCTTGACCGTACCGGTGCTGTCACTACTGGCATTGAGCATTGCTTTTCCCACGCGAGTACTGAGTGCTGCCGGTACTTTCCTAAAGAGCACTCCCATGCTGTACACCTATGGCGCTTTTGTGCTGGTGTGGTTTGTCTTGCGTAATCTTTTTGGTGTCTAATCACATTATTCGCCACTCACATATTTATCTGTACTTTAGTTATGAAACAAGAGGATGTAAATCAGATCGCGATGCAGCTGACTCAGCTGGTGCCTCCCACCGATATGTACCAGATCAGAAAAGCTCTGGAGGAGACTACGATGGAAGCTCAGGATATTTTTCCACTCATCAGTGCGCTGAAAAATCCGACCACAATGCTCCTGATCTCTATTTTTATCGGGATACTTGGTGTCGACCGGTTTATGCTTGGCGATGTCGGCCTGGGAATCGGCAAACTGTTGACTGCTGGACTGTGTGGTATTTGGGCGATCGTAGACTGGTTCTTGATCGTGGATGCTACTAAGAAAAAGAACGCCATCTTTTTACTCTCCAATATTAGTTGAAACACAACCTCAGACCGAAGTATCCTCGAAAGGGACAAAGGGTGTGGTGACTTTTTGATTTGCCACCCTGAGATCGCACGAGAATCGGTAACCTTGCCCGACTGTACCAAACAGAGGCAGTGGCTCATTTGAGCCACTGCCTCTGTTTGGTACAGTAAATCAAACGTGAAGGCAACTCTCTTATTCGATTCCCTGTCGACGAAGCGGACAATCACGGATCACCTGTCGAATACGTGCAGCTTGGTCTCTGGTGATAGTAGTGGCACTGCTTGGATCATCCATGATGTTTACAGAGTTGTAAAAGTAGTAGTACTCTTTTCGTTTGGTCTCCTTGCCTTTGTCGTCCTTTTCAATGTCAATCTTGTAAGGAAATGTACGCTTTTGGATGATCACGTAGCCGGGTTTGTAGGAGTAAGTATCCGGGCAGTAGTCAAAGTCACCGTCCTTCTTGTCAGCCTCATCGTCATCGTCCGACTCTCCTGTTGACAAAAGTCCATAGTAGTTACCAAATAGGTTTTCGAACCGGTAGTCCCCGGCGTTATTCATACACGCCAGAAGCTGGTAGAAAGTCATAAAGATACCCACATCTTTCGGTTCGGTTTCAGCAGCCACGTATGCATAGTCGGAATCCACCTTTTTGACCGACAAGCCAGGTAGATCTTCTGGGTTGCCAGTGGTAACGGAGGGAATACAGTCAAAGGGCCCTTTTCCCCATCCAAGGCGACCGTCCATTACCCATATACTGATCTCCTTGTCCGACGCTTTCATATATTTCTTTTTGACTTCACTCTCAAACGTTCTAAATACTTCTGAGCCTTTCAACTCGATTTGTCGAACCTCTTTTAGATCAAAGGTGATGCCGGGATTTCCAGTCACGGGACCACGCGGAGCGAGTTGACCGGAAAAAACCTTGTTTAGTCGGTCGAAGTGCGGTTTGAGAGCTTCTTTAGTAAACCCTTGGACGGCAGTAAGATTTTGTTTCTCATAAAATGCATAGATCCGCACCGGAACTATAATGGGTGTGTATGTTGGAGCTTCTGAAGGATAGAGTTTCACAGAAACCGTTTCGGAAGAGATGTTGCCTATTTTAGCAGTAAAAGAAACAGTCTCTTCGCTTGATGTGGTTGTGTATGTATCCTCGGGCTTTAGTGTTTTGCCATCCGAGGAGGTGATGGTGATTTTATCCAAGGGTAGGCGACTGTCAAGCATACGCGCTCGGGTTTTGCCTACTTGGTAGTAGCACCTTACGAGGAAAGTTAGCTCGGACTTTCCATCTGCCACCAATACAGGACTTTGCGGGCTAAGGCTTATTTCGGTGATAGCATCGGTACTGACACTTTTGACCTCAGGCACCTCGATAGTATTATCACAACCTATGGTACCAAAGAGTGTCAGGAGCGTTACGATGGTTGTAGCTAAGTATTTTTTCATATTCTGAGTTGCTTTAGTCCTTAGGTTTAAAAAAGGTTCCAACCGGGGTTTTGGTCTACTTTATTCTCAGAAAGCTCAGCGTTTCTGGGGATAGGAAGGGTGTATCGGTAGTCATTTTCTTTGAGGGTGTAGACTTTTTCCTCTCCGCCTTTGCGTGTCAGTTTTCGACTGTAGGCCGGACGAAGTCTAGTTAGATCCACCCATCTGTAGGTGTCTTCAAAGCAAAACTCCTTCCGACGCTCATCAAGGACAGCTTGCAAAAGGCTTTTTCCAGTAGGTATTGAGTAGGTTCCTTCGTAGCGATTACGGGTGAACTTTTGCAAGGCCGCACGAGCCTCAGCTTCGTGGCCGGAACGCACTAAGGCTTCGGCTGTGATCAGCTCCAGCTCAGCAGCGGTAAAGAGATCTACTTTGGTAAAACCGTAGGGGAAGCTTGATGCAAACTTGTGGATCTGCCAGTCTCCTTCTTTTTCTTGCTTGAACCACGCCTTCTTTCTGAGGTCATTATCGGGGAAAAGTGCCATCAGTTCGGGAGTCGCATACTGAAATAACCCCCACCTTGGTTTACCAACTATGTTGTCAAAGCGATTGTCCATAGTGATGAACGAGATCAGTGCGTAGTCTCGGGTCTCGGAATATCCAAAGTCGTCTGATGCGGATGGCATTCGACTCAACGTCTTAGAAGTGATTCCACTCATCTCGAGGCTCTTTTTGGCATGCTGGACAGCTTTGTCATAGTCGTCTTTCTCCTTGGCGCCGGAGTCTCCTTTGTATAGGTAGACTTGTGCCAAAATAGCATGAATCACTTCGGGACGATAGAAGAGGTTGTACGAGTCCGAACGAGGAGTGTTCATCGCCAGTACTTCCTCCAGTTGGCTGATGATGAAAGCGTAGTTTTCTTTTTGTGTTTTCCTTCTTTTGTCAAAGGAGCCTACTTTGTCGGCATCGGTGTTTAGGGGTAAGCCCAGCTCATTATCGTGGTAGGGTGAAAATAGCTGCAGTAGTTTGAAGAACGAGTATGCACGAATCGTCATCGCCTCGCCCTTGACTTCGTTGGTCTCTGTCTCCGTTTTTCCGGGAAACTTTGCCAGTTGGTCAAGGATCATATTGTTGTAGCCAATAATCGTGTAGTAGTGCTTCCAAAGGGATTCGTGAATATCTGTGTGCATCCAGTCAAGTGACTTGTCATAGTCCCCCTTGTTATTAGCACCCTTCCAGTTGCCCAGATAACGCTTGAGAGAAAGATCATCCGAATAAAAGGAAAAGATCAGATAGTCGTCGTTCTGGTAGTACGGAATGTTGATCTGAGGATTGTACCAGTCGTTACATTCTTTGAAGACCTTCATTTGTGTCCCCATCATTGATCGGACATCATCGTAGCTATTGACCGTAAGGATATTGGTTGGCTCTACGTACAAAAAGCCCTTGCAGGAGGAGAGAGAAAAGAGAGCCGTAAGCAGAAGAATGTGGTATAGTGTTCCCTGTGTATTCATGATCATATTCCGATGTTTATGCTGAGGTTATAGGAGGGGGAGTTGGGGTATCTGACCTGTCCCATCAGTTGGGGGTCAATACCGCGATACCGAGTGATCGTGAAGAGGTTTTGTCCTGAGAGCGTAAGCCGGGCAAAGCTCAAACCGCACCGATCCACAAAGGTTCTCGGCAAGTTGTATCCGAGCGACATGTAGGTACTCCTTAGGTAGTTGCCACTCTCCAGAGCAGCATCCATCATGTATTTATTGTAGGCTACACGACTGTTATTGATCGTAGGAACATTGGCAATGTCCCCAGGGGCACGCCATCTTCCCATGTCCAGAATGTGACGGTTACCTGAGCCTAGTCCTTGGAACGTGGTAAATGACCGTATCTTATGCCCAAGCTTATACTCAAAGCTTGCAGTAAGTGTCCACTGTCGGTACGTTAGGTCTGTAGAGAAGCCACCCACTACAGGTGGATAAAAGTTACCTAGTACTTCGGCAGTCGGAGCCTTCAGTTTGAGAGTTCTATTTTGGAGTAGATCCATGTTGAAAAGCTCGCCATTTTCTTTGTTGTAGACCATAGTGGATCCGGTCTCTGGATCAATACCGGCAAAGTGATATCCGTACCAAGCACCCACAGGGCTTCCCTCGATGAAGTAGTGTCCGCTACCATCTTGACTTTCTATGGCATCGATCTCCTTGAGGCTCTTATACCTTGTGGAGGTAACCGTGTTGTGGTTGATGGCCATGTTGCCTCGGATGTTCCAAATCAGTCGATTGTTACGTATCGGTGTCACCGACAGGTCTATCTCCCATCCTCTGTTGAGGAGGTTGGCGACGTTTTCCTTCACCGTACCTCGTCCGGACGAGTATGGCAGACGGCGGTTGTCGAGTAGGTTGAAAACAAAGTTATTGTAGTAGTTTACCCCAAAACGAACATCCCCCTGCCAGAGTGAGGCCTCAATTCCGATGTTGGCATCTCGCTTGGTCTGCCACTTGACGTTAGGGTTGGCAAAGGTGATTCTGTTAGGGATAATGTCCCCATCATACTCATATCGCTCATCGATCCTCATCACTACGAAAGGAAAGGCATTCTTGTCAATACTACCCGTATAGCCATAGCCCAATCGCAAGGAAAGCATGTCCACAAAGTCGGACTTAAAGAACGGTTCCTTATGAAGATTCCATCGGAATGAGGTGTTCCAAAGGGGAGTAAACTGGTTGTCATTCCCAATGATATCAGAGCCGTCATAGCGGATAGAGCTACTGAGTACATATCTGTCCTCGTAGGAGTACGTCGCGTTGGCAAAAAAGGAGGAAAGCCTGGATTCGTACTTACCGGTCCCGCCAAGCGACGCAAAGTTGATCTTCTTTATGTCGATACCATCCGGCAGCTCCGGGAAGCCTACCAGTCGGTGTACTTGATCAAATATTGGGGAATAATTGCTGGAAGAATAGCTGGTGTCTGAGCTTAGCTCCTGTCCCAGGAGGATATCGAGGTAGTGAACAGAGGCAAACTCTTGTCTATAGGTCAGGACGTTTCGCCAAGTGTAGCTGGTATTGTACGCCGTTCCCTCATCTAGCGAGCCCTTCACTTGTTGCGGCGTTACCTCCTTCACCAGCGACGCAATCCAGTTGTTTCTAAAGTTGGTATAGGTTCCTTCACCCTCCACGTTTCGGTTGTGAGAAGCGTTGACTGAGAGCATTCCCTGAGAGCTAAAGTCGAGGCCTTCTAGGATATTCCAGTTCAGCCTTAGCATCAGTGACGAGCTTAGATACCGTGTCGTGAAGTAGTTCTGGTCTATCTCATGCCTGGCATTGAGAGTCGGCCAGCGGAGTCCCTGACGGATCTTGCTGGAGGTCATGTCCCAACTTAGGTCGTAGCCTTCAGGATCCTCATACGGGTTGGCATAGAGGGCATAGTTAAAGTAGTCAAATGCCGGGCGACTCCTCCGGTCTTCTTTGTAAGTAGTGGCCAACTGGCTATCCAGGCTGACCCGCTTGGAGAAGTTGTGAGAGAGTTTGGAGGCGATACGGATCCGGCGGAGATGGTTATTGTACTCCGTACCATTCTGATCCATAAAGTTGGCAGAGGTATAGTACTTGGTTTTCTGCGTACCTCCGGACATATTCATGCTTACCTGAGTGCTAAATGCCGGACGATACAGTTCCTGAAACCAATTCGTATTCCGCTTGGCAAGCTCACTTATCCTGGCTTCGGCTTCCTCTCTGGTAATCAGACCACTCGCTGCCTGATCCAGCAGATAGGAGCCCTGTCCCATTTTGTGAAAAGCCTCGTCAGTAAACATCTCTCGCTCAAACTGTAGCTTCTGCTCACTATTCATCATCTGGACAGTTCTTGTCGGAGGAGTGGTTAGCCCGAAGTGTGCTGTGATGTTGTAGCTTGGTTTGCCAACCTCTCCACTCTTAGTCTTGATAACGATGACACCGTTTGCAGCGCGAGCTCCGTAGATGGCACTGGCTGCAGCATCTTTTAGCACCGTGATGGACTCGATGTCATCAGGTGAAAGGTCACCGATACCATTCTGAAATAGTTCGGCATTTAGCCCACCTCCGGTACGTAGCAGCGATGGTGCTTCACCCTGCAGGGGCATGCCATCCACGATCCAGATGGGTTGGGTATTGCCGGTGAGCGAGTTGACTCCTCTTATGTGTATAGAGGCTGTAGCGCCCGGCCTTCCGGTGGTTACTGCGGAGAGACCGGAGATATTACCCGCAAGAGCTTGGTCTATGGACTTGATGTTGAGATTACGGATCTGCCCTGCACTGATGGTTGCCACTGAGCCGGTCATCCGTTCTCGCTTTACTTCCTGATAGCCGGTAGTCACTGTTAGTTCCGCTAGAGTATTACTATCCTCTTCGAGTACAATATCTAGTACTGTCCGTCCCTTGACGTCCAGTTCTAGCGGCTTCATTCCTATGTACGTGACCAGTAGGGTTCCGTTTTCCGAAACGTCGGGAAAGGTGTAGCGTCCATCGGCATCCGTTACCGTGCCTCGTTTGGTCCCTTTTAGTCGGATCGTTACTCCGGCAAGTGGCTCTTTATGATTGTCAGTAACAACACCTTTGATTGTTACGGTTTTATGCGGTGATTGAGCAACTGCATGGGCAGAGGTCGTTCCCGATGCGATTGGTATGTACAGACCTGATCCAACGATGGTGGACAGTATTAGCAGTGTGAGTCGGGGTATTCTATTCATTGCTCCATCGACTAATTATGTTAAAGATAAATTCAAAAGATGTACTTTTCTGGAGGATTTGCTTAACACGAGTCCCCAAATCTAATGAAAAAATCAAAATAAAAACTACAATTCCACCATAAAAGTCTTGTTTTTCTTTATATTTTGACACCATGTTGGTGTCTATCGCCCACACTTCATTACTTCACGGCTCTTGTTTTCCTATGGGGTAATTTTAGAGAGTAGGATTATTTCATAGTCAGCAAGACGGAGCGTCGTGCTCGCTACATAATAAAAGAGAGTAGCAACCGTATGGTTACTACCCTCTCTGTCTTCGATATGATTTGAGGTTTACTTCACTTCTTCAAAGTCGGCGTCGGTCACGTCGTCGCCGGATGACGAGCCGGAGTTGGTTTGCGTGTTGTCGGCGGTTGGGCCGGTAGTTGGTCCGGCGTTTGGCTGCTGTTGCTGCTGATTGTACATCTGCTCAGACATCGCCTGTGCCACCTTGTTGAGCTCCTCCATCGCGCTATCGATGCCGGCTATATCCTGAGCCTTGTGCGCCTCCTTGAGCTTGCCCAGTGCCGTCTCGATCTCTGCCTTTTTGTCTGCAGGCATCTTGTCGCCGAGGTCCTTGAGCTGCTTCTCGGTCTGGAAGATCACGCTGTCCGCCTGGTTGATCTTATCGATGCGCTCGCGCTCCTTCTTGTCGCTCTCAGCATTAGCCTCTGCCTCCGCCTTCATGCGTTGGATCTCATCATCGCTCAGACCGCTGGAGGCCTCGATACGGATCTTTTGCTCCTTGCCGGTACCCTTGTCCTTTGCCGAAACGTTTACGATACCGTTGGCATCGATGTCAAAGGTCACTTCGATCTGTGGCACACCGCGCTGTGCGGGTGGAATACCGTCGAGGTTAAACTTCCCGAGCGTCTTATTGTCACGCGCCATGGATCGCTCACCCTGTAGTACGTGGATCTCCACCGAGGGCTGGTTGTCAGCAGCAGTGGTAAAGATCTGCGACTTCTTGGTCGGGATCGTGGTATTGGCATCGATGAGCTTGGTCATCACACCACCCATGGTCTCGATACCGAGCGATAGGGGCGTCACGTCCAGTAGCAGGACATCCTTCACATGACCGCTGAGGACACCACCCTGGATGGCTGCACCCAGTGCCACCACCTCGTCGGGGTTGACACCCTTGGAGGGTTGTTTGCCAAAGAGGTCCGCCACCATCTCCTGTGCGGCGGGGATACGTGTGGATCCTCCTACGAGTATCACATCGTCTATCTCACTAGCCGAGATTCCGGCATCCTTGAGCGCTTGCTCTACCGGTACCTTGCACGCCTGGGTGTACTTGTCCGTCAGTTGCTCAAACTTTGCTCTGGTCAGTGTCTTGACCAAGTGCTTGGGGACACCGTCTACCGGCATGATGTACGGTAGGTTGATCTCCGTGCTGGTGGTGCTGGACAGCTCGATCTTGGCTTTCTCTGCCGCCTCCTTGAGTCTCTGGAGAGCCATCGGATCCTTTCGGAGGTCTACGCCCTCGTCCTTGAGAAACTCCTCAGCCAGCCAGTCGATCACCGCATGGTCGTAGTCATCACCACCGAGGTGGGTATCACCATTGGTACTCTTTACCTCAAATACACCGTCACCAAGCTCGAGGATAGAGATATCAAACGTACCTCCACCGAGGTCAAAGACGGCGATCTTCATGTCCTTGTCGCTCTTGTCCAGCCCATAAGCCAGTGCCGCTGCGGTAGGCTCGTTGACGATACGCTTCACCGTCAGCCCGGCGATCTCTCCAGCCTCCTTGGTAGCCTGGCGCTGTGCGTCGCTAAAGTAGGCAGGCACCGTAATCACCGCTTCGGTGACCGGCTCACCCAGGTAGTCCTCTGCTGTTTGCTTCATCTTCTGCAGGATCATGGCAGAGATCTCCTGAGGAGAGTACTGTCTGCCGTTGACCTCCACGCGGGCGGTATCGTTTTCGCCCTTTACCACGTTGTAGGGGAGACGCTTTGTCTCTCCCTCGATCTCAGAGTAGCGCTCACCCATCAGTCTCTTTATCGAGTAGATGGTGTTGGTGGGGTTCGTGATCGCCTGACGCTTTGCCGGGTCGCCCACTTTGCGCTCACCACCCTCTACGAATGCTACCACACTCGGAGTAGTACGCTTGCCTTCGCTGTTGGCGATGACTACCGGCTCATTGCCTTCGAGTACAGCCACACACGAGTTGGTGGTACCTAAGTCTATTCCTATTATTTTTCCCATTGTGTTGTATAGTGTTTGTTGTTATTATTTTCTATTTTCAACACTATAGATGCAAAGGGTGTGCCATCAGACCCGGGTCCTTCTGTTTCGTGTCATCTGTCCGAGCGGGACAGTGACAAATCTGTCAGTCAGGTCAGGTCGGGTGAAAAATTTGACGGATAGTAGCGAAATGTTTCCAGTAGGAAATTTTTGTCGTCAGCGGTACGACTCCAACGTTCGTCGGAGTCGTGTTTTGGGGAGAGGATCGTTTTCCCAGGGTCAGACGCTCCTAACGTCGCTCTGACCCTGGGCTATGCTTTACGACCCCGCCGACCCCGCTAGGGGTCGTTTTTTCGTAGCCCGGGTGTCGAGGTGCGAAGCACCGAAGACCCCGGGAAAAGGCTGAAGCCCCAACCCCCGACCCCGCCAGGGGTCGTCAAAGGGTAGAGGTGTTTGGCGACCCCTGGCGGGGTCGGATAGGGGAGAGGGAATCCTTGCTGACCCGGGGTCTTCGGTGCTTCGCACCTCGACACCTGGGCTACGAAGGTGGCACCCCTACGGGGTGCTGCCCCCCCAACCAATATGGCGACCCCTCCCGGGTCGTGTATGGCATTAGTTGGGGCTGGGGGAGCCGGAAAGGAGAGAGGGTGTGTCCAAAGCGTGAGTTTTGGACACACCCGCTCTGTATAATTCCTAGTCTGTTTTGCGATTAAAAGTTGGCATTGTTTGGTGTGCGCGGGAAGGGGATCACGTCTCTGATGTTTGCCATCCCTGTCACAAAGAGGATCAGGCGCTCAAAGCCGAGCCCAAATCCTGCGTGAGGAGCCGTGCCAAAGCGGCGGGTATCCATATACCACTGCATCTTTTCTACAGGTACACCCATATTCTTCGCATGGGCTACCAACTTGTCGTAGTCCCACTCACGCTCCGAACCTCCGATGATTTCTCCGATTCTTGGGAAGAGTACATCCATACCTCGTACGGTCTTCCCGTCGTCGTTTTGCTTCATGTAGAATGCCTTGATCTCCTTGGGGTAGTCTGTGAGGATCACCGGTGCTTGGAAGTGCTGCTCTACCAGATAGCGCTCATGCTCGGACGATAGGTCGGCTCCCCAGTATACGGGGAACTCAAACTTGTGTCCCTCAGCCACAGCCGCTTCTAGGATCTTGATGCCCTCTGTGTAGGTGAGGCGCACAAAGTCCTTCTTGACTACCGAGCGTAGGCGCTCTATGAGCCCCTTGTCGATCATGTTGTTGAGGAACTGCAGGTCGTCTGCACAGTGCTCAAGTGCCCAGGTGATGAGGTACTTTAGGAAGTCCTCGGCAAGGTCCATATTTTCCTCGATCTCTATGAAAGCTACCTCCGGCTCGATCATCCAAAACTCAGCTAAGTGGCGCGGAGTGTTGGAGTTTTCGGCTCTAAAGGTGGGGCCAAATGTATAGATCGCTCCCAGCGCCATTGCGGCAAGCTCTCCCTCGAGCTGTCCGGAGACGGTGAGGTTGGTCTCCGTACCAAAAAAGTCTTGGCTGTAGTCTACCTCGCCTGACTCTGTCCGGGGAAGATTCTCCAGATCCAGTGTCGTTACCTGAAACATCTGTCCCGCACCCTCTGCATCGGATGCGGTGATGATGGGCGTGTGGATGTAGTAAAATCCATGGTCGTGGAAGTACTTGTGTATGGCATACGCCATATTGTGCCGTATGCGGAAAACGGCGCCAAAGGTATTGGTGCGGGGGCGTAGGTGCGCGATCTCCCGTAAGAACTCCATGCTGTGTCCTTTTTTCTGAAGAGGGTAGGTGTCGGGATCCGCTGTGCCGTAGAGCTTTATCTCTTTGGCCTGTACCTCCATGGTCTGTCCTTTGCCCTGCGACTCCACCAGGATGCCGATGACACTCAGGCTGGCTCCTGTGGTGATCTCCTTGAGCAGGTCGGCGTCAAAGTCCTCGACTCCAGCCACTACCTGGAGGTTGTGGATGCAAGACCCATCGTTTAGTGCGATGAACGCCACATGCTTGCTTCCGCGCTTGGTGCGCACCCACCCTTTGATATTTACTTCCTGACCATAGGTGGGGTTTTGTATCAGGTCTGCTATTTTTGTCCTTTTCATGATTGTTATTCGAATGCTCCCATCTTCAGATTATTTACTTCCTCCTGTGTGAGGTAACGCCACTTACCACGTCCGAGGTTTTTCTTCGTCAGTCCTGCAAAGTAGACCCGATCCAGCTTCTCTACGCGGTAGCCTAGGTGCTCAAAAAGTCGGCGCACGATACGATTGCGGCCGGAGTGGATCTCAATACCTACCTGGGTGTGGTCCTCCTCATCGACATAGCTGATCGCATCGGCGTGCATCTCGCCATCCTCCAGCTCGACGCCGTCGGCTAGCTTCTGCATGTCTTCGACAGAGACCTCTCGATCCAGCCACACGTGGTAGATCTTCTTTTTCTCAAAGGAGGGGTGTACCAACTTCGCCGCCAAGTCCCCGTCATTGGTGAGGAGCAAGACGCCGGTGGTATTGCGGTCGAGTCGACCTACCGGATATATGCGCTCCTTGGCTGCGCTGCGGGTCAGCTGTACCACGGTGAGTCGCTCCTGTGGATCATCTGAGGTGGTGACACAGTTGCGGGGCTTGTTGAGTAAGACGTATACTTTTTGCTCCGGAGTGATGACCTTGCCATTGACCTCGATGCGGTCGTTCATGGTTACTTTTACTCCCAGCTGAGTCTCGGGTACTCCATTGACGAGAACTGCTCCATTCTCGATCAGCTCATCTGCTTCTCTACGTGAGCAGACTCCGGAGTGAGCGAGGTACTTATTGAGCCGTATGGGCTTCTCCGGATCCGGTTGGGTATTTTCGTATATCGGACGCTGACGCTTATTGTTCTTCTTTAGGTTGGGGTTATGCTGTTGCCCGGGACGGCGGTTGTTTCCCCGGTATTTGTTGTTCCGCTTCTTGTCGTTGTTCCTCTGCTGGTAGTTTCCTCTCGGAGCATAGGATCGCCTTGGAGCGTCATCGCCTTCTTCTAGAGTGGTGTGTTCCTGCCCATATTTGCTTTTGTTGTACTCTCGGTGTCGGCGATACTGCTCTTTGTAGGACGATGCCCTCTGTCGCTCCTCGTGGTCTCGGCTCTGATAGGGCTGTCTGCCCTCGTAGGGAGCATCGTAGGCACTACGACTGCTCGTGAAGTCGTTGAGCTTGCGCTCTTGCCGCTTCTGTGCGGCTTCTTGGATTTGTTCCGCAGTGAGTCGTACTCTCCGTCGCTTCCTTACCGATGGTTGGTATTGCTCACTTTCGCGGCGAGACTGACCCTTCTCGATCTCATCACGGGATCGCTTGGAGTCTTGGTAGTTGTCGTTGTTCATTTTAGGGTGTCCTATTGTTGATGTATGGGACGATGTAGCCTCACGACTACGGTTGGTTATTTAGTGCTCAAAGTTAGCCAAAATTGTAACGGTCACAAAATTAGTTTCAACCTCTCAAGAAAGAAGTTGACGTGTACTGAAAAAGTTTCCTACTGGAAACAGATCGCTACTATCCGTCAAATCGTTTTCTTTCCTACTGGAAACATTTCTCTTCTATCCGTCAAATTTTCTACCCCCTCTCCGAGCGGTAAAAATAGGGGGACTTGGAACCTTGTCGTCTTCCTTAGTTCGTCCCCGATGAGGTGCTTGATGTCGTAATCCATTGGGGCTTAGCTTTAGTCCCCTATGGTGTCTAGCTCATGCCGGATGTGCCGAGGAGGGCTCCCAACTTTGGGAGGAATATGATCAGCCCCACGGTGGCTGACATAATGACAAGTATGAGTACAGCTCCTGCCGATAGGTCTTTGGCATCTCGGATAAGGGGCGAGTACTCTGTACTTATGCGGTCAGCCAGAGCCTCGAGGGCGGTGTTGAATGCCTCTGCTGCCAACACCGCTCCGATGCAAATGAGCAGTGCGATCCACTCGACCGTGCTGACCTTGAGCAACCAACCCGCAACCGGTACTAGGATGCAAAACAGGAGGTGAACCCTGGCGTTGGGCTCGGAAGCAAAAAGCCTCCCCACACCTCGAAGGGCGTGGCGGAGGCTCTTGTGAAACCGAGTGACTGAAAAGGGGGATGGAGTCATTTTATCTGCAAGGAACTACAGCCACTTTTGCATAAATCCGTCCATCTCCTCTTGCTTTTCCTCTAGTCGGCGAAGGAACTCAAACTGAGCTTTCGTACGGATGAGGTTGTGCTTGGGCTTATTGGTCTTGTAGTAGATATCGCCATTGAGGTAGTCTGTGAGGAAGCGCACCGTCTGCATGTAGGTGAGAAGACGGCCCCCGTAGGGGAGTAGTTTGATCTCAGTGGGAGTCAGGAAGTCCTTGGCACCGGACATGTAGCCCTCTGTGTAGGCGTGGAAGATATCCATGTCGACACCGATCTTGGAGAGGTCTTCCTCGTCCTCAGCACCGGTGTTTACTGCTGTACGGATGAAGTCGCCAATATCCGAGAGAACGTACCCGGGCATGACCGTATCGAGGTCGATAACACAGAGTACTTTGTCGCTGTCGGCATCGAAGAGGATGTTATTGACCTTGGTGTCGAGGTGGTTGATGCGCTTGGGTAGCTTGCCCTCTGCGTGGAGTTTTTCTTGGATCAGCATGGCATCGGCGCGCTTCTCTATCTCATCAAGCAGATCCTGTACCTCCTTCACACGCCCGGCTTTGTCCTCCCGGACTGCCTCACGTAGCTCTTCGAGACGAAATGCCATGTCGTGAAAGCGAGGGATCGTCTCACCCAGTGCGTCACCGGGGAGATCGGCGAGACGGCTCTGAAATGCGCCAAATGCTTTGCCTGCTTCTCTAGATAGCTCAGGACTAACCGTCTCGTGGGTCTTTGAGCCTTTGATGAAAAGGCTGAGGCGCCAATAGGTACCGTCCTCATACCGGTAGTAAGGAGCACCATCCTTGGTGCGGAAAAAGGTGAGTACGTGACGGTCAACATCCTTGTCGCCCTCAGCTTGGAGCTTTTTGCGGATGTGCTCGGTGACCTTGAAGATGTTGCTCTGAAGTGTGTCTACATCCTCAAAGACATTGTTATTGATCCGCTGAAGGATATACTTCGTCTCGGTCGTCCCTGATGGAGTAGATACGGTGACTGCGAGGGTGTCGTTGATCATTCCATTGCCGATGGGCTTTGCGTCAACGAGCTTTTCGGGGATGGGAAATTGGTCTAGGATAGTTTTGATTTTTTGATCCATAAGGGTAGTAAGAGTGTGGTTAGATCTGGTTGTCTCCATATACATGTATCAGTAGAGGAGAGAATGCCCAGACTGCAATATAGAATAAAATAACGGTAAGCAAGAGGGTTTTGCCCATGGACTGGCGAGGATGTAGGTAAAAAATCCTAGCCTCTGCCTCCGGGACCTCTAGGAAATGTACCCGTGCTCGGATATATAAAGAGTAGACGATGTACCCGATCATGACACCGACTACTATAGCCGGTAGTACGTCTGTGATGAAATGTACGCCTAGATAGATGCGTGAATAGCAGACCGTGAGTGCTACGGTGAAGATAGCGATGGTGAACCGTCTACTCCGCACAAATAGGGATAAAAAGGTGGCGAGTGCAATGAAGTTGGCGGTGTGTCCGGAGATGAAGCCGTAAAGACCACCACGGTAGCCAAGAACAGTCTTGACCGTCTCGTAGGTGAGCGGATGGTGCGTGGGTCTCAGACGCTGGAAGTAGGGCTTGATGATACCCGAGGATACCTGGTCTGCCAGGAAAAATAGTAGAAGGAAAAAGAAAAAGAAGCAGAGCCACTCACTGGATTTTTGCTTGTAGGTCATCATGAAGATAAAGACGAGGGCAAAGATGATCCAGACAAGAGGAGCTGAGATAATGTACATGACACTATCCAGGTAGGGGGTATGTGGGCTGTTGAGCCAGAGAAAGAAGTCCCTCTCGATCCGTACTAGGTTTTCAATCATCGGGGTAAAATGAACTCAAGATCGGACTGAGGAATCCATCCCACAACACCGTCGGGGAGGGAGACCTCATAAAAAGAAGCTACAGCCTTTTGCACCTGTACACGTACACCTGCGTGGAGTACTACAATGTCCGTAGCGGACTGATCAGGTGAACTCTTGATGGTAACTATTGGCGACATGATCACGGCACCGCTTGGGTCTTGGATAAAGCGGTTGAGCCGGAAGGTCATCGCATTCGTGAATATGAAGAGTAAAGCCGTGACTATAGCAGCATAAAACCCAGTGAGTCGCAGTGCTCGTTTTCCGGAGAAAAAGTAGAGAAGCACCAGCCCACAGGTGAGCAAAAGCAGGATAATGTCAAGGGTAACCCAGGTGTGGAGATTGAACCAGTGAGAGATCCCATCTACCCAACCGGAGAGTAGTGCTGTGGGCGCAGGCGTGATCTTGTCTTCTGTCTTGGAGGTTGCCAAGTCGAGGTTATACCTGATATCTCGATCCGCAGGTGCAAGGCGATAAGCTCGCTCGTATGCGAGGATAGCTGACGCTAGCTCGTCGCTCTTGTAGTACGCATTGCCGAGATTGTAGTACATGGCTGCGGTGGGCTTGTCGGAAGAATCTATCGCTTGCTCAAAAGCAGAAATAGCATCCGAAAATCGTGCTTCGCTGTAAGCAGAGATGCCTTCTTCAAAAGCAGTTTGACCTAGTGTCGGAAGGGCAAGTAGTAGTAAAGCTATGGTGATAAGACGATACTTCATTTCTTGGTAAACTTATATTTGGTAGCCTGGATGGTATCAATGACGTCGGCTGCTTGGGCGTAAAGATCCTCTTTTTGCGTGGTGTCCTGTGATGGGGTATATCGTGCCAATTCAAGATCAGATAGTGTGCTCAAGGTCTGGTCGATTAGCTCGGATGGAATACCCGCAGTGGTCATTGTTGACCGGATGTGCTCCTTGGATAATTCTGCTCGGTCTATGTGAAACTTAGCAGAGATGTAATTATTGAGTCCGGTGAGTAACGCTTCGTAGTAGGCAAGGTCATCCCCGGATGAGCGTTTCTTATCCGCGAGCTTGAGGTACTTTTTGGCCATGGCTCCCGCCCGACGTGAGCGACGCTCTGCCGTTTCGTTGCTTTGGGATAGCCAGAAGCGATAGGCTAGGTATACCAGAAGTGTTAGTAATAGGATGCCTATGTAGGTAACCACCAGTGTGGAGGTACTGATCCGCTGAAGGATGGCATGGCCCGGTGTGGGCTTGAGGTAACGGATGTCCTGACCTAAGTACTTGACCTCCTCTCTGTTGTTGAGCGTGCTGACAGAGGCAGGGGAGTCGCTACCCTTATCTACGTGTACTCGGGTAGCAGGTATGGTGGTCGTACGGTATTCACCAGTGGTGGAATCGAAGTAGGCAAAAGGGATCGCCGGGATCTCATAGTCCCCTGCGTATCGTGGTACGGCGAGAAGTGTTTTCGTCTTCGTGCCGGTAACACCGGAGGTGAGCACCGTGATGTCCTCATTTTCTTGTGGGTCATACTCCTCAAATCCTTCCGGAAAGGTGAGTGAGGGTAGTGAGGTTAGCTTGATGTTGCCATTTCCCTTGAGGGTCATCTCTATCTGAAAGCTTTCATTGGTCTTCAGTACGGTGCTGGGAATGCTGGCATCAAATGTAAACTGTCCAACGGCACCGGTGAACCCCTCCGGCTTTGGAGTGGGCAGAGGCTTAACCGTAATACTGAAAGGACGAGAGCGTACTTCTTTCTTGACCTGAGTGTACTGATCAAGGAAGCTGCCAAAGAAGTCTGCTACAGGATCATTGACCTTTACCGGCACAAGGAGGTCAAAGGCGCCTGCCGGAATATCGATCTTGCCACTTTTTTGTGGAAATAGGATTACTTTGTATAGGTCTACGACATAGTAGACACGTCCGTTGAGCTCGGCTGTGTCCCATTGCTGTTGGTTGGACATGTTCACCTCTTGCTTAACGAAGTCCTGAAAGTCAGGAAAGTTGGCAGAGGTAAGAGAGATATTGGGTCGGGTGGAATAGAGCTTGAATGTGACCAGTACCCCCTCTTGCTCATACACCCCGGACTTGGAGGGGTTGGCGGTGATTACGAAGTCACTCTCTGAGATACGATCAGAAGCCCGCACCTGTGCCTGAGCCTTGGAATCATCCTTGGCGTCAGCGCCGTAGACTGCTTCTGCTGTGAATACCTTGATCTGCTTGGGTGCGGTGCGGTAGGTGGCAGAACCCGACTTGACGGTTGCCTCCGGGATGGTATAGGTGCCTTCCTTGGGGGCGATCAGAGTGTAGCTGAAAGTGGTGGTGACAGACCGGGTAATGTCACCATTGATAATGGAAACACTGGAAGAACTGCTAATGGCGGGCCCATAAGTGACCTGCAGTCCCTGTGGCTCACTCATCTGCATGTCCTTGCCTTTGGCGTTGAGGACAAATTGGATGTTGAAAGGTTCTCCCTCTACGATGACGTCAGGAGTGACCAGCTCAAAGGTAACCTTCTTGTCCTCCGTCTGTTTGAAGTCCACCTCCGTGTTTGCAAAGAGAGAGAGCGGAAATAGGAGAAGCAGTAGACTGAGTGTGTATATCTTGCGTATCATTTACCAGTTCTTTTCTTTTGAGCGACCACCGGACTGTTGTTCTTTGATCTTATCTAGTCTTTTTTGGGTCTCTTTTTCGTCTTGAAGAAATGCCTTGAGGATCTGCTCGGCATTTTCTCGAGACATTTTTTCATCTTGGTTCTCTTGTGGTTGCTGCTGAGGTTTGTCTTCGTTGGGGTTGTCTTGCTGATCCTGTGGGGATTGCTCCGGTGACTGCTGCTGGTCTTGTTGTTGGTCTTCTTGCTGATCTTCCTGCTCGTCGTTTTGTCCTCCGCCATCTTGCTGCTGTTGCTGCAGTAGTTTTTGAGCTAGCGCAAGATTGTACCGTGTTTCCTCGTCAGATGGGCGATGGCGTAGCGACTCTTTGAAAAGTTCCACAGCATTTTGGTAGTCCTTTGCTTTCATTGCGCAATTCCCCGCATTGTGGGCTACGTCAGCTGCTCGGTCTGCAGGGAGTGTGCGGATCTCCCGGAGGAGGGAACCGAGTAGCTGTTGCGCTTCCTCCATGCGCTCTGTACGGTAGAGCGTATTGGCAAGGTCATATCGTGCCACAGGATCCTTGCTATTGAGGTCAAGAGCCTTGCGGTAGTTGATCTCAGCAGCGTTGTAGTCTTTTTTCTGAAAAGAGCGATTGCCGGTGCGTACTTCGCTCCGGACTTGCTTTTGTGCACAAAGAGACGGGGCGAGTGCAAATATCAGGGCAATGCTGAGAAGAATATGCTTAGTCATAACCTTTTTAGTCAAAGAGATTGATGCGTCTGAAGTACCTGTTCTTTCGATCCAGGGATACGAAATCGAATAGGAGCAGTAGGATCGCCGGAATCAAGAAAAAGTGATAGACCTCGTTATATGCGGTATAGACCGTTGTCTCAAGCTCACTCTTATCTAGTTTGTCGAGGGTTTGCTCCAAGATTCGCACCGTACCTGAGACATCGTTGGAGAGGATGAAAGCACCTCCACCGATAGAGGCAAGTTCTTGACCCATCTCTGCATTGAGGCGGGTGACTACCATCTTGCCGTCCCTGTCGTAAAGGTAAGAGCCATCTTTTAGAGGTATGGGACCACCTTCCTTTGTTCCAATGCCGATGACACTGACCATGACTCCTTCCTCTCTAGCCTTCCTCACGGCTTCCTCTGCATCTCCCTCATGGTTTTCGCCGTCCGTGATGATGACGATGGCACGCTTGACTTTTTCATCGCTCGAAAAACTACGAGTGGCGAGTCGTACTGCCTGACCGATTGCTGTTCCCTGAGCTTGGATCAGATCCGGTGATGCTCCGGATAAAAACATCTTGGCAGAGACGAAGTCAGAGGTGATGGGGAGTTGCACATAGGCATCTCCGGCAAAGTATACGAGCCCGATCTTATTGTTGCTGAGTTTGTCGACGATACGGGAGACGATAGCCTTGGCACGTTCGAGTCTTGATGGCTTGACGTCATCAGAGAGCATGGAGTTGGATATATCAAGGCAGACCATCAGTTCTACTCCTTCGCGGGTTACCGTCTCACTTTTAGATCCCATTTGTGGACGTGCAAGTGCCAGCACCAGGAGTGCCATTGCCATGCCGAGAACTATGTCTCGTATCAATTTCCTTCGAAGCGATAGGTCCGGCATGAGCTGCTTGACGAGGTCTGTATCTCCAAATCTCTTGAGTACTTTCCGTTGCTGATAGGTCCTCGCAAATGATATCAGCACCAGTAGCACTACCGGGATAAGCAAAAAGAGCAGGTATGGATATAAAAAACGCATATGTCGTTATCTCAAGTCAGAGCAGTAGCATTTGTCCTCTGAGGCATATTGTACCAATGGTCGTTCAGTCCTCGGATTGGTATCATTATGTCTTTCGGGATCGTTCATGATTATGCTACGGTTTATGGCATTGTTTTTATGCAGGGGACGCCTCATGGCAAGCTCCTCAGCCAGGTGTTTCGTAGCAGTAGCGCTGCGGCAGCAAAGCCTAGTGTTAGCCAAAGGAAGAGGGCAAAGTGCTCCGTCTTTTGGGTGAAGTTCTCTACTTTGAGTTTTACTTTCTCCATCTGGTCTATCTCTTCGTAGATGGCCTTTAGGCTGGCATTATCTGTGGCTCTAAAGTACCGTCCGTCCGTCCTTGCGGCTATCTCCTGCAGCATGCCTTCATCGATATCTACCGGGAGCATCATGTACTCTATTCCCATGATGGTCTGCACAGGGGTGGGGGCTTCGCCCTTGGTCCCTACACCGATGGTGTATACTCGGATGCCAAAGCTTTCCGCAATCTCAGCTGCTGTGATAGGAGCGATGGCACCGGCATTGTTGGTGCCGTCCGTAAGTAGAACCACAACTTTACTGTCTCCCTCCACGTCTTTGAGACGACTCACCGCTGTAGCAAGTCCGCTACCTATCGCTGTTCCGTCGCTGATCAGCCCCAGCTCCACCTCCTTCATGAGGTTGAGCACCATGGCATGATCCGTAGTGAGAGGACACTGGGTATAGCTTTCACCTGCGAAGACTACAAGTCCGATGTTGTCCGATGGTCTGGAGGCTACAAACTCAGAAGCCACCGCTTTAGCAGCTTCTATACGGTTGGGCTGCAGGTCTCGAGCGAGCATACTTCCGGATACGTCGAGTACCAGCATGATGTTGATCCCCTCGGTCTCTCGGGTAGAGTGCGAGGTGCTGCTCTGCGGACGTGCGAGGGCAAATATAGCAAACGTGTAGCTGACCAAAAGAAGCGCAAATGGGAGCCAGTGGAGACGACTGCGCAGAGAGGTGTGGTAGCCATCGAATGCCTTGGTCGTGCTTAACGTGAAGGTTGCCGGACGCTGTTGGCGCTTGACATAGAGATAGATGACAAGCGGTACTACCAGGAGCAGTAAAAAGTAATAAGGGTGTAAAAATGTCATGACTGCTTCTGCTCTTCTTCCTTATCTTCCGGCTCCGGCTTTTGCTCCTTGACAAAAGAGACCGAAGCATTCATCAGACTGATATTGTCATCAGGCATAGGGATATACTTCGCAAACTTTACAATGTCTGCCGTGGTCAGGATCTTGCGGAGGTCATTCTGCAGTGATTGGTTGTCCACTGTGCTGTGAAAGCTCTCCAGTATCTCTCCGGAGGTCTTTTCCGCTGTGTCAATACCGTAAACCCGCCATATGAAGCGGCGGAGTATATCGGTCATGGTTGTGTAGTACTCCTTTACCTGGTTTTGCTCCCATAGTCGTGCTTCTCGCAGCTGCTCCATGCTTCGTAGAGCTTCTTCATAGGGGTCTGCAAGTGGCTCTGCCGATTGCTTTTCGACATTCGAGGTCTCCTTTCGCTTCTTGAGGTAGCGCCATAGGAAATAACCGCCCAGAGCCAACAGCAATACTGCCAGTACTGTGATGATGATCCAGAGGTAGTCCTTCCATACAAAGTCCGGCTTCCACTGCTCTTTGATGTCTGAAAAAGTATCCGGCTGTGTCAAGTCCACCGGTACGGTGTTGACGACAAGTATCGGAGCTTCGTTTGCGTCATAGAGCTCACCGGCTACCATTGCTTGGATGTTGTTGAGCACATAGTTCGCTGAGTCAAATGCTGTAAGTGTCACGGAGTAGACGTGTTCTCGGATTCGATCGGTCACCTCTACAGAGTCCGTAAGGGCAACTGCCATGATCTCCACACCTGTGACGAGGGTGTCCTTGGGTAGGATGAGTCGTGCAGCCGCATCCTTTGGGTGAGCGATCCGTACCTGTAGTGTTGTCTGTTCACCTATGAGGATCTTGGTTGGCTCGAGCGAAGGGATTACCCGTACCTCCTGTCCCACTAAGGGTAGGGAGAGGAGTAGGCTCAGCATGAAGGTATGTAAAAGTCTGGTCATCTTTTTTCTTCTCTACCTCCTTCGGCTAAAGAGTTGTTGCAGTACCGGTACAAAGTCCTCGTTCGTTGCCGTTCCGGCATAGGTGATGTCGTACTTGGTAAATGTCTCCTCCATGTAGTTTGTGAGCTTTTTCCAGTAGGCTTCGTAGGATGCCCGTGTGCGTGGAGACGAACTATCCACCATACGTGTCTGCCCACTCTCTGCGTCGGTCACACGTAGTAGACCGACTCGTGGGAGCTCCGCCTCGTGGGGATCATATACCCTCATGGCGAGTATGTCGTGCTTTTTGCTCACCACGCTCATGGTGTGTCCATAGCCGCTCTCATCGATGAAATCCGAGAGTACGAAGAGTGTACACTGCTTCTTCTGGACGTTGTTTGCGTAGATCAGGGCTTGAGAGAGGTCTGTGCTCTCCCCGGTAGGTTCGAGGGTAAGTATCTCGTTTAGAATATGCAAGACATGCTTACGTCCTTTGCCGGGGGGGATGAACTTCTCCACTTTATCCGAGTAAAAGATCACTCCCACCTTGTCGTTGTTCGTGATGGTACTAAAGGCGAGGGTGCCGGCTATCTCGGCGATGAGCTGCCGCTTGGTACGCTCAAGGGTGCCAAAGCGTCCACTCTTCGATACGTCTATCAGTAGCAGCATCGTTAGTTCGCGCTCCTCCTCATAGACCTTGATGTACGGCTTGGCATAGCGAGCAGTTACGTTCCAGTCGATGTCTCGTACATCGTCCCCCACCTGGTACTCACGTACTTCGCTAAACGACATACCTCTACCCTTGAAAGCTGAGCGGTATTCACCGGAAAAGATGTTCTGGCTCAGTCGCTTTGCCTTGATCTCTATGCGTCGGATCTTTTGGAGTAGTTCACTGGTATTCATGCTCGACGGCTCATGGGACGTCTACTCGGTTGAGTATTTCGTTGATGATCTCCTCGGGTACTAGGTTATTGGCCTCAGCTTCGTAGCTGAGTGCTATCCTATGACGCAGTACATCGTGGCACACCGCCCTTACATCCTCGGGGATGACGTAGCCACGGTGCTTGATGAATGCATACGCACGAGCTGCTAGAGCTAGGTTGATGGAGGCACGTGGCGAAGCCCCGTTTGTGATCATTCCCTTCAGGTTGTCCAGCCCTGCCTCTACCGGGAAGCGTGTGGCGAAGACGATGTCGATTATGTACTTCTGGATTTTCTCGTCAATATACACCTGGTGGACGATTTCTCGAGCCCGTAGTACTTGGTCTGTCGTAACGACCGGATTTGCTTGTGGCTTCTTGCTATCCGGTATGATTTGTGAGGAGACGATGTTCATCTCTTCCTGTTTGGTAGGATAGCCGACGTTTACCTTGAGCATAAAGCGGTCGCTCTGAGCTTCAGGTAGGGAGTACGTTCCTTCTTGGTCAATAGGGTTTTGTGTCGCCATCACCAGGAACGGCTCCGGAAGCCTAAAAGTCTGGTCAGCAATGGTCACTTGTCGCTCTTGCATCGCTTCCAGCAGAGCACTCTGTACCTTTGCCGGAGCACGGTTGATCTCGTCCGCCAGTACCAAGTTGGCAAAGATGGGGCCTTTTTTGATGCTAAATGCTTCGTTTTTCTGGCTGTAAATCTGTGTGCCGATGACGTCGGCGGGAAGTAGATCCGGGGTGAACTGTATGCGGCTAAAGTCTGCACTCATCAGAGAGGCCAGTGTCTTTATCGCTAATGTCTTTGCCAGTCCGGGTACGCCCTCAAGCAGGATGTGCCCATCAGCCAAGAGACCTATGAGTAGGCTTTCGCGTAGGTGTTTCTGTCCCACGATCACTTGCCCCATGCCGTTGTTGAGGAGGTCAAGGAAGCCACTCTCTCGCTCTATTATCTCAGTCAGAGCACGTACATCTACAGGGTTATTGGTGTTCATACTGTACTGTTCGTTTATTCAGATTCAAATGTCTGGCAAATATACCCAATTCAGTATTGCTTATCTCTTTTTGCAGCAAAAGAATTCTTAATCCAAGAGCATACTAGTCATGAAGTTGTCGTTCGTGTCAGTTGAGCGGACAGTTGCTTGGCTTTTGGATAAAAAATATCCGTGTCACCAAGTAGATGGTGCACGGATATTTTTTCCTTCAGGTAAGGTAGCCCATAGGAGAATCGAACTCCTCTTTTCAGAATGAAAATCTGACGTCCTAGCCGATAGACGAATGGGCCTTCAAAAAGGACTCGTGTTGTACTGCCGACCTGTTGCTTGTACTGAGGTATGTACAGCTTGCCGGAGTCCGGTCCCTTTTTTCGCGTTTGTCTTATTCAGGCTTCTGCCTGAGCCTTGCCTAGTGAGTTAGCATGCAGGCAAAGGGAACTCTTGATGTTAGCAGCCTTATTCTTGTGGATGCGTCCCTTGTTTGCCATTTTGTCCAGAAGAGAGGTTACCTCGGGTAGCTTCTCCATAGCTTCCTTCTCGTCAGTGATTAGGCGGAAGTTACGGACTGCGTTACGCATGGTTTTGCCGTAGTAGCGATTCCGCTCGCGACGAACCTTCTCCTGGCGTGTTCTTTTCAGTGCTGACTTATGATTTGCCATATTTCCTTAAAGTTGTTTCTTGTTATTCATCCTACGCTGGTGTCAACATTTGGAGAACAAACAATCACTTGTTTTCTAGTAGCCCATAGGAGAATCGAACTCCTCTTTTCAGAATGAGAATCTGACGTCCTAGCCGATAGACGAATGGGCCGTAAAAGTCTTTTTGAAAGAGCTCCGTCACGGGAGGGTTTCAACTTGCAGTCGCAAAGGTAAGACTTTTTTTGCTTTTCTCCAAATGTTTTGACCTGCTTATCTGCGGATGTTTAGTTCCGAGATGATGCTGCGATAGCGCTCAATGTCCTTCTTCATGAGGTAGTCGAGCAGGCGGCGACGCTTACCGATCAGTCCTTTCATGGCACGCGAAGTGTTGTGATCCTTCTTGTTTTCCTTGAGGTGCTCTGTCAGGTGAGAGATACGGTAGGTGAATAGTGCAATCTGGCTTTCGGGTGAACCTGTGTCAGTGCTGGACGTACCGTACTTCTCGAAGATCTCTTTTTTCTTTTCTGAATCCAAATACATAATGTACTCTTTTCTTCGTTTAGTATTCTTATTCTTGAATCACCACTCCGATACGTAGGAGGGGCATTCGTGAGTGCAAAGATACTAATTATTCGTTTAATGACAAAACCTTTTCTGATTAAAGAGCACGAATCACCTAACATGGTACTTGTGAAGTGATTACTTAGCGAAGACCTTCTTGAGCTTTTCCATGATCTTTAGGTACATCTCGGTACTTGGTGGCGGCATGGTCTGTGAGGCTTCTCCTTTTGAGTAGGTCATTGCCCAGTTAGGCCCCCGGGTGATCTGTCCGTATTTTTGTCTAAACGTCCGTTGGGTCTCTTGAGGTGCGGTCACGAAGTCTTTTGTTTCGTAGGCACGAAGCAGCTTTACTTCGCCCGGATATTCCCGTATAAGGGTGTAGGGGTAGTTGGCAGGTTGTGAGTCGTCGAGTAGATCTACGATGTCGTACAGCTGCACAAATAAGCCATGCTTTACCAGTAGAGGGCAAATGCTGACGGCACTCGCTGTCCACAGGGGAGAGGTCCGGTGGCTGTCCAGTAGTTTTTTAGCCATCCTTTCTACCTCTGTGTCGGCTGTTTTGGCGTTGGTTAGATAAAGGATGTCCAAATAGTCCCGTTCTTCGTCAAGTGGGGTGGCGCGATAGAGCTGTTTCCGGAGCCCGATGTCTCCAGGGCATAGATGGCAAAGGATCCTGAGAGCTGCCAGTCTCGTCTCCCTAGGCCCCGAGTCTGCTACGCTTCTGAGCAGGGGTAGTGCTGCCACGGTATCTCCTGTCATGAGGTGGCACATCGCCAGCGTGGCTGTAGAGGGGGCAGGGTCTTGAGTCGCCAGTCGAAGTGCTTCTCCATAGTTCCCCACCAGTAGACACCCCTCTGCTCGTGCCTGTAGGTCTCTCTCCGGGGCGTAGTGTAGGACGAGGTCGCCGCGTCCGAGCAGGCGGGATAGCCGTAGTACTTGAGACGTATCACCACGCTCTATAGTGTGTGCGAGGTACCGCTCGATGGTGGCTTTCTGACTTCTTGATACCGGGTACAGTGTCTGAAGACTGTCCGGATGTGTGTACTCCATGAAAGCCTTTGCTTGGAGCTCGTCAATGACATGCGTGAGTGAGTACTGTTCGTTTAGTATCCGTGCCCTGTGAAGCAGGGTACAGCTGCTGCAAGTACAGAGGAGTAGGGTAAGTATGCTTAGGATGCACCCTGTCCGCATGGTGCGTCAGGCTCTTTTGTTTTTGAGAAAAAGAACCCCTCTGGAGGCAAAAAACAGCACCGACAGCAGAAGGACTGACACCGCACCGGTAGGGAGGTTGAGGTAGTAGCTGCAGAATAGTGCTGCGAGCGTGGCGAGTACACTGAGCAGACAAGATAGGGAGAGTATCTTTTTGAAGTCGGATGTAAAGAGGTTCACCGTCATCTGGGGTAGGGTGAGCATACTCATGAGCATCATGATGCCCATCACTCGTATGCTCAGTACGATCCCGATACAGATCCACACCATCATGGCGTAGGAGTAGAGTGAGACAGGAAGCCCTCTCGTGCGAGCGTAGTCCGGGTCAAAAGAAACGTAGAGCAGCGGACGGTACAGGAGAATGACCAAGGGAATGGTCACCAATAAGAAAATGCCCAGCATCCACAGGTCCGCTCCGGTGATGAGCAGGATGTTTCCGAAGAGGAATGCGGAAAGTCCGGGGGTATATCCCGGCGTAAGAAACGTGAAAAGAACGCCCAGCGCCATGCCGAAGCTCCAGACCGTGGCGATAGCAGAGTCGGATCGGACGGTCCCGCGACGTGACAGCGCCTCCACACCTATGCCACTAAGGATGGCTGAGAGCATGGCGTAGAGGATGGGTGACTGCCCAATCATGAAGCCAAAGCCAAGCCCGGCAAACGAACTGTGTGTGATGCCCCCCGATATGAAGACCATACGGCGTACCACTATGTAGCTCCCCAGGATACCTGTGACGATGCCGGTAAGGATTACACCTAGGAGGGCGTTTTGGAAAAAGCTGTACCCGAAAAGGTCCATAGATAGATAGTCAGGGGATGAGCTGTTCCCCCCTTAGTCGTTCAGTAACGATGGGTTGGAGCACCGAAGGGATGTGCAGTTGCCTGCGGTGGATACTGGTGACCCACTCTGTCACCTCCGATGCACGTAGGGTGGTGACCACCTCTTCCCACTCGGCTATTTCGTCAGGGGTGTAGTCAGTTGCCTTTTTGCCTTTGTAGCGGTCGAGTTCTTCGTCTTCGAAGTAAGTGATTTGCCCACGGAGCTTGTCTTTGCCATGCTTGCGGTGGCAGTTGACACCTCCACAGCAACTCCCTCCTGCTACACAGCGCTCTACCTCCTCCGGAGTTCCTTCGGTCTTCTGGCGGTAGCGACGCATGACCAGCACCATGACGGTGACTAGTGCAGCAAGAAATACCAGTATCAATGAGGTGGACATAGCGCTTTGTTTACTTCGTTCGGTCTGAAGAAAAAGGCTATCTGAGGCGATACATATACCGTACGGTGCGCTCGTCTATCGCTATGGCACGGTGTGCCAGGTAGTCGAGGATCATGCAGACGATGGGGATCGCTATCCAAGGGCGAATAATACCCGGCTCGATGATGTTGTCCAGGGTTTTATGGAAGTTGTAAAAGTAGAGAATACCCAGACCATAAAACCCAAACTTCAAGATCAGGTTGAAGACGGTGATTCTCATCTGCAACACTCGGTTTTTGAAAAGGAATATCGTCACCAAGCTAAGGAGAACCACGAGGATGTTCAGACCAAAGAGCACCCAGGTTTGAAATACAATCTCACCGCTCATGTCTTGAAAGCCCGTGCTGAAAAAGCTGTAGAGCATGTCGCTCGTTATTACATCCAGCATGGGCAGGTATATCGGGATCAGCATCAAGAGTCCCGAGAGGAGCAGGTATAGGGTCTGCTTGCGTTGGATCATATCAGGTCGTCCTCTACTTCTTCGGTCGTGAGGCTGTCGAGGGGATTGCGGTAGCTGATCTCATCCTCCTCAAACTCCTTGGCAGCTACCAGGACGGGCTTAGGTAGTTTTTCGTAAAACTTGGAGAGCTCGATCTGCTCGGTGTTTTCCTGGATTTCGTCTGCGCCCTCTGTGAAAGCCGAAAACTCCATCAGCTTTTGCTCGAGGTCCTCCTTCATCTCGGCAGAGATCTGGTTGGCACGCTTGGACATCACGATGACAGACTCGTACAGGTTGCCGGTCTTGGCTCCAAACTCATCAAGGTCGCGAGTGATCGTCGTCTGAGGTACTGCTTTTTTCTTACGTTTTTCCATTTATCGTTCTGTTTATGATAGATCTTCTTTGATATTTTTCTCGGCGTACTGGAAGTACGTTTCCACTTGTGGGCGATGCTTTCCTTCCGGAAACTCGTTGATGTAGTTGTAGTACTCATCTCGGAGTTCTCTCAAGCGAGACTGCTGCTTGCTGATGACTGAGTTTTTTGCCACCTCGTACATAGACGCCACTATGTAGTAGTGTATATCCTCGGCGTACTTGGAGTAGGGGTAGTCCTTGAGGGCAGCGCGCGCGGTGATGATGGCACTCTCGTAGTTGTTGAATATGTAGTTGCCCAGGTTGTAGTAGAGCTCCACATTGAGTAGCTCTTTCAGCGCCAGATGATCCTGTAGGTCAAAAAGGGTCTGCTTGGCTTCTTCCGCTTTTTCGCTTTGTGGGTAGTGTTCCAAAAAACTCTGCAGCTCTTTCATCGCCATGTAGGTCTGCTCTTGGTCGAGTCGTGCATCACGCACGTCTTGGGCCAGACCATATCCTGCGTAAAAGCGGGATAGCTCATCGTATTGCCCGTTGGGGTAGCGGTTGTAGTACTGCTTGAATGTATCGTAGGCTGAGTCGTACGACTTTCGGTGGTAGTACGACTGTGCCAGCAGGTACATTGCTTCTTCGCCGTATGTAGAGCCGGTCAAGTAGGGTACGATCACTTCGAGGAGCTCGGCAGACTTGCGGTAGTCTCCTTCGTCGTAGTACTTCTTGGCGTACTGGTACTTCTCCATTACGTCCGTGCTTTCTTGTACCTTGGCGTACTCTCCACAGCTGCACACGAGGAGTGTGAGCAGGATGAGAAGCAGTGGTCTCTTTTTTGTCATATGTCTGAATGCATTCGGAAAAGTCATATTTGTCTGCAAAGTTACTGAAAATTACGCAACCCACTATACCTTTTATCAGACACGCCGGGGGAATCGCATGAGAGGTCGCTTTATTTTTCTCCGCACCGGATGGGAGCAAAAAATTTGACGGATAGAAGCCAAATGTTTCCAGTAGGAAAGAAAACGATTTGACGGATAGAAGCGAACGGTTTCCAGTAGGAAACTTTTTGTGATCGGGCAACTGTTTTTGTTGCACTTGTATCTGTTTGTTTTTCAGAGATATGAGAGGGTAGGTGCGTTACTCCCATTCGGTCTCATTGCTAAAGAGATGGGTGGGCAACTTGATTGAGACTGCTCATTCCTCTGTCGGATGACTTTTAGGATAGAGGCCGGGCAGTATAAGTCGTCAGTGAGCACCGGCATTGAGTCGCTCCAGATGACAGACCAAGAGTTTTCCTTCATCGTCATGGAGGTGCATCCCATTGCCTTGGCAGTACTTCCACTCTTTGCAGTTGGTACAGATACCGGTCCTTGCCCATGAGCGGTCACGGTATTTTTCGAACCGTTGCTCCCAGACCTCCCATAGATTATCCTGATGGATGTTCCCTTGTTTGTAATCAAACCGTATACTGGGGCAGGCACTGATGGAGCCATCGCAGAGAATAGAAGCAACATTGACTCCTGCACGGCAGTGGTAAAACTGGTCGCGAACTTTCCCCTCGAAACGCCCAAGATAGCCCTCGCATCCGTACTGAGCATGTATCTGCTCCTCTTGGTTGGTCTCGCAGATAAAGGTCATGAGGTCGTAGTACTGCTCATCCGTCAACTGTAGTGCGCTATTCATGGCCGCACGACCAACGGGAAAGATGGCAAAGAGCCGCCAACGCTTGACGCCCTGGTCTATCAGTTGCTGTCGGAGTGCAGGAAGTGAAGAAAAATTGGCGGGATGGACACAGGTCACTACATCCCAGAGGATATCGTCAGTCCGGCTGAGGAGCTCAATGGCGTGCCAAGCTCTCTCGTAGCTCCGAGGATGGCCGCGCATGGCATTGTGTGCCGTCGCAAAGCCATCCAGGCTTACCGTGGCTGTATGTATGCCTGACCGTCGAAGGCTCTCCAAGCGTCGTTCATCCAGCAGCATGCCATTCGTCACGATGCCCCAGGGAAAGCCCCTGCGGTACAGTGCCAGACCGGCATCCTCTATGTCTTTTCGCACCAGAGCTTCTCCACCGGTGAAGATGACCAATAGCTGATGTGGGTCTACATGTGGGGTCAGGTCGTCAATGACCTTGATGAACTGCTCTACCGATAGCTCTTTTACGCCACTCTCCGACCTACAGTCACTGCCACAGTGTGCGCAGTGGAGGTTGCACCGAAGGGTGCACTCCCAAAAGAGGGTGGTCATCCGGTGTCTCTGGATATTGTCCTCTCTGAGTATGCAGTGAGCGTCCAAGGCCAGCTTTTGCCTGAAGCTGGGCTTGAGAGAGGGACACTTACGAGTAAGAAGAGAGCTCATCTTGACTACCTCTCTACCGTAGAACTTCCTTCGGAGGCTTGTGGTCCGTGGGGTACAGACTCTTTTTCTTCGAAGCGTCTATAGGGGGTCCCATACATGGCGATCACCTCTCCATAGGGTGGACGGATGGTGTCTCGCTTGGGTATGGTGGGCTTTTTGGGTGGAGGTGTCTTGGTCAATTGAGCACTCCTGCAGCTGCTAAAGCCCAGAGCTCCTAGGAGAGCTGTGGCACCAAGGATGAGCAACTTCTTTATTTGATTCCTGATTTTAGACATGTTGCTTACCGTTGACTTCTGAGTTTGTCGTTTTCTTTATGCTTGCATTATTCTATGTGTCATCACCGGTAGGTTTGTTTTTCTACCGAAGGGACGAGTCCGGAGTAGAGGTCAGAGTAGATGAATCTGATAGATGAACCCTGCAGATATTCGGTTTGTATAGTGGCGCGTATCTATCCCCTTGTCACCGGTGCTGCGTCCTATATAGGTGAGGAAAAAGTGGAGTCCGCTGTCCTCGAGAGGGTAGTACTCCACTCCGCACAGGTAGCCATAGCTGGTACGTAGCGTATCGTACCGAAAGAACTGAGACCTATTGCCCTGGTCGGGTGCGGATGCACCGGCTGTCTCGTACATCCCTTTGGCAAAGAGGTTCCACTTGGAGGTCAAGCGGTAGTCGATCTTGAGTACGAGTGACCGATATTCGGCGTTGTGGGTATTGGGTATGAGGGGCTTGCTATTGAGTCCTTCGTTGGAGTACATGAAGTCGAAGTAACCGCTGACTGACCCAAACTCAAAAAAGTTACCCAGGGCGAGGTAGTGGGTGTTGTAGCTTCGGTTTTCGTCCTTGCCTTGGTGGAAGAAGGAGTAGGACCACCTGGTTGTCCAGAATGGCGCCAGGGTGCCGTTCCAGTTTAGGGTATACAGCCATGGAACCTTTGCGCCGGAGACTCCTGTGAGCCCACTGTATGCTTCTTCGAAAGAGGTGTTGCGTGCATTGACCACCTGTAGCTTGAATTGTTGCCTCGGGGTCATCTGGTACGCGATATCTACACCGGTATTGAAGCTAATGGTATTACCGGTCATGTCGCTGTACTCGTACACCTCTATGGGGTTGAGATCGAACTCGATACCACCGTATGCTACACACTGCTTGCCGAAGAAAAATGACCATTGGTCACCGGCTTGTACCCCTATGCCGGCAACATCAATCGATGAGGGGAGGTTGTCGATATTGTCTATGCCGGCATTGCTCCGATTGAGCTGCTGACGCCACCTGAAGGAGAGCCAATCATTGACATTGCCAAGAACATCTATCCTAAACTGACGTCCGGAGAAGTGGGCTCCCTCGAAACTTTGTCCGGTAAATAGAGCATCTCCGGACATGTGGGTGCTGAGGTATGCGTGGAAGAGATCTTGCTTTTTCTCAATGATGCCGATTCTTTCGGAAAGAGACTGCTCGGTCGTGTAGTGCTCTTGTTGGGCATGTGCAAATGTACAAAAGCTGATAAGGAGTCCTGCAGTGGCGAGTGCTCTGCCTAATCTACTCATATTGAAGATCCATTCTAGGGGTTTAGCTCGCGTATTTTCCGAGCAACATCCTCCATGAGCCAAGTAGGTGTGGAGGTGGCGCCTGAGATGCCTACTGTACGTACCCAATCGGGTAGGGGCGCCGTGATCTCGTCCGGAGAGGAGATGAAGGTGGTGTGGGGATTGGCTTTCTGGGCGGTGTCAAAGAGTACTTTGCCATTGCTGGAGTTTTTTCCGGCGATGAAGTAGATCCAGTCCTTGGACCGGGCGAAGTCGATGAGCTCGGGTATGCGGTTGGCGACTTGGCGGCAGATGGTGTCGTAGTGCTTGAACGTAATCCCGGGAGCCAGGTGGGCTTGGATAACCTCTATGAGCTCGGTGTAGTCCCTACTGCTCTTGGTCGTCTGACTGAAGAGGTAGATCGGCTTGCTAAAGTCCAGCAGTGCCAGAGCTTCTGCTGTATTCTCGATGACAATGGCTTCGCCGTTGGTCTGACCGACCAGACCATTTACCTCGGCGTGACCTTTCTTACCAAAGATCACGATCTGTGCCTTGTCGGCTCTGGTCCGCTCGTAGGTCCGGCGGATGCGCTTCTGGAGCTGGAGTACGACGGGACAGGTGGCGTCAATAATGTGGATGTCCTTCTCCTTGGCAAGGTCGTACACCCATGGTGCTTCTCCGTGTGCTCTGAAAAGGACCTTTTCGCCTCCCGGTAGCTGTCTCAGCTGGTCATAGTTGATGGCTTGCAACCCTTTTTGGGACAGTCGGTCGACCTCTTGGCTGTTGTGTACGATCTCGCCGAGAGAGTGAAGTGGTCGCGACTTGCTGAGGTACTGCTCCGCTTGGTTGATGGCATTTACCACGCCGAAGCAAAACCCTGCAGAGGTGCTGATCTCAATGTCGATCATTTGCTGCTGAGAACTTCGTCGACCCGAGCATTGATCCACGCTTGTTGCTCATCAAGGGTCATGTCGGAGTTGTCCAGGAGCAGAGCATCGTCAGCACGTCGCAGAGGACTGACAGCTCTGGTGGAGTCAATGCGGTCTCTGTCGTTGATGTTTTGGAGCACTGCTTCGTAGTCCACCTTTTCGCCTTTCTGTAGGAGCTCGTTGTATCTACGCTTGGCACGAACCTCCGGTGACGCAGTGACGAATATCTTGAGCTCGGCATCGGGGAGGACGGTGGTGCCTATGTCCCTTCCGTCCATTACCACCCCTTTTAGCTGTGCCATGCGCTGCTGCTCTCGGACAAGTAGGGTGCGTACTTCGGGGATGGTGCTAATGGGGCTGACATGGTTGGATACCGTCATCCCTCGAATCTCTTTCTCTACATCTTCACCGTTGAGGAAGAGGTGCTGAGTGTCACCTACCGTCTCAAAAGTCAGTTCGATATCGTCCAGCACACCAATGATGGCAGGTACGTCGGGTCTATGGTCTTGGAGCCAGAGGTTGTGCCGAAGAGTGTAGAGTGTGACCCCACGGTACATGGCTCCGGTATCGATGTAGGTATAGCCTATGTCCGAAGCCAGTCGCTTGGCGATGGTGCTCTTGCCACAGGATGAGTGACCATCTATGGCTATGTTGATTCTTTTAGTCGTCATTGCATGCGTCGAATAATGCTGTATGCGTCGTAAATACCCAGTGCGCCGGCACGGCTCATACTCCGGTCGGCCTGATCTTTCTCACCCAGGGCATAGAGGGTGAGTCCTTTATTGAAGTGAGCAACACCCATATCTCCTTCCACCGCGATAGCGCGGTCAAAGTAGACAATGGCTTGCTGGTACTGTCCCAGGGTGTAGTAGATGCATCCTATGTTGTATAGAGCCGGAGCAAAGTCTGGGACGAGCTCCAGTACTTTTTGGAAATCTCCTATAGCTGCCTCGAATACCCCCTTGCGAAGGATGAAGTCCGGCTCGCTGTCTCGCTGACTGACCTGAAATGCCAGGACACGGGAAACGCCACGCTGGAAGTAGAGTGCAGGCATGGTCGGTTGGTCGGCTATGGCTTCGGTCAGGGTCTGAACAACGGAGGCGTGATCCTTGATCGTCAGGTAGTCCATGGCCTGCTCGAAGACGGTACCGGACGGGGACATGTGCTCCTGTAGCTGCGGCTCACTGAGCTGGGGAAGATCACTGGTGACAGAGATCTGGCGCCCCTCTCCCGTAAGCCGGAGCGCCGCTGCGTAGCTACTCTTGGGGGATATGCGTAGCTGACTGTCGCTCCTAGTATAGTAACTGAGCTGGTACATAGGCCTCAACTCCACAACTGTCTCTCTGTCTTGGATGCGCCCGCGTATGCTCTCTCCCTCTTCCCGGTACAGTTCGTTGTACGCTTTGTCACGGCTGTTGATGACCAGCAGCTTGAACTTCCGGATGTTTTCGTCCTTCTCATCTCGGACTTCGTTGGTTGCCGTCGTGTCACCTGCCAAAGCCTCTTGTTGGTCTTGTATCTCTCGTGCTTGGTTCGCGGTACGCTCGTCGTAGATGAGCTTGGAGGCTTGGTACATATCTTTCCGAGCTGCGGACTCCTTTCCGAGCAGGGTATAAGCATTGGAGCGCTCTGTGATGGCGGGGACAAAGGTCGGGTAGCGCTGAATGATCTTGTCCAGATCCGACACGGCAAGCTCGGGATTTCCTACCAGGTTGGATAAGATAGCGCGGTTGAATGTAGCGAAGTAATTGTCCGGATCGTTCTGAACCACGACGTTGAAGTCCTCCAATGCTCCATTGAGCTCACCTACCTGTGTGCGGAGTAGGGCGCGGTTGTAGCGAGCCAGCATATTGTTGGGCTCCAGCTGTATTGCCGTAGAGTAGTCACTCATCGCTCCGCGAAAGTTGTTTTGCTTGTACCGCATCAGAGCTCTATTGATGTACAGGTTAGCCTCTCCGGAATTGTGCTCCAGGGCGTTGTCCACATAGGACTCTGCAGCCGGGTAGTCTCCTCGGTCGTACATGATCTCTGCCATGGACAGGTAGGCTCCGGTCATACCTGGTGCCAGGTCCATGGCTTTCTTGAAGAGCCCCTCGGCTGCTACCGTGTCTGTCTGCAAGAGATGTAGCCCGCCGTCGATCACGTATGCCATGGCGTAGTCGGGGAAGTATCGCTGGATGTAGTCTAGGGTACGGCGTGCCTCGGTGGTGTCTTTTTGTGCGAGATAGAGTACTGCAGAGTTGTGCAAAGCCCCCTTGTGGTCCGGGTTGTTACTCAGAACCGCTCGGTAGTCTTGTATCGCCAGCGAGTCTTTTCCTATTGAGTGCCGCGCTATGCCGCGCAGGTAGTAGGCGTCGTAGATGTAGGGGTTGCGCGTAATACTCTCCGTCGCATCCTCCTCGGCGCCTCTGTAGTCATCGAGACTGTACTTCGCTACTGCACGGTAGTAGTAGGGCTCTGCTCGTAGGGAGTCTGTCCGAATGGCGTTGTTGAGGAGCTGGATAGCAAGGACATAGTCCTTGAAGTAAATGGCATTTCGCCCAATGGTGAGCACTCGGTCAATGTCGACCTGTGCTTGCGCTATGCCCTGGCTCCCTATCAGAGCCAGAAGAAGCCAAACCAGTGTGCGGATGCCTTTTTTGTGCATGATGGAGGGTTACTTGGTTACAGTGCGGTAGGATGCATCTACCTTTCCTTTCGAGAGCTTATTGAGCTTACCCCTGAGTAGCTGACGTCTCATTGGTGCTACTTTGTCTGTAAAAAGGACGCCCTCCAGGTGATCGTACTCGTGCTGAAAGACGCGTGCCTTGAAGCCGGATAGCTCTTCTTCCACCCACTCTCCGTCCAGGCTTTGGTACTTGACACGAATTGTGCTTGGGCGCTTGACCGGCTCAGAGATACCGGGCAAGCTCAGGCATCCCTCATCCATGCTGACCTGTTCGTTACCAAATTCCAGTATGCTGGGGTTGATGACTGTCCGCTTGAAGCCTGCTGTCTCAGGATAGATATCCTTGAGATCATCAGCGTCGATCACAAAGAGACGCATCGCTTTGCCTACTTGCGGTCCGGCGAGACCAACGCCATCGGATGCGTACATGGTCTCAAATAAATCCTCTACCAGCTTCGGCAGATGTTCGTCTTTTAGATCTACTTCTTTGGTCTCTGCACGGAGCACTTCCGTGCCGTAGATGTATATAGGTAGTGTCATGTGTCTTTATATTATCTTTATTTCATGTAAGGTATTCCTGCTCTGCTCTCCATGAAGTCGCGCAGAATGATCACTGCACTCACCTCATCGACCAGCCCCTTCTCCCGCCTTTTGCTCTTGGGTACTCCGCTTGCTATGATGGACCGTTGTGCCAGCACGGAGGTATAGCGCTCGTCATAGTGTACGATCTCAAGCTGTGGCAGCAGCTTTCGGATACGGTTGACCAAGGGCTCTATGTACTTGACACTTTCGGAGTCGGTGTTGTCAGCCTGTTTGGGCGCACCCACTATCAGGGCATCCACCACCTCATCGGCACAGTACTTCACGAGCCAGTCAGCCACCTCCTGAGTAGGCAGATAGCCTATGGGCGTAGGGATGATCTTCAAGACATCCGTGGCTGCTATCCCGGTACGTCTACGACCTACGTCAAGTGCTACGAGTCTGCCCATGGTAGAGGTCTTTGATTGTTTTTCCGGTCAGAGGATCCACTGCTTCAGGAGCGATCTCCACGAGTGGCTGCAGGACAAATAGGCGTTCTCTAAATCGGGGGTGGGGGATCTCCAGTGCCTCTGACTGCCAGATCATCGGTCCGTAGAGGATGATGTCAATGTCACAGGTCCGATCGTAGTACTTCCCGGAGGTACTTTTTTGCTCTCTGCCCAGCGATTGCTCTATTTCCTGTGTGACGTTCAAGAGTTCTAAAGGATTAAGCTCCGTCTGTACATGTATTGCTTGGTTTTGAAATCGGTGCTCCGACAGGAATCCCTCCGGAGCTGTGTCGTATACCTTGGACTCAGCTATTACCGAGCCCACTCTCCGGCGGATCAAGTCGCACGCCTTTGCCAAGGTCTGCTCCCGATCACCGATGTTGCTTCCTAAAGCAAGGTATACATCTACACACTGCATACTTTACCTTTAGATGATCAGCATGGCGTCACCATACTCTCCAAAGCCATACTTCTCCTTTATAGCCACCTTGTAGGCATTCATCACGTAGTCATACCCTCCGAATGCTGCTGCATTCATCAGCATGGGAGTAAACGGCATGTGAAAGCCGGTGATCATTGAGGTGGCTACGTCAAATTCGTACTCCGGGAAGATAAACTTACCGGTCCATCCATCATAGGGCTTGATGAAGCCATCGGTGCTGACGCAGGTCTCGAGCGCCTTCATGGTCGAGGCACCTACCGCACAGATCTGAAAGCCTTCCTTCTTCGCATGGTTTACTTCGTTGCAGCACTCTTCTGAGACGATCATGCGCTCGCTTCCCATCTTGTACTTTGTGAGGTCGTCCACATCTATTTCCGAGTACATTACCCGGCTATTGTGGAGGGTCAGGGTTGGAAAAACGCAGTCCTTTAGATCCAGACGCTTGAGTAGCTCACGGCTAAAGTGAAAGCCCGCAGCCGGACCTACCACCGCTCCTTCACTGCCGGCGTAAATGGTCTGGTAGCGCTCAGCATCATCTTCGTCCGCATCACGCTTGATGTATGAGGGGATGGGAGTGATCCCGTGAGCAAAGAGCTCTTCCTTAAACTCTTCGTGCGTCCCCTCGTAAATAAAGCGGAGGGTGCGTCCGCGAGAGGTGGTGTTGTCGATCACTTCCGCCACCAGGCTCTCATCTTCTCCAAAAAAGAGCTTGTTGCCGATCCTGATCTTTCTCGCCGGATCTACCAGCACATCCCACAGCAGTATCTCGGGCTTCAGCTCACGGAGCAAAAAGACCTCGATGGCAGCGTTTGTTTTCTCCTTATGTCCTACCAGTCGAGCGGGGAAGACCTTTGTGTCGTTGAGGACGATCGCATCTCCCTCGCCAAAGTAGTCCACCAGATCCTTGAAGAGTTTGTGCTCGATGTCTCCCGTATCCTTGTGTACCACCATCAGGCGGGCTTCGTCGCGGAAGTGAGCCGGCCTTTGTGCGATTAGTTCTTCGGGAAGTTTAAACTTGAATTGGGACAGCTTCATGCTCCCCATGTTGTTTCTTAATGTCTTCATATGCTTTAGAATAACCTATTCAAGGACACAATTGTTCAATTCAGAGGTTGTTCCATCCTGCTGATTCAGTCTATTCTGTATGTAGTTCTCAAAGTCCTCAGGGACCAGTCCCCCCTCTACGTCAAAGTTCCCCACCTTCGTCCTTCTGAGCATGGTCAAGTGTGCCCCACTGCCTAGTGCTCTCCCTATGTCGCGCGCCAGTGAGCGGATGTAGGTGCCTTTTCCGCAGGTGACCTCCAGCTCTACTTCCGGGAGCTCTACTCTCTTGATCTTGATGTCGTAGATCATCACTTCTTTGGCGGGAAGCTCTAGGTCGCTACCCTTTCGCGCCAGTTCATAAGCCCGGGTGCCGCCCACATTTACTGCCGAGAAAAGCGGTGGTACCTGCCGGATCGATCCTACAAATCCCTCCAAGACCTCCCGGATCATTTGCTCCGTGATGTGCTCGTAGGGATGTCTGCTATCCACCTCGGTCTCGAGGTCGTAGCTGGGGGTCGTAGCTCCCAGGTGTAGCGTGGTCTCGTACGTCTTGGGCATCAGCTGTACTTCCTCTATACGCTTGGTGTACTTGCCGGTACAGAGTACCACCAGACCTGTCGCCAGCGGATCCAGTGTGCCGGCATGTCCTACTTTGATACGCTTGATGCCCAGAGCTCTGCAGAGTAGCCACCGAAACCGATTGACGACGTCGAAGCTCGTCCATCCCTTCGGCTTGTCTACGACTACAAACATCCCATCGCTAAACGGGTTGGGTGGGGTCTCATGGTGCCGCTTTGTCATCCGTTCTTATTGAAAGATAGCTAAATTATAACGAGGGACATAGCGGACAGGGCGATGATGAGCGCTCCTCCCACGATGATACGATAGATACCAAATGCCCTGAAACTATGTCGCTGGATGTACCGGATAAAGTACTTGATCGCAATCATGGCGACCACAAAGGCGACCACATTTCCTACGACCAAGGATAGCATATTGCCCTGAAGGACCGCCATTTCCCCGCTTTTCCAGAACTTGATCACCTGTAGAACTGAAGCACCAAACATCGTAGGTACTGCCAAAAAGAAGCTAAACTCCGCTGCGGTCTCGCGGTTCAGTCCTACTGCCATCCCCCCAACGATGGTACTCATGGAGCGGGACATCCCCGGGAAAAACATGGCGATGCACTGAAAGAGCCCGATCATCAGTGCATTCTTGTACGATAGCCTGCTTTTAGTCCCATGCTTCACCCACTCGTCAATGAAGAGCATCACGATACCTCCGATCACCAGGTTGATGGCGATGACCAAGACGCTACCCAGCATTTTGTCTACCCACTCGTCAAAGAGCAGACCCAGTATCACTGCCGGAATAAGCCCCACGATCAGCATGAGGTAAAACCGGAAGCGTCCTACGGTCTTTCTCCACTGAGGGATGTCGGGGGATTGAAGGTCGGCGGGGATGCTAAAGTCAAAAAAACGCTTGTAGTAAAGGAGCACAACGGCCAGGATCGCTCCAAACTGGATCATCACCGTGAATGCCTTGACATACGGGGTGCTCTCTATGCCCAGTAGTGCCTGGGTAATGACCAAGTGTCCTGTGCTGGATACCGGCAAAAACTCAGTCAGCCCCTCTACGATTGCGAGGATTATCGTCTCAAATATCGTCATGAGCGCTTGCCTTTGTAGAGGATGGCAGCTACGATGCCAAAGTACCCGAGGGTGCAAACAACGGGTCCGACCACGATCCTACGTGCGGAGAATACAGCTTCGTCGAAGCTTACCCCATCCGCAGAACTCCCCCCCGACATCAGTATGTACCCTGCTACGATTAGGAGTATCGAGGCTAGTAAGATATAACCATTCGTCTTTGTGAATCCTAAAAATCCTCCCTCCCGACCGGTCATTTCTTGCTCGTCTTTCATGAGTTTACTTCTCTTTTGTTTTAGGCTTTGTAGAGTTTGTCAGCATCCATCCTCAGATAGCGGGTCACAGCCGCAGAGGCACTGAACCAACTGATCAGGATGCCCAGGATGAGTACGATCCCCGCCACGATGGCAGCATTGGTAGGCGTGAATACCGTACGCATGATAGGGTAGCTGGTCATCACATGCACCCATGCCCATCCAAGCAGCCCCAGTGCAACCAAGGAAGAGATGATGCCGCTCCAGACATTGGATCGGATGAACGGCCACCGGATGAACGAAGGTGTAGCCCCCACCAGTCGCATGGTATAGATCAAAAAACGCTTGGAGTAGATGAGTAGTCGGATGGTGTTATTGATCAAGACAATGGAGATCAGGAGCAGTAGTACTGCCACCGCTACCATGACCAGTGTGATGGTGCGGATGTTGCTGTTGAGCTCCTCTACGAGGTCTTTCCTGAAGCTTACAGACTGAGTCAGTGGGTAGCTATTGAGCTTCTGCTCTACCAGCCGGATACTGTCCTGAGTCGTGATGTAGTCCGCCTTTACGTACACTTCAAAAGTAGGAGACAGGGGGTTCCACCCCAAAAACTCTTCCGGGCTTTCACCAAGCTCCTGCGTGAGCTCTGCCATTGCCTGCTCTTTGGAGTAAAACTCCACTTCTCGTGCAAAAGGCTCTCCGGAGATCGCCCCTTTCATCGCAGCAATCTCTGCATCCGTGGCTTCGGGAGTGAGAAGCACTGTGAAGTTGAAGCTCTCACGGACATAGTCCTTTAGCCCTGTCCCGACCAGTCCCAGCATGGCTACCACGCCGACCAAAAATAGCACCATGGCGATGCTGATGATGCTGATGATGCGTGAGTGCAAGAAGCCGGGCGCTCTTCTTCCTTGTTGTTGCTTTGACATTATTATGTTTTTGAGCCTATGAATCCATACGAAACGCCCAAAGTTACCTATTTTTCTGCACAGCGCCGAACGACACTCTGCTCTCCCCGGAGCAATCGAGGGCAAAAAAGTTTCCTACTGGAAACCGTTCGCTACTATCCGTCAAATCGTTTTCTTTCCTACTGGAAACAGTTCTCTTCTATCCGTCAAATTTTTTGCCCCTCCCCGTGGCGAAAAAGCGTAAGAAATTCTGACGCATCAGCCCCGGCTCCGGTGCGCTATATTTTGAGGATAGGTGTGGAATTTTTAGTACATTCGCAGATGGTGGAAGTAATTTAGTGGTAAGGAGGTAGAGCAAAGCAGACTCCAACCGCTGCGAGCCCCGGTTTTGAGCAAGTGAGCGGGGCTCGGGGTTCTTTCGACTGATAACAACCTACGACATACATCAACCAACTTGAATCATAAAGCATGAATAACGTTTTGAGAAAGATGGCAATGACCGCGGCACTATGCAGCGCACTTACCCTGGGAGGGGGCGCAGCCTCAGCGCAATCTGAGACTGCCGGACTGAAAAGGTTTACTCCGGAAGCCATGATGGGACTCTACCGAATAGGGGCGCCTGAGCTCTCTCCGGATGCCCGACACTACCTCTACACACGCACAAAGCCAAACTTGAGTGAAAACACGTCTTCGAGCGAAATCCTAATAGGGGAGGTCGGTAAGCCGGGTAGTATGCGGGTGCTCGTCAGTGAAGGTGGGCACTCTCCGGCTTTTTATGACCGGGACCACATTGCCTATATCTCTACCGAGGGAAAGCACGCACAGCTGGCGTTGATCAATATCGATGGAACGAATAAGCGTGTGATATCGGACTATCCGTTTGATGTCGAGATGTTTCTCTTCTCCCCTGATCGGGATAAGGTCGTGGTGGTGCGTGAGCATGAGTTGCGCAACATCACAAAAGAAGAAAACCCCGACCTGGATAAGACCAGCGGAGTGATTATCGATGACCTGATGTACAAGCACTGGGACCACTGGAATACCACTACACGCCAGCCCTATATCGCTCAGGTATCCCAGGATGGTCTGCTCAGTATGGAGCTGACGCCTGTCCTAGGGACGGACGAGCCCTACGAGGTCCCCACCAAGCCCTTTAGTGGCATGGAGGATCTTAGCTGGAGCCCCGATGGGACGAAGCTGGCGTACTCATGCCGCAAGAAAAGCGGACTGGAGTATGCGATCTCTACCAATACCGACATCTACGTCTACGATCTGAATACCGGTGAGACCCAAAACATCACCGAGGGGATGATGGGCTACGATACCCATCCTGCCTACTCCGGGGATGGTAAGTATATTGCTTGGATCAGCATGGAGCGTGATGGGTACGAGGCTGACCTCACACGGCTCTTCATCATGGATACCCGCACCGGTGAGAAAACCTACCTGAGCGAGGCGTACGACAACTTCGTGGATGCCTTTGTCTGGATGGACGGAGACCGTCGGATACGCTTTGTCAGCAACGACCATGGGCTGGGGAGTCTTTTTGAAATAGACCTCAAAGGTAAGGTAACACGCACCTATAAGCCTGAGCAGGCAGACGTCACCTCCTTTAGCGGGACGGGAGATGTGGTGGTCTTTGGAATGCAGTCGATGAAGCACCCTACGGATATCTTCTGCAAAGAAGGGAAGAAGCAGGTGAAGAAGCTGACGACAGAAAATGACGACTACCTGGCGCAGTTTAGCAACATCACGATCCAAGAGCGGTGGATCCCGACGACCAACGGCGAGAAGATGCTGGTGTGGGCGGTACTGCCTCCCGAGTTTGATGCCACGAAGAAGTACCCGGCTATCCTCTACTGTCAGGGTGGACCACAGAGCACGGTAAGCCAGTTTTGGAGCTATAGGTGGAACATCCGCACCTTTGCTAGCGGTGGGTACATCATGGTGTTGCCGAACCGACATGGTGTGCCGGGCTTCGGCAAGGCATGGAACGAACAGATCAGTGGCGACTATGGCGGACAAAACATGAGGGACTACTTCACCGCCATAGATACGGTCGCAAAGGAGCCCTATGTGGACGAGACCCGACTGGGGGCTACCGGTGCGAGCTATGGTGGCTTCTCTGTGTTCTGGCTGGCAGGACACCACGAGGGACGCTTCAAAGCGCTCATGGCTCATGCCGGAATCTTTAACCTCGAGGCGCAGTACCTGGAGACGGAGGAGAAGTGGTTTGCTAACTGGGATATGGGTGGCGCATACTGGGATAAGGACAACGCCATCGCACAGCGGACCTTTGCCAACTCTCCACACCGGTTTGTGGATAAGTGGACAGCACCCATCCTCATCTCGGTAGGGGACTATGACTTTAGGATTGTTTCCTCACAGGGGATGCAGGCGTTTGATGCGGCAAAAATGCAGGGAGTACCTGCCCGACTTCTCTACTACCCGGATGAGAGCCACTGGATCCTACAGCCGCAGAATGGTGTGCTCTTTTACCGCACGTGGTTTGACTGGATGGACCGTTACCTCAAATAATGAAGACTGTAATGATGAAGACTAAGAAGATACTTACCTTTTGTGCCTTGCTGTTTGGCTCCCTCGTCGCTTTTGCCCAAGAGGGCGGTCCACTCTGGATGCGCTATCCGGCGATCTCTCCGGATGGGAGGGAGATAGCCTTTGCCTACCAAGGAGATCTGTACAAGGTGAAGAGTACCGGTGGCTTGGCTCAGCGCCTGACGACCGATGAGGCGTACGACACCCAGCCCGTCTGGTCTCCCGATGGAAGCCGGATCGCCTTTGTCAGCACGCGCTACCATGGGGCAAGAGACATCTACATCATGAGCGCAAACGGCGGTGCCGCCCGACGTGTGACCACACACTCGACCTCCGAAGTACCTCTGTTCTTTAGCAACGATGGGAAGTACCTCTACTACGCCGCACAGATACAGGATGATGCCGAGAGTGCTCTGCACCCCACACGCATGGGGGAGATGTATCGCGTACTGGTGGAGGGCGGACGCACGACGCTGGTGATGGGTACTCCGCTCTCTGCGGCGACACTGGCTCCGGATGGGAAGTACATGCTCTACGAAGATCAAAAAGGAATGGAGAACTACTGGCGAAAGCACCAGAAGAACTCTGTGGCTCGGGACATCGTACGGTATGACTTTGACAGTCGGAAGTACACGCCTGTGGTGAACTCTGATAGCGAGGATCGCAATCCTGTGCTCTCTGCAGATGGAAAGACACTCTACTTCCTGAGTGAACGCAGCGGATCCTTCAACCTTTTTACTGCCGATGCTCGCCCGGGCGCAGAGGCGAGACAGCTGACCAACTTCAAGACTCACCCCGTACGCTTCCTTTCTATTGCCAAGGACAATACTCTGGCGTTTGGCTATGACGGAGAGATCTACACCCTCACAGCCGGCGCTCAGCCAAAGAAAGTAAAGGTGCAGATTCACAATGATCTGGGACCGAAGCTGACCGAGAACCTCCGACTACGCGGTGGCATTACTTCGGCGGATGTCTCGGCAGATGGCAAGCAGATAGCCTTTGTGATTCGGGGAGAGGTGTTTGTGACCTCGTCCGACTACAAGACAACCAAATGCATCACAGATACAGCCGCCGAGGAGTCTTCGGTGACTTTTGGCTCAGATGGTCGTAGCTTGGTCTATGCGAGTCAGCGCAATGGCAAGAGTGACCTGTATGTGGCACGCATCGTTCGTGACGAAGAGAAAGCCTTTCCCTATGCGACTCTGATAAAGGAGGAGAAGCTGATCCCCGGTGACAAGAGTGAGAAGATGGGCCCGCTATTCTCTCCGGATGGCAAGGAGATCGCCTTTGTGAAGGATCGAAATAAAGTGGCGGTGTACAATGTGGCGAACAAGCGAGTACGCCTGATCGTGGACAGTGATGTGATTAGCTATCGGGATGGAGACCTCAGCTTCACTTGGTCACCGGATAGCAAGTGGTTGGCACTCAATATGACGACCAACCACCACGAGCCCTATGCGGACGTTGTCTTGGCCAGTGTCACTGAGTCCAAACCCACGCTCCACAACCTCACCAATAGCGGTTACTTTGCTACCAATCCCCGCTTCGTGATGGGTGGTGATGCGATCATCTACTCTTCGGAGCAGTATGGTATGCGCAACCACGCCTCCTGGGGGTCGATGAACGATGTGATGATCGTCTTTCTCAACAGAGAGGCGTTCAACAAGTTCCAGCTAAGCAAAGAGGAGTACGAGCTGCTCTCAGATGCTGAAAAAGAAGCCAAGAAGAAAGAAGAGGCAGAGGATAAGGAAGAGAAAAAGGATGAGCAAAAAGAGATCCTCGTGGAGCTCGACAATATCGAGCGACGCATCCTGAGGCTCACACCGGCGTCCTCCAATCTTGGTGATGCTTACATCACGGAGGATGGCAAAAAGCTCTACTACATGGCCGCTTTTGAAGACGGATACGACCTCTGGGTAAAAGACCTGCGCGAAGGCAGCACGACGCTTCTAAACAAAATGAACGGAAGCTACTTCCAAATGGCACCCGACCGGGAGGAGAAGGACCTCTTCCTCATCAGTGGTAACGAACTCAAGAAAATGAATCTCTCATCTGAAAGGATCAGCCCCATTGCCTTCGAGGCAGAGATGAGGCTTGATCAAGATCTGGAGCGAGCATTCATGTACGACTACGTATGCCGTGAGGAGGGTGAGCGCTTCTATGAGGAAAGCATGCATGGGGTAGACTGGCAGGCTCTCACCAAGCACTACAAGAAGTTTGTGCCCTACATCACGAACAATCACGACTTTGCCGAGATGCTTTCGGAGTTGCTTGGCGAGCTCAATGTTTCCCACACCGGGTCCGGCTATGCTGCACCAAACAGTGCTCCCCGGACTGCCGAGCTGGGTCTCTTCCTAGACTTTACCCCCGACCCCAAGGGGGTACGGGTAGAGGAGGTCGTCGTGGGCGGCCCGTTTGATGTATACAGCAGCAAGGTCAAGGCGGGTGACTACATCACCGCCATTGATGGACAAAAGATAGCACCGGACACCGACCTCTTTCCACTCTTGGAGGGAAAGGCGGGCAAGGCTACCCTTGTCTCCTTCACCTCGCCAAGCGGACAGAGCTGGGACGAAGTGATCAAGCCGATCAGCCGCTCCAAGCTCAACGGTCTGCTGTACGATCGCTGGGTTGCACAGCGTGAGGCAGAGGTGGATCGCCTCTCCAATGGCAGGCTCGGGTACGTCCATATCCCCACCATGGATGATGCCAGCTACCGTACTGTGTACGCCAAAGCGCTTGGCAAGTTTTACCAGAGAGACGGCATCGTCATCGATGTGCGCTACAATGGTGGCGGACGACTCCATGAGGATATAGAGGTGCTCTTCTCCGGCAAGAAGTATCTGACCCAGGAGATACGCGGTCGCTACTACTGCGATATGCCCTCGCGCAGGTGGACCAAGCCAAGTGTGATGGTGACGTGTGAAATGGACTACTCCAACGCCCACGGTACCCCTTGGGTCTATCAGTACATGGGTATTGGCAAGGTGGTGGGGATGCCTGTCCCGGGGACCATGACCTCGGTCAACTGGGTGACTCTGCAGGATCCGAGCCTGTACTTCGGCATCCCGGCTGTCGGCTATAGGACTGCCGAGGGCTACTTCCTTGAGAACCACCAGCTGGAGCCGGATGTCAAAGCACCGCTCGACTTTACCAAAGCTCTCAAGGGTGTCGACACACAGCTGGAGACTGCGGTAGAGGTGCTGCTCAAAGAGTTGAAGTAGCACACACGACGGTTTCGTTATTTTTCAACCTACAATATCTCAGAAAAAAGATGAAGCGAACCCTGTTATTCATAGCCACCACTATGCTACTGGTGAGCTGTGCTCTCTTTTCGAAAAAGGAGTATGCTCCGGGAAAGACCTTCGAGTCGTCTGCAGAGCTTGAGCGATTTCTCAGCGAACGAGAGTGGAGGTTTGAGCTACTCAACGTCACTGGTCGGTACGTGCCGACCAACTTCAACCCCTACGGCTTTGGCTTCGAGATCAAGGGAGACAGCATCGATAGCTATCTGCCATTCTTCGGGGTCAGCTATCGGGCTCCCATCAGCAGAGAGGATGGCCCACTGACCTTCCAAGGAAAGATCATAGGGTACGAAATCTCCCCCGGTCGTGAAGATGACCTGATCGTAGAAATCTATACCGATCAAGAGAGCGGAAATAAGGTTACCTATCTCCTAAACGCCTTCCCAAATGGGTCTGCCACCGTCTCCATGACCTCCTCGGATACCCAGTCCCTGCACTTCATCGGGGCGATACATGAGCTCCGTAAGTAAGGCGTCAGGTTAGTTTACTCTCAATCTCTCCTCGAGCCATCGGGAATTCCGTAGCTTGAGGAGAGATTTTTCTTGCGAAGTCTGATGTTTTTAGTACCTTTGCCAAAAATAAGAGGGATGGTTGAGTAGCTCAACTGGATAGAGCAACAGCCTTCTAAGCTGTAGGTTCTGGGTTCGAGTCCCAGCTCAATCACCATAGAAAACCCGCTCAAAGCCGTTTCGGTCGGCTCTGAGCGGGTTCTGCTTTTGTCACTACTCTCTTTAGCGGCATAAAATCGCACCTCACCACCTCAAATATCAAACCCCGGTCATCAGAGCCAGCCCCGACTATATACTCATGTCGGCAGACGGGATCGGCATCCGAAACGGCGTCGAAATGCCGAGGCGTGTAGGTCTCTGGTAGACAAATAGATGCAGGCAATGAAAAATAGGACCCCCGATGGTAAAAAGTTTCCTGCTGGAAATCATTCGCTTCTATCCGTCAAACCGTTCTCTTTCCTACTGGAAACTTTTCGCTACTATCCGTCAAATTTTTTGCTTCGATCCGGTGCAGGAAAAAATAGGAAGATTTCATAATGCGATTGCTCTTGGAAGGACTTTTATGGTAAACGAGTGAGCCATTGTTTTTTGGTACCTTTGTGTAGTTTTTACAGCATCATTCAGGAACAATCAATATGCTACAGCGCCAGTACAAGCAGTGGGAGCGTATACTCAGCTACCTGGTATTCGTCATCAGTACGGTGGTCTATCTCCTTACGATGGAGAAGAGTGCCAGTGTCTGGGATTGCCCCGAGTTCATCACTACATTTCACAAGCTGGAGGTCGGGCACCCGCCCGGTGCGCCATTCTACATGCTGGTGTACAACTTCTTTTCCCACTTCTTCCCAGCCGGCAGTCGGTGGATCGCTATTGCTGCCAACAGCTTGAGCGCCATACTGGCAGGTGGGACTATATTGATTCTTTTCCGCACCATCAGCCACCTGATCCGTCGTAGCTATGGGCTGCGCTCCTCTATGGATCCGGAGTACCGGCTACCCTCTGACCAAGCTATCTTAGGCTTGGGTGGAGCTTTGGTCGGGGCACTCCTTTTTGCTTTCACAGACACCTTTTGGTACAGTGCAGTGGAGGCAGAGGTCTACTCGTTTTCTTCGTTTTTCACGGCTATAGTCTTTTACCTGATGCTCAAGTGGGAGGAGACTGAGGATAGTGCTGTGGCAGACCGGTGGCTCATACTGATCGCCTATCTGATGGGGCTAAGTGTGGGAGTCCACCTCCTCAACCTGCTGGCTATTCCCGCAATGGCCCTGATCTACTACTTCAAGAAGCAGGAGCACCCAACCTGGAAGGGTGGGGTCATCACGGTATTGGTTTCTTTCGCACTCATTGCGATCATCATGTTTGGAATCATACAGGGGGTACCACAGATTGCGGGGTACTTCGACTTATTCTTTGTCAATACCCTTGGCCTGCCCTTCAATAGTGGTCTGGCATTTTACATGGTGCTGCTCATTGCCACGCTCGTGGTTACCTTTTGCGCCGCATGCTCGGAGCAGTCTCGTTCGAACCTGCTGCGTATAGGCTTTTTCTGCAGCGTGCTCCTCATGGGTATCCCCTTCATGGGTGAGGGCTGGATCATACCACTGGTGATCATCGCAGGGCTGATCTGGTACCTCTTTAGCCGGAAAACACTGCCCGGTCATGCGCTGGGACTGAGCACGGCAGCTATGTTTGTATTCTTCATAGGCTTGAGCACCTATGGCGTGATCCTGATACGCGCCAACTCGGATATCCCGATGAACCAAAATACTCCGTCCGATGTGTTTTCGCTCCGCTACTACCTCTCTCGCGAGCAATATGGAAGCACCCCTCTGATCTACGGACAGACCTATGCCTCCCTCCCGAAGTACGATGCCCGCGGCAATGCCGTGACGACAAAGTCAACGACCTATAGGAGGGCGCCGAAGTACAATCCGTCCGACAAGGATAAGTACATCGCAGTGGTATCGGAAAAACTGGAGTTCCGAGACGACATGAAGATGCTTTTCCCTCGTATGCATAGTAATATGCTGCCTCACTTCAAGCAAGGCTATGAGATCTGGGGAAATGTCACGGGCGAGACCAAGAACATCGTACAGCGCGGGGAGAACCGTTCGGTAGTGGTACCTACTTTCGCAGAGAACCTACGCTACTTTTTCTCGTACCAGCTGAACTATATGTACTGGCGCTACTTTATGTGGAACTTTAGTGGTCGCCAGAATGACCTGCAGGGACAAGGAGAGATCACCAAGGGCAACTGGATCACGGGTATTCCTTTCATCGACAGTATATTCCTGGGACCACAGGATGACTTGCCTACATTTGTCAAGGATAATGCGGGATACAACCGCTACTTTATGCTGCCACTGATCCTGGGTATTTTGGGACTGCTGATGCAGCTCTACGGCAGGCGGAGAAGCAGGGAGAACTTCTGGATCATCCTGGCACTGTTTTTCATGACAGGTATCGCGATCGTGCTGTATCTCAATCAGACCCCTTATCAGGTACGTGAGCGTGACTATGCTTATGTAGGGTCTTTTTATGCGTTCGCCATATGGATCGGGTTTGGCGTGCCGGCATTGTACAATATATTTACGAAGAATAACCGGCAGAGTGCCCCCAAGCTTGCGGCGCTCATTGCCATCCTTTGTCTCGGCGTACCTACACTCGTACTGGCGGAGAACTACGATGACCACAACCGTAGTGGGCGATCGCTTGCCAGCGACTTTGGAAGCAACTACCTGGAGAGCTGCGAGGAGAACGGGATCATTTTCTGCAACGGAGACAACGATACCTTCCCCCTCTGGTACGCTCAAGAGGTGGAGGGGGTACGCCAGGATCTCAAGGTCTGCAACACCTCCTATCTACAGGCAGACTGGTATATCGAACAGATGAAGCGCCGGCACTATGAGTCGGCTCCGCTCCCCATCACTTGGGGACTCGAGCAGTACGGTGGAGACCGTCGTGGAGTGGCATACATTATCCCATCCAGTGAGGAGCCGATAAAGGTACGAACCGGTCTGGACTTCATCGCCAGCGATGATCCCCGACTAAAGCGAGTGCCCGGTATATCTCAGGAGATCGACTACCTGCCAACGACCAAGCTGACCCTGGAGTACGATCCCAAGGAGCTGATCAAGACCGGTGCTATCTACCCCTCAGATACGGCATACATATCGGAGCCGGTGATGATCTTTGACCTCAGCAAAAAGAGCTATCTCGGTAAGCAGGAGATGGTCATCCTCGACATGATGGATGCCAACCGCTTTGAGCGACCGATGTACTACTGCATCACGGTGGGCGAAGGCGATCAAGTAGGGATGACACCGCATATGAGGCAGACGGGTATGGCCTTTCAAATCATGCCCTTTGTGACCGAAGGCACACCTGCTAAGGTCGACACCAAGAGGATGTACGAGAACGTGACCCGGAAATTCCGCTGGGGCGGCGCCGATATCCCCGGAGTGTATATGGATGAAAACAACCGTCGCATGTGTGAGACCTACCGTTCTCAAGTCTTTGGGAAGCTGGCGCTCGCTCTGATTGAAGAGGGAGATACGATACGAGCCAAGGAGGTGCTGGACCTGTCTCAGCGTGCCATTCGCTCCGATGTCATCCCTCACAGCGCATCGTCACTGAGTATTATCAGAGCCTACAGCGAACTGGGAGACCTCGCCACGGCTGAGGCAATCTCTACTGAGATACTGGACAACAATCTTAATGACCTTGACTGGTACTTTAGGCTGAGGGCGGAACACTTTGTGCTCAACCTGAAAGAAGTGGAGATGGCTGTGATTGTATCCTCAGAGTTGCTACGTCTCAATGAGGCGGTAGGTGGTGGGTCACTCCAAGCTAAATACGGAGATAAAGTAAAGTTTTACCAAGAGAGCTATCTCCGGATAGCCAATCAGCTCCAGTAGATCACCAATGCTCATAGAGCAACCACCTATACTCTATCGCCTTCTTTTTAGGGGTGCGACGTGGCGGATGCCCACTTTGGACCTGAAGGGATACAAGACGGTATACCTTACTTTTGACGATGGACCGATGCCCATCATCACCCCTTGGGTGTTGGATCAGCTGGAGAGTCGAGGCATACGAGCTACGTTCTTCATGGTCGGAGACAACATCTACAAGTATCCGCATATCTATGAGAAAGTGGTAGAGTCCGGGCATGAGGTAGGCAATCACACCTATCATCACCTCCAAGGTTTATCGACCTCTACAGATAACTACCTAGAGGATACGCTGGAGGCGCATGCACTGATTGGCTCTGAGCTATTCAGACCGCCACACGGACACATGGGACCACTCCAAAACCGAGCGCTATCGGCTCGTTTTCGGACCATCATGTGGGATGTAGTGACGCGGGACTATAGCACGCTGGTGACACCCGAGCAGGTTCTCGCTAACGTCAAGCGCTATACCCGGGATGGCTCCATCATCGTCTTTCACGACTCCATCAAGGCTTGGGACAAGCTCAGCTATGCGCTCCCCAAAGCACTGGACTGGCTACTGGAGCAGGGCTATACCTTCGCCACGATCACCGAAGGACTTAGGAGCCAAGGCTTGTAGATAGAAAAGGGTAGGCCTACTGCGAAGAAATCCGGATAATACAAGTGCCCCGGGCTGCTATACCGCAAGCCCGGGGCACTTGTATTATTCTTTGACTGTGCCGGGACTAGCCTAGGTAGCTCCTTAGCTGTGTCTTGTCGCTATCCTTACGGAGCTGACGGATTGCCTTCTCACGGATCTGACGCACACGCTCACGACTGAGCCCCACCTCTGCACCGATCTCATCCAGGCTCATCTCAGGTGCACCACCAAGTCCAAACGTATGGACCAGTACAAAGCGCTCCCGCTCGTTGAGTACTTGCATGGCAGAGAAGATCTCTCTTGATAGCGACTCATCGAGGAGGCTGCCATCCACTGCCGGTGCGTTTTCATCGGTCATGACGTCTAGGAGCGTGCTGCTCTCGCCGTCCTCAAAGGTCTTGTCCACCGACACCTCGCCCTTATCAATCTGGATAATGTCGATGACCTTATCCACATCCATGTCCAGCTCCTCAGCTAGCTCCTCAGGTGATGGCAGGCGCTGATGCAGTTGCTCAAAACGGTCTCTGGCACTCTTCAGCTTCGTTACGTTACCCACCTGGTTCTGTGGCAGGCGCACGATACGTCCCTGGTCGCCCAGAGCCTTCAGGATACTCTGACGGATCCACCATACAGCGTAGGTGATGAACTTGAATCCCCTTGATCCATCGAAGCCCTGTGCGGCGCGGATCATACCCAGGTTTCCCTCGTTGATCAAGTCGATCAAGGGCAGACCCAGATCCTGATACTGCTTTGCCACTGAGATGACAAAGCGCAGGTTAGCTCGGACAAGTTTATCTATTGCAGCCTGCGACTCCTCGTCGTGTCGCTGAATCTTCATAGCCAGCTCAGCCTCCTCCTCCGGGGTGATCATCTCTTCCTTCGCCACCTCCTTCATGTAGCGGTTCATCACCGCATCATCTCTGCTGGTTATGGATTTCTCGATTTTTAGCTGTCTCATAAAAAAGTCTACTGTTGTGCTATTTTATTGGTGTGTCTGTCCATGCAGGGAACGTCCCCGTCGTGCTTCTGTCGGTATAACCAAGTAAAAGGTCATTTTGTTCAAAAACCATCCCCTGCCGTTCACTGCCACACAAACAAAAAGTAGCGAGACTGCCGATGACAATCCCGATACTCAATGCGTTTCAAAGTGCCCAGAACCGGGATCGAACCGGCACGGATTGCTCCACAGGTGTTTGAGACCAGCGCGTCTACCTATTCCGCCATCTGGGCAAGTAGCGCAAAGATACCTATTTTTCACCACACATTCATCTTTTTGGACGCGAAAAATAGAGCCGTCGCTCCAAGTTCTTATGCAGGACATCCCCGGAGTAGAAGCAAACAAACAATATCCAAGTATTTTGAGTACTTTTGGGAGTGCTATAAACCTATCAGACATGATCATATGTCATGAACAGCGATAGAAATTTTTCCAACCATTTAGATAATAGTAGTATGTCGGACAGCAGTAAACACTCCACATCATTTTTGATCAAGACCCTGTTGCTTGGTCTCTTTTGCCTTCTCCTACTTATTCCACTGGCTATGGTCAATGAGTTGGTGCGTGATCGAAAGTATGAGGGACGAAAGGTCAAGTCAGAGATAACCAGCCGTTGGGGGCAGAGCCAAAACCTCTTTACGCCCGTACTGGTCATCCCCTACACCCCCACCACCAAAAGTAGCAGCAAGCAGGTGCAGGAGAAGTTCCTATACCTATTGCCCAAGGAGGTCAGTGCTGCAGCAGATCTGGCTATAGAGCGCCGACACCGAAGCATATACGAAGTAGCGGTCTACAACGCCATCACAGATGTCCAAGGGACTTGGAGTGCACAAGATATCCGGGATGCCATCGCCGAGGTCCCCGGGGAGTACGACCTTGAGAGAGCAAAGATTAGCCTCTCTATAAGCGATGTGGTGGGCTACAAAGACATCGTCTACATCCAAGTAAATGGGAAGAAGCTAAAGATGAAGTCTGACCCCTCATCCGGTCTGAGTACCATCATCGATGATGATCTGGAGCCATCGGTGCTCACCTGGGATTTCTCCTACTCATACGATCAAGATCGTACCCTCAAGGCAGGGGTTCAGTCTGCGAGGTACCCACTGGTGCTTGACGAAAACTTTGGGGACATCTCGTTTCAATTGAATCTGGACATCAGAGGAAGCGAGCACTTTGGCATCCTTGCCAATGCAACTACGGCTAAGACAACGATCAAGGGCAACTGGGCCAATCCATCCTTCAAGGGGCGGCAGCTACCGACCGCTCACGAGATAGACAAGGAGGGATTTGTAGCGGAGTTCGACACCTTCTTTGAGGACAGCTATGTGACCGATGACCAGCGGCCTGCTCTACTCAACAACAGCCACTTCGTGAGCCTGATAGATCCTGCCGATCACTATGCCCAGACAGAGCGAAGCACCAAGTATGGCATATTGGTGATCATCCTTACCCTGCTCTCGGTATACCTCATCGAGCTAACCCTCCGCCGAAGGGGGCAGAGCATCAATATCATCCACTATGTACTCTCGGGAGCATCGCTTGTGCTCTTCTATACCCTGCTGCTCTCCTTTAGTGAGATCATTGGGTTCGGCTGGGCGTATCTTATCGCCGCAGTGATGACGATAGCTCTCAATACCCTCTACTTCAGAGCAGTGCTGCAAACTAAGAAAGAAGCACTCCTCCTCTGTGCCATCATGTCGCTGCTGTACCTCGTCATATACATGCTCTTGCAGCTGGCAGCCTACGCCCTGCTAGCCGGTAGCCTGGCTCTATTCGTCATTTTAGCCGTGGTTATGTACTACACCGCAAAGGTGACAAAGGACTAACACCGCGAGCACCAAAGCGGCTCAAGTAAAAGCAAGGGGGATGCCGAAAGTACTTTCGGCATCCCCCTTGCTCTGACTATATCCCTTTAGCAGCCAACAAAATAGAGAAGGTGAAAAACTTGCTGCCTGAGGGCTAAAAGTTTCCTACTGGAAACAGATCTCTACTATCCGTCAAATCGTTTTCTTTCCTACTGGAAACTTTTCGCTACTATCTGTGAAACTTTTTCGCATGGTCTGCACGGGGAAAACAGACGGACTTATTTTTCTACTTTCTTGATGTTGGGCTCCTCCAGACCAAAGCCTTTCTTGCGGTCGTAGACCTTGAGTATAAAGCTGATGAGGAGTGCCAGTACTCCGAAGCTGGTAAATACCAGCATCGCAGGAGTATAGTTGAGGGCTTCGCCTGCCGGCACATCGGGGTTGGTCGCATCCAGTACCGCACCTATGGCTATAGGGGTCAGCATCAGCCCGATGTTTTGAATAAAAAATATAGCGGAGTAGGCAGAGCCAAGTATCTTTTCATCCAGCAGCTTGGGGACAGAGGGCCATAGGGCACCCGGCACCAGCGAAAAGGAGATACCCAGCACCACGATAGCTGCCAGGGCAATTGTGATCGAGGTGGATGAGCTGTCGAAAGGATAGATGGCGAATGTGAGGTGGCATACGATCATGAGCACCGCACCTGCCATCAGCATGGTGGCTCCCTTGCCTACTCGGTCCAGGAAGAGCCCCAGGAACGGAGTGATCAACATCGCGCCAATGGGGAAGAGACTGAATATCCCGGCAGCAGTGGCGTTGTCCAGTCCAAGGTTGCTCTCGAGCATGTTTGTCGCAAATCTCTGGAAAGGAAATATTGCAGAGTAGTAGAGAACGCAGAGAAGCGCCACCAGCCAGAATATCTTGCTACCGAAGACATACTTGAGGTCGGAAAACTTGAAGGGCTCCTCTTCCTCCTGATCGGTCGCAAGGCGTAGCTCAGCCTCCTGCTTCTCGAGCTTTTTGTCGAAGATGCCGTAGATGAGGTACATGAGCAGCCCGACGCAAAGCAGGATGAAGACAAAGAACACCGGAGCTTGTATCGCTCGTATGGCATCCAGCCCATGTACGTCACCGAGCTTGCCCATCATCCACTCGTGGATGTAGGGTGAGGTATTGAGCACGGCAAAGACACCCAGACGGGCTACTGCCATCTCGATGCCCATCGCCATCGCCATCTCTTTGCCCTTGAACCACTTGACGATCGCACGGGATACAGTGACACCTGCCATCTCGCAGCCCATCCCGAATATGGCAAAGCCAAAGCAGGAGAGCTTTGCAGATACCGGGAAGTTGACCGAAAAGCTGTTCAGGATGTCATAGAGCCATGTCCCGCCGGCATTGAATGAAGGGCTGAGGGCGTATACCTTGATCCCGGCTCCGAGTACCATGAGCGAACCGGACAGTATAGCGGTGAAGCGCACGCCCATCTTGTCCAGAATGATCCCGGCAAAGATGAGGAAGAGCAAAAAAACGTTGGCAAAAAACTCGCTACCTGCGTAGGTGCCAAAAACTCTACCGTCCCAGTCAAGGTACTCTGCCAGCTGTGATTGTAGAGGCGACAAGACGTCTACAAACATGTAGGCAAAAAGCATCGTCAGTGCGATGAGAATCAGCATGAACCAGCGGACAAATCCATTGTCCCGAAGCGTGTGACCGGAGGCGTCCGGTACGGTAGTAGTGTGGGTTGACATTGTTTTTGTTAGTACTATATAATTTTGTTTTGATATCCTAGGAAGCAAATATACCCTATTCTGAGGAATGCACTCGCTATTATAGGGGGTAAATAAGATACGCCATGCCGAAGATCGCCTGTTTCTTTTGCTTCATCCGTAGCCTGAAAAGAAAAAGTCCACCGAGATATCACTTGGTATCTCGGTGGACCTGCATTGAGTCAAAGGAGCAGGCTCCTTTTGTGCAAATACTGCGTTGCTATTAGAGATTCAGCTCAGCCAGCTTTTCGTCAATGGCTGCAGGAGAGTGTGTACGTACCACGATCTCACCCTCGGGGGAGATAAGCAGTATCGTAGGTATACCCTCGATGCCATACAGCTCTACACCCTTGCTCTCTTTGTCAAAGAGGGTCTCCCAGGTCATGTTGAGCTCTTGCTTAGCCTTGTTGTTGTCCTCTATTTTCTCCTCCCATACGCCGATGCTCAGTACACGTAGGGTGTTTGCTTTTTCTTGATTGAGCTTTGCAAGGTGAGGCATCGCCTGACGGCAGGGACCACACCAAGATGCCCAGAAGTCAACGAGCAGGTAGCGACCGTCTTTTAGATAGTCACTGAGCTGAGCACTGTTGCCCAGACCATCCTCAATGGTATAGTCCTTGTACTGCTTGCCGACAGCTGTCTCTGCAGCAACGACCAGCTTTTCGTAGCGAGCCTTGTTTTGCTCGTTATCCTTGATGAGCTGACCGCTATTTTCGTACGCATCGATCCACTCCTGATCGTTGTCGAAGCTTAGCTCGCGGAAAGCCAGTACGCCGATAAAGTTATCCTTGTTGGCATCGTAGTACTTGCGATTGATCTCATTGCTGGTTTTCGTATAGCGCTCACCGATTGCGTTGATTTGATCTTCAACTGCCTTGACCTTCTCCTCTCCAGGATCTTCACTTGCCTGGAGGCTTCTGTAGTTCTTTACAGCCTCAGAGTACTCCTTCTGAATGGGAATGAGTGCGGTGTTGGTCTCCTTGGTGTACTGCTGTAGTTGGATGTTGAGGCTGTTGGGGTCGTTTGAAGTAACCTCGAAGGGCATCATTTCGTCGTCGGTCTTGACAATGCGTACATGTGTAGACTCAGGGATTACTCTCACGAAGCCGGAGGAGCCAAGGCTAACGAAAATACTGTGATCAGATGTAGGATCAGCAAAGGTCTTCTCGAAGCTGCCGTTCGTGACAACCACAGAGTCAAATGGGGTAGGGGTCATTTCTTCGATGAAGTAGACCGTCTGATTGTTCAGTTCGTTGGGGAGGTTATCTGCCGATACCTTGAACTCATTGTTTTTGCTGCAACCAACTAGTGCAATGGCAGTTGCTGCGGCGATTGTCAGAATTCTTTTCATATTCTCAAAAGTGTATTGTGTTGTTTTTATACCTGATCTTATTTAATTGTTCCACAAAGGTATATCAAAATTTGGACTTGACAAAGGTGTAGGGGCTACTCTAACCCCGTGAGGTACCGATGTATCCCTGCGGCGGCTTTGCGACCATCGCCCATGGCTAGGATAACGGTTGCGCCACCTCTGACGATGTCCCCACCTGCAAATACGTCCGGCAGATCGCTTTGGTTGGTCTCCTCGTTCACGTTGATTGTACCTCTGTCTGTAATGTCTAAGCCCTTGAAAGCACGGGGTACGATGGGGTTGGGGGAGACGCCTACGCTCACGATCACTTCATCTACCTCAATCTCGGTAATGTCTCCCTCTACCGGTATCGGTCTGCGGCGTCCACTGGCATCGGGCTCTCCGAGCTCCATCCGCTGAAGACGCATAGCTCGTATCTTGCCCTTTCCATCGTCTAGGTACTCGACAGGGTTGTGTAGGGTCAAAAACTCTACACCTTCCTCCTTAGCGTGGTGTACCTCCTCCAGACGTGCCGGCATTTCTTCCTCGCTGCGTCTGTAGACAATCATCGCACGCTCTGCCCCCAGTCTGAGAGCGGTACGTACAGAGTCCATGGCGGTATTTCCTCCGCCAATCACTGCGACACGCTTCCCTCTGGCGACAGGAGTATCAGCCTCGGGAGAGTTGGCATGCATGAGGTTGATACGTGTCAGGTATTCGTTGCTGGACATGACGCCGACTAGGTTTTCTCCCGGGATGTGCATGAAGCGAGGGAGTCCCGCACCACTACCTACAAAGATAGCCTTGAAGCCCTCCTCCTTGAGATCATCGTAGGACATGGTCTTGCCGATGATGGTGTTGGTCTCAAACTTGACTCCCAGCTTCTTCATTTGCTCCAGCTCAAAGTCTACCACGTCATTCGGTAGACGAAACTCCGGGATGCCGTAGCGTAGGACGCCACCCAGCTCGTGGAGTGCCTCGAAGATCGTGACGTCGTAGCCCAGCTTTGCCAAGTCGCCCGCACAGGAGAGTCCGGCGGGACCACTCCCTATGACCGCCACCTTTGTCCCATTCGGGGCAGCTGCTACCTGTGTTTCTTGAGCTTCACCCTCCTCTATCGCACGACGCTCGTAGTCCGCAACAAACCGCTCCAAGTGCCCGATAGCGACTGCCGGCTTCTTGAGCTGCAGGGTATAGATGCAGTGCTTTTCGCACTGTTTTTCTTGCGGGCAGACTCGTCCGCAGACTCCGGGTAGTGAGCTGGTCTCTCGGATGACGGCTGCTGCCTCTAGGTATTCGCCTCGCTCAATGTTTTTGATGAAGGAGGGTATGTGTATGCTTACCGGACATCCTGTCATGCAGGTAGGGTCCGGACAGTCTAGGCAGCGGTGTGATTCGCTGACAGCCATCTCGATCGTGAGCCCTTGGTTGACCTCTTCGTGGTTTTTTGCTCGATAAGCTCCATCCAGTGCTGGCATGGTGACTCTCTCCATGCTCATGCGATCCTTGGACTTGATGCTCTTGCGAAGCTCGGTGCGCCAAGCCTCTTTTCTTCTCGTCTTGATTAGTTCGGTGTCGGTCATGGAGTTATTTCTTTTGATTCGTGAGTAGTTCTTGGTCTCTAAAGGCACTCATGCGAAGGAGCATCTCGTTGAAGTCCACTTGATGAGCATCAAACTCCGGACCATCTACGCATACAAACTTTGTTTCACCCCCTACGGTCACGCGGCAAGCACCGCACATGCCGGTCCCATCTACCATGATGGTATTTAGGCTGGCTAGTGTCCGCACATTATACTTCTTGGTCAGCTCTGCCACAAACTTCATCATGATCGCCGGGCCTATGGTTACCACCAAGTCTACCGGCTCACGCTGTAGTACCTCCTCGACTCCGACTGTCACCACTCCCTTTTTGCCGTAGGAGCCATCATCGGTCATGATGACCACCTCATCGGCTACGGCTCTCATCTCTTTTTCGAGGATGATGAGGTCCTTGGTGCGCGCTGCCAGTACGACGATCACTCGGTTCCCGGCTTTGTGCATGGCTTGTACGATCGGATAAATAGGAGCAACACCTACACCGCCACCTGCACAGACTACAGTGCCGTACTTGCGGATATCTGTAGCTTTGCCTAGAGGTCCGACCACATCGGTGACATACTCCCCTTCCTCTAGGGCGCAGAGTTTGCTGGAGCTACGTCCTACATTTTGGACAACGATGGTGATGGTTCCTTTCTCGGTATCTGACTCTGTGATGGTGAGGGGGATGCGCTCTCCCAGTTTTCCGACTCTGACAATGACGAAGTGACCGGCACGTCTGGACTTGGCTATGCGTGGTGCTTCGATTTCCATGCGTACCACTCTCTCGGAGAGGTACTTCTTGCTTACGATCTTATTCATGCGAAGATATAAGTGTTAAACAGTATACGTACACCCACAAAGCTACACAAAAAGGACGTATTGACGTGTACTGAAAAAGTTTCCAGTAGGAAACAGATCTCTACTATCCGTCAAATCATTTTGTTTCCTACTGGAAACATTTCTCTTCTATCCGTCAAATTTTTTGCCACTCCACGTCAGGCTAAAATAGGGGGACTTGATGCCTTGTCGTCTTCCTTGGCTTATCCTCCATGCGGTACTTGATGTCGTAATTGATGATAAAGTCCAACTCCTCCGCGGTAAGGTCATAATGCTCAGTGCCCACCAACTACCTTTAAACTTCAAATGCGTGAGGGGCTTGCCGCCTTTTAGTTTCTCATACTCGTGGAGAAGACCGTGTCTCTGCTTATGATCCTGGGATGCGCTGTAGCTGATTATGGGAAAATTGTCTACCTTTGGATCCGAACAACTAGAAAATTCCAATACCTTTAAGACTTTACGTAGTTATGGAGCATAAAAAAACACGTCTCGAGGGAGACTTGTTGGGTGACTTAGAGATTCCGTGTGACAGGCTATACGGTGTACAGACTCAGAGAGCACTGATAAACTTTCAGTTTTCCCCTTTTCATCTCAATCATTACCCCTACTTTGTAGAGGCCATGGCCCTCACGAAGCAGGCTGCAGCTATCGCCAATCATCAGATCGGGCTTCTCCCTGATGCTATTTTCAATGCGATAAACCAAGCCTGTGAAGAGATCCGAAAAGGACAGCACCATGAGCACTTCGTGGTGGATATGATCCAGGGAGGAGCAGGTACTTCGACCAATATGAACGCCAACGAGGTGATCACCAATCGTGCCCTGCAGATCATGGGGAAAGAGCCGGGGGACTATAAAGCGATTTCGCCCAATGACCATACAAACTTGTCTCAGTCGACCAATGATGCGTACCCTACATTTATTCATCTAGGATTGTATCGTACTTACATAGAGCTCATTCCCCATTTACAGAAGCTGATCGACTCCTTTCTCGTGAAGGGCGAGGAGTTTAAGGATCTGATCAAAATGGGGCGTACTCAGCTCCAAGATGCGGTGCCGATGACCCTCGGGCAGACTTTCAATGGCTTTGCCTCCATCCTCAAGGAGGAGATTCCCAACCTCAAGCAGGCTGCCGACCAGCTCCTCTCCGTCAATATGGGAGCTACCGCTATTGGTACCGGTATTTGCTCGGAGCCTGAGTACCGTCATGCGGTGACCGAAGCACTCAGGCAGCTCACCGGGTGGAGTATCACCTCTGCTGAGGATTTGGTGGGTGCCACGTCAGATACGTCTCATCTCATAGGTTTCTCGCAAGCGTTGAAGCGCCTTGCGGTCAAGCTTAGCAAGATCTCCAACGACCTTCGCCTCCTTTCCAGCGGTCCCCGTGCAGGACTAGGAGAGATCAATCTCCCACCACGTCAGCCCGGATCCAGCATCATGCCCGGCAAGGTCAACCCTGTCATCCCTGAGGTCATCACCCAGGTGGCGATGAAGGTCATCGGGAACGATGTCTGCGTCACTATGGCAGGAGAGGCTTCACAGTTGGAGCTGAATGCGATGGAGCCGATCATGGCGCAGTGTTGCTTTGAGAGCGCCGGGTACCTTATCACAGCGATGGATACCCTCCGGGAGTTTTGTGTTGTCGGGATTACTGCCAATCCTCAGGTAGGTGAGGATGAGGTGCACAAGAGCCTAAGCATCGTCACGGCGCTCAACCCCTATATTGGCTACAAAAACTCTACAAAGATTGCCAAAGAGGCGGTCGCAACAGGCAAGAGCATCGTCGAGGTCGTCCTTGAGAAGGGCGTCCTCTCTCGCGAGCAACTAGAGCTCATACTAAAGCCTGAGAACCTCATCCGGCCGGTTAATCTAGATGTCAAGCCACTCAAGGACTTAGACTAAACCATTGGACGCCGCTAAAAGCAAGTAGAGGCTGTGTCGTATTTTCAGACGACACAGCCTCTACTTGCTCTACTCTACTTGCTCGCTTGACTCCAGCCTCTTGATCTGCTCCAGACAGTAGCGGGTAAGGCAGACGTTGCGCCACGCCACCGGTAAGCTGGTCACCAGCTCGTGCTCCGGTATGCCGCTGAGTGCAGAGGACAGGTGCATTAGCGATGGATAGCGAGGAAACTCGTCATAGTGACTGGGAAAATAGCACATCGTGCAGAGCACATCTTTTGCATTCAGTAGCGGGATCCACTCCGGGGCGTACCTCCTCATGCTCCCGCGCCAGATAGCCAGGTCGTACTCAGCGTTGTGAAACACCAGGGTAGGGATGTCCTTCACGCTTCTCCAGAGGTCGGACATGACCTGCTCTTCCGGCTGACCGTACTTCCTGAGATCAGAGAGCCGGATGTGGTGCACCCTTTGGGCTTCGGCGGACCCGACCGTATCCTGGAGTACCATGAAGATCTTCTTGTCCACCAGTACCATGTTGCCGTCCAGTATGAGCCACGCCACTTGGAGCACTCTGTCCTCCATGCCGGGGGTCGTGCACAGGCCGGTCGTCTGAAAGTCAATGACCGCATACTTGGCTTCCCCTGCGGCCTCCGCTACCTGAGCGAAGAGTGCTTCCGCATCAAAGCTGTTTTTATCGGCGACCTCTGCCAGAGGGCTGAGAGGTTTATGGTCTCTTTTTTGAGAAAAGAGAGCCCCCTTCGCACTCTTGACCAATAAGTAAATCAGGAGTAGGGCGAAGAGGACTAGAAAAACGTAGGCAATAAACACAGTCAGTCCCCAAGGGTCTATACTTGACTACTTCTTGCCTCCGGCGTACATCAGTAAGCGCGAGCAAAAAGAACCCGCCGAGCCGAGGGCTTCCCGCTGTAGATACAAGTACCGGGGGTCGTATCTCCCTCTAGAGGAATACAGCGGATGGTCGCCTTTGTCTCTTCCTTGATCTTGGCTTCCGTCTCCGGAGTGCCGTCCCAGTGTGCGAGGATGAAGCCACCCTCATCAAGCTTTTCCTTAAACTCCTCATACGTATCTACCACATAAGTGTGTGTCGCGCGATAGTCTACCGCCTTTTGATAGATGTTCTTTTGGATCTCTTCGAGGAGGTCGTTGACGTACGCTTCGATGCCCTCTACACTGCGTGTTTCCTTTTGCAGCGTGTCCCGGCGCATCACTTCGATGGTGCCGTTCTCCAGGTCTCTGCCGCCCATAGCCAGACGGACGGGTACACCCTTGAGCTCATACTCCGCAAATTTCCAGCCCGGCTTCTTATTGTCATTGTCGTCGTACTTCACGCTAATGCCCATGCTCCTGAGCTTTTCGACGATCGGCTGGATCTTTTCGCCAAGTGTAGCGAGCTGCTCTGCATTTTTGTAGATCGGTACGATCACCACCTGTATCGGTGCCAAGTGCGGGGGCAGTACCAGACCATTATCATCGGAGTGGGTCATGATCAACGCTCCCATCAGCCTCGTAGAGACACCCCAAGAGGTGGCCCATACGTACTTTTGATCACCATCCTTGTCCGAAAAGGTGACGTCAAATGCCTTGGCAAAGTTCTGTCCGAGGAAGTGCGAAGTGCCACTCTGCAGTGCTTTGCCGTCCTGCATCAGCGCCTCGATGGTGTAGGTCTCTACGGCACCGGCAAAGCGCTCCGACTCGGTCTTCACCCCCTCGATCACCGGCATCGCCATATACTTCTCGGCAAAGTCGGCATAAACATTGATCATCCGTATGGTCTCATCTATCGCCTCCTGCTCTGTGGCGTGAGCGGTGTGCCCCTCTTGCCACAAAAACTCGGCGGTACGCAGGAAAAGGCGGGTACGCATCTCCCAGCGCATCACGTTTGCCCACTGGTTGACCAGTATAGGCAGGTCGCGCCAAGACTGTATCCAGCCTCTGTAGGTATTCCATATGATGGTCTCGGATGTGGGGCGTATGATCAGCTCCTCATCGAGCTTAGCCTCCGGGTCGACCACCACGCCACTCCCATCGGGGTTCGTCTTGAGCCGGTAGTGGGTGACGACAGCACACTCCTTTGCAAAACCCTCCACGTGGTCAGCCTCTTTGCTGAGAAAAGACTTAGGGATGAGCAGGGGAAAGTAAGCATTTTGATGACCGGTTTCCTTGAACATCCGGTCCAGTGTCTGTTGCATCTTTTCCCAAATTGCGTAGCCGTAGGGCTTGATCACCATGCAGCCGCGTACAGAGGAGTTCTCTGCGAGGTCTGCCTTGATCACTAGGTCATTGTACCACTGCGAATAGTTCTCACTGCGCGGCGTCAGTGCCTTTATTTCTTTTGCCATGATAAATCAATTATGCAATCTCTTGTTTATTTTCGAATGCCACAAATATACAACTTTATCCAGAGCTTCGGAGCAGATGTCCGGGCAAGATTCCTTGACGACTCGAGACGAGTCATTGAGCGCAAAAAAGTTTCCTACTGGAAACCTTTCGCTACTATCCGTCAAATCATTTTCTTTCCTACTGGAAACTTTTCGCTTCTATCCGTGAAACTTTTTCGGCTTCACCTCACCTAAAAACGTACCATGTTAATAGAGACAATCTGAGGAGTATTATAAGCACTTCCAAGATTAGAAGTTGTTGAATTCTTCTTCTGAGACAACTTCGCCTGATAGAGTGCTTGCAAAAACGTCTTCATCGGAAGCTAAGTATTTCTTTGGCATTCCACCTTTGGTCTTTAACAACACACAATTGTCATCGCTTGGGTAGTACTTTAGTGCGTAACCCTCATATTCATCAATGATGTACACGTTGCGACCTTCCGTCAACCCTTTGTAGATAGCATCTAAGTTACTCACGATATGATTATTTGAAATGAGGAATGTATTATAAACACTTTCAAAGTTAAAGTATTAATTTCATTTATTCGTATCCATCTAAAACAGTCCAAGTCTTTGCGAATGTATCATATTGCTCTTTGGTGATAGGCTCTAAAAGATTATATCTACCATAGGATGGGATACCCCACGCCTCATCGTCTTCCTTACTGACAGGACCATACCCCTCATATGGCATGTCAAGAGATTTTTTATACCTACGACCTTGCTCGTCTACACGAACTACGGCATCAGCTTCGTAGTTGTAGAAGTACTTCATTTGTATGTGTATGTGAAATGGATAATAAAGAAAAGAGCCACTGGTCAACCACACGCATCCCACCGTCTTGTTTCATACGCCATACTATAGATAGTAAAGCCTTGTCCGTTGCGTGGCTCTTTGATTGCACTACAAATATAATAAAAACAACAGTATGAAGTTATTGTGAGATAGTATTCCAAAGGCAAAAAGGATATACACACCCTATAAAATGGGACAGCCATCCCAAAAGGAGTGGCTGAACTTGTGGACCGAGCCGCCAAGGCCTAACACCCAAAAACAGGGCAAAATTACGCAAAAGGAAAAGGTGCTAAAGTGCTTGTATCTACACTTCAACACCTTCGGTGGTCCAGCTTGGGCTTGAACCAAGGACTCCCTGATTATGAGTCAGGTGCTCTAACCAACTGAGCTACAGGACCATTTTGTTTGATTGCATGAGGCAAGACGTAGAAGCCTGCCTCAAACATTCGAGTGCAAATGTACGAAAAAAAGTTGGACTGCCAAGAGATGGACTTTGATTTGATGCACTGCCGATACTTGCATAGGCTCTCTGCTGACTCATGCTTCGTGAAGGGATAGGTGGTGAATGGTCGCTAATGATGCTGTATTTTAGTACCTTTGTATCAAGAAGAAACGTCGTGACTTGGCCGGTTGATGCTATTCACGCTGTTTTTAGTGTTTACAAAATATTAGGAAGTAAGTATTATGAGCAAACTAGTAGCTAATCTCATTCCCAATACATTTTTTATTACCAAGGGTAGTGGCGAGTCCGATCTAGAGATGCATGCGGGCTCCTACCACATGGCTCTTTATGATGCCGGGATATCGGACTTCAACATCATGGTCTACTCCTCTGTTTTGCCCGCAACGGCAAAGTTGGTGACCATGGATGAGATTGACTTGCCACCTTTTGGCTCCGAGCTGAAGACCATCATGGCCGTTTCGCACGGCACACAGGACGAGTTTGTCTCGGCAGGCGTGGTCTATGCGTGGATGTATAAGGATGAAAACTTTGACGAAAAGATCGGTGGACTGGTCTGCGAAGTGAGTGGACGCTACCGTATCGAGGAGCTTGAGTCGCGTCTCCAGCGTGTGATCACCGACTTGCACGAAAAGACCTACTCGCAGTACTACTTGGGTGAGCTCAACTTTGTCACGGAGGGCATCACGATAGAAAAGAGGTACGGAACCGCTCTGGCAGGACTTTGCTTCATGGACTTTGTCCAGCCGGAAGTAGAGGAGGAGAAGTAAAACAGTCCCGAATACCGCTGGGGAAATAATCGTATCTCCATGACTTTTGCAATTGCCGGGAGTGGAAATGTCGCCACTCACCTGTCTGTCGCTCTTGTGAAGGGAGGGGCGGAGTGTGTCTCGGTGTATAGTCGTTCGTTGGCTCATGCCCGTGTGTTGGCAGAGAAAGTGGGAGGTGAAGCTGTTGACGAGCTTTCTGCGTTCTTTGAGTGTGCCTCCGATGCTGATGTCGTGATCCTCTCCATAACGGATAATGCTATACCCGAGGTGGTTGAGGAGCTGCCGGGTGATTTCTCTCCCGTAGTACTGCACACATCGGGTAGCACCCCCATGGACGTGCTCGGGGATATCCCAGATCACGGGGTCTTGTACCCCATGCAGACGTTCTCCAAGGATCGGGACGTCGTGATGTCTGAGGTCCCCTTTTTCGTGGAGTATAATACTGTGCACGCTGCAGATCTGATCCACCAAGTCACCGACCTGCTTGGAACCGATAAGGTACAAGAGCTGTCGAGTGAAAATCGGATGCGCGTACACTTGGCGGCAGTGTTTGGCTGCAACTTTGTCAACCACTTCTACGCTCTTGCCGATGAGTGCCTGGAGGGTACCGGGGTGCCTTTTGAGGCTCTCACTCCGCTGCTGAGGGAGACTCTTCGGAAAGCTCTGCTGGCACCTCCCGCACAAGTCCAAACCGGGCCCGCAGTGCGTAACGATACCCTCACCATGGACCGGCACTTGAAGTTGCTGGAGAAACAACCCCATTTGGCTCAACTCTACAAAATCCTATCAGCTTCCATACATGAGTACAATCACTAGAGATCTGTCCGGTATACGAGCAGTGCTCTTTGATGTCGATGGAGTGCTCTCCCATCAGACAATATCCCTTGATCCCCATGGCGAACCGGTCCGGACCACGAATGTACGAGATGGCTATGCTATAGCTAATGCCTCAAAGCGTGGGCTTACTCTGGGTATCATCACCGGGGGTAGGGGAGAGCATACCAGGCAACGTTATTCTGCTCTGGGTATTCAGCATATATACATGTGGGCGAATATCAAGTTGCCGTTGCTGCATGACTTTTGTGAAAAGACCGGTATAGCACCCGAGGAGATTATCTATTGTGGCGATGATATCCCCGATATTCCTGTAATGAAGGCCGTGGGGATAGCTGTTGCACCGGCGGATGCAGTCCCTGAAGTGAAGGCTATTGCAGACTATATCTGTGTGACAAAAGGTGGTGACGGTGTGGCACGCGAGGTCCTGGAGCAAGTGATGAAGGCGCAGGGACTCTGGATGAACGATGAGGGGGCTTTCGGATGGTAGTGCCTATAAAAGAATTGCTTGCTGATAAGCGTGTCGTCCTTGGCTCTCAGTCTCCTAGGAGAGTAGAGCTACTCCGTGAGATGGGGATTGACTGTGTCGTCATACCCTCACGTGCTGATGAGAGCCATCCGGACAATGTGCTCCCGGGGGAGCTGCCATTGGTATTGGCCAAGCGAAAAGCGGATGCGCTCATGTCCTATATCGGAGAGCACGACCTCTTGATCACCGCTGACACGATTGTTGCCCTCGGTCAAGAAGTCCTTGAAAAACCCCGTACACTCATGGAGGCAAAGTCTTTCCTCCAAAGACTCTCCGGGCAGTGGCACTCGGTCTACTCTGCTTTCGTGATACGGCACCAGGGACTGGAGCACCACGAAGTAATCACCACAGATGTACGGATGCTGTCGCTTGATGAAGATGAAATTAACTACTATGTCAATGAGTGCTCTGTGCTTGATAAAGCCGGTGGCTATGGCATTCAAGATTGGATAGGGACGGTTGGGATTGCGGAGATCCGTGGGTGCTACAATAATGTGGTGGGACTTCCTACGGCTCAGCTCTATCAAGCTCTAAAAAAAGTCTTATCTTCCTCAAAAAGTACTCACGGGAAGTTTTGAAAGAAAAACCACCCTGTTGTATGCGCAACCATGTTATGTTGTTGTTTTCTCTACTGTGTAGACCAATCCAGCAACAAAGTAAAATTTGGGCTCGCCTAGTGCCGAAGTGCTTCATACGGCGCGAAATCTTGGCTAAAAAGTGTTAATCATCGCTCGTTAGGTGGCATATTAGGGGTTTTTTGCGATTTTCTTCGGAAAAATGCTTGCATTATGAATAAAATGGTCTATATTTGGGCAGTAGTTCATTGTGAAGCAGTGGTTTCCAATAGATTGACCTTGTCATCACATGTAAGTACGTAATTTTCACTTATATTATTTAACTAAACAGCTCTAGATTATGAACAAGTCAGAATTTACTGCAGCTATTGCCAAAAAAACAGGTTTCACGAAAGTGGACGCAAAGAAGGCAGTTGATGCTTTCATCGAGGTTGTTACAGAGAGCATGAAGAAGGGCGAGGAAGTACGTCTTTTGGGCTTCGGTACCTTCTCTGTTTCTGAGCGTGCAGCTCGTATGGCTACCAATCCACAAAAACCCGGTCAGAAGATCAAGGTGCCTGCACATAAGGTTGTTAAGTTCAAACCTGGTGCAGCTCTCAGCCTTCGCAAGAAGAAATGATCATCGTGTCCGTCTCTCCCCGGTCGTTGCATGACTTGCAGTAGATAAGTGGAAGAGGCACATGATAAGAGTACCCCGTGTATCCCTCTCTTTCGCTCTATAGCGACTGATGAAGGTTGATCGATGAGGGGATACTCAATGACCAGAACAAGTACAAAGGATGGGCCCGGAGGTTGGATCTAACTTCTTGGACCATCCTTTTGTATGGTCTTCTTTCAAAGAATAAATCATAATCAAGAACTAACTGCGGACACACCAAAGAAAACAAATAAAATAGTACAGAAGAAATCTTATGACGAAAAAGGAATTCAAGTACCAACCTCTATTCCCTGTAGGGGAAGACAAAACAGAGTACTATCTCCTAACCAAGGACTACGTACACACTACCGAATTTGAAGGAAAGAAGATCGTAAAGGTAGACTACGAAGGACTCCGCCTTCTGGCCAGGCAAGCCTTTCATGATGCCTCCTTCTTCCTACGTACAGAGCACCAGAAAAAGCTTGTAGACATCCTAAATGATCCCGATGCGAGCGACAATGATAAGTATGTAGCGCTGACTCTGCTCAGAAATGCCGAAGTTAGTGCAAAAGGCAAGCTCCCATTCTGCCAAGATACCGGTACCGCTGTCGTCCTAGGATACAAGGGTCAGCAAGTATGGACGGACTTCGATGATCAAGAGGCCATCTCCAACGGTATTTTTGATACCTATCAAGAGGATAATCTCCGTTACTCCCAAAACGCACCGTTGACGATGTTTGATGAAGTCAATACCGGCACTAACCTTCCGGCGCAGATTGACCTCTTCCACAGTCAGGGTGACGAGTACCACTTCCTCTGTATAGCAAAGGGTGGTGGCTCTGCCAATAAGACTTTTTTCTCCCCGCAGACCAAGACAGTCCTCAACCCTGAGTCGCTGCTGCCCTATATTATGGATCAGATCCGTCACTTTGGTACGGCAGCATGCCCCCCTTACCACATCGGCGTGGTGATCGGTGGAATGACACCTGAGCTCAACCTCAAAGCCATGAAGTTGGCTTCGACAAGGTATTACGACGAGCTCCCAGATCACGGGAACGAACTCGGGCATGCTTTTAGGGATAAAGAGATGGAGCAAGCCATCCTGGAGGAGACCCGCAAGCTTGGACTAGGTGCACAGTTTGGCGGTAAATACTTTGCTCACGATGTGAGAGTGATCCGCCTACCACGCCACGGTGCATCGGTATTTGTCGGTATTGGTGTAAGCTGCTCTGCTGACCGCAACATAAAAGCTAAGATCAACAGTGAAGGAATATGGCTCGAAAAGCTAGAAACCAACCCTGCTCGCCTGATTCCCGAAGCGTACAGAGAAGGTCTGGAGGGCAAGAGTATAAAAGTCGATCTAGACCGTCCGATGGCGGAAATACTCAAGCAACTGGATCAGTACCCTGTCTCCACTCGCTTGTCCCTGACCGGGACCATCATCGTAGGGCGTGACATCGCTCATGCACGTCTCAAAGAACGCCTGGATGCCGGCGAAGAGCTGCCGGACTACATCAAGGATCACCCGATCTACTACGCCGGCCCCGCTAAGACACCCGAGGGAATGCCATCCGGATCCTTCGGCCCTACTACAGCCAGCCGTATGGATCCCTACGTAGACCTTTTCCAGAGCCACGGAGGTAGCATGATCATGATAGCTAAGGGCAATAGAGGAAGTATCGTGACTGAGTCCTGCAAGAAGCATGGAGGATTTTACCTCGGTAGTATAGGTGGCCCTGCTGCCATCCTTGCTCAAAACTCAATCAAGGAGGTTGAGCTACTGGAGTACCCGGAGCTGGGAATGGAAGCCATCTGGAGGATTCGTGTAGAGGATTTCCCTGCATTTATCCTTGTGGATAACAAAGGAAACGACTTTTTCAAGCAACTCTGAGATAGGTGACCTCTCCTTAAAAAGTACACAGTTGGGATTATTTTCCAACTGTGTATTTTTGTTAGGACTCCGCTCTTCGTATCAAGGCAAAAAGTTTCACGGATAGAAGCGATCGGTTTCACGGATAGAAGAAAAGCCTTTCACGGATAGAAGAAAAAAAGCTTTGGCAGGGGGCTTGTGGTTCTCCCTCAGTTTTGGCTGTCGTGTTGTTCTTGTTATGTAAAAGGGAGCAGGACGGATGGATCCCTACGTGGAACTTTTTCAGAGCCATGGCGGCAGCATGATCACGATAGCTAAGGGAAACAGAGGAGACGTCGTGACAGAGTCCTGCAAGAAGCATGGAGGATTTGACCTATAGTATAGGTCTAAGAGTGCAGGGGAGTTCATATCTTGTGCTTGAACAAGTAATCCCTAGATAAACGAGGATGGCTGGCTCTCTACTCAGAGGGCCAGCCATCCTTATCAATGACCAAATTTTCTGCAAGTTACTCCTCTACAAAAATGTATCTTGGAGCAAAACCAAGTATTGGAAATTCTGTTACTCCATCAGCCATAATGTCGTATGTCCCTCGGAAATACTCCTTGGGCATCATGTCGTAGACATAGACTGTGAGGACACGCTTCCCATCTTCCTGCTTACCGAGACCAAACCCTACCACACCGGATCTGATGGATTGGAAGTTTGGAGAGATGTTTTCATTGATTCCCTCCAAAGTAAACTCAGTGATGTGTTCACCCATTCCTCCGTCATTGATGAATTCACGCTTGAATACCGCAGGGGTATCCTTAGTAAAGTAGTGACGGAGAGTACCGTTGATTTGGAAATCAATGTCGTACGTAGCATCGTCTCGCTTCGTGATTACTATAGCGTCATCCTCTTGACCTTCGATCGCAGGAGCGGTCTCAAACCAGTCAAAATCAGACTTGTTGGAAAAGCTCTTGTATTTCCATGTGCCGGACATATCTTGCGGTTCGATGGTCAGTACACATTTGCTGTCTACTTCGTCTACAGCCACACCCGAGCGTGGGACAATCTCTAGACAAATTTTGTTGTGATTAGGGTCGTACTTGAGGCGTTCTACGTTTAGTGTGGCGCTCTTATTGCGTTTCTTGACGGTAACCGTGTTCCCGGGATTGAGCTTGAAATGTTCGCCTTCTATAGCAGTGCTACGTTCGGTATCTACCTTTACCTGAATCTCGGTTTCTCCCGGGGAGTAAAACCATTTACCATTGATGTCCTTGAGGACTATTTCAGGTGTTCCGGTACGATTCATGGTGAGTTGTCGGCCGGAGAACAACGCAATAGGACTACCGCCAAACTCTATCGTGACGTAGTTGATCAGCCCTTCACGGTAGCCATCAGGTACCTTCAGGATGGAGAGCAGCATCTCTATATTGCTCTTTTGGTGGCTGAGGTTGGTGACGTATACCGTATCGCTTGTCTTGGTCGGTGTAAAGGTGACTACCTCCGGGGTAACCTTGTATTCGTCCTTACCCAGTGGACCTGTTAGTTCACAGGTTACTCCTATTTCGGATGTCGGTGCCGACTCCAGCTTTATCGGGATCTTGATGGACTTACCTACATCAGGGATTGCGTACGAAATTTGCGCCCCGGAGAAGTTTATCTGTGGTCGTGGATCTGTACTGTTTCGCTCAATGTTCTGACAACCTACCAGGATGCCTACCAGAGCCGATAATACGAGCAGAGTATTCTTTTTCATATGCGCCTTATTCGTTACTTAGTATTTGCATCATACTCCCGCTTGATCTGATTCACAATTACTGATTCTTCCTCAGTCAGAGCAGGGGGATCCGGAAACTTGATCTGGACGTTCATTGAGCTCTCAATCTCAGGGGGTAGCTCGTTGATATTTACACATGCGGAGAGTCCACACGCCACTACCAGAGCAATAAGGATGAGCTGGATGTTTTCTTTTATCTTTTTCATGATCTGTTCTTTCTTCAGTGGTTAGGCCTTTGGCATACCGATGGTGTACTCAGGATAGCCCTCGTTTTGGATTAAATCAGGCTGGCGGACAATGTCCTCGGGAGGGATGGGATAGCAGTACATGAACTTTTTTGTGGTGTACTTCACACCGTTATAGGCTTTCCAAAACTCAGGACTGCCATTTCTCTTGAGCTCAAAGAAGCGATCTCCTTCCAAAAAGAGTTCTTTGCGTCGCTCAGTGAGGATCGCACGGATAAGTGGTGTGAGAGGCTTGCCTGTAGCATCCTCAGTGATGAGCCTGTCGCTCCAGGTGTTTGGAAGATCCTGAAGTGTAAGAGGCTTGGCATCTGCTATGCGAGCTGCACGGAGCGCATTGAGCATGCTGAGTGCCTGATCATTCTGCCCTAGGTGGTAGTGTGCCTCGGCAACCATGAGGTGTACCTCTGCCATACGGAATCCCGGAAAGACGACCTTTTGGGCAATTCTTTTCTTATCGATAGATAGTTCATAGCGGATATCCCGATCACGCTCCTCTTCCGGAAAAAGGTTGATGAACTGAGCCGATACCGGTATGTACTTGAGGTCAGCAAAACGCTCTGCTTCTGAGGCAGAGGTGGACATCTGGAGTACTTTGATCAAGACGTTCCCTTTTTTGGATACTGAGGTGAGCATCTCTTTATATGCTTCTCCGGACAGCAGAGGATACTTCTCGAGAAGGGGTTTTGCCGTTGCAATAACCTTTTCCCACTGTTCTGTCCAGAAGTAATGCCTCACCAGTATTCCGCGAGTTACGTCCTCGGTAAAGAGGTAGTCTGCATTATCCACATGGTAGGTCAGTGCCTTATTCAGATCATCTTCAATACTCTTAGCAACCTGTGCAAAGGAGGCACGTGGAGGACGAGCCTCCATATCAAATTCTTTTACCAGTGGCACACCAAGTTGATCTTCTCTGGAGTTGAATGCAGGGCTGTAGAGCCTTAGTAGCTGGTAGTATGCCAAGCCTCTCATGGTATATGCGGTGCCAAAGGCATCTCGAGCAATATCACTCCCATCATTCGGCATGCCGGAGATAACAATGTTGCAGTCACGGATGATCTCATAGAGATACTTGAAGCTAGTCCGGGTATTTGTTGTCTGCTGGGTGAATCCTATCCATTGTCGAAGATTGGGACTGCCTGTCGTAAGGGCGGACTCGAAATTGTCTGCAAAAAGATCCCAATTGAGGGTCTGGCTAGCATTGAAGAGGAGAGGCTGATCATCTCCTCTGTCAATCTTGTCCAGATGTAGCTGAAGCAACGCAGCGTGCTCCTCAGCTGTCGTGGGAATCGTAAGGTCGTAGGGCTTGACATCTAGGTACTTCTTGCACGAGGTTAGCCCTACCATAAGTATGCAGAGTAGTATAGGTATTCTTTTCATAGTCGTCATAAGCTGAGTGATAGACCAAAGGTAAAGGTCTTCGGGATAGGATATACGGCACCCGGTGTCTCAGGGTCAATGCCGGGGTAATTGGTGATGATCAAGAGGTTATTAGCTTGGATCGATGTAGAGATGCTCTGTAGACCGATCCGCTTCACCCATGGTTGATCAAAAGTGTAGGTGGCATAGAGACTGCCAAGCTTGAAGTAGCTCAGTGACTCCAGGCGTGATGCCTTTGTGATATTGCTGGCAGTAACCATGTACTTATCCAGCCCCTGGTAGATGCCGTAGCGGTCAATAATTCTAGGATTGCCATCTACTATCGGGTTGTCGGGAGTCCAGCGGTGTGCCGAGCTCTTTTGGGTATTGAGGTGGTAGGTATAGAGGTCATTGACGTAGTGTGGGATAGACTCCTTTATTCCTTGCCTATTGCGAATGTCCCCTGCACTTACAGGCGGAACGACCTCGTTGACCACATACCCACCTGCAGAGAACGAACCTCCCATACCTACAGTAAGGCTCTTGTAGGAGACACTCATGGAGTAGCCTCCGTTGAGAGGCTGAGAGGAGGTCCCGATGTAGTACCGATAGTTATTGGGGTTGCGTCTTCCTGCCGGAGTGTCTACGTCAGCACCGGGTCGGATCTGGTACGTGTATATCCCAAGTGTCGGGTCGATACCCATCACTTTCCCTGAGAATATCGATGACAGAGGGTAGCCGACGACATTTTCGGAGTTATAGTTGGGGTTGGGATCATCAAAAGAAACTAGCTTATTGTAGTTGAGTCCCATGTTTGCACTTGCGAAAACTCTCCAATCCTCACTCTGATATGGAGTGCCACTTACTGTCAACTCTAGTCCTCTGTTGAGGATCGAGGAGGTATTGTAGCTTTGGAATACGTATCCGGTCGTGGATACTACAGAGACGGAGGATACTGCATCAGTCGTATAGCGATCGTATGCCTCTACCGATAGCTGCAGACGGTTCGAAAAGAGCCCTAGGTCCATTCCGACTTTAGAATCCCTGGTCTTCTCCCATCTTAGTTTGGGGTTGGGAGGAGTCGAAACCTGACCGATCAGGTACGAAGAGTTTCCGGCTGTCCTCAGTCGTGGTAAATAACGCATCACCAACTGGGGATGTACACCGCGGTTGACTCTTCCGGTGTATCCGCCGGCTAGACGTACGGTCAGCTGAGAAACATAGGGCTGAAGCTTTTTCATAAAGGCCTCTTCGTCTGCATTCCATGCCAGACCAATGGAGCCGGTGGGGTTGAACTGCTCTTTGCTACCAAAGTTGTTGGACCCATCTGTACGGCCGGTCAGGCTCACGACATAACGTCCTCTGTAGGAATAGTCTGCAGAGAGATAAAACGATGCAAAGGTGTTCTCAAGTCTAGACTGTCCGGAGAGTCCGTCAATGATGGTTGCCATCTTCTTTATATCCGCCTCCTTGTCTGCACCTGCATCCAATAGAGTGGGGGTGGAGGAGTTACCAGTCTTTGGATCATACCCATACCTCTTTTCATAGATACTCTTGGCGTACTGTGAGCGAATCTCCGAGCCGATCAGAGCACTGAGGTGATGGTACTGACCAAATGTCTGGAAGTAGTTGAACTGGCCACGAAACATGTAGCTTAGGCTGCTAGAAGCCCTTTGGGTGATGGACCCATACATTCGGTTGCTGGCCGCATTTTTCGAGTTTTCGAAGGGCCGGTCTATAAATGCAGCTTGTGTTTCCTTGCCCAGAATATTGTCGGACATAGTGTTGGAATACCCAACAGCAGCAATACCGTTGAAAGAGAGGTTGTCTGTAAATTGGTAGGTCAGATTTCCTCTAATGTTGCCTCTCAAGTCTTTTGCATCAGAGCTACTGTCGTTCATTTCCCGGAAGATGTTGAACCCAAGCGGACTAATAGAACCGAGTGGTTTGTCATCGTTATTTGTCGGGAGAGAGTACCAGGTAGCATCCGGACGATAGCTGCCATCCTTTTCGTAAGGACGCTCGTAGGGGTTGGCAAAGTATGCGTAGGTGAAGGGATCCGTTTGTCCTGCATAGCTTTGAGACTTATTGTGTGAGAGGTCCGAAGACAGCGATAGCTTTAGTTTATCCGAAGGAGAGCTGTCGAGCTTTAGGCTAAATGTAAGCGACTCTGCATTGGTCCCCTTTACCAGCCCATTATTTCTATTGTAGCTAAGAGAGGAGTAGTACTTATTCTTGGCACTACCTCCACTGATAGATACGTAGTGGGAGTGGGATATGGAGGGGTTGAAGAGTTCCTTGAACCAATCTGTGGTTGGACCGTTTCCGATCTTTTCGATCTCCTGCTCCCTCTGCTCCGGGGTCAGATCTTTGTATTGACCAACACCTTTTCGGATAGCTCCTGTGATACCTACTGCGGGGAAGAAAGGATGTTCGGCCTCGATCAGAGGTACGGAGAATTCATCCCATAGCTCTTTCTCAAAGTCAATCTTTTCCCGTGCACTCATGAGGTTTACATCCCTAGGTGGGGCTGTAGTGAGGGTGATGTTGGAAGAATAGTTGAGCCTTAGGCGACCCTCATTACCTCTTTTGGTTGTTACCACGATCACACCACCGGCGGCTTGAGAGCCGTATATGGCAGTGGCGGACGCATCCTTTAGGATGGATATGCTCTCAATATCACCGGGAGGGATGCTCCCTAGTCCATTCATGAAAATATCGCTAAAGTCACCAGCCTTGATCTGAGAGGTATTTGGGGAGGGAGAGTCGGGGATGGCATTTTGCACCGGGACACCGTCAATGACCCAGAGAGGCTCCGTGTTACCGGTGATTGAGTTGGTACCGCGGATCTTTATTGATCCTGTCTCTCCGGGTTTTCCGCTGATGGCCTTTACGTCTACCCCGGCTACTTGTCCTTTTAGCATCAGGTCAACAGACGCTGTCGGGGGTTGGAACTTGATATCGTCAGCCTTGACTATGGAAACTGACCCTGTAGTCCTCTTTTTGGTCGTAGTCGCATACCCCGTGGAGACAACTCCGTCAAGTATCTCTGCATACTCTTTCATGACGATATCACGAGTGATATTTTCGGTCACAGTCAGCGTCACCGTCTTCATGCCGGTGAAACTGATGGTCACCTTGCTCCCGCTAGGTACTGTGAGAGTTGCGTGTCCATCGTAATCAGCGATTGCTCCTTTGCTAGCACCTGCCAACCTTACGACTGCTCCAGTCAGTGGTATACCGGCGTCATCAACGATCCGGAGCTTAAGTGTGTATTGTGACACTTGCGCTACCACGTTGGGCACGAGGTACCCACCAAAGACTGGTCCTGCGAAGAGCAGCAGGCTAAGCGATAAAATCAGTCTTTTCATTTCTTGTTATTTATTTGTGATGAATTATGTCTGTATGTTTCTCGTCGATTCCCAAAAGGTTCTTTAGGAAAAAGTACTTGATCTTGTTGAAGTAATACGGGCTGTCGAGCTCGTGACTCTTTCCAGGAAGTATGGTCATATCGAAATCTTTGCCCGCTTTTATCAGCGCGTCTGCCATCCGGATGGTACTGGATGGTGGGACATTCTTATCCTCATCCCCGGTCATGAGCAGTAGAGGACCGCTGAGTCGGTCTGCCAGCTCCATTGTGGTCGGTATCTTAGACTCAAAAGAGGTCGTCCCATCAGGGTTCTTAACTTCATGTAGTCCGTGGAAGCTTTCTCCCCACCACCTAATGTAGATGTTGTTGTCGTAGTTTCCACTGGCTGCCACACATGCTTTATAAAAATGAGGATAGGTGAGCATGGCAGTCAATGCTTGGAATCCTCCACCGGAGTGGCCGTAGATGCCCACTCTATCCAAGTCTATAAATGGGTATTCCTCTGCCAGTTGTTCTAGGGCGTACTTGTTGTCTTCCAGCGGGTAGTCCCTGAGGTTGTTATGGCCATAGGTGTAAAAGTCACGTCCTCTATAGGGAGAAGAGCCACGGGAGGGGATCTGTATTACTACAAAGCCCAACTCAGCAAGTGACTGATTGGCATTCTCATCGATGGTGAACTCCAGCGGCATGAGATCTGTCTGAGGTCCTGGATATACGTAGGTGATTACCGGGTATTTAGCATTTGGATCCAGATCCGAAGGAAGGTACATGATCCCATGCAGGCGCGTCCGCTCATCTTTCGCCTTACAGGAAAAGAGCTTGGGCTTTACCCATCCTGCGTTTATGGCCTCCTCTTCGCTAACACGGTAAATCTCTTTAGGAGTCGTCACTTTTGGACTAAGTCGCATGACGCTATACACCGGAGGCATGTCCATCCGAGAGCACTTCAAGAGTCCTATAGTGCGGTCGTCAGATAGGGTGAGCTCGTACTCTCCTTCGTTTCCAACGATAGCTCTTTCACCCGATCCATCCATTGGGACCCGGTAGTATCGTTTGTAGTAGGGGTTGATCGCATCTGCTCCTCCGTATCCCTCCATGATGAAGTTGTCTTTCCCCATCCATACTATATTTCCTGCTACTAGAGTAGTGTCTTTCACGAGTTGTTTGAGCAGCTTCCCATTCGTGTCGTACAGATAGTATTTACCATAGCCGTCACGCTCGCTCCACCAGAGAATTGTGTTGTTTTTGAGTATCCGGTAGTTGAAAAGGACAAGGTTATATATCGGTTTCGTTGTTTCACTGATTAGCGTCTGTACCTGCCCATCCTTTAGGTTGACTTTACACAGTTCTATTTGATCCTTTGGACGTGAATTGCGCACTAGATAGAGTGCGCTGTCGGACCGATAGGGGGACAAGCTTACTTCTTGGTCTGGAAAGTGGTCAATCGCTAGATACCTGCCCGACTGTTGCTTGCTGTCGTAGTAAAAGAGACTGTACTGTGGCGCATTGGACTCTCCGGGCATAGGCATTTGGAAGGTCTCTACTCTTGGCCGCCCTCTGGTTATGGAGCGGATGAGTCCCATTGGCTCTCCATCCTCCTCTCGTGTCACGAGCTGCACATACACATCGCCACACCAAAACCCTCTGGCCCCCCTCACTCGATCGTCATGTCGAGCGGTGATGAGCTCCGGACTCCAGCCTTCAACCAGGATAGTATCCCCCTCATTTGCTCTGCTGAGGAGCAGACGGTCGTTCCTTTGGAGCATTGTGAGTCCTTTATCTGCATCAACATTAGTGTACCGATTGGTGCCCTTTGATGGAAAAGTCTTGGTTGGATACTCTTGGTTGCTTTTTAATAGCTTTCCGCTTTTCCTGTCGTATTCAAATACCTTTCCTTTGTATTTTATCAAGATTCTCCTAAAACGTCGGTCCAGGGGGAGTACACTGTATAGCCTAAAGTCATGGCGGTCTATGGAGTCACCGGTTAGTGATTGATATTGGTTAGCAAAACCTGCGAGGTCTTTAATCAGTAACTCACGGCTACCTGTCTGGGCATTCACCAGATAGTGAACTGTTTGATCAGGCTGCTGTACGTGGTAATAAAGATAGGGAGTGTCATCAATCCATCTAGGATGGAGGTACGTGTCCGGCATCTCTTCCTTTACTCTGGACACGGTCCGAGACTCTACCTGGTCCCAGTCAATAGTCTGTGCACTTAGTGAAAGGGTTAATGAGAGAAGAGATAATGCAAATGAGATTCTAATTATTTTAGACATTGTTTAGCCGGGGTCAGCGTGATGAAAAACTTACGAAGTATTAGCAAATATAGTTTCTTTTTCCTAGCAGTGCAATAGCTAGACAATTTGCAAATCTAGATTTTGTGTAGATCGTGGACTTTTGTGCGTTTTGATTTGTTGACAAATTCTTGTTGAGTTATGTTAATCCATTCGGTCCGTCTGGATCTTCGAGATGGAGTGCGTCCAAGGGCTCACGCATTTGAAGTTTGGATATGGTCGGTGGTGATGATGTCGGTGGGGGCTTTGGTGGCATTGATCTTTTACAGAGCTGCGAGGGCTCTTTTCTTCAACCTTTCAAGAAAGAAGTTGATGTGTACTAAAAAAGTTTCCTACTAGAAACAGATCTCTACTATCCGTCAAATCATTTTCTTTTCTACTGGAAACTTTTCTCTTCTATCCGTCAAATTTTTTGTCCCTTCCTGAGCGGTAAAAATAGGGGGACTTGATGTCTTGTCGTTTCCTTAGTTTGTCCCCCATGCGGTACTTGATGTCGTCATTGATGATAAAGTCCGGCTCCTCCGTAAAACCATAATGCTCAGTCAACACCGACATCATCCCCACCGACCATATCTAAACTTCAAATGCGTGAGCCTTGGTGTGTGTCCTGTGGATTGTATGAAAAGACGGGGGATTTCTCTAAATTTGCCCAGTTACTAACCATTAGAATGGAGTATGATATTATGGCATACGGATTACTAAAAGGGAAGAAGGGAATCATATTTGGGGCGCTAAATGAGCACTCCATCGCATGGAAAGTTGCCGAGCGTGTTTGCGCAGAAGGGGCAAAGATTACCCTCTCCAATACACCTGTCGCTCTGCGTATGGGACAACTAGATTCGCTTGCAGAAAAGCTCGGTGCAGAGGTGATTCCTGCTGACGCCACATCTGTAGAGGACCTCAAGGTGGTGTTTGAGAAAAGCCAGGAGGTCTTGGGTGGTAAGATCGACTTTGTCTTGCACTCCATAGGCATGAGCCCTAATGTACGCAAAAACATTCCTTATACAGAGCTCAACTACGGGAACCTATCCAAGACGCTCGATATCTCAGCTATCTCTTTTCATAAAATGCTCTCTGTAGCCTACCAGCAAGACGCTCTCAGTCAAGGTGCGTCTGTTTTGGCACTTACTTACATTGCAGCCGAGCGTGCTTTTGTTGGATACAGCGACATGGCTGATGCCAAGAGCTTACTTCAGAGTATCGTGCGTAGCTTCGGGCTGATCTATGGTAAAGAGAAGGGGGTACGGATCAATACCATCTCTCAGTCTCCCACACCTACTACTGCAGGAAGTGGTGTGAGCGGTATGGAGAAACTCCGCCACTATGCAGAGACTATGTCTCCCCTTGGCAATGCTTCTGCTGATGACTGTGCAGACTACTGCGTCACCCTTTTCTCTGACTTGACGAAAAAGATCACGATGCAAAATCTCTATAACGATGGAGGATTTTCCAGCGTAGGGATGAGTTTGGATGCGCTTGAGCAGTATGTAGGCAAGGAGTTTACGCCACTGGATGGTGCTCTATAAGCCGCCGTGTAGTTCGGTGGAAGTTTTCCTTGTCCGAGATGTTTTGGTACTTTTACGACTAAGAACTGTGTGATGGGGATTAAACGATCTGTAGGGTAGGGACATCAAAACCTTGAGAAACAACTAATAATATGGATAGAAAACAGATGAAACAAGTATTATACACACTGACGACCGCACTGTGTCTGCTTCTTGCGGTCAATGCGTCAGCACAAGAGACTAAGAAAGCAGTCATCAACCTTCCTGTGAAAGAGTATAACTTTGGAACGATTAAGGAGGGTGATGGTAAGGTGAGCCACGTCTTTGAGATCAAGAACGTAGGGGATGCTCCTCTGGTACTGACTCGCGTGATGAGTCCGTGTGGATGTACCGTGCCTTCTTACAGCAAAGAGCCGGTGGCACCGGGTAAGAGTACCAAGCTCACCGTTACATACGACCCCACCGGTAGAGTCTATCCCTTTGTGAAGACCATATCGATCTACAGCAACGGTAAGGAAGGTCCTGAGGTTATCACCATCAAGGGTGAAGTGGTTCGCTAAAAGCTCATGGCTAGAAGACGTAAGAAACTGACCTTCTGGAGTGCTTGGCAGCTAGCCCAGAGCCAAATGAATCCTATCCACCTCGAAGATGTAGAGGGATATGCCAAGCATTTTAGCGAGGCATCCTTCCAAAAAAAACTACAGATGGTGGGTAAGACTCTGGGAGAGAATATCCTTCTGCCTGTACTCAGAGCTTACTATGTGCTTCAATCGCCGACAGTGTCTATGCGTGAGAAAGCACTATTGCTTGGAGCACTGGGTTACTTCGTGCTTCCCTTGGACTTTATTCCGGATTTTTTGCCCGGGTTATTGGGGTTTACGGATGACCTGGTAGTCATTACGTTTATCCTCAAGCACATCAAGGATAGCATTACTCCTGAGATCAATAGGCAAGCCATGGTTGCTTACCGAAGGATTACAGCCCCTTGTGCCAGGCATGATGTGAGCCCGATGTAAGACCCCTGTTTAGATCAAACTTCACTTGTGGAGTGGATACTCACCCTGGGATTGAGTAAGTATTAGGCCACATAAGGTGAAATCAAAATGAAAGAGATTGAGTCGGACATTAAAGTTGGACTCAATCTCTTTTTATGCTCTCATTTATGTTCGGATAATTAGTTATCTTTGAACAATTGACCCTGTGTATTATAGAAAGTTATAGTTAATTATAATTTGGATTATGAATCAATCAATCAAACGCGTTTACTTTTTTGGAGATGGCACTGCTGAAGGAAGTGCAGATATGCGCATGCTCCTCGGTGGAAAGGGAGCCAACTTGGCGGAGATGAATCTCGTGGGTGTGCCGGTCCCTCCCGGCTTCACCATTACTACGGAGGTGTGCCATGAGTTTTATGAAAAAGGTGAAGCTGTGACCAAGAAGGCTCTGATGCCGGAAATAAAGGCAAACATTGCCAAGGTAGAGAAGCTGATGAACTCTACATTTGGAGACGTTTCCAATCCACTTCTTGTCTCAGTTCGCTCGGGTGCACCCGCCTCCATGCCGGGTATGATGGACACGATCCTCAACCTTGGCTTGAATGATGAGGTGGTTGAAGGGCTTGCTAAGAAAACAGACAACCCTCGTTTCGCCTGGGACTCTTATCGTCGTTTCGTGCAGATGTACGGTGACGTCGTTCTTGGCATGAAGCCTGAAAACAAGGACGACATCGACCCATTCGAGGAAATCATCGATGAAGTCAAGAAGTCCCGCGGGATCCAGGAAGACACAGATCTGACAGTGGAAGACCTTCAGGAGCTGGTGAGCCGCTTCAAAAAGGCTGTCCTGGACCGTACCGGCAAAGATTTCCCCACTGATGTATACGACCAGCTCTGGGGGGCCATCGGTGCTGTCTTTGGCTCTTGGATGAACGAACGTGCCATTGTATACCGCAAGATGGAGGGCATCCCCGAGGAGTGGGGTACCGCTGTCAATGTTCAAGCGATGGTCTATGGTAACATGGGGGACACCTCCGCTACCGGGGTATGCTTCTCGAGAAATGCAGCAACCGGTGAGAATAGATTCAACGGCGAGTACCTTATCAATGCGCAGGGTGAGGACGTGGTTGCAGGAGTACGCACTCCGCACGAGATAACACTGGAGGGCTCGCGCCGTTGGGCAAAGCTAGCCGGAGTCTCTGAAGAAGAGCGCGCTAGCAAGATGAGCTCCATGGAGGAGTCCATGCCGGAGATCTATCAGCAGCTCTTTGATATCCAGCATAAGCTTGAGCAGCACTACCGAGACATGCAGGATATGGAGTTTACCGTACAGGAGGGCAAACTCTGGTTCCTCCAGACCCGTAGTGGTAAGCGTACCGGAAAGGCGATGGTCAAGATCGCTATCGATCTCCTTCACGAAGGGCTGATCGATGAGCAGACAGCACTGCTTAGGATTGAGCCCAATAAGTTGGACGAACTTCTCCACCCGATATTTGACGAAAAGTCGGAAAAGCAAGCAAAGGTGATCACCCAAGGTCTACCGGCATCTCCCGGTGCAGCTACCGGTATCATTACGTTCTTTGCAGAAGATGCCAAGCGTCTGCGCGAGGATGGAGCTCACCGTGTGATCTTGGTGCGAAATGAGACCTCTCCTGAGGACCTCGTGGGCATGCAAGTAGCTGATGGTATCCTGACCGCCCGCGGTGGAATGACTAGCCATGCTGCAGTAGTAGCACGTGGTATGGGTAAGTGCTGTGTGTCCGGTGCCGGTGCTCTGGTGATCGACTACAAAGCCCGCACCCTCACCGTCGAGGGCCGTACCTATCGCGAAGGAGACCACATCTCACTAAACGGTACTACAGGTCTCGTGTACGAGGGAGAGATCACAACAAAGGCGGCAGAGCTGGATCCGGACTTCCAGGAGCTCATGGATCTCTGTAAGAAGTATACTCGCTTGATGGTGTATACGAATGCTGATACCCCTAGAGATGCCAAGATGGCGCTCAGCTTTGGTGCTGAGGGTGTGGGGCTCTGCCGTACAGAGCACATGTTCTTCGAAGGGGATAAGATCAAGGCAATGCGTCGTATGATCCTTGCAGAAGATGCAGAGGGACGTAAGAAGGCACTGGACAAGATCTTGCCCTACCAGCAGGAGGACTTCAGGGAAATTCTGCGCACGATGCATGACAAGCCTGTCGTTATCCGTCTACTTGACCCACCCCTACACGAGTTTGTGCCCCATGATCTTGAGGGTCAGAGGGAAATGGCCAAGGATATGGGTATCTCCGTCCACAAGATTCAGGAGCGTGTAGCAAGTCTGAGTGAGCTCAACCCCATGCTGGGACACCGTGGTTGTCGACTAGGCAACAGCTATCCGGAGATCACCGAGATGCAGACGAAGGCAATCATTGGTGCTGCACTAGACCTCAAGAGAGAGGGACTCAACCCCATTCCGGAAATCATGGTACCGTTGACAGGTATCCTCTATGAGTTCAAGGAACAGGAGCGCGTGATCAGAAGCACCGCTGAGAAGCTCTTTGAGCAGTATGGACTAAGAATTGACTACAAGGTCGGAACGATGATCGAAGTGCCTCGTGCAGCACTTACTGCTGACCGGATCGCATCTTCTGCAGAGTTCTTCTCGTTTGGGACAAACGACCTGACTCAGATGACCTTTGGTTACTCGCGCGACGACATTGCTTCGTTCTTGCCTGTATATCTTGAGAAGAAGATCCTGAAGGTAGACCCCTTCCAGGTACTTGATCAGCACGGTGTAGGACAGCTCATCCAGCTCGCTACAGAGCGTGGCCGATCGGTCCGTCCGGATCTGATCTGCGGTATCTGTGGAGAGCACGGTGGTGAACCGGCTTCGGTGAAGTTTTGCCACAAGGTAGGGCTGAACTATGTGTCCTGCTCACCTTATCGCGTACCTATCGCTCGAGTGGCTGCAGCACAGGCTGCAGTAGAGGATATGCTTGCTGCGAAGATGTAAGCATGTGATACAGTGTGCCGACAGGCAGTACACTGTCGGTACTCTTGATTAGAGATCCACACCATGGTACCATGGTGTGGATCTTGTCGTGTTTACCCAGGAGAGTCCGCCGGGTTATTCATGAAAAAAATCATTCTTTCCACTTCCTCAAAATAAGTGTCTGTGGCTGAGGGCAAAAAGTTTCCTACTGGAAACCGATCGCTTCCATCCGTCAAATCGTTCTCTTTCCTACTGGAAACTTTTCGCTACTATCCGTCAAATTTTTTGACCGGATCCGAAGTGCAAAAAAATCCTAATACGTCGGTCCTGTTGTCTTGTCTATGACCGGTTAGGAGTGTGGAGAAAAATGGTTACCTTTGTAGTAGGTGATATTTTCAAATCTTATCAGCTAAGAAAAAGTCATGGATGGACAGAGCTATAAAGATCATAACAACAATACCCTGAAAACGATTGCTGCACTTGGAATCGGAGCAGGAGTGGGTATCCTTATATATGAGCTTCTTCGTAAGAAACAAGCAGGGTTTTACAGCAACACATTTAGCCCATTGGTGGACTCTATCGTAGTATCTAAGGATGGTGTGACAACCGGCTTAGTTACCTTTGGGTGGGATGATGACGAAAATTGTTCTTGGGCAAGGTACGTGACCGTAGACAGCTCGGGGACTGTCACAGATGAGAGCATCATAGAGGTGGAGGTCTACGAGGATAGGATTCTGACCTTCCAGGGCTCCGGTGAGGTCGGGGATACCCCTGTCGTTACGATGTACAACCTTGATGACTATGGCATGGTAGACTCTGTGACTGTTCGCTGTCCAAATGGGAAGGAGCAGCGGTATGACTCTACCATCCTAGGAGCTGAGCTGAAGCAGTCGGTCTCCGATGAGTCAAAGATTTCATACGAGTGGAGCGATGGCAACATTGTGGGCGTACGGACTCCCGAAGGGTCAAATATTCGGATGTCCTACTACAAAAATGTAGAAAATCATCTATTCCCGGATCTCAATATGCTGTATATGCCCTTTAGCCCGGATATGTTGATGACCTATGCTATGGGGACAAGGTCCCGCAACTATGTCTCTACTATGGAGGTTGAGTCGGCTGATAGTATCGAGCACTCTTCGTTTTCCTATCTCTGTGACAGGTACGACCGTCCCGTACAAATACTACAGGAAACAACCGTAGTCCGCGAGCCGGAAATGAGTGAACACTTCAGCACAGTATACGACGTTAAGTACCTCAATAACTAATCTGGAACAAAATAATAAGTACATATGGATGAGCTAAGAGATCTTGTCTCTCTAATCATAGATAACTTCCCCGTGCAACTCGACCATGGATCTGGTCTCTACATGTTGTTGGCACTCGGTATCATAGTAGTCACAGTAGCCCTTATTGAAATACTACTGAGGCTCCTCTTTTTGAAATCCCTCCCAAAACTTCTAACGAAAATAAGAGGGCTGGAGAACTTTGATATTTCGAATACCAAGATCGTCCCCAGGATCATCCGAATCATCACAGTGCACCTATTCTCTGAGTTGTTGAGTATTCCGTATCCGGGTACACACATAGTTAAGACGATATTGGGTACCCTGGCGTTGGTGTACATCGCAATCTTGGTGGTGCAAGTGATAGGCTCGATTTTTGACGCATGCCGTTATTGGATGCTTACACACGAGAAGTACAGGGCCAATCCCTTTGTGAATATGTTTCAGGCCATAAAGATCATTGTATACTTTATTGGCGCTCTCTATGTTATTTCGCTCCTGTTCGGAATTGATATGCGCACCATTTTTGGTAGTTTGGCTGCGCTTTCTGCCGTATTGATGTTGGTATTCAAGGATACGCTTCTCGGCTTTGTTGCGAGTCTTCAGCTGTCGGGAAACAACATGGTCGAAATAGGTGACTGGATCACTGTACCCGGGACTCCGGTGGATGGAGATGTCGAGGATATCTCACTCACCACAATCAAGGTGCGGAGCTTCGACAAGACGATATACACCATCCCTCCATATTCTCTTATTTCCAGTCCTTTCCAAAACTGGAGCGGCATGCAACGCTCCGGGGGCAGACGGATGTGTCGCGAAATATATGTGGATATGAAGACGATCCAGTTTATTGACGAAGAGTTCATCCATAAACTGCAAGATACACCGGCACTACAGCCGGCTCTGAAAAACGTAGACCTGACTCAAGAAAAGGATAACTTTAGCAACATGACCAATGTGCGCCTTTTTAGGCGATACATCCAGGCTTATCTGATGGAGCTGGACACGGTCAAGAAGGATGGCTTTACCTGCATGGTGCGTCATCTTGATATGGGTGATCAGGGCTTGCCGATACAGCTTTACTTCTTTACCAACACCACTGTATGGGCTGAGTACGAGGAGATTGTTAGTGAGATCTTTGAGCATCTATTGGCTGTGATTCCGTACTTTGGTCTGGAAGTGTTCCAGCGGAGTGCAAGTCGTGATCAACTCAGGCTGAACATCAATAGTGACGGGACTGAGACAAGTGTCGAAGTCGATGCCACTGGTAATCAAATCAAGGCTGAGGCTATAGACAATGGGGAAGACAAGTAAGTAGTCTTCGTCGCAATCTTTTATCAAAGGCTCTGGATGCTATAGTTGGTAGGTATTCAGAGCCTTTATTTTTACTTAAATTAGCTCTGAATCCGTGTATACTTCGGACGGAAAAGCGAACTTTGTTGCTGTATGGAACAGACAAATAAAAATGGGCGTGAGGAGTCTACCTCGGTCGTAATCATCGGTGGCGGGCTCACCGGACTGGCTGCTGCTGCACAGCTTGACATGTCGGGTGTCCCCTTTGTGCTTCTTGAAAAGGCGCCGCGTGTCGGCGGGCAGATACAGACACGGCACAGGAAGGGCTATACCTATGAGGTTGGCCCTAATACCGGAAGTGTGTCGACACCGGAGGTGGTCGAGCTATTTGACTACGCAGCACCTATCGCAAGACTAGAAGAAGCAAACCCCACTGCTGAGCGTCGGTGGATATGGAAGGGGGATCGCTTTCATGAATTACCAAGCGGCTTGATGAGCGGACTAAAGACGCCTCTCTTCTCATGGAAAGATAAACTGGGTATCCCGCTTGAGCCGACTCGGAAGAAGGGAACCGATCCCAATGAAACCGTAGGAGCTTTGGCAGAGCGACGCCTCGGTAAGTCAATAGTAGACTATGCTGTAGACCCCTTCATTGGCGGTGTGTACGCCGGTGATCCCTACCAATTCATTACCCGTTTCGCACTCCCCAAGCTCTACAGACTGGAGCAAGACTACGGCAGCTTCATTGGCGGATCGGTTCGCAAAGCTGCAGAGAAGAAGAGTGAGCGCGATAAGCTGGCTACTAAAAAAGTCTTTTCCGCAGAGGGTGGGCTTGAGAACCTAGTACAGGGCGTCTATCGTCGAGCTAAAGAAAAAGGACAATTCGTACTGGAGGCTCAGGATATTCAACTCACGGAAAATCCGGACAAAACATGGCTGGTCACTTACCGTAATAGCGATGGGCAAGAGCATTCTATCACGGCAAAATATGTCGTGACGACCGTGAGAGGTGATCAGCTTGTCCCGATGCTTCCGGATGCGCTTGTTGATCAGGCTTCTTCTCTTGCTCGATTCCCCTATGCTCCGATGATAGAGGTTGTCGTGGGCTTTGACAGCTTACCCTGTGTAGATCGGAACGCCTTCGGAGGTTTGGTCCCCAGTCGAGAAAAGCGCAAAGTACTTGGGATACTGTTTCCCAGCTCCTGTTTCAAGGGTAGGGTGCCTCAGAAGGACGGAGCCCTCTTTACCCTCTTCATGGGTGGGATGCGCGATAGAGAGCTCTTCATAGGGAAGTCACTCGACGAAATAAAGGCCGAGGGTCTTGAGGAGCTCTATGCCATGATGGATATTCCAAAGGAGATAGAGCCCTCGCTTGTGGATGCGGTTGCTTATTCACACGCTATTCCACAGTACGATACGACCTACGAGCAGCACCTGAACACTATGACAAAGATCATGGAAGAGCACCCGACACTGGTGATCGCCGGTGGCATGCGTGACGGTATCGGGATGGCTAAGCGGATCACTCAAGGCATGAATGTTGCCAAAGAAATTGCGCAAAAGCTATGAGCTCCACAACAGTAGAAGTCTATACCTCCACACAAGTCGTGGACGTACACATAGTCAAGACAAGACTAGAGAGTGAGGGGATCGAGTGTTTTGTCACCGGTGAGACGTTGAACCAAGTATTTGGGGGCGTTCAGGGAATCACTCAAGGCGTCTCGCTTATGGTCCGTGAGTCAGATGCGGAGACAGCCCTTCGTATCCTTAGAGATGAGGGGTACATCCCGGAGTGTGACGACCATGATCCTATCACGACAGTAGGCAAGAAGCATACCGACCTCAATAAGCAGATATGGACCCTGATAGGTCTCATCCTGCTTGTGTTGATGGCACTGGCAATCTATACCTACCTGGTATCATGAGTGTAAATAACTATCCTCGCAAGCCCAAACGAATGACCTCTTTCCAGATGGCATGTCTGGTCGCTCTGTGGGGCTTTCTGGTATACATTGTTTTGCTCAAAAACAGCCGGATTGATGGCCTCCTTGTCTTTATGATCATAGTGAGTGCTGTGCTGGTAGGATTACCCATATACCGTGAACTAAAGCGAAGACGGGAGGAGGGGAAGTAGTTTTTATTTTGAGCGAATGTCGACTGGTCAAATGAAAGTAGTACGCACCAAAGAAGAACTGAAGCAGATTCGTGCTCAGTACACAACAGAAATAATAGGATTTGTCCCCACTATGGGTGGACTGCACGAGGGACACCTCAGCTTGATACGACGCTCTCTGAAGGAATGTGATTGTACCTTTGTCAGTGTTTTCTTGAACCCCACCCAGTTCAACAACCCCACAGATCTAAAGACCTACCCGCACAATGACGAAGACGATCTCCGTCTGCTGGAGTCAGTCGGGGTGGATGTTGTCTTTTTGCCCACACCTGATGAGATGTACGAAAAAGGCGAGCTCCCTCCTCAGTACGACCTCGGGCAGGTAGCAGAGGTGATGGAGGGTCAGTACAGACCCGGACACTTCCAAGGAGTGGTATGGATAGTCAGCAAACTCTTCAGGTTAGTACGCCCCACGTTTGCCTACTTTGGTCTGAAAGATTTCCAGCAGATAGCAGTCATCAAGCAGATGGTCAAGCTCTCGCCGGATATGGATGTGGAGATTGTTCCGTGTCCGATTGTCCGTGAGACGGACGGGCTTGCCATGAGCTCTCGAAACAACAGGCTCTCCGAGGCAGAGCGAAAATCAGCTCCCAAGATATTTAAGGCTCTTGAGCATGGCAAGAGCCTCAAAGCCTCCGGTGCCTCCGTCGCAGAGGTTAGCGAGCAGGTGATCCGCGAAATAGAGAAAGATCCACTCTTGAGAGTCGAGTACTTCAGTATTGTAGATGGTGAGACACTTGGGGCGATAGCTGACTGGCACGAGAGTACCGAGCCTGTGGGAGCGATTACCGTCTACTGTGGAGAGGTGCGCCTGATCGATCACATCGCTCTATGAAAAAACAGCGGCTGTTGAGCGTTGTTTTAGCAGCTCTTCTTCTCCTACTTTGTGACTTCTCCGGCGTGCGAGCAGCGACGCCCCGTGCAAAGTATGAGATGAGGGCGGTCTGGCTGACCACGGTCTACGGCTTGGATTGGCCTAAGTCATCTGACGAAGGACGACAAAAGCGAGAACTCACGCAGCTCCTCGATCGTCTACAGGTGGCAGGCATCAATACTATTTTTCTGCAGGTGCGCGGGCGGGGTGATCTCATCTATCCATCATCCGTTGAGCCGGGGAATCCACTTTTTTTGAAGAGTGGAAAGTTCATGTACGACCCCCTTGCCTTTGCTTTAGACGAGTGCCATAAGCGAGGGATGGCTGTCCATGCCTGGCTCGTGGCCCTACCTCTTGGGTCGGATCGGTATCTTCGGTCGCTCAGCAGCACTGCGTATGCAAAACTTTGGCCCGGACGTACCATCAAGCACAGTGGTGAAGTCTATATGGATCCCGCCAATCCGGCTACTGCCACGCACTTGCGGCGCATTGTTGCAGAGCTTTTGCAGAAGTACCCTCTGGATGGGATTCACCTGGACTATATCCGCTATCCGGAGAATATCAAGCGCTTCCCCGATAGGGCTGCCTACCAAAAAGCCGATGTGGATCTTTCCCTCCATGAGTGGCGCATGCAGAATATCAACCATATTGTCCGAGAGGTTCGCGACGAGATCAAGCAGCAGTGCCCCACGGTACTCTTGAGCTGTGCGACGATTGGTACGTATCAGCGCGAAATTGCCAACTATGATCGACCGGGAGGGTGGACTGCACTTGATGATACCTGTCAAGATCCTGTAGCTTGGGCAAAGGACAGCTTGGTCGACTTTGTTGTCCCCATGCACTACATACGAGGTCGGAGCTTTACGCCCATAGTGGAAGACTGGAAGCAGCACCTGGATATACCTATTGTCATCGGACTGGGTGCCTACCGTGTCCTCAAGGGAGAGGGGAACTGGCCGGTACAAGAAGTCCTGAAGCAGACAGCCCTAATCCAAAACGACTCCATTATTTCCGGTGTTTGCTTTTTTAGGGCAGATCAAGTGGCAGACTTGGCTCTGCGGTTACACCAGCCCCTTAGAGATTCACTCTTCTCTACACCCGTCTTGCCGCATCCGGCATTCCACTCACCGGACTCTGTCTCGCACATGATGCCCTCCGCTCCGACCATTGTCTCACTTGACAAAAAGTCAGAGAAGGGCATGACTGTCCTCTGGTCTGAGTCTGATAGTGAGTCCAAGCGACTTATTTACTCCATCTACTTTTCCTCCCATGCCGAGGATCCGGACACCGATACAGGGGATGACCTCATAGCAGTCACGACAGCGACAGAGTATACCCTCCCGTGGGCAAAAATGGAGGACGAGGACCTGATAACACTGCGCATAGGTGCCTATGATACCCATACCGGTCTGGAGAGTCTGAGCGATGAAGTCTCCTACTACCGTCGTTCCCCGGAAACGGCAGAAGCTGAGCCCGCCATACGCTCGGGTGGAAAGAGGGTGTCAAGCCCGAAATTTGATTAAATCAGATGGCTCTATATGTCGCTGACAAACAGGGAGATACTTAACCTGTAACAGCCGATTGTCTGACCGCAAAAAGTTTCCTACTGGAAACCTTTCGCTTCTATCCGTCAAATCGTTCTCTTTCCTACTGGAAACTTTTCGCTACTATCCGTCAAATTTTTTGCCCGGACCCGAAGGGCAAAAAATCCTATTGCGTCAGCCCGGTTTGCTTCTGCAGATCTTCTGAAGTTTCGGTACATTTGTATGAATGTTGTGCTGTGTCTACATTGATGCAGTATTCACTGAACTTGACAACGCCTCTTTATGACCAAAAAATATAGTTTTCTGACGTTTTCCGTACTATCCTTTCTGCTAGGAGTGCTCTTAATATCAGGGTGCAACAAAAAAACAAAGAAAAATCCCTTTGGCGCGACAGGTACACCATCGTCTTTGATGGTTGTGCTCCCAGACAGCTTGGACGCTCAGGAGGTAAAAGATAGTATTGCTGCTGCATTTGGTAAGCCGGTCTTTGTCTTGCCGCAAAAGGAGCCGATGCAGGATCTGATGTACACTCCGGTAGGCAACTTTTCCTCGATGTTTCGCTCCCTACGCAACATCTTATTTGTCAGCATTGACCCAAAGATGTACACTCAGCCATCCGTCAGTATTGTCCGTGATCACTATGCGACCGGTCAACTTTTGATTCATGCCAAGGCTGAGAGTTTGACTTCCTTTTATAGACTGCTGCGTGTGCGAGGTGAGCAGCTCAGTAAGTATGTGTATAATGAAGAGCTCAAGCGTTGGGAGACCGTCCTGGAGCAGACTTATTCGAGCCCATTTGCACGAATGGTTGAAGAAAAGTTTCCGGGTATTACGGTCAATGTGCCCGAGGAGATGAAGTACTATCACGAGGGTGAAGACTTTGCATGGGCTTCCAATATGGATACCAAGCGTCGTCTTGACTTTGTGGTCTACTCTTTTCCTTATCGAGACGAGAATACGTTCACGCTTGACTATCTTATCCACAAGCGGGACTCTGTGTTGGCCAAAAACATTGTTGGGCAGTACGATGGGTCTTTTGTCACCACTGAGAAGCGAGTGACTCCCTCTTTCAGAGGGTTTACATATAAGGAGGCTTACCGTGCGGAGATTAGGGGACTCTGGGCGATGGTCAACGATATGATGGGAGGGCCATTTGTGATGCATGCTCTACTTGACAGTGCTCAGCAGAGAGTGATCGTGGCTGAGGCGATGGTGTATGCGCCAAGTGCGAAGAAGCGTAACCTGATGCTGTACAACGAAGCAGCACTGTATACCCTTCGTCCTACCGGATCAGACTTTGGCTCGCACGCAATTACTGACGAAGAAAATGAGAAATAATTTATTCAAAATAGGGATCACCCACGGCGACTTTAATGGAGTAGGGTATGAGGTCCTGCTGAAAACCTTGTCCGATGACCGGATCTTTGACCTCTTTACCCCCATTGTATACGGAGCGCAAGAGTTTGTAGAGTACTATCAGAGACTCTTGTCCATCGAGCTGTCTCGGCAGATCAAAGTGATAGGACGAGCCACCGATGCCACCGATGGAGTCATCAATCTCATCCCCATATCTACCGGCGGTGTGCCCACAGATGTGACACCGGGTGAAGCGACACGTCCTGCAGGTATCTTGGCTGTCCGTGCTCTTATGAAAGCAAGGGACGATGTGATGGCAGGTAATGTAGATGCTCTGGTGACAGCGCCGATCAATAAAGATATGACCTGGAGTCCGGAGTTTCAGTATCCGGGTCACACGGAGTTTTTTGCCGATCCGTACTCGGACTCGAGACCGCTTATGCTCTTTAGCATGGAGGGGCTACCTGTGGTAGGTCTTCTGACGACTCATATCCCTATCAGTATGGTATCTGAGACAATCACCAAAGAGCTACTGACGGACTACTTGCTCCGTTTTGAGAAAGCTCTGAGTGTTGATTTCGGTATCCCCAAGCCGCGTATTGCCGTGGAGGGACTCAACCCCCATGCCGGCGAGGGTGGAATGCTCGGGAGTGAAGAGGTGCAGATCATAGCCCCTGTGGTTCGGGAGCTTTTTGACAAGGGTATGCTGGTTTTTGGCCCGTACTCAAGCGATGGACTATGGGGAAGTGGAGCATACAGACGCTTTGATGCCGTGGTCGCTATGTATCATGATCAGGGATTGATCCCCTTCAAGCTACTCGCAATGAATGGAGGAGTCAATGTGACCAGTGGACTGCCCATCGTCCGAACTTCTCCGGACCATGGTACGGCATACGATATCGCAGGAAAAGGTGAGGCTAGTCCTACCTCCTTTAGAGCCGCTATCTACAAAGCCATCGATATTCTCCGCAGTAGGAAGCTAAATGCTGAGATTACTGCCAACCCCTTGGTGGACCAATACAGCACGAAGACGAGGGAGGATCGTAGGCGATAGAGTAGAGCTGTGTTTAGTGTGACGAAGATGAAGTACTTGCTCATTGTCAACCCCAACTCCGGGCCTAGGAAGTTTTCAGCTGCTTTTGTCCAAAGAGCGGTTGATACGATTAGATCTGCGGGTCACTCGGTAGAGTCTCAACTTACCGAAAGGGCAGGGCATGCTTACGAACTTGCCCGTGAAGCGCTGGAGAAAGACTACGACGTCATCGTGGCATGTGGGGGCGACGGTACAGTGAATGAAATCGGGGAGGCACTGAAAGGGACGGGTAAGGTCTTGGGTATTCTCCCGCGTGGCTCTGGTAATGGCTTGGCGAGAGAGTTGAGGATCCCCATGGCGCCGGATAAGGCTCTGGAGGTGCTCCTTCGCAATGATCAGATGAGCATTGATACTTGCGAGGCCAATGGCGAGTCCTTCTTTATTACCTGCGGTATTGGTTTTGACGGGAAGGTATCCGACGACTTTGCTTCTTCGGCTAGGCGAGGGATTGCGAACTATGTTGCTGACTCTGTAAACTCCTACTTCGGCTACGAGCCTTCGGATTTCCTGCTCAAGATTGATGGTAGAGAGAAGAGTGCTCGGGCTTTTCTTGTAGCTGTGGCAAATGCGAGTCAGTATGGCAATAACGCTTTCATTGCCCCCAATGCAAGCATGAGAGATGGTCTGCTGGACGTCACGATCATCAAGGACTTCCCAAAGGCGGAGGGTGGCAAGGTGGCCTATCAGCTCTTCTCCGGAGAGCTTGCCGATAATGAGTACACGAAAATGTACCAAGGCAAGGAAATCACAATCACCACGAATGAGCCTGTACAGTACCATATCGATGGCGAACCCCGTGGAGCGGTTACCAAGTTAACGGTAAAGGTAATCTCTCATAACCTGACTGTCTGTATCGGTAGGGAGGAGGACCGTGAGAAGAATGTCTTCGATCTGTTCAACGGCATTGCCGACTCATTTCAGAAGTTTGGCGACGACGTCAAGGAGTTTTTCAATCCCAATCCCAACCTCAAGACATAAACAACCTATGGATATCCGCACAGCAGCCTTTCATAAGAGTAGCTCGACTATTGAGCAGTGCCCCACGGACGGTCGTATTGAGTTTGCATTCATTGGCCGGTCAAATGTCGGAAAGTCGTCGCTGATCAACATGCTCCTGCAGAAAGGAGCACTGGCGAAGACCTCGCAGATCCCCGGCAAGACTCAGTTGATCAATCACTTCCTGGTTAATGATTCATTTTATATTGTCGACCTGCCCGGGTATGGGTATGCCAAGGTGCCCAAGCCCGTCCAGAAGGATCTGTCACGCATGATTGCCGAGTATACGGAGCATCGTACCGAGATGGCTTGCCTCTTTATCTTGCTTGACATTCGTCATGCACCACTCAAGATAGATCTTGACTTCATCAACCGCATGGGTGAAAAGGGGATCCCCTTCGCCCTTGTCTTCACGAAGGCAGATAAGGTATCCGCCACTGCTGCCAGGGCAAGTGTCCAAGACTACATGACAAAGCTAGAAGAGACATGGGAGGAGCTTCCCACCTACTTTATCACCTCCTCTGCCAAGAAAAGTGGGAAAGAGGAGCTACTGGACTACATGAGTCAGATCATAGAGAGTGCTGACTCTGACCTATGACCTCCCATCCGAAACAGACCTAGACCCCATGAAGCTCAGAACAGAAGACCTCGTAAAGAAATATAAAAACCGGACCGTGGTCAACCACGTCTCAATCGATGTGTCACAGGGTGAAATAGTAGGATTGCTTGGCCCCAACGGAGCCGGCAAAACCACGACCTTCTATATGACCGTCGGACTCGTAACTCCCAATAATGGAAAGATCTATTTGGACGATCGGGACATTACCAATGAGCCGATCTACAAGCGCGCTCGACTGGGCATAGGTTATCTGGCTCAGGAGGAGTCTATCTTCCGAAAAATGTCTGTAGAGGACAACATCCTCTCCGTCCTGGAGATGACCGGGATGTCCCGTGAAGCCCAGGTGGAGAAGCTTGAGAAGCTCATAGAGGAGTTCGGATTGGAAAAAGTCCGTCGTAACGATGGAGAGCGGCTGAGCGGCGGTGAGCGTCGTCGTGCAGAGATTGCACGATGCCTGGCCATCGACCCTAAGTTCATCATGCTGGACGAACCCTTTGCCGGCGTCGACCCCATTGCTGTACAAGATATTCAGTCAATAGTTGCCAAGCTGAAAAAGCAAAACATAGGCATCTTGATTACGGACCACAACGTTAACGAAACTCTGTCGATCACGGATCGAGCTTACCTACTTTTTGAGGGAAAAGTACTCTTTCAGGGCAAAGCCGAAGAGCTGGCAGAGAACGAGATAGTGCGTGAGAAATACCTGGGACGCGACTTTATCCTCCGCCGTAAGCGCTTTGATGATCTATGACCCTAAATAACTATTCGCACTTATTACAAAAGGCTGTTGATGCTTTTGCCGGACTGCCCGGTATAGGGCGTAAGAGTGCTCTGCGGCTTGCGCTCTTCCTCCTTCGGCAGGATCGTGACTTCACCCATCAGTTTACTGCTGATCTCGATACATTCATCGATGAGATCCATTTTTGTGAAAAGTGCCACAACATCTCAGACGATACCCTCTGTACGATTTGCAAAGATCCGCAGAGGGATGACAGCATCCTCTGTGTCGTAGAGAGTATACGTGAGGTGTTGGCGATTGAGCGTACCGGCCTTTACCGTGGGGGGTACCATGTGCTGGGTGGGCTGGTGTCTCCCATGGACGGCATCGGTCCTGATGACCTCTTTCTTGACGATCTGCCCGACCGGGTACAAAAGGAGGGAATAAAAGAGGTGCTGCTTGCCCTGAGTACAACGATGGAGGGGGATACGACCAATTTTTACGTCTATCGACTGCTTGAGCCCCTCGATGTGAGAGTTACCATCATCGCTAGAGGTATCTCTGTCGGAGATGAGCTGGAGTACGCCGATGAGATTACTCTGGGACGAAGTATTGAAAATAGGGTAGACTTCTCCTCTACGATCAAAAGGTGATCGGACTTTTCCCCTTCGGAGACCATTGCGCAAGGGCGATCCTCTTCATTGCTTTCGTGCAATATGCTTTTTTGTGTATGTCGTTGAACTCCAATAGAATGCAAGTGTCGAAAAAGTCAGGGTCTAATCATAAAAAGTTTCCTACTGGAAACATTCCTCTTCTATCCGTCTAATCGTTTTCTTTCCTACTGGAAACATTTGGCTACTATCCGTGAAACTTTCTGACCTGCTCCGGGTCACACAAAATATGCCCTTGAAAAGATTCAAATCTCCCTGCATAAAAAGGATAAAGCTATGAATGTCAGAGAAAAAAAGACGACAAAAATGGTCTTAATGATTTAGTTTCGTACATTTGCGACATGCTCTCCTACTACACTAATGTGGGTCTTATAGAATAACTTCATAAGACCCACTACATATAATTTGACATGGACCAAATTAAGACTATATTTTATAAAGAAATAACCAATCCATATGCTAACAATCAATATGGATTGGTCATCATTATAATGATGCAAAAAAAATGGTTGTATTTTGACTCATCAAGTTTTTGCTTTGTTGAGCCACCAAGCGAAAAATTTAATAGTCAAAACTGGACTATTGTTAGTAATTTAGATAATAATAAGATCATAGAGATTCACGAAGATGAACTATCCACTTATTTCATTCTATTTGCTAATAGAGTAATCATGTACATTTACCAAGAATTAGACGGCGATGAATGTATTCACCAGATATTCAAAATAGTGAACCCAAATGATGAGGATTATCACGAAGTAGAGCAATATATGCATGAAAAGTGGGTTGAGGCACTTTACAATGAACACGCAGGTATTGACAAAATTATGGACTGTAATATGGATATAAGTAAACAAACACCAAACGGGGTGTGACTGACGGACATAGGGACAACAGTGCCGCAGAGCGTAAGCTGAAGTGGAATGAGGAAAATAAACTTCTCTAAACCTGTCGCTTAATTTTGATTAGATACCTAAATAATAATGATAGAAAGTATTATAGATCCACATATAACAGAGCAACTATATAAAATATATAGTTTAGACATTGACGGTTTTGTCAATAATCAGGAACAGGTCAAAACTTTAAAGTTTGAATATGAATGGCCTGTTGTTGATTTTTTAGAGCCTGTTTTTATGCCTTTGTTCCAAAACATAGACTCCAACTTTATCTATTTAACAAAAGGATATAATATAACAAAAGATGAAATCTATTCTAAATTTTCAAGGAAAGATTTTATAGAGTTCATGAGAGGTGACAAGACTTATGCACCACGAGGGCGAAGCAAGGAAAGTATTGACGCTTATTATATGATAGGACTAACTATTTTTGACGAAACGTACGAATGGTTAATTCATAATAATGTTGACGTGGGATATTTAACCTTTTCTTTTCAAATTGAGAAATTCAACAACGAGAAGATACTAAATTTACTTACGAACAACAAGTGGTTTGTGCGTGATGACAATTATTGAGGACGGCAGCGGTACCACTGAATACTTCTACGGTAAGATGAGCAAGGTTGTCAAGACCTGCCGCACGCTGATTGTGCCTAATCAAGCAGTGGCAACCTACGTCACGCAGTGGAAGTGCGACAGCCATAACCGTCTATTGGAGATGACCTATTCCGATGAGGAAAAGGTAACCTACGGCTGCAATCTCGGTGGACTGGTGGATCATGTGCGTGGTTACAAGTCTTACAGATACGACTATGTGAACAAGATTGGCTATGACCGTATTAAAAGAAAAATAGCATGACATATAAGAATTTTTCTATACTAATTAAAGTTGTTATAAGCTTGATTCTAACATATTCTGTATTTATGATACTGCTCATGTCGATTTTTGACTTGCTCTCTATGTCGACATCTGTGAGTTTTACTACATTCTTTATCGAAAAGATAATTCCTAATATTTCAGCTGTAGTTGCACTTATTTTTCTTGTTAGGTATCTTTGGATTACAGATAAGAACTCCAATACTTCTAAAAAAGATTCCATTGAAAGAAACAATCGCTAATGATGATCGACTGACATAAAGACAGTACAGTCGCAAAGCGCAAGCTAATGAGGGACGAGGAAAACAGTCTCCTGGCAGCTGATGAGAACGGCTTCGTAATAAACAGAGGAATTAATGGTATAATAGAAAATACTAATAACTATATTGGGAGTGGTAAAATTATCGTTGATGGTATTTCTGCTTCACAAACAGCAATAGAAGTAAACAAGAAAAAAGATGGCGATAATTGATATTCTTTGCAGAAATTTAATAGTGCTATATTTAGGTGCTTTCATTCGTTATGTAGTTAATTGCATGTTGAAATCGAAGAAGTCTTTTCAAGCCATTTTGCATGGTGTGACCGAAAAGAGTAAAGAAGATGAAATATCAAATATCAATAACGAGTTTGTGAATCGCATATATGGTATTGTAGGGTTAATAATTATAGTTATTATTATAGTATTGATAACCAGGTGAAATTATGCTGAAAGCAGAAAGGTAATTTGAGTATCTTTTGTTACCCCTATAAGGGTATGCCTCGACACCCATATAAGAACGCAACAATACTTGGAACACGCCTTATCTCTTCAATGCCAAAGAACTGGACGAGGAGACAGGTATGTACTACTATGGTGCAAGGTACTATGAACCGAGGTTGAGTTTGTGGATGAGTGTGGATAGATTCCAGGAAAAATATCCTAATATAAGCACTTATTGTTTCTCTGCTAATAATCCTATAGGAATCTTGGATGTAGGAGGAGATAGTTTAAGGATTGATAATAAGAATCTTTCTCTTTTGTATATTGATGGAAAGTTATATAGACAAAACGGCATACAATATACCGATAAATTGAAAGGCTTCACCCAAAAAGTGGTTTCTGCATTAGATGTACTTCGTAAAGGTACAGAAGGGGCAAGTATGATTTCTGAACTCCAATCTTCATCAAATAATTTTGTCATAAAAGATGGAGCAAGTGAATTTAAAGCAAGTAATGTTACAAAGGCGTATGCCCAACAAATTCAAAATGATCCATCAGCTACTGCACAGAAAGAAGCTTTGCTTAATAAAGGCGTTGACCTTTCTGGTGGTTCTGGGGGCACAATATCCTGGAATTCTTATGGTGCCGTATTGGCAACCTCAGAAGGAGGTCAAGTAAGTAAGGAGACTGATTTGGCACATGAGATGTTCCATGCGTTAGATGCTAATCGTGGACTTTTAGACAGTCGTTCCGAGAATGGAATTAAACGTAGTGAGTGGCAAGCCGTATTTCGTGAAAATATATTGCGAGAACAGCTTGGTATACCGTTAAGAACCCATTACAGAACTAATAAGGATCAAGATGGTAATTTTGTTAAAGACAGTGGACCTTCTATGCTTTCTGATGAAAATAAACCTATATTGCCAGTATGGTATAAGCGTTAATTAAATATCCGTACGATGGTAAATTCCATTCCATCGTATGGATTATACAATTATAAAAAAAGTCGTATGAGATTAAAAGTGTTACCAATATTTTTGCCAATATTAATCATATATCTTGTTTCAATGGATATACTGGCAAAAACAGAATATGACAGCATTAAAATTAGAATAAAACAAAGAATGTACGAAATAACAGTTCCTAAAGGATATCATTTGAATTCATACTCTTCAATAGAAGAGCAAGAATATGTATTTAGTTATCCAGACTCTTCTTGTATTTATATTGGTGATTTTTTTTATAATAGAAATGAGTCCAATATTAAATTATTAGGAGATAGCATATATAATTTACGCTATCAGAATATTCCTTTAGTAAAGGAAACAAATGCCATTATTGGCAAAGAAATAATACCATTGAGGCCCGATACATTAGAGTTGATGGGTGTTCAGAATAATCAATTAATTTGGAAAGACATTGTAATGGATAATGTTAATGTAGGATATTATAATGTGCCAATTTTAAAAGTTGGAATATTTAATAGAGCTCTCTTTTCTGTAAAAAAAATATCTTGTGATTAGAATTTACTACGGTAAGATGGGTGAGGTCTTGAAGACGGTACGCACGCTGATTGTGCCTAATCAAGCAGTGGCAACCTACGTCACGCAGTGGAAGTACGACAGCCATAACCGTCTATTGGAGATGATCTATCTCGATGAGGAAAAGGTAACCTACAGCTATAATCTCGGAGGACTGGTGGATCATGTGCGTGGTTACAAGTCCTACAGCTACGACTATGTGAACAAGATTGACTACGACATGGTCGTATCTTGATGGGTTCTTTTAGAGTCAGTCAAGATATGACCGTATTAAAAGACAAATAGCATGACCTATAAGAATCTTACTCCTTGGATAGATACGGCATTTGAAGAGCTCGGAACAGCGAGGTTTGAGGGGGAGGCAAGCAACCCAAGAATAGAGGAGTATTTAACGCATACTCAATTAACTGGTGCTGCCATAAACGATAAGACCTCGTGGTGTGCTGGCTTTGCTAATTTTGCACTTGAGTCAAGAGAAATAGAAGGTACTGGTAGTGCAATGGCTCTTTCTTTTAGACATTTTGGGGAAAGCTTAGATAATCCAGCTTATGGCAGTATTGCGACAATCTCTTATGGGGGAGGAAAAGGACATGTCGGTTTTGTTGTTGGGAAAAACAGTAATGGGCAAATACTTATTCTTGGTGGAAATCAGGGAGCTGCAAAGAAAGGAGGTCAAAACGAAGTGAATATCTCTCCGAACTCAGCCTCAAAATTTAAATATAACTATCCAGCAGGGCATAAGCCCTATTATAATCTACCAGTATTGAACATCAAAGGAAAAGCGGTAAGTTATGAGACTACAAGATGAACTAAAAGTTGTTTTGTGCTGCTTTTGTGTTGTATATTCGTTTAGTGCATGTTGCCAAACCAGAGATGCTCATAAGCAATACTACAACCAAGAGAATGGTGCAAAAAATTCAACTTGCACTACTGCAAAAATGGAGATCGCAGGATTACTAAACGCACTAAAAAACAAAAACTGTAATGCCATAAAAACATTCTTTAATTTTCCTGTTAGGAACGAGTATATCTGGTATAAGGTCCTTTCAGAAAAAGAACTTGAAGATAAAAATGTCTTAAAGTTATTTACTGAAAAAGATTTTGATACATATTGCAACAAACTTTTTGGCTCTGAGATAAAAGATGCGGTAAACACATTGAACCTTAATACATTCTCTCTTTCAGAGAACTTCCATGTTAGAAGCGACTCAATTATTTCTCAGCATGATATGTATATGTACAAGTCTGTCTTGTCTATATACTTTGATGGCATAAACATGGAATTGGATGTCTTGTCAAGTATATACGATAAAAATGGCGAATACTTATCAGAGCATATTGATAAATACAGTTTTAGGATGCTAAATGATAGTTTGCGATTTGTGAATTTTGAAATGATAGATTAACAATAAGAATTCTATTTTGGCATTAAAAAAAGACCGAAATCAAGACCATTATGGACACTTCTTATAGCTACGACCTGACTTATGCTTACCAGAGTGGAGCTGGGCATAGATTCCAATTGGATAATGTTCGAGACTTGAACTATCATACGGAGGAGACTCCATCCGAAAGCACAACGGTCAATAACGGACATCGCTATGAATACGATGCCAATGGTAATCTCATCTATGTCAACACCAGCCGTGTGAAGCGTGACGGCAAGAAAGACGAGAAGTCAACCGAGCAGAAATTCCGCTGGGACGAGGAGAACAGGCTCCTTGCCGTGGATGAGAACGGCTACGTGAGCAACTACTGGTACGATGCCAATGGAGAGCGTACAGTCAAGGAGAGTGGAAGCAACGAAGCGGTTTATGTGAACTCCGAGTTTGCTGGGGGGCGCACCAATACGACTAAGTTCAGCCTCTATGTGAGTCCATACTTTGTGGCAACGCAGGGTGGACGATATACGAAGCATATCTACATCGGTAGCCAGCGTATCGTCAGCAAGCTGGGTGACTTGGCAAGTTATGGTCAGGATCCGAGGCGTATCCCTTATGCTGGTACGGTGAGTGATGCCATCTCTGTCGATTACGACACGAAGTATGCCCTCCAACAGCAGGTCATCAAGGATAACTACGAAACCTTTGAGGTACCCTACAATGGCAAAGACAACAATGACTATGTCAATGGGCAGAGCTTCTGTTGTGAGGACGACACTCCTAAGGCTATGCAAACTAGAGCAGGAGACAACTTCCACGACAAGGATGCCTACGAGAAGCTACAGTTCTACTACCACCCAGACCATCTCGGCAGTTCGAGCTACATAACGAATCTTGATGGTGAGGTAGTTCAGCACATCGAGTATGTGCCGTTCGGTGAAGTATTCATAGAAGAGCGCAATAATACGTGGAATACCCCGTATCTCTTCAATGCCAAGGAACTCGACGAGGAGACAGGGCTCTACTACTATGGTGCGAGGTACTATGATCCAAGACTCAGTCTTTGGATGAGTACCGATCCGCTTCAGGAGAAATACCCGAATATGTCCACGTATTGCTATACGGTGAATAATCCGATCAAATTTATAGATCCAGATGGGATGGAAGTAGTTATTGGAGACTTTTACGATAGGCAGGGCAGGTATCTAGGTACTGACGGAATAGATGATGGTAAAATCTATCTGCTAAACAAAGGGATGCGAGCCAAGTTCGAAAATAAGGCTGTGAACTGGGGAGGATCTTTATCCGAAGCTAGCGTGAGTAACCTAAAAGAAAATTCTACCCAAGTAGGTGGATTGATAATACAAAATCGCATAGAAGAGGGAAATGATTATACCATTAGTGAGTTTGAAACTGTTGGTGGTGAACAGAATGTTACGGGTTATATGCTTGAACCTGCTGGACCTTCAACAACTACACCTAATCAAGATAGAAGAATCCCAGAGGGAGTTTATAACATAGAAAACTATTCCAGCAAGAAATATCCTAACAATTTTCTCCTTTCAAATGAAGATGTTCCCAAAGAAAGATTAATTCTATATCATTCTGGGAATTACGGTCACAATACTGAAGGTTGTAATATGCCTGGAGCAACAAAAGGAGAAGGCTTTGTAGGAAATAGCAAGAAAAAGATGCAAGAATTGAGGGTGTTTATTAATGGCATTGGGGCAGAAAACGTGCTAACAATCATCAACAATAAGATTGAAAAATGAAACTAAGAAAGATGCTTCTGACTTTTGGAGCTTTATGTCTATTACTTGCGTGTAACACTAAAAAAAACACTAATAACACCAATTGTGATAATACTATAACAACGAGAGTAGAAAACCTCAAGCAAGCTTTTGAACAAAGAAATTATCCTTGTTTTTTTAGACAGTTTCCAAACACATATAAAGAGCTTATAGAGTTTTATGGTTACGATGATTCCACTGGAGCAAAACCTTTATACGATTATTATCACTCGCACATCAATTATTTGTTTGAGTATGATGGCAAGTTAATTGATGAAGCTTTTGTAATCAAAGTGTATGGGATAGCAAAAAATGGTATATGGGATGCAGATTGCGTAGGTCTTTTTCAGTTGAATTTAATCGAGCTAATAGAAAGAAACCCAGTTGTTATTTTGCAAGTATTATCAAAGCAACCCGCAAAAGACATAACTGGCTTTTGGTTCTTCGTCTTTGATGGGGCTGAAATTTTTGACTTACAGAACAAAGAAAGGTTTGATATGATATACAACAAAATAGACTCCCTTGATAAAAAGCAGGGACTCATATTGAAAAATGAGTTTAAAAAAATGTACTCCCCCCCTAAAGTACAATACTCCTATGATAGATTTTTTCCTGGTTATTTAGAAGGAAAAGGATTAGATGGAATAGATGTACACTCTGTGGGTGGAATTATGAACGAAGGGACGCCAGTTTATCCAGTCATTTACAAACATTCTATGGACTTGATTGAGTTTAAGGAGCAACAAGAGGCAATAATCAAAAACAACAAATAGTATGAAGGTAAAATTGTTGTCATTATTTATGTGTGTTAGTTCCTTTGCGTTGGGGCAAAGTAAGAATATAAATGGAACTTATCTCAGCAACTTTGGTGCGAAAATAGAAATCACGAACAATGACTTAGTTTATATTATGCCACAGGAGCATACTCCTGTTTGGGCTAATGACACGTTGGCTAGATGTACATTTATCTGGATTGATGATGATTTTATTGAAGTAAACTCAGTCTCTCCAATTGCTCTTGGACTTGAAGGATTAAAAGTAACTCAATATCAAGAACCCTTCTTAAGCGACAGTATTAAAGTATACTTTTCGCTTCCCTACTACAAGAGGAATCTTAACATCACTGTATATACCAATACGTTTTCAATATTTAAGTTGAATTATTCTGAGACCCATAAAGAGTTAGCACTACCTAACAACGTAAAATCTATTACTTTTTATATAGAGCCAGATCACGTACTACCACATACTCCTGATTGTTTATTTTATGGAGCGGTTGGTTTCGACCCATTTCAGGAATACAAAATAGAAGAGAACAATAATTGCATTTCAATAGAGATCCCTGCAATAAACGACTCTTTTTTTGAAATGTATTACATAAAGGGTGACTATGCAAAAGTATCAAAGGACTCTATCACTTGGAAAGGGGAGCTTTTTTTGAAAAGTAATTAGTTACTTATTGGAGTATCTAATACTAAAGATCTAAGACTATGCAAATAAGCCATAGTTATACTTACGATGCCCTTTACCGCTTGACAGGTGCCAGTGGTACTTACATAGGAGCTGACAACAAGAGTGCCTCCTATACCCTCAATATGGGATATGATAACATGCACCGTATTACTCAGAAGAGTCAGCATCTATCCCAAGTGGGCGTGCAGTTTGACGGAACCCTCTATGCGGGCTATGACCTCACCTATACCTATGGTAGTGAAAAGGGCAAGAAGTTCCAGCTTGACAACGTATATGACATCAACTACCGCACGGAAGAAACTCCTACGGAGAGTACGAATATCAATAACGGACACAAGTACACGTACGATCTCAACGGTAACCTTGTCTATGTCAACACCAGCCGTGTAAAGCGTGACGGCAAGAAAGACGAGAAGTCAACAGAACAGAAATTCCGCTGGGACGAGGAGAATAGGCTCCTTGCCGTGGATGAGAACGGCTACGTGAGCAACTACTGGTACGATGCCAATGGCGAGAGTACCGTCAAGGAGAGTGGAGGAAACGAAGCAGTCTATGTGAACTCCGAGTTTGCTGGGGGGCGCACCAATACGACTAAGTTCAGCCTCTATGTGAGTCCATACTTTGTGGCAACGCAGGGTGGACGATATACGAAGCATATCTACATCGGTAGCCAGCGTATCGTAAGTAAGCTGGGTGACTTGGCAAGCTATGGTCAAGATCCGAGGCGTATCCCTTATGCAGGAACGGTGAGTGATGCTATCTCTGTCGATTACGACACGAAGTATGCCCTCCAACAGCAGGTCATCAAGAATAACTAAAGACGTTTGACCCATACGCCGAATCTTTCTGACCCGCTTCGGGTCACGTATAATATAAGTCTAAATAAATACTAGCGATATTTAGAATAAGAGTATGAGTATGAGTAAATTCAATATAGAGCTATCAAGTGTTCCTGACAGAGAAAATCTTGTGGCAGAAATTTGGTATGAAAACAAGATGATTGCCGAGGTGAGCAAAGAGTCAGAAAAACCGGTGATAGAATTTTACTTTGTTGGAAAAGTCTCATTTATCTTGGGTGAATTTCTCGAGGTCCTTGAAAATGCAAAAAGAAGAATAATCGAAAGATAATGCTTCGGTACTGCTCCAAATCGGGAGGTTGATAGGTATAGGGAGAAAAACTTGATTTCTTGTAAAAGGCAGTTTCCTTTGTAAAGAATAACCACTACCAAAGTGACGTGTACTGAAATATTTCAGTACACGTCATTGACAAATTATGCCCTTGAGAGAGTGTCTTATTTTCGTTAAATTTGTAGCCTATTATGGCTATAAATAGAGGGGGTGGTATGATAAATGGGAGAGTGGAACAGCATATCTTTTTACTGCATAAACATCCATGATGGAAGAGGACAAGGATCGACATATAGACGAGCAAAATGAGATAACACCCCACGAGGAGGTTGCCCATGCATCCAATAGAGATGCAAAGGGAGGATATGTCCTAAGTGGAATGTACCGCTCTTGGTTTTTGTCCTATGCCTCGTATGTCATCCTGGAGCGCGCTGTCCCCCATATCTCAGATGGTCTGAAACCGGTGCAGAGACGTATCCTGTACACGATGTCTCAGCTGGGGGATCGCTTGACCAAGGTGGCAAACATAGTCGGGCAGGTGATGCAGCTGCACCCCCATGGTGATGCCAGTATCGGTGATGCGCTGGTGCAGCTTGGTCAAAGGGAACTATTGATCGACACTCAGGGTAACTGGGGTAATGTCCTGACCGGTGATGGCGCTGCTGCTCCGAGGTACATTGAGGCACGTCTCCTACCGCTGGCCAAGCAGGTGCTCTTTAGCCCAAAGATTACGGAGTACATGCCCTCATATGATGGGGCAAATATGGAGCCGGTATCGCTACCGGTGAAGTTTCCGCTACTGCTGGCACAAGGTGCGGAGGGTATCGCGGTAGGTCTTTCGTGCAAGATATTGCCACACAATGTGGCGGAATTGCTACAGGCTTGTGTGAAGTATTTGCAGGGCGAGGAGTTCACGCTCTATCCGGATTTTCCTACGGGAGGCTTGATTGATGTCGAGCGATACAACGATGGTGAGCGAGGAGGACAGGTAAAGGTCAGAGCTAAGATCGAAAAACGAGACTCAAGAGTCATAGCGATTACGGAAGTCCCCTTTTCACGCACGACCACTTCGCTCATTGAGTCCATACTCAAGGCCAACGATAGCGGACGTATCAAACTCAAGAAAATAGAGGATAAGACGGCGGCAACAGCAAACATTGAGATCCACCTGGCTCCCGGTACGTCGTCGGATAAGATGATTGATGCGCTGTATGCGGTTACGGACTGTGAGGTGAGTATCTCACCCAACTGCTGTGTCATCAAGGATCAGACTCCGCAGTTTTTGTCCGTAAGTGATGTGCTGCGCGACGGCTGTGACCGCACGATGGAGTACATCCGTGAGGAGCTGGAGATAAAGCTAGGCGAACTCGAGGAAAAGCACCTCTCCGGTTCGCTGGAGCAACTCTTTATTGTCCGAAGGATTTATAAGGATAGGGAGTTCGAAGATGCACTGGATATACAGATGGCGCTGGATCACATACGAGGACGCCTGAGCGATGTGCTGAATACGATGATTCGTCCGGTGACCGACGAGGACCTACGGGTGCTCTTGGATATCAGGATGGCTCGTATCCTGAAGTTTAATGAGGATAAGAGTAAGCTACAGATTGCGCAACTGGAGTCAGAGATGGAGGAGGTGCGGCTCAAGCTCTCTGATGTCCGTGCGGTGGCTATACAGTGGTACCAGGACTTGCTGGATCAGTATGGCCCACACTTTCCTCGGAAGACCAGTATTCAAAGCTTTGAGGTCATAGAGGCTGCGAAGGTGGTTATGAAGAATGAGAAGCTCTACGTCAATCGCGAGGAGGGCTTCATCGGTACCTCTTTGAAGAAGGATGAGTATGTCTGTGATATATCAACCATTGATGATATCATAGTGTTCCTCGAGGACGGTACCTACCAGATAGTGAAAGTGGCGGAAAAGACCTTTGTGGGAAAAAATATCATCCATGTCGCACGATGGATCCGCAACGACGTGCGAACGATATACAATGTGGTCTATCGTGATGGGAAAAACGGGACTTCGTACATCAAGCGCTTTAATGTAAAAACCAGTACCCGAGAGAGAGAGTACGACCTGACACAGGGTACTCCCGGATCCAAGATTCTCTACTTCTCTGCCAATAGCAACGGTGAGGCGGAGACGGTCAAGGTGGTACTACGTCCCGGTAAGGTAAGGAGACGGAAACAGAGGAAGCTCGTTTTCGAAAAAGACTTTGCGGAGATCTTGATCAAGGGACGGGGTGCCAAGGGAAACATCCTGACGAAAGGAAACGTATTTAAGGTCACGCTCAAAGAGCAAGGTGGCAGCACTCTGGGAGGTCGGAAAGTCTGGTTTGACTGGGACGTCTACCGTATCAACTACGAGGATCGTGGGGAGTACTTGGGTGAGTTCAAGGGAGAAGATAAGGTCTTGGTTATCCTAGAGGATGGAACGGTTTACACGACCAACTTCAATGACACGACACACTTTGAGCGCAATGTGTATCAAATAGAAAAGTATGATCCGGAAAAGATCTGGACTGCCATATACTTTGACAAAGAAGTAGGATATACTTACATCAAGCGCTTTCCGATTGAAGAAAACATCAATCGTGAAAATCTAGCCCTAACGGAAGAGAACGAGCTCATATATTTGACAGATGAGCGTTATCCGCAGTTCGAGGTCCGGTTTGGAGGAGAAGATGAACACCGCGAGCCCATCAAGATAGATGCAGATGACTTCATCGGCACCAAGAGTATCCGAGCGAAGGGGAAGCGTATAAGTAATTACAAGGTTGAGGAGGTTGAGGAGCTTGAACCACTTCAAAAAGAGCCGGAAGTAGTAGACGACTCGGAGAGCGATCCGTCTGCCGAGGAGCAAGAGCTCCTGCAGGAGAATGAAGACGATCTTGCGCTAATTGAAGAAGTAACCGGTCAGAAAAGGCTCGCCTTTGACGATGAAGAGCGGGAGGTGGACGATGCTAAAGATGACACGAATAACCGCTAAGCTCATTTCTCTTGTACTGCTTTACGGCAGTACAGCTTGCCTAGCCTCCGGGCAGTCTTTAGGCAAAAAGATTGTCAATTGGATCAGTGGCACTCCCTATGAGGCAACCGGTACCATACCCACGACCCATACAACTCTGCTACTTGGTGTAGGACAGGTAGGAACTATTGACTCCTATCTTAGTGAATCCGCTCACACGGGTTTGCTTTTTCAGTTCCTATCCATGGTGGACTATCCACCTATACACGAGGGACCGTGGCACATCTACATGGAGTCCAATCTGCAAGCGGGTATGCCCAAAAATAAAGCCAATGGTTCAGTATTATATCTGATCGGGGGACGGTATTCCTTGGCGGGCGCCTACAGAGCTCTGAGGTGGAAAGGAGTGGCAGTAGACGTAGCCCCTATGGCTACCCTTCAGGCTCAAGGTAACCTCAAAACCTCAAATGTCAATAATGTAGGGAACGTCAAAGCCGGGCTCGGGCTTGATGCGTGGGCCAGGGTGAGGTACAGGCTACCTATAGAAGCTATGCCGATAGCGATACAGTACAGTATGCGTATGCCGATGGTTGGCATAGGATTTCAGCCGGATTATGGGCAGAGCTATTACGACTATGTATCCGGCGAAAATAATGCTCCAATCAAGCTGCACCTTACCTCTTTTCACAACCATTGGCATCTTGATCAGAGATTTGTCTTGGATCTTCCCATTCGAAACCTTACGATAAGCTTGGGGGCTGAGTACAGCTTCACTGACGAAAAAAATAGAAGTCTGCACTTTCAGCAGGGACAGTGGACTGCACTTTTGGGGGTTGCACTTGACCTCTTTACGTTATCCGGGAATAAAAGTGCTCGATCATCTAACATTAAAAGATCTATAGACTGATGAAGAGGTGGATACAGTTATTCGTGGTGTTGCTTGCTCTCTCAAGCTTAGGCGGATGCATCCCCAGTCAGCCTGCAGTGACTGACTACGAAGAGAACTTTGAGGCGCTCTGGCGGATTATCAATGAGCGATACTGCTTCCTGGAGGAGAAGGGGGTAGACTGGGATGAGGTCCATGCCAAGTATGCCAAGTTGGTGAAAGACCCAGATCTGGATGATCTGACCTTCTTTGACCTCATGGCGAGTATGCTCAATCTGCTCAAGGATGGACATGTAAACCTTATTGCACCTTTCAATACCTCTAGATACGGTATTTGGGAAGGACGAGACCCTACCGAGGGACTCAATATCTATGCCCGGAATAAGGCACTAGGGGGGGGACAGCTATTGATATCCGGAGGAATGTCGTATGGTGCATACCTTTTTGAGCCAAACTCGCTTCGATTTGGCTACATAGCCTATGGCAGCTTTTCAAGCTCGCTGGGTAATATTCCTCTGATCTTCACTTTCTTTGAGAGCAAAGACGTGGATGGAATTATCCTCGACCTACGTGCGAATGGGGGTGGATCACTTCAGAATTCCGACAAACTACTCACCTACTTCTTTAAAGAAAAAACGCTCGTCGGGTATACCAGCCACAAAGTGGGACCCGGTCGGGATCAGTTCTCAGAGCTGAAAGCGCTCTATGTGGAGCCTAATAAGAGTGCCACATGGACAGAAAAGCCGCTTATTATCCTACAAGACAAGGGCTGCTACAGTGCCACAAACGACTTTTTGTACAAGATCAATCGGGCTGAGAATGTTGCGACTGTAGGTATAAAAAGCGGTGGAGGAGCAGGTATGCCCGCAACGCAAGAGCTCCCCAACGGCTGGCGAATACGCTACTCTGCAGTGAAGAGTTACGATCATACTAAGAAGTATGTCGAGGAGGGAATAGAACCCGATGTGACAATTAGCAACGAAGGATACTCGGATAATCCCGGTGCACCCGATATGATCTTATACCGGGGAATACTGGAGCTGAATAAACGAGTGAATGAGCACAAAAAGAAGAGTCAAGATGGAGAACAATCATAAAGAAAACGAGTTCCTACAGATAGAAGAGGATATCGTATCCATTCTGCATACCGTGTATGACCCGGAGATACCGGTGAATATCTATGACCTCGGATTGGTCTACGATGTAGATGTTAATCATGATACCGGTCACGTTGATATCACCATGACACTCACTGCTCCAAACTGTCCCATGGCAGACTTTATTCTGGAGGATGTACAGATGAAGGTAGAGAGTGTCAAGGGAGTAAAGAGTGTAGAAGTTCACCTTACATTCGACCCGGCATGGTCCAAAGAGATGATGTCGGAGGAGGCGCTACTTGAGCTTGGATTCCTCTAGTCAAGCGAGTGATGCGCGATAAAGTATACTTTGCCTCGGATATGCACCTCGGTGCGCAGTACCATCCCGATCCCTTAGCCGCAGAACGCAAGCTGGTACGGTGGCTGAAGTCCATTCAAGATGATGCTTATGCACTTGTGTTGGTGGGAGATGTTTTCGACTACTGGTATGAGTACAAGTATGTTGCACCTCGTGGACATGTGCGTTTCCTAGGAGCATTGGCAGAGCTGGCAGATAGCGGGGTAGAGATTCACTACTTTACCGGTAACCACGATGTGTGGATCTTTGACTACTTGCCTACAGAGATCGGCTTGACATTGCATCAGGAACCAACGGTACTGGAGTTCTTTGGCAAGCGCTTTTTTGTGGCTCATGGTGATGAATACGAGCTGGAGAATAAGCACTTCCAGTTTTTGAGGCGGATCTTTCATTCACCCATTTGTCAAAAGCTTTACTCCTGGATACACCCCGACCTTTCGTCGGCGTTGGCGAGAAGGTGGTCGCTTAGTAGCAGAGAGAAGGGAACGAGGGAACATGATGTCGTCCCCTACCGGGGTGAGGACAAAGAGTACCTGATACGCTTTGCAAAAAAGCACACAGCAGATCGAGGAGCAGACGCGCCTGACTTCTTCATCTTTGGTCATCGACATCTCATGCTGCACTTGATGATCACACACAGCACACAGGTCGTCATCCTCGGGGACTGGATCCACTACGATAGCTATGCTGTCTGGGATGGCGATCGTCTGGTATTGGACTACTTCGAGCCGACTGAAAACTAATACCATAATTCTGATAAGTAAGAAAAGAGGGTGTGTTGAAACCGAGTTTCAACACACCCTCTTAGTGTTTATTTGACTGAGTCAAGCTTAGAAGAGGAGGCGAAGTCCGAAGAGCATCCCCCAGGTGGAGGAGATACCTAGGACGTTGTCCCACTTGTTGGCTTTCTCATTAAACTGCTCAACATCCTTCACCTTGTTCAGTACCACCGTACCATCCTTCTGCATAAATAGAGGGAAGATGTTGCCATATTTGTTTGTGTCCAGTGCAGATACCTTGCGTGTGCCCCAGCTGGAGTTCAGAAGGTTGCCAAAGTTGATAAAGTCCAGGCTCAGCTGTAGGGTGTAGTTGCGGTCTGTCCCAAAGTTGTGGTAGAAGTCTTGCTGAATCTTTAGGTCAAAACGGTTAAGCCATGGTTCAAGACCTCCAAATCGCTCAGCAAAGTTCCCCTTCCTGGTCTTGAGGTAGGAGTTGCCATCCACAAAGTCCATGAAAGCTTTGTATTGATCTGTTGCAGTAGCTACGACGTTTCCATTCTTGTCCTTCATGTCGCTAAAGGTGAGTTTGCGGTCGTCCACTCCGGTGGGTATGTAGAGGAGGTCTCCTCCTACTCCGTCACCGTTTATATCCTTCGGATAGATGTAGCTAAATCGCCCTTGATGTGAGCCGCTGTAAAAGATACCAATGCTAGTGGCCATGTGGTCAAGATAGCTGATTCGGTAGTTGATCGAACCAACTAGTCGATGAGGTACTGCAAACTGAGAGTAGCTCAGCTCCGGATCATTGATGTCTCCATAGGTATGGTTGTTGACCCACGCAGAGTAAGCAGCGCTACCGGGGTTGTTGGATTGGTCTTTGGCCATGGTGTAAGTATAGGCGAGCATCAGGTCCAGACCCTTGATGGCATTGTTGCGTACCTGAGCCGTGAACGAGCCTTGGTAGCCCTTGTCGCTATTCATGAGGACCACAGCACTGCTGACACCGCTCACGGTACCTCTCGATGCATATTTGGGACGACCATCGGGCATTGTACCTGATGCTTCCGGTAGGTTCACGTTTCGCTGGAGAATGGCATGTACATCTTTTGAGTACAGTGCTTCGAGCGTGAGCGTAGTCTTGCCCGGTAGAGCAAAGTCAACTGCGATATTGCTTCTCCATATTTGCGGCATCTTGAAGTCCTTAGCTACCTGAGCGATTGAGCCGCCAAAGTTCCCATCCGTCTTAAGCTCATTGGGGAATAGGTCGGGGTACTTCTTTTGTTGATCCCTAAAGTTGGGTTCGAATCGGAAGTCGTTGGGAAGCTTATTTCCACTCAGACCTATCTCCGGGCTTTGTAGCGTTCCGGAGTTGGTCGGTTGGTTGGTAAACCATACGAAAGGCAGTAGCCCGGTGAAAAGCCCGGTACCTCCACGTACCTGTATTGAGCGGTCGCCCATCACGTCCCAGTTGAATCCAATACGGGGGTTTACCATCAGCTGAGGGTTGGGCCAGCTGCTGATGTCCAACTTGATTCCGTAGCGCATCTCCGGTAGTCGATCGACTTGAGGGTTGTTCATCAACTTATTGTGGTACATAGGCAGCTCAAACCGAATACCGGGAGTCAGCTTGAACTGTTGTGAAATGTTCCACTCATCCTGTAGATAAAGTGCGGCAAGGCCAAAGCTCATCTGTACGCCCTCGGGATCCTCGCCGTTGTATCCATAGGTTACCCCAAAGGCTTCCGGCTTTCTGTTTTCCATGAAGTCCTCCATGCTGCTGTAGCGGTAGTAGGAGGTTCCTTCTCGGATGTATCGGTTGAAGACATAGATATTGTCGTACCTTAGCCCTGCGGTCAGTGTATGGTTGCCTAGGTAGTAGGTAAAGTCGTCAGAGATGGAGAAGGTGTTGTTGATGACCTTGTTTTTGTAGCTAAAGAGCTCGTACCCAAAGGTCATGTAGTGCCCCTTGTCCTTGAGGATATCCACGTGTGGAAAGAGAGCTGACGGGCTGGTACGCTGAGGGTCTTTCGCTCCGGTGTAGGTGATCATCAGCTTGTTGGTCATGTTGTTCCCAAATCGGCTGTTGAGCTCTCCTGCGAAGCCGTGTATCTCATTCTTATTGCCGTACCATGAGTTTGAGAATGCGATACCATCTTGAGAGATACGTCCGGGGTTGAGCCTCCTGACACCAGCAGGGGAAGAGTTGGAGCTGGTCGTATTCCAGCTGGAGTTCTTGAGGTAATTATATCTCAGTGAGAGCTTATGATCGTCATTGATGTTCCAGTCTATCTTGGCAAGAAACTTATAATTTTGCTCATCAAGATTGGGAAAGCTCTCGTAACTCCCCGGATCGTATCCATACTTATCCATCAAGAATTTTTTCATCGTCGCCATGTCTGAGATCTTGGCGCGGGATAGGTTTTCATCCTTCTTAGCCACTCCGTCCACACTGGGCATGAATCCGGTGTAGGGCTTGCCGAGCTTTTCAAATTCACCGTTAACGAAGAAGAATAACTTATCCTTGATGATCGGACCACCGAGAGAAAACCCATAGGTCTGCTCTCTGTTTGCATTCAGATGATCCAGCGTCTTGTCGCCCACCTTGGTACCGTTCATGCCCTTACCTCTCTGGTAGGTGTATGCTGACCCGCTAAAGGTGTTGGTACCGCTCTTGGTCACGGCATTGATGCTCGCTCCGGTAAAGCTGGAAAGACGGACGTCAAAGGGTGCGAGGTTGACGCTCACAGCCTCAATAGCATCTAGCGATATGGGCTGTGCAGAGCCACCGGGCATGAGGTTGTTACTGAGCCCGAAGTTGTTTTTGAACTGTCCTCCATCGATGGTAATGTTGTTCAGGCGTCCGTCACGACCTCCAAAGGAGGCTCCATTTGCCTGAGGGGTCAGCCTTGTGAAGTCCGTAATGCTCCTCGTGATGGAAGGTAGAGCGGAGATCTCGCGCGAGCTAATAGCGGTCATCGCACCGGTACGCTGGCTGTTGAAGACAGGGTTGTTGCTGCTGGCGGTCACGACTACTTCACCCAGCTGGGCAACGTCTTCTACCATCTTTACGTTGAGTACATAGGTCTCGCCCAGTACGAGATGTACATTTGTCGACAGGTGATCTTTGTAGCCAATAAATGAAACCCTTACTGTATAGGGACCACCTATACGCATGTTGTTGATGAAAAAGTTGCCATTTACATCGCTCAGCGCATTGTAGCGAGTGCCTGATGGCTCATGAATCGCAGTGATGGAGGCTGCCATCAGCGACTCTTGACTATCGGTAACGTGTCCTCTAAGGGAAGAAGTCGTCACCTGCGCCAGTGCTCCCTGCGCAACAACACATGCAAACAGGGAAAACAGGAATAGTTTGAAAGTTTGCTTCATTTTTGGTGATACAATGTTGAAATAAGTCTTATCGTATTGAGTCTTTGAAATAAATCTTAAGACCGTGCTATATATTTGCAAATCTACACCAATTGATTTACATAAGTGTTACATTAGTGCACTTTTAGTAGGCGCAGGTCAGGGTGATGTACTGGAAATACGCATTGATGGTCAAATCTATCTCTGAGAAAACGTTTTACCGGAAGACATTTCCCGAAAGCCGTTCGCACGGTCGTAAAACCGGTTGCTTGGTCGCGAAAAGTTTCCTACTGGAACCCGTTTGCTTCTATCCGTCAAATCACGTTCTTTCCTACTGGAAACATTTTTCTTCTATCCGTCAAATTTTTTGCCGGGATCCGAAGTGTAAAAAACTTATTGAGTCAATCTTTTCAAATGGCTGTGAACGAAGCTTTTATAATGGCGGCATAAGTAGGTATAGATGCCGTTTTATTCACCTCATGCTCGGCATATGGTGATCCGGTAGTTTGTTGAGCAGAAACTCTGATTTTAAGAATAACCTCATACTGGGGGGCGCTTCTGCTCGCTTAAGATCAGACTATTTGATGGCAAGCTGTGCCAGCTTTCGGCCTACGTTTAGCAGGATATAGAGCCCGAGCCCGAGTGCGAAGCCTCCCCAGCCCAGCCATAGTACACCTCCCAGCGAGACTATAGCCACGATGATGAGCATCGTTAGCTCAGGAGAGCCTTTTTCCACTTTTTTGAGGCTAAACATGGGAATATCGCTGACGAGTAGATAGCTGAGAATAAGGATTAGAGCCAGGTAGCTTCCGTAGACTTTGTACTCGATCATACGGGGTAGGGTGGTCAGAGCCTCGCTATTCTGCATAAGCAGCACGGAGAATCCCGCAACGAAGAGAGCATTGGCAGGTGTGGGCAGCCCTAAGAAGGATAGGGTCTGGCGGTCGTCATGGTTGAACTTAGCCAGTCGATAGACTGATGCAGGGACGATCAAAAATGCCAGCCACGGTGCAAAGAACGCTACCTTTTCAAGTGCCACTGCAAGTAGTGCGCTCGGGACGACCCCGAATGAGATCACATCGCTCAGTGAGTCAATGTCTTTCCCAAGCGGTGAAAAAGCTTGCAGCTTGCGTGCGGCAAAACCATCAAAAAAGTCACAGATAAGACTGCCGACCATGCACCACAGAGCATATTCGGTATGCCCTAGGATAATGAAATAGATCCCCAAACCTCCGAAAAAAGCATTGCAGAGGCTCAGCAAGTTGGGAATAAAGTTTCGGACTTTACTCATGACTGTGTGACGGCAGGTCAGCAATAATTGTCTGGTTGGCCACTACCCTTTCATCCAGCTGTACCCGGATCTTGCTATCCAGTGGGAGATAGAGGTCTACGCGAGAGCCAAACTTGATAAAGCCTAAGACATCGTTTGGGTGAACAGCCTGATCCTCCTCCACGTAGGTGACGATGCGCTTCGCCAGAGCACCTGCTATCTGACGCAGTAGGATCTGCTCACCCTCTTCGGTCTCTATCAGTACGGTGGAGCGTTCATTCTCGACGCTGCTTTTGGGAAGATAGGCTTTCATGAAGTTGCCATAATGGTGGCGAACCAGCTTCACTGTACCCTCCACCGGCACCCAGTTGGCGTGGACATTAGTGGCGGACATGAACGTAGATACCTGTATGCACTCGCACCTGAGTACCTCAGGCTCATATACCTGCTCTATAGCCACAATGTGCCCATCCGCACTGGCGATCACGAGATGCTTGGTATCCCCCTCGAATATACGGTGGGGTATCCTAAAGAAGTTGATTGTCAGCCAAGTGAGTACCAGTACAACCGGTAGTACCAGCCAAAAGGCCAGTTTGCTCTCAAATGCAAAGTACAAGTAGGCCTCCGTAAACCCAAAAAGCACAATGGCACCAATGACTATCCCTGTGCCTTCGTTGTGTATCTTCACCGATCTATCTTTTTGATTAAACCATTTTATGCTGCTCAGAGCAGTCTGATCTTTGTGTCTATCAGAGCACCTGTTTACTCCCGTTCAAAAGCGGCTGATGCAAGCCGGGGCTTACTCCCACTCAATGGTGGCAGGTGGTTTTGAGGAGACGTCGTAGACGACTCGGTTCACCCCTTTCACCTTGTTGATGATCTCGTTTGATACCTTTGCTAGAAAATCATAGGGTAAGTGGACCCAGTCCGCAGTCATGGCATCCCTTGAGCTGACAGCCCTGAGTGCTACCACTTGATCGTAAGTCCGCTCGTCCCCCATTACTCCTACAGAGTGTATGGGGAGCAAAATAGCCCCGGCCTGCCAAACTTTGTCGTAGAGATCGTACTCACGCAATAGTGATGTGTAGATGTGATCAGCCTCCTGGAGGATGCGAACTCGCTCCGGAGTGATTTCCCCCAGGATACGTATACCAAGTCCCGGTCCGGGGAATGGGTGGCGATAAACCATCTCATGAGACATGCCCAGCTCAATACCGACACGGCGCACTTCATCCTTGAATAGTAGGCGGAGTGGCTCCACCAGCTGCAGCTTCATATTCTCCGGGAGACCGCCCACATTGTGGTGACTCTTGATGACCATACCGGTGATGGAGAGGGATTCTATGACGTCAGGATAGATGGTCCCCTGTGCCAGCCACTTGATGTCGTCCAGCTTAGAAGCCTCTTCATCAAATACATCGATGAATCCTTTCCCGATGATTTTTCTCTTTTCCTCCGGATCAGTAACTCCCTTTAGATGCTTGTAGAAGTACTCTTTGGCATTCACCCCCTTGACATTGAGACCGAGATGTTGGTAGCTTTCTAGGACGTGCTCAAATTCATCCTTACGCAGCAACCCATGGTCTACAAAGATGCAGTGCAGTCTCTGCCCGATAGCTTTGTGGAGCAGGACTGCAGCTACGCTGGAGTCCACACCGCCACTCAGTGCCAGCAGTACCTTGTCTTCGCCAAGCTTCTCTCGGAGCTCGTGTACGGTCATGTTTACAAATGAGGCAGGTGACCAGTTCTTTTCAGCTCCACAGATATCTAGGAAGTTTTGCAAGAGTTGGTTCCCCTCTTCTGTATGCTGCACCTCAGGATGAAACTGTACCCCCCATACCGGTTTGTCCTCTGCACAGTAGATGGCGGTAGGTATTGTATCGGTGCGTGCCAGAGTCTTATACCCTTCTGCCAAACTCGTGATGGTGTCTCCATGCGACATCCATGCTTGTGAGTTTTGGTGGATACCTTTTAGTAGAGGATTGCTCTCATCTATGATGCGGAGATGCGTACGACCGTACTCACGCGTGTCCGACTTTTGGACCTTTCCCCCTAGTTGGTCCATCATGAGCTGTGCACCGTAGCAGATACCCAGAATGGGGAGTCGCTTGTCGATAAGCGCAGGTATGTCGACCTTAAAAGCCTCAGCATCGTTTACAGAGTAAGGACTACCGGAGAGGATGATGCCCCACACATCGTCCAAGGTCTCAGGAAGGCTGTGGTAGGGAATAATCTCAGAGTATACACCCAGGTCACGGATTCGTCTGCCAATGAGTTGAGTCGTTTGGCTTCCGAAGTCAAGGATCAGTATTTTCTTTAGCATAGCTGTTTATTTGGTGTCGTCTTGGTTATCTTGTAGGAGGTACGGACGCAATTGTTTAGTACGTTGTATGGCTTGTGACTGATTCCAGTCTGCAATCTTTGCGGCGTTTCCAGAGGTCAATACATCCGGAACAATCCATCCTTTGTAGTCTGCAGGCCTGGTGTATACGGGTGGCGCAAGGAGCCCATCCTGAAAAGAGTCGGACAGAGCACTCTGCTCATCACCTATGGCTCCGGGCAGGAGGCGTACTATCGCATCCGTCATGATCGCTGCCGGTAGTTCGCCACCGGTGAGGACATAGTCACCTATGCTGATCTCGCGAGTGATCAGGTGCTCTCTGATACGGTGGTCAATCCCCTTGTAGTGTCCACAGAGAATAACGATGTTATCGAGCATGGATAGTCGGTTGGCAAGTGGCTGTGAGAACAGCTCTCCATCCGGGGATGTATAGATCACCTCATCATAGTCCCGCTCTTCCCTTAGTACACTGAGCGCACGGTCCACAGGCTCTATCTGCATCACCATTCCTGCACTTCCTCCATAAGGGTAGTCGTCCACCCTCCGCCACTTATTGGTTGTATAGTCACGTAGGTTGTGTACCACTATATCCACCAGACCCTTGTCCTGTGCTCTCTTGAGAATTGAGAGGTTCAGAAAGGGCTCCAGCATTTCCGGAAGTACGGTCAGTATATCTATTCTCATGCGTCGCTAGGTCGTCTAATGTGCAAAGTTAACCAAATTCATCCATACTGAGTTCTCACAGATAGGGTAATTCAGGGCTCACGCATTTGAAGTTTAGAGCTAGTCGGTGGTGATGATGTCGGTGTTGACTGAGCATTATGGTTTTACGGAGGAGCCGGACTTTGTCATCAATTACGACATCAAGTACCGCATGGGGGACGAACTAAGTAAGACGGCAAGGCATCAAGTCCCCTTGTTTTTGCCGCTCGGGAAGGGGTGGAAAATTTTGACGGATAGAACGGAAATGTTTCCAGTAGGAAAGAAAATGATTTGACGGATAGTAGCGATCTCTTTTCAGTAGGAAACTTTTTTAGTACACGTCACTTGAGTACAACTCTAGTTCAAATTTACCAATAAGCCCTCGCAGCGTGACCAAGGCTTATAGCCAAGGGTATACTACGAGGGCTATGTGTCGGGGGGCTGAGCGCAGCAGTCTAGAGATAGAGCATTAGTCGGGTAGTCTCTACCTGCTCACACCTTTGCCGATGGCTTAGTTTACTTTGTACTTGTAGTCTTTGATCTCTGCAAGTTCGGCATTAGCCTTGACGATCTTTTGCTTCAGGTTTTGCTTATACTCCTTAAAGGATGCAGCTATCCTTTCATCACTTAGTGCCAAGATCTGAACCGCTAGAAGAGCCGCATTGAGGCTGGCGTTGATGCCTACAGTAGCGACGGGGATGCCCGGTGGCATTTGTACTATGGCTAGTAGAGCATCCATACCTTCCAGTGTAGACTTGATCGGGACGCCAATGACCGGCAGTGCTGTCATCGAAGCAATGACCCCACACAGATGTGCTGCCATCCCGGCTGCAGCGATGATCACTTTGACTCCTCTTTCTTCGGCATTTTTAGCGAAGTCCTCTACTTCTTCAGGAGTCCGGTGTGCTGAGAGAGCCTGTACCTCAAAAGGTATCTGCATCTGCTCAAGTAGATCAAGAGCTTTGGTCATGATGGGGAGATCGCTGGTGCTCCCCATGATGACGCTTACGACAGGTTGTGTCATTTTACTATTTATTTTTCTACGAGCTTCTTATAGTCTTCGGCAGAGAGCAGACTCTCGCATGCAGCAGCGTTCACAGCTTTTGCCTTGATGATCCAGCCTTTGCCATATGGGTCTTGGTTGACTAGCTCCGGAGCATCTTCGAGCTCTTCGTTGACTTCATTTACCTCCATCTCAACAGGAGTGATGAGGTCCGACACGGTCTTGACAGCTTCGATGGATCCAAATGGTTCTCCTGCTTCCAGAGTCTCGCCTTCGGTATCAACGTCTACGAAAACGATATCTCCAAGCTCACTCTGAGCAAAGTCAGTGATACCTATAGTTAGCTGATCTCCCTCGATGAGTACCCACTCGTGATCCTCTGTGTACTTCAAGTTTTCTGGAAAGTTCATAATGTTTTGGTGTTTATGGTTTGTGTTGATGTAAATAGGGTTTGGCAGATTGATCATGTCTTCAACAAAGTTAGATTTCTTTTCTGAGTCTTGCAATAGGCAATCCGAGCTGATCTCTATACTTTGCTACAGTCCTTCGTGCGACTGTTATCCCTTCTTTCTTGAGCTCTGCTCGAATGGCTTCATCAGAGAGGGGTGACCGCTTGTCTTCATTGTCGATGATTTCGGTGATGAGTTCTCGGACATGGTGGGTGGATATCTCCTCTCCGGTGTCCGTGATGGTAGCGTCTGCAAAGAAGTACTTTAGGGGGTAGGTGCCGTAGTCTGTGGCTACGTACTTGGTGGAGGTCACCCTTGATATCGTACTGATATCATACCCGGTGCGGTCTGCAATATCCTTGAGTATCATCGGACGTAAGCATCTGATATCTCCGGTGAGAAAAAACTCCCTCTGCAGGTCAACGATCGTCATCATCGTATTCATAAGGGCGTTTTCACGAAGCTTGAGCATCTGCACGAAGGTCTTTGCTTGGTCTATTTTCTCACGGACAAAACGTGCTGTCTCTCGTTCGTTCTTTGGTAGTTTTCGGAGGTCACCGGTGTAGTCCTGCATGTTTTCTTGAAAAGTACGGTTGAGCCGTACCTGCGGAATATCCCCAAAATATAGGGTGACTTTGAGATCCCCGTCCTGCTCGGTGACCTCAAAGTCCGGGACAACAGTCTGGAGCGTCTCGGTGAGTTTGTTTTCAAAGTCCCGACCCGGTGTTGGGTTGAGTGAAGTAATGAGGTTGATCGCCTCTCGCAGTTCCTCATCCGACACGTGTAGTGTGGAGGTCAGCTGCTCATAGCGTCGCTTTGCAAAGTCTTCGAAGTGGTCTGTGAGTATCTCCGTAGCCAACTGAATGGATGGATGAGCCGGGTTGCGTTGCAGTTGGAGCAGCAGACATTCTCTAAGGTCGGACGCAAATACGCCGGCAGGGTCTAGGGTACGAAGTACCTTGAGGATCTCCTCTAGTTTTTGTGGAGTGATAGAGACGCCTCGGTATATGGCAAGGTCATCGATCAGTCCCTCTCTGGTCCGTCTGAGATAACCGTCGTTGTCTATGCTGCCGATGATGAACTGTGCAATACTCTGATCATCCTCATCAAGGCTGGTGAGCGGGAGTTGATCAAGTAGTGTCTCCTGGAGAGTCGGCTCCTCCGCAAAGGGGATTTCGCTAGCCGGAGTACTGTACTTGGCATATTTGTTGAGAGTGGTGTCCGGCACATCATCCTCCGAAGCATAGTCACCGAGTACCAGGTCGCTTTCGCTGATATTTGTCTCTTCATTATTGGAGAGCTCTTCCGGATGGTCACTTCCTTCCTCTAGGGCTGGGTTTTCTTCCAGTTCGCGCTTGATTCGCTGTGAGAGGTCAGTGATGGGCATGGTAACCATGCTCATGAGCTGTACTTGGTGTGCTGAGAGCTTCTGTGACTGCTTCAGCTTTTGAGTGCCAAAAGATTCTCTACCGCTCATCCTTCATCGCGCTAAAGTTCATCCCCTGTTCGTAGCTTTTTAGCTCACCGGTTTCCGGATCAGCATAGATGAAGAGGACAGAGAGTAGGGGTTGGTCTTGTAGAACCTCTTTGCTCCGCTCCATCCCGATGGACATAAAAGCTGTCGCCCATGCATCAGCTTCCATGCATGTCGGTGCTACGACGGTGGCACTTAGTATATCTTGGTGGGCCGGATAGCCTGTGGTTACATCAATGGTATGTGCCACTTTCTTACCGTCCAAGACCTTGTAGTTCCGGTAGTCACCGCTGGAGGCAAGCCCCACCTTATTGCATAGCTCTACTTTGTAGGCTAGGTCGCCTTCCTGAGAAGTGTTGTCCTCGGATGGCTTACTGATTCCTACTGTCCAGCAGCTACCCTTCGGGTTTTTGCCTTTACATACGATTTCGCCTCCGATCTCTACCATGTAGTTTTGTACTCCGTGGTCCTCAAGTGTCTTTGCTACTAAGTCGGTGACGTACCCTTTTGAGATGGAGCTTGGGTTGATGATCAGCCGGGGATCCTCTTTTTTGAGTCGATTGCCGATGGTGTCGAGGTGTATTTTTTCGTACCCCACAAAGGCAAGGACGCTGTCTACTTCCTCTTGTGTCGCGACACTCGTCACCCCTTTTCGGGTCCCAAAGCCCCATAGATCAAATAATGGTGCTCCCGTTATATCATAAGCGCCATCAGTGGCTTGGCTAATCTCAATCGCCTTGAGTACAATCTCCTTGAGCATGGAATGAAGAGAGTCGGTCTCGTTTCGATTCCATGCGGCGATGTAGGTATGTGGTTCAAAAACGTTCAGCTCGTCATTGAATACCTGCATGGTCGAGTCGATAGCCTCGCTGAGAGGAGCTGCAGCCTCGTACGTGATGTGGTAGTAGGTATGGAAGCGCTCTCCACTTTCTTTGTAGTACTGCGGCTGCTTAGCGCATGCGGCGATGATCAGAAGGACGAGGAGGGCAAAGGGGATACGTGAGCGCATTATATTTCGTCGATGAAGATGTAGTGGTTTCGCTTCTTGGACTGTCGGGACAAGAGCTCGCCAATAAAGCCGGCTAAAAACAGCTGCACCCCTAGGATAATGGCAAGGATGCACAGGTAAAAGTAGGGGAGGTCGGTCACCAGACGGGCGGGTACTCCATTCACCAGACAGATGTACTTATTTATAAAAATAGCACAAAGAGCGATGAAGCCCAGGACAAACATGAGGCTACCCCATAGTCCAAAGATATGCATAGGCTTGCGACCGTACCTGCCGATGAACCACAGGACAAGTAGGTCCAGATACCCGTTGACAAAACGGCTGAGACCAAACTTGGTCTTGCCGTACTTCCGCGGACGGTGCTCGACTACTTTTTCACCGATCTTGGTAAACCCCTCGAGCTTTGCCATATAGGGTAGGAAGCGGTGCATGTCGTTGTAGACCTCCAGATTCTTGACCACCCGGTAGTTGTAGCTCTTGAGCCCGCAATTGAAGTCGTGCAGGGGTAACCCCGAGAAGCGTCGCACTGTAGCATTGAATAGCTTGGTCGGTATCGTCTTATTCAGAGGGTCGTATCGCTTCTTTTTCCATCCGCTGACAAGGTCATACCCATCCTCCTCTATCATGCGGTAGAGCTCCGGGATCTCGTCGGGAGAGTCCTGGAGGTCTGCATCCATTGTGATAACCACGCGTCCTCTGGATTTCCGAAAGCCGACATGCAGTCCGGGGGACTTGCCGTAGTTTCGGCTAAAGCGTACCGCGCGGATGTGGGCATCCTTTTCAGCAAGTTCGGAAATAGTATCCCAGGACCCGTCCGTACTGCCATCATCAATAAAAAGTATCTCATAGGAGACAGACATCTGCCGGATCACTCGAGTCAGCCACTCGTAGAGCTCCGGAAGGGACTCTACCTCATTGTAGAGCGGTATAAGTACGGTGAGGTCTAGCTCCGGTAGATGGGAGTTGCTTTTACTCATGAGCGCTTAACGAAGATAGCTGCAATGTAGATGTAGATCAACCCGAAAAACAGAGAGGAGGTAATCATCTGGAGCGTCATGCTCCGAGGAGAGAGACGGCTAAAAGCCGAAACAACCTGATCCTGAACCTCAGGATCGTCTTGGAGAAGGTTCGTCACAAGCTCCATGCTTCCCTCCATCATCTGTATGAACTGCGGGTTTTGGAATAAAAAATAAAGGACGATCCAGTATGCCACGGCAGCAATGAGAGTCGCAAAGAGATAAGTCCAGAGCATGAAGCTGACAGCCTGCATGTAGCGTATGCTCCCTGCCTGGTACTGATCACGATACCGATTGGCATAGACAACCAGCATCACCGGGACTGCCAGCAGTGCTATCAAGTAAATAATGCTGGCGATCGATCCTGCTTGGAATAGCAAAAGAGACAATGCCTGCACGACAAACATAAGCCCAAGTTTGGCTCCGGTGTTCATGGAGACCTGGAAGAGCTGCTTCCAGTAGTCTCGAGGATTGAGTGGCGATGTGTTATTTGATTCTGGGTACTCCATATGTTCTCTTTTCTTGTGACGCTAAAGATACCATTTTTTCCTGAGGTCTTTGACCGTTTGGACTACTGAGACAGGGCGATTGCACTCGAAAGCTATATGTTTTTCTTCGCTCCGAATTTGGTCAAAAAGTTTCACGGATAGTAGCGAAATGTTTCCAGTAGGAAAGAAAACGATTTGACGGATAGAAGCGAACGGTTTCCAGTAGGAAATTTTTGGCGATCAGGTAGCCATCCTTGGTTGATGTTGACCCTTTCAAGTTCATTTGGGTAAAGAAAAAGTGGATGATGACTGCTTCTAAAGGTCATCATCCACTTTTTAAGTACTATGGAAGCAAAGTCTTACTTTTTGCCTACTTCCTTTTGTTGAAACTTACGTGCATTGATCATGTAAGCTATCGGTGTTGCTACAAACAGTGTACTAAACACTCCAAACACAATACCTACAATGATCGCAAAGGTGAAGCTCCTCATGCTGGCTCCTCCGAAGAAGAAGATCGTGAGGACTACCAGCAGCGTACTAGTCGTGGTGTTGACTGTACGAGACAGCGTTGTATTTAGTGCGCTGTTGAAAACCTTCTTGCGATCACCCGATGGGTAGAGTCTGAGTTCCTCACGGATACGGTCAAATACCACGATGGTATCGTTGATGGAGTATCCAATGATCGCTAGTACCGCTGCCACGAAGTTTTGGTCTATCTCCATGGTAAATGGCATGATCTTCCACAGAAGGGCATACATCGCAAAGATACTGAGCGAGGAGAAGGTCACGGATGCAAATGCACCTACACTAAAGGCAACGTCTCTGAATCGTATGAGGATGTACACAGCCATGACGAGCAATGAGAAGATCACAGCGATGATAGCTCCGGTCTTGATGTCATCCGCCATGGATGCTCCTACCTTTTGAGAGCTCTGGACATTGTCTTTGATGAATGCATCAAAAGTGGTCCCGCTGGCCAGGAGAGGAGTCAGTGACTCATACAGCTTTTGCTCGATCTCAGCGTCTACTGCGGGGGTGTTTTCCTCGACCTTGTAGTTCGTCGAGATACGTACCTGATCAGTAGTGGAGATCGTGATGACCGTAACTTGTCCATCAAATGAATCACTCAGTAGTTCGGTCACCTCGCTTGTTGTTACGGGCTGGTCAAACTTCACAACATAGTTGCGACCACCGGTAAAGTCGATACCTGACTTGAGTCCAACGGTACCCAAAGCAATACCACCCAGTACCAACACTGCCAGTGCAATGCTGAACCCTTTCTTGCGATTGCCTACGAAGTCGAACTTCGGATCAACTAAGAAGTTCTTGGAGATAGAGGTGGTAAATGTTGTTTGCTCCATCTTGCCTTTCTTTGCATAGGACTCGAAGAATAGGCGAGTGAGGAATACAGCGGTCAAGAAGGAACAGATCAGACCGATGATCAACGTCGTGGCAAATCCTCGGATAGGACCGGTGCCAAAGTAGTAGAGGATGATACCGGTCAGGATTGTGGTAACGTTTGAGTCAATAATAGCAGACAGAGCGTTGCCATAACCTTCTTCAATCGATTTCTGCATGGACTTGCCCTTGGCCAGCTCTTCTTTGATACGCTCAAAGATCAGCACGTTGGCATCCACAGCCATACCTAATGTCAACACCATACCGGCAATACCTGCAAGGGTAAGTACGGCATGAAGTGAAGCGAGGATACCAAGGGTGAGGAACAAGTTGAGCACCAGAGCCAAGTCTGCTACCAGTCCGGGTAGAAGGCCATAAATGATACACATGTAGATCATCAAGAGTACCAGTGCCACTATGAATGAAATGATACCGGACTTGATGGCTTCTTTCCCCAGTGTAGGACCTACGACATCCTCCTGTACAATGCGTACAGATGCTGCCATTTTACCAGAGTTGAGTGTATTGGCAAGGTCATTGGCCTCGTCTACCGAGAAGTTGCCGCTGATGCTGGAAACACCGTTGGGAATCTCTTGCTGGACATTTGGTGCCGAATACACGACATCGTCTAGCACAATGGCGATCGGGCGACCTACATTTTCCTTGGTGAGGCGTGCCCACTCCTTTGTCCCTTCGGAGTTCATGCTCATAGATACCTTTACCTCCTGGCGACCCTGGACGTTCTCAATGGTGCTCTCAGCATTGGTGACTACTTCGCCATCAAGTGCCGCCTGTCCGTCACGGCGAGTGACTTTGATAGCGTAGAGCTCAAAGGTATTGGACCCGGGGGTAATCTCTTTCACACCCCATAGGAGTTTGAGATTGCGGGGTAGACTCTCCTTTACTCTCGGGAGGTTGAGGAGAGAGTCTATCTTATTCATGTCGCTTGCCTTTGCATAGCCTACTACAGTAGAAGGTGCCAGCTGACCCTGATATACATTGGGCTGGAGTAGCGCAAATAGAGGGTTCTCCTTAGCAAAAGCAGCCTTGTCTGCATCGCTTACGACAGGGGTATTGTTAGCCTTGTCTGCAACTTCGTCTACAAGGGCAGATAGCTCATCGCTAACGGTTGCTGAGTCCTCTTCTGCACCCGTTTCTTCTGCCGGTTCGGTAGCAGCAGGCTCCTCAGCTATGGTTGAACTTGTATCTTGTGTGTCCATCGATGCAAGCACCTGGTTGGCACGAGTTAGGTGTTCGTACACCTCAGGGAGCAAGTAGGTCTCCCAAAACTCTAGGTTTGCACTACCCTGAAGCAGTTTGCGTACACGCTCCGGCTCAGTAATACCTGGAAGTTCGACTAGGATACGGTCGCTACCTTCCAGCTTTTGGATATTGGGAGCCACCACACCAAAGCGGTCGATACGGTTACGCAGGACCTTGTGTGAGCTTTCGATGGCTTCTTTAAGCTTAGCTCGTAGGACCTTCTCTACTTCCGCATCGCTGCTGCTGGTGGAGATCTTATCCTTCATGTCCAAAGTCCCAAAGACAGCAGAGAGTCTCGCTCCCGGATCAATCGCATGGAACTCTTCGATGAATAGAGTGATAAAGTCCTTTGTAGTCCTGTCTTGCTTGGCAATGGCATTGTCCAGAGCCTTTCTGAAGGTGGGGTCTTGGCTGTGACCTGAGAGGTTGTCAATAACCTCGGAGGCATTCAGCTCCAGAACGACGTTCATACCACCTTTGAGGTCAAGTCCTAGACCAATTTCGTTTTGGCGCACCTCTTTGAGAGTGTAGCCAAGCCAAACTTTCTCGTTGGACAGCGAGTCGAGGTATGCGATCTCTCTATTTACATCCCCACCGGCATACTGTTTGGCTTTATTGCCATAGTGTGTCGATACAAGTGTAAACGAAAGGTAAAACGCACAGATAACTACCAAGATGATAGCTGTCCACTTTACTAAACCTTTGTTTTGCATCTGTTTTAAATTTATTCTTGTTGTATATGTTCAGTACTAAACAATACAATACCCCATCCTTCAACGGGGTATGTAGCTACTTGGGTGCAAATATACTTAAAAAGTCCCTATTATCAGATTAGTCTTGAGTTGATTCATTTTGATCCATCCCTTTTAGGTAAGAGAGGATGATGTTTACCTCTTTGTCCATTCGCGGTACTGGCACACAGTGGTATCTGCTAAAGATGGTGCTGAGCATGACGAGATTCATCTGCTTGACACTGATCCCGTAGCTCTGCTCCAATATGTATCGGTATAGGTTTTGCTGAAGGCAACCAATGACGAATGGTGTGCATGAGAGATGCTCTAGCCCGTTCAGACCGCTCTGGTAGGGGTTGTAGTTGTTGGGCTCAAAGCCATACCCGTCCTCTTTTCCCATTCTTTTGGAGCGCTTCCAGTCAAAAAGGACATACTCACCGTTGTGGTTTGTTGCGAGGAGGTCGAGTGTGCCCGCTAGGAAGTGCTCATCGTTGTATACTTTCCACTCGGTCCGAAATGGGGTGGGGCGTACATCGTATAGGAAGTCGTCAAAGTACTTGAGCTCCTCGGATATATTTAGGTTTAGAGCTTCTTCTTCGCTCATGGGAAGCTCAAAGGATTGCTCTACAGGGCGACCGTTGAACTTATTCTCAATCTGCTTGTGCATGAACGTCCCTAGGTTGCGGGCAATGTGTCCATTGCGCTCCCACTCCTTGATCACATCATCCTGGGTGCGTCCCTCTTTTTGAGCTTTGTGAAAAGACCAGGAGGCAATATCAAACTGTGGAAAGAAAGTGGAGACAACATTCGTCACCGAGTGTAGCGGAGTGGGGTTACCCTCCAAAGTATATGTGTGTGTGATGGGGTCAAAGTTCAAGAGTTTGTCCCGCTCGAATGCATTTTGTTGATTAAAGTCTATTGGACTATTTGGGTCATTCATTGGATCAGTTGGAATAAAAGTCTTCGTGCATCTGACGTGTGTATGCGTGCAACGTCACAAAGGTATTATTTATCCATCAGTTGTCCAAACGGACAAAACAGGGCTCGCGCATTTGAAGTTTAGAGGTAGTCGGGGATGATGATGTCGAATAGGGTGACGTGTACTAAAACGTTTCCAGTAGGAAACAGATTTCTACTATCCGTCAAATCATTTTCTTTCCTACTGGAAATATTTCTCTTCTATCCGTCAAATTTTTCACCCCCTCCCCGAGCGGTAAACCACCGACTACTTATTAAACTTCAAATGCGTGAGCCCTGACGGACAAAAGTATACTTGAAGGGTGCTCTTACTGTGGATCCATGTCAAAGTATATGAATAGCGTACTTCCCCTGTGTTGGGCTAAAATGTCCTTCCTGAGCTTGTATAGTAGAGCTCTCACCTCACTTAGGTTTTGCTGTAAAGGTATAAGTAGCGTTAGTCGATAGCCGATGTCTGTTTCTTTCTTATATGAGGGCAGTGGGGAGGGACCGAATAACTTTAGCTGTGGTAGGTGTTGGTTGATTTGCTGAGCTATCGTCTGTCCATACCTAAACGCATCTTGTCTGCTATCAGACTGAAGCACTACATCCAGCTGGCGAGAGAAGGGGGGAAAGCCTACTATATGACGTTCATGGAGTTCATTGTCCAAGAGTACCTTGTAGTCTCTTTTTGTGATGGCATCAAGGGCGATGGGTCTTTGGACAAAGTACTGGATGATGATATGCTTTGCCTTTCTTGCTTCTGTCATGCAGGTCATGAGGTGTTGGTACGCTCGTTCGTTTGCTCGGAAGTCCGGCCTCATTAATAGCAGGTCTAGTTGCACTATTCCGATCATCCCTGCATGGTGAAGTAACTCTAGAGGTGGATTGTATAGTGTGCAGATGATGATCTGAGCATTGGGCTTATTTTGTCCATCCCATAGTCCTACGCTTACCCCGGGGTATAGATTTCGCAGTGCAATAGCCAGGCGCTCTACTCCGGTACCTACTGTCTGCAGGGTCTGCTTGTTGCACTGAGGACAGTGGTCGGGCACCGCCTCGTAGTGTCCGCATACGGGACAAACGAGGTTGTGCCTTCTGCCACTATAGTAGCGGTACGTGGTATGGCACTGGGGGCAAGTAAGTACGGTATGACAGGAGGTGCACTCTACGTACTTCGCAAATCCTTTTCGCTGATACAGCAGTAGTACTTGTCTACGCTCATGGAGGACGGTCGTGATCGCACGGGTCATCTCATAGGAGAGCATCCGAGCCTGTACCTTGTTTTGCTCAAAAGCCTTGTTCATGTCCACAGCGGTTAGCTCGGGACTATCTTGCACTGCCGGCTTTTGGGTCAATGCGTACTTTCCCTGAATAGCATAGAGCATACTTTGGATGGAGGGACTTGCCGAGGTTAGGATGGTACGCGCTCCGCAAAACTTAGCTAGCATGAGGGCAACGCTGGAGGCAGTGAATCTAGGCGAAGGCTCGTACTGTCTATACCCTACATCTTCTTCATCAACCACTACGACCTCACGGATATTGGTGACCGGTAGCCAGACTGCTGCTCTCAGACCAACATATATGCCGGAGACACCGCTTAGTGCATTGTGCCATGTCTGATGCCGTACTCCGAGTGAGCATCCGCTGTGAAATGGACGATACCAATCTCCGAACGTGTTTCTAAAGCGTTCTTCAAAGATTTCCAATAGCTCTTGTGAGGGTAATAACAGCAGGTATTGCCCTTGAGTGGCTTCTACTTGTTTCTTCAAATAGGCTATCGGGATCCGCTCTTCGATGTGCGAAAATGGTCGGTGGTAAAGCAAGATTGATTTTCTTTGGAAGTCGATCTCCGTATCTTGTGGGTTGGGCGACTCCCGATCCTTGCTTAGTATACTGGTCTCCCTTACCTGCTCAGTGATTACGCCCAGATCTCTCAGTTTGTTGATGGTATAGCTACTGGTGTTGAGTACTTCGCTCAGCTCCCGGAGGGATACGGATGACTCTACAGCTCGATCTCCTCGTATGATCTCCTCCACGAGTTCCTTCGTCTTGGTACTCCGCTGGAGTTGACCAAGTACTTGCTCCTGCTCCTCTCTTGAGGATAAGAAGCGGGGATTGATGCCCCAGCCCATTATTTCCCTTTGCCTGTATAGGTGCGGCTCATTGACAAGCTCTATCGCATCTTGCTCCATGAGTTGACGAAGTATGCTCGAGTATTCGTCCGGAAATTCTCGCCTCAGTTCCTTTAGAGAAAACGTGGGGTGTGCTTCTGAAAAGTAACGTACCTCATCATTCTCCAGCTGCTCTATATCCGACACTTGATACTTCTGGTCACCATCAGGGCGGAAGGGAGCCGGTACGGCGGCCCTGTACACATCGCCCAGACTGCACATATAGTACTCAGCCACCCACCGCCACAGCCGGAGTATGTGTACAGGTAGTGCCGGGTAGGGCAGTAGGGCTAGCACCCTTTTGTAGCGTATGATCTTTGTACTCGGTGCAGACGTACCCAGGACTGCAGTGATTACTCCCGTGTACGTTTTTCCTCTGCCAAGTGGTACGAAGCAAAGCTTTCCGACCAGTTTGTCCGAGTCTAGATCCATACTTTCATCAAGTATGTATGTATACTCGGGTTGGTCTAGTGGCAGAGGGACTAGTACGGATATATATAGTCCACCGGGGGTATGCATGTATGCGTTCTCACCGAGGAGCCTTCAGGTAGCAAAGGAATGCGATGGGAAGAAAGATCAGGTTGGGCAGCCAGGCTGCCATCAGTGGGGATAGCGCTCCGCTCACTGCGTAGGAGGTAGAGATCATGAAGAGCAGGATGTAGCTAAAGGATAGGACCAGACCAATAGCTATATTGACCCCCGTCCCTCCTTTTGCTTTGCGTGCACTGAGAGCTACACCTATCAGTGTGAGGATGAAAGCAGCAGGTATGGAGGCAAAGCGTCTATGAAATTCTACCTGGAACGCTTGGATGTTACCTACCCCGCGTTTTTTCTGCTTTTGTACGTAGTCGTGGAGCTCACTTGTTGTCATCTGATCCCCTCCTTGCCATGCAACTACTATGTCATTCGGTGTGATGAGTAGAGTGGTATCCAGCTGATCACCGGAGTGAACCTCCTCCACCAGCCCCTCAAAGTTCCTGATCTGATAGTTGTGGGCTGTCCAGTGAAACAGACTGTCATAGGTGATGGTTTGTCCGGTCATTCGGCTGACCAGCTTATTATCCTCATATTTCTCTAGGGAAAAGTTGTACCCCACGTTGTTGTCGGTTTCAAAGGTGCTGAAAAACGCCACTTCGCCCGGGCCTATCATTACTTGGAGGTTTCGGTCTGTGACCACTTTCCTATCGGGGGAGACGTAGGTGTCTTCAAAACTGACCCTGTGTACGTTGAGCTTCGGAATAATCTCACTCGAAAATACAAATGATACCAGGGCAACAATCCCCGCTGAGATCATGTAGGGATAGAGAAGTCGGTTGAAACTCATTCCCGCAGCTTGCATAGCGATGATCTCCGACCGGGCAGCCAATTTGCTGGTGAAAAAGACAACGGACAAAAAGATAAAGAGGGGGGTAAGCAGCACCGAAAAATAGGGGATAAGGGCTATATAGTACCTGATGATCACCGCCCTGCTTACCATAGGATCCATGATGATATCCAGTTTTTCTTGGATATCAATGGCGACAATGATCGCCATGATTAGAGCAATGGTAAAGAGAAAGGTCCCCAAAAATTGACCAATAATATACCGGTCAATCCTTAGTATCCCCACCTTTGTAAGCCAGTCGTCCCACCTATTTTTCCTCATAATCGTCGAGATAGTTCGGGTAGGACACCGGCTTTCCACGTTGTATAGTCTCCGGCTAAGATGTGCTTGCGTGCGGTTCGCACCAGATCCAGGTAAAATGCAAGGTTGTGTATGCTGGCTATCTGTAGCCCTAGGATTTCATCACTGTGGATGAGGTGACGTACGTAGGCACGTGTATACATATGATCCACCCTGCTTGTCCCCTCCGGATCTAGAGGTGAGTGATCGTTGCGCCACTTTTGGTTGCGCATATTCATGGTCCCTCTCCAGGTGAAGATCTGCCCGTTTCTGCCATTTCGGGTGGGCATGATGCAGTCAAACATGTCTACACCTCGCTCTATACCCTCCAGTATGTTTTGGGGAGTGCCTACGCCCATCAGGTATCTAGGCTTGTCCTTCGGTAGCACGTCGTTCACCACTTCGATCATCTCGTACATCTCCTCTGTCGACTCACCAACACTCAGACCGCCAATGGCGTTCCCATCGGCACTATACTCTGCGACCCGCTTCGCAGCTTCGCGGCGGAGCTCCGGGTACACGCAGCCCTGTACGATAGGGAAGAGTGACTGGTCATAGCCATAGAGAGGAGAGGTCTCGTTGTGAAAATGCCTCCAACAACGCTCCAGCCACCCCATGGTCAGATCTAGAGATTCACGGGCATAGGCGTACGAGGCATCTCCCGGCGGACACTCGTCAAAAGCCATGATGATGTCCCCTCCGATGCTTCGTTGGATCTCCATTACTCGCTCGGGGGTGAAAAGATGCTTACTGCCGTCTATATGACTCTGAAAGGTAACCCCTTCATCGGTCATTTTCCTTCGGTGTGCGAGAGAAAAGACCTGAAAGCCTCCACTATCCGTGAGGATGGGACCATTCCATGCATTGAACCTTTGTAGTCCACCCGCTGCCTCCAAGATCTCTGTCCCCGGGCGCAGGTACAGGTGGTACGTATTCCCAAGGATGATCTCAGCCTTGATGTCCTCCTGTAGTTCGTAGGCATGGACTGCCTTGACAGAGCCAACGGTACCTACCGGCATGAATATGGGCGTATGTATATCGCCATGCGGCGTGTGCAGGATCCCTGCCCTTGCCCAAGAGCCGGGGTCATTCTTTTCTATTTCAAACTTCATCGCCACAAAATTACTCAAAAGGAGCCGTTGAAAAAAGTACCCTGTTTCGACATACCTGGCAGGATATGGGGCAGTACATATTCTTTCACGGATAGTAGCGAAATGTTTCCAGTAGGAAAGAAAATGATTTGACGGATAGAAGAGAATTGTTTCCAGTAGGAAACTTTTTGGGATCAGATGATTACTTTTAGATTTACTTGTATCTATCTGTTTTTCAGTATTATATGTGATCGGGTGTGTTGATCCTATTGCGGGGTTTCATCCCAGTCTCCCACTCAAAGATATAATCGGTTCTGACCTTGGCGATCATAGCCTGTTTGGGAGTAAGGAAGCGATGTGGTTTTTCTTGAAAGCCTAGTGTGATAAGTTTGACTGTGGCCTAGGTTAACCAATGCCAAGGGTTATTTTCAGCCGGTCAATGTGTTTTTCCCAGAGTGCCGCGAGGGTATCTGTGTCCATGGAAAGGTCATGATCCTCGACGAGTAGCGATACCGTGTGAGAGAGCTCGGTGGCAACAATGGTCATCCGAATAAAACTCTCTGGATCGTCTTCCCAGTTCCACTGGATATAGGACCCGTCCTCAGCGTCTGTGATGGTGGCTTCTCGGTCATCGCCCTTGTTATCCCAGAAGACATGTACGCTTATCCCTGTAAGATCAACATGTGGGGCAAACCACTCGGAAAGACCTCTCGAACTGGATATTTGGTTCCAGATGCTTTTGGGAGAAGCCCCGTCAAGCAAAAACTCCCCTCTAAACCCGACCCTTTGGGTAGCTACAGCTCTCCGATTTTTCATATGTACGTTGGATTATTTTTACTTGTACAATATACGCATTCATCCTGGAATAACCTAATTCGTTTCTGAATAATATTCAGTCCGTTAGTTGACCTCTTCAAGAGTGTTTTTAGCGTATAAACAATAAGCGAAGTACTGCTAACGACAGTACTTCGCTTATTATTTAGCCGTATGACCAAAAGAGACTCGGCTATTTGATCAAATCAACCAGGTCGGCAGGGAGGTAAAACCGGTCAGTCTTGTCGACGTAAACGGTGGTCAGTGGTAGCTGATGCTCTTTGCCGTTCAGGGTGACGGAGCTCCGAAGAGCAGGTATCACCAGCTTTTTTCTGCCGTTGGTGACAGTGAGGACTTTATCGGTATCCTTGTCCCCTGTGATGGTGTACTTATAGCCCTTGAATACTTCCGTATGGGGTGCAAAATACCGGTGTGTGAGGTCAATCATATTATCTTCGAGCCCGATAGCTGCACGGATGTAGTTGTGAAGATCGATATTGGTATTCATCCCATAGAGTCTCTGATCCGGAGTCGGTGCGTAGGACGCTAGGAAAACCTCCTCGCCGGTGTGCCCAAATGTGGTGAAGCCGATGTGCATGTTTTGGTAATAGATCTCTGCGATATAGCCATCCAGAGTGGATGCATAGTGGCTACTCCGGAGTTCTTGGTACGCTTTTTCGTCTAGCAAAGACTCTACCTTATCTACCGACTTACCCGACGCTTTTTGGAGTGCTATCTGACGTAGGGCAGTAAGGATCTCTGTCTGTGTGGAGGTCGGAGTTATTGTAGTCTCGTCCTCAAATACCTTTGCTACTTGCTCTTCAGGAGTTTCGAGCAAAAGCTCTTTGAGGCCCCATGAGGTCTTTTTTATCTTTGTCAGTGCACCAAAAAGGTCGTCAGATGAGGTTACGGCATAGCTGCCGCCCAGGCTCCTTCTGCCAATGCTCAGACCACTATTGCCGTGATCAGCGGTGATAATAATGGTGGTATTGCCGTCTTTTTGTGCGAAGTCCAGTGCGATCGCAACGGCTTCATCAAACGCAAGCATCTCTGTAGCTATAGCTACAGCATCATTGGCGTGGGCTCCCCAGTCGACTTTGCTTCCCTCGATCATGAGGCAAAACCCATTGGGGTTATTTCTGTCCAGGTGCTCGATCGCAGCTTTTGAGAGCTGTGCCAAAGAGGGCGTTTTTTCGGGATCTCTATCGAGATCATATGCAACATCTCGAGAGCCGTAGAGTCCCCACACCTTTTCTTCGGGAGCGTCCAGAGCAGACATATCGTCACGGTATAGCTTGATACCCTGACGACTAAGCATACCCTCGATCTCGGGAGTTATCAGTGATGTGCCACCGGCATAGAGAACCTCCACACCATTCTGCGCAAGCTGCGGTACAAGTACCTTGTAGTTGCTTCGGTTGTAGCAGTGGCTCATACAGTCTGCCGGGGTGGCATGACAAAACTCTGACGTGGCAACAAGCCCAACTCTCTTGCCAAGACCGATCCGAGCCGCCTCGAAGGCACTGACGATTGGCCTATATGCCATTGCTGAATCTAACGGGATCAGATCATGCCCCGTAGTGTAAGGGTAGCTCCCTACGAAGCCTGCAATACTTGGGACACCATTCATGTACGAACTGGTGGTAGGTGCGGAGTCACCGATAGGTGCTTCTGAGCAGTAGGTCAGTACCGTCCCGCTAAGATAGGGGTCTAGGTGGAGGTGTATTTTCTCAGGATCCTGAGCGCGCTGGTACCACCTGGCAAGAGATACAGAACTGATGGAGGTGCCATCAGCAATCATGACGATGATGTTTTTTGTTGGCCGAATGTGGTCGAAGGTGTTTCCTGCAAAGACACTAAATGCCATGAGCTGTGTGGTAAGCAGGAATAAAAGTGTTCGTGATGTTTTGATCATTGTTCTTGAAAGATTACAAACTGTTTTGATATAAAATTATGTGTTATGAAATACTATTCGTCACTTGGGGCAATATGGTGCTTTTGGAGTGTAAACAAGATCTCCAGTCCTCCGGAGACATGTTGTCTCGCCTGAACAGCCCCGTTGTGGATGAGTATGGCATTCCGGACAATACTGAGGCCAAGACCGGTGCCACCCCTGGCGCGTGTACGTCCTTCATCTACCCGATAAAACCGCTCAAAGATGCGGGGCAGATGTTCGGGAGATACTCCGATACCGGTATCATGGTAGGAGAGATAGACATACTGACTGTCTTGGTAGTAGCAATTGATCTCCATGGTAATTCCTAAACCGGCATAGCGTAGGGAATTGTCTACTAGATTTTGGAAGATCGAGTAGAGTAGTGAGCGGTTGCCATCAATGATCAGCCCCTCCGGAATATTGTTGTGAAACATGTTACCGGTCTTTGTGAGTCGATCGGCATAGGCAACTCGTACCTCATCTGCCAACATCTGTAGGTCTACCTGTGAGAATACAAACCCCTTGCGTTGCTCATCAAGTTTGCTAAGCAGGGTAATATCGTCCAGCATATCCGTGAGCCGGACACACTGCTGAAAGGCTTTTTCTGTGAAAGCCTCTCGCTCATCGGTCGTGAGATCGTGGTAGTTTAGTGTTTCGAGGTAGCCATGTATCGCAGTCAGAGGTGTGCGAATTTCATGTGTGACATTGCTGGTCAACTCTTGTTTCAGCACACGGTTTTTTTCTTCCTCTGTGATGTCTGTAATGGTTAGCTCGTAGCTTTTACCTCCGGACTTGAGGGCTTTTACTTCAAAGATCTGTCCACTCGTGTGCATCTTTGTCGTGAAGACTTTGCTGTCGGTCTCTTGATCCAAGAACTGCTTGACTTCAACCAAAGCTTCGTCATTGATCAACTCACTTAGGTCAGTCATAGGTCCTGAGGCTATCATATTAGCAAACTGCACAAAGTGTGTAGTAGCAAACTCAACCTTTCCTGATGAGTCGAAGATAGCAATCCCCGTATCACTGAGTTGGAAATGGAGGATCAGCTGTTGGCGGCTTTCCTCAAGATCCTTTCGGGCCTGCTCTTTTTGTTTGAGGAGTTCCAGCAGTTGTTTGCTGATCTCGTTGGTCTCAAGTTTGGGGAATTCAGCAATAGAGACCTCCTCTCCCTCGGTTATCTTACGACTAACCACCCCCAGTTTTCTAATGTTTTCGGAGTAATCCTTAGAAACCTTGTAGAGCCTCCAAAGGATAAACAACAAGAGAATGAGCCCAAATAGTAGAAGAATGCGTGCCGAATTGTAGGGAAGTGGCTTCTCAAGAGTGTTGGGAATGGCCGTCCGGATGTAGTTGCCCTTGTAGTACTCTGCGTAATAAAAGGTGTCCTCCCCGGTACTTTCAGAGATACGAGTACCGTAGCCGGAACCCTTGTAGTGTGCCTCTTGCAGTTCGGGGCGACGCGAGTGGTCACTAAGCTGACCTATTTTTTCGACTTCTGTATCATACGTTACGGTCCCGACATTGTCAATAATGGTGACTCTGAGATCAGTCGGCAGGTTTTTGATCGCTATATCAAAGGTATTGGTATCAAGACCTCGCTTGAGGACCTCTGTGTATGCTTCCAGCTTGGAAATGAGGATTCGAGTCTTAGACTGGTGCTCAGAACTGTTACTCAGTACCCATGCCATGAGCGTGTATGCCCCTACGATCAAGAGTACGCTGGTAAGAAACCGTTTGGTAAAGAACTTGTTCAAGGTATCTGGCTTGTGCCTTTAGGAATTATTAGATGTTGTCAATTGAGGGCATCGCTCTTGAAATAGTACCCAAATCCTACGCGATTAGATATGAGTGGAGCGAATGGACCAAGTTTTTTACGCATGCGTGCGATATGTACATCCACTGTCCGATCTATGACGTTTTGTTTCTCACACCATACAGCGTCTAGGATCTTTTCTCGAGATAGGAGGCGTCCCTCGTTCTGGACCAAAAGATGAAGAATATCGTACTCTGTCCGAGTGAGTTCTATGGGCTTGCCATCAGCTGATACAGACTTCGCTTCGGTGTCAATAGTCAGTGGGCCGGCTGTAATAATACTTCCTGAATAGTCCTGTGGTAGGCTGGAACGCACCAAAACACTATTGACACGTGCAATAACCTCCTTGATCGAAAAAGGCTTTTTGATATAATCATCAGCACCGTATGAAAAGCCGGTGAGGAGATCCTTCTCGGTTGTCTTGGCTGTTAGAAATATAATGGGGATCATATTTCCCTCTTGCCTTAGTTGTTCAGCCATTTGGAGCCCGGACATACCATCCATCATGATGTCTAGTAGCAGCAAGCTGTAGGAGTCGTCCAAGAGAGTCAAGGCGGCCTCAGCAGAGGTGGCGGTTGTTACTTCATAGCCTGCCTTTGACAGGTTGAAGTGAAGGATCTCAAGGATGTCTTGCTCGTCATCAACGACAAGTATTTTATTAGAGGTCGTTGTACTGTTCATTACTTTTTTTCCCATGTCGTACATCCCACCCTACAATGAGGTAAAAGGTAGATTCGGCGATGTTTGTGGCGGAGTCTCCGCATCGTTCTAGGCTATGCCCTATGTTTTCGAGTTGGATTATACGTAATATTTCCTGATTGGATAAAGACTTGCCAGAGTTCTTTTCTGCCAAGAAATGCTTGAGCTCTCTGTAGTAGTTATCTACGCTGTCATCGCTTTTCATCACACTTTTTGCGGTTTCCAACTCCATGTTTGTAAAGGATACAATAGCGTTGCGAACCATCTGCGTGACATTGTCAAGCATGGATAGGATGAGCTGTTGTTCTTGATAAAACTCCGGCTGACTGAGATCTATCTCTATGACGCTTCGGATGCAGTTGAGCACCATATCCCCGATGCGCTCAAGGTTTGTAGTCAGATCTTGGTAGGAGATGATACGACGAAGATCCTCGGCCATAGGCGAAAACTTGAAGACGGTATACGCCACCTCTTCACGAATCTTTATCTCTAGTCGATCAATGAGCTCTTCATTCATTAGAGCTTCTTCAAAGAGCTCTTCGGTGTGGGGGTCCTCAATCAGTTTCCTGAGTATGGTCAGCTGGAGCAGCGTATTCTTGGATATGAGCTCAAACTGATTCAGTAGGATCTGCAGTTGTTGGTCTTTGATTATACTCATAGTCGTCTACTTAGCTAAATACACCTGTCAGATAGTCTTCGGTCTCCTTGTGCTTGGGGTTGGTAAACATCTGGTCTGTATCTCCGTATTCGATCAGTTCACCAAGATACATAAAAACTGACTTTTCTGATATCCTCGCTGCTTGGCTCATGTTGTGTGTCACCACTATGATGGTGTAGTTTTCCTTGAGCTCTAGGAGGAGCTCCTCTATTTTATTTGTTGAGATAGGATCTAACGCAGAGGTAGGCTCGTCCATCAGTAGTACCTCCGGGCGTAGAGCTAGTGCCCGAGCGATACAGAGTCGTTGTTGTTGTCCACCGGACAAAAATGAGCCTCTTTTCTTCATGGAGTCCTTTACTTCCTCCCATAGCCCGACGCTCTTCAGTGATGATTCTACGATGTGTTCGCGCTCATCCTTGGAGAGTTTGATACCATTTAGCTTATAGCCTGCCACCACATTTTCCTCGATGGACATCATTGGGAACGGGTTGGGGCGCTGAAAGACCATTCCCGCACGTCTCCGTGCTTTCATTGGTTCCATCTGCATCATGTCTTCGCCTTCTATGAGGATCTCCCCTTCGGTCTTGATTGTTGGGTAGAGGTCGTGCATGCGATTGATGGCGCGGAGCAGAGTACTTTTGCCGCATCCACTCGGTCCCATGACGGCAGTCACCAAGTGTTCATAAAAGGTGACGGATACGTTTTTTATCGCTTTCTTCTCCGGAGTATAGGATACCGATAGGTCTTTGATATCAATAATTGGCTTCAAGTCAGTGAGCTTGGGTCTGCTTGTGATTAGCTCGTCTGCTCTCAGGAGGTTGTCCCCTGCGTTTCTGTTTTTAGCCTGAGTAGTGGGCATCGTTTGTTCTTTGGTTATGGTCATGTCGTTTTGTGTCTTCTTATTGGATTCTCCACTTGGCTGCAATTGCTTTTGCGACAAGGTTCAGTGCTAAGATGATAAGTAGTAGCATAAGCGAAGTAGACCAGATGAGTGCAGCCAGATTCGGATCGTTATAAAACTCCCAGATCAGCAAGCTCAGTGCGCTCATTGGCTTTGTGAGATCGAGATGGACAAAGTTGGCTCCTAGTACAGTAACCATCAGAGGTGCGGTCTCCCCCATCACTCGAGATATGGCAAGCAGTATGCCCGTGAAAATTCCCCCAAAAGCGCTCGGAAGTATGACTCGAAGCATTACCGACGTATAGGAGCTTCCCATTGCGAGGCCTGCTTCTTTCAGTGTTTGTGGAATCATCAGGAGCGCTTCTTCTGTACTACGTGTGATCATGGGGATCATCATTATTGCTAAGGCTATCCCTCCTGCAAGTGCGCTGTATCCGTGCATGGCTTGGACAACCCACATGTAGACTACCACTCCACACACGATGGATGGCACCCCTTGCAGGATATCTACCAGGTCACGTACCAATCCCGAAAACCTTTGTTCCCTGTGCTCTGAGAGATAAATACCGCAGAGCAATCCTATCGGTATCGAGATAACAGCTGCGATTGCGACCATGATAAGGGTACCGATGATACCGTTTGCTACTCCACCGGGAATAGGATTGCCCGATTCGTTGGCGATCATGGCTTCTATCGAGGAGGGTACTACTTCTGTAAAAAAACTCCAGTTGATCTGTGGTGCACCCTTGATGATCAGCTCAATCAGTATGGCTGCCAGTGGTATTGTCGTGATGGCACTGAGCAGTACCACCAGACCTGTTATTGCCTTACTCTTTAGGATTCGTCGATCTGCGTGGCTCGGTCGCTTAGAGAGTTCGTCTATATTTATCATAGTCATCATGGTCAATTATTTATGGCTCAGTCTCTTGATGATGATTTTAGCAATACAGTTGATCAATGCTGTGATCAAAAAGAGTAGCAGGCCAATAGCAAAAAGAGCACTTAGCTTGATCCCTATAGCTTCACCAAATTGATTGGCGATTACGCTGGCCATACTATTGCCGGTTGCCCTCAGAGAACCCGGTATGGTGTTGGTATTTCCTATTAGCATCGTTACTGCCATCGTCTCTCCGAGTGCACGTCCAAAAGCAAGGATAAAAGCTGCAAAGATACCCGACCCTGCCACAGGAATACTGACGTGACGGATTGTTTCAGATCGGGTCGCTCCCAGGCTGTACGCACTTTCTTTGAGGTCATTGGGCACCATGGAGATAAACTCCGCACTCAGTGAAGAAGCGTAGGGAATAATCATGATTGCCAGCACGATAGAGGCAAGCAATACGCCAAAGCCCGTATCGTTTACCCCCAAGCCTTTCATGATGGGAGCTAGGGTATAAAATCCCCACAGACCGTAGACGATAGAGGGCACCCCCGCCAGTAGGTCGACTATTGTGGATAGCGTTTTCGAGACTTTGGTATCCCGGAAGTACTCTCCGTTGAAGAGGGCAATAGAGAGCGCAAAAGGTATGCAAAAGAGTAAGGCGAGAACCGAGGTGAGCAGCGTGCCCGTGATAAAGGGTAGGGCACCGTAGGTCTCAGTCCTATCTGTCCATGCTGAACCTGCCACAAAGTCTAAAACGCCAAACTTCTGAAATACCGGCAAGCTCTCTACCGTCAGAGCATAGATGATACCGGCAGCCAAGAGTACGATGGTGACACCTGCTAGGGTCAGTAGTGCATTGAAGATCTTATCTTTCATCTCTATCGACTATTTTGGGGCGTTGAGTTGAGCCAGATTTTTCCCATTGTAGGTCATGCTGAGTATGACCTTTCGGGCTTTTTCTTGTGCAGATGCCGGGAGAGGAGAGTAGTGCGTCTTGGATGCACTCACAGCAGCTTCATCACCAACTAGGTATAGGAGCCAGTCTTGCAAGGCTTTGGCTTCTCTTAGCGACCGTTTGTGGTATGCTTGCTCTTTGTACACCAGTATCCATGTCATTGTGCTGATTGGATAGGCATCGGGGTGAGGAGAGTTGGCGAGTATGGCTCGTGTATCATCCGGAAAGTCATCCCGCTCACCACTGAGAGATATACTATTCATGTTGGCTTCTACGTAGTTGCCGCTCGCATTTTTCAACCTTGCCGCCGGTAGCCCCAGCGCTAGTGAGTACTCTGAACCAATATAGCCTATCGAGCCGTCTATTTCGCTAATGTTACCTGCTACTCCCGGATTGCCTTTGGCAGCCAGTCCTACCGTCCCAAAGTCCACCGACTTCCCTGATCCCAGTTGTGTTTCCCACTCGGGATCTACCTCGCACATGTAGCTTGAGAATACTGCAGTTGTCCCACTGCCATCAGATCTATATATTGGAGTCACCGGCTTGTTGGGGAGCTCTACGTCGGGATTTACTTCTGCGATCATCGGATCGTCCCAAGAGGTTATTTTTCCCAGATAGATTCCTGTAATGATCTCCGGCGATAGATTGAGCACCGGTACTTCGCTGAGGTTGTATGCCATGACGATGCCTCCTATGCAGGTGGAAATATGTAGAACCTCTTGCTCCATTTTCTCCATCTCGGAATCTGATAAAAAAACATCCGAAGCCCCAAAGTCTACTGTATAGTCTTGGAGGTTTCGGATACCGGCTCCACTCCCCACCGCGCCATAGCTGACCTGGATACCGTCAGGATTGCTTTCCGAATCGGTCGCATACTGCTTGGCAGCCTCGATGTAAAAAGGGGATGGAAAGGATGCTCCTGCACCGCTTATTATAGAGCTGTTGCATGAGCTGAATAGAAGTGTGCCTAAGGCAAGAGCCACGGTACTAATGAACTGCTTTGCTCGTCCAAACATGCCTTTCTGTAATGTTAATCGATTACCTATTTCTTCACGGCAAAGGTATTGCTTTTGTATTACAACATTGTTACATATAGCTCAGTCATGCTTTGTCCGATGAGTGTTCTGTGTTCAGACTTAAATGTATGGTTTTGAATTCCTTGTATTGTGTTGGTAATCAGTGGGGGACGAGTGTTCTGGGAGAGGGTGCCTGAGAGCAGAAAAAGTTTCCTACTGGAAACCGTTCTCTTCTATCCGTCAAACCGTTCTCTTCTATCCGTCAAACCGTTCTCTTTCCTACTGGAAACAGTTTGCTACTATCCGTGAAGCTTTTTTCAGTACACGTCACATCAGTTTGATGTGCTAGGAAATGGTGGTAGAATGGGTGTGCTAGATATTTTCCGGTCTGCTGATCAGCTTTAGCACCAGGTCGTATGCTTCCTTTAGACTCTTTACGTTCTTGATCGTGATGCTACGGGTGCCATTTTCTTCCCTGAAGTGGACTTTGCCAACCATGACAGTCCCTGCATTGTTGAGAATGTTCCTGAAGGTCGTGCTCCTGAAGAACCGACTGTTTGGATCTTGTACCAGTGTGAGGATGAGTATTTTGTTTTTGAGTACGATGCGCTCAAGTCCCGCTTTTTTGCCAAGCATCCTGAGCTGTACGACATTGATCAGCTCCAGTGCTTCCTTGGGGAGAGGACCGAAGCGATCCTCAAGCCGGGCAAGATAGTCGTCTAGCTCACGCTGATTGGACAAGCTGTCTAGTTCTTTGTACAGACTGATGCGCTCGTTGTCTCCCGGAACGTAGTCTGCGGGGAAAAAGGCGGGCATGTCGGTATCGAGCGTGGTCTCGTAGACGTAGTCCTTTTGTGGTGTTTGCTCCTCTACCTTTTCGTCATCATTGTCAAAGAGGTCGGCAAACTCTTCGTTCTTTAGTTCGAGGACCGCTTCTTCGAGTATCCGTTTGTAGGTCTCGTAGCCTAGATCGGCGATGAAGCCACTCTGTTCGGATCCAAGTAGGTTCCCTGCTCCCCTGATGTCGAGGTCTTGCATCGCAATGTGGATGCCGCTACCGAGCTCCGAGAAGGTTGTGATGCTCTCGATCCTTCGCTTAGCGGTAGGGGTGAGATCCCTTAGTGGAGGTGTGAGGAGGATGCAGTAGGCTTTTTTATTTCCTCTGCCGACTCGGCCCCTTAGCTGGTGAAGGTCGCTCAAGCCAAAGCGTTGAGCATCGTTGATGATAATGGTATTGGCATTGGGGACATCTATCCCGTTTTCGATGATAGCTGTAGCCAGCAGCACATCGTACTTGTGGCTCATGAAGTCCAGCATCACGTTCTCTAGGTCTTTTTTAGGCATCTGACCATGCCCAATGCCGATACGTACACCCGGCACTACTCGACGGATGTCATCTGCAATGTCGTGGATATTGTGTACGCGATTATGTATGAAAAAGACCTGCCCGTCTCTTGCCAGTTCGGCATTGATAAGCTCAGCTATTACCCCGAGGTCAAATCCGGTGTGCTCTGTACGGATGGGGTACCTGTTGGGAGGTGGGGTCTGGATATTGGATAGGTCACGTGCGCCCATCAGTGAGAACTGCAGGGTGCGGGGAATGGGGGTGGCGGTCATCGTGAGGGTATCCACGTGGGTACGAGCCTTGCGGAGGCGCTCTTTCACCGCCACGCCAAACTTTTGCTCCTCGTCAATGATCAGCAGGCCAAGATCCTTGTACTCCACTGTCTTGCCGGCAAGTGTATGTGTGCCGATGATGATGTCTATTTTGCCCTCCTTGAGATCGGCGAGTATTTCCTTGCGTTCTTTGGGTGTTTTGCTCTGACTGAGGTACTCTACGCGACATGGGAAGTCTGCCAACCTTTTTGAAAAAGTGCGGTAGTGTTGGTAAGCAAGCACGGTGGTCGGGACCATTACAGCGACCTGCTTGCTGTCTGCTACAGCCTTGAACGCTGCCCGTATCGCCACCTCTGTTTTTCCAAAGCCTACATCCCCGCAGATAAGCCGATCCATAGGGATTGGTTTTTCCATATCTGCCTTTACCTGGGCTGTGGCCGTCTCTTGGTCCGGAGTGTCTTCGTATTGGAAGGATGCCTCCAGCTCTTTTTGGAGGTAAGAGTCAGGACTGTAGGCAAAGCCCTTGACTTTTAATCGCTCGGCATAAAGCTTGATGAGGTCTCGGGCAATGGTTTTTACCTTCTTTTTGGTACGCTCCTTGATCTTATCCCAAGCCCCGGTGCCGAGCTTGTTCAGAGTAGGGGGATCTTCACTGTCGCTACTCTTGTATTTGGAAATGTGGTGCAGCGAGTGGATACTGACGTAGAGACTGTCTCCGCCTTTGTAGTTGAGGCGAACCATCTCAACAGGTTTGCCGTTTTTCTCGACCGTGAAAAGACCACCAAATGTGCCGATGCCATGGTTGACATGAACAATGTAGTCCCCGTACTCAAAGGTCTTGATCTCCTTGAGCGTCAGAGCAGATGCTCTCTGTCGGATTCCATCACTTTTGAGTCGGTAGTTGTGAAAGCGCTCGAATATGTTGTGGTCCGAAAACAGAGCTTCACGCATTTCCTCATCTATGAAACCGGCATGTAGAGTCGGTAGTATAGGCGAAAAGGTCACGCCTTTTCCTTGGTCTTCGAAAATAGCTTCTAGCCGCTCTATCTGACTCTGCTGATTGCTCATGATGGACGTGGTATAGCCTTTACCTTGTAGGTCCAAGAGCGTCTGAGAGAGGATGTCAAAGTTTTTGTGAAATAGAGGCTCAGGACGTTGCGTGAAGTGTACTTCCGTCCACTTTTGCTCCCGGTCGATTGTCAGATCCTGGGCAAGTATTGTGTGCCGCTCTATTTCTTCCAAGACCCTCTCCGGAGACTGCAGCATAGCTTGCATCTCCTCAAGGGTGGTGAAGATGTTGTCCTCGGGGTGAACAGGGGGCTGTGTGAATAGATCCTCTAAAGTGGAGGAGAGAAATGACCACCGTGGAATGTAGAGAGTGTACTCGTCTGGTATTATTGATAGGAGAGACACGGTTGGGCTGGCGCTATCCATAGCGGCAAGGATTGTGACCGTATCCTGACTGCCATGAGAGAGTTGGGTCTCGGGGTCAAAGGTGCGGATGCTCTCCACTTCGTCGCCAAAGAAGTCTATACGCACCGCTTCCTCTTGGGCAAACGAAAAGATGTCAATAATGCTGCCTCTAACGGCAAACTGTCCCGGCTGGTAGACATAGTCCACCTCTTCAAACCCCAGATCCCACAGCTTTTCTCTAAAGGGGGCACGTGGGACCTCGTCGCCTACGCCAATGATTTTCTTTTGTTCATCGTGTGTGCCGGCGTCCGGAATCAACTCCATAAGCGCAGCAGGGTAGGTGACAATAATCCTGGGAAGTGTCCCCGTACGAAGTGCATCTATGACCTGGGAGCGGAGAACCTCATTGGCTCCGTCGCGCTGACCATAGCGGATCCCACGCTTGTAGAGTGAGGGGAGAAACACAATGTCCGACGTTTCCTCGCCACCTGCGAGTGCTGTGAGATCGTTGTACAGGTAGCCGGCAGCATCTTCATCCGACTCTATACAGAGAAAAGGGGTAGCAAGGCTCTGGAGCAAGAGAGCCGGTGCGGATCCATGAAGACCGGTGAGCTGTATTCGTTGTTTGCTGCTCAGCTGCTTTCGTAGTGTGCCAAATGACTTTGTCCCCGAAAAACGATCTAGAATGTCTTGAAGTGTATGTGTCATGTCTACCTCATCACCAAAAGCTCAAAAAGTACAATGTGGTACTTCTTGAGCTTCTGTCTTATGGCATTAGTCTGCTTTTCTGATTATCTCTCTGTATACTGAAGGGTTATTCGTCGCTTTCGTCCAACTCGTCAGGATCCTCAGCCATGTTGGTAAAGACGTTCTGCACATCATCATCCTCCTCTAGCTTCTCGATGAGTGTATTGACCTCTTCACGCTCCTCGGGAGTGATATCTTTGGTGTCCTTCGGAATTCGCACAAAGTCTGCGGAGCTGATCTCAAAGCCCTTTGACTCCAGAGCTGACTGGATATCTCCGTTGGAAATAAAGTCGCCGGTAATGACCAGCTCGCCATCCTCTTCTTCGATCTCCTCCACCCCAAAGTCAATCAGCTCCAACAGTAGCTCATCCGTGTCAACTTCCTTGTCTTGCGTGTCAACATGGAAGATGACATTATGATCGAAGAGGAACTCAAGGCTTCCTGTAGTGCCTAGGTTACCACCGTATTTGTTGAATACACTTCGGACGTTTGCTACAGTACGGGTGGTGTTGTCTGTCGCGGTCTCAACGAAAATGGCAATACCGTGCGGCCCATATCCCTCATAGTTCATCTGCTTGTAGTCAGAGAAATCTTTTTCTGTAGCACGCTTGATAGCACGCTCTACATTATCCTTGGGCATGTTCTCCTTTTTGGAGGTCTGTATCAGCAACCTTAGGCGTGGGTTGGTATCCGGATCAGGTCCACCTTCACGGGCAGCTATGGTGATCTCCTTGCCGATCTTGGTGAATGTCCGGGACATATTGCCCCAACGTTTTAGCTTTCTTGCTTTTCTGTATTCAAATGCTCTTCCCATTTCTTAAGTATAGTATCGTGATGCTTTGTTTTTATCTTAGTTCTGCGCCCAGTTCTTTCTCAAGAGCTGAGTATATCTTTTTCATGGTCTTGTCAATAACCTTGTCGGAAAGTGTCTTGGTAGGATCCTGGAGGGTAAAGGCTACTGCATAAGACTTTTTCCCTTCGGGGAGATGTGAAGAGTCCTCGTAGACATCAAATAGAACCACATCCTGGAGAATCTTGTCTTCAACGTTTCTTGCCACTCGCTCTACTTCAGAAAACGTGGTGTGCGTATCCAAGACAAGAGCAAAATCTCTCCGTACTGCGGGGAAGCGTGGTACGTCCTTTATCTTTGGTGTACGGTCTATGACTCTCTTCAGTAGGTTGTCCCAAAGAAATTCAGCATAAAAGACCGGGGTGGCGATGTCGTGGAGATTTAGTAGCGATTCACTCAGTACCCCCCAACGACCTATCGTCTTGCCGCCTTTTAGGGTAATCTTTTCTCCTTTCTCAAATAAAGGCGTATCTATTTCCTGAGTTATCTCATACTCCCTTCTGTCAAGTCCGGAGCGTCCCAGTATATTTTGAAGAACGGCGCTAAGCTCATAGGGGGTCTGTTTTTTGCCCGGGGTACTCCAGTTATCCGCAAGCTCATCACCGGTCATCCATAGCGCAAGGGTATAGGTTTCTTCGTACCCTCTGAGCTGCTGTAATGGGGATTCTTTTGCTTTGCGATAGGTATTTCCGAATTCAAACAGCCTGAGGCTATTCGCTTTTCTATTAAGGTTATACTCTATGGTCTCAAGTCCACCATGCACCATGCTCATCCGTAGGGTCGAGAGGTCTGCTGATAGAGGATTGAGCAGCTTGACGGCTGCTTTTTCATCCTCCTCCGATTGATAGTATTCAGCCTTGGAGAGGGAGTTGTTGAGAATTTCATTGAATCCGGCTCCGACAAGCTGCTCACTAATCACCTGCTGCATACGTACACTCTTGTCTGTATAGGTCACCGGTGAAATAGAACTGCTTATGACGTTGCTGATCGGGACTTCATTGTAGCCATAAATGCGGAGTATATCCTCGATCACATCTACGTCACGGGTCACATCGTACCTGTAGCGTGGAACTTGTAGACTCAAGATGCCATCTTTCTCGTTTACAACCTTCATCTCTAGGGCATCCAGTATCTCCAAGATTTTCTCCCTTGGGATCTCGATGCCTATAAGGTTGGTGACTTTTTGTAGGGATAGCTCTACCTCAAACGGACCTTGTGGCTCCGGGTAGTAGTCGTATATACGGCTTGCTACTTCTCCCCCGGCTACTTGTGTGATAAGGTCTACCGCACGTGCAAGCGCATAGGGAACAGCTTCGGGGTCAAGACCTCTCTCGTATCTGAATGAAGCATCCGTATTCATCCCATGACGGCGGGCAGTCTTACGTACATATGTGGGGTGAAAAGTCGCACACTCCAGAAAGATATCGGTAGTCTCCTCCGTAACACTAGAATGTATGCCACCCATTACTCCTGCAATACACATAGGTTCACTATCGTTGCAGATACAGAGGTCTGCTTCATTGAGCTCTTGCTCAGTATGATCCAGCGTGACGATCTTTTCATCCTTTCGGGCAAAACGTACGTGGATATGATCTCCCTCAATTTTGCTCAAGTCAAAGGTGTGCAGTGGCTGTCCAATCTCCTGGAGTACGTAGTTGGAAATGTCAACCACATTATTTATTGACTTTTGACCTATTAGCTCGAGGGCATCGCTGAGCCACTTAGGACTTTGTGTCACCTTCACTCCTTTGATGACGACACCTGAGTATCTAAAGCACGCTTCGGGAGACTCTACAGTGAGTTTGATTGGTTCCCCGCTGCCCTCCACAGGAAAGACTTCAGGCTTGTGTAGCTGGGTTTTGTGCCCGTGAGTCGTGAGATAGGCATATAGATCACGAGCCACTCCATAGTGGGAGGTCGCATCTATACGGTTGGCGGTGATGTCTATCTCGATGATTGCATCTTGCTTGACATCGAAATACTCTGCTGCAGGCATACCGGCAGGTAAGTCATTAGGTAGAACCATGATCCCATCATGGTTTGTCCCAACACCGATCTCGTCAGCTGCACAGATCATGCCGAAGGATTCCTCACCACGTATGCGTCCCTTTTTGATCGTAAAGCTTTCATCTCCATCATATAGGACTGTACCAATAGTTGCTACAGGTACAGTCTGTCCCGCAGCTACATTTGGCGCACCACAGACGATCTGAATCGGTCCGTCCGGCGTGTGCTTAGAACCAAGATCAACGGTTGTGATCTTTAGATGGTCAGAGTTTGGATGTGGGATGCAGGTCTTTACTTTGCCTATTACGATCCCCGCCAGACCTCCTTTGATACTCTGGTGCTCAGTGACAGTGCCCACCTCTAGTCCAATGGAGGTGAGGATGTCCCCTACTTCCTGAGGTGAAAGGTCTGTGTCAATATATTTCTTCAGCCAGCCGTACGATATGTTCATTATGTCTATGGTATAGTAGTACTAAAATGCAAGTGAGAGACGGTAGTGTGGTATAACTACCGTCTCTTTTTTTCTAGTCACAAAGTTAACTCAAAATTTTTCAACCTTCAAGTACATCGACGCAGGTCAACGTAATCTTGATGTAAGAAAAGGCGTCACTGCCCGTGACGTGGTAGCCAAGGAACACCGGATCGGAGACTGTAGCCTTAGTCCTTATGCCTTAGTCCAATTTTACCTAGTCGAGCTATCTCTGGATGACTCTATGCTTGGAGTGGCGTTGTTTCCTGGCTTTATTCTGCTGCTATGACTTCGATTTCGACCAGTGCACCACTGGGGAGGTCTTTTACTGCATAGGCCGCACGTGCAGGGTAGGGAGCTTGGAAGTATTTACCGTATATGGTATTTACTTTCCCAAAGTCCTTAATGTCTGCTAGGTATACGGTCGCTTTTGCGACGTTATCAAAAGTCATTCCTGCCTCGGTCAAGACAGCGTCAAGGTTCTTGAATACTTGTTCGCACTGAGACTCCACGTCTTCTCCTGCAAACTTCCCTGTAGCTGGGTCAAGCCCAAGCTGACCGGATACAAATAAAAGACCATTGACCTTCACGGCTTGTGAATAGGGACCAATTGCAGCAGGTGCATTTTTCGAGTTAATGATTTCTTTTTTCATGATGATAAATAACTAAATTGATTATTGATTATCTGATATCCGTCTATTTCTGACACAGGGCTCTCGCACTTGAAGTCTAGAAATAATCGGTGGTGAGTGATGATGTCGGTGGAGTCTTTGGTGGCATTGATCTTTTGTAGAGCCGCGAGGGCTCTTTTCTTCTTTTTCTTCAAACCTTACAAGAAAGATGAAATGTACTGAAAAAGTTTCCTACTGGAAACAGATTGCTACTATCCGTCATATCATTTTCTTTCCTACTGGAAACATTTCCCTTCTATCCGTCAAAATTTTTCACCCCTCCCCGATCGGCAAAAATAGGGGGACTTGATGCCTTGTCGTCTTCCTTAGTTCGTTCTCCATGCGCTACTTGATGTCGTAATTGATGATAAAGTCCGGCTCCTCCTCCGTAAAGTCATAATGCTCAGCCCCCACCTACATCATCACCACCAATTATCTCCAAACTTCAAATGCGTGAGCCCTGATTTCTAACAGCTTCGTATAAGAGAATGCCTGCAGCAACTGAGACGTTGAGTGAGCCGATCTCTCCATAAAGCGGGATCCGTACCAATTGGTCGCATTCCTTGAGTGATATGTCTGATAGTCCCCGATCTTCTGCTCCCATGATGATGGCGATCGGACCCTGAAAGCTCACTGTGCTCATGAGATCCGATGACTTCTCTGTAGCACCTATGAGCCTAACACCTGAGTCTTTTAGGAACCTCAGAGCCTCCTCTAGAGAATGCTCGCGACATACCGGGAGTCTGGATAGCGCTCCAGCAGAGGTTTTTAGGGCATCCGCTGTGACACTCACTGAGCGTTGTTCGAATACAACGACAGCGTCTACGCCTGCACACTCACAGGTCCGGGCAATAGCACCAAAGTTTCGGACATCAGTGATGCCATCGAGTATCACAATGAAGGGATTGCGCCCCTTATCGTATAAAAATGGGATTATCTCCTCGAGTGAGTAGTAGGTCGTTACCGCTTTTATGGCGATCACGCCTTGGTGGTTTTTACGTGTCAAGCGGTTGAGCTTGCCCACCGGTACTTTCCTAAGAGGGATACGTCGATTGCCTATAGCCTGGATAAGCTCAGACATCTGCGCACTATTTGTTTCTCGCTTGACATAGATCTGATCTAGCTCTTGTCCGGCTTCAATGGCTTCGCGAACGGCCCGGATCCCAAAGATCATCTGGTTATCTTTCATATTACTTCTTTTTATTCCTTTTCAGTAGTTCACGAGCATTATCCATGGCAGCACTGGTCAGCTCTGTGCCGGAAAGCATAGAGGCGAGTTGCTTCACTCGTTCATTGCCTTTTACCGGTGTGATTTCGGTCCAAAAACCATTGTCTTCTTCTGTTTTCTGGACGACCAGCTGGTGGTCCGCTAGAGCCGCTATCTGCGGTAGATGGGTGATGGAGAGGACCTGTAGGTTTTGACTCAGACGGTACATGACTCGACCTAGTCGGTCGGCGACCTCACCACTGACTCCGGTATCAATCTCATCAAAAATGACTGTGGGCAGTACAGCTTTTTTTGCGATGATGGTCTTGAGCGCAAGCATGAATCTGGACACTTCTCCTCCGGATGCAATCTCATGAATAGGCTGAAGGTGAGTGTTTTTGTTTGTAGCAAGCATAAAGCTTACCTCATCCATGCCGGTAGGTGTAAGTGTGGCTGTAGGGCGTATATCAACATCAAAGGTCGCCCCGGCGATGGCCAGTTCTTTCATGAGCTCATGCAGATCGGGAAGTAAGTCTTTACTTGCTTTGGCTCTGCTGTCATGTAACTTTTTTGCAAGACCCTTGGCTTTTTCGTGCAAACGATCCACCTCGGCTTGTAGGTGTTCGATGTGCTCATCGGTGAGAGAAAGACGATCTAGCTTGGATCGATACTCATCACGGACTTGGATAAGCTCAGTATCTGTCTGAACATTGTGCTTATACATAAGCGACTGGAGAAGATCCATTCTTTCTTCCAGCCTAGTCTTTTCGGAAGGATCGAGATCAATGTTGTCCCTGAGCGTATCTGCCTCACCGATTAGGTCAGAAAGCTCTATTTGGAGGGAGGTAAGCCGCTCTGAGAGCTCGGATACTTTTGGATGATGAGACGACTCGCGAAGAAGCTGCTTGGTCACAGCGGAGATTTGCTCAGCAATACTGGGGGAATCACTATAGTTTTCGTCTAAGGAAACAAGAGCCGAGAGTGCCTCTATGATACCTTGAGTATGCTGGGCAGCGTTTAGCTGAGATTCTACTTCTTGTAGTTCACCTTCTACGAGTTTTGCTTCCTCCAGCTGGTTGTACTGAAAGCGTATATAGTCTTCTTCTTTTCTTTGAGCTTCAATCAGACTTTTCTCTTCTTTGAGAGCTTTTTGAGTTTGGTGATACTCATGGTAAGCAGAACGATAGGTATCCAGCAATACGTGGTTATCCGCAAGTGTATCCAGCACCGATAACTGAAAAGTGGGGTTCCCGATCAGCATATTGTGATGCTGTGAGTGAATATCCACCAGGTACTCTCCGATCTGCCTGAGTAGCGAGGTCGTGACCGGTGTGTCGTTGATGAACGCTCTACTACCATTAGGAGTAAGCTCTCGACGTAAGATGCTAATATCCGAATAGTCCAGGTCATTTTTCTCAAAAAAAGCACGAACATCCGGGAGGTTTTGGATACTGCATTCGGCCTCAATAATGGCTTTATTAGCCCCTTGTCGTACCGTCTTTGAGTCGGCACGAGCGCCAAGTATTAGACCAATTGCACCTATCAAAATGGACTTTCCCGCTCCTGTCTCTCCGGTGATGGCTGTGAAGCCTGGTTGCAGATCGATGGATAGCTCCCGGATAAGAATGAAGTCTTTGATGTAAAGATGGCGAATCATAGAGACGTAGGTGATACGGAGGGAAATAATTGTAGAACGTAGGGCTGAGCTTTTGCTTGGTCCGATCGAGGCATCGCATGATAGAGGTTGGCTACCTCCGTTGTTTTTGTATCGCGCAGCAGTTGAAAAAGGGTATGAAGATGGTTCTCGGAATTGAGTTTTGCCAACTCACTGAGGATGAATGTGAGATTTATATGGCGCTTGGGGTCACCTTCCGCATCCAGTGCTTCTAGGTGGTACATAAACCATAGATCTCGAAAGTGATCCCCCCACTGAGTAAACACCTCCGGTAAAATAGACCGGGGGCTCAGTGATGGAAGGGTAGTCCTTGTATTAGTTTGCCAAGCTGGCTCATATTCTGCTTGAAGCTTTTGGAGCGCCTTCCAAAATGGATCTCCTCCATAAGTGTCCATGGAGTCGTAGTAGAGTGCTAGAGCCATCCCCGTGTAGTAGTGCAACCGAGCATAAAATGGATCCTGTATGGATCCTAGGTCACTAGACATATATATTTGAGAAGGCTTGTAGCTGATCGGGACACCGGACTCCGAAGCAATAAGGATCAAAGATTCGGTGTCCTTTTCAAATATTGGGCGAAAAACAGAAATACGCAGGTCTGATAAGTAGTCTGTCCCGATGCTCTCCGTGATTGTTAGGTCTACCTTATAGTTAATTGGAACTATGGGTACGAGTGTAATGGATGGATCTGTAGCTTGATAGGAGCGAAGGTAGTTAGTGACCTGACTAGCTAAGCCGGATAACCGCTCCGCATCTTGGTCGGAGACCGCATCTGTGTGAATCTCCACAATGGGGTTGATCCACTGTTGAGCTAAGAGGCTTGAAGAACTACCGATCAGAGCCAAAAATACCAATAGCCAAGTAGCCCGCATACTATTGACGATGATTGACCTCGACCCAGTCTAGTATTGCTTGAGCAACTTCTTGCTTTGATTGTAGGGGAAACTCTTGGACTAGCCCATTCGCATCAAGAAGCCGGACCTTATTTGAGTCTGTACCAAAACCAGCCCCTTTATCTTCCAATGCATTGACAACGATCAAGTCAAAGTTCTTCCGATGTAGCTTATCCATTGCTGCGGACTCATCATAATTAACCTCAAGAGCAAACCCGATATGTATCTGGTGTGCTTTTTTTTGTTTTCCTAGTGTTCTCGCAATGTCTGGGTTGGCTACTAACTGAAGTGTGAGTTCGGGAGATTTTTCGCGCTTCAGTTTGTCCTCTGCAGTGTTTTTGATACGGTAATCAGCAACTGCCGCACAAAATATCGCCACATCATAGTCAGGCGCAATGCTTTCACAGGCATCAAGCATCTGCCGGGCACTCTGTACCTGGTGGATGTGTGGAATGTCTGGCAGTATCGAAGTGGGACCTGTGACAAACTCAACTGTAGCACCGCGCTGAGATGATTCTTCTGCAAGGGCTTTCCCCATTTTTCCGGAGGAGTAGTTGCCAATAAAGCGTACGGGGTCTATGTTTTCGTACGTAGGACCGGAAGTGAGTAGAATACGTGTGCCTGAGAGTGTCTGTACAGATGTAAAGTGAGCAATGATGGCATCGAGAATATGTTCGGGCTCTGCCATACGTCCTTTACCAACCAAGTGACTGGCTAGCTCCCCGGACTCAGGCTCAACCACCTTGACCCCCCATTTCTGAAGAAGCATCAGAGAATGCTGAGTAGATGGGTGAGCAAACATATCTAAGTCCATGGCAGGGGCGACCATAACAGGTGCTGTACAAGACAGATATGTAGTTATCAAAAGGTTGTCAGCAACTCCAGAAGTCATCTTCCCTAGGGTAGCTGCTGTAGCAGGAGCTATCAACATTAGGTCCGCCCACCGACCGAGGTCTACATGACTGTGCCAAGACCCGGTGCGCTTCTCAAAAAAGTCCCATACCACTGGATTGCCGCTCAAAGTAGACAAAGTCAATGGTGTTATAAACTCTAGTGCAGAAGGAGTCATCACCACCTGCACCTTAGCTCCCTCTTTGACAAGTAGGCGAACGAGTACTGCGCTTTTGTATGCAGCGATGCTTCCTGTGATGCCGAGTACTATATGCTTACCCTTTAATAGCATTCCCTTCTAGCCGAATTTTGATTTTTTGTAATTGATACTTAGTATCTCTAGGGAAGTCGCTGTCCATCATCCAGTGATAGTAGTTTGGGTCTCTGCTTAGGACATCCTCTACAGACTTTCCCTTGTATTTGCCAAAGTTGAAAATCACATTCTCATCCTCGTCATAGACAAAGCGCCCTGCAAAGTCGACCGTCTTTTTGAAGTGTGTATATTCATCCAGTCCATCAATACTGGTGGGAAGGTCATCATACCTTTCCAGTTGGCCCAGGAGCACTTCATAGGTAGCTCTAGTGTCAGCCGTCGCAGTATGTGCATCCTCCAGTACCTTGTCGCAATAAAATGAGTAGGCAGCAGACAAGGTTCGTTGCTCTTTTTTGTGAAAAATAACCTGGACATCTACGATCTTTCGACTCCGAAGATCAATAGGGACATCTACCTCTAAAAATGACTCTGCTAGTAGTGGCACATCAAACCTAAGGCAGTTATACCCCCCAAGGTCAGAATTTTCAATAAATCCTGCAATTTTTAGAGCAATGTCTGCAAATGTAGGAGCATTCGCCACATCTTCGTCAGAGATACCATGTATAGCAGTTGAACTCTCAGGAATAGGACACATTGGGTTCACCAGAGAGTGAAAAGTTTCCTCGCTTCCGTCAGGGTGTACCTTCAACATGGATATTTCCACGATTTTATCCTTCGTGGGATTAACCCCCGTCGTTTCCAGGTCAAAGAAAACGACGGGTCTTTCTAGATTGAGTTGCCTAGGCATAGTCCGGTTTCGCTCTTATATCATGGGCATTACGGCTGCCAGAGCCTCTACACCATCTTCCATTTCTATAGGTTTGATCAGCATGGGGCGTGCACTATCTCCGAGCTTCATCATCACATTTTGGCTGGGTAGGCTCTGTAGTGCGTTCTTTAGGTGAAGGGATTTGACGCCGATGGTCATGGGCTCGTTAGAGCTAAAGGAGATCGGAACTTTTTCCTCACTGTTGGCACTGTAGTCATTGTCTCTCGCAGTGATGGTTAGCTCCGTTGGGGCCATCTGCAGATTGATCAGGTCCAGAACCTCGCTTGCAAAGATAGAAACACGGCGTACTGCGGACAAGAACTGCTCCCTATCTGCTACCATTTCCTTATTATTCTCATGCGGGATGACGCTCTCGTAGTTGGGGTACTTACCATCCAGTAGCCTAAACTGCATCTCAATCCCATCGCAAAGCACCTCTCCCATGTTGTCATAGATCTTGATCTTCACTTGCTGATCATCTTTCTTCTGGAGCAAGGCTCTTAGTAGCTGGACGATCTTTCTGGAGAGTGTAAAGGTGTCTTTTGATCTGTCGGACTTGTCTGCTGCTTCAGATCCGCTTCCGATCTCGTGTCGGATGTTGCTATTGCGACACATTGCCAGCAAAAACCCATCCGTGCTAACAAAAGTAACATGCTCAGGTCGAGCATCTACGTGTACACCTGTCACCAATGGTCGAGACTCGTCCGTGCTTGCCGCATAAACAGAGAGATCGATTCCTTGCTGAAGTTGTTCCACCGTCAGATCCAGATCAAACTTGAGACCACCAAGTTGGTGAGCTACCGGGAAGTTGTCTCCGGCGGTGTACATGAAGTTGAAGAATCCTCCCTGGTAGGTTATATTGATGTTTGAGGAGGTAGAGTCCAGGGTCATTGTGATGTTTTGATCAGGGACTTCCTTGAGTGGCTCAAGGAGCTGATCGGGCCTTAGACAAAAAGATAGGATCTCTCCCTCTACCTTCTCGATAGGCATGGTCATGAGTAGCCTGGTGTCATCGTCTGCTGCGGTCAGCTGTAGTTTTTCACCCTTTACTTCAAAAAGTACAGAGTAAGTGATGCCTACACTGTGTTGTTTGGAACCACTTGTTAGCCTATTGGCTACCTGGAGTAGGTCAAGCAGTTGTGAGCTTGATAGTGTAATGATCATAATGAGTCTATCTTATCTTGAGTGATTTTTATTCTATTCGTAAATGTACCAAGAAAAAAGGATCTCTCTTCATCCTCCGATGATAATGGACACGAGCCGAAAACTGGTGTTGTGTTGACTACTCAGTTACTCACCAAAGAGCTTATGCCACACCAAAAACTTCACCGCATCATCCTCAGATCTTTTTCGTAACCCCTGCAGTATTCGTTCGGTTGTCTTTTGCTCCATCAGATCACCACTTTTGGAATAGAAACAGTCAGCGTAGCATACGATCTGTTCTTCCAGAGATATGGGCACCATTTCCCTCGCGGGTAGGGGAAGCTGGCGTTGTATGATCTCCTGTAGCGTGAGTCCTACTCCGGTATGACGCTCGCAGACAAGTGCATGGCGCATTAGCCCCTCTTTTCTCAGCAGGTCAGCACCAAGCACTCCGTGCATGATGTAGGGGGCGTCGCCCGTGCATCCGATACTTGGGGCATCGGTGCAAATGACCCCGATATCGTGCAGCATAGCGGCTTCGTATAAGAACTCTCGGTCTAACTCCCACTCGGGATGTCGATCTGCGATTGCTACCGCCAGAGTGGCGACGCATCTGCTGTGCAGGAGAAGTATCTCATACGCCTTACTCCCTTTCTTATAGTATTTCTTATAGATCTCCTTTGGAAGGGTGGAGAGGTTTTTTAGGTCTGATCCCACGCTTAGTTGCTATGATACGAGGTCATTCTACACTCTGCGTAGCCCACCTTCAACTTCGACTTGATCAAGATAGGCGCCAAGTTTTCATCCCTAGTGAGCCATACTTGGACCGAGTTTTTGGTGTTTTCAAAAGCCTTGTCGTTAATATTAATGTTTACCTTGAGCGTCTGGATTACCTCTCCACTTTCCAGCTTATAGCTCTCGTATGCACTTAGCTCGTAGTCAGCGTAGACAATGTTTTGACCATCCGGGACTATAAACTTGTGCCTCGTCCCTATTCTCAATGTTTCGGGATCAATGCTTCGAATGAGAGCCAACGTGGAGAGCATATCCACCACGACACCCTCACTGTTGTCTATGTAGAGTGTCGTATCTTCCCGAATCTCGGTAGGGGTCCACTTTTTTACTTTGGCGACGGTTACCCCTTTCTCTTTGTGGGAGAAAGAGGCCTCACTGAGTAGGTAATACTTTTTTTCACTTGTTCGCTTCTCAAACCGTACTATCTGCTTAGCCGGTGAGTAGAGGGTTTCGAGCGTATCTCTCAGAGGGTAAAACTGCTCTCCTATCCCTTGAGTCTGAAAGACCAGTTGCGAGAAATATTGTTTATTTGATGTAGGCTTATTGATTAGCCTAGCCTCGCCCACCTTTCCTCGGATGAACCCCCAGGCAAAGTCGACATCATAGCTCAAGGTCTCTGTTTTGCCTAGGCTCTTTGAGTTTTTTAGAGGAGGGGTCTGTGCATGCGATAAATGCAGGCACCCGCCGACAGACCCTACCAGGAAAATAACTAAAACAAACAGACCTTTCCTCATAGTGTGTTGGGGTTGGGGATGATGTCAAATCCGGTATATGGGCGGAGTGCCTTCGGGATAACGATTCCTTCCGGTGTCTGGTTGTTTTCGAGTAGTGCCGCCACTATTCTTGGCAGGGCTAGTGCACTACCGTTGAGTGTATGGCAGAGCTCAGTCTTGCCGTCTTTTTTGTATCGGCACTTTAGGCGGTTCGCTTGGAAGCTCTCAAAGTTGGATACTGAGCTGACCTCCAGCCATCTTTCCTGTGCAGCCGAAAAAACCTCAAAGTCAAAAGTCAAAGCGCTGGTAAAGCTGATGTCGCCACCGCAGAGACGAACAATACGGTAGGGGAGCTCTAGCTTCTGTACGAGTCCCTCCACGTATGCCACCATCTCATCAAGAGATTGGTAGGAGTGTTCGGGAGAGTCGATACGGACAATCTCCACCTTGTCGAACTGGTGGAGACGATTGAGACCGCGAACATCTTTACCATAGCTGCCTGCTTCGCGTCTGAAGCATGCTGAGTAAGCAGTGAGCTTGATGGGAAAATCGTTCGGGTCAACGATGACATCTCTAAATATATTGGTGACAGGTACTTCCGCAGTAGGGATGAGATAGAGGTTGTCCTCATTGATGTAGTACATCTGCCCCTCCTTATCCGGAAGCTGGCCGGTGCCAAATCCTGAGTCTTCGTTCACCGCCAGAGGGGGTTGGATCTCGAGGTATCCTGCTTCGCGAGCATTATCTAGGAAAAAGGAGATAAGAGCGCGCTGAAGGCGTGCGCCATATCCTTTATAGACCGGGAATCCTGCCCCCGTAATCTTCACACCGAGCTCAAAGTCAATGATGTCATAGGATTTTGCAAGTTCCCAGTGGGGTAGCTTATTCTCAGGGTCAAGGCTAGGGATCACACCACCGTTGCGCTCAATGACATTATCCTCTGCGGTCTTTCCACGGGGTACTGTTTCGGAGGGTACGTTGGGCAGCAGCACGAGTATCTCTTGAAGGTTTTGATCGGCCGTATTCTTTTCTTCTTCAAGCTCCTTAGCCTTTTCTTTCAAGCTGTTTACTTGGTCTCTTAGGCCTAGCGCCTCGTCCCGTTTGCCGGATCGCATGAGTTCGCCAATCTCTTTCGACAGTCTGTTTTGTGTTGCCAGTGTATCGTCCAGTTCGCGTTGACTGGATCGGCGGATCTTATCATACTCTATGATTTTATCTATCGACTCACGGGCATCAATATTTTTGATGCTCAGTCGTCTTATCGCCTCCTCACTATGTTCTAGCAAATACTTTGTCGTTAGCATGTCTCTAACCTGGTTATTGTATGTTTTTGAGGTTGCAATAGCGCAACCCTTTCGCAAAGATAGTTTTTTTCACTGATATGGCAGCGTTCTATACTTTTATCAGCGGGACAATTACCTTGGGCTCTTTGTGAAAACCTCCGCTCCCTTAATTTTCAAATGTAAGCTTTGACTGTCACAAGTAGACCCGATCATGTCCATTGGAAAGACGGTACCGCTGTCCTTGATTTAGGGCTAAAGTGATCTGTGGTATATCTTGTTGTTAGTCAGTCGGATGCGGATGTATCCAAGACGGCTTTCTAATAATCGCAGAATATTTCCAGTAGGAAAGAGAAATGTTTCACGGATAGAAGCGAACTGTATCCTACTGGAAACATTTTGCTACTATCCGTGAAACTTTTGCCACTGTCCGTGAACGATATAAATCGAGGGTGTGTCAAAACGGCTTTGACACACCCTCGAAGTGAAAATATCCGGGTACTTGTCGGGATTATTCCTGATTTTTATATTCAGTAAGCCCGGAGTTGAGCCAGTCTATGTACTGGTTGACATCTTGGTCAAAGCCATAGCTTGAACCTAGTGGCTGACCTGCTTGGTCAAGCATGACGTAGAAGGGCTGTGCGTTGCTTCCAAACTTGTATCTCTGGAAGTAGCTCCACTTGTCTCCTATGGTCTTCAGCTTGCGTTTTTGCCCGTTTTCTGTAATCTCAATCATCTCAGGTAGCTGTGTCTTGTCATCCACTATAAGCGTGATGAGGACAAACTGATTGTCGATGATGTCCTTTACTTTTGGATCGGTCCAGACTGATGCTTCCATCTTACGGCAGTTCACACATCCGTATCCCGAGAAGTCAATAAGTACCGGCTTGCCTCGTTGGGCTGCATATGCCATACCTAGGTCATAGTCCTCAAACTGCGGATGCACCTCAGCATCGTAGAGGTTGAAGTCTTGAGTGCTTAGAGGTGGTGCAAAAGCACTGATTGACTTGAGAGGAGCACCCCACAGACCGGGAATCATGTAGACTGCAAAGGCAAGTGAGATGATACCCATGAAAAGCCTCGAGACAGATAGTCGCTCAACCGGGGTGTCGTTCGGGAACGTAATCTTTCCGAGAAGGTAGAGACCAAGTAGAGCAAAGATCACGATCCAGAGGGATACAAATACTTCTCTGTCGAGAATGCCCCAGCCATATGCCAAGTCTGCAACAGAAAGGAACTTAAGTGAAAGGGCAAGCTCCAAAAAGGCGAGGACAACCTTGACGCTGTTCATCCAGCCACCACTCTTGGGCACGCTTTGAAGCCAGTTTGGGAAGATGGCAAAGAGCGAGAATGGCAGCGCAAGTGCGAGAGCGAAGCCAAACATCCCAATCGCCGGTCCAAAGACGTCTCCGCGTGATGCTGCATCAACAAGAAGGGTACCTATGATTGGTCCCGTGCAAGAGAAGGAGACGAGAACCAGCGTGAACGCCATGAAGAAAATACTCAGCAACCCGCCTGTGGACTCAGCCTTGCTGTCCAGCTTGTTCGTCCAAGACTGAGGCAGCACAAGCTCAAAGGCACCAAAGAAGCTGACAGCAAAAACGACAAGGAGCAAGAAGAAAATGATGTTGAACACCGCATTGGTGGCCATGCTATTCAACGCACTTGCTCCGAAGATACCTGTGATGATCAGCCCTAAAGCCAAGTAAATGACGATAATGGAGATCCCATATATGATGGCATCGCTGATGGCTTTTTTGCGACTCTGACTCCTCTTGAGGAAAAACGAGACAGTCATGGGGATCATTGGCCACACGCATGGAGTGAGGAGCGCAATAAGACCGCCAAGAAAACCTAGGATAAATATAGTCCATAGTGAGCTGTCTGTAGCTTGCAGGTTTCGGTCACCATACTCTTTGAGCTCGCTAATAATCGGGGTCCAAATCGGGTTGTCTTCTCCGACCTCAGTAGATACAACTGTGCTTGCAGCAGCCTTTTGAGTCTCTTCTTCATCGGCAACCTCGGCAGCCTCCGATGGCTCTTCTACCACTTCCTCCTCGGATGCTGTGGCTGTGTCAGTCGTACTCGCGGCTTCTGCCGTTGTGCTTTTGTCCTCTGCGCCGGTCCCCTCTTTTGGGGCACTCATCTTTAGAGGAGTAGTAAGATCATCAGCTGTGACACTGAAGCTTACCCTCGTTGGTGGAGTGCAGGTGTTGTCGTTGCACCCCATATAGATGAGATCACCTGCTAGAGAAAAATTCTTCGGATCGGTGATCTGGAACTTCTGGGTGACTGTAAATGGCTTGGAGTACCACTGGAGGTCCATGTCAAAGTTTGGGTCATGGTGTGTCTCAGGAGCCGGGCTTGCAGTGACCGGACCCAGTGGCTTTATGCCCTTGCTCTCATCCAACTCTATGCCGGTAGGGGTGGGACCACCGTCGGGAAGCTCTATTCCATAGACGTGAAAATCACCGGTAGGTCTACCCTTGAAGGTTAGTGTCAGCACACCGTCAGAGGTGTTGGAGTGTTCAATCTGCCAGCTTGCTGCCTCGACGATCTGTGCGACAGCATCAGATTTCTGTGCAAGTGGTGCCAGAACCGCTAGCGTCAGCAGGAGAAAAAGTCTCGTTGTTTTACGTTTCATTTGTCTAGTGACTGGTATGAAAAAGGAAAGTGTTTATTATCTTATTCGGTCTTTTTGTCGTCTCTGAGGAGTGTGAAAAAGTGGGAGGGAAAGCCTCGCTTGAAATCCATGCGTTGACCGGTTTTGGGGTGTCTGAAAGAAAACTGTGTCTGGAGGAGAGCAATCTTTCCCTCTGTCCTGAAACTTGATCGAGATCGGATGTCTCCATAGATCTTGAGGTTGTTGTCCTTCATGACTTTGCGGAGGTTGTATATTCTTGCTCCTGCGACACTTACTTCAATGACCGCCATATTCCCGTTCTCGCTACGTCTCAGGACTTTGTAGCTCGTCCGGACACGTCGGTGCTGTTGTTTGTTGTCTGGTTTTGTCTCGCTAATAATCTCACCGGATGTCGATCCAAGCTTGCCTTCAACGCAGAGCACGTAGACCTGATCACAGATATACTGTTGCCAATGACTGATCATATCCGTCTTGGCAGCAATGTTTTTGGCGAAAAGGACATAGCCTTCTGTGTTGTTGTCTTGTCTGGTGATCATGAAGAGTTTGGCCTTTGGGTCGGTCAGCTTGAGGTGCTGGCTGACAATCCAAATGACGGTATCCTCTTTTCTTCGGTGTCCTGTGTTGACTGTGGGAAGTCCGGCTTTTTTGTAGACGACGATGTAGTCGCTATCCTCCCAAATAACCTCAATGACCTCATGTGTAAGCTCACTCGGAGGTACACCCTCATGTACCGTAATCTTTTGGTCTGGAGATAGTACTAACGTGGCTGTCGTGGTGACTATGCCATCGACAGACACCCGACCGGTCGCAAGCAATCGCTTGGTCGCTGTACGCGAACGACACGACTTTTCCCGGAGTACCTCAATGAGCGTCCCTGCTGAAGAAACACGATAGGTTTCTTGAACGGGACTGGGATTCTCTTTTTTTGTTGTCGCCGGACGTCCGGGCGGAAGGGAACTACTCATTTACTTTGTACTCTGAAATCTTAGTGAACTTTGATGCAAATGCCGATTACTTGTGCTTGATAGGTACCTGTAAGTGCTCAATACATCAATACAATCGCAAATGTAATCATTTTCGCAAATCTATGAGTGGCATTAACTTGTGTTTGTTGTTTTTGGAGGATTGGGTGTTGGTTTTGATATGATTAGACGTGCAGACTGTGAATTCCATATTCATCGGTCAAACCTAATGCCTTTTGCTCAAGTGTGCAAAAGTGGATAAGGCTGGCGTGACAAAAGATGATGCATACACTCGTTTAAGCTCAGCTCTTTTTGGAGAAAAGCAGTATTTCGGGTAAGTTTGTGGAAGTTAATAGACTCATCCATATATCTGCATCTCTTTGCCGGTATGTGGTTGCGTATACGGACCAGATAGAAACAATCAATGATCAACGCAACAGGACTTATCCCTGAATGGAGTCCTCAGGATGCAGTGCTACTGTCGTGGCCTACAGCTGAGATGGACTGGAGTATGCACCTGCAGTCTACCACCGTATGCTACGTCGGTATTGTACACACCCTACTGGAGTTTGTGGATGTGGTCATTGTGTGCGAGGAGAAAACGGAGGTGCTGGCGGCAGTTGGAGATCTGTCGGGCTCCAAGCACAAGCTCTACTTCGTAGAGGGAATTCCGCTCAATGACACCTGGATTCGTGATTACGGTCCACTGTGTACCATCCAGGACGGAGAGCGTGTGGTGGTGGACTTTCGGTTTAACGCATGGGGGCAGAAGTTTGCCTCAGATCAGGATAACCAGTTGATTCGTAGGCTCTACGATCGTGGAGTCTTTGCCCCGGGTATATGGGTCAAGAATAGGCAAGATATTGTTTTGGAAGGTGGAGGCATAGAGGTGAATGGAAAGGGGATAGCCCTTACCACTTCTCCTATGCTTCAGGCTCCCAACCGCAACTCATGGATGCCTGAGCATACTCAATGTTTGGAGGTGCAAGAAGCACTGGGGCTAAGACAGCTATTAGTATTGGACCTCAAGGCGCTTGAGGGGGACGATACAGATGGACACATAGATACGATGGTACGCTTCGTGAATGATGATACGCTCGTGACCGTCGTCGAAGGAAAGCTCCCCTTCAATGCAGTGAAATTGCCAATGCCAATGCCTAAGTACAATGATGGTCATCAGCTCCCCGCAACATATGCTAACTTTTTGATCACAAATGGAGCCGTACTTGTACCGACGTACAACGACCCGGCTGATGATGTTGCGATTGAAATACTGCAGGAGCTTTTTTCGGATAGAAAAGTGGTGGGCGTAGACTGTAGAGCATTGATTTTGCAAAACGGCTCCCTGCACTGTGCTACAATGCAGATACCTAAGGGCTTTTTGAACAAAGAAAAACTATGAAGATAGGCATCATTCAGCAACACAATACCCCGGATATAGAGGATAACAAGAGAAGACTTGCGGATAAGATCCGAAGTTTGGCAAAACAGGGGGCTGAACTGATCGTTCTTCAGGAACTGCATAATGGCCTATACTTCTGTCAAGAGGAGAATGTAGACACCTTCGACCTGGCAGAGCCAATACCAGGACCCTCCACGGATTTTTTTGGAAAAATCGCAAAAGAGTGTCAGGTAGTACTGGTGACCTCTCTTTTTGAGAGAAGAGCTCCCGGACTGTACCACAATACCGGTGTGGTTTTGGAGAAAGATGGAAGCATCGCAGGTACATACCGTAAGATGCACATCCCGGATGATCCGGCATACTACGAGAAGTTTTACTTTACCCCCGGAGATCAAGGATTTGAGCCAATAGACACCTCGGTGGGAAGACTTGGGCTGTTGATCTGTTGGGATCAGTGGTACCCTGAGGCAGCCAGGCTTATGGCGATGAGCGGAGCTGATCTACTAATCTATCCAACCGCAATAGGAACGGAGAGCACGGACTCTCGTGACGAGCAGGAGCGTCAGTTAGATGCATGGCGTACGATACAGCGTGGTCATGCGGTGGCAAATAACCTGCCTGTCGTAGCTGTGAATAGAGTAGGGTATGAGCCTGATCCTACTAATATGACGGGAGGGATTACGTTTTGGGGCAACTCGTTTGTCGCAGGACAGCAGGGAGAGATCCTTGCCGAGCTCTCTCGAGAAGAAGAACAAGAATGTGTCGTGGAGGTTGACCTCCAGCGAACAGAGTACGTAAGGCGGTGGTGGCCATTCTTTAGAGATAGAAGAATAGACCAGTACGGTGACCTCGTCAAGAGGTTTCGTCAATGAAAACAAAGGAATAATTCAAAGAAAAAATACTACTATGTTGAAACTAGTGGAGAATGACCAGTGGCTACAGCCCTTTGAAAAGGCGATACAAAGTCGCTTAGACTATGCACACACGAAGGAACAAGAACTGACTGTGAATAGTGAAGGTGACTTGTCAAAGTTTGCACTTGGCTATCTTTATTATGGTTTGCATAAGGAGAAAGACGAGTGGGTAATGCGCGAGTGGGCTCCGAATGCCACGGCAATATACTTCCTGTGTGATGGTAATGACTGGAAGCGTCATGAAGCCTACACAATGGAGCGCCTAGATAATGGAGTATGGGAACTGTATATGCCGGAGACAGCCCTCAAGAATGGCGACCACTATAAGCTCTTAGTAGAATGGGAGGGAGAGAGTGGCGAGCGTATCCCCGCTTGGTGCCAATATGTAGTACAGGACCCAGAGACTAAGCTCTTCAGTGCACAGGTGTTTCACCCTGAGCAACCCTATACTTTTCTCTACAAGCGACCACAGCTCAAAGATGAGCCACTTCTGATATATGAGTGTCATGTCGGCATGGCAACTGAGGAGGAAAAAGTAGGAACCTACGATGAGTTTAGAGAGCAGGTGCTTCCCTCTATCCGTAAAAAAGGATACAATGCTGTTCAGATCATGGCGGTGATGGAGCACCCCTATTATGGTTCTTTTGGATACCAGGTGTCTAGCTTCTTTGCACCGTCTTCTCGATTTGGTACCCCTGACGACTTCAAGCGTTTGGTGGACGAGGCGCACAAACTAGGGCTGCTGGTCATCATGGATATTGTCCACTCCCATGCAGTTAGAAATGAGGTGGAGGGGATTGCAAAGTTTGATGGTACTCATACTCAGTACTTCCATGATGGTGATCGAATGATTCATCCGCAGTGGAACTCCATGTGCTTTGACTATGGCAAAAATGAGGTGCTTCACTTCCTCCTATCCAATTGTCAGTATTGGTTGGATACTTATCAGTTGGATGGTTTTAGATTTGATGGAGTTACCTCCATGCTGTATCAGGGGCATGGTATAGATCAGTCATTTTGCACCTACAGTGACTATTTCAATGGCACACAGGATGGAGATGCGATCATGTATCTGCAGCTAGCTAATAAGCTGATTCATCAAGTATATCCACATGCCATTACTATTGCAGAGGACTTCAGTGGTATGCCCGGCATGGCGCGTCCGCTAGAAGAGGGTGGTATAGGGTTTGACTACCGACTGCAGATGAATATCCCCGATTTTTGGATCAAGTTGATAAAGGAGCATCCCGATGAAGACTGGAAGCCCGGATCTATATGGTGGGAAACGACCAATCGCCGCAACGATGAAAAAAACATCTCCTATGCAGAAAGCCATGATCAGGCTCTTGTTGGAGACAAGACCTTGATCTTTAGGCTCATTGACAAGGAGATGTACTGGCATATGGATCGTGCAGATGAAAGCGCTGAGGTGGCACGCGGTATGGCGTACCACAAGATGATACGACTTGTGACAGCAACCACTACAAACGGAGGTTATCTCAACTTTATGGGTAATGAGTTCGGGCATCCTGAGTGGATCGACTTTCCCCGTGAAGGCAACGACTGGAGCTATAAGCATGCTCGGAGACAGTGGAGTCTGGCTACGAATGGTTTTTTGAAATACAGCTGGCTACAAGATTTTGATCATGATATGCTCAAGCACATACGTAGCGTAGATCATTATGCTCAGCTCTCCTTGGTGAAACTCTGGGAGCAAAATGACCAGCAGGTACTCGCCTATGAAAGAGGGCGCTTTGTCTACGTCTTCAACTTCCACCCTACAGAGTCATATGTAGACTATCGAGTACTTGCTCCTTGCGGTAAGTACAAGATTGTACTTGACACTGATGACAAAAAGTATGGAGGGTTTGGATTCCTAGACCATAAGGTTGAACACTTCACGATGCATGACGATACATTCATGTACGATGGAAAGGGGTGGCTAAGCCTCTATCTTCCGGCAAAGTGTGCTATCGTTCTTGAAATGGTAGATGTGCAAGATAATTCAAATAGAGACAAATGAATCACAACGATAATAAGCAGATAACTGCACCTCTGAGATTTAGACCTGCCTATAAAACAACACTATGGGGCGGAGAGCGTATCTATAAGTACAAAGAAGAGAAAGCTCCCGCAGACCAAATAGGAGAAACCTGGGAGGTGTCTGGTATGCCAGGGGACGAGTCGATCGTGTCTGATGGACCGTATGCCGGTCAAAACCTTACTGATCTGACAAAAAAGTATGGAGCTTCGCTTGTCGGCGAGCATGTATTTAAGAAGTTTGGATCACATTTTCCGTTATTGATCAAGCTTATTGATGCTAATGATGACCTCAGCATCCAAGTGCACCCGGGAGACGAATACGCAGCTAAGAATCATGGCGGTAAACTAGGTAAGACAGAGATGTGGTATCTGTTGGGCTGTACGCCTGACGCCAAGATCTATGCAGGGTGGAAAAAAGAAACAGATCCGGTGCAAATTAAAGAGATCGTCAAGACAGATGAAGTATTAGACTACTTGATGCTTCACAAACCATCGCAGGGGGATGTCTTTTTTTTACCAGCCGGTAAGGTACACAGTATAGGTGCCGGTTGCTTTGTTCTAGAGATACAGGAGGCGTCGGACTTGACCTATCGTCTTTTTGACTTCAACCGTACCGATAGTGAGGGAAACAAGCGTGAACTTCACGTTGATCGTGCTGCAGAGGTGATCGACTACCAAGTGGACACAACAGGTACAGTCAGCTATGACCGGGAGACCAAGAATGAACTTGTTACACTAAAAAAGTGTCCTTACTTTCATACCTCCATACTTAGGTTGACTCAGTCATCCTTTGAGTTGCCTCTTGCCGATCGAGACTCGTTTACGGTTCTTTTTGTAGAAGAGGGCTCCGTTCGGGTAGAAACTACGGATGGAAGTCTGGAGCTCTCTGCAGGTAACATGATTTTGATTCCTGCTGCACAGCAAAAAGCCATACTCCACCTTATTGGAGGAAGTGCAAAGCTTGTTGACTGTTACATTCCATGAAAAGGGCTATACAGACTATACTTGTCCTGCTAACATTGACAGGATGTGGTCTGTTTCAAAGAACAGCTAAAGCACCACGCTATGTGACCATTTTAGCTGTCAATGATATGCATGCTGAGCTGGACAATTTTCCTCGTTTTGCATTTATTATTGATAGTCTGAGGGGGCTTTACCCTGAGCTCATACTTGTATCAGCAGGAGACAACCAGACCGGTAATCCCATCAATGATATGTATCAGCCCACAGGGTGGCCAATGATAGCCCTCATGAACGAAGTAGGGTTTGACCTGTCTGCAGTTGGCAACCATGAGTTTGATTCAAACGTTACTGGGTTTGAGTACCTAAGTCAACATGCTCAGTTTCCTTTCCTGTGTGCCAACTTTGAAAAACCCAGTGGCTCCACTTTGGATACACGTCCTGTTTATTACATTACCCTAAAAGATGGGACCAGAGTCGCTTTTGTTTCCCTCCTTGAAGTGAGTAAGAAGTCAGGATGGCCGAGTAGTCATCCAGACAAAGTGCGTCCGTATACCTTCCATCAACCCCTGACTGTGGTTGACCGTCTTGATGCAGTGGCTGACTCAGCTGATTTGGCCGTCTACATCAATCATATCGGATATGAGGAGGATCAAGCTTTAGCTGCTATGCTTGATGCGAGACGTTTCCCATTGATTATCGGTGGGCATACACATACGCTTGTACCCGATGGTACGGTAGTCAATGGTGTGCATATTACCCAGGCCAAGAGTAACCTTGCTTTTTCCACGTTGATCCGTGTACAGATCAATCAAGATGGTACGAAGCAGGTGACTTCAAAAAATATCCCGGTTGGAAAGGAGGGTAATGTTGACCCTGATGTTGCCCATATTGTCCAACAATTTGCATCCAGTCCTGCACTTCAAAAAACGGTAGTATACAACTCCCACAATCTTCAAAACAAGGCACAGATCGGGTACATGTTAATGGATGGGTTGAGAGAGGTCTGTGAGACCGACTTCGCCATTATCAATGGCGGTGGCATCCGTGTGCAGGAGTGGCCAAAAGGAGATGTTTCTGTGATGCAGATATACAAAACTGATCCTTTTGGTAACGAGGCTCTTATCTACCAATTAACTGGTCAGCAAATCTTAGACCTTGTCAAAGCACACTGTGTAGGAGATAAGCATAAGATATGCTACCCCTCAGGCTTGCGGATTGTTTACCGGATGATGCCTGACGGATCTTGTGATAAGATACAGCTTACTCTGCCTAATGGTGAGCCGTTTGATCTTGACCGTACCTACACTGTGGCTCTCAATAGCTATCTTTCTTCAGCATTTTTGCCAGAGGACATTGTTCCTCTTAGATCAATGCATATGATGACTGCTGAACTGACTGTACAGTATCTGTCGTCTATTAAGGAGATTCCTGACTATCGAAAGGAAAAGCGTGTGGAGATATACTAATATTAGATATCATTTTACTAATTCAAATAACCATTCAATAGCATTATGTTCAAAAAAAACCTCGGTATCCTAAGCGCATTGCTTGTCTTCGGACTTGGCTTCAGTGCTTGTGGTAATACCCAATCCAATCAGCAAGGAAATTCCACTCCATCTATCATCAAGACAGATGTCCCCGAGCGTCCATCAGATCAAGAGGACATGTTAGGCTATGCAGCTCCTGCTTTAGAGACTGTTCGAGTTGGTTTCATTGGTCTAGGCATGAGAGGTCCAGGCGCTGTATCTCGCTTTACGCACATAGATGGGACGCAGATCGTTGCTCTCTGCGACCTTCATGAGGATCGTGTCAAAAAAAGCCAAGAAATCCTCACCAAAAGTGGTCTCCCCGAGGCTGCCGAATACTATGGGAGCGAAGATGCATGGAAAGGCCTTGTAGACCGTGACGACATTGATCTTGTTTACATAGCCACCAACTGGCAGACCCATGCAGAGATGGCGAAGTATGCCATGGAGCATGGTAAGCACGTTGCTATCGAGGTGCCTGCGGCATTTACAATGGAGGATATCTGGGATCTCATCAATACATCTGAGCGCACCCGTATGCACTGTATGATGCTTGAAAACTGTGTGTATGATTTCTTCGAGATGACTACGCTCAACATGGCTCAGAAAGGTCTCCTTGGCGAAATACTCTACGCTGAGGGAGGATATATCCACCAGCTCGAAGATTTTTGGCCATACTACGAGGGTAATTGGCGCATGGACTACAATCACAAAAATCGTGGGGATGTGTATCCTACTCACGGTATGGGTCCGGCTTGCCAGATTTTGAATATTCATAGGGGGGACAAAATGAACACCCTTGTATCCGTAGATTCTGATCCGGTCTCTATTCCTGCTTACCTAGAAGCTAATGGTCAAGACTCTTCTGACTTTCAGAACGGTCAGCATACCTATACGATTATCCGTACAGAGAAGGGAAAGACCATCCTTATTCACCATGATGTTGCTACCCCTCGTCCGTACTCTCGCCAGTACAATGTAGCGGGGACCAAGGGCTACGCTTCCAAGTATCCCAGACCCTCTTATGCACTAAAGGCAGAAAGCTTGGAGGGTACCTCCTCTGTCCCGGATCATGAGAACCTCTCAGCTCACTCATGGATGAACGCAGAGCAGCAGCAAAAACTCATGGAGCAGTACAAGCATCCAATCACTGTAGAACTCGAAAGCACAGCTAAAGAAGTCGGAGGACACGGTGGTATGGACTTCATTATGGATTACCGTCTGGTGTACTGCCTCCGAAATGGACTACCTCTTGATATGGACGTCTATGATATGGCAGAGTGGTGCTGTTTGGTTCCGCTGAGTAAGCTGTCCCTAGAGAACGGTAGCATGCCTGTAGAGGTCCCTGACTTCACTCGAGGCGGATGGAACCGTATTCAGGGTTATACCCATGCGATGAAGTAAACAAGATCTGTTTTACAATAGAGTTAGAGTGGTCAGAGCAAATTTGCCCTGACCACTCTATTATTTTTGACGTATAGGTCAAAAGTGTTGGTGGAACCGGTCGAGATGTCTTTTGTATAAAGGGATCTGGGAGACTGAAGACCCTTGAAGTGTTAAAACGGGCGATTTGTCAAAGTATAGGTCAAAACTTATCACTATATTTATCAAGCCATAGATTTGGAGTTAGAAAAAGTAGATTTCAGAAAAGATGGGAACACTAAAGATCAAGCGCGCCTACATCGATGCAGAGCCCGAAGATGGGTACCGAATATTAGTTGATCGCCTGTGGCCTCGTGGGGTTACAAAAGAGGCAGCTGCCATCGACGAATGGGCAAAAGACATCACCCCCTCCACTGATCTCCGCAAGTGGTTTGGACATAGAGAGGAAAACTTCGACAAGTTCCGAGAGCAATACCTCGTAGAGCTGGATGCCAACCCTGAAGCTTTCGCCTTTGCGAAGCACTGCAAGGAGCTTCTGACCAACGGCACTGTGACCCTTGTCTACGGTGCCCGCTCAACCACCTGCAATCATGCCTTGATCCTAAAAGACTGGCTCCTCAAGCATCCATAAACCTGTCTACAGGGCGTATCTGAGCGACACACCCCCTCGAAAATACGGCGCAAAAATTTCCCCAGCTGACATGTACTACTGAAAAAAGTTGACACTCCGGGGGAAATTTGACGGATAAAAGAGAAATGTTTCCAGTAGGAAAGAAAACGATTTGACGGATAGTAGAGATCTGTTTCCTACCGGGAACTTTTTCAGTACACGTCAGCCCACGCAGCTCTGCAAAAGATCAATGCCTCCAAAGACCCCACCGACATCATCACCCCCGACTACCTCTAAACTTCAAATGCGTGAGCCCTGATGGAGAGGTAGACTAACGCATTTAATATCCTTATCGTGTGGTGTTCATCGTGGTGCTTATAGGTAAGAGAGAGGGTGTGTCAAAACTTTGCTTTGACACACCCTCTCTTTTTCTCTCGAGTTTGTGTATTACTTGTCGTTGGCTTCTTTCTTAGCTTTTTGGATCATCTCAATGCTTGGTAGGATAAAGATCTCTACCCGGCGGTTCTTTGCGCGCCCAACTTCAGTACTGTTGTCTGCGATAGGCTCGTCCGGACCCACACCCATAGAGGTCATGCGGGTGGGAGAGACGTTGTACTGGCGGAGGAAGTTGTAGACACTATTAGCCCGACGCTCGGAGAGCTTCATGTTGTAGCTGTGCTTGCCGGTGCTGTCGGTATGTCCGACGATCTTGATGTCCGTGTCGGGGTTGGCATTCATGTTTTCAGCAAAGCGGGTAAGTGCTTCCTTGGACTCCTTGCTGAGTACCGTATCATCAAAGCCAAAGAGGATGCCACTGTCGAAGGTGACACGGATGGCTTCTCCGTTGTTTACTTTTTCTACTTTTGCCTCGGGAACCTGGCTCTCAAGCTCCTTGGCTTGTTTGTCCATGTGGTTACCTATGAGACCACCTGCCACACCTCCTACTACAGCACCAATGGCAGCGCCCATTCCGGACTTGTGTCCTGCAGTATGACCAATTCCGGCACCGATGGCAGCACCTGTCCCGGCTCCGATACCGGCACCTTTGGTCGTATTGTTTAGATTGCCTAGAAAACCACAGCTACTTGTGATCAGTGCTATGGATAGGGCTGTGCAGCCCACTATTGCATGTACTCTTTTCATGATTTTAGTTGTTTGTTGTTTCGTAAATTCTATAACTTCTTCTCTCCCTTTGACGTGTGTGACTACTCAAAGGTTTATTTTGAATAAAAATATGATCAATACTCTCTTGGTCCAAAAATGTCGGTGCCTATCCGTACATAGGTAGCTCCATGCTTGAGTGCAAGTGGGTAGTCGTGACTCATACCCATAGAAAGCTCACAGAATAGAGGATCATCTCTGAAGTAACTCTTTTGGAGCTCCATGAGCGTGCTGTGCAGGGCCTCGAACTGTTGTTCGATAACTGCAGCATCGTCCGTGTACTCCGCCATGCCCATGAGCCCTACAATGTGGGTGTGCTTGAGCTCGTGTATGGGGTATTTCTCGAGAAAGTCCATGAGCTCCTCGTGCGAAAAGCCATGCTTGGTTTCTTCGCCGGAGATGTGCAGCTGGAGAAAGACCCGGATAGGAGGCGCTGTTCGCCCTTGACGCTCACACTGACGCTCAAGCTCTGTAAGCAGTGAGCCACGGTCAATACTATGTACTGTGTGTATGTAGGGTGCGATGTACTTGACCTTGTTGCGCTGAAGCGTACCGATGAAGTGCCACTCAATGTCTGTAGGTAGCTTGTCTACTTTTTGTGCCAGCTCTTGGACACGACTTTCTCCAAATATCCGCTGTCCGGCATCATAGGCTTCTTGGATACGCTCGGTGGAGTGAAACTTGGCCACGGCAACGAGGTGTGCGTTCCCAAGCTCATTCCATATGTTGGTAAGGCGGTCCTTGATGGTAGACATAGTGTTGTTCTTATTTTACTTCGTAGGGAAATACATCCATTATGGGCGTCTCCTGTATGGCTGCGATCTCGTAGTCGGCAAGGGTGTCTTTCATCCCTTTTTGAAGGTTTTGACACGCTTCGCTGAAGTCATCGGCTTGGATCAACATCTGGCTGTACTTTCTCTTTTCCGTTCCGGACTTTTCATCCAGAGTGATAAAGCCTACTTTGGCTTTGTAAAAGCGTTCGCTTTTATTGTCCAAGAAAAGCTCTACGTAGCGCACCTTCTTGACGGTGTCCATCGTGAATGCACCCCGGCTCTCCATTAGCTTGGTCATTCGTGCCTCGGCATCGGTGAATGTCTCTGCATCAAGCAGGTATACTTCACTGACTTTCTTCATTTTGCCATCGGCGTTGATCTCTTTATCGTAGGTTATTTTGCATTCAAACCAGCTCATCGGTATGTATATGATTTATTCTGTTAGTAATTATTTGTATTGGATGTCTTGATGTGTAGCTCGCTGATAACACGGCTAAGGGTCGTCCCGTCGTCAAGGCTTGGTGACGCATCCTCAAGCAAAATCAGCTTACCGCCTAGTCCGTGCCCGGCTAGATCCTTGATGGAGTTTTGGACGCACACATCACCTGCGATGCCGCAGATATAGATCTTCTCCGCCTCATCTAGAAGGGCAGGATAACCGTTTTCAAAGGCACTGTACTGCTCTTGATCCGTCTCGATCCCTTTTTCCAAGAAATGAAACTCCACGCTATCGGGGAGGTGCTGTAGAGAGTCCATAAGTGTGGGCTCAATAGCTGCACCTGTACTGTACTTGATGCAGTGAGCAGGCCATGATCCACCATTTTCATCGAAACTCATGTGATCAATAGGGTGGCAGTCCATGGTTACGAAGATGTGATCAACCGGGGCGGTACGAAGAGACTTTGCCAGGGTGTGGATCGACTCCGGTGCCCCGGCTACTGCCAGACTGCCGGTGACAAAGTCTACTTGGGGGTCTACTATGATCAGTGCATTCATTTGATTCGTTTTGTCGTTTTGAGGTTGTTGAGCAAAGGATTGGCGTACATTTCCAGCATCTTTTGGTGTAAAAACTCACGGTCTGAGCGAGGCACCGGGAGCTTGTCTAGCTGATCCTCTATGTAGAGCTCAAACTCAAGGCGTTGGCGTCTGCTGTACATGTCACTGAAGTGGGTGCCTCCATGAGTCAGATCGTATGCCACATAGTTATTGGGGTAAAACCGGTAGTGCAAGAATATCTGATGATCGATCTTCTCCGCAATGGCACTTAACTGCTCATTTTTATTCATGTCAGGGGTCACGACATCCTCAAAGCCGGATATAGGTTCCGAGAAGGCACAGTGTATGCGTCCTTTTTTCCCAAACAGCCCGGTGCGCATACTTAGCAGATCACTTATTTTGTTTTCCTTCCGGTAGGTGCCTTTTGCTTTTTGGAGTAGTTCTAGTGCTTTGAGATAATCGCAGGGATCGTATTCGTAGGTAATGGTTACCGGTACAATGTTGAGCCCCGCTAAGTTTTTGCCTAAGTCCTTCTCATCGCTCCCCATGGTCAGCATCTTGAGCAGCGCAGGCTGTGTGCGGTCATTGCAGTCCTTGGCACGTCCTTCACGCTGAGCTATCCACTGTGAAGACCGATCTTCTTGGATATTGCGTCTCATGTAGTCGGACAGTCTTTTGGACTCTGTGATCATCTCACGTACCTTGGGCGAACGCTTGACTATAAACGAACCACTGAGCCTGACCAGATCCTTGATCCAAGGCTGGAGCAGGAGGTTATCACCGATGGCAATCTCAGGGATGTCTAGTCCGGACTTCAGGCAAATGTTGCAGAGAATGGCAGGGTCTAGTACGATGTCTCGATGATTGGAGATATAGGTGTACTTCGTATTTGCATTCGATCGGAGGGCACTCTTTCCCGAAGAGGTCACGGAGAAAGCGGTTTGTTTGAGCAGCTTCGCCAGTGCTGGCGATACCACTTTTTCCTTGAAGTCCCGTGTCGTCTCGATGCTGTTGAGAGTCTCGGGGGAAATACCCTCGACCATCATCCCGACCAGTGGTTTGGCTTCCGGGTCGTTCAGGAGCCGTTGGATCATTGGCCGCACTTCGTCATCATGAGCCGTGCGAATGCTATCGTAGTATTGATTGGTGTCGTTTAGCATGACATAAAAGTAACAATTATTTCTGAGCCTCTGCTATCTGATAGCTAATGATGTCCTGCAGGACTTGTGATATATCCAGTCCTGCAACGTGTACTTGCTGTGGGATGAAGCTTGTTTCTGTCATCCCGGGTGTCGTGTTGACTTCCAGTAGGTATGGGGTATCGCCTTGGATGATGTAGTCGACCCTTATGATACCGGATGCGTTCAGTATCTGGTATATATCTTTGGTCAACTCCCGGAGCTCCGTTGTCTTTTCCTCCGTGAGTCTGGCAGGAGTGATTTCCTGCACCTGGCCGTTGTACTTAGCGTTGTAGTCAAAGAAAGTGTTTTCGGTCACCACCTCCGTGATAGGCAAGGCATGAATCCCATCCCCATCTCTATAGCACCCACAGGTGACCTCTGTACCAACCATGAGCTGCTCCATCAGGAGGACATCACTTTCCTCAAAGCCAAGGCGCAGGGCTTCATCCAGCTGGTCTTCTTTGTCGACTCTGGTTGTTGCGATGCTGGACCCTCCGGTGTTGGGCTTTATAAAGACAGGCAGCCCCATCTCACGTGCGATTTCTCGTATATGCTCGATGTCCGACCTATAGATACGTCTACTCTTGGCTACGTGCACCCCAAAAGAGCGCAGCAGATGCGTACACATGTACTTGTCAAAAGTAAGTGCACCTACCAGTGTGCTGCAGCAGGAGTAGGGGATGCCCAGCATATCCAGGTAGCCGGTGAGCAGACCATCTTCGCCCGGTGTCCCATGGATGGTCACATATGCGTATTCAAAAACAATGCGTTCCCCATCATCAGTAACGAATGAGAAGTCGTTTTTATCAATGGGGTACTCTTTCTCTCCGTTGACGATCCACTCATCCTTCCTGATGAGTACCGGATAGATGCTGTATGGGCTCTCTTTGAGAAAGCCCATAAGTGCTCTCTGGCTTCGTAGAGAGACAGAGTACTCTCCGCTATATCCCCCGGCAATCAGTGCTATATTCATACGGTTATTTGTTTGTGCTACTGGTATACACACGCCATTTCTCCAGCAGTCCCTGCATATCCTCCGGTAGGTCGCATGAGAAGGTCATCTCCTCCCCGGTCATCGGATGTACAAAGCCCAGCGTCTGTGCATGCAGTGCCTGTCTGGGACATTGGATAAAGCTATTGGCTACAAACTGTTTGTAGCTTCCAAATCTATTCCCTCTCAAAATTTGACTTCCTCCGTATCGTTCGTCGTTGAAGATGGGATGTCCTATCGACTTCATGTGTGCACGAATCTGGTGCGTTCGTCCCGTCTCAAGTCGACACTCGATCATGCTGAGGTAGCCCAGCTCTTCGATCACTCGCCAGTGGGTGACGGCTGTCTTCCCGATATCGCCTTCGTAGGGAAACGGGGCAAATATGAGCCTGTCGTGTGGATCACGAGCCAGGTTGGTACGGACTGTCCCCGATTCCTCTTCCATGCGTCCCCAGACAATGGCTCGATAGCTACGCTTTGTAGTTTTATAAAAAAACTGTTTGCCGAGATGCGATTTTACTTCGGGAGTCTTCGCAATAACCAACAAGCCGCTGGTGTCTTTGTCAATACGGTGAACCAGCCCCAGCCGCGGGTCGTTGGGGTCGTACGCTTTATCATCCCTGAGGTAGTAGGCTAGGGCATTCAGGAGGGTACCCGTATAGTTGCCATGACCGGGGTGCACGACCAATCCTGCAGGCTTGTTGACCACCATCAGTGCTTCATCCTCGTAGACGATGTCCAGGGGAATCTCCTCCGGGATAATCGTATTGTCGTAGGGAGGGCGTTCTAACCTGAGGGAGATACGGTCAAGTGGCTTTACTTTATAGTTGGCTTTTACAGGGGTGTCGTTTACAAATATAGATCCTGCCTCTGCCGCTTGCTGTATGCGGTTGCGCGATATGCCCGAAAGTCGGTCAACCAAAAACCGATCAATCCTCAGGGGAGACTGACCTCTGTCTGCAACAACCGAAAAGTGCTCAAAGAGGTCTGTTACCTCCTTTTCGTCCTCGTCTTCTTCATCCAAAAGAAACGTGAGGTCGATCTCCTCTTTAGGGTCAAAACCAGTCATTATTGGCTTCAGGGCTGTTTGTGCTTCCACTCTCCGCCGCAGAGTCGAGGATGACAGAGTCTAGTGCGTATTGCTGTGCTAGAGCGACGCTATCCATGAGTTGGCTGGAGGTGACCTCTAGGATGATTGGTTGGTTATAGGCCAGGGTACTTCCGGGCTGCAAGACTGCCCCGGTGTTGCCGTCTTTTACGCTCATTGCCAGGTCGCTGTACACTCCGGGTATATACTCTTCGCGGATGTTTACGAACCCCTCTCTCCTTAGTGCTGCTTCTGCCTGACGCCGAGAGACCTCGTATACGTCCGGGATCCGTGCTTGCTTTACCAGCGTAGTGTTTACCGTTACAAAAATGGTGCGGTTGCGCTTGACAGAAGATCCGGACTTGGGGGTGCTCTCGAGGATCACCCCCGGATCCATAGTCTCATTGTAGACGGAGTCGACCACCTCCATATTTAGATCACTCTCCCTAAGCAGACTCAAGGCATCCTGCTGAGTTAGTCCGCTGAGTTTGGGGACCGTTACAGAGTCATTGTGCCGGGTATATCCTTTGAGGAAAGCCATAGACAACCATATCAGCAACATGCCGACGATCAGCATCAGCAGAAGGTTGAGCAGTAGGACAATGGCAGGATTCTTCACTCGAGTCTTGGGGTTTGGGTGCTTGTCGGTATGATTATCTTTAGAGGGCATTACTTGTCGTTTTCTTAGGTGATCCTGAGCAGAAGACATGCTCAATCAACGCTCAAAATTACCAATAAAGAGGCGATTGAAAAAGCCGATTACTTGATCGCCAAAAGTTTCCTACTGGAAACAGATCGCTACTATCCGTCAAATCGTTTTCTTTCCTACTGGAAACCTTTCGCTACTATCCGTCAAATTTTTTGCCCGATCCTGAAGACGCAAAATTGCTATTGAGTCAACATCCATTTCTTTATGATGCATGAGCCGTGAGATTGAGTAATTAGGACTATATTTGTGTACCCACTCATGGGATGGAGTGAGCTGCTTGAATTATGAAGAAGCGTTTGTTGAATCTATTGCTTATTGTAGGAGCGGGTATTATCTTTTGGCTTATAGTAACACACCCTCTAAACTGGGGCGTATCCGAAGAGCTTGGAGATGGGTTTGTGATCACCTCGGATCAAAGTTTGCTGTATAGAGAGGGTAATGCGGAGTATTTCGTACTTCCATTTGGTGTAAAAAAGTACGCGTACAACACAAAATGGATTATCGCACGCACCGAAGGATATGCCGTGACACGCAACTCGCAGAATAAAAAGAGTTTGAACCCACCTCATTACTGGATTATTGACAAGGAAACTCCGATCCATCACAGCAAGCAGGACTCTATTGTTTTGTATATAAATGGCGTAGCCTATCCTGTCATAACCAATGGGTTAATGGGACCAATGGACTCTCTGTCCTTTGTAGACGCGATCAAGAAATACAATATCCCTCTGGTGATAAACTAAAAGAGGTATTGAGCGAAAAACGTGGGGATCTTTTTAAGTGGGCTCAGAAAGCATTATCTTTGAGCATATATTGACACTAAATTTTGCCAGATACATGACAATCGACATGAGAAAACAGATCTTTAGCACGCTTATCGCACTTTTCATCCTCCCGTTCACGATTGCTTGCTCCAAGCAAGTAGGTGAGGAGGCAGTCGACTTCCCCGAGGATGTCCTGACGTATGTTGACCCTTGGATAGGCACCGGCGGACACGGGCACGTCTTTGTCGGCGCCAGTGTCCCCTGGGGTATGGTACAACTAGGCCCCACCGGCATTCCGGAGGGCTGGGACTGGGTGAGCGGCTACCATGTGTCTGATAGTACCATCATCGGCTTTTCGCACACGCATATGAGTGGTACGGGTATCGGAGACTTGCTGGATGTCACTGTGATGCCGGTGACCGGTGAAGTAACCCTCGGACGCGGTACCGAAGACGATCCAAACAGCGGTCACTGGAGCTACTCCGACCGTAGCCGGGAGGTGGTGCGCCCGGGTTTTTACGGCACCCATCTTCTGCGCTATGATGTCGATGTAGAGCTGACGGCTACGACAAGGGTAGGGCTTCATCGGTATACTTTCCCTAAGGATGCCGACAGACCGGCAGTGGTATTTGACCTGGTCAACGGAGGTAACTGGGACAAACCTACCGACGTGCAGATCCGGCGTGTGGATGACCACAGGATAGAAGGATACCGTAGGAGTACAGGCTGGGCTAAGGACCAAAAGGTCTACTTTGTGGCCGAGTTTTCTGAGCCGATAAGTGATTTTGAGGTAACGTCGGATGGTGAAATGTCGAAAGATGAGGGACAGGGTGCCAATGTCTATGCTCGAGCTGACGTAGCCCTGGGAGAAAAGCCACTGATGGTGAAGGTCGCTCTCTCACCTACCGGCATAGAGGGAGCCTGGAAGAATATGGAGTCTGAGCTCCCGGGCTGGGATTTCGAAAAAACAAAGGAGCAAGCGACGAATAGCTGGGCTGAGGAGCTCGGCAAGATCCGGATGACCGCCGGCAGCAACGAGACGATGCGTGTCTTTTATACCGCACTCTACCACACCATGATCGCTCCCTCCGTATTTGCGGATGTGGATGGGGCTTATATGGGAGCAGACCTGGAGGTGCATGGTGATCCGGGCTTCACGACGCGTACGACATTCTCTCTATGGGATACGTACCGTGCTGCACATCCCCTTATGACCTTGATCCACACGGATCACATGGAGGATATGGTAGGTACTTTCCTCAACATATATGACGAGCAGGGTAAGCTTCCGGTCTGGCACTTCTATGGCAATGAGACCAATACCATGGTGGGCAACCCGGGTATCCCCGTACTTGCTGACGCTGTTCTCAAAGGTTTTGTCGAGGATGAGGAGAGGGCGTATGCCGCAATGAAGAATAGTGCGATGCTGGATGAGCGGGGACAGAACTATAGGAAAGAATATGGGTATATCCCCTATGATAAAATGGTGGAAAGCGTAGCCTATGACCTGGAGTACGCTCTCGCCGACTGGGCGGTGGCACAGGTGGCACAAAAGCTGGGACATACCGAGGACTACAATTACTTCCTTGAGCGCAGTAAGAGCTACCGACATCTCTTTGACCCGGAGACAGGATTCATGCGCGGAAAGAGTGTGGCGGGCAAGTGGAACGAGCCCTTCAGCCCCTTCCACTCCAGTCACCGTGATGATGACTACTGTGAGGGCAATGCTTGGCAGTACACCTTCTTGGTGCCTCATGATGTTGAGGGGCTGGTACAGCTCTTCGGTGACGAGGAACTCTTTTTGGAAAAACTGGATAGCCTGTTTACCGTGCCCAGCGAAATAGAGGGAGAGAACACTTCTCCGGATATATCGGGTATGATCGGACAGTTTGCCCACGGCAATGAGCCGAGCCATCATATCCTATACCTCTACAGTATGCTGGGACACCAGGAGAAGGCTGCACCACTCCTCCGACAAGTGATGAACGATCTCTATCATGATCAGCCGGACGGGCTGAGTGGTAATGAGGATGTGGGACAGATGAGTGCCTGGTATATCCTATCGGCAATGGGCTTTTACCAGTCGGAGCCTGCGGGTGGCCGCTACTACTTTGGATCACCGATCATAGACGCTGCTGATCTGAAGGTAAGAGATGGAGTCTTTGAGATCAGAGTCCACAACAACAGCGAGGGTAATATCTACATTCAGAAGGTTGAACTCAACGGTGCAGAGCACAGCAAGCGCTGGCTGGACTATGAAGAAATCGCATCAGGAGGTCGACTGGATATACACATGGGCGACAAACCGAATAGATGGTAACCATGAAAAAGAAACTTGTAGCGCTGACCGGAGCAGGGATTAGTGCGGAGAGTGGTCTGAGTACATTTAGAGACTCGGATGGACTATGGGAAAACTACAGAATAGAAGAGGTAGCTACCCATGAAGCGCTCATCAGAAATAGAGAGCAGGTGGTTCGCTTTGCAAATATGCTTCGTAAGCAATGTGTCGACCGTAAGCCCAACCTAGGACACATACGCTTGGCAGAGCTTGAGAGGGACTATGACGTCACTGTCATCACACAAAACATTGATGACTTTCACGAGCAAGCCGGAAGCAGTCATGTGATCCATCTGCACGGCAATCTGATGAAGTGCTGCACGATGGATCGACCGGATGTGCCACTTGATCTGCCCAATGGCGAGTTGGAGATGAGCCCGGATGCAACCGATGAGCATGGCAACCTGTTGCGGCCATTTATAGTGTACTTCGGTGAAGCGGTACCCATGATGGACGCTGCGGCGCGGGCAACGATGGAGGCAGATATCTTCGTCGTCATAGGGAGCAGCCTCAACGTCTATCCGGCAGCGGGCCTGATGATGTATACCAAGCCGGGAATACCTCGCTACGTAATAGACCCCAAACCGGTAGCTGCGGCTGTGGGCTTCGAACAGATAATGGCGACAGCGTCGGAAGGTATGAATAAGCTTACAGAGATGCTCCGTAATGACTAAAATGACCTGGAATGCACTCATCAGTGATCGACGCTTTGGGCTGGAGCACTATGAGCAAAAGCAGACTAATCGGACAGACTTTCAGCGAGACTACGATCGCTTGATCTTCTCTGCACCATTCCGACGCTTGCAGAATAAGACGCAAGTCTTTCCTCTGCCCGGACGGATATTTGTGCACAATAGACTTACTCACAGCTTGGAAGTGAGCTGTATTGGTAGGTCTTTGGGTACAGAGATAGGAAGGTATATAAAGGAGCGTGAGCCTGATCTATGGTTTGATTACGCAGATATTGGGGCGATCGTCTCAGCAGCCTGCATCGCACACGATATGGGGAATCCTCCTTTTGGGCATGCCGGTGAGCGGGCGATCACTGCGTACTTTACTGAAGGCAAAGGGGCAAGATGGGAGCAGCAGGTCCGAGATGAGGGTGGCAGGTGGGAGGACTTCTCCGCATTTGAGGGGAATGCCAATACCCTTCGTCTCCTGACGCATGCTTTCCAAGGACGGCGAGAGGGGGGCTTTGCACTCACCTACAGCACACTTGCCTCGATCACGAAGTATCCGTACACTTCGGTTTTCAGTGGCGGTAAGCAGAAGTTTGGGTTCTTTGCCACCGAAGAGAACTCCTATAAGAAGATTGCGGATCATCTGGAGATTATGCAACTTTCTGCTCCCGGTGAACCCCTCCGCTTTGCCCGCCATCCCCTTGTTTTTTTGGTGGAAGCTGCGGATGATATATGCTACCAAATCATGGATCTGGAGGATGCATTTAAGCTCAAAATACTGACACTCTCAGAAGTCAAAGAGCTACTGCTAGCGTTCTTGAGCCCATCGGAAAGAGAGCATGCCCTTCAGATCGAAAAGAGAGTCACAGATATCAACGAGCGTGTGGCATACTACCGATCGTGTGCCATCGGCGCACTTGTACATGCAGTTGTTGATACATTCAAGAGATACGAGGACGAGATCTTAGCCGGGACGCATGAGAAGAGCCTGATACAATCCATGGATGCTCCGATAAGAGAGGCGTACCGACAGGCTAGAGAGGTGGCTTTTGACAAGATTTATTTTGCAAAAGAGGTGCTGGATATCGAATTTGCGGGGTTTAGGATCTTTGGGTTCATCCTGGACACGCTGATCAACGCTCAGATCAATCCGGAGAAAGCGTACTCCAAGCTTTGGTTCGCACGTATCCCGGAGCAGTATGATATGTACCGTCCTAAGCTTTACGAAAAGATCCAGTCAGCTCTGGACTATATCAGCGGTATGACAGATGTCTATGCCCTTGACCTGTACCGTAAGTTTACCGGAATGAGCCTACCTGCAATATGATAGATACTCAGTTTTTTGAAAACAAACGAGTTGCTTTTTTTACGCTTGGTTGCAAGCTAAACTTTGCCGAGACCAGCTACCTTGTACAAGCCCTGCATGAGGAGGGAATGATCACCGCTGCAGAGGGAGAGCAAGCCGACCTCTGTCTGGTCAATACTTGCAGTGTAACGGATGTGGCAGATAAAAAGTGTCGGCAGCTCATCCGCCGTATTCATCGGCAGCACCCTAAGGCTAAGATTGTTGTCACCGGGTGCTATGCGCAGCTGGAGCCGGAGGAGGTCGCCGGTATCGAGGGAGTGGATCTTGTCCTAGGTGCGGGGCAAAAGGGCGACCTGGTGAAATATGTCCGGCAGATGGGACACGAGGGGACTATGGATGGTGTGGGGCATATCCTTCACAGTCCTATCGGGGATGTTCGTACATTTGCTCCATCGGTATCTAGTGAAGGGCGTACGCGACACTTCCTGAAAGTCCAAGACGGATGTGACTACCACTGCAGCTACTGTACCATACCGATGGCTCGAGGGCGCAGCCGAAACGGTCGTATTGAGGACTTGGTCGCTCAAGCAAAACAAGTTGCCGAAGAAGGTGGAAGAGAAATTGTCCTTACCGGAGTCAACGTTGGGGACTTTGGACGCAGTACAGGCGAGTCTTTCATTGATCTGGTGCGAGCATTGGATCAGGTGGAGGGAATTGATCGTTTTAGGATTTCAAGCATCGAGCCCAATCTGATTACGGATGAAGTGATCGACTTTGTTGCGCACTCCCGTCGCTTTGCTCCTCACTTTCATATACCGCTACAGAGTGGATCCAATGCGGTGCTGAAGCTGATGCGCCGGCGCTATAAGCGAGAAGTCTTTGCGCACAAAATAGCCATGATCAAAGAGCTGATGCCTGATGCATTTATCGGTGTGGATGTTATTGTCGGCACCAGAGGCGAGACCGAGGAGTACTTTCAGGAGAGCTATGACTTCATCAATACACTGCCAATAAGCCAGCTGCATGTCTTTAGTTATAGCGAGCGCCCCGGTACTGATGCACTCAAAATCGATCATGTTGTTTCACCACAACAGAAACATGAGCGCTCGCAACGCCTATTGGCACTCAGCAATAAACTGCTTGATGACTTCTATGAGTCACAGTTGGGGACCACTCGCAAACTACTCATTGAGCACTCCGATGCAGACGACTATCTTTATGGTTTCACTGAAAACTACGTCCGTGTTCGTATCCCCTTTGTGGGCCATGTTCAGGGAGAAGTCCGTCCTGTCTTTCTCAGCACCAGGGTCGAAGATGATCCTCAGGTGATTGCAGGTAGGTTGCTCTAATCCGGCCAGACGCGCATGAATAAGAAAGTTGCTGTCATCATTCTCAACTGGAACGGGCGTGACCTCTTAGAGCGCTATTTGCCCACAGTGATGGAGTATACTCCGGAGCACTTGGCAGATGTCATTGTGGCTGACAATGGGAGTACCGATGACTCCCTTACCTATCTCAAGGGCATAGGGGTCAATGTCATGGATCTAGGACAAAATTATGGCTTTGCTGAGGGGTATAATCGAGCCATTCGTCTCGCAGAAGGATACGACTACATTCTGCTCCTCAACAGTGATGTCCGAGTTACGGAGCAATGGTTAGAGCCCTTGGTTGCTTTCCTAGACCATAGCTCAAATGTTGCTGCCGTTCAGCCCTGCATCCTCTCCGATCGCCAAACACACATGCTTGAGTATGCCGGTGCACTTGGAGGCTACTTAGACTTCTTAGGTTACCCATTTTGTAGAGGGCGGATATTTGACACGCTGGAGGAGTACTCTGAAAAGTATGGGACCAAGCCGATGCCGGTCTTTTGGACTACCGGAGCTTGCATGCTTATCCGACGTGCACTTTACCTAAAGGCGGGCGGGCTAGATAAGACATTCTTTGCTCATCAGGAGGAGATAGATCTCTGTTGGCGACTTCACAGTATGGGGTATTCACTCTTCGTAGTGCCGTCTAGTGTCGTATACCACTATGGTGGCGCTTCGCTGGATGCTGCCAACCCTCGAAAAACCTTCCTCAACTACCGCAATAACCTAAGAGTACTGGCGAAGAACCTCCCCGGCTCTGTCCGTTTCCTGACCCTCTTTTGTCGCTTTTTCCTTGATGCCTTTGCGGCGATTTACTTCTTACTGAAGGATGGACCGCGTACAGCCCGGGCTGTTTTGAAGGCGTGGTGGGCATTTCTGACAACCCGATCGACGCCTATCCCTGCAGAGCTTGAGGTAAATCACAAGTCAGCTTATAGGAAACTCTACCCTCACTCGTTGTTATTGCGCTACCACCTCCACCGCGAGCGCTACTTTGACCAACTTAAAAACCATCCCTAAATAACCCTTGATCTGTCCATGAAATACTTTCGAGCAACCCTTATAATCCTTGTGGCGGCGTTTACTGCCTGCACTTCCGGCGAACAGAAAGCAGCTCAATCAATGATCAAGCAGGCGGAAAGCCAGTACACTCAAGGAGCGTATGATACTGCTATTCATCTCCTAGATAGCCTGCACACTACCTACCCATCTTTAGTGAAAGAGCGCAAAGAAGCCCTTGCTCTAGCACAAGAGATAAAGTTGGCTAAGAGTACTGCCGACTCTGCACGGGTTGCCCCTATGCTGGAGCAGTCGATAGCATTACTAGAAAGGATGCATCAAGACTTCAAAGAGGTCAAATACCCCGACATGCCTGATGAAACGATACTGCGCTATAAGGGGATAGATGCATCAGCTGATACGAATAGCCCGTTCTTAGACGCTTATTTGGACCATGATGGACGACTGCAGCTGATTGCAGGGTGTGCTGCTCCCAGATACCAAGGTGTAGAGTACATAACGGTACAAGAAACAGCGGGCAATACCTTTGTAGCAAGTGATACGATCCCATACGATGGGGGGCGCAACTATCGTTTTGCCGTAGATGGTCGGGCTTATGAGCGACTGACCCTTTCTTTAGAGGCTGGCGTCCGGGTGGCAGCATTGATTTCAGATGCGACCGGTGATACCCCTATTCGCGTGACCTTCTACAACACCGCCGGTCGTGAAGCTCAGCGTTTTATGCTTCCCGACCGGTCTCGGACGGCGGTCAAGGGGTGCTACGACTACTTTAGTACCTATGTTTCTATTAAAGACATGGAGGATATACTCAATAAACACGAGCAGCGTCGCACCCGTCATTACATGGCGGATTAGTGTCCCAAAGGTCACCGGATCGTCTCTGCTCAGAGGGTTATTCGATACTCTATTTCGGACCAAGACCATAGCTTCATAAAAGGACTTACCCCACAGCGTACTAATACACTGTGGGGTAAGTTGTTATCCTGCAATTGCTATTGCCGTCTACTGGACAATGGTAGTCTCAGGGCATAGCGCCTTGAGCGTGAGCGTGGTGTGATCCGGTCGGACATCCATGCTGTACTTACCCTTCGTGTTGGCTCTGCCATCTAGGATAGCTTGGGTGATGACATCCTCCACATGCATGGCGATAGCTCTTTTCAGTGGACGTGCACCCAGTGCAGGGTCATACCCTTTTTCAGCAATGAAGTCCTTAGCTTCAGAGGTGAGGCTGACATCCATCTCCATCTCCCGGAGTCGACTCTGCAGCGCATTCAGCTCGATGTCTACTATCTCTCGGATCGTGCCACGAGTGAGGAGATTGAAGGTGACAATTCGGTCAATACGGTTGAGAAACTCAGGCGTAAAGGACTTCTTGAGAGACTTCTTGATCACCTCTTCGGATAGCTTACTCATATCCGCATTGGCGTCTCTAAAACCTATCCCTGCACCAAAGTCATTGAGTTGCCTGGTTCCCACGTTGGAGGTCATGATGATAATGGTGTTCTTGAAGTTTACCTTACCACCATTACTATCCGTCAGCACTCCGTCGTCCAGTAGTTGAAGCAGGAGGTTGTGAACGTCCGGGTGTGCCTTCTCGATCTCGTCAAAGAGGATGACAGAGTAGGGGCGACGGCGTACTTTCACGGTTAGTTCGCCACCTTCATCGTAGCCCACATATCCGGGAGGAGCTCCGATCAGTCGGGACACGGCATGCCGCTCCATAAACTCACTCATATCTACCCGGATCATCGCATCCTCCGACCCAAATAGCTCACGTGCCAGTTGCTTGGAGAGATGAGTCTTTCCGACACCTGATGAGCCGAGGAACATAAACGTCCCGATCGGTCTCGAAGGATCTCGAAGACCTATCTTATTGCGCTGTATGGCACCGGCTACAGCTTCGACCACGTGGTCCTGACCTTTGACTCTGCCCTTTAGTCTGTCAGCCAGTCCGGACAGGGAAGCCAGGTCATCCTTTGTAAATGACGCTACGGGGATACCACTGGAGAGACTGACTACTCGCTCCACCACCTGGACGTCTACCACGATGGGATCTTCTTGGTGCTTTCCTTCTTCGAGATCTTTCTTGAAGTCCTCCAGCTGACGGGAGTAGTCTTTTTCTTCATCTCGGTAGCGTGAGGCATCCTCGTAGTTCCCTTCTTTCACAGCCTGCAGCTTCTTCTTCTTGGCAGTCTGGATTCGCTCTTCGTACATAGAGAAGTCTACCGCTTTTTGATTTTTCAAATGAGCGTAGGCTCCTGCTTCATCCATTGCGTCAATCGCTTTGTCCGGGAAGAAGCGGTCCGTCACATACTGATCCGTCAGGCGTACGCACGCCTCAAGTGCATCATCGGTGTAGACGACGTGATGGTGCTCTTCGTACTTGGGCTTGAGCTTCTGTAGGATCTTCAGTGTCTCTTTATTATCCGGTGCTTCGATGGTTACTTTTTGGAAACGTCGGTCCATCGCACCATCTTTCTCGATCGTCTTTCTGTATTCCTCCAGAGTAGTGGCACCGATACACTTGATGTCTCCTCTCGAGAGAGCCGGCTTGAGGATATTGGCGGCATCAAGCCCTCCCTGGCTATTTCCACCACCCATGAGCGTGTGGATCTCATCTATGTAGAGTATGATCTGAGGGTTGTTCTTTAGCTCCTCAATCATTGTCTTCATTCGCTCCTCAAACTGTCCCCTGTACATCGACCCTGCCACGATGGAGGCAAGATCGACGGAAATGATCTTCTTGTCCAGAAGAAAGAGGGGTACATCGTTATTCACGATTTTCTGAGCCAGTGCTTCGACTACGGCAGTCTTTCCCACGCCGGGCTCACCGAGAAGCAAAGGGTTGTTTTTACGTTTGCGTGCGAGTATCTGTGCTATCCTTTGCAGCTCATCATCCCTTCCGTAGACGGGGTCTAGCTTTCCGGCTTGTGCCAGATCATTTAGAGAAACTCCATATTTATCAAGCGTTGGTGTGTCTTTGCCGCCTGATCCATCGGATGTTTTCTTCCGTGAGGGGCGAGATTGCTCGGCTCCGGACTGATGGTCACCGGTCCCTGCGAGCTCATCGTAGTCACTGCGATCTTCGGCGTCCGGCATATCGACTGCCATATATGGATGATTCGTTTTGTTGTATTCTTTACTATTGTATTGAGGCATTAGTTCTGCTTTCCTGTTAATGTCACATCCGGGAGCAATGTACTTACTCCTGAGCTTTATGCGCCCCGTTGACCGGGAAGCCCAAGTGCTTTATTAGCTCCTCTACATGCTTAACTGCATAATCCATGCCAATAATCGAAGACCTGAATGTCAGGTCATAGCTCTCGGCTCTTCCCCAGTGCCCTCCTGTGTAGTAGTTGTAGTACTCACGGCGCTCTTTATCAAGCTTTTCCATCATCTTTCGTGCCTCATCCATATCGCTTGCATCTTCTATTCGCTCTTGTATGCGCTGAATACGGTGTTTCTGATCATCGGACACAAAAATAGTCAGTAGGTGGGGGTGATTTCGTAGTACAAAATCGCTACATCTACCGACGAAGACCGCAGAGCTCTTGCGTGCCAGCTCCTGGATCGTCTCTGCCTGCATGCGGAAGAGGTTTTCATTGGATAGGTAGTTGTCCGTGTAGACAAAAAATGAGCTGGGGACAGAGAAGCCCGCTCCATATACCATAGGAATAGAGAAGTTATTGCACTCATCTACCCGCTCGAAGAGTTCGCGCCGAATGTTGGCATCCTCTGCAGCTTTGTCAAGGATGTTTTTATCATACATTGGGATGCCCAGCCTGTCGCTTAGTTTTTTGGCAAACTCGCCTCCTCCGCTCCCGAATGAGCGACCGATGCATATAGCGTACTTGTCTTGATTGTATCCTTCCATGGTCTTCTTACTTCCTTAGGTTTGTATTGTATCTATAACAAAGATAATTAAAATACAGAACCCCGTGGGTGGCACCTACATCTTACTCAGTGCAATCGATCCATCAGTACTTAGGTTTTTCTTCGCTTCGCGTCAGGTCAAAAAGTTTCACGGATAGTAGCAAATAGTTTCCAGTAGGAAAGAAAACGATTTGACGGATAGAAGCGAACGGTTTCCAGTAGGAAACTTTTTGCAATCAGATACCTAATTTGTGCGGATCGCATATCTCACTGGTTAACAGCGCTATATGTGATTGATTCCGTCGATCCTATTAGGGAGTCCGATATGCTGTTTTTGGAGAGTAAGGAATGTTTCCTTTTGGTGAAGAGCCCAATAATTAGACACCCCTGACCGTGTATTCTTCCATTGTCTTTTGCGGAGGGTACACGGTCAAGGGCGTCCGTTAGTATTTGGGTGCTTGGCTTATACGTTGAAGCGGAAGTGCATGATGTCTCCGTCTTGCACTACGTACTCTTTGCCTTCCACTGCTAGTTTGCCGGCCTCTCGGACGGCTTGTTCGCTTTTGTAGTGGATGTAGTCATCGTACTTGATCACCTCCGCCCGGATGAAGCCCTTCTCAAAGTCTGTGTGTATCACACCTGCACACTGGGGAGCTTTGCTACCTTTGTGATAGGTCCAAGCACGTACCTCGACCTCTCCAACGGTGAAGAATGTCTCTAGATCCAGTAGGGCATAAGCAGATCGGATCAGACGGCTCACCCCGCTCTCGCTTAATCCTGCAGCCTCCAAGAACTCTTGGCGCTCTTCGTATGTATCCAGCTCTGCAATGTCGCTCTCGGTCTGGGCGGCCAGCACCAGAACTTCTGCATTCTCGTCTGCCACGGCTGCTTTTACTTTATCAACATAGGCGTTGCCATTCACGGCGGAGGCTTCATCGACATTGCATACGTAGAGGACAGGTTTGTTGGTCAGTAAAAAGAAGTCCCTTGAGATCTTCTCCTCTTCCTCTGTCAGCTCTACAGTGCGAGCACTTTTGCCCTCGGATAGTACCTCGTGATAGCGCTCAAGTAGTTCGTACTGTGTTTTAGCGTCCTTTTCACCGGACTTTGCTTGGCGCTCTACCTTCTTTAGCCTTGTTTCGATGGTCTCTAGATCCCGTAGTTGTAGCTCTGTGTCTATGACCTCCTTGTCACGAACGGGATCAATGCTCCCGTCCACGTGTGTGATATTGGGGTCATCGAAGCAGCGGAGTACATGTATGATAGCATCGGTCTCTCTAATATTGGCAAGGAACTTATTTCCCAAGCCTTCGCCTTTGCTTGCACCTTTTACCAGTCCGGCGATATCCACTATTTCTACAGTAGTGGGGACTATACGCTGGGGGTGTGCAAGCTCCGCAAGTTCATTCAATCGATTGTCAGGTACGGTAATGACCCCAACGTTAGGCTCGATCGTACAAAATGGGAAGTTGGCTGACTGAGCCTTGGCATTGGAGAGACAATTGAAGAGAGTAGACTTGCCTACATTCGGCAGTCCTACTATTCCGCATTGAAGTGACATACTGTTGGGGGATTACTTGTTTTGTTTGTGTTGTGCTTCTTTTTCTTTCTGACGAGCTTTTTCTACTCGGTCCATGAGATCAATAGGGTGATCTACTTTCTCTTTTGAGAGCGCATGGTCAATCACCTCGGTGATATCGCTTACGTATATGAAGTTCAACCCCTCTACGTACTCTTGCTTGATCTCATCGATATCTTTTTTGTTCTCTTTGCAAAGGATGATCGTCGTGACACCCGCTCTCTTTGCAGCTAGTATCTTCTCTCTGATCCCACCTACCGGTAGCACCTTGCCCCTGAGCGTGATTTCTCCGGTCATGGCGATGTTTGGTAGGACCTGCCGCTGCGTGAAGGTGCTCACTAGGGAGGTGACGATGGTTATGCCGGCAGAAGGGCCATCCTTGGGGATAGCTCCCTCCGGCACGTGGATATGGACGTTCCAGTAGTCAAAGATCTCCGTAGGGATATCGTACAGCTGAGCATGACTCTTGAGGTACTCCAGTGCGAGGATTGCAGACTCCTTCATGACGTCTCCAAGATTTCCGGTAATGGTCATCTTCCCAACTTTGCTGGGGCTCGGAGCACTCTCAACCACTAAGATTTCGCCTCCTACACTGGTCCAAGCAAGTCCTGTGACCACACCGGCGTACTTATTTCCCTCGTACTTCTCTCGACTGTACTTAGGGGTACCCAAGTACTCTTTGATGTCGCTCTTTTTAATGGTAACAGGGAAGTACTCCTCTATGTTATCTTCGTTGGCTAAAGCCGCTTCTTTGATCACTTTTCGAATGACTTCATTGATCCGCTTATCAAGCTCGCGGACTCCACTTTCTCTCGTATAGTCCTCAATAATATCCGCAAGGGTAGGGCGGGGTATACGGATGTCTCCCTCTTGCAGCCCCACTTGTGTTAGTGCTTTTGGGATAAGGTGTTTGGCGGCAATCTCTACTTTTTCTTCTTGGATGTATCCGGTTACTTCGATCATTTCCATGCGATCGCGGAGGGCGTGTGGAATGTCCCCAACACTATTAGCCGTAGCTATAAACAGTGCCTGGCTAAGGTCGTAGTCCGTGTCCAAGTAGTTGTCATGAAAGGTGTTGTTTTGCTCCGGATCCAGTACCTCAAGGAGGGCAGAGGATGGATCCCCCTTGTAGTCGTTCCCGAGCTTGTCTACCTCGTCAAGGACGAATACAGGGTTGCTGCTGCCTGCTTTCAAAAACCCCTTGATGATTCGTCCGGGCATGGCGCCGATATATGTGCGTCTGTGTCCGCGGATCTCGGCTTCGTCGTGTAGTCCACCAAGAGATATGCGTACATATTTCCGTCCCAGTGCATCGGCTATACTCTTGCCAAGCGAGGTCTTGCCGACACCGGGAGGACCATACAGACAGAGTATAGGAGCGTGGAGGTTGCCCTTGAGCTTGAGTACGGAGAGGTGCTCAAGGATGCGCTCCTTCACCTTATCAAGCCCGAAGTGATCCTTATCCAGAATACTCTGGGCATGACGGATGTCAAAGTTGTCCTCCGTGTACTCCTTCCACGGCAGCTCGAGAAGAGTCTCAAGGTACTGTAGCTGAATGCTGTAGTCCGGACTTTGAGGAGCCATGCGTTGGAGCTTTTTGACTTCTTTTTCAAAGTTTTCCTGTACCGCATCGCTCCACATCTTATCTTTCCCTCTTCTCAGAAGGTCATTTGCTTCATCCTCCTCCTCATCATCAATCTCCTTGCGTATGACCCTCATCTGCTGCTGTAGGAAGTACTCCTTTTGCTGCTTGTCCATCTCATGACGGGTGCGCTGTATGATCTGCTGACGGATCTCTTCTTGTTCGCGAATGATACCGAGGAGTTTGTGGGCGATGTACCCTCTCTGCTTGAGATCTTTGGTCATGAGGAGAGAGATTTTCTCCTCTAGCTTTTCCGGGAAATTGTTTGCGGCGAAGTTGATGATTACTTCGGGGTTTTGAAGCTGTTTCAGTGAGTCTACGAAAGGTCTTGGAGCATCACCACGCAAGGTTAGGATCTGGATCATTATCTCCAGCAGAGATTTTGCAAGCTCCTGATACTCTATATCTTCTATCACAGGCCTTTCATCTTCCAGCAGGGTATATCGCCCCCTTAGAAAAGGCTCCCTCTGCGTGTATTGATCTAGGTGTGCCCGACTCTTGCCCTGAATGATTACGGTCAGTAGTTCATCATTGATTTGCATGACCCGAAGCACTTCTGCTACTGTCCCCTCGCGTATGACTGAGTTTACAGATACCGGATCTTCTTCACTTGGATCTTTTTGTGTGACAGCCAAGATGTGCTTATTGGGAGCTGTCTCCAAGTATCTCAGCAGATTTTTGGATCGGTCCCTTCCTACAATGACCGGTATTGCCACGTTTGGAAAAACAATAGAGTCTCTCAGTGGAAGCACCGGCAGTGTCTTTGGCAAATGCGAGATGTCAAAGTCAAATGTCGGAGAGTAACTATCGTCAGGTAGGATCATGGGTATCATTTGCTTGAGGTTCATGTCCCCATCTGTGAGATCCATATCTATGTCTATATCTATCATTGTGATTGAGCGTCTTACCTTTTCTATCAAAAAATGCACCGAATCGTGTCAGGCATCCTTTGTGTTTGTTGCAATATCCATGCCACGATTGGCAAAGGTACCCAATAAATACGTGTTGTTCGATTTTCCGGATTTGAAAACACAGTGACGTGTACTGAAAAAAGTTTCCAGTAGGAAACAGATCTCTACTATCCGTCAAATCGTTTTCTTTCCTACTGGAAACCTTTCCCTTCTATCCGTCAAACTTTCCACCCCTCTCCGAGCGGTAAAAATAGGGGGATCTAGGGCCTTGTCGTCTTCCTTAGTCCGTTCTCCATGCGCTACTTGATGTCGTAATTGATGATAAAGTTCGGCTCTTCCTTCGTAAAGTCATAATGCTCAGCCCCCACCGACTACCCCTAAACTTCAAATGCGTGAGCCCTGATTTGAAACACGCAATGATACAGTCAATAAAAGTGTGTGATACCTCAAAAGGGCTGGCTTCGCACTTGGTGAAGTCAGTCCTTTGGGGTCTTTTGAACAAGAAGTATATCAGCAACTAAAGATGCACCTCAGGGTAAAGAGTATTCCACCAAGTGGAGTCGTCTTTCAGCCACTTTTGGAACCACGCCATGGTTGTTTGCATCCACTTGCGTTGCTTGCTTGGATCGATAATGTGGTGGTCTTGCCCGTATACTCGGACGAGCTCTACTTCCTTTCCTAGGATTTTAAGGGCATTGTACATCTGGACGCTCTCTCCGTAGGGGACATTGGTATCACTGTCACCGTGTAGTAGGAGCAGAGGGGTGTTGATCTTATCGGCGTTGAAGAGAGGGCTGTGCTTGGTATAGAGCTTGGAGTTATTCCAAGGGTAACTATGAGTACTGGCTACAGTACTGTAGCCAATTCCCCATGTGCCTTGCCCCCAATATGAGGATATAGCGGAGATCCCCGCATGACTCATTGCCGTTGCAAAAAGATCTGTCTGAGTAAGTAGGTATTGAGTCATAAACCCTCCATAGCTTGCACCGAAACAGCCGATCTTGGCAGTGTTGATGTAATCCTTTTCTTTACAGAATCCCTTGACTGCTGATATGATATCATCGGCAGTGAGATCGCCCCATGCATTGACATGCCTTGCGGAGTACTCCTGTCCCCATCCGGTGGTACCGCTAGGATTGAGTACAAGCACTACGTAGTCCTGCGCTGCATACATGGGGGCAGAATAGTACCAGCTAAACATTCGGCTTGATGGAGATGTGCCACCATAGTAGTAGACAATAAGGGGATACTTTTTCTCCGCTGAGAAATTCGGTGGTAAATAGAAGCGTCCGGGTACCTTTTGTCCATCAGGTTTGTTAAATACCCATGCACTTACTTCTCCCAAGTCGATGTTTTTTAGTCTCTCTGAAGCAAGGTCGTAGATGCATTTGTCGTCAATATAAAAACGCTCTGAGTTATTAGCGCTTTCACCTGAATAAGCCACTTTTTTGAGATCTCGACTAGTGGAGAAAGAGCCTATGTTTTCTTCAGAAGAAGGAATGAGGCTGATCTTCCCGGATGTCAGATCAATGCGATATAGATGGATGTAGTCTTGATCCTCTGCTCTAAAAATAGCTTCGAAGGTGTCCGGAGAGGTCCTGACTCCGTTGACGCTCGGAGCAAACTCTTTGGTAAGCGGTCTGGCTTGACCGGTTTCCCGATTGTAGAGGAATAGCTGGGTGTCGTAGCCATTGGCAATCATGTCATCGGGCAGATTACGACCAATACCTCCAAAAGCATCCGCATCGCCCGACACGAGCAGCATATGGGGCTGGGAAGTGTACAGGACATCAGAGATGTGCGGATCCTTTGCAAAGAGTGTATCTGTCTCCATAGTCGTAAGGTCTATGGCGATATAATCAGATACAGAGAAGGGACTTTCGGTAACTTCTGACGAACTGGAATAAATGATTTCTTTGCTGTCAGGTGCTATTGCTCTCAGAGAAGTACTCCTAAACCCATATGTGAGTGGTTGAAAGGCTCCGGTACGTAGGTTGAACCTAAAAAGAAAAGTATGATTTCTAGATGAGCTAAAGTTTTGGTGGTCATACCTACCCAATATGCGATCTACAGAATTATTCTTTTCAGGTCCTTTGACGGTTTGAGAGAAGATGACCGTCTCGTTGTCCGGTGCTATAGAAAACGATCCCTCGGGAATGGAGCGGTGTAGGATAGATGGCAGTAGAGTCTCCGGGTCATAGGTGATTAGCGCTCTGCCTTCAGTCGTTTTTTTAGCAAGAACCAGTTTGTCGTCCGTAGGCAGCCACTTTGCAGAGCGGAGGTCACCGGCAAGAGAAGAGACCGGTGTGCTGCCCTTGTATACAATACCTGTGTACGAGCTTTGGTCGTCAACGGTATCGCTGACCCATAGGATGGTATATTTCCCGCTCGGAGAAACATCCACGCTATAGATCTTGCGCCCGGACTGAGTGAACTCCATGCTCATGTATTCGTGGGCATCGGTACGAAGTTTCAGGGTGCTGTTCTTGCCCAGTTTGGGGACCAGTCGTACACGAATGTCTTCAGGGTCCTTTGACAGTACTCGTAGTGCAAGCGTATGTTGGGCAGAGGGTGACAGCTTTAGGGTATGAGTTTGGAGGTTGTTACTATCTGTCGCTGTTGTACGCTTTCCTACCTCTTTATTATCCAGCGTCACACGATAAGGAGCCGAACACTCCACGATTAGTGAGACCTCCTCATACTGAGTGGTAAGTAAGGACACTTGTACGGTATGGATGGAGTTGCCACTAAGTCCTATACTGCCATCTGAGGAGGCAGTTTGGGTCTGTGGCAAATCCCAGTCCATCTGCACAGGGGGCATCTTTTCCAGTGTGGTGTAGGGGTCGAAAGCCTTCCCATGGAGGTCAATGCTATCGTTGAGGATAGGTCCATTCTGTATAGATTGACTGAAAATGCGGTAGTCACTCAGCGGGATGGTATCTGTCTGTGCAAACGAAAAAGAAAAAAGCGAGCAGGCGAAGACTATAAGTAAGTGACGTCTCATAGTTTTAAGGTTTTGGTAGCATAGTTATCGATGTTCAGAGGCTCATGGCTAAGCCCATAGATGGCGGATCCCGAGCCACTCATTGAAGCGTAGATGGCACCGGAAGCATAAAGGCTTTTCTTTATTTCTGCCAGAGTAGGGTAGGCTACAAAAAGATTTTTCTCAAAGTCATTCTTGACCCACTCTTTCCATTCTGAGATTGGACGATTTAGTGAGGTGCGAAGATCTTCCTCCGGTTGTCCAACCGGTACAGCCGTGTATGCTTCTTTAGTTGAAATGTGGATACCCGGGAAGACAAGCGTTAGGTAGTACCCCGTGAGATCCAGTGGAAATGGCTCAAGGATGTCTCCAATCCCCTCAGCTATGTGTGGACTGGTTTTTAGGAAAAAGGGGCAGTCTGCGCCGAGCCCGGTAGCCAAGTGGTGCAGTGTCGTGTCACTCATTCCCAGATCGAAGAGACGGTTGAACATCAGCAGGGTGGCAGTAGCATCAGATGATCCTCCACCCAGCCCCGAGCCCATAGGAATCCTTTTGCGTAAGAATATACGGACCGCGGGGAGGGTCGGATAGATCTTTTGTACAGCTCGGTAAGCTTTGATTACCAAGTTGTCCTCCGGTAGGTCAGAGCTGTCGTCCCAGAGCATTCCTTCCTTAGAGGGAAGGATCTCCAGGGAGTCGTGCAGTGGTATTTGGTAGAAAAGGGTCTGGAGGTTGTGGTACCCGTCCGGACGCTTTTCAGTTACCCTTAGACCTATGTTGAGTTTTGCAGAAGGAAAGGTGATCATCTACTCTCTCTCTAGGAAGCTACGGAGCAGTGCAATCTCTTCTGCCCATCGGTCCGGGTCGGGAGTCTCAAGGATGATAGGGATATCATCCGTTCGTGGATCTTGGATCAACGCTTCAAAAAGGGCCATGTTTATGAACCCTTCACCAAGTGAGGCATGTCGATCCACTCGACTTGCAAGTTCTTTCTTTGAGTCGTTGAGGTGAATACCGCGCAAATATTTGAGCCCGACCGTGTCGTCAAACTCCTTCATCGTGGACATATACCCCTCTTTGGTACTGATATCGTACCCGGCAGCAAAGGTGTGTGCCGTATCTATGCAGACGCCTATCCGGGTCTTGTCCTCCACTTGATCAATGATCTCCGCCAAGTGCTCGAACCGATAACCCATATTTGTTCCCTGACCGGCGGTGTTCTCCAGTACTGCTACGACACCTTTAGAGCGTTGGTGAGCAAGGTTTATTCCTTCTGCGATCTGAGCTAAACAGTCCTGCTCGGATATTTTCTTGAGGTGACTTCCGGGGTGAAAGTTGAGCATCTTCAGCCCAAGCAGTTCACATCGTTGCATTTCGTCATGGAAGGCATGCCTGCTTTTTTTGAGAACCTCAGGATCAGGAGCACCAAGGTTGATCAAGTAACTGTTGTGAGGAAGGATGTAATCAGGCGAAAAACCTAGCTCATCGATGTTTCTTTTGAAAGCTTCAATGTCCTTATCCTCCAGTGGCTTTGGAAACCACTGACGTTGGTTGCGCGTGAAAAGAGCAAAAGCATTTGCTCCGATTTCGCTCGCATTGATGGGAGCATTCTGTACTCCACCTGCGGCGGATACATGCGCACCGATATGTTTTATTCTCATTTTTCTCTGTAAAAACCGATTTGATCCTTTTGAAGAGTGGTAGTCGCCCCATTGTTATCAGTGAGGCGAAGAATGATCTGACCCTTTGTTTTGTTTGGGAAAGGGATATACTGAGTGATGGGGTTGTTTTGGATGTTCCCAAATTCTCCATCGATCAATATTTGGTCAGACTGACGCAGTTCGTAGTTAGTAATGCTGTTTGTCTCTCCTGGCTCAAACCAAAAGCCGTCAGCCTCAGTAAGCAACTCAATGGTTAGTGTGCTATCTTTCATGTCTTTGATGACCCACTCCTCTTCTGCCGTCAGGTTGGTGATATTCTCCACTTTTGTATCGGCGTTGATCGTCGGGCGCTTATAAGCGGCAAACATGAGATGGGTGACCGGACCACGTGTGCCGGTTAGGTTTACTCTCAGTTTATCCGATTGGACAGGAGCATCTGTCAGCAGTATGCGCTTGTACCCTATGGTCGTCCCCTCTGCGACTTGGTGCCACGAACCATTTGAGTAAGCCTCTACCGTAAAGCTCTCTACCTTCTGCCCTTTACTAATATCTTCTTGAAGCATTATGGCATCAAATGTCTTGGAGCCATCTACATTGATTGTCGCACTGTTTTCGACAACTTCCACCCAATCCTCTTCGGTAGATATTTTATTGTCATTAAAAGCTTGAATATACTTGCCAAGTGCCTTTATCTGCTCTACATCTTTTTCATCAAATAGACCGTCACGATTGGGCGGTATATTGAGCAGAAGACTAGAGTTCATTCCAACGGATTGAAAGTAAATATCCACGAGCTGCTCAAGGCTCTTTGGGTTTTCGTTTGCATGGTAAAACCACCCTGGGCGTATGGATACGTCTACTTCGCTAGGGTACCAAAACATTTCGTCTACTTGTTCTATTCGCTCGCGACTTCCGAGGTCTTTGGTCTGAGCGTTGATTCCCAGCCTTTCTTCCGTTGCCTTTGCGTGCGCAAGAGCACTTGGGGGAAGTATGGTCGAGCTCCACTCTGTCTCACGTCCGAGACCACTCTCATTACCTACCCAGCGTACTTCGGTTCCCATGATGGCGGTTACTGCATCCGGCTGGAGTCGACGAATAGTGCTAAGCACGGAGTCCCAGTCGTACTCCTGCTTTTTCCCGTTTGGTCCTTCTCCATTTGCTCCATCAAACCACACCTCATCTACTCTGCCGTAGTTGGTCAGGAGCTCGGTGAGCTGCTCAAGGTAGACCTTGTTGTATCCGTCTCCGGAGCCATAGGTGGGGTGGTTTCTATCCCAGGGAGATAGGTAGAGCCCCAGCTTCATGCCGTATTTTTTGCAAGACTGAGCCAGATCGGCTACGACGTCCCCCTTTCCATTGCGCCATGATGATGAGGCTACGGAGTGCTCCGTAGTGGCTGTGGGCCATAGGCAAAAACCATCATGGTGCTTAGCCGTGAGGATCACCATCTTGAATCCCGCCTCCTTCAGTGTGCTCACCCACTGGTCTGTGTCTAGGTTGACGGGGTTGAAAACATTGGGATCCTCCTGTCCGTCGCCCCACTCACGGTTGGTGAAGGTATTTACCCCAAAGTGGACAAATGCCGTCAGCTCGAGCTGTTGCCATTGTAGCTGCATGGGAGAGGGGGTGAGCCGGGATGCCATATCTAGCTTTTGTTCCAGTGTGGCTCCTTCCGGAAAGGTTACGTGCTGCTCGTAGTAGGTTGTTGCCTTTTTGGGCGAACAAGACATAAGCCCGCAGAGGAGGGCAAATGTAATTGTTGTGCTCTTAATGAGGTTCTTTTTCATGAGCTATCTTCTTTTGTTGGTTATGAAATGTCTTTATGATAAGCCACACGCAGCCAATGGTTGCGATGCCATAGAGGATCACCTCTTGGGGGCTAAAAGTTGCTTGCGAAAAGTCTTGTCCACCTACGACAAATGTCAGGTAGACGATCAGATTATTGACAGCATGAGCAAAAACAGCTGTAGAAATACCGTAGTAAACAGCGCAATAGCCAAGTACCAATCCTAGAGCAATGCGGGGAAGCATGCCGATCCACTCTAAGTGAATGATTCCAAACACCAAGGCTACGAGTACGACACTTAGATGAACAGACTTGCTTCGTGCAATCATCCAGCCTTGCAAGGCTCCTCTGAAAAAGTACTCTTCAGCCAATGGTGCCACAATGCATATGGACACCAGAGTAAGTAGTACGTCCGGAGCGTTGTGCGGGGTGAGCAGCAGCTCGGTGGAGTAGGCTATCTGAGATTCTATTTGGCGGAGAAACTCAGGGGAGGGGATCAGGCTCATGACCCACGTGAGAAAAATAGAAATGGGCTGTGCCAGTAAGACGAGTACTACCGAAGATACTGCACCGGCAGGAGTGAGCTTAGGGCTGCCAAAGTTAACAAACGGCACCTCACGCTTAGCTTTTTGATAGCCAATCACCACCAGAGGGGGGACCATGAACGTCAGAAGTCCTGTGAGGATTTGGGTGAACTGGATCAGCCTTACTTCACTGGATGTGGTCAGCTTCAAGATCGGAACGACCAGCATGGTTGTGAGCCAGGTCATCAGGATCATTACGCCGAATAAGAGTATGATCTGCCCGATGGTGACGGGAGAATGAATGTTGTAGCTCTTCGAAGTCTTATTCATTTCATCAGGTGTGTGAGGATATAAATATACTCACAAATAATGTCTTCTCGGTGGTTTCTAAGTGTAATTTGGAGTAATCAGATCAGGCTCTTCGCGATAATCGGCGTATGTCTCAGATAAACAAACAGATATGGATTTTTTGGAAAGCGGTTGACCCATCGCCAAAAGTTTCCTACTGGAAACAGTTCTCTTCTATCCGTCAAATCGATTTCTTTCCTACTGGAAACCTTTCGCTCCTATCCGTGAAATATTTTTGCTTGATCCAGAGTGGTAAAAACGTCGGGATTTCTTATGAGCATGCTCAGAGGATGATTAGAGCAATAGGTCAGTACAGTATGATGCGAATACCTTGGTCTTTTCCTGCTTTTACTTCTTCCAGCCTACGGTGCCATACATCGTATATCAGACGTGTACTACCGATGCTGTTCATCTTTAGGGTAGTACGGTCGTACTCGATTCTGAGGTTGTCTATTTGGCTCACTCCCTCGGTAAAGAAGTCGTATTTGATCTTATGTGGTCCTATACGCTCTATTTTGCCTGTGATAAAGTCGTACTCTATTCTGTGCTGCCCGATCCTGTCGTAGCGCTTATGATAGTCATCCCATGAACGCTCATCATGATTGCCCCAGGAATATGGGCGGTAGTAACTATAGTCTACGATCTGACCCTTTTCGATGGTCAAGACTAATCCGTCTTGGAGAGTGATTACGGCATTCTCTCCTTGGGCCGTACTTCGGACCAATACTTCTGTATAAGGACTCCTTTCCCATGGATCTTGAGGAAATGGGTCTAGGGGTCCTCGCTCATCCTCATACCGCCATGTCCCGTTGGGGAAGAGCAGTACTCGATCACCGCTGGAAGTGACGGCAATGATTTGAGTAGCTGCTTGATGGGTGCTGATGCCGAGAAATGTGACGAACAGGGTGGTCAGGAACAGAGACCGTACTGTGGGGGATGTTGTTGCTGTCATAGCTCTATGCTTGGGTATTAGTTCGTATGCTTTTTAAATAGGGGTAGTAGGCTGATTATTTAAGCTACGGGCTAATTGTTTCTTTTAGCCTATGGCAAGTGAAACGATTAGCCCGTAGGTGAGGGTTTATTATTTCTACTGATTTATTTTTCCCTTATGAAATCTCTGTGGCAGAGCTTTGTGGTACAGAATGTACAGTGTGCATGAAAAACGTAGACCTTCTGCCTGTTTACTTCAGGCGAGCAGATAGTTTTTCAAGCATATCGCGTGTCATGCTGTCGAGATCGTATGTGGGACTCCAATCCCATTCTTCACGTGCACAGCTGTCATCGAGGGAGTTGGGCCATGACTCTGCTATTTGTTGCCGGAGCTCATCGACCTCGTAGGTCATTGTGAAGTCAGGCATTTCCTTCTTGATTGCTGCGTAGATCATCTCCGGCTCAAAGCTCATAGAGGCGATGTTGAATGAGTTACGGTGTTTTAGTCTGGTCGGATCTGCCTCCATCAGCTGCACCATGGCATGCAGTGCATCCGGCATATACATCATGTCCATGAAGGTGCCGGCTTTTATGGGGCATACGAAGCTACCGTCTTGTATTGCCTTGTAGTAGATGTCTACTGCATAGTCCGTCGTACCACCACCGGGAAGTGCTACGTTTGAAATGAGCCCGGGGAAGCGGACAGAGCGTGTGTCAACCCCAAAGCGCTTGTGGTAGTAGTCCCCCAACAGTTCGCCGGCAACCTTGGTAACGCCATACATGGTCTGTGGACGTTGGACGGTGTCTTGTGGCGTTTTGTCCTTGGGCGTGCCGGGACCAAAAGCCCCGATAGAGCTGGGCGTAAATACGGCACATCCTTTTTCGCGGGCGACCTCCAATACATTAAACAGCCCTCCCAGTCCTATATGCCATGCCAATTGCGGCTTAGCCTCTGCAACAGCCGAGAGTAATGCAGCCAGGTTGAAAATCGTGTCGATATCGTACTTCTCGACTGTGTCAGCTATTTGCTGAGCATTGGTGATGTCTACGACTTCGGCGGGACCGCTTTCAAGAAGTTCACCCTTTGGAGCAGCTGCGGGGATATACCCTGCCACTACGTTTCCCTGGTAATGGTTTCTCAGGTGCATTGTAAGCTCAGTGCCGATTTGTCCTGTAGAGCCGATGATGAGTATATTTTTCATTTTGAAGTATATGGATGATTAAACATTGTCCTTAGAATATAGAAATCTTCAGGTAGCGCTTGGGGTTTTCCTTGATGTCTACGATCAAACTGTCCGCAGAGGCAATCGTACGCTGAAGCTGTTGGTACATCACGGGGTCATTGAGTAGCAGCCCCAGAGTCCCGTCTGTTCCTTCCAGCTGTGATGCCGCCTTTTGGAGGTTGGCAACAACCAACTTGAAGTCATTCACGGCAGCCTCGATGTCAGATGCCTGAACAGCTCCCGACGCTTCACGGAGAGATACGGAGGTTTCATCAATATTATCCATTATCGAAGGCAGTTTTTGTTGCATGAGGGTATTGAGGCGATAGGAGGTTTGACGTATGTTGCGTGCAGAAGCATTGATTTCTGAGATTGCTTCGGGGATATTTGGGTCTGTAACGACTGCGTTCAGATTAGCAAGAAGTGTATCCATGCTTGCCACCATCTTTGTAATGCTGGGAACTATTTCGTTCTCAACTTTGTCCAAAAGATCTGCAGTGTCAACCGATCGAATAGTGTCTCCAGGTTGGATTGTCCCTTCCTCTGTCCCCACTGTTAGTTTTACTTGTGCTCCACCAAAGGGGTTGGCATACACCTCAGCAGTTGAGCCTTTTGGAAGGGCTAGATCTCGCTCTAGTGCAATAGTAGCTACAGATTTTGACATACTATTGTAGTCAAAACGAATGTCACTGACATTTCCTACCCGATAGCCGTTGAGAGTAACAGATGAGGTGCGCCCCAGACCGTGCGTCTCATTGAGGACAATGTAATAGGTTTTGGAGCGGTCAAAGACGTTTTTGCCCTTGAGAAAGTTGACCCCAAAGTAAAAGAGGACAACGGTGATGATGGTTATAATCCCGATCTTAAATGCTTTGGCACTATCGCTGATGTTCTGTTTCATGGTCCTCAGTGCGTGTAAAAAATGGATTAGTAGTAACTTCCAACCTTATTCCCCGTTGCATCAAATCCAACAATGAAACAGTCCTTGAAACGTTTTCTCAGCTGTTGTTGGTACTTTTTTGCTTGGCGAAGATCAGGAGTGTCGTAAATCGTGTATTTATAGTATTTCCCCTCCTTGTACCACTTGACCTGCCCCGCATAGTCACGATATATCTTGGAATTGGAAGGAAGTTGTTGAGTATCGGCTATGACCTGTACTCGGTACGAAACCTCCGATGAACAATTTTGGGGATCCCTTTCTAGCTCAGTCGGGATGGATTTCTTCTGTGGCTTTACAGCAGTGCTCTGACCACTTCGCAGTGCTACCCCCTTTTCATACTGAACGATAGCAGAAGCAATGTTTTTGGCTAAAGTGGTCTGTCCACTCTCTGACCGCATATAGTTCTCCTCATCAGCGTTTGTAATAAAGCCAAGCTCAATGAGGACACTCGGCATCGCTGCTTTCCTCAAGACAAGGAATCCGGCTTGCTTCACGCCCCTGTTATTTCGTCCGCAACCAACAAGCCCGGACTGTACAAGCTGAGCCAGGCGGATGCTGGCATCAAGATGTTTGTTCTGAATAAACTGGAAGATAATGTAGGATTCGCTAGACTGAGGGTCGAAGTCTTCATATTTCTTGGTGTAATCTTCCTCAAGAAGTATGGCACTATTTTCTTTCATTGCGACTTCGAGGTTGTCTTGTGAGCGGTGAAGTCCTAGTACAAAAGTCTCACTTCCTTTGACCGACCGGCTTTTGGTGGCATTGGCATGGATAGAGACAAAGAGGTCGGCATGCTTCTTTATGGCATAGTTGGCGCGCTCATTAAGACCGATGAACTCATCCTTTGATCGGGTGAAATAGACCGTAATATTGGGATTCTGCTTCTTTAATTGCTGTCCAACCTTGAGAGCGACACCGAGTGTGATGTCTTTTTCTTTGGAGCGACGACCAACAGCACCACTGTCGTGACCACCGTGTCCGGCATCAATGACTACAATGAAGTGACCGTCTTTGTCTCTTCCGATAGCACTTGTCGGCGCTACAAATGCAAATATGAGTAATAGTATAAGAATTCTTTTCATGGAGCAATGCGGCATAGTGACCAGGTCCCGTCTTGTTGGAGTTCATAGAGAAAGCGATCGTGCAGTCTGCTTTCGCGTCCTTGCCAAAACTCGATATGATGTGGTGTGACTTCGAAGCCTCCCCAGGTCTCAGGCCTGGGGACGTCCAGACGGTACTTGAGAGCTTCTTTGGCAAACTCGGTGACGATGAACATACGACTGGGGATGATATGACTTTGGGGCGAAATCCGAGCTCCTATCCGACTTTTGTATGAGCGCTGAGCAAAGTAGGCATCTGAGACCTCGGGAGCCACGTGCCTGCATACACCCTCGATGTGGATCTGTCGCTCTAGTTGATGCCAGAGAAATGTAAGGCTTACTTTAGGATTCTCGTTAATTTGATGACCTTTTCTGCTTTCGTAGTTAGAGTAAAAGATGAAACGCCCATCATGTATTTCCTTTAGAAGTACCGTACGAGTGGATGGCTGCAAATCCGGTCCGCAGGTTCCTACAACTACCGCAGTCGGCTCGATCACATCCAGCCTGATGGCTTCTTGAATCCACTCCTCACTCTTCTGAATGGGATCGGCAGGCATGTCTTTCCGAGAAAGGCTGCCTACCTTGTATTCGCGTCGTATATTTTGTACCTCTAGGTCCATCTGTTATTTCTTTTCGTATATTCTAGTTTCTCCAAAAGCTGGGGTGAAGTATGGTCAGAAAAGTAAATATCTCCAACCTTCCCATTACCATCAAGATGGAGAGGAGTATTTTATTTGCTGCGGACAGTGCGCCAAAGCCTACCATTGGACCTATTTCACCCAAACTACCCCCATTATTTGAGACACAAGACACTGCTCCCACTAATGACTCCATGAAGCCATATCCCTCAATAGATATGGATAGAGCACCAATGATGATCAGCCCTGTGTAGGTAAAGGTAAAGGTAGCTACCTGCTGTACAATGTCCGCATCCACAGCTTTTCCACCTACTCGTACGGGAACCACAGCGTTTGGATGTGTCCTTTTCTTCAGCTCTACACCCAAGCTCTTTATCAGTACCATCAAGCGAGCGACCTTAAGACCACCGGCTGTGGATCCGCTACAACCTGAGATATACATAGCTAAAACAGCTATAATAGCAAAGAATGATCCCCAGTTGTTGTAGTCCCCTACAGCGTATCCGGTACTGGTGATAAAGCTGATCACCTGGACGGTACTCTTCCTCAAAGTTACTAAAAAGTTGGGTCCATACACTCCATCTGTGTACAACATTATTGCTCCAGCCAAGGAGAAGATAGCAACAAGTGAAATAAACCACTTCAACTCACTATCTCGTAGCAAACGCTTGGGGTCTTTCCGAGAGATGGTGAAGTAAATGGTTGTGAAGCTTATCGCTCCGGCCATCATGAATACCCCCGCTATCATCTCTGTGTATCCGGACTCCCACCATGATAGTGATGTGTTGCGTGTACTAAATCCCCCTGTGGAAATACTGGTAAGGGCATGGCATACAGCGTCAAAAAGCCCCATGGGACCAGCCCAGAAAAGCAACACAGCCAGTACAGTCCATGCTACGTATATACCTATTAGCCACTTTGCCATGACGCCTATACGGGGAGTAAAACGCTCATGAGTAACCCCTGGGATTTCACTGTTGAAGACCATGCTGGCATTCTCTCCTATCATTGGGACGAGTGCTACCATGAAGACAATGATACCAATTCCACCCTCCCACTGAGTGGTAGAGCGCCAGAGCAGTATGCTTCTAGGTAATGCTTCGACATCAGAGATCACCGAGGCACCTGTCGTGGTAAAACCAGATATCGTCTCAAAAAAAGCATCCGACAGACTAGGAACAAAGCCTCCCAGGTAATAGGGGAGCATACCGATCAGCGAGACAACAAACCAGCTGAGTGTCACCGTCATCATGCTCTCTCGTCTGCCGGTTTGGTAGTCGTCGCTATGTCGTCCTATCAAGAATAGTGACACGCCAAAGACCAGCATAATGCCCATGGTAATCAGTATAGGACTCATCCCGGCATCTTTGTAGTAAAGCGATACAGCTAGAGCTAAACCTAAAAACACCACTTGCAGCATGCAGAGAACACCAATGACTGCGCTGACAAAACGGTAGTTCAGGCTCTTCGTAACCTTTTTGCTTTCCTTGAAATGTGATTGGATGCGTACCATTCTTATCCAAAGACTTTCATGATTTGACTCGCCGGCGTATCAAGGCTAAAGACCATCACCGAGTCATCAGCCTGAAGCCTGGTGTCACCATCTACCAGCATGACTTTTCCGTCCCTCATGTATCCACCAAGTGTGAGGGTGCGCGGTAGCTTGAGGTTACGTACCGGGTTGCGAGTGATCCTTGACCCTTCTTTCACATGCAGCTCAAGGACGTCACCTTTCCCTACAGATAGGGTCTTGGCGTTGGAAATATCCACTTGCAAGAGGTGTCTAAAAATAGCAGATGCAGCTATGAGCTTTTTATTGATCAGGTTCCCTATGCCCATCTGATTGGCCATGTCGAGGTAATCTAAGTTTTCGATCTGAGCAACTGATCTGGGTACCCCCAGACGTTTCGCATTTAGGGTGGCGATCATATTACTCTCAGAGTTACTCGTCAGTGCCAAAAAAGCCTGTGTGTTGCCTATCCCCTCGGAGTTGAGGAGGTCCACATCACGTCCGTCCCCATGTATGATGAGTGTGTTTTCGTTTACAATCTCAGAAAGCCGCTTACACTTACTGTAGTCCTTCTCGATGATCTTCACACTCCAGTCACTTGGGAGTTGTTCTGCTGTACGCAGTGCTATACGGCTTCCACCCATGATGATGACCTTGCTTACTTCTATTTCTTGTTGTCCACAGTATCGGCGGACGGTATCTAACTCTGTTGGTCCTGTTGTAACGAGTACAATATCATTGACGTGAATCACATCGTTACCTCCGGGTATGACCGTCTCATCCTCCCGTATGATGCTCACGATATGAAAGAGCTTTTGCTCTAGAGAGCTGAGCTCCATTAGCCTTTTACCGGCAAGGGGAGAGTAGGGACTTATGCGAACCGCGACAAGATCCAATTTCCCATCAAAAACGCTCCAGTATTGCTTGGTCCACGGCAGTTTGAGCCCGGCTGCAATCTCCTGCGAGGCAAGTGACTCGGGGTAGACCATGTCATCGATACCTAGGGCATTGAAGTACTCGATACTATCCGGCTGTAGGTACTCGTTGTTATTGATTCGAGCCATGGTTTTGCTAGCCCCAAGCTTGCTAGCCAGCATGCACGCTACTATATTAGAGCTTTCCTCAGGAGTCACGGCTATAAATAGCTCGCTACTTCCCGCACCCGCATGATTCAGTTCTTTTACCGAGGTCGGATCACCTACCACCGGCATTATTTCCAAACTGTCTTCGTAGGCAAATTCTACTCTGGCAGGGTCTTGGTCCATCAAGACAATATCGTGATTTTCACGAGAGAGTAGCTTGGCAAGGTGCGTGCCTACTTCTCCTGCTCCGGCTATAAATATCCTCATACCTGATCCTCCTTGTATACTTTGCGCACAGTGTCTGCGATGCTCTCCGGGTCAATGCCTACGTAGGCTTCTTGTACCGAAACAGCACCATGCCGAACGAATTGGTCTCTTACCCCCATCCTGTGAATGTTGACATCGATGTCCCGGTCTGAGTAGTACTCCAAAATAGCGCTTCCTACTCCTCCGGAGAGTGAGCCGTTCTCGATCGTAATTATGTCTTGATATTCCATCGCCAGTGTATCGAGGGTATCTGTGTCCAGTGGCTTGAGAAACCTGAGGTTGACATGCCCGACGTGTATCCCTTCCGTTGCCAAGTCGTCCAGAGCTATCTTGGCATTGTTGCCTATGGGGCCATAGCTGATGACACATACCCTCTCTCCTTTGCGGAGCACTTGAGCTTTGCCTATCGGAAGCTCTTCGAAGTCCACGTGCCAGTGCCCATTTGATCCCTTTCCTCTTGGGTAGCGGATGACGATTGGTCCAAGCTCAGCTACATGTTTGTAGGCCGTGTACATCATTTGGCGCAGCTCACACTCGTCATAAGGGGACATCAGGGTCAGTCCGGGAATGGTCCGAAGGTATGGAATATCATACAGCCCGTGGTGAGTCATGCCGTCCTCTCCCACCAAGCCGGAACGGTCTAGGCAGATGATGACAGGTGCCTTTTGCATGGCAACATCGTGGATCACCTCATCGTATGCACGCTGCATGAATGAAGAGTAGATACAGCAAAATGGGATCAACCCGCCCAGTGCCAGCCCGGCAGAGTACGTGACGGCATGCCCCTCTGCAATACCCACATCGAAAACTCGATCCGGAAACGCCTCCATCATCTCCCCAAAAGAGCTGCCGGAGACCATCGCAGGAGTGATGCCTACGATTCGTTCGTCGGAGCGTGCCAGATCAAGTAGCGTCTTGCCGAAGACATCCTGAAACTTTTCCGGTTCATCGGGGAGTTGTGGTGCCTGGATGCGTTTACCCGTAGAGCGGTCAAACAACCCGGGCGAGTGCCAAACGACGGCATCCTCTTCTGCAGGTTTGTAGCCTTTGCCTTTTTCGGTCTTGATATGAAGTAGCTTGGGCCCTTGGAAGTCTTTGAGCAAACTCAGCCGCTCGACTAGCCCCAGAACATCATGACCATCCACCGGTCCGAAGTACCGGATGCTGAATCCTTCAAAGAGATTAGGCTGTTCATCATTGATCAGTCCTTTGAGACTATTATGGACCCTCTGGATGTTTTGCTTGCGTGTGTCGTTAATCAGATTGAGTTTCTTCAGGCCTTGGTAGCCCTTATGACGCATCGTATTGTATAGCTTACTGGTCGTCAGATCAACCAGATATTTGCTAAGACTCCCGGTAATGGGGTCTATTGAAATATGGTTGTCATTCAGAATGACGAGTAAGTTATTGGGCTGTGATGCGACGTTGTTCAACCCCTCAAATGCCAATCCCCCTGTCATGGCTCCGTCACCAACGACGGCAACCACATGACTGTCTTCGTGCCTGAGGTGATTGCTCACTGCCAGACCCAGTGCAGCTGATATAGAGTTGGAAGCATGTCCAGATACAAACGAGTCATATGGGCTTTCGTCGGGATGCGTGAAGCCCGAGAGACCGCCCCAATGACGGATGGTGCTAAAGCTATCTCTTCTGCCCGTGAGTATCTTGTGGGGGTATGACTGGTGTCCTACATCCCATACCACTTTATCTTCGGGAGTGTCAAAGACGTAGTGCAGTGCTACAGTTAGCTCTACCACACCTAGTCCGGCTGCCAGGTGCCCCGGAGTTTGGCTTAGGATGTCAAGCATATAGGCACGGATCTCTTTACAGAGATTAGGGAGCTGGTCAAGCTCCAGTTTTTTTACATCCGCAGGCGAGTCTATTTTACTCAGCAGCGGGTACTGAATATCCATTCTGTTCATCGCGACAAAGGTACTCATTTCCGCTCATTCAACAGTAGGCTTTTTATAGGGCTGGAGCAAATAGATTTGTCAAGAAAAATCATTCTTCTTTCTTGAAAAACTAGCGTGTTTTTCTTGGACTGATACCATAGGGTTTTTACACTTCGGATGCGGGTGAAAAATTTGACGGATAGTAGCGAAATGTTTCCAGTAGGAAAGAAAACGATTTGACGGGTAGTAGCGAGATGTTTCCAGTAGGATACTTCAAGCCCGGTCTGTGGAAAGGATAACTGTTTGATTTACATTAAGTAGGTTCGATCTTGTTGCGCTGTCTGCTCATCCGGAGTGGTTACTTTCTGGATTGATGAGTGGATTATACTCGGATATTTAAAGTTTAATTGGTAACTTTGTCTCATACCAAGTGATGGCCCGGTAGCTTAGCTGAATAGAGCGTCAGATTCCGGTTCTGAAGGTCAAGGGTTTGAATCCCTTCCGGGTCACTAATGTTATTTTGCCTAACTTATGATCTCACTTGAGGAGGTTGCGTTTGTTCGTAGTGGACCAGACAAAGTACGGCATACATCAAGACCATAGAAAAACTTACAATAACAATAAAGGCTATGAGATATTTCGGAGTCATTGTGATGATCATCGGAGCGATTTTTTTAATGCTAATCGCTTTCGCAAACTTTTTACCCCAGTCCAATGGCGCATTGGCAGGTGGTCTCGCTATTGTCGTTATTGGTTATATCTTGCATATTTTCCTGGACAAGCGTGCCGAGGGAAAAGTGCGTAAAAACGACTGAGAATATAGGTCATGCTACGTCTCTCAAAAGAGGGGTGCAGCATGCTCATAACTGTTTTATTATTACAGCGAAGGACCAGGGATTCTTCTCATCTCGGTATGGGGTGGAAGGGTCTTGGTGGTTCTTCTTTGTTGTTTATTGAGGACGTATAGGTTGATGCCGCAGTCGTTTCATACCCAAGAACCTTTGGTTGTTTTTGGAGCCACCGGTATGCTGGGTAGTGAGCTGGTCTACTACAGTGTCATTTCTCGTTTTTCGCCACATCTAGTGCTGTGTGGTAGTAATGAAGATCGCCTAAAGGGGCTGAAAGACGAACTTGAAGAGTCCAATATCGAAGGTGTAAAGATTACCACTACCACTTCTGTGCCGGAGGCCTGCGCCTATGGTGGCTATCTGTTTTTCTCCCGTAGTATTCGTGCTAAAGCACAAAGCAGAGAAGAGATGTTGGCGGATAATGCTCCGATGGCTGTAGAAACAGCGAGGGCAATTGCGCCGGTGAGAAACAGGGTGAAAAGGTTGGTTTGTGTATCCAATCCTTCGGATCTCATAGGATTGGTTTTACTGGTGCATAGTGGGTTGCCAGCTGATAGGGTCATGTCACTATCAGCCCTGGATACGCTGAGACTCAGAAGGGCCTTGTTTAGACGATTTGGGGATGAGGTTTGTCTCAAAGACGCACTTACCCTAGGGTCTCATGACAACTCCATGGCTACTTTTCTGCATACCCTGAGGGTAAATAACCAATCCCTGGATGAAATTGGCTATAAAGACGAGGACTATAAAGCACTTCACAAAGAAGTGAGAAACTCAGGTCTGCGTATTTATAAACTTCGTGGTCATACTGCGTATCAGAGCCCGGCACTGGTTTCGCTACAGATGTTGTTTGCTAACGATGACTCACCTTTCACCCTACCTACTGCACGCTACCATCACTCAGAACGGTACCCCTACGTCTTTGGGGCACTCCCCACTATCATTGATGACAGTGGCTGCAAACATCTACCGCTACCTTTTACCACTGATGACAGGGATATGGAGGGACTGGATCGAGCCTTTCAATCCATTGCGAAGCAGAGAGACTGGTTGATTGATCAACAGATCCTACCACCGACAGAGAGCTGGCAAGATGAGCTACAACATAAAACAGAACTAGTAGAAATAAGATAGATCATGCTAAAAGTACTGAACCGAAAATCACAAGAAGCTATTGAAAGCAAAGCAATGATGGGGGTGGGGGCATTGACTTCGGAGGAAATTGTCGAGAAGCTCGCGAGTACCTTTTGTGTCCAGTACCAGAGAGATTTTAGGGGGAGGAGTAGGATGGTTGCCTTTGCCGGCCCCAATCGAACCGGGGCATTGACTCTGCTCGTGGCTGCCACACTCACCGAACAAAAGCATCCGGTAGAGGTAGTGCTGCTCAACCCTACGGGTACTCTTCCCGATATCGTCGTATGGGCAAAGAAAAAACTCCAGGCTAATAATGTGCCGACCCTTGAGGTGCAGACTGACTTTCACCCTCCTGTAATTGATGACAAGACCATTGTACTTGATGGTATTTGTGGTCTGGACCAAACTGCCCCGTTCACAGGTGAACTAGCCGGTGTCACCAACTATATCAATGCCCAGAATGGCACTGTTGTTTCGCTGGAGATTCCCTCCGGACTGTTGCCTGAAGACAATAGTAAGAATAACTTGGACTATGTGATCCAGGCGGATTACACGTACACCTTTCACGGACCAAAACTTTGTTTCTTTTTCGCAGAGAATGAGGACTATGTGGGCAAGTGGAAGGTTATCAATGCCGGACTCGATGATGGATCTGCCACTCCTGGTGTTGAGGACTGCTATTTCGGTGAAGACGAGATGTCCGGCATCCTGCACCGCCGTCCACGTTTCTCAAACAAATACGACTACGGACGAACTCTGCTCATAGCAGGCAGCAGGGGGATGATGGGGGCAGCGGTCTTGGCTGCAAAAGCAGCATATACATCTGGGACAGGCCATCTTACTGTCCACGTCCCGAAGGATACAGGTCAGATTATTTACACTACTGTACCCGAGGCACTGGTGCATGAGGATGCGAGCGAAAGCAGCCTAAGCACCTTGCCGGATCTTGGTAGATACGATGCGGTGGCAGTTGGTCCGGGACTTGGGCGTATGGCACAGAGTAGGCAGGCTTTGAGTGACTTACTCAGAAACTACCACCGACCCATCATCTTGGATGCTGATGCACTCTACCACTTATCAGAGGATCGATCTTTGCTCAACCTCTTACCCACAGACTCTATCCTCACCCCCCATGCAGGAGAGTTCGATCGGCTTTTTGGTCCTTGTCATTCCGGGTATGAGCGTTTTCAGCGTGCAAAAGAAGTGGCGATGGAGTACAAAGTCAACATTGTGCTAAAAGGTGCTTATACTGTCATATGCAGCCGTACAGGTCATGCTATGTTCAACTCATCAGGAAATCCCGGACTTGCATCGGCAGGTACCGGTGATGTCCTGACGGGGGTACTGCTGGCACTCTTAGGAAAAGAAAAGGACTCTCTACTTGCTTGCCTAGCCGGAGTCTACATGCATGGGTATGCAGCCGATCTCTACCGATCAGAGTACCAAGAGGAGTCACTGACTGCGAGTAGTGTCATTCGATACCTCCCGATGGCGATGCGAGCCTTCTTGGACTACGGTAGCCCTATGGGCTATTGATACATCGTGTGGTATAGTCTTTGCATTCTCTTTCTCAGAACATACTAATTTAATAACGATATGGACAACAACGAATTTAAGAAATACGCCACCAAGCACCTCGGCTTCAACAGCCAGGCTCTGGATGATTATACAAAGTTTACGAGCCAAGCGTCAAGAGGTTATATATCACCCACGATCATCGAAGAGCGACAGCTCAATGTGGCACAGATGGATGTCTTTAGCCGCCTAATGATGGACCGTATCATTTTCTTAGGTACTGCGATCGATGACTATGTGGCAAATGTCATCCAGGCTCAACTCCTCTTTTTGGAGACCAGTGATCCGGGTAAAGATATATCTCTGTACATCAATTCTCCCGGAGGCAGTGTATATGCCGGATATGGAATTTATGACACCATGCAGTACATCGACTGCGATGTCTCTACCATCTGTACCGGAATGGCTGCAAGTATGGCATCCGTACTTTTGGTCGCAGGGAAAAAAGAGAAGCGATTTGCACTGCCTCACTCTCGCGTGATGCTTCACCAACCTCTGGGAGGAGCTCAGGGGCAGGCTAGTGACATGGAGATCACGGTTCGTGAAATACTGAAGATCAAAAAGGAGCTCTATCAGATCCTTGCCAACCACTCCGGTAATAGTATCGAGAAGATCGAAAAAGATAGCGACCGTGACTACTGGCTCACAGCACCAGAAGCACTAGACTATGGGCTAATCGATAAGGTATTGGTGAAGAGCGAAGACAAGAAAGTAAATGACTAAGAACCCACCAAGAAGAGGACAAACTCCTACCTGTAGTATATGTGGTCGTCCTGAGGAAATGGTGAAATACCTCGTCCCGGGACCGGTCGGCAACCTATGTAATGAATGTGCTGACGCTGTCCACTATGCTGTCAAAAATGCCGAAGAAGCGGAGAAGAAAGAGGCACGCTTTAGCCTTCCTGACCTAGAGGATCTTCCCAAGCCTAAGGAAATTGTCTCGTTTTTGGACCAATATGTTATAGGTCAGGATGAGGCAAAAAAAAGCATAGCTGTCGCGGTATATAACCACTATAAGCGGCTTTATAGCAAAGGACTGAGCAAGACGGGTACGGTAGATGTGGAGCTAAACAATCCTGAGATAGAGGATGTAGAGCTTGACAAGAGTAATATGATCATGATCGGTCCTACCGGTACAGGCAAGACCCTGCTTGCAAAGTCAGTTGCTCGACTGCTCAAGGTCCCTTTCACGATTGTTGATGCGACCGTTTTTACTCAAGCCGGGTATGTCGGTGAGGATGTGGAGAGCATACTCAGCCGTTTGCTACAGGTGGCTGACTACGATGTCGAGGCAGCAGAGCGGGGTATCGTCTTCATTGATGAAGTTGATAAGCTTTCGCGTAAGGCTGACAACCCTAGTATCACCCGTGATGTAGGAGGAGAGGGGGTACAGCAAAGTTTGCTCAAACTCTTGGAGGGGACTGATGTAAATGTGCCTCCTCAAGGCGGACGCAAGCATCCGGAGCAAAAAATGATCCTCGTCAATACTGAGAATATCCTATTCATCTGTGGAGGTGCATTTGACGGTATTGAGCGAAAGGTGGCTCAGCGTCTCAACACCCGGATGGTGGGCTTTAATAGTGTCTCAAGAGGTCACAAGAAGGAAGATGGAGATGATCTCCTCAAGTATGCGACTCCGGCTGACCTCAGAGCTTATGGGTTAATCCCTGAGCTAATTGGACGACTGCCGGTGTTGACCTACTTGACACCTCTGGATGCTCCGTCGCTCAAACGAATTCTTACAGAACCCAAGAATGCAATATCAAAGCAATACAAGAAACTCTTGGGAATGGATGGGGTAGAGCTAAAAATAGACCCCGGTGTGTATGATTTTGTTGTGGAAAAGGCAATCGAGTTTAGGGTCGGTGCAAGAGGGCTACGTAGTATATTCGAGTCAATTATGACGGATGCTATGTTTGAGGCCCCGTCATCCGACAAGAAAACCCTACGCGTTACTCGTAAGTATGCGGAAGCGCACTTCAGAGCCACAGCCTTACAACTCGGCTAATGCATGAGAGGTACTCATTGATAATCAGGTCAATGTTTGCAAAAATGTTTTGCAGACAGGTACTCCGTGAAAGCCGATAACGTGGGTGCAAAAAGTTTCCTACTGGAAACCGTTCGCTACTACCCGTCAAATCGTTTTCTTTCCTACTGGAAACTTTTCTCTTCTATCCGTCAAATCGTTTTCTTTCCTACTGGAAACTTTTCTCTTCTATCCGTCAAATTTTTTGCCCGGATCCGAAGTGCAAAAAAACGGCTGTAGTAACCCTGATTCCAATAACCTTATCGGTATAATTACCCCCGAACAGATAGGTACACTTACCTTCTTATTCAAAAAAAGGATAGTCCGAATTCGGGCTATCCTTTTTGTTGATTAAACTGATTTGGAGTCAAGCATTCATTTGTCAGTATTCATACCGATCAAACTTTTGTCGCTGCTCTGTTGTGAACTTTTTCTTGTCACTTTCTGTGGGCTCAAATGCAGCACTATTCTGCAATTCTTGGGCAAGCTTGAGATCAGATCCTCTCAGGTTTTGCGGCACAAAGATCTGTACAGAGATCAATTGGTCGCCTCTTCCTGACCCTCGAGTGCTTGGCAGTCCCTTATTGCGTAGACGCAAAATCTTGCCGGGCTGTGTGCCGGGGTCTATAGTCACTCTGACACGGCCATCGAGTGTGGGGACCTCTACTTTACCTCCCAGCAGTGCTGTACCTATGGGAAGCAGTAGGCTGTAAACAATGTCATTCCCGTTACGAATAAAGTTAGGATCGGGGACTTCTTCAAAAAGGACGAGAAGGTTCCCGTTGGGACCGCCGTTTGGCCCTGCATTTCCTGCACCACTGACCGTCATTTGCATACCTTCTGCCACACCGGGTGGTATGTGAAAGCTCACCTCTTCTTCTCCACGTTGAATGCCGGATCCACTGCAGTGCTTGCATTTGTTCTTGATTACTTGCCCGCTACCACCACAGGTGGGACAGGTGGATTGTGTCTGGACACGTCCGAAGATACTCTCCTGAGTACGAATCACTGTGCCGGAACCATGACATGTGGAGCAAGTCTCAGCTTCGCTTCCGGACTCTGCACCGCTCCCATCGCAGTGCTTGCATGCAATATCCTTGCGGACTTTCACACGCTTGTCGGTACCATTGAGGATATCCTGAAGGGTGACTTTGACACGTATCCGAATGTCTCCTCCGCGGGTTCTGTAACTGCCACTGCGATCTTGACCGCTAAATCCTCCGAAACCACTGAATCCTCCGAAACCACCAAAGCCCCCAAAGATGTCACCAAACTGGCTGAATATGTCCTCCATACTCATGCCACCGGCTCCTCCAAATCCGCCACCGGAATTGTCTACCCCTGCATGACCAAACCTGTCGTATCTGGCTCTTTTATCAGGATCACGGAGCACATCATATGCTTCGGCAGCTTCCTTGAATTTTTCTTCAGCTTCCTTGTCACCGGGGTTTTTGTCCGGGTGGTATTTTATCGCAGTCTTTCGATATGCTTTTTTTATTTCATCATCCGAGGCATCTTTAGAGACCCCCAGTATTTCGTAGTAATCTCTCTTGGTCATCTATTTCTCACTATTGAGAGAAACATGCCGACCGTCTTCATTGTAGTTCTTGGAGTCGTGCATGTTTCTATTTCTGTATTTGCTATGTATTATTGACCGACCACCACTTTAGGGTGACGAATTACTTTGTCGTTGAGACTATACCCTTTCTGGACGCAGTCGACGATCTTTCCTTTCTTGCTTTGATCATCAGTTGGAACCATTGCCACCGCCTCGTGATGCTCAGCATCAAAATCTTCCCCTATCACTTCCATCTCATGGACTCCTTGGGCTTTGAGCTTTGTAAGCATCTTGAGACGAATCAGCTCTACACCATCTCGGAGCTCCTTATTGTCTTCGGTCTCAGGGATATTTGATAGAGCTCGGTCGAAGTCGTCGACAACTTCTAGAAAGTCGACTATTGCCTTCTCTCCGGCGTACTTGATAAGGTCTGCCTTTTCCCGAAGTGTACGCTTCCTAAAGTTGTCGTATTCGGCTCTTAGTCTGAGGTGGGTATCCTTGAGCTCTTCCAGTTCTTGAGCTAAGGCCTCTGTCCCTTGGCATTCCGCGTCCTCCTTTTCCGGAGTTTCTGTAGACGTTTCTTCTTCTTTAGAAGTCATTTCTTCTAGATTCTTATTCTCCAGATCCTCCTTACTATTCTTATGATTTTTCTTGCTCATGTTTCAATATTACTATTACAGTCAACTATACTGTGAGTGCAAAGTACGCTCCAAGGCTTGACTTATGCCCTTTCTGTCCGATTTTTGATCGGTTTGTCATATCTGAGTAAAGGTTACTTGCCAGTGTGTCCGAAACCTCCGGACCCTCGTGCAGTTTCGTCCAGTGTCTCCACTTCCTCCCATTGAATGTGAGCGTACCTGGCGACTACGAGTTGGGCTATGCGTTCTCCGGGTTGAATCTTGTAGGGCGTGTTTGATAGATTGATGGCAAGGATACCAAGCTCACCACGGTAGTCAGCATCAATTGTGCCGGGAGAGTTAACAAGGGTGATCCCATGCTTGATTGCCAACCCACTGCGGGGACGCACCTGTACTTCATACCCTTCAGGGATTGCAAGGTAGAGTCCTGTCGGAATCATCATGCGCTCCAGCGGTTTTAACTCTACTTCGTTGCCCAAAAAAGCACGAACATCCAGCCCGGCAGATCCTGCAGTCGCATATTGGGGTAGGGGGTTATTGCTTTTGTTGATGATTTGTATAGTCATCGTCTGTATCATTGTTCCTAATAGTGTAGCGTGTTGTCACGTATCGCTCGTTCTGCTCTTCGGAGTAGTCGCTGGGTGTTTTTGGGTGATAGGTATACCTGTATCGGAAGGTACCATATCCGGTGTTTGAGCTCGTCAGCGATGGTGTTCTCGTATCCGAGCAAGCGCATGGCATCCTTCTCTGTTGTTATCAGTATTGAGTTACTCTCTTCCGTGAGCAGATCGGTGAGCTCCTCTATGTCTTGTGCTGTGTAGGGGTAATGATCCGGATAGGTAAGCTCATCCAACACTTCAGTGAAGTTCCTCTCCACTTCGCCAAAGAAAGAGCCGGGGTTAGCAATTCCAGCCATTGCAATCACCGGAGTATCTTCGGTCGGAGGAGAGCCGGCAGTGTCCGGGAATAGCGGAGATACTTGTTCGTAGAGGACTCGGCTGAAGTAGATCTCTTGATAGTCCAGAGTGTTGAGATCCATTGTGATATTTCGGATTCCGATAGGCTTGGTATCCGGGGGAGTATTGGTTACGATGATGCTATCTGCTCGCACAGCTCCTGCTTTTGACTCTCTGAGGTTCCCATAGGGCAAGAAATCATCTTGTGTGTAGGGTAGATGAAAGGGGGTCAACAGTATATTGAATGTAGGGGTTACATACCTGTGCTGAAACCCATCGTCCATCAGTACAACGTCCGGTCTGATCTTAGCCGGCATGGCGTCCATGATCTCCAGTGCTCTGCGCCGGTTGGCATCAACGTAAACCATGACATCCGGGAACTTCCTTTTGATCTGAAAGGGTTCATCTCCAATGGTACGTGCAGTATCCTCTTCGGTGGCTATGATTGGCTTTTTCCCCACACGCCCGTAGCCTCTTGTGAGGACTGCCACCCTATACTTAGGTGTAAGTAGACGAATGAGTAGCTCAATGTGCGGAGTCTTGCCTGTTCCTCCTGCAGAGAGGTTCCCGACGCATATTGTCGGAATGTTTGGCTTGACAGAGGGAAGGATATTGAGCTCAAATGCAGCATTCCTCACCCAGCTCCCAAAGCCATACAGTATGGCTGGAAGCTTTAGGAGGATATTGCCACGTCTTTTCATTCTTCCGGACTGTCGTGTTTCTGGATGAGGTTAGTCTAAGTGGTAAACTGTTCTAGGAGCATCCATCTGTATATTAGTCAATGGATACGGTGGCACAGCTTGTATACCGCTCATGTTTTTAGTCATTTGGTTGACTGCTTTCATGACCTTTTCTTCGGGACTAAGAGTGAGCGTCTTGATGGTTTCACTCAGGTTAATGCCGAAGAACATCTCACTCCAGCTTTTCGCAAGAGTATAGTCTGTCACACGGTATTCGTCAAGCTCTGCTAAGCGTGCAGCTTCCACAACTGCGTCTTGAAGCCCACCCAGTTGGTCTACCAATCCCAGCTCCAGAGCTGCGCTTCCCAGCCATACTCGACCTTGGGCGACAGAGTCTACTTGCGCCTTGGTCATGTCGCGTCCTTCAGAGACACGAGTCAAAAATTCATCATACCCCTCTTCGATCATTTCTTGCATTACCGCTTTTTCCTGAGGAGTTGATGGACGAAGTGGATCCAGAAGATCTGCCATCTCTGCTGTCTTTACAGTATCATGAGTCAGAGCAAGTTTGTTTGCAGTGCCCGTGAAGTTGGGGATGAGGCCAAAAATTCCGATAGATCCCGTAAGGGTATACGGATCTGCTAGGATCTTGTCTGCATTGGATGCAATATAGTACCCGCCACTGGCAGCATAGTCGCCCATGGATACCACGATTGGCTTTCGTTCTTTTAGCTTTACCACTTCGCGAGCGATTAGCTCTGACATCCGTGCAGATCCTCCACCGCTATTAATCCTAAAGACTACGGCATCTACATCGTCATCATCTGCCAGCTCTGCCAGCTGTCTTGCGATTCTAGGATCAATTTGGTTGTCGGTCATAGCAAAGGGGTTGTCCTCCGGCTCGGTATCTACTATATTACCTTCTGCATAGAGTATGGCGATATTGCCTCCGCCACCTTTCTTCTCATGCCTGAGAAGTTCATTTACACGCAGAGTGTTGAGGTCAGCGCTTTCATCTCCTAAGATATCTCGTGCCAAAACACGGTCAATGTCTGTGTCATAAACCAAGCTATCAATAAGACCGCGCTCCAGTGCATTCTCTATTCCTTTCATGAATACTGCACTGTCTGCATATGCTTGTATCGTACCGGTAGAGATATTCCGATTAGTTGCTATCTGAGCCATTGTACCTTCCCATAGGCCATCCAGATAAGTCTGTATCTGCATACGGTTGGCATCGCTCAGCTTATCTAGTACATAAGGCTCAACAGCCCCCTTGAAAGTCCCCACCTTATACACCTCCATTTTAACACCCAGTTTCTCAAGAAAACCACGCTGGAATAGGACTGTCGAGCTTAGCCCTGTGATCCCTAGTGTAGCCTTCGGACTGGCATATATCTTATCAGCCAGGCTGCTGACATAGTAGTTTCCATACCCATAGTACATATCGGAGTAGGCGTATATTTTTTTCCCCGATTGCTTGAACTCCTCTAGTGCGCTGCGTAGTTGATGTGCAGTGGCAAACCCCATTTGGCACTTTTCGAGTCGGAGCACAATGGCTTCTATCTTTGGGTTTTCCTTTGCTCCTTCTATGGCACGCAAGATTTGAGGAAGGGCAAAGTTTGTTTGATTGCCTTTGTTAGCAAGGAAGTCAAAGTAGTCTACAACATACTGGTCTGAAAGAGGTCCCTCCATATCCAGAAGTAGAACAGAGCCATTGTTCAATGTGGGCTTTGACTTTGGCTCGCCCTGAAGGGAGCTTGCGATACCGGATACTGTGGCTGTTAGGAATGTAAAAAAAAGAATTAAAACCACGCCACTTGCTAGTATGACACCCAAGCAGGAGGCAAATGTCATCTTGAAAAAATCTTTCATCGTCGTTTTGTTGTATACTAAAGAGTTTGTATCTCTATATTCAGTTTCTCAATACTGTTAGTATCGGAGGAATCCTCACTATCAGCTGGTCTAGGTTGGTAAAATGGGAGTGATTCGGACAATGGTAGCGATACCCTGAGTACACCCTACAACCTCGTGCGAATTTACCAAAATTCTGTTTAATCCACAATTAATAAAAGCCTGTCATCAAGGTTAATGCAATAGGATTTTCGGGACCTCGGATCCGGGTAAAAAAATTGACGGATAGTAGAGAACTATTTCCAGTAGGAAAGAAAACGATTTGACGGATAGAAGCAAACGGTTTCCAGTAGGAAACTTTTGCTCTCATGTAATCGGCTCTCGTGAAGTACCTACCGGCAACACGATGAAGTAAAAAGTCGCCGAAGGCTTCCATAGGTGGAAGCCTTCGGCGATATTAGGGCAGGGTACAATTCTTAAGTGTACCCTAGTTTTTGTGCCTTTTTTAGAAGCTCATGAATGTGAGCAGGGTCACCAGCAGTGCTAGGATCGCATAGAGCTCCGGGAACACTGCCATTACCATTGAGATAGCAAAGACGTTGTGCCCATCAGCAGTCGCTGCAATACCGTTAGCGAGGATCTGACCCTGCTTGATAGCACTGGCAAGACCTACGACACCTAGTAGGAGACCACAGAGGAGAATTGCAGCAGCTACCTGATAAGACATCTCAGGATTAATCAATCCGCTGGCAAAAAAGTACCCAATGAATCCATACAGACCTTGTGATGATGGTAGTGCAGATAAACCGATGTACTGTCCCATCTTTGAGGGGTCCTTCTTCATGGCGCCAATAGCAGCTTTACCGCAGGCGGTAAGTCCCATAGCACTGCCGATACCGGCTAAACCTACCATGAGAGCGACACCTAAGTAGGACATGATCATTGTTGTTTCCATAAAAATTCTAGTCTTGTGTAGTATGTTTGTGATTAAGTTGTTTTGTTTCCAATATGTGTACGTGGAAGCTTAGTTTTCATCATCTTCTAATGAAAGCTCATTCAGTGGATTGTATGGCTCGCCACCACCCTCATACTCAGAGTTGTTGAAGTACTCGACATAGGTGAGTCGGATAGGGTGTACCAGGGCGCTAATCATCGTCAGGCCAAAGTTGATCGTGTGTCCTAGCAATAGGATAATTAGCCCAACAGGTACGGCAATGTACCATGCGACTCCGCTTGTGACTTGTAATGCAAGGCTGTTGAACACTTGTCCAAGGATAGCTCCCGTAAGTCCGATTGCGAAGAGACGGATATAGGATAGGGTGTCTCCCAGCAGACCAGAGGCTACATTGTATGTATCCCACAAGCCTTTCCCGATGTTTAGGAATATGTTTTTTCCCGGACTATTCCAGAGCAGTGCGAGGAGGATACATAGCCCTGCTATCCCCCAGAGGGTGTACTCGATCCACGATGGTAGGGTGATGTCAAGTGCCGGCAGTCCAAGCAGTATGAGAAGCATCACTATGAGTGTAGGCCACGCAAAAAGTGATAGTGAAGCACTCAGCCCACTTTGGGACTTTTTCTTGAATGCTGAGATGTACTTGGCAAAAATGATCTGTATCATACCAAGAGCCAAGGAGATCACCATCATGTTTTCGGAGTCGATGAAGAACGACCGGATCGAGGCTAGGAATGGTACCTTTACGAGCTCGATCCCAAAGAAAGATCCGGAAAAGAACCCAATCACCGTTCCAGCAAGCCCGAGGTACTGTACCAGCTCCAAGATAGGCTTGGCGCTAGGCTTGACTTTGGGCTTAAACAGAGTTGATGCAATAAGCAGTAGCAAACCATACCCGGCATCGCCAAAGCAGATCCCGAAGAAGAGCATGAAGAAGGGTGCTATAAACGGGGTCGGATCAAACTCGTTGTAGTTGGGCAGAGAAAACATTTTCACCAATGGCTCAAAAGCACGTGTGAAACGGTTGTTTTTGAGCTCTATCGGGACATCCTCTGTTTTGCTGTACTCGAGTTCGGTATACGCAATGTCAAGTGTGTCAAGGCTATGCTCTAGGTTGGTAGCCTTGGGCTCCGGAACCCACCCCTCGAGTATAACCAGGTTGTCATCGTATAGGCGATTCCCTTGGTAGTAGGCGTTGTCAAGCTTGTATTCGTTCTTAAGACGAATTTCTTCCACGTCCAGGATGTGGGTGTGGGAGGCTAGGTAGGCAAGCTTTCCTTGTTCTGTTTTGAGTTGAGCTTTGAGTGTATCAATAGCTACTTGGAGCTCGCTTAGGCTCGTGTCCGGAAGAGTAATTTCTTCCGCATATTCAAGGTCATGGACTTTGCTGTCTCGTGAGACTGTGATGAAGTATATGGATCGTCCTGCCGTAGCGATAACCTCTAGATCATACAGCTCTTCCCACTCTGGGTTGAACTGGGACTTTAGCACAGTCCAAAACTGGATGCTATAGCCTGCTCGCGTGATTTTTGAGATAAGTGCAGGATCAAAGTCTCCCCACGCTTCGAGTTCTCGATACTGCTGATGGTAGTGGGATAGCTCTTTTTGAAGCCCTCGGATACGCTCGTCTATTCTGTTGACCGCATCGATAAAACGTGTGTAGTCACCGAGTATTGTCTCGTCGATGCCTTCATGAGGAATATCCTCATGAGATTGATCCTTCTCAAGAGGGTAGTTGCTTGCTATCGTTGTTAAGCGAGACTTCAGACGAGATAGGTCGTCCAGTTCTTCATTGATAACCTTTATGCGCTCTATTTCCTTCGGATCGGTATTGTTTTGTATGTGTACAACGCCAAGATCTTTAAGCTTTTGAAGGAATGCAGAGTACTCAGGTTCAAAAATAAAGAACGAGTATTTTCGCATCTTTTCTATCATAGCACTTGTCGCTTGCTGGCTTTTTTCTCTAGGTTTTCTCTCATAATCTTTTGAGATGCTTTTGAGAGGGATTCTTCATCCTCTAGGTAGCGCTTGATTTTTCTAATTGCCTCTTGGTATCCGGGTATTTGCACTTTCTCAAAGAGGTTTACCTTTTGAGTGGTTTTACGACGCGCATGGTCAAGTATTTCCAACTCAAGCCTACCCACTTCAGCTCGAATACCCAGCGTAGCCATGTCGCGTATCAGCCTGGTCCCCTCCATAAACCAAGTGGGGTTGGTCATCAAACTAAAGGGGCGCACCTCAAACTCAACGTCCTTAAGCACCGGGACAGGGGTCCCGGCTATTTTTCGAACCTCCATATTGACATTGGTCACACTGACAAGTGTAGGGTCAAACTCACTCCACAGTGCAATCAGACTGTCATAGCTTTTGAGACTTTTTTCAAGCTCTTCCTCCAGTGACTCTACTTCACTCCTTATTCGCTTCACTTCCATTCGCAGAGCACTCTCTTTGCTCTTCACAGTAGGTAAAGCTCGCTCACGCATTTTTAGCGCTTTCTGTTGCTGTTGGAGCGAAGTTTTATTGTATTGAAATTTTATGGCCATTCTGTATTATGAAATAGAGCTGTTAGGCCTGTTTTATCTCTTTTTCTTCCGGGGTGTGCTCTTCCGAGTCTGATCGTTTTATATCTTGAGGCCAGTACTTGTCCACATACTCTTGTCGGATATTTACCTCTGAAGGAGTAAAGTGACGAGCAAAGAGCTGCCAGGCTGTATCTAGCATATCTGTCGTGTTGATATTCACATCAATGGCTAGTAGATCATGTGAGTACTCATCGGCAAAGTCCAGAGCTCGCTGGTCGTAGTCCGTAAGGTCAAAACCATTTTCCATCTTGGTTTGAGCATTGGCTGCATCTGCATACAAACGAACCGCAGCGTTCATGACCTGTGGGTGGTCTTCACGCGTTTTCTTCCCGATGACCTGTTGCTTAAGTCGTGATAGCGAACGGAATGGGTCAACGATGACCTTACCGATATTACTGTCGTGCCTTAGATAAAGCTGCCCCTCAGTAATGTACCCGGTATTATCGGGCACAGCATGTGTAATATCTCCACCGGAAAGCGTCGTCACTGCGATGATCGTGATGGAGCCTCCATCTGGGAACTGGACTGCCTTCTCGTAGATCTTGGCAAGATCAGAGTATAGTGAGCCGGGCATTGAGTCTTTTGATGGGATCTGGTCCATCTTATTTGATACGATGGCCAAGGCGTCAGCGTAGTTGGTCATGTCGGTCAACAGTACAAGCACTTTTTCATGCTTTTCTGCAGCAAAGTACTCTGCAGCCGTAAGTGCCATATCCGGGATCAGAACACGCTCTACAGAAGGATCCTCAGTCGTATTGATAAAACTAATGATCCGATTGAGTGCTCCGGCGTTAGAGAACGTCTTTTTGAAGTATAGGTAGTCATCATTCGTCATCCCCATACCGCCCAAGATGATCTTATCTGACTCTGCTCGAAGAGCAACTGTTGCCATTACCTCATTGAAGGGTTGGTCAGGATCCGCAAAGAATGGAATCTTTTGACCTGTCACCAAGGTGTTGTTTAGGTCAATCCCCGAAATACCCGTTGCGATCAACTCAGATGGTTGCGCACGACGTACGGGGTTCACTGATGGACCTCCTACTTCAATTTCTTTTCCCTCAATGGCAGGACCTCCGTCGATGGGGTCTCCATAGGCGTTCATAAAACGGCCTGCAAGACTATCGCTGACCTTTAGGCTAGGAGCTTTGCCAAGGAAAACGACTTCTGCGTCAGTGGGAATACTTTCTGTTCCGCTAAAGACCTGAAGTGTAATTTCATCTCCAAAGATTCGAACTACTTGAGCCATTCTGCCATCGATGATGGCCAGCTCGTCATTCCCCACACCTTGAGCGTGCAGAGTACAAGTCGCTTTTGTGATTTTAGAGATACGTGTATATATTTTTTGAAATGCTTTTGTTGCCATATCGTATGTTATGCCTCAGATTTCGCAAGCTTACGCTCTTTTAGTTGTTCATCCAGTTGAAGATCGTACTGTTTGTACTGACTACTTTCAAACTCAGAGTAGTTCATCTGCTTCATCGTATTGATGATTTCCTTGAAGAACTCACTAACCTCCGTAAACTCCCCAAAGTCAAACTTCATGTTACAGATGTCCAGTACCTTTGTAAGCATAACCTGTTGGCGCTTCAAAGGACAGAGCTGGTCTACCTCATCAAAGGCGTCCTGCTGGAAGATGATAAAGTCCAGTAACTCTGACTTCCAAAAGATCTCGTGGTATTCAATAGGCACACCATCATCGCCAAGAATGTTGATCTGTTCAGAGATTTCTTTTCCTTGTATCATACGGCGCTTGGCTTCGTTTACCATATCAAACCATCCGGGTTTGGTAATGTCCGTGATGTACTCCTGAAACTCCGGGTATTCTAGGTACTTGGAGTAGCTTTCGATTGGATTGACCGCCGGATATCTCTTTTTATCTGCACGGTCTTGTTCGAGTGCGTAAAAACAGCGAGCAACCTTCTGAGTGTTTTCTGTCACCGGCTCTTTTAGATTACCACCTGCCGGTGAGACTGTACCTATGAAGGTGACAGATCCGGTCTTTCCATTTTTTAGATAGACAAAGCCGGCACGAGCGTAGAAGTTTGCGATGATAGCTGAAAGGTCCATTGGGAAGGCATCCGGGCCCGGAAGTTCCTCGAGACGGTTGGACATCTCTCTTAGCGCTTGAGCCCAACGAGAGGTAGAGTCAGCCATTAGCAAAACCTTTAGCCCCATACTTCTATAATACTCAGCTATAGTCATGGCTGTGTACACTGACGCCTCACGGGCAGCGACAGGCATATTGGAGGTATTTGCGATGATAATGGTTCGCTCCATGAGTTTACGCCCCGTGTGGGGATCCTCAAGCTCTGGAAAGTCCTTGAATATTTCCACCACCTCATTGGCACGCTCACCGCAGGCTGCCATAATCACAATATCGGCTTCTGCCTGCTTCGAGATTGCGTGCTGGAGGACAGTCTTCCCGGTTCCAAACGCTCCGGGAATGAATCCAGTACCTCCTTCAACGATGGGGTTCATGGTGTCGATACACCGTACACCGGTCTCTAGTATCTTGTAGGGTCGTGGCTTGCTATCATAGCACTTGATGGCACGCTTTACGGGCCACCTCTGTACCATCGTTATCTTTCTGTCATTGCCATTTTCATCCGTGACAATAGCGATCTCATCGTCTACCGTATAGGAGCCTTCCTTTACCAGAGACTTGAGCTTGTAGCTACCTTCGAATGAAAAAGGTACCATGATCCGGTGAGGCTGACCGTTTTCATTTACTTCACCGAGCCAGCTGCCTGCTTCCACAGTATCACCCTCTTTTGCAAGTGGATGAAAATCCCAGCGGACATCCCGATCAAGAGGATCCGTGTATTGTCCTCTACTCAAAAACACACCCTCCATCTTATCAAGGTCATTCTGAAGACCATCGTAGTTCTTGGAGAGCATGCCCGGACCTAGCTGTACTTCAAGCATATGTTGCTCAAATACAACTTCGTCTCCCACCTTCATACCTCTGGTGCTTTCGAAGACTTGAGCGTTGGCATACCGACCCTCCACTTTAATAACTTCCGCCATCAAGTCCTTGCCTTGTACCGTCACGTAGCAGATCTCGTTTTGTGCTACCGGACCGTCAACCTCGATGGTGACAAGGTTTGAAACGATACCTACTACTTTGCCCTTTGTTTTCATCACTTATATGTATGTTGTGTTCTATATTCGTTTTAGTCGTTATTGCCTAAACCTGCTTTTTTTGCTTTTTGTCATTTCCTTAAAAGCTTCTAGGTCGTCTTTCCCTTCTTTGTTGAGCTCCTCCACTATTGCACGAAAGGTCTTTTCCCCTTGTGTCTTGTCCAGTTTGCTCCACCTATCGATGATTGTCAATTTTAGGTAGTAGGCCATCATTGCATTGATCGAAAAGGTATCTGCAAAGGTCAAGCTATCAAGGAAATCCCACTTGAAGTCGTCAATCTTTCGTTCCCGTAGGGATAAGTTTTTCTCTTCACTAATTTGCGTGATTGCCTTGACGACCTCTCCTTCTTCTAAGTAGCTAACGTCCCCCCAATTCCCGGTTCGAAGCTGTTTTACCAGCTCACTTTCTCCGATGATGAGCTTTCTTGCATCAAGATCAAAGCGCTTTACGGTGATCGCTGCTAGTACAAGGGTGATGTTCCGGTCAAGTGCCGTCCAAGTCCGAAGAAAGGTATTCCCCTCTTTTTGTACATGTTCGTAGTACATCGCTTGTAGGATGTCTTCGTAGAAAAACTCCGGCGGTCGCTCTGTCGCTTTGTCCGTAAGAAATTCACGGGCAAAACTAATCATGTATGCGGGGTAGTCTTTCCTTCTGACTACCTCTTGGCCGTCAAAAGGATCTACTGCATCAAGCTCTTTTTCTTTTAGAAGCTTCACCAGTGCCTGTATTTTCTCTACTCCTACTGCCATAGGCCCGTCAATGACAGGGATAGGGTCCCCTTTGAGAGCGGCAAGGAGCACAGCATTATCAGCAGGAAGCAGTAGGAGGTTGATCTGCTTAGTATCTGATTTTGATGACTGTTGCAACAGTTCTTTTACGAATGTCACAGCATCATATTCATTTCCCTTGTGATCGTCTATCTTTAGTGTGGGTAATGAAGCACCAAGCGTATAGTACTGAGCCATATGAATCCTTTATTTAGGCTTCCGATTTTGTGCTGTCCTCAGTGAATAGGAGTTCCCGTAGGGTTGGGCGCAAAAACTCTTTGAAGTAATTGATAAAAGCTCCCTTGCTTACACTGAGCTTGTACCCTCCGGACTTCGGTGCTATATCAAACGTTTCAGGAGTACCTTGGACAGATTCGATCTTGACGCCTTGTTCCAATAGATGCCCGGCTTTATTACTGAAGTAATCAGTTAACTGCTTGGCATCTGCAGTGCTGATCGTGACCTCGTTTCCTTTCTCTTTGATCATCTGCTCGCTCATCTTCACAATGATGTTATAGAGAGCCTCAGGTGTGGCGATGGCTTCTTCGATGCCGGCTGTCACGGACTGGTCGGTGAGCAGGTTGGTTATCTCAGTCTCAAGAGCCTCCTTAGCTGAGATGGCACTCATGCGTATTTCACTACCGGTGCGCTCCTTTTCTTTTTCAGCCTCGATATTAGCCTGAGCAATGATCTCGCCCGCTTCTTTTTGTGCTTGGGCTATGATTTCTTCTCTCTTTGCCTGCGCAGATGCAATGATTTGGTCAGCTTTTTCGGTGGCTTTCTCTACACCATCTTTGTAGATCTTTTCAGCAAGTGCTTGGATTTTATCGTTCATGCTTGGTGTTGTATTTATTGTTCCTAAAACAAAGGCTCAATATGTTCTAAATCAGTACTTCAAGAGTGTTATAACGAAGCACTGTCACAAATTTACAGAAAAATGTATGAAAACAGGGGACGATTTGACTTCAAATGTAAATATCCGATCGTGGAATGAATGAAACAGAGTCTGAAATGCATTGCAAGCGTGGAAATCTTTACTTTGCCGTTAATCTTGGTAGGGTAGCCGGTACTTCTCGCTTTGATCTTCTCGTAGTATACTGAGATAGCTTTGGAATCTTGATTGGACGATCTTACCACTATCCAAGGCCTTACGCACAGCACAGCCGGGTTCGTGTGTATGCGTGCAATTGTGGAACCTACATTCCCGGCTGCTCTCAAATATTTCTGGGAAATAATGACAGATATTTTCTTTCTCAAAATCCAACGTGCCAAATCCGCGAATCCCCGGGGTGTCAATAATGTAAGCTCCGGGAGAGTAGGGTACCGGGATCATTTCAGAGTGGGTGGTCGTGTGTACTCCCGCATTGTGAACCTCAGATATAGCCCTAGTCCTTAGGGCTGCACCGGGTATAAGGCTATTGATGATGGTAGACTTTCCTACCCCTGAATGTCCAGAGAAAAGTGTGACCCCCTGTCTTAAAAAGTCCTTTAGTTGCTCCATTCCATCACCCTTCTTGGCAGATACTTGAAAACATTGATAACCTATACCGGTGTATATCTTAGTCAGTTGACGGAGCTCATCTACCTCCTCAGCCCTGTATCTGTCAGTCTTATTGAAGATAATAGAAGCCTTGACGTTGTACGCCTCACAAGTCGCTAAAAATCGATCGATGAATGTGGTAGAAGTAATCGGATAATTGACCGTGACGATCAGCAGGGCTCGATCAAGATTGGCGGCAATGATCTGTGCTTGCTTTGAAAGGTTCGTGGCACGTCGTATGATGTAGTTTTTCCTAGGAAGGATATCTACAATCCAGTGATACTCATGCTCACTCTGGCTTTCGATGACGACATGATCACCGATGGCAACAGGATTGGTGGTCCGGATATTATCTTGTTTGAAATTACCCTTGAGCCTTCCTTGCAACACTCCTTCGGCCGTTCGTACCATATAAGAGTTGCTGGATGTATGAGTCACCAGACCCTCAATAAGACCACTTTCGTTAGTTTCGATCACGCAAATCTTCTATTTGAATTACAATATGAGCACAGTGACAAATATGATGCTAAGACAACACACACACGAGGAGAGATGTCATCCGATCTTTCCCCGTGTGTTGTTCTTGAGCGTCTATGGGGGCATCTATTGTGCTCACACTGTTTTAGACGGTCATGATTTCTTTTTCCTTTGCATTGTATACCTCATCTACCTTCCTGATGTATTCGTCGTGGATTTTTTGCACTTCTTTTTCTGCATCGCGTGCCTGATCTTCGGACAGACCTTCATCCTGCGCTTTCTTTATCTGATCATTGGCGTCACGGCGTGCGTTACGTACAGATACTTTAGCGGACTCACTCTCGGACTTCACCTGCTTCGCCAGCTGTTTGCGACGTTCCTCAGTGAGTGGGGGAAGGGTGATGCGGATGATGTCTCCATTGTTTTCGGGAGTGATGCCCAGATCAGAGTTCATGATTGCTCGCTCCACATCCGATAGGATCTTTTTCTCCCAAGGAGTCACGATGATCGTCTTGGCATCTGGCACAACTACGTTTGCCACGTTGTTTAGAGGAGTAGGGTTGCCGTAGTATTCAACACGGATGTCATCCAAAAGCTTGGGATTGGCTTTGCCTGCGCGAATTTTACTCAATTTGTCTTCGAGGAAGTCAATGGTATCCGACATCGCAGACTTGGCGGACTTGAGTATTTGATTTACATCATTCATCTTTTGTGTTATGTTTTTATGTCAATCTGAAAAGCTTGTTTGTTATCTGGATCTCTACAGATCTCAACTTGTCTCAAAGGTAATTATATTCCTATCGTTCACCAAATAAGAACCGATGAAAAATCATCTCTAGTTATCAACAAGGCTTATTCCTTTTTCATTAAGTCTGTAGTGGAAAAATCAGAGGGTGCATTAAGTATACATAAGCTTCGGCGCACCCTCTGATTTCAAAGTAATTGTTCTCGTATGATCTACAAACTATATTATAGACTGCTTATGCAGGTTCAACTGTGGATGTCGTTGATCAATTTGGATAGTGTTTCTTTTGCATCACCGAGCATAAGGACGACTCGCTTATCCTCATATAGAGGATTCGGTACACCCGCATAGCCTGGTTTAAGGTCGTAGTTACAGATAATGATATTACGTGCCTGGTCGACGTTAAGCACCGGCATACCGTAGATGGGTGTTCCTTCGGCATCACGAGCGGCGGGGTTGAGGACGTCATTGGCACCCACCACGATGACGAGATCTGTGTCCCTGAAGTCCTCATTGATCTCATCCATCTCCTTCAGCATATCGTAGTCAACATTAGCCTCGGCAAGAAGGACATTCATGTGCCCCGGCATACGTCCCGCTACAGGGTGGATGGCGTATCTGACGGTAGCCCCGTTTTCAGTAAGAGCTTCCTCCAGCTGTTTTACCAAAAACTGTGCTTGTGCCAAAGCCATGCCGTAGCCGGGGACAATGATGACAGATTTAGCATCTAGTAGGAAATCGCTGTCTGCCTTTTCGGTAGATGGAGTTTCACCAGACGAGTGGACTTGAGCAATCAGACTGTTTACCGTCTCTTTTGCATCTCCAAGTAATAGTGTCACTCCATTTTTTCTTTCGTACAGTGGGTTAGGCACACCCGCATAGCCTGGATTAAGATCGTAGTTGCAGATGATGATATTACGTGCCTGGTCGACGTTAAGCACGGGCATACCGTAGATGGGTGTTCCTTCGGCATCACGAGCGGCGGGGTTGAGTACGTCATTGGCACCCACCACGATGACGAGATCTGTGTCCTTGAAGTCCTCATTGATCTCATCCATCTCCTTCAGCATATCGTAGTCAACATTAGCCTCGGCAAGAAGGACATTCATGTGCCCGGGCATACGTCCCGCTACAGGATGGATGGCGTATCTGACGGTAGCCCCATTTTTCTTCAGCTCTTCTTCGAGTCGTTTTACTTCATGTTGCGCTTGAGCAAGTGCCATGCCGTATCCTGGTACAATAATAACACTACGTGCAGAACTAAGGATCTCTTTAAGGGATTTTTTGCTAGCGGACGTTGGGGGAATTCCTTCAGCAGAGGGCATTTCTATTGGCTCGTCATCAGAAGGTAAATTACTTGTATCCAAAGGAGTGCTCAAAGCTGCAGGTGCAGATGTTTTGCCCAATAAAATATCTTTGAAATGACGATTCATCGCACGACACATGACCTGGGTCAAAAGTAACCCAGATGCACCTACAACCCCACCTATGGCTACAAGCATCACATTGCCAATCGCCATCCCGGCAATACTTCCAGCAACACCACTTAGGGAGTTGAGCAGGGAGATGGTTATCGGCATGTCTGCACCTCCTACTCGTATCGTAAAGAGCACTCCAAATAGTCCTGATGTCAGGATGGACAAGACAACTATCCAAGCCGTGTTGGTAGGAGTGAAAAACCATGTGCCCCATGTAAGCAGCGCGAGGCATAACACCAGTAAGGCCGTTAAGTAAAATGAGTGCCGCTTTAGGTGGATTGGCTTTTGTGGCAAGACTCGGTGGAGTTTGCCCGCTGCAATCAGACTTCCCGTAAGAGTAATCGTACCTACTAGTATTGCAAGTACGGCAGTGCATGATTCAAACGGAGTCAAAACGGACGTGTAGGATCCTGCAAAAAACAGATAGTTGGTCAGGCGACCTGCAAGCTCCGTCGGAGGCATAATCCCCATAAGCGTGACTACACCGACCAGCATTGATGCACCTCCACCCAAGCCATTGAGCAAGCCAACCATCTGAGGCATCTGGATCATCTGTACTCGCCGAGACATGACGTATCCGATTATTCCACCAACAAGCAAGAAGAGTATAAGAACAAGTAGTGAAACCAAGTCTAGTCCCCATAGTGCTGCTAGGATAGCAAACAACATAGCCAACATGCTTAGGCGGTTGCCATTTAGCGATGTCGGGACTCGGCTCATTAGCCACAAGCCTACAATGATCAGTATCGGAATGATGATGTTGAGTAGCATAGCTGTTTATCTCTTGTCTTCCTTTTTGTGAAACATTCGCAGCATACGCTCCGTTACACCAAAACCTCCTACTACGTTAATCATAGCAAGAACAATGGCAATGCCTCCAAGTATCAGTGCTACATAAAGGGGTGCAGTATGAGCTCCCATACTAGAACTGACGAATGGCGAGGTGGTAAAGTCTAGTAACTGAAGGGTGTCTGCCACAACCGCGATAGCTCCAATGACTGTAATACCGGATAGGGCATTCATGCCGGACATAAGGGGAGTGTGGAGAAGGCTGGGGATCTTTTTAATCACAAAATAGCCCACAAGCGCTGAAACAACAAAGACAAGCAAAAGAATAAGAGGGTGGGTCATAGGATGAAGTCTAAAGAAAATAATAGATGACGTTCAAAACGCCTTTTCGTAAGTAATCGATACTAATCCCAATGGGTTTATGTCAACAAGGGCAGTCGATCTGTCGTGCTTATCTTGCATTTCGACACACACCCGTGGGATTAGGATCATCGCCCCCGTGCTCAGGCATTCATTGCTTCGAGTGTCCCTGTGTGGACTATCTGATGATCACGTGTGACGAGTATTGAACTACAGATTTCGTCATTCATATCAAGCTGTATTTCTCCGTCATGGGTGAGGTACTTGACAAGATGGTAGATGTTTTGAGCAAACATCCATGTAGAGCTATTGGGTAAAAGACCGGGGATGTTTTTGATGCCATTGATCATTACACCATGTTTGCGCTCTTTACCTCCTGGAGGAGTAATAGCACAGTTGCCACCCTGATCAATGGAGATATCCACTATCACAGAGCCAAGTTTCATCTCCTTGACCATATCTTCTGTAATGATGATAGGAGCTACTTTGCCGGGCACAAGTGCGCTACAGAACACTACGTCCATCTCTTTGATGGTTGGAAAAAGAAGTTCACGTTCTTTGGATAGAACATCTGCGGGTAACTTTTTAGCATACCCACCATCGGCAATGGCCAATTCTTCCGGGACGCCGGTGTCAATGACTTTGGCTCCAAGGCTGGTGGCCTGCTCAGCAGCTGCAGGGCGGATGTCAGCAGCATAAGTGATTGCTCCCAGTCGACGTGCTGTGGCCAGGGCTTGAAGACCGGCTACGCCAACACCGATAACGAGTACTTTGGCAGGCTTTATCTGACCTACAGCAGTGAACATTTGAGGCATAAAGCTAGCTAGGTCATTGGCAGCCATAAGGATTCCCTTATATCCGGCACAGGTACTCATAGATGTGAGGGCATCCAAGTTTTGAGCTCTAGAAATACGGGGAACACCATCAAGGGTAAGGGCTATTACACCTTGGTTGGCAAGCTTACGCACCATCTCGTGGTTTCCGGGTGATGCGGGGTGAATAAATGTAATGAGATACTGCCCCTCATGCATCATGTCTACTTCGTGCTTCCCAATTCTTTCGTTGAAAAGAGGTTCTTTTACCTTGAGTATGACATCTGCCTTTTCAAATAGAGCCTCTGTGTCGTGGAGAATGGTGGCGCCTGCTTCGATATAAGCGCTGTCTTCGTGAAAAGAAGGATGTCCTGCACCAGCTTCGATATAAACGGTATGTCCATCCGTCACAAATTTCTCTACCGTTTCAGGAGTTGCGGCCACGCGGTTCTCGCTGGTCATGATTTCTTTAGGAATACAAATTACCATAGCGTGTTTTGTTTAATATGTTGTACGAATTATAGGTTTTTCTTCGTGTATGGTCGTGGTTTTAAAAAGGCTTTTGCTCTTCACTTGCTATAAGGTATATGCTTGGTTTGGAGTTGGTAAGACTCCAAGACAAATCTAACAAAAAACCTTAGATGTCAATGAACGGCACCTAAATTCACGTATCTTCTAGGATACGACCAAGCCACGAAGAGAACTGATCTAATCAATACGCTTTAGCCAATATCTCTAGCTAGGTGTGATCGTATCAGTCCATAGTTAAAAAGATATTGATTTTGATAAGCTCTGACCATAAGGTGGCCGTCGAATCCTGGACGGAATCGAAATCCTTAATCGGGTATATTTCTGAAAAACAGCAGAATAGGTGTGCTGTAAAAACAGCCACCCTGGGGTAGTAAAAAGTTTCCTACTGGAAAGCGTTTGCTTCTATCCGTCAAATCGTTTTCTTTCCTACTGGAAACAGTTTGCTTCTATCCGTCAAATTTTTTGGCTTGATACGGTGTGGAAAAACGAACTAGATGAAAAGAGCTACACCAGGAGTTTATACCCCATCTGGAAATACGGTTGGTGGTAATCTTTGGGACGAAGTACCTCATCTTCTCGACTGACAAGGTCTAGGTCAAGGACCACTTCGTCACCTTGCTCTTTGCTGCCTCTACCTGCTTTTTTCTCCAGGTCTTTGAGTTCTTGCCGCAGCAACTCCGGTGCTTTGGATGAACGAAGCTCTGCAACGGTATTGAGATACTCACGTCCGCTTCCGTTCGAGTCATTAGTGGTATAGAATGGTGCCAGGCGGATGTTATTCTTGTACTTGCTCGTGAGGAGTTGGCGTATTTTTTCCTCGGTCTCAAGAAAAGTGGTCCCTACGCCAATATAATTTCGTGGCATGAGTATGCGAGGAAGCATCATGGTGAGGATCACTCCCCTGATTAAGAGGTAGGTGACAAAAGCACACCAGAGGGCATTATTGGGGTCAGAGAAGGGTAGTGAGGTATTCAGAAGAAAGAAAACGCCCACGGCTATAAACATGCTGGTCATCATTTGCCTGGTAGCGGTCAGACCCACATAGATGCCATCCATTAGATAGGCAAGAAATCCTGTGATGGGCAAGAGGTATACCCAGCCAATGTACTCTAGGGCGAACTGCCGAACCTCTGGTATGTCCGTGAGGAAATGTATGAAGTAGCTGCCTCCTGCGTAATATATCAATGAAACAAGAACAGCTAATGCAAGCCCCCAAACCCCAAGTATCCGTATCGATAACAGTAAGGTCTTGCGATCTTTTTGACCATAAGTGTGTCCGACAAGTGCTTCTGCGGCATAGGCGAATCCATCGATGAAGTAGCTAAAAATGGTCGCAAACTGTAGAAGTAGAGCATTGGATGAAAGGGTAAGTGTCCCCATTCGGGTCCCTGCTGACGTGAAGTAAAAAGAGACAAAGGCGAGCAGCATAGTCCGTATGAGGATATGCACATTTGTGCTGAAATACCTCCGAATACCTATCTTCAGTGCACCAAATGTGTCCGGGAAAGTTGCCTTGTCTTTCTTCAAAAAAAGCCACCATCCACCGCCTAGGAGGAGCAAAAAGCCTAACCATTGCGCAATGACCGTACCGGTAGCTATACCCTTGATCCCCCAGTCGTATCCGATCACAAGAGTGGCAGAAAGCAGGATGTTGGTCACGTTCGTAACGATACTTACGAGCATCGGCCACCAGGTGTTTTGCATTCCTATAATCCAGCCGTTTAGTGCATAGGTACAGAGAATGGCGGGTGCACCCCAGATGACAATGTTGAAGTAAGTTGTGGCATAATCGACCACTAGGGGCTCAGGCCGCAGTAAACTCAGCAACCCTCTAAGCAAGGGGGACTGAAAGAGTAAGATCAGCAGTCCGAAGGAAATTCCGATACTGAGTGATTGAGCTAGATTCCGCCCCATAGCATCTTTGTCTTGTATGCCATGAGCCTGGGCTGTAAGCCCTGTCGTCCCCATGCGGAGAAAGCCAAAGTTCCAGTAGATGAGGTTGAATATCGTCGAGGATACGGATACCCCTCCTATTGCCCCCACATTATTCAAGTGCCCCGCCAAAGCCAAGTCAACGATGCCTAATAAGGGTACCGTTATATTGCTTAGTATATTGGGGAGAGCTAGCTTGAGAAGCCTTTTATTTAGGAGCCTTACTTGGGACATGTCTGCCTCTCTAGGAGTGAGCTATCACCATAGCTGAGAAAACGATAGCCGTTGTTCAGCGCATAGTGGTATATTTCCTTCCAATCATCACCAACCAGAGCAGCAACAAGTAAAAGAAGTGTAGAGTGTGGCTGATGAAAGTTTGTGACCAACTTATCTACCAGTCTGTATCTAAATCCGGGCTCAATGATGAGCTGCGTTGCCCCAACTATATCATGGTCTTCGGCTTCAAGGGCTTTTAGAGCTTCGAGAGTATCGATATCGTCATGCGGTATCTCATAGGGTGACCATTGGCGAACGTAGTAGGGGTTATCTTGCTGCTTGAGTACGTTTACTCCCATGTAGTAGAGACTCTCCAGAGTACGAGTAGAGGTAGTGCCTATAGCTGTGATGGTTTTGCCCTCTTCTACATGACGAGTAATTGCTTTTAGTGCGTCTGTAGTTACGTGTATCACCTCGGAGTGCATTTCGTGACCTCCCATTGTTTCGCTCTTGACCGGCTTGAACGTTCCGGCTCCTACATGAAGAGTGACTTTTGTGGTCCGTATGCCTTTTTCCTTCATGTCGAGCAGTACATCAGGCGTAAAGTGTAAGCCTGCTGTGGGGGCTGCGACTGATCCTTCGTGCTCCGCATAGACCGTTTGATAAGTACTGAGATCGCTCACCTCTGTTTCTCTATTCAGATAGGGCGGGATGGGGAGCTCACCCACAGACTCTAGGATGTCTCCAAAAGCAGCATCAGTGTCCCAGCTAAATTTTACTTGGGATGCCTCTCCCGGTACTTTCTCTACAGTAAGTATCCCTCCATTTGGTAATTGCTTACTCAGAGTCTGTTCTTTCCACCTCCGAGAGTTGCCCACCATGCAGTGCCATGTCGTTTGCTTAGTGGCATTTAGCGCTTGCTCGTATAGAGCCGGTGCTATAGGGTCCAGACAAAAAACCTCAATACGGCTGCCTGTCTCACGGTGAAAAGTTAGTCTGGCACGAATCACTCGGGTGTCGTTCATGACCACTAGCGTATCTTGGGGAAGAAGGCTGGGTAAGTCACTGAAGAGGTGGCTACTGATGACTCCATCCACGTAGTGAAGTAGACGACTACTGTCCCTACGACTGAGTGGGTACTTAGCTATCCTATCGTCCGGAAGATCATAGGAATAGTCTGAGATCTTGATGTCCTTATAGCTCATATAAACCAGATTGCAAAGACTAAGTCAATTACTTTTTAATTGAATTTTTTCGATGGGCTTCTTTTTGGTGGTCTACTGCTTGTTTCCTAGCAGCCGCTCTTCGCTCGAGATCGGTTATTTTACCGGAGTCACCTAGCTTGGCCTGTAGCTCAAATAGGTGATCGCGCTGCTGAGCAGCAGATATGAAGTCCATGGCTTTTGCTGCTGACTCCATAGCCTCTCTTGTTTTCTTGATCTGCTCTTCCAGGGTATCTGCATCCATCAGATCCAGACTTTTTTCCGCTGCTTTTATCTGTTGTTGCTCTATTCGATATTCTTTAGGCTGCGGTCTTTGAAGTTCTTTGCTCGGACCGGTCAGGTCTAGAATGGAGGCACTTCTTTTGATGATCTGCTTGGGTGTAATGCCGTGAGCTTCGTTGTATGCTAACTGCTTTGTGCGTCTTCTGTGGGTCTCATCCATAGTCAGCTGCATACTTGCCGTAATAGTATCTGCGTAAAATATCACAAGACCATTGAGGTTGCGCGCCGCTCTTCCTGCGGTTTGAGTAAGGGAGCGGTGGTTGCGCAGAAAACCCTCCTTGTCTGCATCCAGTATGGCAACGAGGGAAACTTCCGGAAGGTCCAATCCCTCACGCAGAAGATTTACTCCAACGAGTACGTCAAAGTCTCCTGCACGCAGTGACTCCATGATTTCGACACGTCGGATAGTCACCACTTCGCTGTGGATATACTCGGTCTTGATCCCCATTTCTGCTAAGTGCTCTGAGAGCTCCTCTGCCATTCGCTTGGTCAGAGTTGTTACCAGTGTTCGCTCGTTGCGTTCGATACGCTGATGGATTTCCTCTACCAGGTCATCGATTTGGTTTTTAGTAGGACGCACTTCGATCCTAGGATCAGGCAACCCGGTTGGGCGAATAATCTGCTCAACGATAACACCACCACTTTTCTCCAATTCGTAGTCAGCCGGCGTAGCACTGACGTAAATGACATTGTTCAGAAGTTGCTGAAATTCTTCAAACTTGAGTGGTCGGTTGTCAATAGCGGCGGGTAACCTAAAGCCATAGTTTACCAAGTTTGTTTTGCGCTTAAAGTCGCCACCATACATTCCTCTCACCTGTGGAATTGTTACGTGGCTTTCATCCACGATCATTAGGTAGTCATCGGGAAAGTAGTCCAGCAAACAAAAGGGGCGTTCCCCGGGATTGCGACCATCGAAATAGCGTGAGTAGTTTTCGATGCCTGAGCAGTAACCCACCTCTTCTAGCATGGCAATATCGCTGCTTGTCCGTTCATAGAGACGCTCTGCCTCTAAGGGCTGACCCATCTTGTGGAAAAGGGCAGTCTGTTGCTCCAGATCGTACTTGATCATCTCCACAGCACGCTCTGTCTGCTCTTTTGTAGTGACAAAGAGATTGGCAGGGTAGATGTAGACCTCGTCAAGAATGTCTGTAACCTTGTATGTGAGCGGCTCGAATGCAGATATACGCTCTATCTCATCATCCCAAAACTCAACCCGATAAGCAACACCTTCATAGCCTTCTACTGCCGGAAAGATATCCAGCGTATCTCCTTTGACACGAAACGTACCGGGTTTGAATTCTGAGCTGTTATTGATGTAGTACGCGTTAACCAGCTCTTTGAGCAGATTGTCACGATCTATTCGCTTACCACTTGTGATCTCAACGCGTTTGGAGGCAAAGTCTTGCGGGTTCCCCATACCGTAGATACATGATACAGATGCCACTACAATTACATCCGACCGACCTGATAAAAGTGAGGCGGTCGTCTTCAAACGCAGCTTCTCAATTTCATCATTGATAGCCATGTCTTTTTCGATATACATATCCGAACTCGGAATGTATGCCTCGGGCTGATAGTAGTCGTAGTAGGAGACGAAGTACTCTACAGCATTGTTTGGAAAGAAACTTTTGAACTCTCCATATAACTGCGCTGCAAGTGTCTTATTGTGGCTCAAGACTAGGGTGGGGCGATCGATTTGTTGGATAACATTGGCAGCAGTAAAAGTCTTCCCTGACCCTGTCACCCCGAGAAGAGTTTGGTGCTTCTGTCCACTCCGAATTCCATTTACAAGTTGCTCGATGGCTTCGGGCTGGTCACCAGTAGGCTTATATGCTGATACTAGATCTAATTTCATGGTATATCCTTCGGCTGCAAAGGTACCAAATTGTTAGTAGTAAACGTGACTCCGAAGCGGGCGATGCAGGGCTCACACATTTGAAGTTGAGAGGTAGTCGATGGTGATGATGTCGGTGTTGGCTGAGCATTATGGCTTTACGGAGGAGCCGGACTTTTTCATCAATTACGACATCAAGTAGCGCATGGGAGACGAACTAAGGAAGACGCAAGGTCCCAGGTCTCCCTGTTTTTGCCACTCGGGGAGGGGGGTGAAATTTGACGGATAGAAGGGAAATGTTTCTAGTAGGAAAGAAAATGATTTGACGGATAGTAGCGATCTCTTTCCAGTAGGAAACTTTTTCAGTACACGGCAGAGGTAGAAGAAAAAGAAGAAAAGAGTCCTGGCGGCTCTGCAAAAGATCAATGTCACCAAAGCCCCCACCGATATCATCACTACCGACTACCTCTAAACTTCAAATGCGTGAGCCCTGGTGGGCGATGGCATTGTTATTGAAGTGGTAACGTTCTTTTGGGGAGCTATGAAAAGTGATTATGGAATGGTGATATACGAAATAAAAAGACCCGAAATGATAAACTCATCTCGGGTCCGCAAGTGTAAAAACTTGCTAGCTTAAATCGCAATTACTAAATCAAGCGCGTGCTTGATCCACGATAGCCTTGAATGCTTCGGGGTGATTCATCGCCAGGTCAGCAAGGACCTTACGGTTGATTTCAATACCCTTTGCATGTAGCATGCCCATTAGCTTACAGTAGGAGAGCCCCTCTTGGCGTGCTGCTGCGTTGATACGCTGGATCCATAGAGAGCGGAAGTTGCGCTTCTTTGCCTTCCTGTCACGATAAGCATAGGAAAGTCCTTTTTCCCACGTGTTTTTTGCTACCGTCCACACGTTTTTGCGTGCACCATAGTAGCCACGGGTCTGCTTCATCACCTTCTTTCTTCTTGCTCTGGATGCTACGTGATTTACTGATCTTGCCATTGTTGTTAAATGCTGTGGGTGTCAAGCGATGGACTCATAAAGAATATCCATACTTTCTAGCTACCACCCTGTTATAAAAATCATTAAGTTTTTTGCTTACTGTCGTCAAATCATTCTTTGCCAGAACGATCAGATGACTAGGAGCTTCTTTATTCGTGCCTCATCAGTCTTGTGAACAAGACCGGTGTTGGTTAGGCGACGCTTCTGCTTCTTAGTCTTCTTGGTCAAAATGTGACTCTTGTAAGCATGCTTGCGCTTGATTTTACCTGATCCGGTGAGAGTAAATCTCTTCTTAGCACCGGGATTAGTCTTCATCTTTGGCATTTTCGTCGAAGTGTTAGTTTATAAAAATAATTTCCTGCAATAAGTGCAGGTGCTATACCTGTTCGGGTTTTGAGTTATTTCTTCTTTGCTATACCTTTCTTAGGAGAGAAGAGCATGGACATGCGCTTTCCTTCCAAGGTAGGCATCTGTTCTACTTGGGCATATGCCTCAAGATCGCTTGCAAATCTCAGTAGTAGTAGTTCTCCCTGATCTTTGAAAATTATAGAACGTCCCCTAAAGAATACATAGGCCTTCACTTTATTACCATCTTCCAAAAAGCCAATAGCGTGCTTGAGCTTAAAGTTATAGTCATGGTCGTCAGTTCTTGGCCCAAAGCGCACTTCCTTTACCGTTGTTTGTATTTGGTTGGCTTTACGCTCTTTTGCCTTCTTTTTTTGCTGGTACAAAAACTTTTGGTAATCCAGGACTTTGCATACCGGTGGCTCTGCATTCGCTGCAATCTCAACGAGGTCGAGCTGCTGATCCTCTGCTATCTTGAGTGCTTCCTGTATGGAGTATATGCCTTGTTCTACATTATCTCCCACCAAGCGCACTTCGCGAGCACGTATTTGGGCATTGACCTTGTTTTGTTGATTTTGGTCTTTGTCGTTTGGGGAGTAGTTTCGTTTTCTCCGTATGGCCATTCAGTCCTGTCTTATTTAGTGTGTATTGTTATATGTACTTGTTGTTGTCTATAAATCCTTTTTTCAGATGTAAATACTAACGAGAGGTAGTGCAGAGTATTACTTGGCTTTTTCTTTTTCGTTCTGCCAAGCATTCATTTCTGCATCTACTTCTTCCAATATTTGCTGTGCAAAGGTACCAATTTCTTTTGAACCTTGGTCACCTTCGCCCTGAATTCTTACAGACACCGTACCTTCATTGGCTTCTTTTTCCCCCACGATAAGCATGTAGGGGATCTTCATTAGCTCGTTGTCACGGATTTTTCGACCCACTTTTTCACCTCGGTCGTCTACTTTTGCCCGAATGTCTTTCTTGAGGAGTTCGCTGGCGACATGATAGGCATAGTCGTTGTATTTTTCCGAAATGGGTAGGATCGCCACCTGGTCGGGAGCAAGCCATAGTGGGAATTTCCCTGCCGTATGCTCAATGAGTACCGCCACAAAGCGCTCCATCGACCCAAAGGGTGCCCTGTGGATCATGACCGGGCGATGCTTCTTGTTATCCTCACCGGTGTACTCGAGCTCGAAGCGCTCCGGGAGATTGTAGTCTACCTGGATGGTACCAAGCTGCCACTTGCGTCCCAGAGCATCTTTGACCATAAAGTCAAGCTTGGGGCCATAAAAAGCCGCTTCTCCGTACTCCACAATCGTCTTGAGGTTGGTCTCCTCACACGCCTCTATGATAGCGCGCTCGGCCTTCTCCCAGTTTTCCTCGGAGCCGATATACTTGCTGTGATCTTCTTTGTCACGCAGGGAGATCTGTGCTTCATAATCTTTGAAGTCAAGAGCTTTGAATATGATGAAAATAATCTCCATCACTTTCTTGAACTCGTCCTTGATCTGGTCGGGGCGGCAGAATAGGTGGGCATCGTCCTGGGTAAATCCGCGGACACGTGTCAACCCATGGAGCTCGCCACTCTGCTCATAGCGGTAGACGGTGCCAAACTCTGCAATTCGTACCGGCAGGTCTCGGTAGGAGTGCGGTATCGCCTTGTATATCTCACAGTGGTGAGGACAGTTCATGGGCTTGAGCATGAATTCCTCTCCCTCTTGCGGCGTCTTGATCGGCTGGAAGGAGTCTTTGCCGTATTTAGAATAGTGTCCGGAGGTGACATACAGCTGCTTGCTGCCAATGTGAGGCGTGATCACCTGCTGATAGCCGTAGCGCTTCTGGATGCGCTTGAGGTAATCCTCTAATTGGAGCCTGAGTTGGGTGCCTCGAGGTAGCCATAAGGGGAGACCTGAGCCAACGTTTTCAGAGAATGTGAAGAGTTCGAGCTCTTTACCAATCTTTCGGTGGTCACGCATCTTTGCTTCTTCGACCATCGCCAGGTACTCATCGAGCATCTTTTTCTTTGGAAAAGTAATGCCGTATATCCTCGTGAGTTGTTGGCGGTGTTCATCACCACGCCAATAAGCTCCGGCGACACTGGTCAGCTTGATGGCTTTGATCATCCCTGTGTCCGGTATGTGTGGTCCTCGGCACAGGTCTGTGAAGCTCCCCAGGGTGTAAGTGGTGATGTGACCATCCTCTAGTCCTTCTATAAGCTCTCTCTTGTACTCATCCCCTTTTTGATCCCAAAAGTAATGTAGGGCATCTGTCTTTGAGATCTCATTGCGAACTAATGGTGCTTTTTCAGAAGCAAGTCTTTGCATGCGGCTCTCGATGTCTGCCAAGTCCGCCTCTTTTATTTGTACTCCTTCACCAAGGTCTACGTCATAATAAAAGCCATTGTCTATCGCCGGACCGATACCAAACTTCACGCCCGGATATTTTTCCTGAAGTGCTTCAGCCAGCAAGTGGGCACTTGTGTGCCAAAACGTTTTCTTGGCTTCGGGATCGTCCCACTTATGAAGCACAACGGTTGCATCTTCATTGATCGGACGCATGAGATCAAACACTTGATCATTTACAGTCGCAGAATAGACTTCTTTTGCCAGCCGTGGACTTATTTTTTCTGCAATATCCTTAGCCGTCACTCCCTGAGGGTATTCTTGGTGCGAACCATCGGGCAGAGTTATCGTAATGTTTGCCATATTCGTTGTATTCTGTTTTTGCTCTTTTTATTCGTATCCACAAAGTTACCTAATTTTCCTCAAGTATCTTGCCTGCTTTCGCCTTTGATACAGGGTTGATGCAATAGGATTTTTGACTCTCCCGATTTAGCCAAAAAATTTGACGGATAGAAGAGAAATGTTTCCAGTAGGAAAGAAAATGATTTGACGGATAGAAGCGAGCGATTTCCAGTAGGAAACTTTTTGCCCTTAGATAACCAAAGGAGGCAGAGTCTGGTCAGACTCTGCCTCCTTGCAATCGATGGCTTCTATAGATTATACCTTAGTTTTCGTCCGACAGCAGTTTGAACTCAGCTCCTGAAGCAAAGTCTGACCCATTTTGAGACGAAAGAGCATTGAAGCGCACGTACCTCGTCACGACTGGTTTTGGGAAAAGCGCTCTGTACTCTTCTTTCGAGGCGGGAAATACTCCCTCTAGTATCGGGCTGCTCCAGTTGGTACCATCATTGCTAATCTGGATGGAATACTCCTTGATGGTGCCATTGTTGCTCCCATCTTGTCGGGGCAGATAGCTGAAGCCTTTCAGCGTTGTTTGGTCGCCTGCATCAAATACCACCCAGTGGGGATAGTTGGCGACAGTCACGGAGTACATGCTGTGCCAAATAGTGGAGGGATTGTTGTCTACAAAGTTATCCGCACTTCCACCATAGGTTTCTTGGCTGGATGCACCGGCTACCCTCAGCGGAATAGCCTCAATCAAAGGATAGGTGATCTCCATTTTCAGCCAAGGTTTCCCTGCCGGATAAGCAGAGATGGTCCCTCCGCGACGGAGGTCAAATGCTCCGCTGTACTCCTTCACTTTGTTGCCATCGATGCTGTACTCGATGTGGTCCGGACCTGTCAACTCTACCATCCCGTGTTCATCACGCTGTGCCAGGACTACTGATGTCTCCGGAGCTTGCACCATTGTCTCCCAGCCGGCAGGTAAGATCATGAAGCTAAATCTGTGTGGGGTACTTATGATCCTGTCCTTCAGAAGGGGAGGCCCCTGACCGCAAGAGTTGCCACCCAAGCCTGTAGTCCCTAAGCTTAGGCATAAGTGTGTGGCTGACGACTCGGGTAGTTGATGGGGATGTGGTGCCATAGTCAGCTCCAGTGCGCTGTATGGGAGAGCGCTGACAGACATCAGGTCACTCGCTACAAACGTGACCCCCACGCCATCTTTGTCCTTGGTGAGCTGAGCCCAACGTACTTGTTCTCTATTCCCCATGCTTTGAGGTTTGGGAAATGGCAAGAATTGCTCTGCAACCGTGCCGGTGTACTTTCCAACAAAGGCACCACTCAATCTGTCGTTGTAGTTATTCCAGGGACCCTTACCGTAATAGGTGTAGGTGTCCATATCCTTCGTTAGCTGCATCATATACCCCAGTCGCGCCAAGGCTAGATTGTTTTTGCTTGGCTGGATGCTTGCATCCAGACTGATTGCTCCACCGGGGTAGATCGTCCATGCCTGTGTGGTGATGAAGTGAAAGTCCCCGTCACCAAAAGGCTTGTCCACAATGTCTTCAAGTTTGTAGTGCCCGCTATTGGCGTCTGAAGCCTTAGTGCCATAGGGAGCCTGACTCCTTACAGAATAGAGTAGGGTATAAGAGCCATCGCTATTCTTGTGGATGGTACGGCTCAAAACATTGTGGCGTAGGTTGTGTAATCCGTTTTGGAACCACGACTGGTACGCCCAGTTGTCGTTGTCTACCGGTGCTCTGAATGCATTCAATACCGGACCTTTCCCAGGGTTGAATAGAGATTCGCCTCGATAAGTATAGCCGTAAATAGTACCACCGTGATCGTCGAAAACGATTTCGAAGCCTTCTCCTGAAAAGTAAGTCTTATTATTTTCTGTTGATACCTTTAGTGGGGATTTATCTTTACTCAACTGTGCTAAGGTGTAGGGACGCTCACCGGTCTTGAGCTCAAACTCTTCGTTCATCTGGGCATACCCGGCTTTACTCCATGGGTTGTCTGCCTTAGTCACCAGCTCTACTTGGACAGTGTACTCGCCTGGGTCATTGGTGATTTCTGAGCGTCTGAATGGCAACTCTATGATCCTTGAGCTGCGTGGAGCAATCCCTTGAATTTCCTGCTCATCAGTAGCTTGCAGTTCACCGTTCCGATACAGTTTTGCGACCAGTCTTAGATCATCGAGATTGGTGAAGTAGCGCTTGTTGAAGAGTCTTATTTTTCCGTTCTCGATTCCGGCATCATAAATTCCGGCATCTTGGTAGACTTTCTTGACTTCATAGAAGACGGGCTTAGGCTTGTGATCCGGGAACAGAATGCCATTCATACAGAACATGCCGCTATTAGGCTTGTCGCCAAAGTCTCCTCCGTATGCAAAGTAGCGGTCGCCGGTCTCCTTGTCGGTCGTGTACAGTGCCTGGTCAACCCAGTCCCATATCGCACCACCCATGAAGAAGTTAGTACTCTCGATGGCATCCCAGTAGTCTTTTAGGTTTCCACCGGCATTGCCCATGCTGTGAGCGTACTCGCTGATGTGAAACGGATACTTGATGTTGTATTCGCCCTTTACTGCCTCACGGATCCAGGCGATGGAGGGGTATTGGTTGGAGCCGATGTCCACGATATCATTGTTGCGCTCATACTGCACCGGTCTGCTTTGGTCAAAGTCCTTGACCGCATCATAAGCCGCCACGAAATTCATCCCGGGACCGCCTTCATTACCTAGCGACCAGATCAAAATGCTAGGGCTGTTGACGTGAGCAGCTATAAGCTCGATCATTCGGGAAACATGCGCGTTCTTAAACTCCGGTACGTGGCTGAGTGAAGCCTCTCCATAGTAGTACGCGTGACTTTCGATATTTGCCTCATCCTCTAGATAAAGACCGAATAGATCACAGAGGTAATAAAACTGTGGGTAGTTCGAGTAGTGAGAGAGGCGAATGTGATTGATGTTGCCACGCTTCATGAGCATTAGTTCGTCAATCATCTGCTCAGTCGTAATCGTGTTGCCGGTCTCCGGGTTGATTTCTTGACGGTTGACCCCCTTCATTTTGATGGGTTTACCATTCAGGTAAAAATAGCGTCCGGCTAAGCCAAACTCATCCTCCTCTGCCGGAGTGTCCTTGATCTCCACCTCTCTAAAGCCAACGACTGTAGAGTAAGTCTGGCGGACCTTGCCCTTGCGGTCAATAAGCTCACCTACCAAAGTATATAGATTTGGTTCCTCAGCACTCCAGAGCTTCGGAGTACTGTGGGTAAGCAGTGTCGTGGTCAGTGTAGATTCTCCTCGACGCGTATTTGTCAAGGGTGTGGTAACACTGATCCCTGTAGGATTGTTTTCCTGACTATACAGTTCGTTTTGATAGAGCGTGTACTTTACCTTCCACTCTTTTGTGTCTTTGGAGGACAGATTTCGTAGCTCGGTGGTAATGCTTAGTGTACCGGAAGTATAGGAGTCGTCAAGCTCCGGTATAACCCTAAGGTCGCGAACGTGGACCTCCGGAGTGCTCGTTAGATATACTGACCGATAGATTCCGGGAAGTCTCCACATGTCCTGTGCTTCCAGGAATGACCCGTCACTAGTACGGTAGACCTCTACCGAGATATCATTTTTCCCTGACGTGAGATACTTTGTAATGTCAAAAGTGGCAGTGTTACGTGAGTTTTTAGAAAACCCAACATAGTGCCCGTTGATCCATAAGTAAAAGAAAGAGTTGACCCCATCAAAGTTGAGGCTGACACGTCTCCCTGCCCAGGATTTTGGCAGCTCAAACGATCTCTTATAGGACCCCACCTCATTTCGATCTTTGTAAGTGACCCAGTCCTTATCCGGTGTACGCATGACACCACCTCGCCAATCGTCGACCTCTACCTTGTGTGCGAAAATAAAGGGTTGATTGGCATAGATAGGCACGCCGTATTTGAGTGACCCATCCTTCTGAATGCCTGCAACATTCCAGCAGCTAGGCACCTCAATGAGGTCCCAAGAGGAGGTGTCGTAGTCCATTTTGTGAAAGTTGACAGGTCTCTCCTCCGGATTTCCTACCCAGTTGAAATGCCACTTCCCGTCTAGGTTCAGATAATATGCGTTTTCATTTGGCCAAATCTTGCGCGCTCCTACAGCATCTTTGTACGAGAAGAAGTAAGCACGGGGTTGTTCCTTGTTGAGCGCTATTTCTTGGGGCGAGTTCCACTCAGTCCCTTTGGGGGCAGTCTCATTTTTGTAAGTGTACCCAGGCACAGAGTGCATGGACTGCGCATACACAGTCTGCCCAATGACTAGAGTCGGAAAAAGCAGTAATACGGATAAAAGTCGATCAGGTATTCGTTTCATATTTGGATTCATTATTTATGGTCGAGAATTTTATTCATAATCAACTGTGGATTAGATTAGTCACAACATGCTAAAAATCAAATACGAAGATACAAAATTTAAACTAGAATACCCAGACTTTACCCCAGGGCTCACGCATCTAAAGTTTAGAGGTAGGTCGGTGTTGATGATGTAGGTGTGGGCTGAGCATTATGACGTTACGGAGGAGCCGGACTTTATCATCAATTATGACATCAAGTACCGTATGGGGGACGAACTAAGGAAGACGATAAGGCATCAAGTCCCCCTGTTTTTGCCACTCAGGGAGGGGTGAAAAATTTTGACGGATAGAAGGGAAATGTTTCCAGTAGGAAAGAAAACGATTTGACGGATAGTAGCGATCTCTTTCCAGTAGGAAACTTTTTTCAGTACACATCAAGTCTTTAAGACCACTCGTGGTACAAATAATTATTGGTAGCTTTGATACAGCAAAAGAGTCGGTGGTTATATGCCCTTTGACTTAGATGCTCACTGTAATTCACCAAACAATAATCGTATATGGAACCAAATAATGTAGAGCTAATATTGGCTGTCTTTAATGGTCAGGATCGACCAGGGGTAACGGCATCCATCACGTCAGTTCTTGCGGACCACGATATAACCATTCTGGATATGGGACAAGCCGATATCCATAATCATCTGACTCTGGGCGTCCTTTTTGCAACCACCTCAGATGGCAGTGGCTCCATACTCAAAGATCTGTTGTTCAGAGCAAATGAACTCAATGTGTCCGTGACTTTTAGGATCGTGGATCCTGAAGAGTATAGCAAGTGGGTGGGACTGCAGGGTAAAAACAAATACATTGTCACCATTTTATCCAAGACAATATCCGCAGGCATGGTCGCTGCCATTACCAAGGAGGTTGCCAACCAAGGAATGAATATCGATGACCTAAATAGATTGACGGGGCGTATACCACTTACCATGCATGAGCGTGTTCCTCAAGCTAGCATAGAGATATCAGTCCGCGGTACTCCTACAGATCGAGAGCAGCTGCAGAAGCGCTTGATGGAGATAGCCGATGAGTTTCAGATGGATGTATCGTTCCAGCAGGACAGCATGTTTAGGCGGATGCGTAGGTTAATCTGCTTTGATATGGACTCTACACTTATCAAAACAGAGGTGATTGATGAGCTAGCCGAAGCAGCAGGGGTAGGGGATAAGGTAAAAGCGATTACTGAGAGTGCGATGCGTGGAGAGATTGACTTCAGAGAGAGTTTTGAAGAACGTGTCAAGCTCCTTGAGGGGCTTGAGGTATCTGTCATGCGTGATATCGCTGAGAACTTGCCGCTCATGGATGGACTGGAGCGAACGATGGGAATTTTGAAAAAAGTGGGATTCAAGATAGCAATCTTAAGCGGTGGATTTACCTACTTTGGAAAGTACCTACAGGATCGCTTTGGAATTGACTACGTATATGCCAATGACCTAGAAGTCAAGGATGGCAAGCTCACGGGAAGGCATATCGGCGATGTGGTGGACGGCAGACGTAAAGCAGAGCTCCTAAAACTTCTTGCACAAATGGAAAGGGTGGATATCCGGCAGACCGTAGCTGTAGGTGATGGAGCGAATGACTTGCCGATGTTGAGTACAGCGGGGCTGGGAATTGCTTTTCACGCTAAGCCAAAAGTAAAAGAGAGTGCTAAGCAGTCTATCACTACTATGGGACTTGACGGCATTCTCTACTTCCTAGGGTATAAAGACTCCCAGCTGGATGAGCTGGAGTTTCAAAACATATAAAAAATCAATCGGAAATGATCCAGCACATTGTCCTTTTCGAACTAACGGATGAGCTCTCAGGTTCGAAGAAAACAAAACACGTCGGAGAAATTCGTGAGGCTTTTGAGAAACTGCCTACGCAAATCGAGTGTCTGAGGAGTCTGAGAATATATCCAAATATAAACTCTCATGAGCATTATGACTTTGCTTTAATAGCTGAGCTTGAAAGCATGTCGGATGTTGAGAATTATTCCAGGCATGAAAAGCACGTTGCCTTGGTGCAAGAGTTGATCAAACCTTACCTCCGATCAAGAGCTGCAGTGGATATTGAAATCTCATGAGAGGACAATGCACCAGTGGCTACTTAGAGGAGACTCTTGTCGCTGATGAGATGCGCCAAGCTGGGTTTGTGATTATTGCACAAAACTATCGGGTAGGGCATCTAGAGGCAGATATCATCGCACTGGATGGAGATATGCTCTGCGTTGTAGAGGTAAAGGCACGTGCCAGCAAAGCCAATCTCAAAGATTTAGATGTCTTGATACCGCCCCAAAAAGAGCAGCATCTTATCACTATAGCAGACACATTTGCTCGTGCGAATAAGGCGCTAAACTTCCGAGGCGTGCGTTTTGACTTCGCTCTAGTATATGCACCATACAGAGGTCAACCTCATGTGACGTATATCAAGAATGCATTTATTCCGGGAGTGCTAAAGAATTTTTGAGAATAGTTGATTTCTACTTGGTCAAAAGCAAACTTTTTACTACCTTTGCACTCACACAGCAGATAAGCTGTAGAGTCGGCGAGATAGCTCAGCTGGTTAGAGCGCAGGATTCATAATCCTGAGGTCGCGGGATCGTGCCCCGCTCTCGCTACTTTTCATTTGAAATTGAGACACAAAAGAGCCTTAGAGCAATCGCTCTAAGGCTCTTTCTCTTTTGTGCTTAGTCTGCTCAATGAGTCACTCTGGGTCAACAATAGTGACCCAGCCATGCTTATCCTCCAGGTCACCATACTGGATCCGTTGAAGCGTTTCGTACAGCTTGGTAGAGATAGGTCCGGCATTACCGTCTTTTGAGATAATATAGCTTTTCTCTTCATCAAGATCATCTATTCTCAAGATAGGGGTAATTACGGCAGCTGTACCGCAAGCACCTGCTTCGTCAAAGTCAGCAAGCTCGTACACATGGACAGGTCGTTGCTCAACTTCTAGCCCAAGGTCTTTTGCTATCTGCATCAGGCTTTTGTTGGTAATTGAAGGGAGGATGGATCCTGACTTCGGAGTGATGTATTTGTTGCCTTTGATGCCAAAGAAGTTAGCAGGCCCACACTCGTCTATGTACTCCTTTTCTTTTGCATCAAGGTAGATTACGGCAGAGTATCCTTTTGAGTGGGCTATTGAACCGCTTTTGAGACTTGCTGCATAGTTGCCGCCTACCTTTATGGTTCCTGTGCCTAGAGGGGCTGCACGGTCGTATCCACGCATGATCGCCATAGGTGTTGGCATGAATCCATCCTCAAAGTATGGTCCAACAGGACAAGCAAACATCACCATCATAAACTCTGACCCGGGCTTGACACCTACCTGCGGACTTGTACCAATAATCAGGGGACGAATGTACAGCGATGCCCCACTCTCACGAGGTGGAACATAGTCTATATTTTTACGGACTAGGAGCTTTACCGCTTCGATGAATCTTTCCTCGGAGAGAGGTGCCATCATTATTCCTTCGCAGGAGCGACGGAGACGCTTGGCGTTTTCATCGACCCGAAACAATCGAACCCGACCGTCTTTCCCCCTAAACGCTTTCAAGCCTTCAAAAGCTTCTTGCCCATAGTGGAGACAGGTGGCTGCCATGTGGATGCTAATGTCGGGATCACCGGATACCTCTAAATCACTCCATTGTCCGTCTTTGTAATAGCATCTAATGTTGTAGTCCGTTGGGTAATAGCCAAAGCCAAGCTTAGACCATTCAATATCATCCATTCCGTTTATTTCTTTTCTTTTGTCGAGCTCTTTTGGCTGTGTCCTTTTTCTACTTCTAGTTGTTTGATCTCTTTCTTGAGTTCAGCAATCTCGTCTCCTTGATTCTGGATCGTGATGAGGAGAGCGTTGAGCTCTTCGTTCTCGATAGAGCTAGGATACTGCTCATCTACGCGCAAGTGAAAGTCGCTGATGACATTCATATAGTTGTTGAATGCCTCATATTCATTATCATACGGGCTGAATAGCTTTACGTCATCACCCTGTGAAGACATGTAGTACAGGTGGTCACTACTCTGCAAGTATGTCCAATCTTGCAACAATCTTCTGTTTTGAGAGAGACGTGTACGCTCTGCCAGTTGCTGAATTTTATTGAAGGCTTCACGCTGGATCGTATTGCCTAACCAACTATTTGTGTTTTTCTCTTCCTCAGACCACGATATGGTATCAGGTATGGTTAGTGCATCCTTAGGCGTGAGGTTTTTGATTGACTCAGATGGTGTGGCAAACCCGATACCCTCTTTCTCTAAATACGTGGGGAGGGCACGGAAGAAATCAAAGATGCCTGAGTCCGCAGGGTTGCCTGACCCTAGCACGTCGTAGCTCATATCTATATTGACCACTTCACCGTCTTGGAGATCTTTTGCGATCCATGCTGCGTACTTATCAGCAGTGAGTGGATATTCGCTCCATGAGTAATTAGTGAAGTTCCTAGAAATATCCTCGGTAAGATGTGGGTTCCTGAGTAGGAGCTTTAGCTCGGGAGTCGTGGCGCATTTATAGAGATTATTTGGACTTTTCCAACCCAAAATATGCTTGGCTCCTTCGGTGATAACCCCATCAAATCCCATATCATGCACCCACTTCCCTATAGCATCATCATAGAGCAATTCGGAATTTCTAAAAACTCGTGGTTTTTGTCCAAACATCAGCTCAATCTTCTGCGCATGCTCTTTCACCTGAATTCTAAACTCATCCTTGTCGTATGCCAAAGAGGCAAGGGAATGAGCATAGGTCTCACCCAAAAACTCCACACACCCGGTCTCAGCTAGTTCGGTGAAACTATCTATCAGCTCGGGTGCATACATCTCGATCTGCTCCAGTGCCACTCCCGATATCGCATACGCCACACGGAAACGATGCTTGGTCTCCTTGATCAATTGCAGCATCAGCCTATTAGCAGGAATATAGGATTGCTCTGCTATACGCCGAAAGATGTCTTCGTTCTGAAAATCATCAAAGTAGTAATGGTCATTTCCAATATCAAAGAAACGGTACCGCTTCAGTCGAAATGGTTGGTGTACTTGAAATATAAAGCTGATGTTTTTATTGCTGGTGTTCATGATACTGTCAAGTATAAAGTGGTTTTATTGTCACATTACTATAAGAAGTCGATCTCTAGAGTCCTAGCAGGCTATCATAGATCCCTCTTATTTTCTCACCTACTTTCGTCCAAGTTATTTTGCTGACTTCTTCCACTCCCTTTGTGGCCAAGAAGTCATGTAGAGCAGGGTAGGTAACAAGTCCGTACATGGCATTGGCTAACTCTTCAACATCCCAGTAGTCGAGTTTAATGGCATACTTTAGGATCTCAGCACAGCCACTTTGCTTGGAGATAATACAGGGGACTTCACACTGCATGGCCTCCAATGGGGATATCCCAAAAGGCTCTGAGACCGAAGGCATGACATACACGTCACTAGCTTTGTATATCTCGTAGACCTGCCTGCCTTTCATGAAGCCGGTAAAGTGAAAGCGATCGGAGATACCTCGCTCAGCAGCAAGGTTGATCATGTCATTCATCATATCACCACTTCCAGCCATCACAAACCGGACGTTGTCCGTCTTTTCCAGGACACGGCTTGCTGCTTCCACAAAAAACTCCGGACCTTTCTGCATCGTTATTCGTCCTAAAAAGGTAATGACCTTATCTTTGACACCCCGTTTGTCAGGTATCGCTAGTATTGATGGATCGAGAGGGGTTACGGCATTATGTACGGCAGTGACCTTTTGTGGATCTTGATGGTACTTTTCTATGACGGTGCGTCGTGTCAGCTCACTGACACACATGATATGATCCGCATGGTCCATGCCGTCCTTCTCAATAGCATAGACCCGTGGATTCACATTTCCTCTACTTCTATCAAAGTCAGTAGCATGCACGTGAAGTACCAGAGGGACTCCCAACACTTGTTTGGCGTGAATCCCTGACGGGTAGGTGAGCCAGTCGTGAGCGTGGATGATGTCGTAGTGATCTGCCCGGGCAATGACACCGGCAACTATTGAGTAGTTGTTGATCTCGTCATACAGATTGTCAAGGTACTTTCCTGAGAACTCCATGCAGCCTAGATCATTAGTCAGCATGTAGCTAAAGTCTGCGTAGATGTTTTCACGGAGGTGATAGTATAGCTCCGGTGACATGACTTTGCCAATACGCTCCTTGACGTAGTCGTAGTGGACGTCTCGGTAGACGATTGGGACTTCTGAGGCTCCGATAATGCGCATAAAAGAAGTGTCCTCATCTCCGGAGGGCCGGGGCATTACAAACGTAATATCCATATCCGACTGTTTTGCAAGTCCCTTGGTCAGCCCGTAGCTAGCTGTCCCAAGTCCGCCTGATATATGTGGGGGAAACTCCCACCCAAACATTAATGCTCTCATAGATTATTCCTGATTGTCGTGGTTCTTATCCTGAGTCTTGTCGCGGTCCGGAGAGGTGACGTGGTGACTGGTCAGGCTTAGATTGAAGATGTCATCCGTCTCGAGGCTGACATACTCATCGATACGGTTTCGGATCCTCAGTATGGCTGTGATACTCATCAAGAAAGAGGTAGCCCCTCTACCTGTGAAGGGCGGGGTCCCATCATACATCTCAGACACACACGATATCCCGTGAAACTTGGCTTCTTCCTCAAAGGGAATCAACATCCGGTCCACAAAGCCAATGCCTTCTCGTCTGAAGAGCTTGAGGTACGCCCCTAGGTAGTAGTAGATTAGCCAGGGCCAAACTCCTCCTTGCAGGTAAGCATATTGGCGCTCATTGAGGGTGCCATTTAGGTAGCCTTTGTAGTATGGGCTCTTTGGGCTGAGTGTCCGTAGCCCCTTTGGAGTCTTGAGCTCGCGGGTGACGATATCCAGCACAGATCTTTGAAGTTTTCGGGATAGTGGCGAGTAGGACAGACCTGCTGCAAATATCTGATTGGGACGGACACTCCAGTCCTGGGGCTTGTCGTCCGCAACGTAGTCAAAGAGGTAGTCGTGCTTGTTCACAAAGACTCGGATAAAGCTCTCAGACACTCGGTCTATATAGTCGTCCAGATGTGGATCTTCAAGATCAAAGATACTACGGTAAAAACAGAGATTATTATACCACAGAGCGTTGTACTCCACGATGTATCCTCTTCTATCGACCACCGGCCATCCATCAATGGTGTTATCCATCCAAGTAATGGGCTCTGATATCTTAGATGGCACTGCGTAGAGCAGCGCATTTTCTCTCAAGTGCATCATGGGGATTTTGTTATCCCATATGTATTTCATAGCCCGCTTGATGGTATCGCCGTACTTTTTTACTGTCTTTTCAGCTCCTTCCCAGCGGTAGTAGTCCTGGATACAGTTCACAAGCCATAGAATAGAGTCCGGCTGCGAGATCCCTTTGATCATAGGGTCTTCTACCCCCTCATCGAGGTAGCGCCACATGGCAGGGATTATGGTACTCATTATTTCATCAAACAGTTGGGGATTCTTTGTCCCAAAGCTTGATGCAGTCAAGCTCACAAGTGTGTCACGCATGCGTGGTCCAAACCAAGGGCTTCCTGCGATCAGATAGGTATGCTCATCATCGGGCTTGAATACGCACTGTTCCACAGCGTTTTTCAGACAGTCTACAAATGTCTCGATGGGGCGTGCCTCCTCGTATGCCTTGTCATAACAACTGAGGAGTTGCTTGCTATTGAACGGATGATCACTTGCAGAGAACACAATTTCCTCCCCCTTTTTTATCTCAAACTCAAAGTAGCCCGGTACAGGGAGATCCTCCAGATAGGCATTGCCGCGCTCGGACTCTTTGTCGTAAAAGAAACTCTTGTACCACTGAGGTTGACGGTTCCAAGTTGCGCTTTTTTTCGAAACCTGCATGTACAGATGTGGGAACCCATCGTACAGACTCATGGATATCCCCTGATCTTCCTCCTTGTTGCTCCAGTCGATGACCGTGTTTTCATGGGTCAACTCCTTGACCGTCCTAAAGCCTAAAAAGGGTCTAAGCCGCAAAGTTGTCTCAGAGTGAGCCTCCAGTAGCTTATACTTTATTAGTAGCTGATTCTCATTCGCAGACAAGACAACTTCTTTTGAGAGGATTACTCCCCCGACACGATAAAGAAGTTTGATGCTTTTGTCGTATGTAAATTCCCGGATGTACTTATGCCCGTTTGGGCTAAAGTGATCACCATTGTATTTGTGGACGGCCAGGTTAAACTCTGCACCATGCTGAATGACAGTCTCGTCCAGTGAAGATAGCAAAAGCTGATTGGGACTGCCTGCCTCTTGATTGGGGACAACAAGCAGACCGTGGTACTTCCGAGTATTGCAACCAACCAGAGTAGTACACATTGTCGCACCTTTTTTGTTCCTCAGAAGAACCTCTCTATTCAACGCCTCTCGGAGGTTAGTCATTACAGTTCGATCAAATCTCAGGTAGCTCATAATTGCACTCTTTTAGCATTGTTAGTTGTACTGGTGCTATGAAGTTATACTTTGAATTAATTCCTAAGGTGTCGGAATTTTCTGTGTCTCTCGAAAGTACATATCCAATAGACCCGGTATCTCTTTTGTGATTAAAGGGGGTGTGCGTGTACTCCCTCATCCCAAATGTACGCTTATTCTACGATATAATCAATTTATAATGCATGAAAAAGTCTGCTGCCGGAAGGGAAAAAAGTTTCCTACTGGAAACCGTTCGCTACTATCCGTCAAACCGTTTTCTTTCCTACTGGAAATAGTTTGCTACTATCCGTGAAACTTTTGACCAGCTTTCGGAGCATCAAAACATAGAGGAAAGAATACGATGGCCTCGGTATTGTGGAGTCGTCAGGAAATAGGTATATTTGATGAGCCAAATGTGGGAGTAGCTCCCATAGCCTGATGACTTTAATTTAACTGATATACATACACAAATAAGAAGTACGACAATGAGTAAGATTGGAATTTTTTATGGTTCATCCACAGGTACAACTGAGGATATAGCAAACCGTATTGCTGACCAACTCGGTGTAGCTGGCGGAGATATCTACGATGTAGCAGAGGCTGATGCTGCAGATGCTGATGCCTACGACACGATCCTCCTCGGATCATCCACATGGGGTGATGGTGAGCTACAAGACGACTGGTATGACTTCATGGAGGAGCTCAAGGAGCATCTCGATGGTAAAAAGGTCGGATTCTTCGGGACCGGAGATAGCGACTCGTATGCAGATAGCTTTTGCGATGCAGTTGGTATCCTGTACGATGAAGTGGCTGATAGCGGATGTACCACGATTGGTAGTATGCCTACTGATGGGTATAACTATGAGGAGTCTCTAGCTGAGCGCAATGGACACTTTGTAGGTCTGTTGATCGATGAGGTCAATGAAGACGATATGACAGATGAGCGCATTGAGGCTTGGGTAAAGACTCTCAAGTAAGTCTCAGCTTTCCTAAATCTTAAAGATAAGAAAGCTCCGACTTGGGAATAACCAATGTCGGAGCTTTCTTTTTATACGTATCGTACTACAGGCAGCTTACTTTGTTGCTTTCTTGTTTGAAGATTTTGTCTACTTTGTACGACGTTTCTCTCTAATTTCTCTACCATAATTGCGTTTGTGATCCACAAGTCCGATGTAGATCTTAGCCAGCTTCTTAGTAGGGATTTTATCATCCTTTAGTCTGGCGAAAAGCTTTGAGGTCTCAGCTGTGCGCTGCTCATCTAGCTTGAGGGCACGATCTAGAAGTTGAGTTGCTTCGTCGTCTGTTAGTTCTTCTGTCTCAAGTCGCTTGCGTATATCCAAGCTTTGTTTGAAGAGACTGAGCTTATTGGCATCATACTTCTCCAGTTCCAGCGCAACTGTATTTTTTTCTTCAGCAGTAAGTTTGGCAACATCGGCAATGTAGTCTATGCGATTTTGTACAAACTCAGCACGGCGCTCCGGAGATTGAACGGTAGGAAGCTCGTGAGTGCAGATGGTGGAGGCTGCAAACGACGGTGTGCCAGATATCACTAGTAATAATAGTACGAGGAAAAGTGAAGAACAAAATCTTTCGGTGGTCATGACGTAAATTTTATAGATGTGTTTTTAGTCAGCAAAATAGGTGGAGACAAGGTACTCGTCCTGAGTATCTTCCCAAACAAATTGCTCAAAAACCTCATCATCCGATACGGTGTCGGAGTAGGTGATGCCCGTAGTCTGTGGCTCTGTGGATGCCATCGAGTCCTTTGATGCTCTGGGATGTATCATAGGTAAGACATTGATGATGAGTGCAAGACCGACAAACATCGCTGCCAAATAGAGATATGGCCGGAGCACGTCAATAAGCGGACGCTTCTCGTTACTAAGAGCCTCTTCTTCTTTTACCCTATTGAGTAAACGCTCCGGAAGGTTTGCGAAGTACCCCTCGGGAACTTCAAAGCTGTTGGCAGGATCATTGGGTTTGCGAGAAATATTGTTTTTATGAGCTGACATTATGGTGCTGTTGCAGATGTGCTAGGTCTTCTTTGCCCTTCTGACGCAGAAATATCCTTTTCGTTTAATTAGAGAAGTCCTAAAACTTCTTTGAGGGTGGTTATTTCCGGATATCAATCTAGTGACTCATCAACACCTAGGTATTTATGTAGTTTTTTTGTGGCGTGATGGTAGTTTGCTTTTAGAGCACCTACACTGGTACCGGTGATCTCAGAGATTTCGTTATAGGGTAGTTCTTCAAAATAACGCAACTCAAAGGTGAGCTTTTGCTTTTCCGGTAGTTTGTCTATGGCGTTCATGAACTCTATTACCAATTCGTCTCCGTTGAAGTACGGCTCACTCTTAAGCATAGCTGCGAGGTCGTACTCATCTGTTTCGAGAGGAAGTTTACGCTGACGTTTTTCCTTTCTAAGGTGGCTTAGTGCCTCGTTTGTGGCAATACTGTAGATCCATGTGGACAGTTTTGAATTGCCTCTAAAGGTGCCAATGTTTTTCCACACCTTGATGAATGTCTCCTGAAGAATGTCGTCAGCGTCATCGTGTCTATAGACAATCCGGCGTATGGCAGAGTACAGTCTTGGCGACTGTTGCTGTACGAGAAAAGCAAAAGCTTGCTCTGCTGTCGCTTTGTTTTGAAGTAAGGCGACAAGCTTTTCGTCCGGGATGTCAGGAGGAATGGTTATCTGAACGGTAGAAGACATTTAAGACTCTTCTGTGGTTGCAGCAGTTGTTTTGAGCTCAGGGTATTTGATTCGAGAGTGGTTCATCGTCCTAAGCTTGTCGATAAACACTTGCTTGATGATCTCGATATTCCTAAATGTAAGAGGGGTGTTTTTGAGCATACCACTAGCGACTACACCATCCACAGTCTTTGTCACATGATTGACAAGTTTTTCCTCCGTGAGATCGTCTAAGCTGCGAGAGGAAGCCTCGACAATATCTGCTAACATGAGCACACCCTGTTCCTTGGTGGATGGATTAGGTCCGGGGTAGTGAAAAACAGTCTCGTCAATAACTTTGTCGGGGTTGCTATTTTTGTACTGTATGTAGAAGTACTTAGTCATCCCCAGACCATGGTGTGTCCGTATGAAGTCGATGATCTGCGTGGGAAGCTTAGCTTTTTCGGCCATTTCCACCCCGTCTGTCACGTGCTTGATGATCAGACGTGCACTTTCATCGTAGGATAGATTATCGTGTGGATTGATCCCAGATGCTTGATTCTCCGTGAAGTAGATGGGATTGCGCATCTTGCCTATATCATGGTAGAGTGCTCCTGAGCGTATGAGCTGTACGTCACCACCGATCTTGGCGATAGCTGCAGAGCTAAGGATGGAGACATTGAGTGAGTGCTGAAACGTACCCGGAGCAACCTCGCTCAATCGTCGGAGTAGGGGCTTGTTGATATCAGCAAGCTCTACCAGGCTGATATTGGACACAAAGCCGAAGCCCCGCTCGACGAGATAGACCATGGAGTACGAAAACATCAAGAATACCAGATTGACGGCAAAATACAGCAGTACGATGTATCGGATATCTTGGAGACTTGTCCCCATCGCAACCGAGTAGATGATGTACGTCACTACGATTGTGATAAAGACGTAAAAAGTGGTGCGAATCAGGTCACTTCTCTGCGAGAGATTGCGAAGCGTAACTGTGGCTATCCGTCCGGCGACGATATTGAGAATAATAAACTCCAGCTGGTCCGGGACAATTAGAGCACTGGTAAGTACAGTCATTAGGAATGTCACGAACGCTGTTCGTGAATCAATGAAAATACGTACCAAGATAGCGATCATACAGTACGGGATGATATATACCACAGCAGGAGCAAGAGGCACGAGCAGGTAAGTTAGTCCCGTGAAGAACACTACGAAGGCAAAGATAAAAAGGAGGCTCTGTGTGTCGGCTAGTACATTTTTTCTAAAGGCAACAAAGTAGAGGAGCAGTGCTGTAAGTAAGAGAGTAATCAATAAAAAGATGCCGATCTGCTGGAGGACAACCTCTTCTTTGGAGACGGACATTTGCTCATATGCCTGTCGATAACTCTCGAGTTTTTGGAATACTTCCGGAGTAACCTCTTCTCCTTGACCTACGATTTTCTCACCCTTGGAGACTTTTCCAATGACCTCTTCAATGGCTGACTTCCTAGCCTCAAGCATCTGATCCGTCTTATTCTCGTCCAAATAGAGGTTGGGAGCGAGGTAGGAGGAGATGCTTGCCTGGTGCAATACGAGTGAGTCCAGACCTTCAGGAAGATCCTCAAGTAGCCGGTTATAGGCTTGCTGTTGAGTTAGTACGTCCGCTCCAGTTCGGCTTTTGGCTATATTGTCCGTGCCAATCACATAGATCTGAGTGGTATCAGATACCTGCACGTCCGTCCTTTCCTCAATGAGGCCAACAGTATAGATCATTTCGAGCTCGTCAAGAAGATAGCGCATGTATCCACTATGATTGATAAGCTCACCGGGTAGGCTGTCGTTATTGTATGCTTCTGTGAGTCGGTTCTTTTGCTGTATATACACTTGAGGTTGTACAGTGTAGTATTCGATCATAGTGCTTTCGATCTCACTCTTCTCAGCTTGGATCTTGTCAGCACTCTTACGAATGTCAAAGTCAAAAGGAGCTATCACGACATCTTCATAGCGCCATGGTTGATTGAGTGTGTAGCGGTATTTGAAGCGAGCTTGCTCTCTTTTTGGGTACAAAAGAGCTAGAAGCAGCGATGATACGATTAGTATCAGCGTTGCTCTAACATAGGTCTTTTTGTTCAACCTCATAGGTTTAGGTGTGTTTACAAAATGGTGAGTTTGTTACTCTAGCATATTCCTGCGACGTCTGGCGGAAATAAGCGTATTCTTCATAAGGGATATGATGGTCATCGGTCCGACTCCACCGGGAACAGGCGTAATGTATGAGCAATGGGGGGCAACATTGTCAAAGTCAACGTCCCCTGTCAGCCTAAACCCACTCTTTCGGCTGCTGTCCGGGACACGAGTTGTGCCTACGTCCACTACTACAGCGCCATCTTTTACCATATCCTCTTTGACGAAGTGAGGAGCCCCGAGTGCAGCAATGATAATGTCTGCGCTTCGGCATATCTCAGATATATTTTTTGTACGGCTATGGCATACGGTGACGGTGGCATTCCCTGGGTTGCCCTTATGCATCATCAGCATAGCTACTGGCTTGCCGACAATGTTGCTGCGACCAAGCACCACACAGTGTTTGCCGTCTGTATCTATATCATAGCGTTTGAGAAGCTCCATGATCCCGGATGGAGTGGCTGAGACAAACCCGGGAAGTCCGATACTCATCTTTCCTACATTTACCGGGTGAAAGCCATCTACATCCTTCGATGGGTCTACTGCCTCTATCACTTTTTGTTCGTCTATGTGACTTGGGAGCGGCAGCTGAACTATGAAACCATCCAAGGTGTCGTCGTGGTTCATTTCGTTTACCTTATCAAGTAGTTCAGCCTCGGTAACATCTTCCTCAAAACGTACAAGTGTGCTTTTGAATCCCAACTCATTGCACGTCTTCATTTTATTCTTGACGTAGGTCTCACTGCCTCCATCATGTCCTACCAGTATGGCTGCCAGATGTGGAGGTTCGTAGCCTGCCTCGACGATTGCTTGTACGTCTGCAGCTATCTCCTTTCTCATTTCATCGGACACCTTCTTCCCATCAAGTAGGGTATATGATTGTTTATTCATAGTTTTCTTGCTGTTTTGGATTTATTAGGTTCTTCAAAAGCGTTATTACCTCATACCTCTCATGTTCTTAGGGAGGTTGCCACTCATCTTCGAGAAGTTATGTAAGAGCTTGCGCGATTGCATGAATTGCTTGATGACTCTGTTCACCTCTTGTAGTGAATTGCCGCTTCCCTGAGCTATTCTTTTCCTTCTCGAACCATTGATGATGTTGGGATTTGTTCGTTCTTGAGGAGTCATGGACATGATAATGGACTCTATTCCCTTGAATGCGTCATCATCGACGTCCAAGTCCTTTATTTGTTTCCCGACACCCGGTATCATACCTAGGAGATCCTTGAGGTTACCCATCTTACGGATGTTCTGGATTTGCTCCAAAAAGTCGTTGAAGTCCAGTTCGTTTTTCTTGAGTTTTTTCTCCAGCTCAGCAGCTTTCCGCTCATCGTACTGGTCCTGCATGCGCTCCACGAGGGATACGACATCACCCATTCCCAGAATGCGGTCAGCCATTCGCTCAGGATAAAAGACGTCTATTGCCTCAGGCTTCTCTCCGGTTCCGATAAACTTAATCGGCTTATTGACAACGGTGCGAATAGAGAGAGCAGCTCCACCACGGGTATCACCGTCAAGCTTGGTGAGGACTACTCCGTCAAAATCTAAGCGATCATTGAACTCCTTAGCCGTATTAACAGCATCCTGACCGGTCATGGAGTCCACCACAAAGAGAGTCTCTGTAGGGTTGACTGCCTTTTTGATGCGCGATATTTCGTCCATCAATACATCGTCAACAGCCAGGCGACCCGCAGTGTCAATAATGATGGTGTCATATCCCTTTGATGCCGCATGCTTTAGAGCATTTTGGGCGATGACGACAGGGTCTTGGTTTCCCTCTTCTGTATAGACTGGCAGATCTAGTTGGTCTCCCAGTACTTTTAGCTGATCAATTGCAGCCGGTCTATAAACATCACCCGCAACGAGCAGGGGCTTGAGACCGTGTTTACTCTTCAGCAGATTACCAAGTTTTCCGGTAAAAGTAGTCTTACCCGAACCCTGCAAACCTGACATTAGAATGATGTTGGGCTTTGCATTCGTTTCGAATGAAGCAGCAGATCCTCCCATAAGCTCTGTCAGCTCATCATGGACGATCTTGACAAGGAGCTCGCCGGGTTTTACAGAAGTCAAGACCTTTTGACCAAGGGCTTTCTCGCGGACTCTGTCGGTAAATTCCTTGGCAACATTATAATTGACGTCTGCCTCCAGGAGTGCTCTTCGCACATCCTTCACGGTTTCGGCGACGTTGAGCTCTGTTATTTTTCCTTCTCCCTTGAGTATCTTAAATGACTGTTCTAGTCTTTCTGATAAGTTGTTGAACATCTATACTTAGTACCTAACAGTTTGTGCTTGTATTCTTTCTATAACATGCAAATCTACCAATTTATTAGGAGCTTTTCTTTCTCTCCAATTGATAGAACTGGGTTGGCGCAATGGGATTTTTTTGCACTTCAGATCCGGGTAAAAAAATTGACGGATAGTAGCGAAAAGTTTCCAGTAGGAAAGAAAACGATTTGACGGATAGAAGCAATCGCTTTCCAGTAGGAAACTTTTGGCGACCAGGCACCCGGTTTTTTTGTGCCAGTACGAACGGCTTTCGTGAAGTGTCTATCGGCAAGACATCTTCTCAGAGGTCAAAATGGGGGATTCTAATGCGTCTGCTCTGATTGGTGGGGTTGTTTTCTTGAGGATTCATTGCAGTGGCAATTATTGGGAAGCTTTTGTGCCGGACACGAGTCACACGCACTGCTTTTTCCTTTTATGATCTTCCAGACCCAATGGACAACTATGCAGAGTGTAGCAAAAAGTATAATGTATACGATGATGGTTTGGATCATGGCATCAAAATGGAGAGAGCAGGGTGATCATAAAAGCTACAATCCATGCAATGACAATAGAGTATAGAACCTGAAAACCAGCCCACTTCCATGAGCCTGACTCTTTGCTTATCGCTACCACAGTGGCTATACATGGTACATAGAGAAGGGAAAATGCCATGAAGGCCAGTGCTACCGTAGGGCTGAAAACCTTTGTGCCATCTGCATAAGTTTCACTCCTAAGCTTGTCGGGCAGACGAGTAGTCTCGGCATCGTTGTCGTATAAGACCCCCATCGTACTTACCACTATTTCTTTAGCTGCCACACCTGTGAGGAGCGCAACACTCATCTTCCAATCGAAGTGTAGCGGCTCAAAAACCGGCTGGATAGCATGACCTATTTGCCCAATGTAGGACTGCTCCTGTTGTTCTGAAAGGGAAATATCCGGGTCATCGCTGTGAGGAAAATAACCTAGTGCCCATATGACGATCGAGGCTACTAAGATCGTTGTCCCCATCTTTTGTAAGTACTGCTTACTGCGTTGCCACATATGTAGAAGAACGCTGATGGCAGTGGGGATACGGTACGGAGGCAGCTCCATGACAAAGGGTGTATCATCATTCGAAAAAAAGAACCTTTTGAGAAAAAGGGCACTGATTACCGCAACGATGATTCCGAGCAGGTACATCCCAAACAGTACAAAACCCGCCTGATCGGGAAAGAATGTCCCGGCAAGCAGTAGGTATATGGGCAGTCGGGCACTACAGCTCATGAATGGATTGACCAACATGGTGACCATACGAGCATTTCGGCTCTCAATGGTTCGTGTCGCCATGATGGCGGGGACATTGCACCCAAACCCCATCAACAGCGGAATAAATGACTTGCCATGCAGTCCCATCCCATGCATGATCCTATCCATGATAAATGCAGCCCGAGCAAGATAGCCGGTATCCTCCATGAGGGAGATGCAGATGTACAGAATGACGATGTTGGGCAAGAAAACGAGCACACCACCAACCCCGGCAATGACTCCGTCCACAATGAGATCATGAAGGGGTCCCGGTGTCATCCACATCCCTATGACACTTCCCAATCGGTTCACTCCCATCTCGATCCACTTCATGGGGTACTCTCCAAGCACAAAGGTGGCCTGGAAAGTAAGAAACATGATGAGCAGAAATATCGGGTATCCCCAAATCGGGTGGGTTAGCACACGGTCTATCTTCAGATTCTTTTCGGTGATCTTTGAGTAGTCGGGGCTGTAGGTTTCCTGGAGTGCACCACGTACAAAGCCGTACCTACCATTGGTGATACTTTCTTGCGTCTCTTTATTTGATTTTCGTTCGTACTCTTGGATCGCATACCTGGCACGGGTTTTGAGGTAGTCAATCTTGGGAATACGCTTGCTAAGCAAGCCTACGAATGCGGCATCTTCTTCCAGGAGTTTTATGGCGATAAACCGAGGACGAATACGTCCAATATCTGCGTCGTCAGTATCACCCTCTACTTGTATGACTGCCTCTCTTGTAAAAGCGATGGCCTCCTCTAAAAGCTCCGGATACTGTACGTCTACGATACGACGGGATTCGGAGCTATGTTCGTAGAGATGTATGATCTCTGCGAATAGCTCTTCGACTCCAAATCCGGTCCGACCAATGGTAGGCACCATGGGAATGCCGATCAGTTTGTTCAGAGTCTTTAGGTCCAGCTTGCTGTTGCTTTTCTCCAGCTCATCCCACATGTTGAGGGCGACCACCATGGGAATACCGCTCTCCATGATTTGAGTCGTCATGTAGAGGTTACGCTCAAGATTGGAGGCATCTACTACATTTAGGACTACATCAGGAGCATCCGCCCCAAAGAGGTATTCTTGGACAAAGCGTTCCTCAGGACTGTACGATGAGAAGGAGTAGGTCCCCGGAAGATCCGTGAGCTCAAAGGTGTACCCATCCTGCCTGTACGTGGCTGTTTTTGCGGATACGGTTACGCCACTATAGTTGCCGACGTGCTCCGATGCGCCACTCGCGGCATTGAAGAGGGATGTTTTACCGCAGTTGGGGTTGCCCACAAATGCGACCCTAATATGTTTGTTTTCACCTGTAGAATCAGTCTTTGAAAGATAGGGGCCTGTGTCTTCGCTTGTATAAGCAAATGTACCGGTTTGGTCGCTTGAGGTGTCTGATGTGTTTGGAGTTATCCTCTTGACTTCGATGGTCTCGGCTTCGGAACGTCGTAGGGTAATATTATAGCCCAGGATATGGTATTCAACAGGATCCTTGAGGGGGGCGTTCTTTACCACCAGTATTTCTTCTCCCGGTATAAAGCCCATCTCAAGCAACCTTTTTCTAAAGACCTTCGGAGAATGGTGGGCTACAATTATCCCCCGTTCGCCAGTCTTTAGTTCTGAAAGTATCATTTACTTACTTGTATATTATGCTGTTTTCGTCTGGAGCACAAATATACCTTAGTACTGAGTAAACTGGAATACCTAGATATGGGTATTTTACTGCCTCAAGCCTTGTGGATTTGTGGAATACTATACGTGGCTGTTGAGATCTTGGATTAGTTCGCCCACAACGAAGTTACTTCCTCCCACGAAAAGGGTTTGGATATTTTCTTCAAGGCAGGTTTGTACGGCAGTATTGTAGGCTGCCAAGATGTCAGGGATAATGGTGGTGTGCTCTATACCATCTCTTTTGGCGTACTCTCCCAGTTGCTCTGCAGGCATGGCACGTTCACCTTTGGCTCTGGTGCAGATGAGCGGAGCAGACTTTGGTAGATTAGAGAGGACGGTGGCGGCATCTTTGTCTCCTGCCATTCCGATCAAGCTCAGCAGTCCTCCCCGGGTGTGCCACTCCTGTAGCTGTGGACCGAGGTATGCCCAAGCTCCGGGGTTGTGACCTGTATCGAGTATGATGCGTGGCTTCTCTGACTGGAGCATCTCCAGTCTGCCTCTTAGTCCCACTTGGGCAACCTTTCGAAATCCTGCTGCCACAGCTTCGTCCGGTATGTAAATGCCTTTGTTGCGAAGGATGAGTAGTGCCTCTAGTACGGTGGCGGCGTTTTCAATCTGGTAGACTCCAACGAGGGGTAGGGCGAGGGTGCCGAAGTGTACCGTAGTCAGTCGGTATCCACTATCTTCATCTCGGTACATCAGGATCTCTTGTCTGCGGTCTGCCATGGTCAGCGGAGCTCCACACTTATCTGCTTTCCTACTGACGACGTCGGTCACCTCCGGCTCTTGGCTGCGCCCGAGTACCACAGGTGTATTGGGTTTGATGATGCCAGCTTTCTCGAATGCAATCTTTGCCAGAGTGTCTCCCAGATAAGCGGTATGATCCAGGCTGACGTTGGTGATGATGCTGACGAGGGGCGTAATGACGTTGGTGGAGTCCAGCCGTCCGCCCATGCCGACCTCCACCACAGCGATATCTATTTCCTTTGTAGCGAAATAGTCGAATGCCATGGCGGTGGTTAGCTCGAAAAAGGAGGGCTCTATCTCGTGTGGAATGGAGGGTGCCACCTTTTTGACAAAGTCGAGCACGTACTCCTCTGAGATCATTTCACCATTGACACGGATACGCTCGCGAAAGTCCACCAAGTGCGGAGAGGTAAAGAGCCCTACACGCAACCCCGACTCCTGAAGTACGGATGCTAAGAGAGAGGAAGTCGAGCCTTTGCCATTGGTGCCTGCAACGTGTACGGTGCGGAACTTGGTCTGAGGCGACCCGAAGCGCTCAAGAAGCGCCTCTACCCGTTCGAGCCCCGGCTTGTAGGCTTTTCCCCCTATGTTTTGAAAGACCGGCGTCTGCTGAAATAAGAAGTCAACAGCTTGGGAATAGGTATCCATGATGCGTGGTGGATTATTTCTTTAGTCTCAGGCTATTCAATACAACACAGACTGAGCTCATAGCCATGGCAGCTGCGGCAATCATCGGCGAGATAACGATGGTGGGGTAGAATAACCCAGCTGCGATGGGGATTGCAATGAGGTTGTAGATGAATGCCCAAAAGAAGTTTTCGTAAATAATACGTACGGTGCGCTTGGAGAGTGCAATACCCTCATCCAAAACCAAGGGGGAGTCGGTGATAGCTGTGACCTGAGCCACATCGGTGGCGATATCGCTACCGCTACTCATCGCTATACTCAGGTCGGCTGTCGCCAGTGCGGGTGAGTCGTTGATTCCATCACCGACCATAGCCACCACCTTTCCCGAGGACTGCAGGCGATCGATGTATTGTTTCTTGTCCAAAGCTGTCATGCCTCCTTGGGCATTGTCGATGCCCACCTTTGTCGCAAACCGACTGACCCGCAGATCTTGGTCACCGGACAGCAGATGCAGGTCAAGTCCGCGCTGTGAGAGCTTAGCGATTGCCTCCGGAGTATCTTTGCGCAAGTCGTCATCTAGAGCAATGATAGCGATGAGTTTGCTATCTTTTGTGTAATAGACAAGGGTGCCTGTGGCGTGTTTTTTCTCAAACGCTGTTGACTCCGGAGTAGGGATGTGTGGGGTGTGAGCCTTATTACCGACTCTATAGTTATGACCTTCGTGCGCAAAAGATAGCCCGCCACCTGCCACTTCATTCACGACCAAGTCCATACTTTTCCCTGTGTTGTAAGTCTCTGATAGGATCTCAGCCAAAAGATGTGACGAATGGCGCTCCGCCACGGATAGGAGGGTCCAGTCCATGGGATCAGTACTCAGCCATAAGTCCTCTACAATGCGAAACTCTCCTTCTGTCAGGGTGCCGGTCTTGTCAAAGATGATGTCTGTCACTTTGCTAAGTCGCTCCAGTGCTACTGCATCCCGTATCAGGAGCCCCATCTCGGAAGCGCGTCCCATGCTTACGGTGATGGCGGTAGGTGTAGCCAGCCCAAGGGCGCACGGACAGGCAATCACGAGAACGCTGATCGCATGGTAGAGCCCACGAAGCCAGGGTGTGGTGTCGCCCAGAAATCCCCATGCCAAAAAAGTCATGAGTGCAATGACCAGTATCGCCGGAACAAATACCCCGGAGACCTTGTCTGCAATGCGCTGTATCGGTGCTTTGGAGGCTTGTGCATCTCGTACTGCATCGATTATTTTACCGAGTAGTGTCTCCGACCCTATCTTTTCTGCCACAAACCTCGTGCTACTCCCGGCGCTTACCGTCCCTGAGTAAACAGGGTCTCCTGCCATCTTATCTGCCGGTAGAGACTCGCCGGTAAGACTACTTTCGTCAAAACTTCCGGGAGAGAGCAGTGAGCCATCTACCGGCACGTAGTCTCCTTTTCTGAGTAGGACGATCTCTCCGGGTCGGAGAAGCTCGACCGGCTTTTCCACTACCGCTCCATCTTGCTCAACAATCGCTGTGGATGGGGCTAAGGATACAAGCTTCTTGAGCGCATCATTTGTACGATCTTTGGCTCGTTCTTCGAGCAGTTTGCCAAGTAGTACAAATGTCATGATCATCCCAACCACGTCAAAATAACTACTACCTAGGAGATCACTCTGACCTACGACACTGTATACAAGACGAATAATGCTGAAAAAATAAGCAACGGTGGTGCTCATGCTGATCAGCGTGTCCATCGTAAACGTCCGATGTCTTAGTTGCTTGAGTGCACGAACGTGATACCCTCCGGCGCAGTAAAAATAGACGACAGAGGCACAAAAGAGGTTCAGTAGCTCTCCGGTCCTCACTCCCATCCCGATCAGATGTGGATGCATCCCCAAGACCATCATGATTACCGACAGTACGGCGGAAATAATGAGCTTTACTCTCAACTGAGACAGAGCTTTTCGTGCTTCTTCATCGCTTTGGAGTGACTGCTCTGTCGGATCATCGCTAATGAGCATATCATACCCTATGCCTCGCACGATAGCCTGAAGCTGCTCGGGCGAGGTCTTCGTGTCATCGTACGTGATACTAGCGTTACTCTCAAGCAGATTAACCGACACGTCGGCTACTCCGGCACTTTTTTGGAGGGCAGACTGTACTGCCGCCGAACATCCGGCACAACTCATGCCGGTGACTGTATATATCTTTTTCTTAAGCATTGTGTATCTTTTATTAAACGTTTATTGAGTAATCTTGCCTGGCCAGTATTGTTGACCAATCTCTATCAATGTATTATGTCCGTTGGATGGTAGACCTTACCTCTACTCATCGAACTGCTTTGCTTCCTGGTAGTATGCCTCCATTTGTGTGAGGGTTAGGCTCCGAAGGTCTTCGTTGTTTTCATTGGCCTTTTGCTCCACGTAGTTGAAGCGATGGGCAAACTTATTATTTGTTCGCTCCAGTGACGTGTCCGGGTCTACGCCGTAGAGTCTGCCCATGTTGATCAGGCTGAACAACAAGTCTCCCAGCTCCTCCTCTTTGCGTGCTTGGGTGTCATCGCTCTCGATGACCTCTTGGAGTTCTCCCAGCTCTTCAGAGACTTTGGCCCAAACATCTCCTTTATCCTTCCAGTCAAAGCCTACGTTTGCCACCTTTTCTTGAATCCTATACGCTTTGATCATGGACGGCAGGCCACGTGGGACACCGCCTAGGACCGTCTTGTTTCCTCCCTTTTCCTTTAGCTTGATTGCCTCCCAATTTTGTTCGACCTCATGGGCATCCTTTACCTTTACCCCTCCAAAAATATGGGGGTGGCGAAAGATCAACTTTTCAGCCAGCCGGTCGCAAACGTCTTTGATATCAAAGGCTCCCTTTTCATCTCCGATCTTGGCATAAAAGAGGACATGGAGGAGCACATCCCCCAGCTCTTTCTTGATCTCATCGGAATCATCCTTCAGGAGGGCGTCACTGAGCTCATATACCTCTTCAATGGTATTGGGGCGTAGTGAATGATTGGTTTGCTTGGCATCCCAGGGGCACTGCTCCCGCAGGATATCCAGTATATCGAGTAGTTTTTCAAAAGATTTGAGCTGTTCTTCTCTTCTCATAGGATCTATCAACTTATTCAGGTCACAAATTTACCCTTTTAGAATGAACTGCGACCGGAAGTATATCAATGAAGGTTTTTCAAGTGGATTTTATCTGTATTAAATCTCTTGCGCCATTGTACTTGGGACTGTCACCACTGCGTTTGTCGCGAGAAGCATTGCTATTTACCCCTTGAGTGCGATGTGCTCGGTCACCGGAAGAAGGTCATTTTTAGCCGGATTGTAAGCTATTGGATTTCAGTGCTATACCATGTCGGAAAGTTTCACGGATAGTAGCGATCTGTTTCCAGTAGGAAAGAGATCGGTTTGACGGATAGAAGAGAAACGTTTTCAGTAGTATTTTTTTGAGATCAAGTAATTGCTTTCCCGGTCTCCATATTTTCCCCAACTTATCAGTTGTATCGTTGTATTGATTGTTCTGACCCTTCGGGGGCTTGGTACTTGCCCAATGCGTTCGCCGTACTCTAATATATATTGGGACTGTTTGCAAAAATTAGGTACTTTTGCATGGCAAAGAAGCGACACCTTATCGGTAGGTGCCTATTTTTGGAAAACGACCTGTGTCTAAAATTTGAGCCTAAACAGATGGATGCCGTCAAGGGAACAGTGCGGAGTATCGGTGACGAGAGCATAGAGGTGGTAGTACTACAGCGCTCAGCATGTAGCGAATGCCATGCGCGAGGAGCTTGTACCTCTGCTGATGCTCGTGAACGACTGGTCTCTGTCAAGAACTACCCTCTGGGTATAGAGGTAGGAGATGCCGTACAGCTGGTGGCAAAAGAAGGTATGACCATGAAGGCGGTGTTGCTGGCTTTTGTGTTGCCTTTGGCTCTGATACTCACTGTGGCACTAGTGCTCACAGGACAAGGGGTCGAGGACCTCACTATTGCAGTGGCATTGATTGCCCTTTTGATTGTCTACGGTGGCATCCTATACTTGTGCCGTGGGTATATAGAGAAGGAGCTTGTCTTTTGGGCAGAAAGAATAGAGGAAACCCTCGATTAATTTTCTCCTTTGATTTTGGGATACTAAAACACTAAAAACATACATACATTCATTCATGATTGTTACGATACTTTTCCTTTCAGTAGTCGGAGCCATTAGTTCGTTGCTGCTATTTACAGTGGCAAAGCAATTTAGGGTAGAGGAGGACCCGCGCATCGATCAGGTCAATGACTCTTTACCTCAGGCTAATTGTGGCGGATGTGGTTATCCCGGATGCTCAGGTTTTGCAAAAGCCTGTGTGGAGTCGGAGACACTGGATGGACTGTTTTGTACTGTAGGGGGAAATGATACCATGGCGAAAGTCGCCGACATCCTTGGACGCTCCGTGAAAAAGGAAGACCCGAAGGTGGCAGTCGTGCGCTGTAACGGCACATGCGAAAACAGACCACGGATCAATGAGTTTGATGGGGCACGCTCGTGTGCAATAGCTGCACAGCTCTATGGAGGAGAGACCGGATGCTCATGGGGGTGCTATGGCATGGGTGACTGTACCCTGGTGTGTGACTTCGATGCGATCCACATGAACCCCACTACCGGACTCCCCGAAGTCGATGACGAAAAGTGTACTGCGTGTGGTGCTTGTGTCAAGGCATGCCCAAAGATGATCATACAGCTAAGGAAGAAGGGACGTCGGAACCGTCGAATCTTTGTGGCGTGCATGAACCAGGAGAAAGGACCCGGTGCAAAAAAATCATGCGCGGTGTCTTGTATCGGCTGCGGAATGTGCTTCAAGCAGTGTGAGTTTGAGGCCATCACGATCAAGAACAACCTGGCATACATCGACGACACCAAGTGCCGTCAATGCCGAAAGTGTGCACCCGTATGCCCAACATCGGCTATACATGAGCTGAACTTTCCTCTCCCAAAAAAGAAAGTGGAAGAGAGTGAAGAGGTAGTACAAGCGTAATCGACCAATAACTTGAGAAAAGAATAGATAATAAAAGTATGGCTAGGACTTTCAGGATAGGAGGTATACACCCGAATGCGAATAAGTTGTCATCAGGGGATCCTATAGTGACTTCACCACTGCCTAGTAAGGTTCAGATACCTATTTCTCAGCATATAGGTGCACCGGCAGTCCCTGTGGTGAAAAGAGGGGATGAGGTAAAAGTAGGAAGTGTAATCGCTAAGTCTGGAGGATTTGTTTCCGCCAATATCCACTCGTCCATCTCAGGAAAAGTACAGAAGATCGAGGATGTCGTTGATGCTTCGGGCTATAAAAAGACAGTCATTACCATAAAGTCAGATGGTGAAGACGTGTGGGAAGAAGGTATCGATAGGACCGAAGATATAGTGAGGGATATTACCCTATCAGCCGATGAGATCGTAGCACGAATCAATGAGTGCGGTATCGTAGGGATGGGAGGAGCAACTTTCCCGACTAATGTAAAACTAACCCCTCCTAAGGGCATGACTCCTGAAGTGGTCATCATCAACGGCGTGGAGTGTGAGCCCTACCTCACGGCTGACCACAGAGTGATGCTGGAAAAAGGAGAGCAGGTACTTATCGGCACAGCCATACTAATGAAAGCTGTGGGTGTCAAGAGGGCAGTGATCGGTATAGAAGAGAATAAGCCTGACGCCATAAAACACCTGTCTGAGCTTGTCGGTAATTATCCCGGCATCGAGATCCAACCACTGAAAGTGAGGTATCCACAAGGAGGTGAAAAACAACTGATTGATGCTGTCCTCCGTCGACAGGTAAAGAGCGGGCAGCTGCCTATCTCTGTGGGTGCAATCGTCCAAAATGTGGGTACCACACTTGCCGTGTACGAAGCAGTACAAAAAAATAAACCTCTCATAGAGCGTGTGGTGACAGTGACAGGTAAATCACTGCAGCACCCTGCGAACTACCTTGTGAGAATCGGGACTTCCATCTCTGATCTGATATCTGAATCCGGTGGTATCCCGGAAGACACAGCTAAGGTGATCAGTGGGGGTCCGATGATGGGTAAAGCACTTGTGACCGACGATGTGCCAACAACTAAGGGGACGAGTGGTGTACTGCTGCTGGCCAAGGAAGATACAAAGCGCAAACCGATGCGCAACTGTATCCGATGTGCAAAGTGCGTAGGAGTGTGCCCTATGGGGCTCAACCCTGCATTCTTGATGAGAGACACAGTATTCAAGGATTGGGACGAACTAGAGAAAAATCACATCATGGACTGTATAGAATGCGGTAGTTGTAGCTATACCTGCCCTGCTGATCGCCCCCTCTTGGACCACATTCGTCAAGGAAAGCAGACCGTAGGGGGTATTATTCGTGCAAGAAAATAACGCTAGACCAGTATCAAAAAAGATGTCAAATTCATTACTCGTATCTCATTCTCCACATATCCATAGCGGCGATACTATTGAGAAAAACATGTATGGGGTAATCATTGCACTTATCCCGGCTCTGATAGCATCCGTCGTGTTCTTTGGCGTTGACGCACTTGTGCTCACAGTTGTGTCAGTGGTCTCCTGCCTTGCCTTTGAGTTTTTAATATCTCGCTTTATGCTTGGTAATAAGCAGCTCACCATTACCGATGGATCGGCACTCATCACCGGTATCTTACTGGCTATGAACCTCCCCTCTAACCTCCCGATATGGATCGTGATTATTGGTGCATTAGTCGCTATCGGTCTGGGGAAAATGGTTTTTGGAGGACTTGGAAACAACATTTTCAATCCCGCCATTCTAGGACGCGTTTTTCTGCTGGTCTCTTTTCCACAGCAAATGACAACCTGGCCGGATCCTCGGATACTGATTAAGTCCGGAGTGGAAGCTGTATCTTCTGCCTCAATAGACGCAGCCAGCTCAGCTACACCCCTGGCAATTGTCAAAGGAATTGCAAAGGGTACTGAAGGCTTTAGAGTGGAACAGCTGAGTACGGCCTGGGATGTATTTGTCGGTCAAATGTCGGGCTCCATGGGTGAAGTCTCTGCTATTGCACTGTTGATAGGCCTTGTCTACTTACTTGCGAAGCGTATTATTTCATGGCATATCCCGGTCTCTATACTGGCAACTGCGTATGTATTTGCCGGAATCATGCATCTTGCCAACCCGACTCTCTATGTCGATCCTCTGATCCACATCGTTAGTGGCGGTATGCTTCTCGGGGCAATATTTATGGCCACAGACTATGTAACCTCACCCATGACGAAGTCCGGTCAGATTATCTACGGTGTATCCATTGGTCTGATCACGATGCTTATACGCCTATTTGGTGCCTATCCCGAGGGAATGTCTTTTGCCATTCTCATCATGAATGCCTTTACGCCGATGCTCAATCGCTTCACTTCTCCTCGTCTTTTTGGTTCACGCAAACCCCAAACTATAGGATAAACGATGAAAAAACTCGCATCTACACTTCCAAATATGCTGCTCTCTCTCACGGCAATATGCTGTGTCGCAGCGGCACTGCTTTCGTTTGTGCATGAGAGTACCCGAGCTACTATTAGTGCTCAAGAACTCAATGCTCTTCAGGATGGAATAAACAAAGTGACTCCATCCTATGATAACAGCCCATACGAAGAGAAAATAACCGTTACATTCGACGGAGATGAGTTTGTCATATATCCTGCTAAAGAGGGAGAGATCCTCCAAGGTGCAGCTGTAGAGTCTGTCTCTCACAATGGGTTTTCAGGAGATGTGCGGGTTCTTGTGGGTTTAGACATGGATGGAAAAGTAGTTGACTACACAGTGCTTGAACAAGCCGAAACCCCGGGGCTGGGTGCCGAGATGGACCAGTTCTTCCGCGAAACAGACACCGGGCATTTCATACCCGGTATCTCTGTAACCACCCCTCTATCGGTGACGAAAGATGGCGGTACAGTTGATGCCATTACTGCAGCGACCATATCTAGCCGTGCGTTCCTTGAAACAATAAACAAAGCCTACGCAGCTTATCAACTTGCACTTGACCAAAATCTCTTATCACGATGAATAAACTAAAGATCATACTCAATGGTATAGTCAAAGAGAATCCTACACTAGTCTTGTTACTTGGCATGTGTCCCACACTTGGGACGACATCGAGTGCCATGAATGGACTGGGTATGGGACTTGCCACCACGTTTGTGCTATTCTGCTCAAATAGTGTCATATCATTGATTAAGAACCTTATTCCGAATACAGTGCGGATACCAGCGTTTATTGTGGTGATTGCCACCTTTACAACTGTAGTGCAAATACTTTTGCAAGCCTACGTCCCCTCCTTATACGCAGCACTTGGAATCTTCCTCCCGCTGATTGTCGTTAACTGTATTGTCCTAGGTCGTGCAGAAGCTTTTGCGGCAAAGAATAGTGTCTTAGACTCCGCGCTCGATGGCATCGGTATGGGACTCGGCTTCACTTTAGCCCTTACTTTACTGGGGAGTATTCGCGAACTGCTTGGAAAAGGAAGCATCTTTGACCTGACTATTCTTCCTTCCGACTACGGCATCCTAGTATTCATCCTTGCACCGGGAGCCTTCCTTGCACTAGGAATGGTGATCGCTACCAAAAACTATTTTTCAAATCGCCCCAAAGCGTCTAAGTAAAACTCTATAATGGAATATTTTGTCTTATTCATAACAGCAGTACTCGTTAATAACGTTGTATTTTCGCAGTTCCTCGGCATATGCCCATTCTTAGGCGTTTCCAAAAAGCTTTCTACGGCTGTTGGTATGGGGGCTGCTGTGGCATTTGTCCTTACTCTTGCTACGCTTGTTACTTTTGCTATTCAGAAGCTTATCCTTGATCCATTCAGTATCGGGTATATGCAAAACATAGCATTCATTCTGGTTATTGCATCGCTTGTCCAGATGCTAGAGCTAATCCTCAAAAAGGTTTCTCCAGCACTCTTTGAAGCACTTGGTGTGTTTTTACCCCTTATTACTACGAACTGTGTCATCCTTGGTGTGGCTATTTTGGTGATACAAAAGGACTACAACCTAGCTCAGGCTCTAGTTTATGCCATTTCAACTGCCATAGGATATGCGTTGGCAATTTCTATTTTTGCCGTTATTCGTGAGCAGCTGGATAAGACCTCTGTGCCGGCTCCGTTCAAGGGGACACCTATAGCTCTGATCGTAGCAGGAATACTCTCTCTCGCATTCATGGGATTTACCGGTCTCGTGTAGATCATTCCTTTTTTATTTATCTTTGTAAAGAGTGAAATCTTTAACAAACTGCACACCACATATCAGCATATCAGCGCAAAATGAGGAAGCATAATATTCTTGTTACCGGTGGTATGGGCTATATAGGCTCTCACACCACAGTCGAACTTCTTGAGGCTGGATACGACGTTACCATTGTTGACGATCTGTCCAACTCTAACCCCACCGTTCTGGATGGCATTGAAAAGATTACAGGTCAAAGACCTACCTTCTACCAAGAGTCTTGCAACGACTTGGATGCAATGGAGGAGATCTTTGCCAAAGAAAAGAACATCTCCGGTATAATCCACTTTGCTGCCAGTAAAGCAGTAGGCGAGTCCGTGCAGAAGCCTCTCTTGTATTACAGGAATAATATTGTCTCCCTTCTGAATATGCTGGAGATGATGGAGAAACACGATGTGAAGGGTATTGTCTTTTCATCTTCGTGCACAGTATACGGTCAGCCCAAGCAGTTGCCGGTAACGGAGTCTGCTCCCATACTCCCCGCTACTTCTCCATACGGGAACACAAAGCAGATCAATGAGGAAATCATAGCTGATGCAATCCATGCCGGTGTGCCCTATAAGGCAGTCATCCTACGCTACTTCAATCCTATCGGCGGACATGAGTCAGCGATCATTGGTGAACTCCCTACAGGTGTTCCTCAAAACCTAATCCCTTATCTCACTCAAGCCGCTGCAGGGGTTCGTAAGGAGTTGACAGTCTTTGGTGACGACTATGACACGCCCGATGGATCATGTATCCGTGACTATATCGATGTAGTAGACCTGGCAAAAGCGCATGTTAGAGCAGTAGAACGTATGCTAAACAATGAGTCCAAAGAGCAGGTCGAGTACTTTAATATTGGGACGGGACACGGCGTTAGCGTGTTGGAACTCATTCATACCTTTGAAAAAGCAACTGGGGTAAAGGTACCTCACAAGATCGGTCCACGACGCGAGGGAGATATTGAGCAAGTATGGGCAGACCCGACACACGCCAATAAAGTCCTCGGGTGGAAGGCTGTCAAGCCACTTGATGAGACACTTCGAAATGCTTGGAAATGGCAACTGAAGATAAGAGGTCAGCAGATGTAAGTAGCAAACGCTGAATTGACGCACTCTTGTAAAGAAATACTCAAAAAACCAAACCAACTATTATGTCTATGATTTACAATGACTATTTGGTCTTTTCCGGAACAAATAGTTTGTATCTTACTGAGGAGATCTGTAAGAATCTGAATTGTGAAATGGGAAAAATGCGAGTAGATCGCTTTGCGGATGGAGAGTTTGCCGTAAACTATGAGGAGTCCATTCGTGGTAAAGATGTCTACCTTGTGCAGTCTACCAATCCAAGTTCGGACAACCTAATGGAGCTCTTGCTTATGATTGATGCTGCTAAGCGAGCTAGTGCTCACTACATATCTGCAGTGATACCCTACTTCGGGTGGGCTCGTCAGGATCGTAAGGATAAACCTAGGGTTTCAATTGGTGCAAAGCTAATTGCAGACCTTTTACAAACTGCAGGTATTAGCCGCTTGATCACCATGGATCTCCATGCAGATCAGATTCAGGGTTTTTTCAACGTCCCGGTAGATCACCTCTATGCATCTACTATTTTCACTGAGTACATCAATAACAATATTGATCGTGATAATCTCGTCATAGCCACTCCGGATGTTGGGGGCACTAAGCGTGCTAATGCCTATGCGAAAGCACTTGGCGTCCCTCTTGTTATTTGCCACAAATTACGCCTCAAAGCCAACGTTGTTGCAGAAATGCGCATCATAGGCGATGTGGAGGGGAAAGACGTCTTGCTGATCGATGATATTGTTGACACTGCCGGAACCATCACTAAAGCAGCTAATCTAATGATGGAAAATGGGGCAAAGTCTGTCAGAGCCTTGGCCTCTCATGCAGTAATGAGTGACCCTGCAACGTCACGGATTGAGCAGAGTGCACTCACTGAAATGCTTTTTACAAACTCCATTCCTTACCACAAGGGAGGAGACAACATCAAATGCCTATCAGTAGCTCCTCTCTTTGCAGAAGCTATTCGCAGAGTGAGCATGCACGAGTCCATTAGTGACGGACTCTACGGCATGTAAGCTGTATACCCTAGCTTGTCCGTGGACAAAACACAAATGCACAAAGTCCCTCAGGAGTCAGCACTGCCTGAGGACTTTGTGCTTTCTTTTCGTTCGAAACTCCTTGATTGGTTCCACCTCAATGGGCGTGATCTACCATGGCGCAGAACCAAAGACCCTTATAAAATCTGGGTTTCTGAAATTATCCTTCAACAAACGCAAGTCGTACAGGGTAGGGCATACTACGAGCGATTTATAAGCGAACTACCTAATGTAGAGGCACTCGCGAACGTCTCGGAAGATCGTCTGCTGATGCTGTGGCAAGGCTTGGGCTATTATTCTCGGGCACATAATCTCAAGTATTCAGCCCAGAAAATCATGACGGAGCATGGAGGTGATTTCCCTAATACTCCGGAGGGTGTACGCTCGTTGAAAGGAGTCGGTCCTTATACTACAGCTGCCATCATGAGCATTGCCTACGACTATCCACTCGCTGTGATAGACGGCAATGTATACAGAGTTTTGAGTCGACTTTTAGCTTCAGATGCGCCCATCGATACCACAGAGGGTAAAAGGTATTATGAAGAACAAGCGGACCGCTTTCTAGATAAGTCTTCACCATCTGACTACAATCAAGCGATAATGGATCTTGGAGCAGTTGTCTGCACACCCCGTAATCCTCTGTGTCGCAGCTGTCCGGTTCAATCGTTGTGTCAGAGCTATGGAACCGACCTCGTCGAACTCCTGCCCAGGAAAGAGAAGCGGACTCAAGTGGCTCAGCGCTACATGTACTTCTATCTATACCTGCATGACGATAGCTTTGCGGTTGAACGTCGTGAAAAGAAAGGTATCTGGAAAGGTCTGTATCAACTCCCTCTATTTGTTAGTAATTCTGCTAAGACCCCGCCATCACCTCCACTTGAGGGATGGACTGTAGTGGATGAACTGGTCCTTCCAGACCACCGACTATCGCACCGTCTACTTCATATCAAAGTGTTAGTGTGCTATTCAGAGCCCCCTGTGGACACATCCAGTCATAACTATGAGTGGATCCACACTGCAGATCACAAAGAATACGCTTTTCCTAAGCCGCTGCGTGCGTTCTTAGATCGCTACTTTGCCCCATCATCTCCTTCTCTGTTTGATGATGAGAAACAGCTCTAAAATGTGAATTTAGTACGACTTGAGGCAGGTCAAAAAGTTTCACGGATAGTAGCGAACTGTTTCCAGTAGGAAACAAAATGATTTGACGGATAGAAAAGAAAGGGTTCCAGTAGGAAACTTTTTTGAGGCCAGACACCTATTTTTCTTTTCCTGGTTTCGTCTCTTTTTTGAATCAGAAGTATGCACAAAAGTGACGATTTGTTTAGGTCTAAATATTTCAGTACGAGCGCTAGTGGATAACATTCATTAACACTCCGACTGTGATTATATGAAGTCCCTTTAGTCCAGTGTCTTACAGAGATAATGTGCTTTAACAACATGATAGTCAGACGTATATACATAACGCACTGAGGGATACAATAATGTGGCATAGAGCGCTGTTTTTCTATTTTTTTGTTTCGGGATATTTTAGAATCTTTGTGCTGAAGAGCAGTTAGAAGGGCAAGCTTCCGGATCTTTGGAGGCTTCTTTTTTGCTCTCAAAAGTAGGACAAAACAGCATGGCACAGTAGACGTGATGTTTGGGATAAAATAACGTTTCGTATTGTGCAAACGACCACAGAATAAAATTGGATACAGGTATCACCCCAACAATGACCCCCAGTCTTCAGACCCAATGGAATAAATTTTTGGAAGTTATCCAACAAAAACTTCCGCCCAGTACGAACGACTATAAACAGTGGTTCGAACCTATTAGACCTATCAATTGGGAAAACAATATACTCACCATACGCGTTCCTTCTACGGAGTGCTACATGCGTATTGAGCAAAGCTACCTAGAGGTGCTCTCTCAGGGGTTAATGGTTGCTTTTGGGCAGGGGGTGCAGTTGCAATACCAGATACCCAAGGACCATGAGCGTGAGCCCAAAGTGGACCGGACGGAGTATCCTAATTCTGTAGGACTTGTATCTAGTGACGAGCCGACTTTTGTCACACACCTAGATAGCCGATTGTCCCTGGATACCTTCTATGAGAGCATTTGCAACCGACTGGCGTACTCAGCTGCAATTGGCATTATTGAGAAGCCGGGAAAAAATGCATTCAACCCACTTTTTGTGCATGGAGCATCTGGGGTGGGAAAGACCCATATCATACACGCTATCGGGAACGAAATCATTAAAAGGGCACCGGACAAAAAGGTAGTGTATGTCCCGGCTCAGACTTTTAAGCGACAGTTTGTAACTGCCACGATTGTAGATAAAAATACAGATCACTTCTTTGATTATTACCAGAATATTGATGTGCTCCTGATTGACGACATTCAGGAGCTCAGTGATGCTGTCGCCACGCAGAATGCTTTTTTCCAGATATTCAACAATCTCAAGTTGCTGGGCAAGCAAATCTGCATTACGAGCGATCGTGCGCCGGCAGAACTCAAAGGCCTTGAGGAGCGTTTATATACCAGGCTGAAGTGGGGACTCACTGTAGAAATAGGGAGACCGGACGCCCAACTTAGAAAAATAATACTAAGAAATAAGGTCGAAGAGGCCGGTGTTGAATTACCTGAAGATGTGTTCAACTTTATCGTTAAGCATGCCAAAGACAATGTTCGAGATCTGGAGGGGACACTAACCTCACTGATGGCGCATTCGCTCTTTAGCGACCAGCCTCTAAATCTAGAGCTTGCAAAGCAAGTCATGGCTCAAACAGTAGGTATAGAGGAGAGTACCCTGACACTCAATGATATTCTAAAGATCGTAGGTGAGTATTATAACCTCTCGAGGGAAGTTATTATCGGACGTAAGCGTACTCGTGTAGTAACAACAGCTCGACAAATGGTCATGTACATAGCTAAAGAGTATACCGATACTCCACTCAAAGCAATAGGCAGAGAACTGGGGAATAGGGATCACTCTACCGTGATCTACGGGCACAAGAGTATTGACAATCTCAGAAGCACAGATGCGCGCTTAGCTAAAGAACTAAGCGAAATAATTGAGTTGCTGAACATCTAAGATATATCTCTCTTTATTAGCGACACAAAAGAAGCAATGGGGAAGAGAAAAAAGAATGTGCTAATAGCGGTATTCGTGGTACTTGTGCTGCTATTACTGCCGGCCGGATACGTCTACTATCGGCTGTTTCAAGAAGAAAATTACAACATTGGTGCCGAAAAGCCCATTTGGACATACGTATATCCGGGCGCAACATGGGAGTCCATCTCGGACTCTCTTGATACAGCTATGGAAGCAAGGCGCCATGGGGATCTTCGGCTCTACTCTCGTCTTAGACCCAACGCTTTTCCAAAGGTAGGAGCATACCTCATACGACCAAACAGTACGACCAGAGAAGTGTACAACCTCATTTCATATGGTCTACAGACACCTGTAAATCTTACATTCACCTCTTCTAGAAATAAGGGAGCTATATGGCAGAGTATCTCACGCCAGCTAATGCTGGATAGTGTCTCTATCTCCCAAGCCATGAGTGACTCTGCCCTATTGAACAAACTGGAAGTAAAGGATACCACAGCTCTATACCACATACTACCCAACACCTACGAAGTTTATTGGACCATTACCGGTGAGGAGTTAGTCACGCGATTGGTAAAGGAGTATCGACTTTTTTGGAACGGCGACCGTCTGGCTAGTGCCAAAAGCTTGGGGCTTACTCAGTATGAAGTGATGATATTAGCATCCATAGTACAGGAAGAGAGTATACGTGTAGATGAATACCCTATGATTGCCGGACTGTATCTAAATAGATTAAAGCGTGGAATGCCATTGCAGGCGGATCCGACTGTAAAGTATGCACTGGGTGATTCTTCTATACGGCGTTTGTTGAAGAGTCATTTAACAATAGACAGTCCATACAACACCTACCGCATAACCGGTTTACCTCCCGGTCCTATTCGTATCCCCAGCATTCAGGCCATTGATGGAGTACTCAATGCAGTCAGTCATCACTACATCTACATGTGCGCTAAGTCCGACTTTAGTGGCTATCATGCATTCGCAGAGAGCTACTCTGAGCACCTTAGAAATGCCAGACTCTATCAGCAGGAGCTCAATAAGCGCAAAATATACTAACCAGGGGTAGGCTACTCACCCATTCCAATCTTCGTTTTAGGACCGAACGTCACCTTAGAAACAACAGGTGTTTCCCGTTTTGGAAGACTTTTTTTAGACAACCCCTAAAAAAGTCTCCCAAAATGTTTTATTTTTCTTATTTTGTTCATACCTTTGTGCTACAAAAGCAATGAATTAAAGTAGGACCTTAAAGCATTAGAATTAACCATGATTCAAACAGTCGTAAAGCGTGATGGCAGAGTTGTAGGCTTCAATGAGGAGAAAATAAAGACTGCCATAAGAAAAGCAATGCTGCACACCGAGCTAGGTGAGGACAGCCGCCTAATCCAGTCTATCACCGACCACATATCATGCACAGGAAGCACACAGATGAGTGTGGAGGATATCCAGGATCTTGTCGAGGACGAGCTCATGAAGAGTGAACGTCGGGATGTCGCAAAAAAATACATTGCCTATCGGGATCAAAGGAGTATTGCGCGCAAGGCAAAAACCAAAAATATCTTCCAAGAGATCATAGAGGCAAAGTCCAATGATATCACTCGTGAAAATGCTAACATGAACGCAGACACCCCTGCGGGCATGATGATGAAGTTTGCAAGCGAGACGACCAAGCCATTTGTAGACGACTACCTATTATCTCCAACCTCAAAGCTTGCCGTGCGTGATAATCTTCTGCACATACACGACAAAGACTACTACCCAACCCGTAGTCTCACCTGTGTCCAACATCCTCTTGATCATATCTTGAAGCATGGCTTGCATGCAGGACACGGCGAGTCACGCCCGGCTAAGAGGATTGAGACCGCCGCAGTTCTTGCCTGCATCTCATTGGAGACGGCTCAAAATGAAATGCATGGGGGACAAGCCATCCCTGCCTTTGACTTCTATCTGGCGCCCTATGTGCGTAGTAGCTTTATTGAAGAGCTTCGGCTGATCGAAACGCTATATGGGAAAGATTTGTCGCACTTGTACGATATTGAGTTAGATGACTATTTGATCAAAGATCTGGGGGAGTCAGAGGGGGACGACCGACTGCTCCAGCATGCGATAAACCAGACTGTATCGAGGGTACACCAAGCGATGGAGGCGTTCATACACAATATGAATACAATCCATTCCCGAGGTGGCAATCAGGTGGTCTTCAGTTCCATCAACTATGGGACAGATAGCTCTGCAGAAGGGCGTTGTGTGATCCGTGAGTTGCTCAAGAGTACAGAGGAAGGAGTCGGTGATGGTCAGACGGCAATCTTCCCGATACAGATTTGGAAAAAGAAGAGAGGAGTGAACTATCTTCCCAGCGACCCAAACTATGACCTCTACCGCCAAGCATGTCGAGTAAGCGCCAGGCGATTTTTTCCAAACTTCCTCAATCTCGATGCGACCTTCAACCAACACGAAAAGTGGAGAGCCAATGACCCCCACCGGTACTACTACGAAGTGGCAACGATGGGGTGTAGAACCCGGGTGTTTGAGAATCGGTTTGGAGAAAAGACATCTATAGGTAGAGGAAACTTATCGTTCTCTACACTGAACCTCGTCAGGCTGGCACTGGAATGTCGCAACATCAAAGAAGAGCAAGAGAGAATTGAGGCGTTTTTTCACAAACTGGATGATCTACTTGATGTCGCTGCATCGCAGCTAAATGACCGTTTTGATTTCCAAAAGGTGGCTGCACCTAAGCAGTTTCCACTACTGATGTCTGCCCTGTGGATGGATCATGAGCAGCTCGAAGAGGAGACGACTATTGAGAAGGTGATCAATCATGGGACCTTGGGGATTGGCTTCATTGGTCTTGCCGAAGCGCTCAAAGCCCTTGTTGGTCACCATCACGGAGAGAGCGAAGCGGCGCAGAGTCTCGGTCTGAGGATCATTCGACATATGCGTGATCGTGCCAATGAATTCTCGGAGAAATTTCAGCACAACTTTGGAATCTTAGCTACTCCGGCAGAGGGACTTGCAGGACGGTTTACAAAACGAGATAAGCGTGACTTCGGCATCATACCCGGGGTGACGGATCGGGACTACTATACCAACTCTAACCATGTCCCCGTGTACTATAAGTGTAGTGCCCAGCACAAAGCAGAGGTGGAAGCCCCATATCATGAGCTCACATTGTCCGGTCATATCTTTTATGTTGAGATCGATAGTGATGCCACACACAACCCGGAAGCCATAGAGCGAGTGGTAGACATGATGGATGCGCTCAACATGGGCTATGCTTCCGTAAATCATACACGCAACAGGTGTCTCAATTGTGGTCATGAGGATGCAAATAAAGATGAGAAAGAGTGTCCTAAGTGTGGTAGTACCAATGTAGACCGACTCCAGCGGATCACCGGCTATCTAGTGGGAACGACAGAACGATGGAATCATGCAAAACTTGCTGAGCTAAACGATCGGGTAGTCCATGACTGATTCAGATCAAATAAGGGTACTGGACATACTCTTAGACACCACAGCTGATGGTCCCGGATTTCGCACATCGATTTATGCTGCCGGATGTGCCCACCATTGTAGAGGATGTCATAATCCACAGTCGTGGAGCTTTGCCGGTGGGAGTACGTACTCGATAGACGAGCTGCTTGACATTGTCTTGAAGCAACACTTTGCTGACGTGACTTTTAGCGGTGGTGACCCTTTTTATCAACCACTGGGATTTGCAAAATTAGCCCGGAAGATCAAGAGTCGGTCCTCAAAAACCATATGGTGCTATACAGGTTTTGTATTCGAAGAGCTGCTCGAGTCTACAGATAAGATTGGCTTGCTGGAGAGCATAGACGTCCTAGTAGACGGTCCCTTTCAGTTAGAGTTCCTTGATTCAGAGCTTCCTTTTCGAGGAAGCTCGAATCAAAGGATTGTCGACGTAAAACGATCTCTACAAATAGGCAGGATAACAGAGTATGGGGCGTAGTACTTTTTGAAGAGGAGCATAGTGTTTAGGCTGGTGGGGCCCCATATTTTTCAGGTTTTGAATCAGGCAAAAAGTTTCACGGATAGTAGCGAAGGATTTCCAGTAGGAAAGAAAACGATTTGACGGATAGAAGCGAACGGTTTCCAGTAGGAAACTTTTTGCTACTGAGTGACTGCTTCCCCAATATCCATATCTATTTGTTTATCAGTGATGTATAGAGATGTGTCTTTTGAGCTTATCCGGGATTCCTATACGATACTTTTCCCTCAAGGGGAAGATCGGCTCTACTACCGGTCATCAGAGCTTGTTTTTGAAGAGGAAAGAAGAATTACTTTTCGTGATAGAGCTAATTGCACAGTATCCTCGTAGTAAGACTGTGTGCAAGGGTTAGACTATCGGTGAAAAATGATTATCTTGTACTGATAGTCAAGTAACGATGTATAGGAAGAGTAACCCTTCGCAGCGGACCGCCAAGTGACAATAAAAGTTCCGGAAATCCATAAGAGAGATCCTCGTGTAAAAGTAGCATATTTTGCTGCTTTGTTGCTGGTGGCTTTCTTGTTGACAAATAGGGAACTTTATGGTGCCGTGCCCATATATCACTTACAGGATAGCACTAGCATCAGGACTCATTTGGTAGTCACGAGCTCTCTTACCCAACTTCCAATCTCGAGTGTAAGTGTGGCACGGGTGGGAAACGATGAGTCAAGCCAGATCATTCTTGGGCATACAGACTCAAATGGAGTGCTAAGCTATCAAATAAGTAGTGAAGGTGACGCACCCATTCAGATCAGATTGGATCATGAAGGCTACCACCACCTAGAGCATACCTATGTGGCAGGACGTTTTGCTAACGACACACTACATCTGGTGATGTCACCTGAGCCTTACCTGATTGACTCGCTTCTCGTAGAGGCTGATCGGAGCAAGTATGACCCTAATAATCCTGCTGCCGCTCTTGTCAAGAGTCTGGTCGCCTCTGAATCGAAAAAGCGCTCAGCCAAGAACGAGGACTGCTCGTTTTTGATGTCTGACCAAATGACCCTTGCGCTATCAAACTTTGACTTAAATAGTAAGTTTCTAAACAGACTTTTTCCCTTCTTTCAGAAGTATGTAAAGCAGTCAATGATTGATGACACGTGGACGCTGCCTCTGTCCCAGCGCGAGATGATTGCTCAGATGGGATGGAATGCCTCGGAACAAGCTACTCACAAGCTAATCCGATACCGCAACCATATCGGTCTGGATCAAAACATTGATGACGGGTCTATGACCATGGGGCTTGAAGAGCTCTTCACCCATATTGATCTTTTCAAGAATAGAGTAAAGCTACTGGACTCACAGTTTGCCAGTCCGCTCTCAAAAAATGGAGAAGACTACTACAAGTACTACCTGACAGATACGTTGGTCTCCCAAGGACATGTTGCTTACGTGGTCAACTATTATCCATACCAGCCATCAGACTACACCTTTCGGGGGACACTGTATATTACCTCAGGAAGTGACCCCAAGTTGCTTCGCAGTGAAATAAGTGTGCCGGATGCTATCAATCTCAACTTTCTTGACCAGCTCAAGATCAGCCAGTACTACGGTCCTACAGATAAAGATCGCTGGGGACTGAAAAATGAGACCATGGCTGTGTCCTTTAGACTTCATTGGCAGCTTCTATCATTTTACGTAGAGCAGAGTCGAAAATATCAAGGACATGAATACGAGCATGCTGACCCTGCTGTAATCAATAGCAATCCTAGACTTCAAGACCTCTCTGGAGATTCTTTGTCAATAGCTAGTATCGGGAACATCCAAGAGAAAGAACTACTCGTGACAGATGCCGGTCTAAAGGGTTTCCTGAGTGACCTGCGAAAATTTCCCCTGTACAAGACTATCCTGGATGCCTCCGATATGTTCACAACGGGGTATATACGTACCGGATGGAAAAGTGATCAGGTGTATGGAGGGAGTAAGTTTGATATCGGTCCCATTGGGGCGATGGTTGGCCGCAACCATGTGGAAGGCCTTCGGCTCAGACTAGGAGGGCAAACAACAGGCTACCTGAATAAGAAAGTTTTTGCAGAGGGGTTTCTTGCGTATGGATTTAAAGACCAAAGGTGGAAGTACTCTGCAACAGCAACCTACTCGTTTGTCCCAAAGAGGTATTTCAAACACGAATACCCTCAAAAAGAGATAAGCCTCACATACAGAAATGACCTATTCACTCCCGGACAAATCTTCGAGAACAACGATAAAGACAATATCCTCTACAACATTGGCACCTCTTACTTAGCCAACCGCTCATATCGGGAAATGTGGATGCTGGAGTATATCAACGACCTGAGGAGCGACATGCAGATAAAGCTCAAGGCACTACATATGTCAGATCGTCCTCTTTCCGGTGAAGAATATGTCAAGGTGGAACGTCATGGAAACGACACCACCTTGATAAGGGTACCACAGATTACAGATGCTTCGGTTGGGATTGCTTTGCGCTACGCACCCGGTGAGCGAATATACAACGGCTCAATGCAAAGGCAATCATCCTTTTATCGCCGGATAAGGAAAGAGGTACCCGTATTCCTTTTCTCATATGAGCTGGGGACACCGCTACTTGGGGGCGAATTTGTCAAGAATCGTACCGAGCTTAGTGTATCGCATCGTATGTGGATGGGAGATGCCGGTCGACTCGACTACGACATAAGCATTGGGAAGCTTTGGAACAGTGTGCCGTGTCCAATGCTGTACACTCCCCCTGTGAACAGAGCTTATGCGCTAAATAATCGAGCCTTTCAGGTCCTTCGCCCGTATGAGCTAATAGGAGATGAGTGGGGAACAGCTTTCGCTGAGTGGCACCTGAGGGGGTTGGTCTTCAATAGGATCCCATTACTTAGCAAAACGAAGCTTCGAGGTGTAGTCAGCGTCAACTACCTCTACGGAAATACTTCCAAGAAAAACCAACAACGCAACAGTAAGGAGCTCTTTGTCCTTCCTACCATTGCTACCGAAATGAACCACACCCACTACGTGGAGATGGGGGTAGGTCTTGAAAATATTGCTCGGATCTTCCGCGTAGACGCTTATCGGCGGATCACTCCCGAAGGACCGTACTCCCAAAAGTCACCATGGGTCATTCGCTTTAGGGTAGGGCTCTCTTTCTAATCAGTGTATATGTCGTACAAGAAGTCATTGTAGGGGAACCTCTGAGTGTGTATCTCTTTGACCCGATCGTACACAAGCTCTTTCAGAGCGTCTATCCCGTCTCCATTTTTAGCAGAGATAAAGCATACATCCATGGCATCGCTGTGTGCCATCCAGGTATTCTGTAGCTCCTCGAGTGAAATGTTTTCTTTAGTCATCGGGGTCAGGTCATCCTCTTCCTTCGGAGTGTAGGTAAAAGCATCTACTTTATTGAACACAAGTATCGTAGGCTTTTGCTCTTCATCATCGTCGATGATTTCCTTCAGGGTCGTGTTAACCACGTTGATTTGATCTTCGAAGGATGGATGAGAGACATCTACCATATGGATCAGAATATCTGCCTCACGTACTTCGTCAAGAGTGGACTTAAATGACTCAATCAATTCGGTGGGAAGCTTACGGATAAAGCCAACCGTGTCTGTCAATAAGAACGGTAGGTTTTTAATGACCACCTTTCGTACGGTAGTGTCAAGTGTTGCGAAGAGCTTGTTTTCGGCGAATACATCACTCTTGCTCAGCAAGTTCATCAAGGTGGACTTGCCTACATTCGTGTAGCCTACTAGAGCCACTCTTACGAGCTTACCTCTGTTCTTTCGTTGGTTCTTTTTCTGCTTATCGATGGACTTCAGCTCCTCTTTGAGCTTAGATATCTTGGAGAGGATGATCCGTCGGTCAGTCTCCAGCTGAGTCTCCCCCGGTCCGCGCATGTTGGTTCCACCACCTCTCTGCCTATCCAAGTGGGTCCACATACGTGTAAGCCTCGGTAATAGATAGTTGTACTGCGCCAGCTCTACTTGCGTCTTAGCATGAGCAGTCCTAGCCCTAGAGGCGAAAATATCCAAGATCAGACTTGTACGATCCATGATGGGGACTTTCAGCGTCTGTTCTATATTTCGGAGCTGGTTGGGGGACAGTTCATCGTCAAAAATAACGACTCCTATCTTATCCTCCTCCATCTTTGCCTTCATTTCATTGAGCTTGCCTTTGCCAATATAGGTTGCAGGGTTAGGGTGATCCAGTTTTTGGGTAAAAGACTCCACTGCTTGGATCTTTGCTGTATCAGCCAAAAAAGCGAGCTCTTCGAGGTATTCGTTCACCTCCTGTTCGCTTTGATCCGGAGTTATCAGCCCCACTAAGTAGGCACGGTCAGTGGCTGATTCTGTTAGAATAAAATCTCTCATTTATTTAGCTTTGATTATTTCGCTTACATCGATGATTAATCCCTCTTCCCCCGCTATCACGTTTGGGAACTGTGACTCTGCCTCTAGGCGGAGCATCTCTACTTCTTTTATGGTTTTGTATCGTGTGCTATAATGTCCCATAAGCAACGCTTTTACCCCAGCAAGCCGGGCTATCTTGGCTGCTTCTAAGGCTGTAGAGTGCCCCCTCGCATGTGCTTTGTCTGATAGCTCTTCACCGAAAGTGGTCTCGTGATAAAGCAAGTCCACCCCTTGTATAAAAGGGACGATCTCGGGAAAGTATATCGTATCCGAACAGTATGCAAAAGAGTAGGGCGGACGATTGGGCGAAGTTAGGTCTTCATTGGGAACTATTGTGCCGTCAGGCATGATATAGTCGTCTCCTTGCTTGATCCTTCCAAAGTAGGCAACAGGTACCCCATAGTAGTCTGCTTGATCTCTACGTAAATGACGCTGAAGAGGTTTTTCGTTAAAACGATAACCAACACAGCTCACCTTATGCTTTAGCTCAAATGCATGTACCTCCACCACATGATCCTCGTAGACCATGATGGCTTCACCATCCGGATTGATCTCGTGAGCCACGATGTTTCCTTCATCGTTTGTACGACAAAAGTACTTTACGATTCGATCAACAAAGTCCTTTGTCCCCTCCGGTCCATATATATGTACCGGATGCTGAAATCCAACCAGGGACATTGTACTCAAGAGTCCCGGGACACCTAGGCAGTGATCCCCGTGAAGGTGGGTCAGAAATATCCGGTGAAGCCTTGAAATAGGGACTTTGTACTTCAGTAGCTGCATCTGTGTACCCTCCCCACAGTCTATAAGGAAAACCCTATCCCTTACTCTTAGCACTTGACTGGAAGGATGTCGTTCCGGAACCGGTCTGGCAGACCCGACTCCTATCACTTGCAAATACATTCCGTCATTAAAGTTAGGACGCCGGTTATTCATCACGCTTGAGGGCTTGGTCTAGTTCAGACTGAATTTCCACTAGTTTATGTCGCACTCGCAGTAGTTTATCACGAAGATCCAGATCTGCCTTTACTTTTGGACTTTGGAGCTGTTTCGAAGTTGCCTTCAGTGTCATGCCCTTTATCACCACAAGATAATATATCTGCTCCACGAGCTCAAGGTCCTCCCGGGTATACCTCCTTGCTCCACTTGGGAAGCGCTTGGGGTTCAGCGGAGTCCCTTGCTCCCAATACCGCAGGACATGCTCTTCTACCCCAAAAATCTTCGCCACCTCGCTTGTCGAGTAGCTTTTGGTAGAAGTCCTGTCCCAGCCTTTCATTCGCCAGGGAGCTCTATTTTTGCCAGATTCTTTCGTCATGGATTACAAAGTTAATGAATTTGGGATCATTTTTCTTGATAAGTTTGGGTACATTTGTCTGAACCAAAGAAAATGACAGAGGTATATGATCCGTAGACTTACCAAACATATCGAGCAGGCACTTTACACCCAAGACTGTGTTCTCATTCCCGGTGTTGGTGCTTTTTTACGGCACAACATCCCTGCCAGCTTAGATCTGTCCAAAGGGCTTATCTATCCCGGGCACTGTAGTCTGTCCTTCAATACTGAGATACAGCAGAGTGACGGATACTTGGCAAACAGCTACTCCCGCACTTATGGGATGAGCTTTAGGCGTGCGAATAGTCTGCTGGAGAGTGATGTGCAAGACCTGACCGACCAATTGCAAAAGAACGGGCTCGTACAGCTAGGTTCCGTTGGTCGCTTGGCTCGTGACCCCCATGGCAAGCTCTCGTTTTTACCCAATGTCGACCATCCATTCTCCATACGTCACTATGGACATATGCCCATAGCACGACTCCCGCACGTCTCTATGTCACACGTGATGGACAAAAAGGCAAGTGGCGATAAGGATGTCATCTATCTCCCGATCAATCTTCGGCACATGAAGTACGGCTCTGTAGCTGCAGTGGTAGCTTTGCTTCTTCTTCTTTTGGTTCCTACGAAAAAGATCCAAACACCTGACCAGATTCAACAGTATCAAGCAGGTTTCATCCCTCATATGGTGCACGAGCAAGTCAACACCTACGCTTCGGAAACCCCTGTGGTTGAGCTTTCTCATGACCTTGAGGAGCAAAAAGAGGAGCCCCGGGAGTTTGTCTCAGGCTTGCCACTACTGACCCCCAATAGTGATAAGACTTTATACTACGTTGTAATATCAAGTCTTAGCAATAAGGAACAGGTAGAGAAGTTTGTTGACAAATTCGCTCCTCAGACGGTCTTCCAAAATTGTGGGGTACTTGTGACCGGCTCAGGGATGCATCGCGTATTCACCGGTGTGTACACGTCACCCGATGCGGCTCAAGAGGCATTGCGTGAAGTACATGAGCATAGTGACTACCAAGATGCCTGGGTCTATGAGCGACTCAAAAACTGACCCTCGGATCGGACCAAAAAAAATTGACGGATAGAAGCAAATTATTTCCAGTAGGAAAGAAAACGATTTGACGGATAGAAGAGAAATGTTTCCAGTAGGAAACTTTTATCGTTCAGACTCCTGTCTTTTGCGACATCTACATCTATTTGTTTATCAGCCATATACATCCTAGAGAAGTAAGAAGAATTGTCATACTATGAATAGTCTGATGTTATTCCCTGAGGAGGATAAGAAAAGAGGTTGTGTTAAAACCAATTTTAACACAACCTCTTCTTTTATCGCACACCCTTAGCCGGGTCATAGCCCGCATTAGCTCGCATGGTAGTAGTTGACCAGCCTCCAGAGCCGGGTACTATCTTCACGGATCATGCCAAACTCCTCTAGAACCTCCGAATTCATCCACCCGGTGCAAAATGCAGCAGAGTCTGCATCAACGTGACTCCATGCAGAGAAAAAACCTGTGCTATCGGTCTCTGAAATGATAAACGCAAAGTCACTGATGCTGTCAGGATCGTACTCTCCTTCTTCGAGTGCCAGCCGCTCTTTTCGGAACTGTGGCTCTGATCTAAACTTTTCAACAAAGACATACAGAGGTTCGGTCCCCTTATTCCAGGGTTGAGACAAGTCTAGTGCAAGTTCATTATTCTGCCGGTAAAACAGTGTCGTTTCATCCATATATTCAGCACTATTGGTCGAGTCTTTACTTCGGATAAGCTCTTCCACCTCTGATATACTCCTAAGCTCCTGATGCTGCTGGTGCTTTGCATCGCTACTTTCCTTATTATTATTTCGACCACACCCCATGAAGAGCAGCATGCCAATCATCACCAGTCCACACATGCGAACTACCCGGGGGATCCGTATTGTATTATCTATGCGCATAAACCATTGTATATAATGCAGGTTAATTAATCATAACATAAGTAAGCTAAAGGTACAAACAATTCGATACTGTACCAAGAAGAATGTAGTTGATTTTGGTTGTAACCACTTGATTTTCTTCCCTTATTTTTTCCTTAGCAGGTGAATCTTTATGGGCAAAATCACCAAAAAAGAGTAGGGGCTCCTTGTTCAAACAGTGGAAAATACGTATCTTCGCATTAGTCAGAACTGATCTAGAACACTTAACCAAAAACGACCTTTATATGTCAAAAGAAATTACCCAACTCAAACCTACTGCCGTCTGGAAATACTTCTATGATCTTACGCAGATTCCTCGTCCAACAAGGCACGCTCGAAAAGCTGCAGAGTATGTGAAAAGCGTCGGAGAAAAGCTTGGTCTCGAAACACACATGGACGAAGTCGGTAACGTCGTAATCCGTAAGCCCGCCTCCAAAGGTTTGGAAGATCGTCCTATGGTCACCCTTCAGGGTCACTGTGATATGGTTCCTCAAAAGAACAACGATGTTGATCACGACTTTGTGAACGATCCTATTGATGCACGTATTGATGGTGATTTTGTACGAGCAAATAACACCACCCTTGGTGCTGATAATGGAATAGGTGTGGCAATGGCGCTTGCTGTGCTAGAGGATGACACGCTGAAGCATGGTCCGCTAGAAGTGTTGGTGACCATTGACGAAGAAGAGGGAATGGTCGGAGCAAACGCACTGAAACCCGGCTTCTTGAAAGGCGACTATCTCCTGAACCTTGACTCCGAAATGGATGGACTCCTATACATTGGCTGTGCAGGTGGGGTAGATATCAACGTAGCTCTTGAGTATAAAGATGAGACAAAAGTACCTGAAGGAGGGATTCCACTAGAGATTACGCTCAAAGGGCTCAGAGGCGGACACTCAGGTGGTGACATCCATCTTGGACGTGGTAATGCGAACAAGTTGATGTTCCGCTTCCTAAAGAAAGCAGTTGCTGCATTTGACCTAGAGCTAGCTTCGATGGAGGGCGGGTCACTCCGCAATGCAATCCCCCGTGAGGCAACGGCTGTGGTTGTTCTTGCAGAAGATGAGCTGGAAGACTTCAAGAACTTTGTAAAAGAGTTTGAGGACCTCTACAACGATGAGTATAAGGGCATAGAAAACCATATCACTCTAAGCTGCGAGCAGGCAAAGCAAGCACCGCAGACAGTAGTTCCTTTTGAAGTACGGGACAACATCATCAACGCTATAGAAGCTTGCCAAAATGGAGCGATTTCTTTCATAGCTGAGTTCCCGGACACAGTCGAGACGTCATCCAATATGGCTTCGATTCGCCTGGAAGGTGGAAAGTTTGAGGTGCATTTCCTCACAAGAAGCACATCTGAGTCTCGAAAGGAGATGCTGCGCTCCGCTATTGAGAGTACTTTCCTGCTGATAGGTGCAAGTGTAGAATTCGATGGTGACTACAATGGCTGGGAGCCCGCGCCACACTCGCACGTGGTGGAAGTGATGGAGGAAGTATTTAGAGAATCATACGGCAAAGAGCCGCAAGTGATGATCATGCATGCAGGTCTGGAGTGTGGAATCATACAGGGTGTGATGCCAAATATGGAAATGATCTCCTTTGGACCGACCATCCTACACCCACACTCGCCTGATGAAAAGGTAGAGATCAAAACGGTTGAAAACTCTTATAATTTCCTTCTGAAATCTCTAGAACGAATCTGAGTCTCAAGTACTGTCTATGCTGATCACTACCGAACTGATCGTTCTCAAGGCAGTGCGTTACTCAGACACGGCAAGTATAGTACAGACTTACTCTAGACAACTAGGGGCGCTGTCATTCAAGGTCTCTCGTCCTACTCGACGTTCGTCGGTAAGGTCGAGAGCCTTTTTCATGCCACTTTCACTTCTAGAGGTCACGCTGGACTACCGTCCGATGCACGAGATCCACTTACCACGCGAGGTACAAGTGGTAAACACCTTGTCCTGTGTCAGCTATAGTGCAATCGGTAATGCTGTAGCACTTTTTTGCACGGATCTGTTGAGTAGGCTACTAAGGACAGAGACGGTAGATGAACACATGTACTCTGACCTCCGTACACTTTTGCTAAAGATGGATGGTCTGGAGAAACGTGACTTGGCATCCTTTCACTTGGAGATGCTGCTCACGATGATCCACCACCTGGGTATTTCTCCCCAGACTGATGAGTACCGAGACGGATATGTACTCAACATCCACGACGGCACCTTTCAACAACCTTGCTCATCAGCCGATCTACACTACCGTAGTGCAAGCCATACGCTCTATCTGTGCCTTACCCAATCCGGTTTGTACGAGATACTTCAAAGCAGGAAAATGCGAAACGAACTACTGAACTTACTCATTAGTCACATTTCTTACCACTACCCAATCCTTGGAGATCTACGCTCACCAAAAATCCTATCCGAGCTTTTTTGAATCGTTTTTTGGAAATTAAAGTGATTTTTAAGGATGACGGGTGCCACAGAGGCAACATCCTTCAAAAAACGTTATTCTTAGGGGGGCTCACGATCTCCTAATACTCTTTTGTTATATTTGATTCAAAGTTAGGAATAAGGAGTATGGAACTCGGAGAGACTAAATACTACCGACCAAAAAGTCAGAGAAAGGTAAGAACACCAATGAGTGGCCTTACCTACTTCCTCCTGCTCTTTGTCGTCATCAGTGCTGCATCATGCTCCAAGCAGAGCTACTACGATATTGATACTCGGTCTGATATACATGAAGATGGTAACTACGTAATCCGCTGGCAAGTGAATCCGGGCATGGCAGGTGATGTAAAGATCTACGCCTCCACTGATGCCGATCGCTATCCCACCCAACCCGTTGCAACTGAAAACATAAAAAAAGAGCAGACGACCATTGTAGCTTCAGCGGATAGGATAGGGGTTCAATTCTTCCTTATGGTCTTTGATGGTAGGGAGTCAAGGGTGGTCTCGTCTCGTACACTTCCGACTCAGTCCATTACTAATTTCAGAGATTTTGGCGGATATATGACTACCAAAGGGGATCAGATACGTTGGGGAATGCTCTATCGCTCTGGCAGAGTAGATAATATCACTCAGCACGACTCCTTGCTCCTGAACACCCTAGGCATCCGCAGTCAACTAGTCATGGCCGATGACTACAGTATTCCTCAAGACTATAGCTCTTCGCTGGAAGACGCTCTATGTATTGTCCTAAACCCTGAGACAAAAACATATCCCGGGCAGTTTCTAGACAAGATACAGAGTGGCAGCATAGATCAATCCGGAGTTGTATATTATCGAGAGGATCTATTCGACAGCTATGCATTCGAAAACACAAAACAGTTTAGCACTGCGCTGCATTATCTCCTAGACCCTAGCCACTATCCGATCCTTATTAGTGACCAATTTGGGAAGGAACGTGCAGCTTTTCTCGTGATGTTGGTACAAAGTGCTCTTGGGGTTTCACAGGCAGATATTATCAGCGACTATATGCTGAGCAATCAGCAATTGGTCGTTGAGAAGCTTATACCTGGAGGGTATAAACTATCGCCAAAGATCCAAGAGGCTGTGACGGAGTTTTTTCAATCACGGGAAAACGATCTCCAAGCTCTATTCTTTACAATTAGGAAAAAGTACGGTAGCATGGACAATTACCTAAAGCAAGAGCTGGACTTTGACGCAGATGACTGTGCTAAGCTCCAGAGCATCCTCTACTATTGACCCCTTAGAACGCATACAAGACGTATGCCTTTGCCGCAATAATCTGCTCTGAAGACTTCACAAAGATATCTGAGCGAGTATTGTGAAATAAATCCCCAAAACCATAGACATACGAGCCTCTTACACCGACTACCATATGCCCGGTATGGTACTCTACACCCGCACCCCCACCAACTCCCCAGGCAAACTTATTCTGAATCGGCGTGTCATGGTGCACAGTGACTACTCCTTTTGTTTCACCATCATCCGGCAGTATTGTATTGCTTCTTTCTCCAAGATAGTAGCCAAAGTGTGCTCCGGCATCAATTGTAGCTTTCACAGCACCACTCCCTATCATGAAGTGCGTCATGACAGGGACATTGACGAAGCTGACCGACCTTGTATACTCATACCCGGGGACATTCTCATTTACCTCTTTCCACCCCCTCATCGAGTAGTCCACCTCCACCCAGACTCCGGCAAATCTCGTGACATCATACCTCATCACTATACCCGCATCGTAGCCGAGTTTGATTTTCTCTTGTATCGTGGGCTGGAAGATCACAGAAGAGAGATTTACTCCTCCGGTTGGACCTATCATGAACCTAGGTCTGAAATCTGACTCTTGAGCCTTAGCCAGAGAAAGTATCTGTAGACTTATTATGAGCAAGAGGCAATACTTTTTCATAGAGCTCCTAGTTGATGGACGTTGACCGATCAAAACGGTTGTAGGTTACTAAAAATACGCCAAGGTTACTGTACAGATTGCTTCCCGTGCTTTGAAAGTCAAATTTTGACTGTATACCTTCATACAACGTGTCTCTTCTGCTGTTAGAAGATGAGCCTGTTACTGCACTCTTTAGACCGGGCATCAAGAAGTAATATCCTGTATCGTACCCTAGTATGGAGTAGCGCGGGAAGGTGGTCCCGATACCGTGACCAAACCACGATATGTACTCTCGCTCAAAGGACTGGTAACCTTTGTGACGGGGATTGGGGAAGAAGGTGGTATAAAATGTTGTACCTGTACGATGAAACAAAGCTCCGAGCTGGGAAACGTAGGTCTGCCACTCCGGGTAGCCAAATACCGTGAGCTGTTCGGACTGGGAGTCTTCTTCGGTATTCGTAACCTCTGTAATTGCCACCAGAGTAGTTTGAGCGGCGGAGTACGATCCCGATGTAGGTACTATTACAGTTGGTTTTGGTTTAGCCAGCAGATCGGACATTGTGGATGAAGCGCTCGCGTGGGGGCTTTCGGTATAACTTCTACCTGCTCTTTTCAATTTCTGTTTCAGAAGGTTGACGAAGTCAATCTTCTCCTCCGAGTCTCCATCAAACTGCAAAAAGTGCACATCGTAATCTCGATATTGGCTAAGGAACTTATCAACTGCCACATCATATAGAAGGTTATGTGGAGTGTTGATTTGATAAATATATGTGTCGCCTGAGGCTTTGACCGCCATATTTTTGGAGATAAAAGGAACAACATACAGAGTGCCTTTTTCTTTAGCAATCTGTGCGAGTAAATCAACTGAATTATGCGATACGCCTCCTATCATCAGGTCTATCTTTGGCAAACTCCTAATCTCAGAGATTGTATTCGCCAGATGCGGATCACCACAGTCAAACACATGAAGATTGACACTCGCTCCCTCCGCTTTTGCCTCCTTGAGCATGAGCAAAAAGCCCTCGTAGTAGTCAGAGAAGCGATGCTGCGCATCATTGCTAAAAGGTAGGGTAAGTACTACATCCGTAGCCTGAGCGGCTATGTTCCCAACCCCCGGGGCAAAAGATGGCGTAGCTCTGTTATTCGCCAGGGTCACATCAGGTATAAAAATAGTCTGACCGGCCTTCAGCCCACCGCGTACATGTGGGTTGTAGTGGTAAAACTCCTCTTCGGTCCATCCGGTCATCTTCAAAATACTGTACACCGTTTGTTTTGGCTCCACAGTCATGATGACAAGACCCGTGACTTCTTCAGTTGGACTCACAGGTGGGGTTTGAGGCGCTACTTGGGACGCACCTTGTCCCTTATCAATAGCCACACTTGGGATTTTTAGAATAATGCCTACCGGAATGGAGGTAATATCGCTCAGATCCGGGTTCGCTGCCAGAATTGCCTCTATACTAACACCGTATACTCTTGAGATAGAGTAGAGCGTCTCACCACTTTTTACGCTGTGGTACTGCTCAGACTGTTGTGGAGGTACACGATCCGGCAATACTAGAGACTGCCCTACATTTATCCCTTTTTCTGTTCCCGGGTTGAGCTTATATAGCTCCGCAACGGTCACTCCGTACTTCAATCCTATCCGGTATAGCGTTTCCTTAGGCTGGACTACGTGCACATTCTTCCCACTTTGTGCGAGACAAAGTGTCGGTATCACAGCAAGCAGAAAGAGCGCCCGGTATATTCTTTTCATCATGATATTGTTGATCCTTGTGTATACACACCTTATACTTGCAAAGGTAGTCGTTTCTCCCCACAAATACACGCCCCTATACCCCCTATGATGAAGATAAGCGTATCAAAAACCCTCTCGCTTTTTCCCGAAGCCTTGGCACGCCCAAAAGTTTCACGGATAGTAGCGAAACGTTTCCAGTAGGAAAGAGAACGATTTGACGGATAGAAGAAAAGAGTTTCCAGTAGTAAACATTTTTGCTCTCTGGAAACTGTTCTTTTACGCCGATACACACGAACCCACCTGAAGGTATCGCCTAAATTGACTATATTTGGGATTAATATAGAACCGGGATGTCTGTATCATCTCATTTGTCCAAAGTAAGGAAGCTCTTTCATGACGACACAGCACAAAATGACTTCTGTTTGTAGCAGAGCAAAACTTCACTACACACCATCCTCAAAAATGGCAGATCTGCTCTGTGATCACTATTGTATTTTTCTGCTCATATTCAACTTTGACATCAAATTGGGGGTGGGGGAAAAAACGATCAAAGAGGTCTGCCAAGAGTACGATATTGATGTAGATACATTCATCTACTTGGTTAATTTCCTACTCAATGATGAATTAGTAAGTCATCACGGTGGTGTTCATATGTTGGATGTGTCACTACTCATCAAGTTTTTGGGGAAAAGCCACTCGTACTTTCTTCAATACCGACTACCTCAGATACGTACCCGTATACTTGACACACTCAAGACAACGTCTCAAGACGTTGAGTTCGTCATCAAGCGCTATTTTGATGAATACGCAGAAGAGGTGAACCAACACATGTCCTATGAAAATGATGTGGTATTCCCCTACGTAGAGGAGCTCCTAAAAGGTCAGCTATCATCATCCTACTCTATCCAAGTATTTGAACAAAAGCATGATCAGATAGAGCTCAAGATGCTTGAGCTAAAGAATATTCTCATCAAGTATTATATCGGGGGAGATCCGCTCAAGCTGAATAATGTACTTCATGAGCTCTATACTTGTGGAGATGAACTTTTCATGCACAATGCCATCGAAGACAAAATCTTCATCCCCTGTATCAAGGAGATAGAAGAGGCACTGGTGAAGAAAAAATAAATCACTTGTGTAATTTTTCAATGAGATACGAAATCCTACTTTTGCTCCCAACTGATGAACTAAATCAGCAGATGGAGCACATGCTCAAAAAGCAAACCAATATCAAGTGTCACATTATTCAGACAACTGACACGTACAATCTTCCGGATTTGCTAGGTGAATACCAGCCGGAACTTGTCCTGGTATCTCCGATCATTATCTGTGACCAGTTCATCCCGTTGCTCAAGAAGAGAACAGGACTCGCAGACACCAAGTTCGTTGCCTATTGCATTACTGTACTTGATAAGATGTACCAAAAGAACTTTGATGCCATGATTGACATCAATGACAGCCCAAGTGAGATAGAGGAGGTCATCACTGATGTATTGTCTATAGACACCGAAGGTGATGAGGATCAGGCACTGACTCCCCGTGAGCGTGAAGTGGTCATAGCAGTCGTAAAGGGATATACCAACAAAGAGATCGCAGAGAAACTTTTTCTCTCCCCACACACCGTTATTACCCATAGGAGGAACATTGCCCGAAAGCTCAATATCCACAGCCCGTCCGGCCTGACTATTTACGCCATCATCAACAAGTTGGTTGAGTTGGACGAGATTGCCAAGTAATGCGCGGCTAACCCTTCATCTTTCTGATAATTGAGTTTTATGGCAGGTGTTTATGTTCATGTACCGTTCTGTCAAAGGAAGTGCAGGTATTGCGACTTTTACTCCGTCACGAATGCCAGGCAGCGTGGCGGATTTGTCCAAGCGCTCCTTGTAGAGATTCAGCAGCGAAAGTATGAGCTAGAGGAGCAGTCGGTAGAAACTATTTACCTGGGCGGAGGTACACCATCAATGCTCAACAGCGACCAAATCTCAACTATTATCCTGGCTATCAAAGAGGCTTTTGAGGTCGAGGATCATGCTGAGATCACGGTAGAGTGCAATCCCGGCGACCTTAGCAACGTTGATATTCAGGAGATCATTCAAGCGGGAGTCAACCGCATCAGTATCGGTGCTCAATCTTTTGACCCGGAAGTTCTCTCTTTTTTATCTCGACGCCACGATGCGGAAGAAACGAGGGAAATGTACAACGACTTTAGGCGTGCAGGTATCAAGAACATCTCACTGGATCTAATGTATGGAATACCGGGGACCACGGTCGAAACAGTAGCCCAAGATCTAGCTGAGATAATAGCTTTGAAACCTGAACACATCTCTGCCTATCACTTGATCTATGAAGAGGGAACTCCTCTATGGAATGATTTGAAAAGTGGTCAAATCAAGGAGGTGGAGGAAGAGGTGAGCTTAGCTATGAGTCATCTGGTACACTCCATGCTCACTCGCCATGGCTATGAGCACTATGAAATCAGCAACTATGCCCTTCCGGGATTTCGTTCACGTCACAATTCGAATTACTGGGCAGGCGTACCATATCTTGGGTTTGGTCCTTCGGCACACAGCTATGTACACCCTTGGCGGTCATGGAACCCCGCAGACCTCGACTTGTATTGCCGTCAGTTACTTCACGGAGCACACTTCCTAGATCGTTCGTATGAGAAGATTACTGATCAACTGGCATATGAGGAGTATATCCTTACCCGCCTAAGGACTTCCGAAGGGATTGACATGGAAGAGATTAGGATGCGCTTTGGCACAAAGTGCTACGAACATACCCGAGATGTACTAAGTCAACATCTATCCAGTGACCATATGGTCAAAAAAGGTACCCACTATTCCCTGACGGTATCCGGGATTGATCTATCTGATGGCATTATTGCCTCTTTTTTCTAGACCCAATCATCACCAAACCGTCTGGATTTTAGGCTGAGCCTTTTCACGTATCGCTTTAGTCTTTGGAGGTTTGGACAAGAAATAGAGCATACCCCAGCACAACTACAAATGAAAGCAAGGGCATGACAAATGATATGTTTACCGCAGGATGACCAAAGATGGTACCCATATCAATGATCAACCCCTGGAGAGGTGGCAGCACTGATCCTCCAAGAATGGCCATGATAAGCCCTGCTGCACCGATCTGGCTGTGCTGATATTGATCCTGAAGAGACTGAGCATAGATGGTAGGGAACATAATAGACATGCACACAGAGATCAACACTAGAGCAATCAGTCCGATAATGTTGGTGAAGAGTATGGTAACTGTTGTGCAAATAATAGCAGCTATGGCTAGAGACCTAAGTAAAATCTCAGGTTGAGTCCGACGACTCAAGTATGTCCCCCCAAAACGTCCCCCACAAAACAGCACCATGGCAAGAATGTTGAACCTTTGGGATAAGATTTCTGACTCATGTTCCGGTAATCCTTGGGAGGTAAACAGCCGCACACCGTACTGGATAATGAAGGTCCATACCATGATTTGAGCTCCGACGTAAAAGAACTGTGCCAATACTCCGTATCGATAGCGCTTATCTGACCACAAAGCATGCACAGATCCCTGAAAGGAAAAATTACCTTGTCGGTCTGCTGCAGCGGGGGTAGGGAGCTTAATGAATACGAACAGGCACAACAAAAATACGATGAGCAGTCCTATAAAAATGTAAGGAGTTGCTAGTACATGTAGGTCATGTTGCTGAACAGTGTGAGCGACATCATCTGGTAAAAGTACACGTTCTCCTGTCGAAAAATGGTGTAGATTTTTTTGTACAATCTCTACAGCCACAAACATTCCAATCAGAGATCCAATAGGATTAAAAGCTTGTGCGAGGTTTAAACGTTGAGTGGCAGTCTTGGGATCTCCAAGAGTGAGAATATAGGGATTGGCGCTGGTTTCTAAAAATGAAAGACCACACGTCAGTATAAAATAGGCCAGTAAGAAAGAGCTAAAACTACCTGACTTCACACCGGGATAAAAAAGCAATGCGCCTATTGCGTACAAAGTAAGACCAACTATTATACCCGTTCGGTACGAAGTACGCTGATTGAGTAAAGCGGCCGGAAGAGCCATGATGAAGTAACCTCCATAAAAGGCAAGCTGTACAAGACTACTCTCCGCTGTCGATATCTGGTATATACGCCCAAATACTTTGACCATGGGGTTGGTAATATCATTGGCAAACCCCCACAGAGCGAAGCATACTGTCACAAGTGTAAATGCCAAGACATACCTTTTCTCTAACAAAGGGGGCTTCTTATTTTGAGTAGTAGAGGTCAATGGCATAGTACTTATATTACTTGATTTCTAGTAAAATAGCTTCAAAAGGCTGTACTGCAATCGTAAACTGTTTTTTGGAGACTTGCCTCTTTTCCTCTACAACCGTAAAATCGTTCAGTAGACGAGGGTCACCAACTGTAGTAGTTGAGATTGGCCTAAATCTCAGTGCGGAGTACTCGGCTGCTTTGAATCCCTTTCCTTCCATTTGTATGGTATATGGGAGCATGTGACGAGTCGTATTGGCAAGCTTTAAGAAAAACACAGTATTGTCTTTTGTAGAGGACAGAGATGCATATAATCCATCATCTCCGTGTGATTCTTTTTGAACAGTCCTTATCTGAGTACCACTATACTCGCTAAAGTGGAGAAGATACTCGTAAAGTGGAGTAGGGTGATAAGTACCACCTTTCATGAGAAGAATAGGCATATCCCCTATGTCTTGCGAAATTAAGGGATACAAAGACAGACCGCGTATAAGGTGGGCATGCTTCTCAGCTTCTATGAGGAAAGCTGCCCTCAACGTAAATGGAGGAATGTAATGATCCAATTCGTCAGAAGATGCAAAGTGCACCTCACCAAGCATAAATGGCTGTGGCTGTGAAAAAAAACGAAGAGCCTCTTCGGGTAGATACTCAGAAAAGTTGGGATTCCTTAGGCTCGGGAGTGCAAAGTCACAGATATAGTCACTATATGGCTGATCACTATTAGTCAACCAAGTAGCCGAAATAAAGTTGGTGCTGAGGGTGTCAGCGATAAATGAACTTTCGATGGCAGAGAATCGTCTCTGATATTCATCCGTAGGCATGCGGTAGCCCAGCTGTATCAGTAAAGAGTCGTACTGAGCACTTCGAAAAACGTGCTTCAAATATTCTGAACGTTTTTCGATTAGGGCAATATCTTCTATACGCTGTGCGGCAGAAACATCTGTAATTCCTACGTTTTCGACTAAAATAGGTTGCGAATCAATCTCACGTGCCAGACTTAGGAAGTCTCTGACTGAAAAAGAGCCGGTGTACTCAGCACCATGTATGGTCCAAATAGGAGCCGAATCGAGAGGGGGCTCTTGGAAATGAACGGGGTAGGTCCCAGGATAAAAACCATTGGCTATACGACCATCAGGGAAACGAAGATAATATGGTTGTAAAGGCTCTAAAAGTCGTGCCAGCGAGAATCGATCGGTAGTCGTCAGGTTGACATTGTCAAGATCTGCAACAGTCGATGAGGTCCGAGGTAACTCAAGGGTATCTGTCATCAACAATGACTGCAGTGGTAAAATCTGCACTCTGAGATAAGCTGAATCTAAATTATCCAGAGCGGTAAGAGTGGCACTGAACTGATCCCAGTCAGCATGCGGTCTAATCGTTATCAGATCACTCACCACACGCATCGGATCAGACGAGGCTAAGAAGGCACGTATTGTGCTATTTGGAGCTCTTAAAGATGCTGTAAACGTGAACTCTTGGTCTTTTTTTATACTGATAGGCGTGTTATTCTGAAGGGTAGCATAGGTGATACTATCCTTTGAGTTCAACATGACAGAATAGTAATGGCTATGGTTTGTTTCAGATAACAAATGCTGCTTGATCTCACCCTTCCCTCCATCTACATGCCAGCAATAGGCATACTGTGTTAGAGGGTAGAAAGTAGTATAACCATTTGGAGTAGTAATGGTTTGGTTTGAATAATCGTAGGTGCAATTTGTAAGAGCGGGCGCAAGGTCAAATGAGCCGTTAACGATTAGATTAGTAGTCAAGACATCACGCCCTCGTGAGGTTGGATTTAGGGTCAGTCCAATCCGGAGTTTACCAGTGGCAGACTGAGGTAGATCACTATTTATAACAATAGTGCCAACTGGTGGAGGAGTGCTTTCACAACTACAAAGGATGAGAATGAGTAATATGATCCCGCACCACTTCTTCATTCTCTAAAGTATTGAGATAACTCCCAAGGCTGATCCAAAAGAATAGGTATAAAGCACCTCAATGGTATCCAAACTCAGGAAAGCCACATAAACGAGAAATACACCTGAGTAAGCAATCTTGCTATAGCTTTTACGATGAACCTGATAGATAGTTGTAAGTATAGCAACTACTTGCAGTAATATCAGCATGATCATTATCCCTTTGTGCTGTTCCATGAGATACTCAGTATTGATAGTCCAATCACTCCGCCAGATCGTTGACAGATCACCGGTATATAGCAAAATCATACCCGCACATAGAAGTATTACAGCCAAGTTGAGAAGCCAAGTAAAGTATATTAACCGTTTACGCGAGTCTTTAACTAAGTAAAAAATGAACTCTGCAGATAACATTCCCGCAAAAGGATAGGCAATAGGATGTAGGGCACCAAAGCTTTTTGGAAAAACAATGTTGAGAAGCAGAGTAATAGTAATAGAGAGTGCAAGAAAACTGAAGAGAAGATAAGGCTTTTCTTTTCTAAAGCTTCGGACAGCAGGGGTTACCTCTGACCAGGGAACAAAGACAAGTAGCAGCACCCAAGGCAGCAAGCCTACGATAGGCGTAACAACACTAGTTGAAGAATCCCATATGGATAACGCCAAATCAAGTAATCCCTGCTGCCAATACCACAGCATTGGAAGCATAAGTGCTACCAATGTGTAATAGAGCACTGCTCTCACAATTTCCGTAAAACGGCATTCTCTAACCAACAGATAAAATACCAGCACCAATATAGGAATCACTAATACCGTAGTGCCATATGATAGGATTGCACCTGAGGCTAGGAGTGCAGGTCCCCATGGTATACGTGAGAGTTGCCCTCTCTCACACCAAAGGTAGAGCCCATAGAGCGAAAGGAGAAGAAACATGAGAGCCGGTAGGACGCCACTTACGAATAGCACTCTACCATGCATCCCCACAAAAGTCAACATAATGAGCGTACCAAGTAATGCACGCTCAATAGAGATCCTCTGACTGAAGAAAATAAAAGTACAAACAGTGAGGATAAGGTATCCAAGTATCGAGGGCAAAAGTATAAGCCATGGAGTAAGTGCACCATCATTTAAGTATGATAGTGCCTGTAAACACCATCCATAAAGGGGCTGCTTGGTACTCACACTATCCAGACTGTAAAAAGAAGTGTCCATGGGGTAGACGATCTTAGGAGTCACTCCAATAAGACCTAAAATAAGTACAAGTACAGCGTACTTACGTGAAGCAAGGAAAGTAATGATTCGAGAGGATCGTCTAGGTGCTTTCATTTGAGTAATACAGTACTACATGAGGATACAATGGGGACGGGATCCTGGGTTGATCTGGTAGTGGCACTTGGCTCCGCAAGTTTCAGACCGGGCACGCAAAAGCTGTAGTATAATACCTGGCGAACTCGTTCCTTTTGCTGAGCCTCAAAGCGATCTCCATAGGTCCAGTCATAATCCATTACATTCGTAGAAAGTAAGTTTTGTTGAGCACACGTAAAGCGGTTGAGCAAGCTAATCATTTGCTCACGGGTAAGGGCATCACGACCACTTCCGATAATGATCTTATAGTTATCTTCATACCTGTATCGGTTGTAGCTTGGCGTATCACTACAGTAGTCAGTATCTTCACAAGTATCTGTCTCGTTGGTTAAGGCACCACTGTCGTCTCTTTTTTCCGAGAACACATGATAAAGCCCCAAGATATGCCCCAGCTCATGGGCAATCGTGTTTATAGGTGCACGGTCCTGTAAAGGAAGGCGACGCTGCATACGTGGCTCAAAAACCTTTGCGTTGATAACAGCACAATGGTTGTAGTTGTCGAATTTATCTATTCGCTTATCTAAAGTATTTAACCCTTGAATAGGATTTTCCGTAGTTCCGTATGGCAGGTGGGCTATACCCAGAGTAATGTAGCCATCACCTCCTTGTGAAGCAAACGGGAACACAAAGACATTGACATACTCGGTCACAGGATATGCCATCTCGTGATAGGTTCCCCCCTTTTTATCCTGCATGACAAGAGTCGGGTCAATCTCACGTCCCTCTATTTCATGCCTAACTATACCTATGGGATTGAGGGTCTTGCCACTGGGATCTTTTGTTGCAAGGCTAAACTTAACATTGAGATTACGGAAAGGTCTTTGCCCATAGGCTGGATGTCTAAAGAAACCCCACTCTTGAGGCTCCATAGGCATTCCTTCGTAGATTTTGTTTATTTCTTCAATGATTTCTTGGAGCGCACTGCTATTGAGAGGGAAGTACTCGATCCCTTCAGCGGGCTTATTGGCAGCGATGAGTTCGTCCTCGTACTCTTTATTGTACAGTACATGGAAGATTACCGGGATATTATACTGGTACTTCGCGGCATCAACGTCACCATGCTGTTGCAGTATCTTTATGCTGACCGAGCTAGACTCTGTCGTGATATCAACAGTACCTTCCCTATCTTTATCCGTAAGATTAGGCAGTACCTTTATCGTTAGCTTGACACGACCATTGGCAATACCTTGCTCCATATTTGGACGCAGCCAGCTAAAGTTTGTTGTTGCTTTCCAATCTTCGTTTGAGGAAATGATGACCTTTAGGGTATCACCATTTTGAGATGAGGTGTATTCACTGGCACTAACCGTTAGTCCTTCTATATTTGTGGGTGGTGTACAGCGTCCAAATACTAGGAGGATGAGGCTAAAAAGAAGAAGAGAAAACGATAGCCTTCTCAAGGTCATAGTTCACTAGATAAACGAAGGATTTGACTAATCTTATCCGGGGTGACAATCCCCCTTTCTCCATATGATTTTCCTCTCTTAGAAAAGCGTCGGTCAATTTCCAATACCACTTCGGGACTGATCCCCTCCTCCTTTATAGAGGTGGAAAGCCCCAAACTATGGATGAAATCTTTGACTTTTTCAACTACATCTCGGAATGTCGGGTGTTGGAGACCAAATACACGCTTTCCCATCTGCAAGACTTTCTGCTCCTTTTCCGGTCTCATAACCTCTAGCAGAGCGGGGAGTATCATCACAAGCGAGGCTCCGTGAGTGGTGCCTGCTAGCGCTGTCAGCTCATGTCCTATGGCATGCGTAGACCAGTCCTCATCCACTCCCATGGAAAGGAAACCATTAAGACCTATAGTAGCCGAAAGCATATACTCACAAGCTACATCATAATCCTGTGGTGACTCAAGTCGTAAAGGAGCAAAATCTAGAATATTTAGGAGCAGACCTTCAGCAAGTCGATCCATAACTCCACTTTGCCCCGGATAAGTAAGGTATTGCTCTATAGTATGCACAAAAATATCAGCAATACCACATGCTACCTGATGCTCAGATAGGGTGTATGTGAAAGTTGGATCCAGTAAGGAAAAAACAGGAAATTCGCTATAAAACGAAAACTTCTCTCCCGTAGCTCGGTTGGATATTACCGAGCCGCGATTCATTTCGGATCCTGTCGCAGGCACTGTGAGCACTGTTCCATAGGGGAGGGCGGAAGTGTATCGCTTTTGCTGTACCATCTCCCACGCAGAAGCATCAGTCGTCTTTATCCCCGCTGCAATCAGCTTTGTACCATCAAGTACGGATCCACCACCTACAGCAACAAGATAGGTGCAACCGCATGAACGACCGTAAGCAATAGCTTTGTCCAAGGTGGCACAATCGGGATTGGATTCAATGCCACCAAATTCAAAAACTGTGTACCCCTCTAAATAGTCCTTCACTTGCTGTAGTATGCCATTGCGTACCACACTGCCACCACCATACGTGATCAAGATACGTGCCTCATTAGGGATCTGAACTCTGAGTTCAGAAAGACAGCCCTTGCCAAAAATCAATTTGGTGGGATTGTGAAAAGTGAAGTTTTTCATCATGTGAATAAGACTACGGTTTTCTCAGTTTACGTCAGTTTTTGACGCTCCATCGCATCAGTATTCTTCTTCGTTGAAGAAAAAGTCTTCTTTACTTGGATAGTCGGGCCATATTTCCTCTATAGAGTCATATGTTTCGCCCTCATCTTCGATTTCTTGAAGATTTTCAATTACTTCCATCGGAGCACATGTTCGCTGTGCATAATCAATGAGTTCGTCCTTAGTAGCAGGCCATGGGGCATCATCTAGCTTAGAGGCTAATTCAAGTGTCCAATACATAAAAGCAAATGTTTCTCTTTTTTCGGTTTATTAGAAGTATGAATATACTTTAGAGTTTTCTATTATTCAAAAACCATACGGTGCGCAAAAATAATAAAAAGATCGAGAATAACAAATGGTTTACAAGAAATTACGTAGGGCTCATGCATTTGAAGTTTAGAGATAGTCGGTAGTGATGATGTCGGTGGGGCTTTAGTGGCATTGATCTTTTGCAGAGCCTCATGGGCTCTTTTTTCTTCAACCTCTCAAGAAAGATGAAGTGTACTGAAAAAGTTTCCTACTGGAAGCAGATTGCTACTATCCGTCATATCATTTTCTTTCCTACTGGAAACATTTCGCTTCTATCCGTCAAGTTCTCCATCCCTCCCCGAGCGGCAAAAATAGGGGGACTTGGTGTCTTGTCGTCTTCCTTAGTTCGTCCCCCATGCGGTACCTGATGTCGTAATTGATGATAAAGTCCGGCTCCTCCTCCGTAAAGTCATAATGCTCAGCCAACACCGACATCATCACCACCGACTACCTCTAAACTTCAAATGCGTGAGCCATGAGAAATTACGGCCATTCGTATGCTCCTTACGCATATAAGGACTTTATAAGAGCCGAGAATAGCTTACTCATACGCTCTGAAGCAGCATTCGCCTGCTTGATTACATCATCACCGTCATTTTCGTACCCCTCAGTGGAGTTAAATGATTCATTTGTGATGACCGACATTCCAAAGACTTTAAGCCCTGCATGTCTGGCAACAATCACTTCAGGCACTGTGCTCATGCCAATAGCATTACCTCCAATTTTTTCTAAGAAAAGACATTCAGCCGGAGTTTCGTAAGAAGGACCGGTCCAGCCAATATATACGCCCTCTTGTAGTTTTACCCCTTGCTCTTGAGCAATCTTTTTAGCTCTCTCCCTCAACTCTAGATCGTAGGGCCTTGTCATATCGGGAAAGCGGAGACCAAATTCCTCTATATTAGAGCCAATCAAAGGATTAGGAAGAAGATTGATGTGATCTCTGATGATCATCAAGTCACCTACCTTGAAGCTTCTATCCAGTCCGCCTGCTGCATTCGAAACAAAAAGAGTATCGATACCAAGTAGCTTAAAAACACGCACATGAAAGGTCACTTTATCCATCTCGTACCCTTCATAGTAGTGAAAACGCCCCTGCATAGCAATTACAGGTGAACCATCCAGTGTACCGATGATTAGGTTTCCCTTGTGTCCAATGGCTGTCGACACTGGAAAGTTGGGGATGTCACCATATGGGATTACGTGTTTAGCATCTATCTTGTCCGCTAGAGCTCCTAGACCACTTCCTAGAGTGATTGCACACTTTGTCTCTTTAGGGACATAGGGGCGTAAGTAGTCCGCTGCTGCCTTGTATTCACTGTACTTCATCATGTTATTTTTTATTAGTTGTTTTTTTACTTCTCTCAAAAAGATCGTGGCAGTGTTTCAAAAACTGCTCTCTAACTTCCTCCTCACCCTCTACCACACGGTTACGCATAAGTATCTTGCCGTTAACGATAGTGGTATCTATAAAACTACCGCAAGCCGAGTACACCATGTTAGAAATTAGATTGTGTACCGGGGTCATCTCCGGCACTGTGAGATCCACTAGGCACAGGTCAGCCACACTACCTACAGAGATCTCCCCTCCATTTACCCTCAGGATCTCATACCCGGTCTTGGTAGCACTTTCAAAAACATCTCGTGCGGGAGCTGCTTTAGGATCACCACTCCAAGCCTTTGCAAGAAACGACGCCAGTCTCATAGCCGTGGTCATGTCCAACGTATTGGAGCTCGAGCATCCATCGGTTCCAATTCCTAATTTGATCCCTTTCTTGCGCATCTCGTCAAAGCGAAAGCGATAGCCACTCGCCAGCTTCATATTGGATGCCGGGTTATGAACTGTGCTACAGCCATTGTCTGCAAGCATCTGTAACTCTTCACTATCCATCCAGAGGGAGTGAGCCAATACCAACCTGGGAGAAAGTATTCCTAGGTTGTTCAGATACCTTACCGGAGTGGTGCCATATTTGCGACAAGCCTCCTTCCACTCCACATACGTTTCACTGAGATGGAGGTGCACCAGTAGGTCATGCTCCTTAGCAAACTCATGGGCATACTTTAGCTGTTTTCCGGATACAGTATATATGGCGTGTGGTCCCACGGAAAACTGAACTCGGTCCGAAAAACCACGAAAATCGTTGAGGTACTTATCTAGGTTTTCTCGGTCTAGCTTTGCTCGCTCTTCATTTCCCTGATCAAACATGGTATACGAGAGAACAGCTCTCATGCCGCTTTCTTCCACTGCTTGAGCGGTTCCTTCTGGAAAAGTGTACATGTCAAGAAAGGCTGTTGTGCCACTCTTGATCATTTCTACACAAGCCATCTTAGAGCCCCAGTATACATCCTCCGGAGTCAGGTGTGCCTCCACCGGCCAGACCATATTGTTCAGCCAGTCCATCAAGTCCAAGTCATCTCCATACCCCCTAAAGTAGGTCATTGCGGCATGAGTGTGGGTATTAGCAAATCCCGGTATGACGGCCTTGTCTGTCCCGTCCAGGACCTCTGCTCCTTGGCATTCAGACTCGGGAACAGTTCCTACGTGGGTGATTTTATTTTCTGTGATCAGTACGTCTCCTACCGTTTGGCCTGGTAGTAAAGCGTTCTTGATGTAGATCTTATTTTTTTTCGTCATGTCCATATCTTGCATAAAACTCTGCCACAGTTCTTATTCCACCGTAGAAGTTCTCAAGAGGAAAGTTTTCGTTAGGGGAGTGAATGTTATCACTATTGAGCCCAAACCCCATCAGGATGCTCTTGACGCCCAAGACTTTCTCAAACGTATTGATGATAGGGATACTGCCACCGCTACGTGTCGCTATCGGCTTCGTGCCAAAAGTTGTCTCATAGGCTTTTTCTGCAACCTTATACGCTGGATGATCTGTAGGACATAAGTAGGGTGCTCCTCCGTGGAGTGGCTTTACTGTTACTCGAACTCCCTTCGGCGCAAGGCTCTCTACATACTGTACAAAGTCTTGCTCAATTTTCTTGTAGTCTTGATCGGCAACTAATCTACAAGATACTTTGGCAGAAGCCGAGGAAGGAAGTATTGTTTTAGCACCTTCTCCTGTATATCCTCCCCAAATACCGCATAGGTCAAGGGTAGGGCGAGAGCTTTTTCGTTCAGTAGTTGTATATCCCTCTTCTCCGGCTGTATCAGGTATGCCCAGATCTGACTTGAACGCCTCCTCATCAAAGGGTATTCCAGCCATCATTTGCCGTTCTGTTTCAGATAGCTCTATGACGTCGTCATAAAATTCAGGAATGGTGATTCTCCCTGACTCATCCACCAGTTGTGAAATGATTGTACATAGAGCATTGACAGGGTTAGCTACAGCTCCCCCAAATTTTCCCGAATGGAGGTCTCTGTTTGGTCCATGCACTTCTATCTCCCAATAGCAAATGCCACGGAGCCCCACAGTGATTGAGGGTATCTCCTTGCTCTCCATCGCAGTGTCACTTACCAGGATAACATCGCTCTGGAGGAGGTCTTTGTGTTCTTCACAAAACGACTCAAGGCTAGGAGATCCGATCTCTTCTTCTCCCTCAAGGATGACCTTCACATTACACTTCAAAAAACCGAGTTTATTAGCTATTTCAAATCCCTTTACCTGAGACATGGACTGTCCTTTGTCATCATCTGCACCCCGTGCATAGATGAGACCATCTCTTACTTCAGGCTCAAATGCAGGTGAATGCCATTTATCAATGGGTTCTTCGGGCATTACATCATAGTGACCGTACACCAATACAGTAGGAGCATTTGGGGAAATGATTTTCTCTGCGTAGACGATTGAGTTGCCGCAGGTGCTCATTACCTCAGCCTTATCCATACCACTTTTGTGTAAAAGCTCCACCCATTGGCCCGCACATCTATGCATATCCTCCTTATGCTCAGCTAGCGAACTAATGGATGGTATCCGGATAAGAGTAAATAGGTCATCTAGGAATTGCTCTTCGTGGCTATTGATATACTCTTGGATGAGAGAAGATGTACTCTCGTTATTCATACGTATTCAGAAAGTTGTTTTGTATTAATAAGGTCTTACTCTAACTTATCCAAAGATACACGATTTTAGGGAGAGTAGCCACTTCGTTCCTGATGTAAACTACAGTGCAAATTTCCAATTACCACAATAAACAAAATTCACAAACGAATGCCTTGACGTGAACTCCAAATACACAACAAAACCACAAATATTCACATGCATAAATACACTTCGATCGGGCAATAACAGAATATACCACCTCGACATTTAATATTAATTCAATATTCAAATGCCCGTCAATAAAAATCATACTTGTTTATTTTTGAGTTAGTTATGTAGAAGGTCGAGAATATTTCTACCACAATCGCTGCTTATTCACTCCGTCATGTTGCTTACGTACAATGAGAATTGAAGGAAATCAACACATATCACTATAAACCAGCTTTATACAAATAAATACGAGGTCAACTTCTAGGAATGATAAAGGGCTTCACAATCCGCTGATGATGCAATGCCGATCCATCTATGAATACGATGTGATCTTTATGTGTATATTTGCCACATATACATAAATACACAAGCGCAAACCGTGTGAATTCACATATTATCGGAGTAGAGTAATGGACACAAAAGATCGAATCAGATTAATAATAGAACAGGAAGGATTATCTCAAGTCGAATTTTCAACCAAAACAGGAATAAAGACTTCGACCCTTAGCCATGTCCTAACCGGTAGAAATAATGCCAGTGCTGAAGTTATAGAGAAAATCCTTGCCGCCTTTCCCAAATACGAGACCGGCTGGCTGGTTCACGGAGATGGTCCAATGGTAGATCCTGCTGTAAGGTATGAAGATGCACGCAGGCGGTCTGTGCCTCTGTTCCAAGACCCATTGACTCCCGATCCTGGGCTGACCATACCTTATCCCTCTGCCAATGACACAGAGGCACCCCGACATACCCGGCGCATCGAGAAGGTTATCATCTACTACGATGACAACACTTACGAAGTGTTAGTCCCATCGGAAAGTCGGACAAAATAAGTCGTACTGATACCACTCTCTCCTAATAATTTCTATACCCGAGGAATCCCCCGTTTCTTCGCCGATATAATTGACGTGCACGACCCCGATAAATGCCCCATAAAAACAGGCTAGTCTGTAAATAGATCTCTTTTTCTTAGCCTGCCAAACGGAAAGGGTATTTAAGGGAATATGCGGTATCTTTACCCTTGAAAGAAGATGAGACAAAAGACAGACAGAAAAACAGAAAGCGGGGAAAACAACAGTACCGGTGAGCATTTTACAGGCTTCGCCTCCCCGGCAGAGGATCAGGTCTCTGCTCCTATTGACCTCAACAAGGAGTTGATCCACCATCCGGAAACGACCTATTTTGCTCGCATTGACGGAGATGCGTTAAAAGATATCGGCATCCAGGATGGTGACTTGATCGTGATAGACCGCTCTCTTCCCTTCCAAGAAAATGACTTGGTAATCTGCTACCTAAACGGTGCATTTGACATCAAATTTGTGCACTACACAAAGGACGGAGAGATCTACCTCACCTCATCCGATCCGGAAAGAGGTATATTCAGAGCCAGTGAGACCGACGACTTGTTGCTTTGGGGGGTCATCACGTATGTTATCCACCGGTATCATAGGAGGTAACAATGTACGGTCTCGTTGATTGTAATAATTTCTATGTGAGCTGTGAAAGGTTATTTCGCCCTGAGCTTATCAACCGTCCTGTGATCGTCCTGTCAAATAATGATGGGTGCGTGATCAGTAGAAGCAACGAGGCAAAAAAGCTAGGTGTCCCCATGGGGATTCCAGCTTTCCAGATCAGGCAGCTGGTCGAGCAGGAGAACATTACCGTCTGCTCAAGCAACCATGCACTCTACGGAGATCTGTCCCGTAGAGTAATGTGCATCATCAAGGATACCATACCACGACAAGAGATCTACTCGATTGACGAGTGCTTTGTACAGGTAAACAATCATGGACCTGAAGATCTGAGCCGCATTGGAGAAGAGGTGCGCCAAAGAGTACTAAAGGGGACCGGCATCCCCATCAGCATAGGGTTTGCTCCGACCAAAACTCTGGCTAAAATAGCGAATCACATTGCCAAGAAGCAACCTCAGTACAATGGGGTCTTCATACTTGATGACGCAAAGACAACACGGGAAATACTCAAGCAAACACCTATAGACGATGTATGGGGCGTAGGCAGGAGAAATGTAAAGAAGATGATCAAGTACAACATCTTCAACGCCGACGATCTAACCCGACGATCCGCACGATGGATACAAGAAAACTTTACAGTGGTGGGGCTTGACACTTATTACGAACTAAAGGGGGTAGAGTGTATTGAGTTTGACGAGAACGCACCCACCAAAAGCATTGGTCGCAGCAGATCATTTGGGGAGCCTATATCCAATAAATCAGATCTGTATTCTATCATCCTGGAGTTCGCAGAGATCGTCTGCACCTCGCTTCAGAAAAAGGGACTGCTGGCTAATAGAGTAATGGTTTATCTAAAAACAAACCGACACAACAAAAAGCAACCACAGTACTTCCCCACAGCTGAGGTAGAATTAGGAGAGCCTACTGATGACCTTTCCGAGCTAGCACCGGTCGTGAAGTCTCTACTGGACAAGCTGTACAGCCCCGGACATCTATTCAAAAAAGCAGGGATACTGGTATCTGACTTGGAGGATGTAGGAGGACGTATGCCATTCGCATCCGAAGAGCAGAAAAAAGCAAGAAGTATGCAACAGCTTGGGAAGCAGTTTGCCGAAAAATATGGAAAGAGCGCTTTCTTCATGGCTGCTCGTGACCCGTCAATCCTAGAAACCGTTATTCGCAAAGATCAAAAGACTCAGAACTACACAACTAACCTGCAGGAGGTTCTTCGTATCAAGCCTACAATGTAGCCACTTGGACTATCGTAACCAGGCTCTCGGACAGATTAGCGACTCCACGTCCGGCACACATCATTTTTCACTTCGGATCAGGGCAAAAAATTTGACGGATAGAAGCAAAAGGTTTCCAGTAGGAAAGAAAAAGGTTTGACGGATAGTAGCAAAACGTTTCCAGTAGGAAACTTTTTTCTTGCCCTCAGCGCCTCGGTTTTAGAGCAAGGATACAAGTAGTGACATTCTTGGAAAGTCTAAAGCAATTACACTCTTTATTGTAGTACTGCCAACAAGAACGTTTCTATTTTTCCGTATCTTTGTGTACCAAGGGTTCACTCGTACTTATGATTGATAGATCCACCATAGACAGGGTCATAGATCGTGCTGAGATCGTTGACGTCGTTAGTGACTTCGTGACCTTACACCGCAAGGGTAAGGACTATGTAGGTCTGTGTCCGTTTCATGACGACACCAGACCATCATTCAGTGTCTCTCCATCACGCAATATCTGTAAATGCTTTGCCTGTGGCGAAGGTGGTAATCCGCTCACTTTCATCATGAAGCACGAGCATCTCTCGTTTCCGGAAGCCATCAAGTACCTAGGACGTAAGTACGGCATCCCGGTAGAAGATAAAGAGATTACCCCGGAGCAACTAGAGCATAAAAACAAGCGCGAAGAACTTCGCTCAGCCAACACATTTGCCAAGGATGCATTTGTGATGTCTCTACATCAAGATGCAGAAGGGCGAAGAATTGGTCTGAGTTATTTCCGCGAGCGTGGTCTAAAGGACGAGACGATCAAGGAGTTTGAGCTCGGATACTCCCCGGCGAGCGCTACTTTTTTGGTTCAAAAAGCACAAGCTGCCGGCATGAGCCTTGATAGTCTCGAGGAAGTAGGGCTTGTACTCAAAACCCAAAGAGGTGACTACATAGATAGGTATAGGGACCGCGTCATCTACCCGATTCACTCGATTAGTGGCAACGTGGTGGGATTTGGCGGACGGATACTGGTAAAAAAAGAAAACACCGGTAAATACATCAATTCTCCCGCCTCAATTCTTTACGATAAAAGTAGGGAACTCTACGGGCTGTATCATGCCAAAAATGCTCTCTCCAAGAAGGATAAATGCTTGGTGGTAGAGGGCTACATGGACGTGCTCTCGATGCATCAAAAAGGGGTGAAGAATGTGGTTGCGAGCTCCGGCACCGCCCTGACTCATGAGCAGGTACAGATGATCAAGCGATACACATCTAATCTAACGCTGATATTTGACAGCGATGCAGCCGGGATAAAGGCGGCGTTGAAAGGCTTGGATGTAGGGCTCGAAAAAAGCATGAATGTCCAAGTCGTGCTTTTGCCGGATGGGGAAGACCCTGATTCATTTACACAGGCACATAGTCTGGAAGCCATAGAGGAATATGTGCAGCAGCACGAAGTCGACGGGCTGTTTTTCAAAGCAGAAACACTGGCAAAAGAGCTGGGAGATACGCCTCAGGCACAAGCGGAGATTGTACAGCATCTGGCCGAGTCCATGGCGTACATACCTGAGCAGCTGACTCGTGAAATCTATGTCGGTAATATGGCTCCCCACCTAGGAGTAACCGCAGAAGCACTAAGCAGAAAAGTAGAAGAACTGTACCGCCAAAAGATCCAAGATCGGTACAAGACTCGCGAGCGGGAACAACAAAGAGCCCAACGCCTCCAGGCAGAAAAGCAAAAGGATGTCGAAGTGGGTACGGGAGCCAAGGGCGAGCAAGAGCAACAAGCTCCCCAGCCCCAGGCACCCTCCACAAAAAAGAGAATCAAAAATCCCGTCAACCTCTTCGAAGAGGACTTGCTGGAGTATATCATCAAGGAGGGGATGCTTGTCCTAGAAGATTTTCAGAAAAGCGACGGCACTATGGGAGGAAATGTGATCGAAGCGATCAACGACCAAACTTTGGATCTGCGTGCGACGGGTGATCTGAGCAGTACTTTTCAGCAAATTTTAGATGAGCTAATGGAGGAGCTCTCGCAGAACCCTAGACTCAACCCGGAGCGGTACCTCACCTGGCACGAGAATGAAATCATCACCTACTACTCAAATAAAAAACTGATGGAGGACTATACCTTGAGCCCGATGCACAGTAAGTTTGAGGAGGAAGAAAAGAAACCGGAGCAGGTTAGCTATCGTTTGATGCAAGTCATCATGAGCTATAAGTACGACAGGGTTCTGCAAAACATATCTAAGGTTCTCGGCGAGATCTATACCCTCGCAGATAGTGACAGTAAGGAGACGAATAAGGAAGAAGAAGCGCTTCTCACGAAGTACGCCCAATTGTGCGAGATCAAGAACAAATTAGCCAAGATGCTCGGAGAGCGCATCATCAACCCATATGGTAGAGTATTTAGAGATGAATAATGAGTATCTAGTAGAAGTAAAGGATGTGGTCAAGGACTACTCCAACCACAGAGCACTGGATCATGTCAATATCTCCATAGAAAAAGGCAAGATCCATGGACTCCTTGGTCCAAATGGAGCAGGGAAAACAACTCTGATCCGCATCCTCAACCAAATCACAGCTCCAGACTCAGGAGAGGTGATCTTTGATGGACAGCCTTTCAGAAGATCAGACCTTGACTCAATCGGCTACCTCCCGGAAGAAAGAGGGCTGTACAAAAAAATGAAAGTCGGAGATCAGGCTATTTACCTATCAAGGCTCAAGGGACTAAGCTCTCACGAAGCTAAAGAAAGACTACAAGTTTGGTTCGAACGCATGGGGATCATGCCCTGGTGGAATAAAAAGGTGTCCGAGCTCTCTAAAGGTATGGCACAAAAGGTACAGTTCATCTGCACAGTAATCCATGAGCCCAAACTGCTTATCTTTGATGAGCCATTTAGCGGATTTGACCCCATCAATGTGGAGATTCTAAAGGACGAAATACTTCGACTCAGGGAGAATGGACATACGCTCATCTTTTCCACGCACAATATGCAAAGCGTGGAGGACCTTTGCGACAATCTCACACTGATCAACCGCTCCAAAGTAGTCTTGCAGGGTGAGGTCCAGAGCATTAGGAAAAGCTACAAAGGAAATAGGTATAAAGTCATCTATGACTCTCAACCTAGTTTTCCTTCTGACTTGGACAAGTATTTCTTTGTGAATGAGATCAACACTGACGACCATGACTACACCAGTCTCTTATTGGAGAACAGACAGTCACTATCATCAAATGAAATAATCAATCTATGCACCCAGTGGGGAAACATCTCACACTTCGAGGAGATAATCCCGAGCATGAATGAGATATTTCTTGACATTGTAAAGAAACAGTAATACCCACCAACCCAGTCTCCTCATGGAAAAATTTTGGATTGTCTTTAGACGAGAATACATCGAGCGTGTCAAGAAGAAGTCTTTTATCTTGATCACTATTCTTAGCCCCCTCCTGATGATCGCTATCATTGTGGTCCCTATGTTCATGGGGATGGGGCTCCGAGATACCTCCACTAAAAATGTGGTCGTGATCGACCAAACAGGCAAGTATCTTGAGACGATCATCGAAGAAGGCAAAAACAACTCTGAGGGTTTTGTCTTTTCTGATGGGTCCGGTACGATAGACCATTACCGGACTAATCCGAACAAAGATGTATACGCAGTGGTATTGATCCACGAAGACTTACTCAAGAACCCACGTGGTATTACGATCTTTTCGCATACATCTATCCCTAGTCTTCTACAGGAAGAGTTGACTCAAATATTGAAGACAGAGCTACGAAACGAGAAGATTGCATCATACGACATCCCCAACCTTGACAAGATCCTTGAAGACACTAAAGTAACCCTGAATATATCTACCGTCCAGTGGTCTAGTGATGGAGAGGAAAAGCAGTCCTCAACACTAATTGCGACGATTATTGGGCAGGTGTTTAACTTCACAATATTCTTCTTTGTCACCATATATGGGAGTATGGTAATGAGTAGCATCACAGAAGAAAAAAAGAACCGCATTGTTGAGATTATATCCTCTTCAGTCAAGCCTACGACTCTTTTGTCGGCAAAGATTACAGCGATTGGAGCACTGGGACTGACACAGGTGATCATATGGATTGTATTCTTGAGCATTGCATTCCTTGTACTTCAAGGGATTTTCTTGAGCTCGATGACTTTTGATCTCAATCAGCTCCAGGCGAATATCATCTCCACAGGTGACTTCTCTGCGAGTGATGTTCAGGCGATCATCAAGCCACTAATGTCATTTAACTTCACCGGTATCTTTATTGCCTTCGTATTCTACTTTGTATGCGCATATGTCTCTTTTGCATCTATATTTGCAGCCCTTGGAGCTGCTGTTGACAGCGATGAAGATGTGCAGCAGTTTGTTGGCCCAATCATGCTCCTTATGGTATTTGGCTTTTATGCTGCTTTATACTCGATGAATAACCCGGATGGACCGCTTGCTTTTTGGGGCTCTTTTATCCCGTTCATAGCACCTTTTGTGATGATGGTTCGTCTTCCTTTTGATCCTCCGATATGGCAGCTGGTACTTTCTTCTATTATTATGGTTGCCACGACTGTTTTTCTCGTTTGGGCAGCCGCAAAGATATTTAGAGTGGGGCTTCTGATGTATGGGAAAAAGCCAACGCTTAAGGAAATGATGAGGTGGCTGAAGCATAGCTAAAGCATCGTCTTTTACTTATATTTGTAGAACGTATTAAAGGAAATAGGAATAATAGAAAAAACGACTCCGATGGCAAATAAAAAAACACACCGAGTACCGGAACCCGCACTCCGTAGATTACCTTGGTATCTAGCCTATGTAAAACTTCTAAGTGCTCAAGGTGAACAGGTCGTATCTAGTACAAATATTGCCAAAAGTATTGGGGTTGACTCTGCTCTTGTAGCAAAGGATTTGTCCTTTGTCAACATTTCCGGAAAAACACGTGTAGGCTATGATGTTGAAGAAATGGTGAACGTTTTGGAGCAGTTTTTAGGATTCACAGGTCATCACAAGGCTTATATCTTCGGGGTAGGTAATCTTGGTGCTGCCCTTCTACAAGACAAGGGACTTGCTCAATATGGCTTGGAAGTAGTTGCTGGTTTTGACATCAATCCTGAGCTCACTAACACTACGATCCACGGTGTGCCGGTGTACCATCTGGATGACCTAACCGATAAAAAACAGCCGGAAGTCAATATTGGTATCCTTACGGTGCCTGTAGACGTAGCCCAAACGGTTACCAACACCATTGTTGGTACAGGAATCGAAGCAATATGGAACTTTACACCGTTTCGTATCATTGTTCCGGATACTGTAGTCGTCCAAAACACCTCCATGTACTCACACTTAGCGGTTATGTACAACCGTATGCGAGAGCTATTTGACTAAATGAAGATATTTTGTTCGGAACAATCACTTCTAAGTGAGACTTTTCAGAAGGAGTACCCAATTGGGCACTTCTTCTTCTTGCGGTCTGATAATACTCTGACAAACTCAGGGAAAACCCTCTACACTCCAGAGTGGAGTAGGGACATGCACTATGTGCCGGTCCTGGTTGTACGTATTGGAAGAGTAGGGAAGTCCATCGAGAGCCGGTTTGCACATAAGTACTATCAAGAGCTCGCTCTAGGAATTAGTTTTACGGATATTCAATACTATCAACAGACATCCGCCCTAGGACTTGACTCCTCCTTGGCTTATGATTTTGATGGTGCTCTGATGACTTCTCATTTTTTCCCGAAAGAAGAAATGCCAAAGACTATTAGCCATCTCATCCTAAATGGGGAGGAGAGGACAGAAGAGAAAATCATAATCCAGTCCATTATTAGTTCAGATCGCATACACGAAACAATCTCTACCATAAGCCACTATTACCTGATTAAGATGGGGGATTGTATCACCTTTCCATTGGTCGATAAGTACAGGAAAATTGAAGCACCCGAACAACATCTATACAGCACCCCAAACGATACTGTCATCCTCAATGCCTCAATAAAGTAAGAATACATGAAGTACTGTTATTATAAAACTTTCCTCTACCTGTTTTGTCTGTCGTGCATCAGCACAACAACCATACTAGCACAAAACTCTCCTAAAGAGGATATTGGCCAAAGTAGATACTGGTCACCAATGATTACGGGCTTGCCAATGCTCTCTATCCATCCGGATGCTAGGAGTACGGGGATGGCAAATATTGGATTGGCAACCGATGCAGACGCCTTTGGTATTTACCACAACATGTCAAAGATGGGATTCGCCACCAACTCATGGGGAATTTCTCTGTCGTATACCCCGTGGATGCCAGATCTTGTCAAAGACATGAATGTTTCCTACCTATCCGGATACTTTAGTATTGAGGACAATGTAGGATTGCGTCACACCGTATCCGGTTCGCTTCGTTATTTCAACATTGGTAAAGCACTGACTTTCCCCAATGGCAGTACTGACCCGGTGGCTGTTCACCCCTACGAGTTTGCAGTCGACCTAGGCTATGCTATCAGAGTACATCCATACTGGAGCGTAGGCTTGGCTCTAAGATACGGGATATCAGACTATAACTTCTCTATCAACCAGGTAAGCAGTAAGGCCGAGACGTTTTTGGGTGACCTATCAGTAACCTACAGGGCACCCATAGAGGTTGCAGAGCGTAAAGCCACAATTCAGGCAGCAATGGCCATTAATAACGTTGGTGGCAAACTCACCCATGATGGTGGAAACACGTATCTCTTTTCCCCGGCTGTTTTTAGGCTGGGAGTGGGCGGCAATACTCTGCTTGCAGACTTGCACCAATTAGGAGTGTATGCAGAAACATCAAAGTTAATGGTGCCGACTCTTCCGATTGGGACAGACACCAACTCCCAAGAAAAACGGGAGAAATACTACACACAAAGTGCAGCTAAAGCCTTAGTTTCGTCCTGGTCAGATGCTCCAGGAGGAATAGGAGAAGAACTAAAAGAAATGACCTTCTCCCTAGGAGCAGAGTACACCTATGCTGAGCATCTCATAGCTCGTGCCGGGTACTTTTTCCAGGATGCCTCAAAGGGTACCAATGGCGGACTTTCTCTCGGTGCAGGTATTATCTATGAGTTCGTACGGTTGGACATATCTTACTTTTTGGCAGATCAGCCAAAGTCTCCGCTAAACAATACGCTTAGGCTCTCTGTAAACATCTCTCTATGATCTGATTATGGAAAACAAAGATGCGTTACTTATAAGGGTGGGGCAAGGATATGACGTTCACCGTTTTGAAGCTGGGCGTAAGCTCTGGCTGGGTGGAATTCATATTCCGTTCGAAAAAGGTCTCCTAGGACACTCGGATGCCGACGTCCTTCTGCACGCTATTATGGATGCAATGCTGGGAGCATTAGCCCTACGTGACATTGGGTATCACTTCCCTGATACCGATCCAAAATACAAAGATGTAGACTCTAAGGTTTTACTAAAAGAAACCAACAAACTTATTAGAGAAAAGGGATATCAACTTGGTAATATCGATGCTACTATTGTAGCTGAGCGTCCAAAACTCAATCCTCATATACCAGAAATGATCACATGTATTGCCATGATATTAGATGCTGATCCTTCCCAAATCTCTATCAAAGCAACAACAAATGAAAGAATGGGATTTGTAGGTAATGAGGAGGGAATGATGGCTATCGCATCAGTTTTACTGGTAAGATCTTGACTTTCTTCATTCACTCATGTACGCCCCCAGGGCTCACTCATTTGAAGTTTACAAGTACCGCATGGGGGACGAACTAAGGAGGATTACAAGGCATCAAACTATTTTTTCCGCTCGGGGAGGGGTGAAAAAAAATGACGGATAGAAGGGAAATGTTTCCAGTAGGAAAGAAAATGATTTGACGGATAGTAGAGATCTGTTTCCAGTAGGAAACTTTTTTAGTACACATGTACGCCCCAAGAAGAACCCCATAATACACCTTATGTTAAGTTGATGGTAGTAAATATCGCTACACCAGTTACTGAGAAGTAAACCCGTATGAATTAAAAGAGTAGATGCATGGTTTTAAATCATTTATCACTGACGAACTATAAAAACATCAATCAGATTAGCTTGGATTTTTCGGAAAAGCTGAACTGCGTAATAGGTGCTAATGGCATGGGTAAGACCAACTTACTCGACAGCATCTATTACTTATCTTTCACAAAGTCCCACCTTCATTTACCCGACCATATGGTGATCCAAAATAATACAGATATGGCTATTATTGAGGGTCAATACAGCATGAATAATAAAGAAGAGAGGATTTTTTGTGGAATTAGGGTCGGTAAGCCAAAAGTCTTTAGACGAAATAAAAAAGAATATGACCGAATAGCTAATCATATAGGTGTTTTTCCTCTGGTCATGATCTCACCTTCTGATATTGAACTAATTAAAGGCGGAAGTATAGAAAGGCGGAAGTTCATGGATCAACTCATTTCTCAGGAGTCGGTACCCTATCTGACTTCACTCATGAACTATAGACGCTTACTGGAACAGCGCAATGCACTGCTTAAACAAGAATATGGGCTAGATCTAGCAGTACTAAATATTCTGTCAAGTCAGATGGCTACTGAAGCCGAAGTTATTCTGAAATATCGTCTAGAGTGGCTCGATCGTATTCGCCCGATATTTTTGCACTATTACCATCATATATCAGGAGGAAGTGATCAGGTTGAGCTAAGGTATGTCCCGGCAGAGGAGACCTTTGCTGACCAATATGATGCTCAGTCATTTCTTGAGGCCTGGAGAAACTCTCTCGAAAAGGACAAGGCTCTCGGTTACACGAGCATTGGGCCACATCGAGATGATTTGGAGATGCTTCTCAATGATGTACTGATCAGGAAAGTGGGCTCCCAAGGACAAAACAAGAGCTATATGGTAGCACTGAAATTTGCACAGTTTGCCCTACTCTCCCAGATCCACAGTGGTAACACTCCGATTTTACTCCTTGATGACGTATTTGACAAGCTTGATGAGCACCGAGTCGATCGAATAGTCCAGCTTGTATCAGGTAGTGGATTTGGTCAAATATTCATGACAGATACCAATCGCAAATACCTAGATCAAATACTTTCGTCTCTTGATCAGCCAAAGTATACCCTCTTCTACGGGGAAAATGGACACTTTACTACCTTAGAGTCTGTTTAAAAGAAAAGCACCTCCTCATTATGCGTATATACAAGCCGGAAAAGGTTAGTGAGATACTTAGTGAGATGAAGGAGTCGTCAGGATTATTACAGATCCTTGAAGCGCATAAGCAGCTAAAAAAGGTATGGCAAAAGATCCCCGATCCAACCCTCAAAGGATTAGACCTTGTCGTAAGTTTGGACACAAACGGTATACTACTGATTGAGTGTCCCTCTAGTGTCACGCTCTACTACGTCCGAAGTAGACAAGACATGATTGAGAGCTTTCTACACGAGCAAATGCAAGAATTCCCAATCCGGCAGGTCAATATCACCCTATCCAAGCGTTGAGCTAAACAAATATCAACTTTCTTTCGTCCGTAGCAATTCCATCCATATATTTGTCATAAGTATCCATCGGAACTCTGTCAAATATCTGGGAGTCATATGCAAGGGCAATCTTATAAGCGATCTGATCCCGGTACTTGTCGAAATAATAATCATAATACCCCTTCCCATGCCCTACTCTACCCCCGTAGAGATCAAATGCAAGCCCAGGGACTAGCATGACATTGGGCACCATTGATCTAGCTACTGGATCAGTGGGTTCACATATGCCATATTTCGAAATCTTATGTGGTGCTGACTTTGAATACACAAAAAAATGCATAGTACAGTCTTCTTCAGCTCTCGGCACCAATACCAAATACTCATCTGAGTTTTGGAGTGCCTGTATAAGAGGAGCGGTATTGATCTCGGTAGGCATACTCAAAAAGAGCCCTACCCTTAGTGGTTGCTCTATTTTCTGTTCTTTTTTTAGATCAGATAGTAGCTGAAGAACATTTACAGCCATTTTTTCAGACCGAACCGCCCTATCTTTGATCAAACTAACTCGCCTTTTAGCTTCAAGGCGAACCTCTTTCTTAGTCAACAACATCAGGAGTTTTTTCGAATACAGACTGAGCCAAAGTGTCTGGAAGCATAAGATCTTCTTGGGGGACTTGCATAGGGGTATATACACCGCTATCAAACAGCTTTACTGCACATTGCATCATAGGGTCATGGATATTACCTGCTTTTTCAGAAGCGTCACGACCGTAGGTATAATTCAGTATCACAGAGATCAAAAGATCTTCCAGCTTCTCTTCTGCTTGATAGATTAGAAAATTACGGACTCGAATGCCATACTCTTGATTAGCAAAGTTTGCCATCTGCCAGACTAGACCTTGCCGAGTAAGGAAAGTATAGCAAGTCTGGGCATCTCCAAGACTCTTCAGTGCTCCTCGGTATTGATCAGCATACTTAAATGCGAATGCCGGGATCACCCCCTTTGTGAAGATCTGAGAAGTGTACGAGTTGTATCCGATCGTATCGCGAGGAATAAAAATATCCGGAGTAATGCCCCCAGCTCCGTAAACGGGTCGGCCGGACATCGTATGGAAGAGAAGCTCCTCATTCACATGTATAGAATCCTGGTGAAACAACTCACCACTTTGCAACCTCTCCAGCCAATCCATGGAATACTCCTCCTCTTGCCCTAGCTTATATTGCCGCTGAATACAGCGTCCGGACGGTGTGTAGTACCGTGCAATAGTCAGATGAATTGAAGAACCATCATAGTACTCAAAAGGTTTTTGCACTAATCCCTTCCCAAAAGTACGGCGTCCGATTAGGATCCCGGCATCATTATCTTGAATAGCCCCACTCAGGATTTCTGATGCAGATGCAGATATTTCATTAATCAGGACGTAGATAGGGATATTTTGAAGGCTACCGGTGCCATCTGATCGGAAATCCTCTCGAGGTACACTGTTTCCTTGCATATACATAATAAGGCGCCCCGCAGGGAGGACTTCGTTACTTAGCAGCAATGCCGCCTGCATCACCCCTCCCGGATTATCCCGTAGATCAATGACAAGTCCCTTCATACCCTGTTGCTCGAGCTTCGCAAAAGCAGCCATGAAATCGTTGTAGGTATTGGAGACAAAAGAGGCAATCTTGATCACGCCGAGAGAGTCATTGATCATATATGACGCATCCACTGCATTCATATTAACTACACCGCGTGTCACAGCTACATCACGTATCTCGCCACTCTCGGGATTGCGCACCTGTAAACGCACTACGCTATGGTTGGGGCCCTTGAGTTTAGACCGAATAGAGTCTGCTGATACATCTAGATGCTCTATCGATTGCCCATCCACATGAGTAATACGTTCTCCCGGCTGGATCCCTGCAATGTCAGATGGACCATTAGGGACGACATCTAGAACGACAACCGTATCTTTCAGATAGTTAAAGGTGACCCCTATACCGTAAAAATAGCCATCAATATTCTCCAACTCTTGCTGCCGTTGCTCTGCGGTCAAAAAAGAAGAGTGAGGGTCAAGCTGATTCATCAGTACGGGTATGAGATCTTCTACCAGTTTGTCAGGATTAACACTATCCACGTAGTACTTTTGAATCAAATAGAGGGTAGCCTCCAGCTTTTCCATAGCAGAGATACGCTCATTCTTAATAAGATAAGCAAACCTACTCCTCTGACCTGCGTAGAAAGAAAGGACTCCCACTAGGAGTAGAGCAACGACAACACTAACGTACTTGAAGCCCTTTTTCATTCTTTTTTATCATCTTCAAAAGGTAAGTAGTCTACCTGTATGCCTGCTTGCTGGAGCAGTTCTATACCCGCCGTAAGCCGGTATTTTTGTGCATACACTACCCGCTTGACTCCGGCCTGTATGATGAGCTTAGAGCACTCCATACAGGGAGCGTGTGTCACATATACAGTCGAGCCATTGCTGTTATTATTAGAGGCTGCGACTTTAGATATCGCATTGGCTTCAGCATGGAGGACATAGGGCTTAGTTACCCCTTCTTCATCCTCGCAGATATTCTCAAACCCTGAGGGAGTTCCATTATATCCATCAGATATGATCCGTTTGTCTTTGACCACGAGGGCGCCTACCTGCAGACGCTTGCAGTAGGAGTTTTCAGCCCAAATGCGAGCCATACGCAAGTATCTTTTGTCTATAGTCGTTTGCTTATCCTCCATATGAACCAAATTATTGATCTCTACAACAGAATACTCCTAGATCTCTGCTCCTGCTTTTTCTACATGCGCTCGGGAACCTCTATGCCCAGAAGCTCAAAAGCACACACGATGACCCTAGCGGTGAGTTGACACAGTGAAACTCTTAGAGACTTCAGTGTCTCATCCTGTTCATTCAGTACCGAGTAATCGTGGTAAAACTGGTTGAACTCTTTTACGAGGTCATATACATAGTTTGCGACCATCGCCGGGTTCATGTCAGCAGCAGCCGACTGGACTAATGCCGGGAACGCATCCAACGTGATGATAAGTGCACGTTCTTTTTCAGCCAATTCTATGGACTGAGGCACACATCTCAGACCTGACACGCCCTGCTTTTTTGCGTTACGCAGTACACTATTTATTCTCGCATAGGTGTATTGAATAAACGGGCCTGTATTGCCATTAAAGTTGATCGTCTCAAACGGATCAAACAGTATATTTTTCTTAGGATCTACTTTGAGCAAAAAGTACTTCAGAGCACCCAGCCCAACCATCCTTGCCACCTCTTTACGTTCACTGTCAGGCATGTCGGTCATCTTCTCTAGAGAGGAGGATACCTCATAAGCCTGGTCAGTCATTTTTTGGATCAGGTCATCCGCATCGACACGTGTTCCTTCCCGGCTCTTGATCTTACTACCATCCGGAAGCGAAACCATCCCATAAGAGAAGTGCTTGAGATCTTTACCAAAGTCAAAGCCAAGCTTGTCCAAAATTACAGAGAGGACCTGGAAGTGGTAATCCTGTTCATTACCAACAACGTACACCATTTTATCGATTGGGTAGTCCTGGTACCTCATCTTTGCAGTACCGATATCTTGCGTGATGTACACTGACGTCCCATCTGCTCGAAGCAATAGTTTACGATCGTATCCATCATTCGTTAGGTCAGCCCATACGGATCCATCCGGATCCTGTGTAAAGATTCCTTCCTTCAGGCCACGGTATACCTCGTTCCGCCCTATAGTATAGGTGTCACTTTCATAGTATATCTTATCAAAGCTGACCCCCATCGCTTTGTAGGTCTCATCAAAGCCCTCATACACCCATCCATTCATTGTCTTCCATAGCTGGCGTACTTCAGGGTCACCTGCCTCCCATAGTTTCAGCATCTCACGCACCTCGAGCATGAGTGGACTCTTTTGTTCGGCTTCTTCTGCGGAGATTCCCTGCTGCTCTTGGATCTGAGCGACCTCCTCATTGAGCTTCTCCCCAAAAAGCACATAAAAGTCTCCTACCAAGTGGTCTCCCTTTTGCCCCGAAGACTCCGGAGTCACCCCATTTCCCCACTTTTTCCACGCCAGCATGGATTTACAAATATGTACTCCACGATCGTTGACTATATTTGTCTTGATCACATTATTTCCGGCAGCCTTCAGTATTTGCGCAACACTATACCCCAGCAAGTTATTCCGGACATGACCAAGGTGCAGAGGCTTATTGGTATTTGGCGATGAGTACTCCACCATGTAGAGTGGAGCGTCTTTTTGTGCTTTTTGAGTACCAAAGTCTTGTACCTCCAGATCCTCAAGTAGTTGTTTAGCAAAAAAAACATCGCTGAGCGTGATATTCAGGAAGCCATTAACCACATTGTAGTCTTTTACTAGATCAGCGTACTGCTTTTTCAGCTCTTCTCCGATAGCTTCGGCTGTCAGCGCCGGCTTTGTTCGACTTACTTTCAGATACGGGAAGACCACCAAAGTATAGTGACCTTCAAAGTCTTTGCGAGTTGGCTGTATGGAGATACTCTCCGGTGCTTCTTTTAGGCCATATAGGCTCTCAAGTACTTTAGAAACACACGCTTGGATATTGTATTCTATGGAGTGATTGGATAGCGACATTCTTACTTTGGTTGGTTGGTCTCTAGGTCAGGAAATATTACTTTGGGCACGTAACTGCGAGCTTCATCTTCAGTCACAATAGCGTAGGAGATGATGAGGACGATATCGTCTACCTGAAAGAGTCTTGCGGCAGCTCCATTGAGGCATACGACTCCACTTCCTCGTTCTCCGGGTATAGCGTAGGTCTCGATACGTTCCCCATTGTTTAGGTTGAGGACTTGGACCTTTTCATTTGTCAAAATATTGGCAGCATCCATCAAATTTTCATCAAGGGTAATACTACCTACGTAGTTCAGATTTGCTTCCGTGACACGGACCCGATGGATTTTTGACTTAAGAATATGCAATAACATGTGTGTTATTATGTAGATAAAAATATGGGTTCACTAATAATACACAAAAGTACTAATTACTATTGACGCACAATCAAGAACGGTGGGGTACTTTGACTACGGTTTTCACTCCTCATCTTCTGGTAGGCACTCCGTCTCTTCGTAGTAAACCGTCTCCATCTCATCCGTATCATCAAGCATTCTTCCGACAAGTGTAGCATGCATATTCTGCTGTACAAGAGGTGATACATCATGAAAGTTGTTTACCGTAATACTCTTCCATATCAAATCCTTCAACTCCACGAGTCCCTTTGTAGTGACCGCCGAAAAGAAGCAGTATGGGATATCTTTAGGCAACGTTGGTATAAGCAGTTCCTTCAGCTCGTCATCTATGAGATCTGCTTTTGATATCCCCAGGATATGGTTTTTATCCAAGAGGTCGGGATTGTATTGCTCCAACTCATGACGCAGGATCTGATAGCTTTTCGCAATATCATCCGAGTCTGCAGGGACGAGAAAAAGAAGTACTGAATTACGCTCAATATGCCTTAGGAACCTCAGCCCTAGCCCCTTTCCTTCAGAAGCACCCTCGATAATTCCGGGAATGTCTGCCATTACAAAGGAACGTCCATCCCGATAATTAACGATGCCCAGCTGTGGCTCCAATGTTGTAAACGGGTAGTCTGCGATCTTAGGCTTTGCCGCAGAGATTGCAGATATAAGGGTAGACTTCCCAGCATTGGGAAATCCCACCAATCCAACATCTGCCAGCATCTTGAGTTGCAGGACTACATGCATCTCTTGGTAAGGCTCCCCCGGCTGAGCGTAGCGGGGAGCTTGATTGGTTGAGGTGGCAAAGTTATAGTTGCCAAGCCCTCCCCTTCCACCTTTGAGCAACAAGATGGTTTCTTGATCTTCTTTTACTTCGCAGATATAGTCTCCTGTATTGGCGTTATAGCACACAGTGCCAAGAGGGACATCTATGTAGACATCCTCTCCATCCTTTCCACTCGACTTTTTGGTACCTCCGGACTCTCCATTAGTCGCCATTATATGGCGGTCATAGCGCAGGGGCAATAGGGTCCAGTAGTGTCGGTTTCCACGTAGATACACATTACCGCCGCGACCTCCATTGCCACCATCAGGTCCGCCCTTTGGTACAAACTTCTCACGCCTGAAGTGTCGTGAGCCGGCACCTCCACTACCGGATCGGCAGTAGATTTTCACATAATCTACGAAGTTACTCTCACTCATTGGACCTTATTTATTGGCATCAATAGCGTGAATGATTCTTTCCGTTATCTCTGATATTTCCCCCATACCATCCACAGAGATGTACTTATCCTGTTGTGCAAAATAGTTGATGACCGGCTCGGTCTCACTGTGGTACACCTGTAGCCGATTGCGTACAGAGTCTTCATTATCATCGGCACGATGGGATACCTTACCCCGCTCGAGAATCCTCTGTACCAGCTCCTTTTCTTCCACGCTTAGCTCAATCAGGAGGGTCACAGACTGTCCTCTTTTCTCAAGCATCTCTTCAAGAGCCTTTGCTTGTTCTACGGTGCGCGGAAATCCGTCAAAGATCACTCCTGACTTTCCTGACAGCTCGTCCATGCGATTTTCCATCATCTCAACAATGACTTCATCTGGGACCAGTTGTCCATTGGCTATCAGTGAGTCTGCTTTTTTACCTATTGGACTTCCTTTTTTTATCTCGCTCCTAAGCATGTCTCCTGTGGAGATATGCTCTAGGTTATAGTGTTCCTTCACGACTGCACTCTGGGTACCTTTTCCAGACCCAGGCGCTCCAAAAATAATAACGTTCAGCATTTTATATATTTTCTTTTGGCTTGTTACTCATCCACCTTTATGTAGATATCCCTATACATGCGTCCTCTACCACAGTAGTCTAGTCCCCGTCCTACGATAAAGTCATTGGGGATCTCCAGCCCCACATAGTCCGGCTTTACGGCACAATCTTTATGGGCGTCAGGCTTAGAGAGCATTACAGCTATCTTTACATCTTTTGCCCCTCTCTGCTTGTATAGCTTTACCACCTCGGTCAGCGTGAAGCCGGAGTCAATCAGATCCTCTAGTATCACTACCACTCGATCTTTGACATCAGCTTGAGGCCTCATTACTTCTTGCAGTACTCCGGTAGAGCTTAGTCCGCTATAGCTGGAGTATTTTGCAAAAGACAGCTCATAGGGTTTTTGAAACTGCTTCGAGAGATCAGACGAAAACATATACGCTCCATTTAATATACAAATAAACAGAGGGTCGTCCTCCGACAGATCCCGCTCGATCTCTTGAGCTACTCTCTTTATCTCAGGAACGATCTGATCCTCCGATAAGTAGAGCTTAAATGTCAGCTCGTCAATATGCACTGTTTCCATTTATTCTAAACTTGTCGATGTTTATACGAAACTTCTTTGCAAATCTAATAAAAAAACAGCAGTAGCTTGTACGAGCATGTCATTATTAACGGCTGTACAGAATTCCAGCGATTCACCTTCTCCGGATCTGTGCAAAAAATTTGACGGATAGAAGCGACCTGTTTCCAGTAGGAAAGAAGATGATTTGACGGATAGAAGAGAAGGGTTCCCAGTAGGAAACTTTTTACCTCTAGGTAACTTCCTCTACAGCAGTGACGTGTACTGAAAAAAGTTGACACTCCTACCTAGGTGGTCATCACGATGTACAGGGGGTGAGTTATTCGCCCCACTCCGAATTCCGACACCATCTTTCGGCTCGATAGTCCGATTCATCTTTTTCTAACAGGCGGAGGGTCTGGGACGACAGCCCTGAAATTAGGAAAAAAACCGAAGAAACACTATATTTGTATAGGTCACATCTGTAAAGTGGATCTAACACTACAGGCAACTTGATAGTGACAGACTAACGAAGTAAAATACACCATGATTGATTACATAAAAAACAACTTCAAAGAGGGAGACTACCTCAGTATCGCGGGATCGGGAAGTAGAATTAGCGGATACCTCGTACATGTGGATGACAGTCTTGTTGTTCTCAGGAGCTTATCCGGCGAGATAGAAGGTATGAAGTCAGGTGCTATTGTTTCTTTTTCTGCAAAGCAACGTGACAAATACAGCAATAAGAACAAGGGGAAAATAAAAAACAGACCGGAAGAAGCAAGCGAACCACTCTTCTCAAAACCCAACTTCTCAACAAATGAGCCACAAGAAGATGGTTTTAGACGCTTCAAACCAGGTGACAAAATCCCCTTAGACGAGCTCGCCCACAGAGACCCTACCCTGGCCCAAAACTGGAGGATACGAGATGAAAACAAAGCTCGTGCCCAGGCCGTACAAGAGCGCTTGCTCAACGTACTCTCAGAAACAATAAATGCACGGAGAGACGAAGATGAGGTACTCATAAAACCGATGGGCAAAGTAGTTGAGCTACAGCCCGGCTTTCACTTTGGATTCATTGATGACCTACATGACGGTCAACGCTACTTCTTCAACAAGTTTGACCTTATTGACCCGGAGCTAAAGAATCTACAGGGCAAAGACGTAGAGGTTATCTATTTACGATCAACCAATAAAAAGGGTGTTGCGGCAAAGTGCATCCACCGTCCGGCAACAATTGCACAGCTAACAACTTTGATCAAGTCTCTAGTAGTAGCAGAAGATCTCCAAAACGCCAAGTCGGTGGTAGAAATGATTCTACAAGTCTTTCCGGAAAACATCACCGCACAAACTCTGTTGGCTTCCTTTCAAGCAACCGGTAGCGAAGGCTCCTACACCGGAGAAGTAGGTAGTACTCGTGATGAAGTGTCCGACATGTATGCCTACTACAAGGAGGGCAAGCGTATGCTCGCAGGAAAAGACCAACGGGGTGCAATACAAGCATTTCAGACAGCACTAGATAGTGGCTATCGAAAAGCAAGCTGCATCAAGGATATTGCTCAAGCATACATCACGCTATACGCCGGCTCTGAAAGTCCGGGGGAGCGCAAAAAAGTACAAGCAGAGGCGCTGAACTTCATGAAGGAGTACGAAAACAACCTTCCCCAGAACCAAAGCACCCTATTTACTCTAGAGAACTTTTACTTTGCACTCGGAGCTTATTTGAGCCATATAGATATTGTGGAGCAAATCATCACGGAATGTGGCAGGACCGGTGAACTCGCCCAATATGTCTTCTATCTAAACAAAGCTGCTCAGAGCTACTTGCGACTTGGAGAGCTCGACAAGGCGTTAGATGCGACGACACAAGGACTTGAAGTAGAGCCGGAACACCCCCATCTACTCAAGACTCAACACTCTATTTTGGAAGCAAGGAAAGGAGAGGCAGAAGCTGCAATATCCAAGGGAAAGAGTGATGACACACCGGATATTAGCAAACTATGACACAGCTCCTCCCTCCATTAGCGGAACGACTGAGACCTAAGAGCCTAGAAGACTATTACGGTCAGGATCACTTGGTACGTCCGGGTGCTCCGCTCTATGAGATGCTATCCTCCGGAGTACTCAGGTCATTTATTCTCTGGGGACCACCCGGTGTGGGCAAAACCACCCTGGCACACATAATCTCACAGCAAATAAAAGTCCCTTTTTACCAGCTCAGCGCTGTCAACTCCGGAGTGAAGGATGTACGGGAAGTCATTGACCAGGCTGAGAAAGAACGTACCGGACTTTTCACTCAGGGGACTCCGATCCTCTTTATTGATGAGATTCATCGCTTCAGCAAAGCTCAACAAGACTCACTCCTACATGCTGTAGAAAGGGGTGTCGTGACTCTGATAGGTGCAACTACCGAGAACCCATCCTTCGAAGTCATCCGACCACTGCTCTCTCGTTGCAGAGTGTTTGTACTAAACTCATTGGATGCAAATGGTCTTAGCAAGCTTTTGCATCGTGCTATTACGAATGATGTCATTCTTAGAGAACTATCCTTTGAAATAGAGGAGACCGATGCCTTATTCGCCGCATCCGGAGGAGATGCTCGCAGACTGCTCAACATCATTGAGATACTTGCCTCCACGTCCGATGCTATCGAGAGCAAGCACGTCTTGATCAATAACCATACCGTCACAGAAGAGCTGCAGCAGAATCTCGCTGCATATGACAAGGGTGGTGAGCTACACTACGATATCATCTCCGCTTTCATCAAAAGCATACGAGGTAGTGATCCGGATGCGGCTATTTACTGGCTGGCCAGAATGATCGAAGGAGGAGAAGACCCGGAGTTCATAGCACGCAGACTGGTTATTTCTGCTTCGGAAGATATAGGGCTTGCAAACCCCAATGCGCTTTTGATTGCCAACGCTGCATTTGACGCAGTTCACAAAATCGGATGGCCCGAGGGACGCATCCCCCTTGCAGAAGCGACAATCTACCTTGCCGTATCTCCTAAAAGCAACAGTGCATACAACGCGATAAATACCGCCATTTCTTTTGTACAAAAGACGCCCCCCTACCCTGTTCCTTTGCACCTAAGAAATGCTCCCACTAAACTTATGGAAGAACTTGGGTACGGAAAAGAATACAAGTATCCACATGACTACAAGATGCACTACACCGATCAAGAATACCTGCCAAAGGAAATAATGGGCACGACGTTTTGGGAGAGTCAAGATAATCCGGCAGAGGACAGACTAAAGCAGCGACTTTACGAAACGACACAAAAACGACAATAAATACTATAGCATATGGGAAAATTGGGTATCTTTAGGACACCAGTTGAAAGAAGTAACCATTAAACCACTATTTAAACTTAATCAATAACACTTAACATGAAAATACGCAACTTTTCAGCAGGTCCTTCAATTCTTAACGAGGGAGTCATCAAGAAATCAGCAGAAGCTGTCCTAAACTTTGCAGACACAGGGCTGTCTCTCATTGAGGTTTCCCACAGAGGTAAACCTTTTGTAGCAGTCATGGACGAGACTCAAGCACTCTTCAAGGAGCTACTCAATATCCCTGACACACATGAGGTCCTCTTCTTGGGGGGAGGAGCAAGTCTTCAGTTTTATCAATCTGCTCTGAACTTTCTTAAGACAAAAGCAGCGTACCTTGATACCGGATCATGGTCAAGCAAAGCAATCAAAGAGGCCAAACTAGTGGGTGAGGTAGAAGTTGTAGCAAGCTCAAAGGCAGACAACTACTCGCACATCCCTGAGTTTACCGTTCCCGAAGATGTGGATTACTTCCACTATACGTCCAATAATACTATCTACGGTACAGAGATCCGCTACGATCCAGACTGCAAAGTCCCCTTGATCTCAGATATGTCTTCTGATATCTTTACTCGTGAGATTGACTTCAGCAAATATATTTGCGTATATGGTGGTGCTCAGAAGAACCTAGCTGCCGCCGGAGTTACATTCGTTATCGTAAAGAAAGATGCACTTGGAAAGGTGGATCGTCCACTTCCGACAATGCTCAACTACCAGACACATGTAGATAAGGGGAGCATGTTCAACACTCCTCCCGTCTTCCCAATCTATGTAGCACTTCAAACACTCAAGTGGTATAAGGAGCTTGGTGGTGTGAAGGAAATAGAGAAACTCAACGAACAAAAAGCAAAAGAACTGTACGCAGCTATTGACGAATCAAAGATCTTCCGAGGCACTGCAGAGAAAGACAGTCGCTCCATCATGAATGTTTGCTTCGTCATGAAAGACGAATACAAGGAGAAAGAAGCTGAGTTCTTAGAGTTTGCGACCTCTCGTGGTATGTCCGCAATCAAGGGACACCGCTCAGTAGGTGGGTTCCGTGCATCTATTTACAATGCCATGGACATTGAAGGTGTGCGCGACCTAGTCAAAGTAATGAAGGACTTTGAAAAGAAGATCTAATAACTAAAGAAGTTTTATCCCCCGAGCATGCAACAGCATATCAAAAGTCCTTTTGGTATCTCAAACTGCATGGTCGGGGGCTTTTTTGAAGCTGTACATATACCATCACATTTACTAATACTATTATCACCATGTCAAAAAAAATACTTGTAGCTACTGAGAAGCCTTTTTCCCCTGTTGCCGTAAAGAAAATCAAAGACGTTGTTGAAAAGAATGGGCATGAGCTTATCCTACTTGAAAAGTATACAGACAAGGCTCAGCTTTTGGATGCCGTCAAGGACGTAGACGCACTGATTGTACGCTCTGACAAGGTAGACCAAGAAGTTTTGGATGCAGCTAAGAACCTCAAGATTGTCGTACGCGCAGGCGCTGGGTACGATAACCTAGACACAACATACGCAGCTAAGAAAAACGTAGTATGTGAGAACACGCCAGGACAAAACTCTAATGCTGTGGCTGAGTTAGTATTTGGGCTAGCAGTAATGGCTGTGCGGAACTTCTACAACGGAAAGTCTGGAGGAGAGCTGAAGGATCGAAAACTTGGAATCCATGGCATGGGGCATGTGGGGCAAAACGTAGCAAGAATAGGAAATGGATTTGGCATGCAAGTCTACTCCTACCGCAGATCCAAAGAGGACGAACCAGGAGTAACTCGCTTGAATTCAACAGAAGAGCTGTATAAAACCTGTGATGTTATTTCTCTACACATCCCATCAAATGACAAAACGGCGAAGTCTATTAACTATGAACTACTAAAACTCCTACCAGAGGGGGCTATTCTAGTAAACAGTGCTCGCAAGGAGGTGATCAACGAAGATGACCTTCTTAAAATAATGAATGAACGTCCAGACATTAAGTTTGTTACTGACCTCAAACCGGATAAGGATGAAGAATTCAGCAAGCTTGAAGGGCGTTATTTTACAACTCCTAAAAAAATGGGAGCACAGACTGCTGAAGCAAATATCAATGCCGGAGTGGCTGCTGCAGAACAGATTTGCAGATATTTCGAATCTGGAGATGAGACATTCCGGGTAAACTAATCACAACACATAGAATTTTACAACACTCAACGACATGGCAAAAGTAAGACCTTTCAGAGGGCTAAGACCGCCCAAAAACATAGTAACTGAAGTGGCCTCTCGACCGTACGATGTACTCAATAGTGATGAGGCACGTGCAGAAGCTAAGGGAAACGAAAAATCCCTGTACCATATCATCCGTCCTGAGATCAACTTTCCACAAGGAAAGGATGAGCATGATCCGGATGTATACGATATGGCTAAAGAGCAGTTCGAGAAATTTCAAAAGAAAGGATGGTTAGCCCAAGATGACAAGCCCTGCTACTACATCTATGCTCAGACCATGAACGGGAAAACTCAGTATGGGATCGTGATTGGTGCTAATGTAGAAGATTATCTGGCAGGACGAATCAAGAAGCACGAACTGACTCGCAAAGACAAAGAAGAAGATCGGATGAAGCATGTTCGTGTCTTGGATGCTAATCTGGAGCCGGTATTCTTTGCCTTCCCCGATAATGAAGTGCTACAGGGAATTATTGATAAATACAAGGGAACAGAACCTGAGTACGATTTTGTAGCAGAGCATGACGGATTTGGGCATACAGTCTGGATCATATCCGATGATCAAGATATCCAAACAATTACTGATGCCTTTGCAAAAATCCCATCACTCTATATAGCAGATGGGCACCATCGTTCTGCTGCTGCTGCACTAGTAGGAGCAGAGAAAGCCAGAAACAACCCCAACCACTCCGGAGAGGAAGAGTACAACTACTTTATGGCTGTAGCTTTTCCTGCAAGCCACCTGACGATTATTGACTATAATCGTGTTGTCAAGGATCTTAACGGGCTTTCAGACGAAGAGTTCCTAAAAAAGCTCGAAGGGCACTTTGTAGTTGAGGAAAAAGGCAGCCAAGAATACAAGCCGAATAAGCTTCACAACTTCAGTCTATATCTAGGAGGAAAGTGGTACTCACTTACTGCTAAAGAAGGTACTTATGATGATAATGACCCCATAGGTGTTCTTGACGTAACAATCAGCAGTAACCTCATCCTTCATGACATCCTCGGGATTGATGACTTGAGAACCAGCAAAAGAATTGATTTTGTAGGAGGTATTCGTGGATTAGGTGAGCTCAAAAAGCGTGTAGATTCTGGAGAAATGAAAGCAGCACTGGCGCTATATCCTGTGTCTATGCAACAAATCATAGACATTGCTGACTCAGGAGCTATAATGCCTCCAAAAACAACTTGGTTCGAACCCAAGCTACGCTCTGGACTCATCGTACATAAGCTAGAAGACTAAATCCAAAGCTGTCCTATTGAAATAGAGGAGTGTGTCGAAATTTCGACACACTCCTCTATCGTATCTAACCAAGAGTGATTTGCCGCTCGGGGAGGGGTGGAAAATTTGACGGATAGAAGGGAAATGTTTCCAGTAGGAAAGAAAACAATTTGACGGATAGTAGAGATCTGTTTCCTACTGGAAACTTTTTTCAGTACACGTCACTTACAAAACAACTAGTGAGATTATCTCAGACGGAGAACGTCTCCTTCCTCCGGGTAGTAGTCTTGAGTAAGACCATTCATACGATATAGAGACTTGAGCTGAATACCGTAGCGCTGAGCAATCGCATGGATAGATTCCCCTACTCTTACAACATGCTCATAGTACGGAGGCTCTGCCTTCAATAGTTTACGCTCAAGGTATACGATATCTCCTCCCTGTAAGGGATAGCCTTTTGGGAAGTCATTGTACCGCTCAAGCGCCCGCTCAGTAGCTCCAAGATCACGGGCAATGCTTGCAAGATCATCATTTGGCTTAGCTAGGGTATAATACAGTCCATAACTGATATATACCTCACGTACATCTGCTACTCCTGCATCCTGAGTTGCGGGTCTCTCATACTGAAGTGGTTGGTTTTTGACGTTACGTGGAGGCTGCTTGGGTTCATTATAGCTATACTTTCGCGAGGGGTTATTATCGGTAACAAGGTACAGCTGGTAATCTTCTATGATCTTTATTAGTTTATTGGCATATCCTCGGTCTGTAGCATACCCGGCACTCTGAAGACCTTTAGCCCATCCCTTGTAATCGGAAAGATCCATTCGAAAAAGATCTTTATATCTAGCTTGACTACTAAGAAAGTGGGCGTGGTCACTATATGACTCGAGAACAGTATTGTATGCTCTAAAACACTCGTTCGGACGGTCATCCGTGTGATAGGCTTTTCCTCCAGTCCAAGACTTGTGGCACTTGATGCCAAAGTGGTTATTTGCATTTCGTGCAAGATCACTCTGTCCTGCAGCACTCTCGAGCAAGCCCTGTGCAAGCGTAATGCTTGCAGGGATACCAAACTGGTGTTGACTCGCTAACGCCTGAGGCGCATAGGTCCTAATATAGCTCTCGTAAGCATTTTTTGAAGTTGAGTAAAGAGGCTTTTGAGAATTAGCTGGAGGAACTCCCCTTCGTGAGCCTCCACAACTACTTAGGAACCCTATAATAAGAGCCGAAATAACTAAAGTGATTTGGTAGTACTGTCTCATAAAAGGGTGATAACAGGCTCTCCTGATGGAGACAGTTTGGTGATAGGTACAACATTGCAGGTATTCATCTGTAGACAGTAGTTTATTGCCTGCTCATGATGGGCCGAAACAAGCCTGCCATAATGGTCGCTTTTTTTGACATCGTCGACGAGTTTGCTAGGATCGTAGATTGTATTTATTATTCGAATAGCATCGGATCCGGGATAATGGGACTTGGTGAGCTCGGAGGCTAACGCAGCACCATACAGTGCGTCTTCTAGGGACACCCGACCTTTCCATCCTGCTGCTACAACTAAGACGTTTTTATCCGCACAGTATTTAGCGACCGCACTGAGATTGGTAAACGCACCAATAAGCACCGTTGTGTCCGGCATCATCCTAAAACAAGACTTTATGGTACATGTACCGTTGGTCGTAGTAAAGTAGATCTCGTTTCCAGAAACCACTTCGCTTGTATACTCAAGAGGATCATTACCGAGGGTGGCAAAATCGCACCTTACCACATTGCGCTCCGCACCAACAATATACCCCTTCAGAGCCATATCACGAGCCTCATCCACCGTTTCAAGCGGAAAAATCCTTTTTGCCCCATTTGCAAAAGCAGCAACAATGGTAGACGAAGCCCGGAGAATATCCGCCATTACGTATACTGTGTTATCATCTGGAGGATAGGCAGAAAGTAAGTCAGGAGAAAGAACGATGTCTATAGATTTCATTGAAAATGATCAAGAAGGGTTCTTACTTTGATTGAATCTGTCTCAGGATAATCATACGAATGCACGTCTGAGCGACTTTGCATCGAGGCATTTGGATTATGAAAAACACTTGGGCTCTTGATTATACTTTGGAGGGTTCCATGTACTTCGGTCACACCGGTCTGAGAAACAAGATCGAGTGCATTGTCGGGAGTGATACCGCTACCAGCCATTATAATAATTCTATTATTCGCTTTTTGTACCAGCTTACGTATTACATCGGAGCCTTCTATTGCCGTATTTTGTCCTCCGGAGGTAAGTATCCGGGAAAAGCCCAGATCAATAGCTTGCTCGAGAGCACTTCCCATGTCTCTAGTCATATCAAAAGCACGATGCAAAGTAACAGGGACTCCCTCTGCAGCCCGAAGAAGTTTACGATTCACCTCATAGTCAAGAGTCCCATCTGGAGTCAGAGCTCCAAATACAAAACCAGCTACACCTAACTCACGAAATGCATAGATGTCGCTGAGCATCTGGCGTACCTCTAAGTCCGTATAAATAAAGTCTCCGGATCTAGGTCTAATTATTGGAAATATGGGAATACGGACTTCCTGTAGTGCTACTTTTAGAGCCCCGAATGAGGGTGTTGTTCCACCTTCAGGCAGCCCGGCGCAGAACTCTATTCTATGGGCACCCCCACGCTCAGCCTCTATACAAGACTGAACAGAATTGGCACAATTTTCGAGTAATATCATAGAGGTAGTATATCATTTAGGCATGTAAACCGTAGTTTATCCTGAGTGGTACCCTCAGTTATTGCCGAGTGGCTTATGGTGATTTCATACGTTTGTCCAGGTAGAATATCCAGAAAGTTATTGGAATACCGCGCACCTTGCCACTCTGGTGTTTCTATAAAAAGATCCTTAACCAACACAGGAGACGAAAGCTCCAAGGTGAGTTCACCATCTCTTACGTAAATATCATATTCAATTTGTGCCGTAGGCAACCTCATTTCTTTAGGGTCAATCGGATAAAAGACTTGGGAAGCAACTACTGTGTTTTGACCATCTCTCACGAGAATTTGCACGTATATCTGCTCTGTTTCAAAGAGCATCGGATCCAATGTTTTCACTCGTTTAGAAAATGGAGAGGAGCTCACAGAGTACCGGATGGTATCGTCCCATAGCTTATTTCCATAATAGTCGTGCGCTGAAAGCTGAATGTTTAAGCAGCCATCAAGCGACGTGCTATCAGACACGAGCCATAATTGATACTCATTATCTTTCCTAATAATATCAACAATAGTAGGCGAATAGGCTTCACGAACCTTGTAGTGCATTGCTTTGTAATTACCCCAGTAGTCAATGCTTGACCAGCTAACAGTAGGCCAAACATCATTCAATTGCCAATAAAGGGATCCCATGTTCTCCGGATAACCCCTTCGGATGGCTCGTAAAGCATACCCCATTCCATTTCCCTGCAAGATCTGCCCAACGTATACATAGTCATGAAAGTCTTTTGGAACAGGGTACTGTCGCGACATATAGGTAGTGATCCTCTCGTTGCCAATAAAGGATCGCTGCCGATGCTCAAGTATTGGGTGCTCAATATTCAAGCTGTCAATATGAGTATTGGGGGCAAACGAATGAATCGTTTTCATCTCGGGAAAAGCTTGAAATCCGAATTCACTTGCAAATCGCCCATAATGGGTGTCGAAGGTTGTAAAATCCTCAGAACCAAACCACACCCCCCAATAGTGGCTATCACCACTAAGAAGACTCTTAGGTCGCCCCCAGTTTGAAGACACCGGAGAACCATGAATATAGTCTATATGAGGAGCATAAGTATTTACAAGCGATTTCAGATGTTCCCTGAAGAAGCTATCATAGTCCTCATGCATTTTCTTCCATTGACTATCTGTATATCCGTACTTATTTTTCCACCCCCAGTACTTCAGTCCCTCTAGAACCTCATTATTACCGCAGAAAAGAGCAATAGATGGATGATTGCGTATGCGTGAAAGTTGGTCACGTGCTTCCAAAGAAACTTGCTCTCTAAACGCGGGGTCATTAGGGTAAGTGCTACATGCGAAAGGAAAATCTTGCCAAATAAGTATTCCATATTGATCGGCTAGTTGGTAAAACTCCTCCGTTTCAAAGGTTCCACCACCCCATACCCGAAGCATATTAAAGTGGGCAGGTACTATGTCCTCAGAAAACAGTTGTTCTAGAGTCCTATCCCCTCCACCAAACCGCCGGTCATGTGGGAGATAGTTTGCCCCTTTTATGTAGAGAGGTTTACCATTGACTACAAAAGTAAAGCTTTCACCTATCTTATCACTTTCTTGCAGGAGCTGAATCTCTCGTATTCCAAACCTCAGTGTGTCACAAACTTGATAGCCCCCTTCTTGAGCGACAGTCCGGGTAAGTTGATAAAGATACTGTTCACCAGAACCATTTGGCCACCATAGGAGGGGGTGGTCGATGGTAAATGTCAAGGTATCTCTACCAGAGGCTGGCACTTGTTTTTTCTCAACCAGTAAACCTTCCGGGTTCGTTATAGCCAGTGTTAGAGTCGCTTTTTCTTCAGCAAGGTGCTTTGTTTCGCTCACCACGGCAACAGTTGCAGCCCCATTTTCTAGGGTACTTCTGACATAACACTCCTCTAGAGTGGGACCTGTAATCCGCTCTAACCTAATAGGCTCCTCCACGCCATAGGACAGAATCCTAGGTCCCCAATCCCAACCAAAATGATATGGGCTCTTCCGAATGTATGGGCTGTAGTGGATTGAAAACCGATCATTATCAGCAGGGTAATTGAACCCACTACTCATATATTGAGCATGCGCCTTCATTGTCGGTGAGAGCATCCTCAATACCAGCCTATTCTCACCGGGAAGTAGATAGTCACTCACCGAGAATACGTAACTACGAAAAAGATCATCTGTCTGTCCTATAAGCGAACCATTCAGATAAACTTCAGAAAATGTATCTACACCGGTAAGATGCAAACGATAATCTTTTGCGCTTTTTAGCTCAGCACTATCAATAGAAAACACAGTCCAGTAGAGCCAGTTTTTATCACTGACCCACTGGACACTGTCTTCATTCATCTCCACAAAGGGATCTGGGATGACTCTATTCTTGATCAGGTCATATTGTAAGACCCCTGGCAGCTCTACCTCATAGGACGTAGTATCCCCCTCCATTTGCACACGAAAACTGCTAAGAACCCTCACCTGGGAATAGGCAAAAGTAGACAGCTGAAGCAAAAATATGACCCAAGTTAGGGCAAAAAAGGGACGATAGGTCATAACCACTCTACTCCTTATTTGAGTTTAGTATATATAACATACGCCATGAGTGCGATATGAGTAACCTACCTGTGTTCAAAAACTAAAGTACTCTTACTTATGCGGCACAGGTTTTAGGTCAAGAGAGAGCTCGTTTAATTGCGATTCATCTATATGCGATGGAGCATTGATCATGACGTCACGACCAGAGTTATTCTTCGGAAATGCTATAGTATCCCTAATACTGGAGATTCCGGCAAAGAGAGACACCCAGCGGTCAAATCCATACGCGATACCGCCGTGGGGAGGTGCCCCGTACTGGAAAGCGTTCATGAGAAAACCAAATTGCTCTTGGGCTTTCTGGGGAGTAAACCCTAGTACTTCAAACATCTTCTCCTGTAGTTTGCTGTCATGGATACGGATGGATCCGCCGCCGACTTCCACGCCATTAATCACCATATCATAGGCATTTGCACGAACTTTTCCAGGATCAGAATCCAACAGAGGTATATCCTCAGGCTTAGGTGCAGTAAAGGGATGATGCATCGCATAGTAACGCCCATCTTCTTCATTCCACTCAAGAAGAGGAAAATCAACTACCCAGAGACAAGAGAAGTCATCAGGCTTCATCAGACCTTGCTGTTTTGCCACTTCAAGGCGTAACGATCCAAGTTGCTGTCTGCATTTCAGGCAATTGTCTCCGCTGATGATAAGAATGAGGTCTCCCGGTTTTGCAGACATTTTATCAGAGAGCTCTTGGAGTTTCTCTGGCGAATAAAACTTGTCGATTGAGCTCTTGAATGTTCCATCATTCTTGACGCGGACATAGACTAAGCCTTTGGCTCCAATCTGAGGAGACTTAACGTAGTCAGTGAGTGCATCAATCTGTTTCCTTGAGTAATCATCACCCCCGGTCACGCATATTCCGCCAATATACTCTGCTTCATCAAATACCTTGAAGCCAACTCCCTTCATCACATCGTCTACCTCAACGATCTTCATATCAAATCGCGTGTCAGGCTTATCAGATCCGTAGTACTTCATAGCATCATGCCAACTAATACGTGGATAGGCTTCACTTTGATCAATATTTAGAATTGTCTTAAAGAGATGTTTACTGAGCTTCTCAAATACTCCCAAGATATCCTCTTGTTCAACGAAACTCATTTCGCAGTCAATCTGGGTAAACTCAGGCTGTCTATCAGCGCGTAGGTCTTCATCTCTGAAACACTTCACTATCTGGAAATAACGGTCAAAGCCGGCTACCATCAGTAGCTGTTTGAAAGTCTGAGGAGACTGTGGCAACGCATAAAACTCTCCCGGGTTCATTCTTGAGGGAACGACAAAGTCACGTGCTCCCTCAGGAGTAGATTTGATTAGGACTGGGGTCTCTACTTCCATGAAGTTGAGATCATCCAAGAAGCTTCTAATCTGGATAGCCATCCGATGGCGTAGTTCGAGGTTTTTCCTTACGACCTCCCTTCGTAGGTCTAAGTACCGATACTTCATTCTGAGCTCATCGCCACCATCCGTATTTGTTTCAATAGTAAACGGTGGAGTAAGGGACTTATTGAGTACACTCAAACTTGAGACCTCGACCTCGATATCACCCGTTGCCATAGCAGGGTTTTTTGAAGTGCGCTCAGACACTTTCCCTGTTACCTGTATTACGAACTCCCTACCAATATGACTGGCGACCTCGACAAGATCTGCATCGGACTCAATGTTGAACGTCAACTGCGTCACACCATATCGGTCTCTTAGGTCAATAAAGACCATCCCTCCAAGCTTTCTATTTTTTTGCACCCAGCCGGCAAGAGTGACTTCTTGTCCAACGTTCTCAATGCGCAGCTCACCGCACGTATTTGTTCTGTACATATCACTAAATAAAGTTATTTACTTCACACTGGCGTTTTAAATAAGCGCACCAGCGTTATCTTATTTTCTGTAGCTCTGAGTATTTTCGCCTTGAACCCCTCAGGAAGTGCTATTAGAGCTCCGCGTTCAGGTATGCCCTGATACGTGGCGAGTATATATCCTGCGAGTGTTTTGTACTCATCATTTTCCGGAATACCCAGATCAAAAGTTTCGTTCAAGGTATCGATTTCTGCCCTTCCAGATATGATGTACTCATTTTCGTCTATCTTTCGCATCACCAGCCTATTGTTGTCATGCTCGTCCTCTATTTCTCCAAAGATCTCCTCCACGACATCTTCGAGGGTCACAATACCCGCCGTGCCCCCCAGCTCATCCACGACGATAGCAATGTTTCTTTTCTTCTGCATGAGTTTTTTCATTGCGTTATCTATGGGTAGTGATTCTGGGATATAGATGGTTTGCTTTATATGGGATTGCCAATTCGTACCATCCTGATAGCATTTGAACATCTCAATGCCGTGAATATACCCTACAATATCGTCAATAGTATCACGATAGACCAGTATTTTAGAGAAACCGGTATGGTCAAAAAGCTTGATTAACTCAGCAATGTCTTCATCTTCATCAATAGCTGCAATCTCATTTCGAGGGATTAAGCAATCCCTTACTTTTATATCCGAAAACTCAAGGGCATTTTGTAGCAGTCGAGCTTCAGACGCCATTGTTTCCTCCGGAGTTGCATTGGCTTCGATATAATAGTCCAGATCTATCTTACTCAAAGGGACGACACTATTGTCCGTGTTTTTTACGCCAAAGAGTTTGAGAAGAATAGCTGTGATCCCATTCGCAATAAGTGTGATGGGGATAAGCAACCAATAAATAATGAAGAGAGGGATGGCAGCATACCGCAGTTGGGCATTTGGTCTCATTTTGGCAAGAGTCTTCGGACAGTACTCGCCTAGGACAATGATTATTGCGGTTGAGATAATCGTCTGAATAAGGACAACTAGAAGGTCATTGCTAATGATACTGCTTAGTGGACTCTCCAATACTTTAGCAACGAGTACTCCGTAAATTACGTTTACTATATTGTTCCCTACTAAAATAGTAGTGATGTACTTACCGGATCGGTTGTAGAAGAAATCCTGGATTTTTGGGATAAACTTACCCTTTGCTTTATCTAGTTCGACCTGCAATCGATCTGCGGAGAGAAAGGCGATCTCGCTCGAACTAAAAAAAGCGGACAGAAGCAGCGTGATGATGATAAAAAAGTAGGTCATTCCTTCTTTTCACGTTTTGGGAGTGTACGCATTCTATCTCTTTATTACGACCGTGGTGTCGTTTGGCAATAATGCAGAGTCTTTTTCCAGGACAGGGTTTTCAGCTGTAGGAGTCTGGTACTGGAGAGTATCGCTCTGCATCATTGGTTTATCCTCCACATCAAGATGTCCGCTAGACGAATAAAGCTCATATCTAGTCATATCTTGATTGCTTTTAAAACCGTATTGACTCATTAAGAGCTCACCCTCAGATCGCTCAATACGTACAGGGTCATGTGAGTACACTTCTTCTTCCTTTTCATCCCAATAGATAGTCTTGGCAAAAAAACGTTGTCCCTCTCTATTGAGAACCCTAACATTTCCTTTTAGCTCCCAAAGATTTTTGTCTTGGTAATAATAGGCCGTGTCAGCTTGAACAGATGCTTCAATATTAAATAGCGTATCAAACTGCTCAATGTATATACCCTCGGGAAAGTACCACTTGCTTTCGGGATTGTCAAAGGTATACCACACTTTTGTCTGAAGTTTGTACTTCGTGATACCACTATCAGATATCAGCGTATGGACATTTTCGGTCATGGAAGTAAACATCAGAGTATCAATATTGCCATCCAGTAAGTCACTCCGTTTACGTCCACAAGAAGTAATGCTGATAAAAAACAAAATAAAGAAGCAAGCACACCACCAATAGTGGTAGCGTGCCAGCTTCTTAGTCATGCCATCCGGCTGTATGGTTGATTGGTCTTCTTCCAAAGTCCAATTATTACTTCGTACGGATGGTTGTTGTCTCACCAATCCATCCACCTACAGTGAATGAGTCACCTGCATTAAGGTCCGGGTGCATGAAAACATCCTCCTTAGATGGGTAGTGCTGGCTGTATTGACCAATCAAGCGATTAGCCTCTGTTGCAACGCTTGGGTCGATAGACTTCGCCTGAGAGGCCTTATCAACCACAAGGCAATACACGATTCGTTGGCGTATCGGGTCATCCGGATAGATGTTTCGTGCACTAGACGCATACATCGATGCGATCAATAGCATAGGTGCACCAAACCCTTTTTTATTGCTCATAGCAGAGTTGGCATAGGTACGAGCTTGCGAAAACTGACCACGCTCAAAGCTCAACACTCCTAGCATGTAGTATATCTCACCCTTTTCACTGCTATCATCGCTCATCGAGATCGCTTCCTTGTAGAACTTTTCAGCACGGTCATATTGTCCATCCTTATAGGCCTTTGAAGCGATACCAAGAGCTGCTTTTGCGCTAGGCTCGATATTGTAGAGGTGTTCGGAAGCAGAGAAGTATATTGGGCTTTCTGTACAACGCACGCTCTGAAGCAGTGCTACGACAGTGGACAAAAAGTCCTTGTCATTCTTCTTCTCCTCAATCTGAGGTGCATAGATACGCTCCATTGTTTCACAGTCTGCCGCTCCACTAGCCGCAAAAGCTGCCTCACCAGACTGCTTGAATCCTTCGTAGGACTCAACCTTCGATGCATCACCTGAAGCCTTGGCTGCAGCTATCACTTCTGCATAAAAACCATCTACCATGAAGTGGTCCTTGACATACTGCTCCTTATGAGAGGGATCTTTTGATAGCTTCACTAGTGAGGAGTAGGAGTAGTAGTATAGTGCGAGAGGGTCTGTTTTGGATTGTTTCTCCATCACGACCGGCTTTAGCTCGTCATATATCTTGATGTAATCTACATCATCACCGTAATAGTTGACATAGTCTGCTATTTTGCTACCTAGGATATAGTCAATTCCATAGTTTGGATCATCCCCAAAGTATTTGAGTCTGGTATCATACATACCCATCAGCTCCTCTGTAAACTTCTTCTTTTCCTCGGGAGTCTTAGCGTTTTCTATGTTCCATCTCAGGATGTCTGCACCTATGATGTAGGTGTCTTTTGATGCTGCAGGACAATTGTCATATACTCTCTTCCAAAAAGTATAGGCATCTGCATAGCTCCCGCTCTTGGCATAGGTCTTATAGAAAGTAATGTTTTTCACACAGTCAATACTGTCATTTCCTATACCATAGGGGGTGTTACTCTCCACGCCGGTCTGTGCGTATGCTGCCACACCCACAGTGAGGGTAACCATTGATAGTAAAAACTTCTTCATCATCTTTATCTTATGTTTTTAGATTATTATTCTGTTTCTATGCTCTATGGGGCAAAAACTGGGTTTATCTGGTCTTCTGACGCCTAGTTATGCTTGAAGTTTATCCGACACAAACAGGTTAGTATATTTTTAGCTCCCTAAACCAAGTCTCATTAAAGGCAATGCCGAGCGAAAGCCTAAGCACATCCATGCTAACACCTGATCCCTTTTCACCGAAGGTCCGGTCATAATTGAGAGAAAGGTTAAGCATGGACGGACGGTCTGCTCCAAAAAAGTTGACAGGAAGCCCCATGCCAAATGAAGCACCCAGAGTCTGGGTTTGACCAACAGGTGGAAAAGACAAGTATGACCCTGCGTACGACAGTCCAAAACGATACTTGATGACCTCCCCATACTTACGGGAGTATGCATTTGGAAGGTACTCGAACCCTACAGCTGCGTTGAAGGTGTCCACAAGCGACACGCCATCTGCGTCAAAGATATTTGGGACTTTTCCCCATGCTGAATAGGCGACATCCGCCCCAAACACATATTTATTTGGTCTCGTCCAAGAGAAGCCCAAAGCAGCTTTGTGTGGTGTCCTAGTATTCACCTTCTCAGTTTTTGTTTCCGCATTGGGACGAAGTGGATCACCGGCATTTTCGTTACTAGCCAATGTAAAGGTGGGTTTTATCGGCATAGAAGGAGCATAAGTCGCACCAAACACCATGAAATCTTGGCTTTCATTGTGCAAGGGCTGTCTGTATTGCAGACCGATATCAGCACTCACATCATCGAGACGAATAGAGTGCGTAAAGATCATCTGAGACATAAAGGTGGCGTTTGGGGTCGTGGCAACCGTATGCGTCAGGTGACCAAAAAGATAGTTCACATTCGCACCTATATAGAAACGTTCAAAAAGACGTCCTGCCAGCCCAAGATAAGCTTTCTGCAACACTCCCTTTCCCGTGAAAGACTGAAGCATAACGGTCCTACTACCCTCGCCTACAGGGGTAGTAGTCACGAGACCATACCCCGAGGATGATAGAGGCTTGACACCCAGGCTCAGACCAATCTGGTCGCGATACAATGGAAACTGCATCGCTATATAATCCAGTCCGCCCAAGAAAGTAGTCCGATTCCCTTCAGATTCTTTGAAGTGCCCCATATTCACTGACACCCCCACCTCCATGAGAAATGACAAAGAGTCCGTGCCGGCATATGCGGCGGGATTCTTTAGGTTGATCACCTTGGCATCATTCATCCCTACACCTACGCCTCCCATACTGCGCCACGCAGTAGATATAGGTTGCTCCAGAGTGCCGTACCCCATCCGAGACAGTGGATTGGACTGCATATCCTGGGCCTTGAGACCCGGAGTTGCCAACGCTAAAACAAAAAAGGAAACAGAAAAAATGGTAGCCAAGAGGTTTGGCGTTTTCTTCAGATGGGTGTGCATGAAATATATGCTGGGATTACGTTGTCTTCTTTACTCAATAAGTTCTCAGGAATGCGAAACAATACCCACATCTACTCTCGAACTCACATGCAAATATATCGCTTTTCTCTTAACACAAGCAGTTGAGTTGGCAAATGTTCGAATCTCTTGCATCAGTATTGTCTGAATATTCCTGCCCGTAAAGGTACCAAATCTTTCAGTATTGAGAGAGATCAGATGATGAACATTCTAGGTCTATCGCATTAGGTCACAAAAAGTCTTACTTCATATTACTTCATCAAAAAGAGATTCTGCTCATCAGAAGTAAAACTAACTATATACTTGAGTCGTGAAGCGGGATCTGGATTCTGGATTAGGCACTAAATGCCCAAAAACGTCTTCGTCTAATAGAAAACAGAGTACGGATACGTCAAACGCTGACGCAACCAAACTGTCTCAAAAAGTTTCCTACTGCAAACGTTTTGCTACTATCCGTCAAATCGTTCTCTTTCCTACTGGAAACAGTTTGCTACTATCCGTGAAACTTTTTTGCTGCGATACGGGGCGAAAAAGCATAGGGATTTTCAACACGACTACCATGATGAATACTCGGCGTATGCAAGAGATAAGATGGTTCAGCTCTTTTTTAGCTAAATAGCATCATTGGGATAGAGATCGGCAATAGTGTGAGACTGAGAGAAAAGACACCTACACATTAGGGGAAGAAAAGAAAATTCAGTACCTTTGCGGTCACAACAGAAACGAACTAACGAGGACCCTACGTCAGTTAAGCAGAAAACCTGCTGAGCTGGGTAGCTCCTTTTTTGAAACCCATATAAGTTTTTTTAAGCAAGAATGACTAAAGCAGAACTGGTAAACGAGATTTACAAACGCACCGGGATCGAAAAAACACTTGTACTCCAGACCGTTGAGTCTTTCATGGATGTCATAAAAGACACTATGGCATCGCATGAGAATGTGTACCTTCGTGGCTTTGGAAGCTTTGTGGTAAAGCAACGAGCTCCAAAGACTGCACGGAACATCACGGAAAATGTAACCATTCAAATACCTGCCAGGAAGGTACCGACCTTCAAACCTTCAAAGGTGTTTGCAGAAGCTGTAGACAAATAAAAAAGGTCCATTTCTGCTGTTCATCTCTTTGAAGTCTGCCAACAGATACAAACATTATTATATACTAACACATAAGTCACAAACAAATGCCAAGCGGAAAGAAAAAGAAAAGACATAAGATGTCTACTCACAAGCGGAAGAAAAGACTTCGTAAGAATCGTCACAAAAAGAAGTAACCACCGCTCAAATCTCACAACGACGACATAAGTAAATGGGCGATGCCATATGCATACGTAGTAAAGGCATTATACTAGATACAAAGTCTGGTAGCCTTGTTGCCCGTTTATTTGAATTGATAAGCGCTAGCCTTGGTTGGTTTATAGCTCCGATTTGGAGCTCATAATACGACCGAGGCTACCACTTTATTTAACAACCCTTTTATTACGAACTACTCGCGTGAAAAGTGAACTGATCATTGACGTTCGCCCCAAGGAGGTCTCCATAGCTGTCCTTGAGGATCGGCGCCTAGTAGAGCTCCAACGAGAGAAGCGAAACATTGCTTTTTCCGTGGGAGATATCTACCTAGGAACCGTAAAGAAAGTCATGCCAGGGCTAAATGCTGCTTTTGTAGATATCGGTCATAAGAAGGATGCATTTCTTCATTATCGAGATCTCGGAAGTGGATTCCTGACGGCACAGTCTTTCTTGGCGTCACAAAGGAAATATGGAAAAAACTTTTCTCCGGAGCGAGTTAAGCTAGAAAAAACGATCGACCGTGATGGTGCGATTGCGGACAAGCTCAAGCAAGGCGATGAGGTCATTGTCCAAATAACCAAAGAAGCCATATCCACAAAGGGCCCACGGCTCTCATCTGAGTTGTCTTTTGCCGGCCGATACCTAGTACTTATACCCTACTCGGACAAAGTCTCGGTATCCCAAAAGATAAGGAATAATGCAGAGCGAAACAGACTCAAGCAGCTTATCCTAAGCATAAAGCCAAAGAATGTAACCATTATCGTCAGGACTTCTGCCGAAGGTGTAAAAGTGGCAGAGCTTGATCACGAGCTACGGACTCTAGTCAGACGTTGGCTCAAAGCTGTCGACAACCTCAATAACATCCCTACACCAAACAGTGGTGGAAATCGCAATGGCGGCAATAATAAAAAGCAGATAGACCAGAAGCGGTTGATACACGAGGAATCAAGTCGTACCCTAAGCATCCTTCGAGATACCTACAACTCCGGATTCAAGGATATTTGGATCAACGATAAAGAGTTGGTAGCAGAAGTGACAGAGTATATTGAGCTCATAGATCCTGGAAAAGGAAATATCGTCAAGCTATACGATAAAAGACAACAGCCGATATTCGACCACTTCAACATCTCTAGACAGATCAAGCACCTTTTTGGAACCTCTGTCACGTACAAGCAGGGTGCATACCTTGTCATTGAGCAGACCGAAGCAATGCACGTCATTGATGTAAACAGTGGTAACAGAGCAAGAGGGTCCAAGCAGCAAGAGGACACCGCTATCGATGTCAATCTCTCTGCCGCTGAAGAAATAGCGAGACAGTTGAGACTAAGAGACCTAGGCGGCATCATCGTCATTGACTTCATCGATATGAACGTGGCTGCCAACAGGCAAAAGCTCTTTGAGTACATGAACGAATGTATGAAGAACGATCGGGCAAAACACACGATCCTTCCTCTCACTAAGTTCGGTCTTATGCAGATCACTCGCCAACGAGTAAGGCAAGCCATGCGTATCGAGACAGAAGAGACATGCCCTACTTGCCTGGGTACCGGAAAGGTTCAACCTTCTATATTCTTTGTTGATATCCTCGAGCAACACGTCAAAACCCTCACAGAGCAGAACATCCGAAAGTTCAAGCTGCATGTACATCCATATGTTGCTGCCTACATCACAGCACGAAAGGGTGGTATCCTTGGTATCTCCGGACGTTCTATTCTCACCACTTGGAAGAACTCGTACACCAAAAACATCAGCATTCAAGCAGATCAGTCTCTTGGTATGCTTGACTTTGAGTTTTACGACTCTGACAATAACGAGTTGTCCCACATACTAGAGGACGCCACTGATGCAAGAGAAAAAGATGAGGATACAGATGACTCTGAGGAATAATGTTTTTAGCTTAGCTCCCTTCTAACACAATCAGTTGTTGAGGAAAGCTATACTACCTAGAGAGGGTGGGTCAAAACTAGTTTTGACCCACCCTCTTCTCTTTCTCTCTGACAGTATTCATAGAAGGACAAGGCACATATCCTACAAAAAGGCTAAAGCCCACTACCAGTAGCAACACATCCGGCCACCCTTTATGACAGACCTCTTTTTCAACCTACGTAGCTATGTGCTCAAGGGCTCACGCATTTGAAGTTTAGAAGTAGTCGGTGGGGGCTGAGCATTATGACTTTACGGAGGAGGAGCCGGACTTTATCATCAATTATGAGATCAAGTACCGTATGTGGGACGAACTAAGGTAGACGACAAGGCATCAAGTTCCCTATTTTTGCCGTTCAGGGAGGCGTGGAAAATTTGACGGATAGTAGCGAAAAGTTTCCAGTAGGAAAGAAAACGATTTGACGGATAGTAGAGGTCTGTTTCCTACTGGAAACTTTTTTCAGTACACGTCAGCCCTCGCGACTCTGCAAAAGATCAATGGCACCAAAGACCCCACCGACTACCTCTAAACTTCAAATGCGTGGGTGCAGCTATGTGCTCCGACCTCAACACATGAGTGCAGGGAAATAGGTACCTTTGTCTAGAGTTTCTTGAGACTCAACTGTAAATAGAATAAAAACATACAACCCATATATATTCATGAGTAAAGGCTTGAAAAAAGTGCTTCTCGTGCTCTGGACCATCTTTGGCCTAGGAGTGTTAGCAGTACTCGGTATCTTTTTATTGATTTCTGCAGGAGTCATTGGCTATATGCCACCTATTGAAGATCTACAAAATCCTATTGATAAGTATGCATCGCAACTAATCTCCGAGGACAATGTTACCCTTGGGACATATGCCAGAGCCAATAATAACCGACTCTATGTGACCTATGACCAACTGTCGCCAAATCTAGTTCAGGCACTCATAGCAACAGAGGACAAGCGCTTCGCTGACCACTCGGGCATCGACATTCGTGGTGTCTTTAGAGCACTATTCAAGACCGTTGTGATGGGAGACAAGACATCCGGCGGCGGTAGTACTATCTCCCAGCAGTTAGCAAAGCAACTCTACTCTCCCAGAGCGAACAATATATGGGAGCGTGCCCTCCAGAAGCCCATTGAATGGGTTATCGCAGTCAAACTTGAGAGATTTTACACAAAGGAGGAAATCATAACGCTGTACTTAAATCAGTTTGACTTTCTCTACCAAGCTGTCGGTATTGAGTCTGCTGCCCATACCTACTTCAGTAGTACGCCCAAGGAGCTCAAAACAGAAGAAGCGGCCCTACTTGTAGGTATGGCAAAAAACCCTTCTTTGTACAACCCCAAGCGTTTTCCCGATCGTTCTAAAGCGCGCCGAAATGTTGTTCTGGATCTGATGACCAATCAACATTATCTAACAAAGATGGAAGCCGACAGCCTGAAACAACTGCCTGTGAGCCTAAAGTTTAACAGGCAAAGCCACCGTGATGGCCTAGCCCCATACTTCCGCGAGTACATCCGTACAATTATGATGGCAGAGAAGCCTGTACTTGCAAACTACAGGGGTTGGCAAATGGAAGACTACAAGCGCGACCTTGACGAATGGGAAAACAATCCACTCTACGGCTGGTGTCATAAAAACAAGAAACCAAATGGTGACTATTATGACATCTATACTGATGGGCTCAAGATCTACTCCACGATCAACTCTCGCATGCAAGCTCATGCCGAAGAGGCTATGGCCGAACACTTAGGTGAATACCTACAGCCCGCCTTTGACAAGGAAAAGAAGGGACGCAGCTATGCTCCTTTTTCAAGCAAGATTACCCCGGAGGAAAGAGACCAGCTCATCGAACGCTCCATACGCTTAAGCGATCGATACCGGAGTATGAACGAGGCAGGTGCTTCCGAAGCTGAGATTATGGATAGCTTCAACACTCCCACAGAGATGACTGTCTTCGCCTATGGTAATAATGGGGAAAAGCTTCAAAAAGACACAGTCATGACACCTAGGGACTCAATCCTGTACCATAAGTCATTCCTTCGGTCAGGCTTTATGGCAATGGACGTAGCGACGGGTGAAGTCAGAGCTTATGTTGGCGGAGTAGACTATAAAACATTCCAATACGACATGGTTACCCAAGGACGCCGTCAAGTAGGGTCGGTAATGAAGCCATATCTCTACTCCATGGCGATGAATGAAGGCTTTACTCCCTGCGACCAAGTAATGCATGTACAGCCACATATCCGTACAGAAGCCGGCACAATCTGGACTCCTCGCAACACCGGTGCCAAAAAAGTGGGTGAAATGGTGACAATACAGTGGGGACTCCAAAACTCTAGCAACTGGGTAACCGCATGGCTGATGAGCCAAATGTCGCCGTACGCATTTGTAGAGCTCCTTCACAGCTTTGGTATCACCGGTGAAATGGATCCTGTCATGTCCATCAGCTTAGGTACTCACGACATTTCGGTAAAAGAAATGGTCTCAGGCTTCTCTACTTTTTCAGCATCAGGTATTCGTGCAGAACCTATCTACATCACACATATAGAAGATCAGTACGGGAACATACTGGCTGAGTTTAATAGCAAGCACATAGAAGTCTTACCTGCTGAAGCCAGCTATAAAACCCTACATATGCTCAGAAGCGTAATGAATGGAGGAACAGGTAGCCGCATGCGTTTCAGGTACAATGTTCAAGCCGATATGGGGGGTAAGACAGGTACCACTCAAAATCAATCGGACGGGTGGTTCATGTGCTTCACTCCGAGACTATCAACCGGATGCTGGGTAGGAGGAGAAGATCGCTCCATCCACTTTGATGGAATGGCAATGGGACAAGGAGCCAATACCGCCTTGCCGATTGTGGCTAAATTCTTCCAGAAGATTTATGCAGACCAAGAGCTTCAGAAGCGAGCAAGCTCATTGGGAATCGATAAAGATCTCAAGTTTAACATACCACCGGAGTATCAAAATCCGTGCGAACAATCTTCTAACGTAACGCAAAGCAACCCTGTACCAATGCAGCAAGGCATTGACGACCTTTTTGACTAATGTGACAGGTCACGTTCTGGATGCTCCCCTGTGAGGCGTATAGATTAAACAGCATAAGCCCCCAATAGGATCAACAACAGTTGGTCACATGTGACACTGAAAACCAGAAGGATACGAGCGCCACAAGAAACAGGTACTTGATCGCAAAAAGTTTCCTACTGGAAAGAGATCGCTACTATCCGTCAAATCGTTTTCTTTCCTACTGGAAACAGATCGCTACTATCCGTGAAACTTTGATTTATTTCATTACGCCAAAAAGTTGAGGCTTTAGCACTATAGAAAGAGGGTGTGTCAAAATTATTTTTGACACACCCTCTTGTTTTTGCCGTCATCGTAACGACACTTTCCTTGTCGTCACTCCTTCTTTAATGCTGGTCGGGATAGGCAGACTCGAACTGCCGGCCTCCACGTCCCGAACGTGGCGCGCTACCAACTGTGCTATATCCCGATTGCAAGAACATCAAGCTTGATCAAGACCAAGTACCACCAGTGCAGTCGTACTCACATCTAGCTTTCAGGTTCGCTCTGCAAAGGTACTAAAATATTAGATTCCATCCTCATTAGCGGCTACATTTTTCAGCTCTTCTAGGATTTCATCAACCTCCATCCCCACTTCTTTAATCTTTTCCCTGCAATGTTTGATAAGAGCCGTGACTTGTCTGCTCTTTTTCAGGACTTCGTCTATTGGCATTTTCTCACTTTCGAGTTGGCGCAAAAGTGCTTCTGCTTCTGCCATTGCGGTATCATAGCTAAGGTCTTGTACTTCTTTTGGGCTATTCGTCTCCATTTGATGTTTGATGTTCTTTAATAGTTGTAATCATTGCTTCTGCTTCTCCGTCCAGGAGTAATATCCGAACGGTATCACCACCTTGTAGTTGCTTCGTATGGGTGACCGGGGTATCGTTTTTGAGGATAGGGACAAACCCTCTCTTCATCGTGTTCGATGGATCATACAGATTCGCCACCCTACTTAGGTACTGAAGGCGCTCTTCTTGAGTCGGAATCAGATTCATAAGAAGCTTTGAGATATCCGACTCAATATGTCGCACCTGTAATCCCTGACGCTCCAAGTCTATTTTTGTCCGACGCAGCAACGACTCATGATCTCTCAGGCGGGTCCTAAACTGTTGTTGCATCCGAATGATGTACTCACTGAGTAGACTCCTGGAGCGCAAGGAGGTGTATTCGATGCGCTGCAGACCGTCGGCATACGAGGTATGCACCAGGCTTATGAGGTTTTGAGAAAAATCATTGAGGCGAGCCATTTCTTTCTGCTCAAAACGCCGAAGTTGATGTTGGAGCACCGAGACAACGTACGATTGTTTTTTCTCAAGGTCTCCCATGCGGTCAAGGAGCAGACGCTCTACCCCTTGCTCTGCATTGACAATCCGATTCAACTGAAGAAGCATCCTCTGGACCAAAAACTCAGCTAATGCCGTCGGCGTCTTAAGACGAGTGTGCGCCACCATATCTGCTATGGAAACATCCTGCTCGTGTCCGATCGCAGTCAGTACCGGAAGTGGGAAGTTGGATATATACGAACAAAGCTCGTAGTCGTCAAACGCTGCCAAGTCCATCCTACTACCACCACCACGAAGAATCAAGAGGGCATCATAGTCCTCCACGCGACCCAAAATCTGAATCATGGCTTGATACACCGTAGCAGTTGTTTTATTTCCCTGCATGAGAGCCGGGTAGAGGTCTATCCGAAACAAAGATCCTAGTCCGCTCTGCTGTATCTGATTTTGAAAGTCGCCCCACCCTGCGGCTGTTTCTGAAGTAATGACGGCCACCCTTTGGAGGAGTTGTGGCAGAGGATTGTGTTTATTGAGATCCATCACTCCATCAGCCTGAAGCTGCCGAATGGTCTCTTTTCTTTTTCTCTCTAGGTTACCCAGCGTGTAGTCTGGGTTTATATCATAGATGGTCAGGCTAATCCCATACTGAAGGTGCATATCCACTTGCACGAGGAGCATTAGCTCCATACCCTCCTGTGGAGGCTGACCGGTAGAGGCTTTGAACTCGGGAATGACACGACTCGCAACACTCTCCCAGAGATTACCTCGCACCTTTGCTACCACCTGACCGTTTTGCATTTCAGCCAGATCAAAGTAGTAGTGCCGTCTTACGCTAAGGCTTGTGACCTCAGCGATGATCCAATAGTAACCGCCGAAAGCCCCTTTGATAGTATTGCGCACGTAGGTCAATAGGTCGCTCAGACGAAGTGCCTGTACTTGGTCTGTATCGATCTTATGAGCAAAATCACTCATGCGTCGTCACCTTCTTTCTTTTAGGAATGCGATGAGCTGACTAATCGCCCGACCACGGTGACTAATCGTATTTTTGTCATGCTCTGAAAGCTCAGCAAACGTTTTATCAAGGTCCATTGGCTGGAATACCGGATCATAGCCAAACCCTCCACTTCCGCGTCTTTCTCGAGTAATCACACCATGGACCTCACCTGAAAAGATATACTCCTGTCCATCTAGTATAAGTGCAATGACCGTCTTGAAAGTGGCACGACGATCGGGTTCGTCCGCAAGCTCTCGAAGAAGTTTGGAGACATTCTCTTCGGGAGTACAGTGCTCTCCGGCATACCTGGCTGTGTACACTCCCGGTCGTCCATCAAGAGCCAGTACTTCAAGCCCGGTATCGTCTGCCAACACATCCCCTCCATGACGCTCATAGCCTGCACGTGCTTTGGAGAGTGCATTTTCCTCAAGGGTTGTTCCTTCTTCCGGAATAGGTTCACCATCTCCTATATCGCATAGAGATTGGACACGAATGCCAAGGTCATTTTCATCAAAAATCGCAGCTATTTCATGTGCCTTATGCTCGTTGTGCGTAGCGATAATCATCATATTACTACTCATTTTTCGGTCCGGAAATAATGTCTTCGATATCCGTATCTGCATCGGGGAGGATATCTTCGATATGCTTCGGAAGGTCAATGACCGGGGCTTTTTCTTTTGGCGGGACACCATCAGGAGACTTAAACTTAAGCTTTGGCTTATTATTTACCTTGATGACATCAAAGCCCTGACCATATACCCCACGCACCAACGATTGGGTAATGAACGCAGACGGATCAGTATCTTTCACGATCCGGAAAATATGATTGGCCTCTGTCCTTCTTGCGATAACCATCATGATCTTAACCTCTTTTTTGGAATACGCACCCTCTCCATTTAGGAGTGTGCATCCTCGGTTCACCTCTGTAAGTATGCGATCACTGATCTCATCGTACTTGGAAGAGATAATGAAAAACTGCATACTCTGGCGGTACCCATTCAAGAAAAAATCGACCGTCATATTCGCCACAGCGACCTGGAGAATAGAGTAAAGGAGCTTATCCGGGTCTTTGAACAAAAAGTAGGAGGAAGCTAGAATAACGGCATCCATCAACATCAGTGCCCGCCCAATGGGTATAGGACGGTACTTATTCATGATCATTGCTAATATATCGGTACCACCTGTGGATCCATTGGCAGAAAACACGATACCCAGAGAGCAGCCTACTCCTATCGCTCCAATGACAACTGCTAGAGCAGGGTCATTGGGAAGCAAAGGCTCCGGAAAAAACTTCCCAACCACTTGGATCAAGGTACCTACGATAACCACTCCAAATGTGGTACGGATAGTGAACCGCCAACCAAGGATAATAATAGCAATAATCAGCAGGGAGACGTTGATGATATTGTATGGGATCGACATATCAATGTTGAGAGCCCATCCAATCACAGAAGCGATACCTGCCAGACCTCCGGTTGTAATGTTATGTGGGTAGATAAATCCTCGAAAGCAAAAAGCGTACAGCAAAATGCCTAAGAAGATCATTACATAATCTTTGACTTCATTACGGACCAGTTTTTTATCAATCTTCAAGCTTAGCATAGTGGTTTTTTCTAATTTATAAAGTGTAGCTTTGCGACATTGACTATTTAGCGGTAACGATATTAACGATACGTCCCGGTACAATTATCACTTTCATGATTTTCTTACCACCGATCTGCTCTCGTACGTCAGCGTTGTCCAGTACCAATTTCTCAATTTCATCTTTGGTCAGATCGGCATCCAGTTTCAGCTGGAGGCGTACTTTGCCATTAAAAGAGATCGGATAATTGATCACGCTCTCCTTGAGGTAGGCATCGTTAAACTCAGGAAATGGCTCCATGACAATACTACTCTGGTGCCCTATTCTGTGCCACAACTCTTCGGTAATATGTGGGGCAAAAGGAGCAAGTGCAATCAAGAAAGGCTCTAGCACCTTTCTTTTATTACACTTTAGGCTTTTCAGTTCGTTAGCACAAACCATATAAGCACTCACACAAGTATTGAAAGAAGCAGTCTCGATACTCTTGGTCACCTTCTTCAGCATTGTATGAAGTACCTTCAGCTCCTCATGGCTAGGATCTTCTTCGGAGAGACTTAGCTCATCTTCATCGTTATAGAACAGTCCAAACGTCTTTACCAAAAACCTATAGACCCCATCAATTCCATTAGTATCCCATGGCTTTGACTGCTCCAACGGTCCTAAAAACATCTCGTAGATTCTCAGAGTGTCGGCACCGTAGTCCCGAATGATATCATCCGGGTTGACAACATTGAAGTACGACTTACTCATCTTCTCTATGGCCCAACCACAGGTATAGGTTCCATCGTCGTTGAGGACAAATGTAGCGTTCGCACGATCCGGCTGTGAGGCCTTAAACGCCTCCAGGTCCAGCTTGTCATTATGAACAATACCGATGCTGACATGGATAGGCTGTACATCGTACTCATCTTTCTTAGTAGCTGTCACGTATTGATCCGTACCTTTGATTCGGTAGACGAAGCTGGATCGCCCCTGTATCATTCCTTGGTTAATCAGCTTCCGGTAAGGTTCATCCTCACATATATATCCCAAGTCAAAGAGGAACATTGTCCAAAACCTACTATAGATCAAGTGACCGGTTGCATGCTCCGTTCCTCCAATATATAGGTCGACATTCCGCCAGTACTCATTCGCAGAAGGGCTCACCAGCGCGTTGTCATTATGTGGGTCCATGAAGCGCAAGTAGTACGCAGAGCTACCTGCAAATCCAGGCATCGTACTTAGCTCCAGAGGATATCCCTCTGCTGTCTTCCAGTTCTCTGCACGCCCTAGTGGAGGCTCCCCCTGCTCGGTAGGCAGGTACTTGTCAACCTCCGGGAGCTCTAGTGGCAACTCATTCTCACTCAAGCAGTATGGGACACCATCCTTGTAATAGACTGGAAAAGGCTCTCCCCAGTATCTCTGGCGGCTAAAGATAGCATCACGCAGTCGGTAATTTGTCTTTTTCTTCCCTAAGCCTTTCTCCTCCAAGTAGTTCCTCATTTTATAGATGGCATCCACTACAGACAGTCCGTTCAGGAACTCAGAGTTAACCATCACACCTTCAGAAGAGTCTACAGCCTGCTCCCACTTATGAGGATCAGTATCTACAGTCTCTTGGCTTGGCTGGACTACCTGGCGTATAGGGAGGTCAAAGTGACGTGCAAATGCAAAGTCACGCCCATCATGAGCTGGGACGGCCATCACGGCTCCCGTACCATACCCTATCAATACATAGTCGCTGATCCACACCGGTATTTCCTCTCCTGTAAGTGGATGAATGACATACCCGCCCGAGAAAACTCCACTGACAGAGTGATCGATCATACGTTCGCGCTCTGTACGACGAGATGTCTGCTCGACATAAGCCCTCACAGCCTCCCGTTGATCGGGTGAAGTCAGCACATCGACATACTCACTCTCTGGTGCAAGCACCATAAAGGTAACTCCAAACAGAGTATCAGCTCGTGTCGTAAACACCGTGATACTCTCATCACTATCCTTGATAGCAAACTTCACCTCAGCACCACTAGACTTGCCTATCCAGTTGCGCTGTGTTTCTTTCAAAGCGTTGGTCCAGTCCAGCTTCTTCAGCCCATCAAGCAAACGCTCTGCATAGGCTGACACGCGCAAACACCACTGTTTCATCATGCGTTGCACCACCGGATATCCCCCACGCACAGAGAGCCCCTCACTCACCTCGTCATTAGCCAAAACGGTACCTAGCGCCGGACACCAGTTGACCATGGTTTCCCCGAGGTAAGCTATTCGGTAGTTCATCAGAGTATCCTGCCTCTGCACCTCTGTGTAGTTATTCCACTCCTCTGCCGAAAAAGACAGCTCTTCAGTTTGCGCAACATCAAGACCTTCTGTTCCTTTTTCTTCAAAATGAGCAATCAACTGATCTATTGGTAGAGCCTTGTTACTCTTATTGTCATAAAAGGAATGAAACATTTTGGTGAATGCCCACTGAGTCCATTTGAAGTAATCAGGGTCTGATGTTCTAAAAGTCCGACTCCAATCATAAGCAAAGCCAATGTTCTTTAGCTGCTCTGTATACCTCTTGGTGTTTTCATCAGTGGTTATTCCGGGATGCTGACCAGTTTGGATAGCATACTGCTCGGCAGGCAGCCCAAAGGCATCATAGCCCATAGGGTGGAGGACGTTATAGCCCTTATGCCGCATGTACCGACTCAGAATATCAGAAGCAATATACCCTAAGGGGTGACCGACATGTAGCCCGGCACCTGAGGGGTACGGGAACATATCAAGTATATAGTATTTAGGACGCGAAGGATCTTCCTTTACCTGGTATGTTCCTTCGTCCTCCCACTTTTTTTGCCACTTTTTCTCAATCTCGGTAAAATTATATTCCATACTGCTAAGAGCTTAAAACTTTCAAAGTGTGGTGGATGTGCAATCCACTGAAAAACTTGTCCCATTTCCCACATACAAAAGTACTAAAAAAAGGGCTACCAATAGACTTGACAACCCCATAGCAACGCACTCAAAAAGTATTTGTCTTCCCTGCTACCGATTTTGCGTCATTTCCACAAATCCTCACACTGTTTCAGATGTAGTAAAAAGGTTTGCCCACCACTAGGGTTTCACAAAAAAGAGGTCGGGATACTTACTCACCGAGTAAATACCCCGACCTCATTAGTCTGAATTCACTGCTTTGCTTACGTATTAATTAGCAAAAGCATAGATGGTCTTCGTGTCAAAATAGACCGATCCTTTCTTTTTTTGATTATCGCTATTGTTAATTTTCTGCCACATCTTCTTGACCGCCACTCGATCTTGAATCACACCTTCCTGTACAAAAAACACTGTGTGAGCGGCATTAACCATTAGCGACCGTAGGTCTTGCCTTTCAGAATCATGGTTCACCGCGCCTATGAGTTCGACTCTAGGGTTTACGTTATCCAGTTCTGCAAAAAGGCCGGCATCATTCTTATTCAAGTCTGTACAGATGGAGTACACCTCTTGACCTTCCGGGGCATTGTGACTGATCCAAGCATTTACTGCTCTTGATTCCGGATCATCACTGGACCAAAAGACAACGATACTTCGGTCATCGTACTTTAGGTCACTGAGCCACCTGACACCTCCTACTTCAATACTTGGGAGCAATTCACCTTTGCCATAGCCTTGATCCGCATCTGCGGATACTTTGCGACCAGACATCAGCGTTAGCATAACTCCAGCCATAACTGTCCCAAGAACGAAAGTCTTAGATCTCATAAATATGTATTTAGTTGACAATATCCCCGTGTTTGTACCTTATTTTCCTAAGAAAAAAGAAAACCCAGGGCGTCCGAGTCTCGGAACCTTTTGTCTTCACCCACCTCTGTGGATGACTTCCTCAGACCTAAGAAGAGCCTTTTTGAAAAACAACAGTCAATCAGAACTCAGTCTGAGAATATGGTTGCAAAGGTACTAAATATTTTCAAAATCAACGACTTGTAAAACTTCGCACATTCCGAGCACATTTCTTCCCTAAGTGCGAAGACGACATAGGGAATCCTATAAGATCAAAACAGTAAATCAACCATGCCATTGAAAATCAGCCATGTATACCATAATAAAGACAGCTACTTGATCGCAAAAAGTTTCCTACTGGAAACCGTTCGTTTCTATCCGTCAAATCGTTTTCTTTCCTACTGGAAATATTTGGCTACTATCCGTCATTTTTTTTGGCCCGATCCGACATTCGGCAAGGATGGCAAGAAAATACGTACCTTTACATCATGAAAGACGTGGGAAGCATATTGTTTTTATGTGTGATTATATGCGGTATATTCATCGCATGTAAGCCCGCATCAGGACATCAAAGCAGTAAAAACGTGACTAACAAGGATATGCAAGTCAGAGAAATTTATCTTGCCGGAGGGTGTTTTTGGGGCATTGAGCACTATATGGGACTTGTCCGAGGTGTGATCGATACAGAAGTTGGTTATGCCAATGGTCATACACCAAGCCCCACCTATGAGATGGTCTGCCAAGACGACACCGGATATGCCGAAACCGTACGTGTACAGTATGACTCAAGGCACCTTTCGCTGTCCAAGCTTTTAGAGATTTTCTTTCGAGCGATAGACCCCACACTGCTAAACCAACAGGGTAATGATCGGGGTTCTCAGTACCGTACCGGAGTCTACTATACAGACGATAAGGATAAGCCGATCGTAGATCAAGCAATCCAAAAGCTTCAAAGAGCCTACTCAAGACCGATCGTGGTGGAGCATCAAAAGCTCACTAATTTCTACCCGGCGGAAAAGTACCACCAAGACTATCTCAACAATAACCCTCAAGGCTACTGTCATATTTCACCTAAGCTAATGCAGGAAGCAATGAAGGCCAATCCTCTTGTTTTCAAAAAAGCAACCGACGAAGAGCTTCGCAGCCGTCTGTCGGAAGAGGAATACCGTGTAACGCAACAATCGGCTACAGAGCGGCCGTTTACCAACCGATACGACAAGGAGTTTCGTCCGGGTATATACGTTGATATTACCACCGGAGAACCCCTTTTCGCCTCTACAGACAAATACGACAGTGGTTGCGGTTGGCCCGCTTTTACCAGACCAATAAGTGATTCTCTGCTCACTGAAGTCAGTGACGCAAGTCACGGCATGCACCGCACCGAAGTAAGGAGTAAACTAGGCGATGCTCATCTTGGTCATGTCTTTGCTGATGGTCCAAAGGACAAAGGAGGTCTGCGCTACTGCATAAACAGTGCCTCTCTCCGGTTCATCCCTAAAGAGAAAATGAAAGAGGAGGGATATGCAGAATACCTACCGCTTCTGAACAAAAAATGAGCTCTAAACCCATGTATCATCCGGTCATTCAAAAATCATGAGCAATAAAGTTTTCTCTTACCATCGGCGTCAGTCTGCTCCGGCACATATAGGCTCCGTCACTATTGGTGGCACCCATCCGATTGTCGTGCAGTCTATGGCTAATGTAGACACGAACGATATCGAGAGCAGTACTGACCAGGCCATCTCAATTGCCTCTGCCGGAGCAGAGCTGGTCCGCTTCACAACCCAAGGTGTACGAGAAGCAAAAGCTCTTGGTAGAGTACGCAGTAACCTGAACGAAAAAGGGTACACCTTTCCACTGGTGGCTGACGTTCACTTCAACGCTCGTGCCGCCTATGAAGCTGCCAAAAACGTAGAGAAAGTTCGCATCAACCCGGGAAACTTCTACGACCCCAGGCACACTTTCCAACACATTGACTACACAGACGAGGAATACGCCAAAGAAGTAAGAGCACTCCAGGAAAACTTTGAGCAGTTCTTAGATCACTGCTCCATTCACAATACTGCGATCAGGATTGGCGTCAACCACGGTTCGCTCTCTGATCGCATCATGAGTCGCTATGGTGACACTCCTGCAGGAATGGTTGCCAGCTGCATGGAGTACCTGGAGGTTTGTCAACGAAAAAGCTTTACCAACGTTGTTCTTTCCATCAAGTCGTCAAATGCTGTAGTCATGACCGAGACTGTCCGACTTCTTATCAATGAGATGGACAAAAGAGGGATGAAATACCCCCTGCATCTGGGAGTTACAGAAGCCGGTGATGGAGAGGACGGAAGACTAAAAAGTGCAGTGGGTATAGGTGCGCTACTCAGTGAGGGCATCGGAGACACCATACGCGTATCCCTCAGTGAACCTCCCGAAGCCGAAATCCCTGTAGCCAAGCTCCTAGTGCAACTAGCCGATGACCTTTCATCACTTCCTGAAGTTCAGCTTAGTGGCGCATCTTTTGAGCCTCTGAGATCCAACGCCATTCCTCTGGTCCTAATGGATGACGATCCATCACTGACGACCCTGGGCAATACAGAACGCCCTGATTTTGTCATCAAAAGTGAGGGCAAGTCATCCGGGCTACCTATACTTGATGAAGAGAAGCTTTTTATCATTGATGATGTTGACGCGCTCGCAACAACCAAGTTTCCGGAGGATAGATATACCGCAATCCGACTCACGCACCCTGCAATACCTCTAATGCTCAGAGCACTGGATGAGTATATGACAACACCCTATCTGCTGCAGCTGACATGCGACAGCACCACAGAGGAAGCACCGACCCGTATGGGGTTTTCGCTAGGTTCTGCGCTGCTACGTGGACAAGCAAATGGCATCTGGTTGCGGAGTACTGTGCTCTCGCCTGATTACCTGGCGCGCCTTTCGTTTGGTCTTCTGCAGGCTTCTAGGAGACGGATTTCAAAGACAGAGTTCATCTCCTGTCCTGGTTGCGGTCGGACCCTCTTTGACCTACAGGACACTGTAACAAAAGTAAAGGCTGCAACAAGTCACCTCAAAAACCTCAAGATTGGCATCATGGGCTGTATCGTCAACGGACCGGGTGAAATGGCAGATGCAGACTATGGCTATGTGGGGTCGGCACCGGGGAAAATAGACTTGTATAAGTCTAAAAAACGAGTGGCTAAAAACATCCCTCAGGAGGAGGCTGTAACGCGTCTGATAGATTTGATCAAAGAAAACAACGACTGGATTGAGCCACAGCAAAGTAATGACTGACCAAGAATACACCTATAATATAGAGCACAGCAGACTTGACAACGGATTTCCAAGTCGAGGAAGTATCGAGGTCATTGTGGGATCAATGTTTTCGGGAAAAACAGAAGAACTGCTGCGTCGGGTAAGAAGAGCTATTTTCGCAAAACTCAGAGTAGAAGTCTTCAAACCAAATATTGACACCAGATACTCTATTGAGGATATAGTAAGCCACGACCAAAATAATTTAGCAGCCACACCGGTAGAAAGCCCGATGAATATCCTCCTTCTATCTTCGGACGCTCAGGTTGTGGCAATAGATGAAGCTCAGTTTTTTGACGAAAGGATTATTGATGTTGTACAGGAATTGGCAGATAGTGGGAGCAGGGTTATTATTTCAGGATTGGACATGGACTTTCAGAGGACACCTTTTGGTCCTATGCCGGCACTTATGGCTATAGCTGACACTGTGACTAAGGTACATGCGGTTTGTGTGTCATGTGGTGCTCCTGCAATGTATTCACATCGTTTGCTATCGGATAAGAAGCAGGTTGTTTTAGGAGAAAAGAAAGAGTATGAGCCCTTGTGTAGGCACTGCTTCTTAGCTCTTTCGCAAAAGGGGGCCTAGGATAATTATAGTTAACTTTGAGAACTAAATCAGTTGCTACCCCACACAGTATACACGATACACGACGTACAGTATATGACCTTTATACCCAACACTACCCCCCTTCACCCTAGGATCCTTCTGATCTATACCGGAGGAACTATAGGTATGATTGCGAACCCCGAAACCGGAGCCTTAGAAGCCATTGACTTCACCTATATTGAAGAGCACTTACCGGAGATCAAGCGCTTTGACTACAGCATAGAGTCCTACTCTTTTGACCCGGTCATTGACTCAAGTGACATGGGACCTAAACACTGGATCAGGATCGTAGACGTCATTCAAAAGAACTACGACAGCTATGATGGTTTTGTGGTCTTGCATGGTACAGACACCATGGCATACACAGCATCTGCTCTGAGCTTCATGCTTGAAAACCTGACTAAGCCTGTACTTCTCACCGGGTCGCAATTGCCTATAGGTATGATCCGCACCGATGGTAAAGAAAACCTTCTCACCTCCATCGAAATAGCTGCGACACGTAGGAATGATGGTACTCCGGCAGTCCAAGAAGTGTGTATCTACTTCAACAACCTCCTGCTCAGAGGCAACAGATGCACAAAGTCCAGTGTTGACCACTTTGATGCCTTCACATCTCCGAACTATCCTAAACTCGCACACGTAGGCATCCAAATTCATTTCGATAAAACAGCCTTGCGGTGTTGCAAAAGCCCGGATAAGCTTAAGGTGCACAAAGATCTTGACACCAACATCGAAGTAATAACTATATTCCCAGGAGTGCCTGATTCGGTCTTGACTTCCGCATTTGACACCCCAGGGCTTCGCGCTGTCGTCATGCAGACTTTTGGGAGTGGCAACGCCCCACTCAGTGAGACATTCTTATCAACTATTCGATCGGCTGTACAAAAGGGAATCATTGTGCTCAATGTCACGCAATGCCAAGTAGGAACGGTCGTAATGAAACGTTACTCTACAGGAATCAAACTGGAAGATGCCGGTGTGATCAGCGGGCATGACCTAACGCTCGAAGCCGCAATTACAAAGTTGATGTACTTACTTGGCACGAAACTATCCAATCAAGAGATCTGCAAATATCTGGAAATGGATATAAGAGGGGAGTTGACCACATAAGATATGGCTAACGACACCGACTTTGGTCCTCTGTTTGCAGTGGATGACGACACTCCCCATTACCACTTTAGAAGCCTGACCAGTGGTAGCTGTGGCAACTGCAGCATACTCGGCTATAAGGACGACTACCTGATCTTGGATGCAGGACTTGGGATCCGCTTGTTTCAAAGAGAAGTAAAAAGACTAGGAATACAAGATCAGCACTTCAAAGGCCTACTCATCACTCACAACCATGCTGATCACATTCGAGCAGCTGCACCAATAGCTCAGAAGTATTGCATCCCCATCTACACAACTCCTGAGGTTTGCCAAACTCTTCGCTACAACCGACGAATCAGTGGTGACATCACAGCCTATCTACGTCCTATCGAGGTAGAGATGACCTTCAACATTGGAGAAATGAGAGTAAAAGCATTTGACGTGCCGCATGATGCCATTCGCAATGTTGGCTTTACCATCACCTCACCAGCGGGGGTGTTTTCGCTCATCACCGATATAGGAAGCGTAACCTCAAGAATCACGGAGGCAATACGGGACAGCAATTTCCTGATATTTGAAAGCAACTACGACGAACAAATGCTGCAAACAGGAGCCTACCCCCTACATCTAAAAAAACGGATCACTGGTGAGAAAGGGCACATCAGCAATCAGGTATCTGCGGAGACAATAGCAGAAAACTACCACTCCGGGCTAAAGTTTATCGCACTATGTCACCTCTCGGGGGAGAATAACATACCGGCTCTGGCGCTGAAAACAGTGAGTGATAGACTCCTTCGATCCGAAATTTCGTGTTACGAAGATCTAAAATTGGCTCTACTAAAAAGGAGGGAACCCTCACCCCTTTTTAAACTTAGAAACTTCTAAGAGAATGTGCATATTCTCTATGTTTTCAGTCCAAAACAAATAAGTAGGCTCTTGACTTCGAAGTCAAGAGCCTACTTATTAATCCCTAATCTTGCTTACTCCTTAGATGAGCGTACTTGGCTCTACGTTCTGCGGCACGCTTTTCTGCCTCATCCTTGATCAACATTCGGCGTCTCTGAGTTGGAGTCATATCAAACTGACGACGACAGAAGACCGTAAAGTGGCTTGAAGAGGAAAAACGGAAATCCTCAATGATATCTGAAAAGGGCACTGTAGGATCAGCCAAGCGTTCGTCTATGAATTTTGCCTTTTCTTTGAGCATCCAAGTATAAGGAGGCATACCAAATACCTCTCCAAATTCTTTTTTGAATTTACGGATGTTCTGTCCCCTGAGATCAGCAAGGTCCTGTACGGTGTCACAGCTAAGGAAATTCTGATAGATAAACTCCTTGAAGTCTATCTCTCGACGTAGTAGAGGGGCAAAAAGCTGACCAATGTCTTGAGGCTCATAGTATGCGGATATGATAAAGAAGATCTCTTTAAGCTTCATCCCCAAAATATTTTGACACCATAGACGATCCTCATAGAGCAAAATAATCGAGTTGAGCGTACGCTCTAGTGGCTCATAGATTGGTAATGACACGAATACGTGCTCACTAGGCGCAAATGACTTGAGGTTACTGATAGCATATGCGGAGCAAAGTTTTACCGGCTTATCAAAGTAAAAGGAGCTCAGACGAACTTTGTCTGCATCAATGGCAATGCTGATCTTGTCATCGGTTCCTAAAAATAGGAAATAGGGCTCGGTCATCTTCACGGGGGCACTTTCCCCAAAAGTATATGTGGACGGGCCACTCATGAAAATAAGCATATAATTATCCCCACTATTGATCTTATAGATCTCACCTCGGGACATTTCGTCGCTAAAGAATGGGCATTTGTCACCGGCGTACATTTCACAATCCAAGTGACGTTCAATATTTACAGGCTTCATAATTTCTTTGTTTCTTTATACATACTTGCTCAGAAGCAAGTCCTCTCTTCACAAGGATGGCACTTGCTTCCCCACATAGTATCCTAATTATCAGTTAAATTAGTTCATGTGCAGACTGAGCTACACTAGCCAAGGGCTTGTTGTTCAATGCATTATTGTACACCGATAAAGCCCCATCCGACCAGTTACAAAAATACAAATTCTTTCTGAATTCACAACGCAATACTCCACAAAACACACACAATAAATAAATGGCTTTACCTTCTCGGCCGGCAAAACTTTCTATAAACAGCAGGAGTTATACCATCTCATTTGCTCATGGCTTGCACAAACAAAGAGTATTTCCGATTACAGACATAAAAAGAAACTCTTATATTGGCTTTATCCCCTCCTTAAAGCCGAAGATTTCAGGCAGGTAAAAGGACAGTCAAGGATTAACTCGTGACTAAGATTTAACCACTCCCAAGGGTAATCTTTTTCCAGTACACGTCACCCCTATTTTTGTCGCTCAGGGAGGGGTGGAAAATTTGACGGATAGAAGGGAAATGTTTCCAGTAGGAAAGAAAACGATTTGACGGATAGTAGAGATCTGTTTCCTACGGGAAACTTTTTAGCACACATCAGAGTGATTAAACAGAATTCAGTACCTTTGTAACTGAGAAAAAGTTTACCTCCAAAAACAGAGTACAAGAATAGATTGACAGTAGGAATGAAGACAAATATTTTCGCAAAGCTTGCAGTTTTTTTCGCTGTAACGGGTACTACCTCATTGGCTACAACAGCTACGGCACAACGAAACGTCACACCCGGCATCCCTCTTGAGGCTGATTTTGTATGGCAAGTACTGAAGAATGACACCATACTGAATGGTATCAGCCCTCAGTTTCGATCAATCTATACGGCGCCCTATATGCCTCTAGCCTATGGGCAACGTCCCGGGTACAGCCCTTTTAATGTCACAACATTTGCCCCACTCGTATTTGATGTAGACAAGCTCCTTAGCCTAACCACGCCAGAGGACACAATACGCAACATCGTACAAATGAAAAATAGATCCCTATTTGAGGAGGCAACGACACGATCCAATACTCTAGAAGAGCTGAGCAGTGACTGGCATAAGCGGACATCTTTTTGGAAAAATCAAGAAATGTATAAAGCTGGTATGGCGCTTCGAGAACACATATTCAGAACCCAGCCGGACCTTGTCAGGGGAACTACTGCCAGCCTTCCAAAACGCGAGCAAGAGTCAACAATCAGAGGACGAGAATACCACGGACAACTGGAAGTAGCAACGGATGACAACCGGATACTTAGCAATGTAGATATCGCTCAAAAAAAGGTGGCTCCGAAGTACTGGTTCAACGACTTTCAGGCGGATATGCACTTTGCACAAAACCAGGTATCTTCGAACTGGCACAGAGGGGGACACAGCAGCCTAAACCTGAATGGTCGTGCCTTTTACAGCTTAACCTACAACAAGGAAAAGGTAAAGTGGGTCAACACTATGGAGTATAAGCTAGGTATCTTTACCCAAACAGAACAAGAGAGAATGAAGTTCCAGATCGGCGAGGACGTATTCAGAGCCGGATCCAACTTAGGACTTGAGGCTTGGAGGAATTGGTATTACACTATAGACGTTAGTCTTCGTTCGCAACTTATGAACAACTATACTCCGGACTCAGTACTTACGACTCGAGCTTTTGCTCCACTGATGCTGGATGCCGGTATTGGTATCAAATACGATATCGACAAGAAGAAATTTATGGGTAATCCATTCAGTAGATTTCGCTTCTCAGCCAACGTTGCACCTGCGTCCGTCCAACTTGTCTACACTTGGAGTGATGAGATTGACAAAAATAGGATCGGGCTCAAAGAGGATGAGAAGCTACGCTTCAGGCTCGGATCGTCAGCCCGCATGGATCTCTCGTGGGACTTCACAAGCTACCTCACTTGGACGTCCAGGGTTCTCTACATCACATCATATAAGCATGTTGAGACTGAGTTTGAAAACACTCTGAGCTATTCTTTCAACAAATACCTCTCTGCCAAAATCAATCTAAACCTGAGGTATGACGACAGCGTGATTCTCAACGAGCCCAAAACATTTCGCAATTTATTGCAGTACAATGAGCTCTTTAGCTTCGGCTTGACCTACAGAATCTGATTACAAGCATCTAGATCAGAAGTCTGATGATTGAGGAGCTACCGGTTGATTTCTTGAACAGATACGCTGAGGCCTTTGGCTCATACGAGCTAGAGGAGCTCAAGAAGGGCTTTTCAGAACCCCAGCCAATATCTATTCGAGTAAACAACTCTAAGGCAGCATTCAAAGGAAACATAGATGGAGCGGTGCCTTGGTGCCATCAAGGTATCTACATAGATGAGCGACCCATATTCTCAGCAGATCCTTTATGGCACAGTGGAGTGTACTATGTACAAGAGGCAGGCTCGATGTTTTTGAGCCAATACTTAACAACCGAACACCCTAAGGTAGTGGTTGACCTCTGTGCCGCCCCCGGAGGAAAGTCTACTCTACTGAGAGATGCTTTTGACTCAGACACGCTATTGGTGTGTAACGAACCTGATGCCAAACGTGCCCGAATCCTAAGAGAAAATGTCCTAAGGTGGGGAGCAGATGAGTGCATTGTCACTTGTTCACTACCGGATCAGCTGAAAAACACAGGACTCAAGGCAGATCTAATACTTGTGGACGCCCCTTGCTCAGGAGAAGGAATGTTTCGGAAAGAGCCAAACGCCATACAGGAGTGGTCCCTCGATAACGTCCAGATGTGCGTATCGAGGCAACGAAGTATCTTGGAGTCAGCATGGGACATGCTTGAAGACGGTGGGCTACTTATCTACAGTACTTGTACCCTAAACTTAGAAGAAAACGAGGGGCAGCTCCGTTGGCTAAAAGAGCAATACCTTGATGCGGAGGTGGTACTACTTGACACTAATGTGCCAGAAGGAAAAGAAAAAGGCGTATACCGTTTTGCTCCTGGTCACACAAGAAGTGAAGGCTTTACCATCTTTGGAGTTAGGAAAGCATCGGCAGGAAGCTCCAGAATGCAGATTTCTCCTAAGAAAACTCCTGACAGCAGTGTGCCCCCATTCATAAAAGAGACATTGGGTAAGGGTGCTAGTATTTATGAGCACATGGACACTTGGTATCAACTGAGTGCTCATGGACAGGAACTACTTAGGAAACTAAGCCGGATACACATACTTCTTGCAGGTGTACCACTAGGTACAGAAAAGAGAAACGACTTTCTACCCCATCAAGGCTGGGTGTGTAGTGGCAGGCTTGCCAATAAGCTACCGTATCCAAGGCGACAAGTAGACAAGGAAGAGGTATTGGGATCCCTAAAAAGGGCACCCATGACCCCTTGGTCCAAAAAAGGATACCACCTACTCGAATACAAAGGCTTTCCTATCTGTATTGTTAAAAATATTGGTTCACGGGTGAATACACTATTTCCAAAAGAGTGGGCAATATTTAATCAAAACATCACGGCTTCAGATATCCCGGATACATTCAAACTATTTAGAAATACATGAAGAGACTCATCTATTTCATACTGCTTTCATTCATTGGGCTAAGTAGCTATGCAGCAACACAGGTCAGCCTGCTGACTGCAGGACCGACGGATGAGTACGTATTTTTCTTATACGGACACACAGCTATCAGGGTAAAGACTGACAGCGAGGACGTGGTATATAACTACGGCTACTTCTCAATGCAACAAGATAATTTTATCTTGAACTTCATGTTGGGCAAACCAATGTACTCGTTAGGTGTGACCACATTTCAGGAATTCCTTGACGATTATGGTTCACAAGGTCGTAGTGTCACAGAGCAGGTACTCAACCTCTCGGAAGATGAGGCAACAGCCTTGAAAAACAAACTTGACTGGAATGCTTTACCAGAACACCGCGACTATACATACAACTTTTATTTTGATAATTGCGCCACTAGGCCACGCGACCTTATCGAAGAGGCGGTAAATGGACTAGTCTATGAGATTGACTCAAAAAAGATGCCTACCTTTCGACAAGCAATACGGAATAAAAGCTACTCAGCACAGTGGTATACTGTAGGGGCGGACCTATGCTTAGGCTGGATGTCCGACGAACCGATGACGGTAAAAGACGCCGCCTTTCTTCCAGACCTTTTATTACAAGAGTTTGACCATGCACGACGCATAGATAATGGGAACCCGATCGTACAGTTGAAAGTCTATCACTTGCCACAGACCCATATCATACACGAGGGAATGCCCAAAGTCCACTGGCCAATGATCACTTTTATCCTCGTCTCTATAGTATACTGTTTGCTATATTTCTTTGAAAAAGGAAAAAGAATAGGTATTACGTCGCTGAGATCATTGATCTATTTCATTCTTGGCACGGGTGGTGTCGTCATCTGGTTTCTCGCACTCATAAGCGCACATCCACATACTTTTCCAAATGCAAATATGTTTTTGTTCCATCCTTTGTGGTACGTGTTGGCGGTCACAGTATGGAAACGATCGAGCAAGGTTTGGAAGATGAATTATTGGCTGTATTTGATTAACTTTGTAGCCGTAGTAATTTACCTAATGCTCGGGTACAAGCAAGTGTTACCACAGGGAGTATCTGTACTAGCGCTCCTGGTGGGTGTTGATGCTCTGTTGCAAACTCTAGCCTATAGGGGGAAAGCTCGTTTATGAATAGACTCCTAGTACCACTAGTGGTACTGATGGCGGCAGGTCCCGCTTTCAAAACATATGCCCAAGCACCACGACTCGTCGTGATGCTAACCGTAGAAGGCTTGAGGACAGATATCCTTGAGGCTACTATAGAGGGACCTTTATCTGAGATTTTAAGGAAGGATCAGACTCAAATCTATACCGACGTTCGCCATCCTCTGCTGAAAGCCGATGCTGCATCCTCAATGGCGATACTCCACACAGGAACCACGGCAGCCCAAAACGGTATACCTGCTCGGAAGCCTATACTGCGAGATGCACATGGACGTATTAACAGTCATCAGTCTGTATTTTTTGATACGGACTACATCGGCTATGCAACTGCAGATCGACTTTCTCCATTGGCTTTGACAGCTCCCACTATCAGCGACAAGCTAAAGTCTGCAACACAAGGTCTAGGGCTAGTGTACAGCATAGCGCCTAATGCTGAAGAAGCAATCATAGGTGGTGGTCAGTACGCTAACGGGGTATATTGGATTGACAACAGTTCCGAACGCTGGGCTAGTTCAACCTATTATCAAAATGGGAAACCTTGGTATGTAGATAAAACGGTCAACCCGTCCACGAAGCTGGACAAGGGAGTAGTCTGGTCTCCACTCTATCAGGCGGACTTTGCCGAGCGGTATGGGGATCTGATACCCTACCCTATTGAGCAGCCCTTTTCTTACCCACTTTCCCGCAATAACAGTGGCATTATTAGCTACAAAGGGACCCCTCTCATCAATGAGGAGGTTACTCAGCTGGCACTTGCTCTTCTAGAAAGTTCCGGGCTAGGCAGAGACAAAAGTACTGACTTCCTTTCTCTGTACTACACCGTAGAGCCTACTAAGGGTGATTGCGACCTGTCTCCGGAGGTTTTAGATAGTTATTACCGTTTTCTAAACGAAGTAAAGAAGTTAAAAAAAAGACTCCCCAATACATCTATCCTAATCATCAGTGGGGATGCTATGGCCTTGGAGCGTATAGGTGGCTTAAAAGAACAACGGATATTTTATATAAATCGTTGTTTAGCGCTCACAAACATGTATCTAGCTGCAGAATATGGACAAAAAGGTCTTGTCAAAGAGATTACTCAAGACGGACAAGTGTTTTTGAACCAAGTCGAGGGAGTTAACCCCGAAGAGCTAGAAACAGCAGTGGCCAGCTTTCTTCTAGAATTCAGTGGTGTACAGTATGCACTGACAAATACAGAACTAAAACGCAGATCGCTAAGTGAGGAAAGTAATAGAGCTTGGCAGACCAGCCTCAACATATCCCTGCACAAGCACCGCGGTGATGTAATCTTTGGGGTCCTACCCGGATGGATCGTATCTCAGGATGACACGGAGCAGTCTGTTAGTCCAAGCCAGGCACCTGTTGCGAGTCCCTTATTCATATCAGGGCCAAATGTTTCTGGAGGAAAACACAGTGAGCCTATTGACCTCCGATATGTCTCAAACATAGTCTGCCACACCCTACGGATACGTCCGCCTACACCCTAAACGCCCCAAACGTAAGGAGAGGGTTCCACTTATTGAGGACACCTGTAGAGATAATATGACACAAGATAAGAAATCAAAACACTAGATATATACCATGGGATTAAATGACTTTCTCGCCAAACTTTTTGGGAACAAATCACAGCGAGATCTCAAAGAGCTGACACCCTATGTCAGCAAGATCAACAAAGAATATGAGCGCATCCAACAGCTAAGCAATGATGAGCTTCGAGCTCGTACCACTGCGATGCGTCAAGAGATCCAGGACTACGTACAAGAGGAACGAAATAAAATCAACGAGCTCAAAGCCTCTGTAGACGAAAAGGACCTCTCCGAACGTGAAAAGATATGGGAAGAAGTCGATCAACTTGAAGACACCATCATGGATAAGATGGAGGTCAAACTAGATGAATTCCTTCCTGAAGCTTTTGCCATCATAAAGGACACTGCTCGTCGTTTTTGCGAAAACAAGACCATAGAAGTAACGGCCTCGGACTTTGACAAAGACCTAGCCGTAACCAAGGACTTTGTCCATATTGAAGGTGACAAAGCTATCTACACAAACACTTGGGAAGCCGGCGGTAATCCCATCGTATGGGATATGGTTCACTACGATGTTCAGCTCATAGGTGGAGTTGTGCTACACCAAGGGAAAATCGCAGAAATGGCAACAGGTGAAGGTAAGACCCTAGTAGCAACACTGCCGGTATTTCTCAACGCCCTGACAGGAAATGGGGTGCACATGGTCACCGTAAACGACTACCTTGCAAAGCGTGACTCCGAGTGGATGGGACCACTCTATATGTTCCATGGTCTGAGCGTGGCATGTATTGACAAAACCGAGCCCAACTCCCCTGAGCGTAGAGCCGCCTATAATTGTGACATCACCTTTGGTACGAATAATGAGTTTGGCTTTGACTACCTTCGCGACAACATGGCACGGAGGCCCTCCGACCTCGTACAGCGTAAACACAACTACGCCATTGTTGACGAGGTTGACTCCGTATTAATTGATGACGCACGTACACCACTCATCATCTCTGGTCCTGTAGAGACAAAGGGAGATCAAATGTTTGAAGAGTTCCGCTCAAATGTGGAACTTGTGGTCAATGCCCAAAAAACTCTCGCTTCCAAGCTACTCACCGAAGCTCGCCAAAAGATAGCAAGCGACGACAAGGAGACACAGGACGATGGTTTTGTCCAACTCTTTAGGAGCTACAAGGGTCTACCCAAGAACAAAGCACTAATTAAATTCCTGAGCGAAGAAGGGATCAAAAAGAGACTTCTAGAGACTGAAGCATACTTCATGGCGGACAACAACCGTGAGATGCATACTGCAACAGATGTACTCTATTTCGTTATCGATGAGAAAAACAACCAAATTGAGCTAACTGATAAGGGTATTGATCTACTGACGGGCAAGTCTGATGACCCAGAGTTTTTCATTCTTCCGGACATCGCAACTGAAATGTCGGATCTTGAAAACCAAGACTTGTCACCAGAAGAAAAGGCTGCCCAAAAAGATGAGATGCTCACAAACTACTCCATCAAGAGTGAACGAGTACACACCATCCAACAATTGCTCAAGGCGTACACACTTTTTGAGAGAGATGACCAGTATGTCGTAATGGACAATAAGGTCCTCATCGTCGATGAACAGACCGGACGTATCATGGATGGACGACGTTATTCTGACGGGCTCCACCAAGCAATTGAAGCCAAGGAACACGTAAAAGTGGAGCAGGCCTCTCAAACAAAAGCAACAATCACGCTCCAAAACTATTTCCGTATGTACCACAAGCTCTCGGGCATGACCGGTACAGCAGAAACGGAGGCTAAGGAGTTTTGGGACATTTATGAGCTTGATGTTGTTGTCATCCCAACAAACAGACCCATCAAGCGCATAGACGAAAACGACCGTATATACAAGACGGCTCGGGCTAAGTATGCCGCTGTTATTGATGAAATAGAAAAACTCATCGGAGAAGGTCGTCCTGTACTTGTCGGCACGACGTCAGTCGAGATATCAGAGCTTTTGAGCAAGATGCTTCAGCTCCGGAAAATCCCCCACAACGTTCTCAATGCTAAGCTACACCAAAAGGAAGCCGAAATTGTGGCGCAGGCCGGACAAAAAGGTACCGTTACTATCGCGACCAATATGGCAGGACGTGGTACAGACATCAAGTTGTCCAAAGAGGTACGCGATGCCGGTGGTTTAGCGATCATCGGTACCGAGCGACATGAATCACGACGTGTAGACCGTCAGTTGAGAGGTCGTGCCGGTCGACAAGGAGACCCAGGAAGCTCCGTATTTTTCATCAGCATGGAGGACCGACTGATGCGCCTATTTGGATCAGACAGGATGGCTAAGTGGCTATCTACGATGGGGTTCAAGGATGATGATATGCTTGAGAGCAAGCAGCTCAGTAAAACCGTCGAAAATGCTCAAAAGAAGGTCGAGGAGAACAACTTTGGGGTCCGTAAACATCTTCTTGAGTATGATGATGTCAAAAATGCACAGCGAAAAGTGATCTATACACGTCGAAACCATGCTCTGATGGGCGAACGTATCGGGATGGACGTGATAAACACGCTCTACCAAACGGCTGAGCAAATAACCGAAAAACATGAGGGCGGCTCCTACGAAGATCTCAAGCTAGACGTCTACAAGACTTTTGCGATAGAGCTTCCTGATGATGGCAGCGAAATGTTCAAGAGCAAGTCTACCACAGAAATGACCAACATCATAGTGGAGGAAGCCGTCAAGACTTTGGAGAGAAGGATGGATCGTTTAGCGGAGTTAGCCGATCCGGTACTCCAGTCGTTCTACAAGCAGCACGGGAACCAGGTCGAAAACATCTACGTCCCCATCTCAGATGGCAAGCTGATGTACAATATTTCCGTCAATCTCAAAGAAGCGGTAGACTCACACTCCAAGAGCCTTGGCAAAGCGTTCCAAAAGACGATCCTACTTTACACAATTGATGAGGCCTGGGAGAAGCACCTTCTCAATATGGACGAGCTCCAGCAAGCAGTTCGAAATGTTTCGTATGAAAATAAAGACCCGCTTGTTATATTCAAGGTTGAGGCGTACGAGCTCTTCAGGGAAATGGTGGTGGAGATGAACCAAAAGGCTTGTGAAATCATCATGCGCGGGCACATCAACGTCGCACCGGCTCAGCAAGAAGAGGGACGAAGTGATCTCCAAGTACGTGAGCAACACGATGACCCGAGAGCTAACGATCGGCGCCGTTATCATGAACAAAAAGACGACTACCAGGAGGCCCAGCAAGCCAGATACGAAGCCGGACGAAATGCCTCACAAGGTGACACAAAACAGCAGCCCTATGTTGCAGAGCAAAGAATCGGACGAAATGATCCATGTCCCTGTGGCAGTGGGAAAAAGTTCAAGAATTGCCACGGTAGGAACCTATAACTCTTAGGCTTCACAGAGACACTGCACACGAAAAGATTAGTATGTAGAGAAACAAAAAGACCTTCCCGGTTAGTCTTTGGGCGACACAGGTCACTCTATATACTTAATCTACGAACAAATCAAATCAGAACATTAAACTAGGGAGACATGATACACTCCATGACCGGTTTTGGAAAAGCTGAGGCTAAGTCCGAAACCAGAAAAGTAAGCATTGAGATACGTTCTCTGAATAGCAAACAGGCTGATGTCAATCTACGCCTTCCCAACGAGCTGAGACACGTTGAGATGGACGTTCGAAAGAAAGTGACCAACGAGCTCTTGCGAGGAAAGCTGGACGTATCGATATCTATCGAAGAACTCTCTAACCGTCTGCACGTACAGTTCAATCGCGATGTATTTGAGGACTACTGGTCAGAAATACAAGAGGTTAGTCGCAGTACTCAGATACCACATCCGAGTGATCCTTTCAGGTTAATCATGTCCCTTCCCGGGACGACGAGTGTACCGACCCCGTCAGAGGAAGAGACTCGATCCATTGAAGAGCTTCTGCATACTGCACTGGATCAAGCTATTCAGCACCTCAAAGAGTTTAGAGCCCAAGAAGGCGAGGCTCTAAAGGCAGCCTTTGAAGATAATATCCAAGCTATATCTGATCTACTGGAGCAGACCAAGCCGTACGAAGAACAGAGAATCGTGGAGGTCCGTCAACGGTTGGAAGATGGGCTGAAGAAGTATGTAGAGGTGGACTACGACACGAATAGGCTGGAGCAGGAGATGATCTACTACATCGAAAAACTAGATGTAAACGAAGAGAAAACTCGACTAGCCAATCACCTTCACTACTTCAGAGAGACCATGGAGCTCCCCAACCCCGGTCAAGGTCGAAAACTAGGATTCATCGCTCAGGAAATGGGGCGAGAGATCAACACTCTAGGCTCAAAGAGCAATCATGCTGAGCTCCAAAAGATTGTGGTCAAAATGAAAGACCACCTCGAGCAGATCAAGGAACAAGTCCTCAACGTGTTATGAATCATCCCGGCAAGCTGATCATATTCTCCGCTCCAAGTGGATCAGGAAAAAGCACCATCATCGATCGCCTAACAAATGAGTACGGTATAGACGGGGTGTTTTCAATATCTGCCACATCCCGTCCTCCAAGGGGGGAAGAAAAGGATGGAATTCACTATTACTTCCTATCCGTCGATGAGTTTCAGCAGCGGATCCAGCGCAATGAATTCCTTGAGTATGAAGAAGTTTACCCAAGTGTTTACTACGGCACGCTACGCAGCGAAGTAGACAAAGCCCTAGAGCGTGGGCGAAATGTACTTCTTGACATTGATGTGGTAGGGGCCCTCAACGTCAAGAAGATCTATGGTGATCGAGCTTGTACACTTTTCATACAGCCACCAAGCATCGGGGCACTTAGAGAACGACTCTTAAACAGAGGGACTGATTCTCTTCAGAAAATTGAGGAGCGCCTTCAAAAAGCAGAGCACGAACTAAGTTATGCGCCCCACTTTGACCGACGTATTATCAATGATGATCTTGACGAAGCTTGTCAAATCGTCTGCAGTATCATTCAAGATTTTCTGAATGAGAAAGAGCGTCACATCCTTTTATTTCCCGGATCATTTAGCCCTATGCACGTGGGGCATCTATGCTTGGCCAACTATATCATAGAGACTCGCTCGGAGGTAGACGAGCTGTGGATGAGCCTAACTCCTGCCAGTCCTTTCAAAGATCACCACTCGCTACTACCGGATGAATTACGTATCAGATGGGCTCAGCACGTACTGGGTCGCCACAGTCGGATAAAGCTTTCCCTAGTTGAACAAAAACTACCAAAGCCAAATTTCACAATAAACACCCTGGAGCATCTCATTGCTGAGTACCCTACCTACCGTTTTTCACTCATGATGGGTATGGATAGCTGGCTCAGCTTTCCACAGTGGCATCGCGCAGATGAGCTATTGGGGATGACAACAATCTATGTTTGTGCAAGACCGGGCTATCCGACCCCTGAAGAAAAGAAGCTCAATCAGAAGGAGGTCATTTATCTCAAGAACACACCATTTTTTGACATCTCCTCCACGCGCATTCGCACCTTACTCAAGCAAGGGGCTACCCTACCCTACATACTTCAGGCAAGTCCTGAGGACCCGATTTATCAAGAACTTGTTGACAGCATCAACAAGTTGGGAAAGTGACCAAAGAATACTCAGAGACCAAGGGTTTCGATAAAAGTCACAAATAATTGTACACTAGCACACTACGATCACGTGATCTATGTATGGGACTCCGTAAATCAGTGAAGTAAAAACAAAAACTTTGGAGGAGTGACTTTTTTATGCTAAATTTGTAGCCGGTTAAGCGAACAGTATCGAAAGCTTAGCCCAGCACGGTTCCTTAGCAAAGTGGTTATGCACCGGACTGCAAATCCGTTTACGGCGGTTCGAATCCGCCAGGAACCTCTAGTTTTTCAGGAGCGAAGGCATAGGATTTCAATAAGTCCTATGCCTTTTCTTTTTTACTTAGCCGGCGGGGCAAAAAATTTGACGGATAGTAGCGAAAAGTTTCCAGTAGGAAAGAGAACGATTTGACGGATAGAAGAGAAACGTTTCCAGTAGAGAATTTTTCGCTTCCAGCCGGCAACACTCACAACGCTCTCATCTATCTATTTCTCAGCAAAATACAAAATTGAGTATTCGGACACTATTCAGGAATCAATACCACCCTTTTTCGTCTGAGAATACAAGTAACTCATCATCTGGAGGGTCAGAGTATGCATTTGAGGAAATTAAGGAGGGGGACTCTTTCCTGCATAAGCCAATGCGATGCTCTACTCCACCATTTCAAGCTTCGGTAAGAAAATAGTATTTTTGCATAAATGGGGTATTATTGATGCTCCAATTTATGCGTGATAATAAATATGAATACAAACGATATAACGAACAACTGTACATCCTGTGTTGGGTGTGGGTGTTCACAATGCACAGGTAATAGGAGTGGGAAACTGGAAACCTACGACTACCTGTACGATATACCAGAGACTGCTACAACTACTGTCAAAGAGAGTGATAAGTATGTAGAGGTTAGCTTTAAAAACACAAGGAAGGGATTTTACATCAATAGTCTGAACCTTCCCTTAGAGAAGGGAGATCTTGTGGCGGTAGAAGCCAACCCCGGACACGATATCGGGACGGTATCCCTAACCGGCAAACTGGTACAAATACAAATGCGTAACAAACGCATCAAAACCGACAATCCGCCCCTAAAAGTATTTAGGAAAGCCAAGCCCAACGACCTAGAGCGTTACAAAGAAGCCAAGTCAAAAGAACAATGGACGATGATTCGTAGCCGACAGATAGCTAAATCTCTTGGTCTGGATATGAAGATAGGTGATGTTGAATACCAGGGTGATGGCTTGAAGGCTATCTTTTATTACATCGCTGACAGGCGTGTAGACTTCAGACAGCTCATCAGAGAGCTTGCAAATGAGTTTAGGATAAAAGTGGAGATGCGCCAGATCGGTGCACGGCAAGAAGCAGGTCTCATCGGTGGAATAGGACCATGTGGAAGGCAGCTCTGCTGCTCAGGATGGATGACCAACTTTAGATCTGTAAGTACAAATGCAGCACGCATACAGGACATCTCGCCCAACCCACAAAAGCTGGCAGGACAATGCGCCAAGCTAAAGTGCTGCCTCAACTACGAAGTAAACACCTACTACGAAGCACAAGGCTTGCTGCCCAATAAGAATACCGAGCTACGTACTCAAAATGGGACTTATCGGCACTACAAAGCCGACATACTTGCCCAGCAGATCACGTATGTACCCATAGACTCCCCGAGATCAATGGATGAAGCTGTGGTGATCTCCACAGATCGAGCTATGGAGATTATCGACATGAACAACCGAGGAGAAGAGCCGTATAGCCTCCATAGCAATACAGAGGACAGACACCCCTTATCCTATCGAAAGGACTCGAAAGACATCCTCGTCGACAGCAGCTTGACACGATTTGATGCGCCCAAAAAAGAACAAAGAAGTAAACGAAGGAAACGCAACAACCGAAAGAAACAGGCTCAGGGCAGACAAAATCAAGAAAAGGAAGCAGGACAGAATCAAGGTAGTGAAAAAGTCATAAAGGGTACCGCGGAGAGGAGTCAACAGAGGACGCGCAAAAAAGGTGGTAGAAACCAAAAGCGCAACCAAGATCAAGAAGCTCAACCCAAACAAAGGACTGATAACCCAACAAAATAAGAAGAATATCTATGTCTGCTGCCGGCCTACGACATGCACTGGTCACACCTGTGTTGGCTTTACTACTCAGCTGCTCTGGATATACGGCTCCGCTGTACAGTTTTTTCTACCAAGTGCCCAATGATGGATGGCTGAGCACTCAGGAGTATTTTTTCCCCATAGCTATTACTCCGGAGACGGACACCACATCTGCGTATACGGTCACCGGCATTGTACGACTGGAGGCGGGGTATACACTCGAGAGTATACCCATTGGGATTGTCTACGAAAGCCCAAGTCATAGTATAGAATCCAAGACCGTCTCTATCAGTCTTACAGACGTCATCAGTCAAAAAGGTGGGTACAACTATGTAGAGGTACCCTTCGTGATAGAGGACATAATGTATTTCCCATCTCCCGGAACCTACACCTACAGCTACCGACACCTCTTGACGGATAGTGTTGCTAAAGGAGTGCGTGAGGTGGGGATCTGGATCGCGCCAGCTAAGCCATGAGCCTCATCTACCGACAGAGCGCAAAAGCGACCATAGTCACGATGGTAGGGGCCGTCGTTGGCTTTCTCACGACTTTTTTTGTCCTCACCCAGTACCTCACCCCGGAGGAAGTCGGTCTTACGCGTCTGCTTGTAGAGGTAGCCATGTTACTGGGTGGGTTTGCGCTATTTGCCACTCAGTCTTCTTCGGTTCGGTATTTTCCGTTTTTTCGTACAGAAGATGGCAAAGATAGAGGTTTTGTCTGGCTTGTATTGCTGATCCCGCTCATTGGATTCGTAGTATTTTCTCTGCTGTATTACTTACTGCGTACTCCACTTGTCAGCTACTTTACATCGGACAAGAAAGCGGGGGGTGAACTCTTTCGGGAATACTACCTGCTTGTACTGCCGCTGATGGTCTTTACCATGTACATGACTGTGAGCGAGGTATACTGTACGCTCAAGCAAAGGGTGGTAGTACCCCGCATGGTACGTGAGCTCATTCTCAGGATCTTACTCTGTGTAGTCTATATGCTTTATGGCATTGGATTGTTCCCATCATTCAATTTCTTCCTGACCGCATTTGTTGGCTGCTATGGGGTATGTATGCTCCTTGATTTGGGATACATGGTGTTTTTATCGCCCCGGGCTTTTACCTCCTCTATTTCTTTACCGGACCACTCTGTACGCCGGGACTTCATCAACTACACCGGACTCACGCTCTTGAGTGCGCTTGGCAGTAATATTGTAACCCGCCTGGATCTTTTCATGGTTTCGGCACAAATGGGTCTTGACTACGCAGGAATTTACTCTATTGCATTCTTTATCGTAGCTGTGATCGAGATGCCCTCTCGGTCTCTCACTGCTATTAGCTCACCAATGGTGTCATCCGCTCTTCACAATAGTGATACCGAGAGGGTTCGACAGCTTTATCAGACCGTCTCGCAACAGCAACTATTAGTAGGGCTTATCATTTTCACACTCATCTGGACCAATATTGACTTTATATTCGGCATCATGCCTAATAGCGACATTTACATCCAGGGTAAATGGGTGGTGTTTATTTTGGGTATTGGCAGACTGATAGACCTATCCTTTTCGTTTGGCAATGCCGTTCTTCGCTATTCGCGGTACTATGTCTGGAGCCTGGTGTACACTCTATTTGTTGCATTTCTTACAGTAGGTTTCAATCTTGTACTCATCGAACGCATCGGAATGGAGGGCGCTGCCATAGCCACACTCCTCACATTTGTAATCAGCTACACGTTTCAGCAAGTCATCCTTTGGTCAAAACTCAGACTTTCTCCCATCACTGCAGAACATGGTAGACTATTCTTGACTCTGGGTGTAGTCGTACTCATATGCACACTGATAGGAGTGGCTGACACTCCTATTTCTATTGTTCTAAAAAATGCACTGGTTCTTGCATCAATGTATGTACTGATCAGACGGACAGAATCATTCAAACTTCTACTGACCGAGACAAAATCTTTCATTCAAAAGTTATGAAAAGCGACAAACAACATAAAATAGGCAAGACTTCTCTCATCCCTTTTAGTGGTATAGCTAAACGTATCCGGACTATAGCCTCTTTTATTGAAGTGCTAAAGAATACAGACAAAGAGGCTGAAATCATATGGTTTCGGACGGATAATTTTGACTGCTCCTACAGTCGGCTCTTCACCTTGTCCCCCAAACATGTCCCCTCTTCGATTACAATCAGGGAGGCGACTTGGAGAGATTGGTTATTCAACGATACTCCGCGAAAGGCAAACCTTTTCTTACCCGCACCTTTTATCCTTCTCCGTTACGATCGCTTTATTTCTCCCAAAAAGGTACGCACACTGCTTACCGAGAATCGTCGCGAACTCATACAACACCTACAAGCTCCTCGTGAACTAAGCCTTGTCGCTACGAACCAACCCTTCATAAAAGAAAGAGGGATGTACAAGACTATCGAGCCAACAGTAGAGGTTACAAATATACGCAACTCCCGAATGTCAGGTTGGTCAGAGAATGTGGTTGGGGTCCATATCAATCGGACTCCAAGTGAAGCTAGCCAACAAGAAAGCCCGACAGACCTCTTCATCAAAAAAATGCAGACTATGCTTGAGGCAGACCCCACCACCCGTTTCTTTGTCGCAACCGCCTCCATGGATGAGCGAGAGCGGCTCCAAACGCTTTTTGGTGATAATGTTTTTGCCCCCTTCTCTATTAGTTCTCAGGAGTCTGAAGAGGGAGTTATTGAAAGTTTCGGCGAACTCCTAGCTCTAGCTAATACAAGAAAGATCCTCACCACCCCGGGGAGTCCCTTTTCTGAGGTGGCAGCCGAGATAGGACACATTCCGCTAGAACAACTCAGCATCTACAATCTGACAAACGCCTAACAGGTTGTACAGGGCTCACTCATTTGAAGTTTAGAGATAGTCGGTGTTGATGATGTCGGTGGGGACTGAGCATTATGACTTTATGGAGGAGGAGCCGGACTTTATCATCAATTATGACATCAAGTACCGTATGGGAGACGAACTAAAGAAGACGACAAGGCACCAAGTCCCCCTATTTTTGCCGCTCGAGGAGGGGTAGAAAATTTAACGGATAGAAGGGAAATGTTTTCAGTAGGAAAGAAAACGATTTGACGGATAGTAGAGATCTGTTTCCTACTGGAAACTTTTTAAGTACACGTCACCCCCCGACATCATCACCACCGACTATCTCTAAACTTCAAATACGTGAGCCCTGGTACTATGCATTGCAAAATACCTAAGGTTAGTGTACCTTTGTTACTGTAATGATACAACCCAGATACCAAACTCATGAATGATATACAGGCAAAATCAATATCCCAGATGAGGAAGGGAATCCTAGAGTACTGTATACTACTCATACTCAACCAGAGACGTTCATACAGTGCGGATATTTTGGAAGTACTAAAGGATCACAATCTTATCGTGGTAGAAGGAACACTCTATCCTTTACTAACTCGCTTACGAAAGGATGGATTCTTGGATTATACCTGGGAGGAAAGTCCACAGGGGCCACCCAGAAAGTACTATGTACTAACGAAAGAAGGGCATGAGTGGCTGCAGCAACTATCCAGTGCATGGAGTGAGATGCGTCAATCAATCACTGCTCTTGAGAAAGGGACAAATAACTACCCCGAGATTTCTCCTTTTGAAAACAGAGACTGTGATCAACTATTCGTAGAAAAGGATAACTAAAATATAGATAGCCCAATGGAAAAGTCATTTTTTGTCAACCTCGGCAGCCGTGTTTTCCAGATAGATGAATCGGCATATACGATGCTAGACACCTATATCACGAATATCCGACAACACTATGCTGCGCAAGATCCGGATGGAGAAATTGTTGAAGACTTCGAATACCGTCTGAGCGACATCTTATGGGAAAAGAGTCAAGGGCTTGATGCACTTGTGACCGTAGAGATGACGAAAGAAGCAATCACCCAACTGGGGCCTCTCGAAGCGGTAATTGCAGAAGAGTCCATGAGTGGAGGCTTCAGTACAAACAATGCAGAAGCAGCACAGACCGGCAGTCAAACTGTACTCCCCGAGCGCAAACTATACCGCCACCCCACTGACAAATGGATAGCTGGAGTCCTGAGTGGGCTTAGCGTCTACTTCAATATTGACCCTATTTTTCTACGACTTCTTTTTATCCTACTTCTCTTTACACCTCTGAACTGGACACTGGTGATCCTCTACATCGCCTTTTGGATCTTTTTGCCCGTAGCTATTACCGTCCAACAACGCCTAGAGATGGAAGGTCGGCCAATAAGCAGTCAAGAGCTATGGAAAAAAATAACTGAGGAAGCTGACAACACTATAAAAAAAGGAGAGAAGTCTTTTCATTCGTTGCTCGACAAATCCAAACAAAAGACAAGACCTACTTTTACGGCTCACACTTCTGACAAACCAATTGATGGCAAAAAGAACTCTAAACGGAGAACAATGATCTATTGGATCGTTGGCATCTTAGCAGTGGTCGCCGTGGTACTTAGTCTTATATGGGCTATACACGGGCTAAGCAATGGACTGTTTTTCAACCATTTCTATTGGGGTGCACCATATTGGGATAGCTTGAGAGTTTCTACACCTGGATTCCTTGCCATTCCTCTGACGATCACTCTTTCTTTTTTCCTTCTAATCTTGGGCTTTGGACTAATCTTCCTGGTTGTGGTACTTCCGGTTGGACTTATCATAAAAAGCTCAGCCAACCCTATAGTCAAGGGAGTCGCCATAGTAGTATGGTTAGTAGTCATAAGCTTGCTGCTGATTTGATTTTTTTGCTACCTTTGCCAGTAGTCAATCCCAATCAGCCTCAAGAATATAGAGGTTTCACACACAAAGGATTTATTTATTTCAACTATAAAAACATCTCGTTATGCAAAAAATTACGACAGCATTAGTAGCTCTGACTCTGAGTCTTTTTGCCCTGAATGCAAGTGCTCAAAATGTAGTAGAGCAAGGGACAAGCATTGGTAGTGTGGGAGTCGGCATGGATTATAGGACCTATGATGGTCATAGTTCTGGAGTATTCACTCTGAGTGGTGCATACGACTATGGTCTGGCAGGCTATCTGTGGGATGACAACAGCGCCCTCACCCTCGGCGGATATCTGAGCGCATCATCATGGAAGTACTCCAATAGTGTTACCTTCGGACCTCGTCTTGGGCTGCACTACCATTTTATCCCTCAGCTAGACACATACGTAAGCTTGATCCTAGCATACTCGCACACGACGTGGAGAGATGAGTACAAGACACAAAAGCATTCTTCTGCCGGCGGTTTTGACTGGGGTGGACATTTGGGTGTACGCTACATGTTCCAGCCCACTATTGGCATGTTTGCCGAAGTAGGCTATGGTATCTCCCTATTGAATATTGGTGTTTCATTTAAGTTCTAAGTACACCAAAGAATTAGCGAGTCGACACAGGACTCAGACACAAAGAAACGGCAGCTACGGTATCGCAGCTGCCGTTTCTTCTATGATGGAGCACACCTATGGATATGTTGTTATCCGAGATGCTCTACTGCATACTCCATTCTTCTGATCGACTCCTCGATGCCTAAAAGAGCAATGATCTCATGCAAGCGAGGGCCTCTAGCTGCTCCTACAAGCGCAAGACGCATCCCATTCATGATCTTTCCCATAGGAAGGGCATTTTTGTTGATCTCCTCGTATAGAGCTTGTTCGATTTGTTCGGCAGAGGGACTAGATGTCATCAGGGTACGGAGAAGAGCGATCATCTGAGTTAGGTACTGAGGTGTTTCAGCCTTCCAGTGCTTTTTGACACTCTTAGCATCAAACTCTTTGGGGGCTTCAAAGAAGTATCCTGTTTCTTGTACAAAGTCAGGAATTAGTTGAGTCTTATCGCGGACAGCATCAATCACTTTTGCCAGTTTTTCTGGATCTGCATTGATTCCCTCTTGCTTCAGCAGTGGTTTGACCACTTCCACCAGTCTCTCTACCGGCTCAAGAGCTATGTATTGGTGGTTGAACCACATCGCTTTTTCGTAATTGAAACGCGCACCGGACTTACTGCACCGCTCAAGAGAAAATGCGTCAATTAGATCTTGGTGATTATCAAAAAGCTCCTGCTCCGTTCCCGGATTCCATCCAAGCAATGCTAGAAAGTTGACCACTGCCTCAGGGAGAAAGCCTTGCTCGCGATAGCCGGAGGAGACAGTACCTGTCTCAGGATCTGTCCACTCGAGAGGGTATACAGGAAATCCCAGACGATCACCGTCTCGCTTGCTGAGCTTGCCGCTACCTTGGGGTTTGAGGATCAGCGAGAGATGAGCAAAGTGTGGCATGGACTCCGCCCATCCAAAAGCCTCGTAGAGCAGGACATGGAGAGGAGCGCTCGGCAGCCACTCCTCACCCCGGATCACGTGAGTAATCTTCATCAAGTGGTCGTCCACAATATTCGCCAAGTGGTATGTGGGAAGGTCATCACTGCTTTTGTACAAAACTTTATCATCAAGCTGGGATGAATTGATGGTCACTTTTCCACGAATGAGGTCATTGACCTCCACCTCTTGACCCGGCTGAACAAGAAAGCGTACCACATAAGGCACACCACTTTCCAACTTTTGCCGAAGCTCATCCGCCGAAAGCGTCAAGCTATTATTCATCTCACCCCTTGTGGAGAAGTCATAGCTAAAGTTTGGGATCCTGGCACGAGCACTATCCAGCTCCTCAACAGTGTCAAAAGCATAGTACGCCTTTCCGGCATCAATCAGCTTTTGAACATACTCACGATAAATATCACGACGTTCACTCTGTCGATATGGACCATAGGGCTGGTTATCTGTGCCGGTCCCTTCGTCTATCTCTATTCCCAGCCAACGAAGCGATTCAATTATGTAATCCTCCGAACCGGGCACAAATCGTTTGCTATCTGTGTCCTCTATGCGTAGCACCATGGTGCCTCCATGATGACGAGCAAAAAGGTAATTATAAAGAGCGGTACGGACTCCACCTATATGAAGTGGGCCCGTAGGACTAGGGGCAAAACGTACACGAACCATATCTCGTCTTATATTATTTTGATGTTGACATAACAAGGGCAAAGTTAACAAAACGAACTCATATTGTGCTAACTCTACGGTAAAACCACTGCGAACATAGACTCTTGGATAATGTCACAGCACTTAATTTTGTATGCGGTTGATAAATAGATATTTGCAAACAGCTTGAAGACGGTTGCCTGAAAGCAAAAAAGTTTCCTACTGGAAACCTTTTGCTTCTATCCGTCAAACCGTTCTCTTTCCTACTGGAAAGATTTTGCTACTATCCGTGAAACTTTTGCCTGGTAACGTGTACTAAAAAGTGGGCACTCCGGGAGTGTGTTTTGATATTTGGTTGACAGGAGTTCTGTTTAGGTTTGATTGGTACTGGACCATTGGTGAGTTGTAACTACAAACAGCGAAAAAGGAGCAAACTAAATCACTGTATTTGGCATTGAGACAAGTACAAGCGATCAGCGTGAAGAGTATCCTTTGAAGCGTAGGTGCCAAAGGAGAAGTCCTTTTTTTTTGGTACCTTTGAGAGAGACGATAATGAAGTATCCCGTCATCTAAAGCGACGTGTGACTAACTGAACTGACATCCATGACAAAAAGAAAAATACTGTACATTGCTCAAGAGATTTCTCCATATGTAGAGGAAAGCGTAAGCGACCAATCTCAACTCCTTCCCCTAGATATGTTGGAACACGGAGACGACATCCGTGTATTTATGCCCAACTACGGTACGATCAATGAGCGTAGGCACCAACTGCATGAGGTGATTCGGTTATCCGGCGTCAACCTCACGGTCAACGATCGCGTACATCAGCTCATTGTGAAAGTAGCGAGCTTACTTCCTCAGAGGATGCAGGTCTACTTCATCGACAACGATGACCTTTTTGCGAGAAAAGGGACCGTTAGGGATCAAGCAGGTGAACTCTATGAAGACAACGTACAGAGAGCTGTTTTCTTTATCAGAGGGGTTTTTGAAACCATCAAGAAACTCCGCTGGGTACCTGATGTCATCCACTGCCAAGGGTGGTTTTCGGGCTTAGCGCCACTGTACCTCAAGACTCTTTTCAAAGACGACCCCGCACTATCGGGTGCAAAACTGGTGTTTTCGGTCTACGACATGACTCCGGAGGTTCCCTTTGGTGAAAACCTCACCGAGGTACTCAAGTACGATGGGATCACCCATGAGCTACTGGATGGAGCGCCTCTGACACGCGAGGAACTAACTAAGCTGATCTTTCACTTTATTGACGGTATCGTCTTTGGCACTCAGGAAATAAGTAATGATGTTGTAGAGTGGGCAAAGGAGTTTGAGGATGTCAATGTCCTGGAGTACTTGCCCGTAGAGGAGTCGCTGGAAGCGATATCCAACTTATACGACGAACTGCTGAAAGGCAACTCCAAACAGGAAGAGTAGCCAATACTTTCATAGGAAATGGCTACCTTTGCTGGTCAGTCGCTCAGAAACCTAAGAGCACATAAAGAGTTTAGAAGATAGCAACAGGAGATACAGCAGATGATCTATAATCGAAGAAGAGTCGGGACAGCCCTTATACTTGGGATAGCAGCCCTACTGGGAGCATGCGATAGCCGTAATGACAGTGTCGGTGTTTCTGTGGTACCGGACTACACGAAGTTTGAAGTCGAAGAGCACGAACTACCGCTGGAGTATGCTACAATTTCTGCCAACGTAGATGGAGCGGCAGTGAGCGAGGGCGATATAACATGGAATAATATCTATGTTCGGTCCTCTTACAGTTATCTGGGACACATTCCCAATCCCGAATATGGAGGTATTCGTACAGAATACTTGACTCAGCTCTATGTGCCTGCGGGATTCAAGTTTAGAGAAACGCCCCTAAACCACAAGATTGACTCCACCTTCATTACCCTCTACTACGAACAATTTACCGGAGACAAGCAGCAGCCAATGCAGGTAGAGGCGTACAAACTGGCAAAGTCGCTACCACACTCCAAGTACTCCATGGGGGATGTGAGTGAATACTTGTCGGATATAAAACTTGGTGAGCAGTCCTATATCGCCGAGCGTGGAACCGACACGATCGGCAGCATGCGGGTGGTACAAATACCGCTTGACGAACTACACCCAAATATTGGGCAAGATCTGTACGACAAATCAAGAAGCAATGATCCTATATTTGCAAGTCAAGAAAACTTCACAAAGTATTTTCCGGGCATATACCTAACAAGCAGTGCCGGTAAGGGAAATGTCCTCAAGATATCTAAGACTGCACTTTCTTTTTATTACCAATACAAGGATACCGTCTACAAGAAAGACGGTACTACAATCGATACAGTCAAAGTATCTACGCATATACAGGAGCTTAGCCACACCTCTGAAGTGCCTCAAATATCACGCTATGGTAATGATAGCCTGGACGAGCTGCTGGCCAAGGCGGCAAGTGGCGAGTATACGTATGTCAAATCTCCTGCCGGTGTATTCACTGAGATCACAGTCCCGACTACTCAAATCGCAAAGCTTCTGAAAGAGGAACCCGGATTTGTGAAGCAACTCAATGCCACACCCCTGACCATAGTGGGTGAGGCGAATGCTCAAGGGACATACTCGCTAACAACTCCTGACTACCTGCTTTTATTGCCGAAGGACAGTCTGCAGTCTTTCTTTGAAAAAGAGCATACGGAGCTCAATGCACCGTACACCACCTATATAGGGTCATCCAATATCTCTGGAGCGACCTCCTATACGTTTGGCAACATCTCAACGGTAATCACAGAGCATATCAAAGCACACCCTGATACAGACCTAAAGGTCGTAATAGTCCCCATAGAAAGGACTGTGGCTACGGACAACAGAAGACAAAACACCGGTGTCTCCTCATCTGTATCAAACGAGGTGCTCCCGTCTGCCGTTAAGTTCAAAACCAACTCGAAGACCAACAAACACTTCAAGGTATACATCACTAAACGCCGGAGTGGCAGCCCTTTTTAGACCACGTCTTATGAATGTAATCCCTACTGAAATATCGGGAGTAATAATCATAGAGCCACAGGTATTTGGAGATACCCGTGGCTTTTTTTTCGAGTCATACTCCGAAGAGCGGTACAAGGAAGTCACCAACACTACCTTTGTACAAGATAATATATCCCAGTCCTCATATGGAGTCCTACGAGGGCTACACTTTCAAAATCCGCCCTATGCCCAAGCCAAACTTATAGAGGTACTGCATGGGCAAATACTCGATGTCGCAGTTGATCTAAGGCCTGACTCCGAGACCTACGGCAAACACATAGCTGTAGAGCTCAATGACCACACTCATCGACAGCTGTTTATCCCCAAAGGACTGGCACACGGCTTTGTTGCTTTGAGTGATAAAGTCACGCTACACTACAAATGCGACGAATACTACCACCCCGAAGCAGAAGGTGGAATAATCTGGAACGATGAGACGCTCAATATCAAATGGCCTATTCCGGAGAGGGATATTATTCTTTCAGAGAAAGATCTGAAGCATCCTTCATTTGTCGAATACGAGCGTCAACATCACGATCTCTGAGTGACTCCCAATACGTAACGTGGACGTACTGACGCCAAATCCGGAGCTAACAATATGCGTAGTCGTGCCTCTGCTCCACTTGCCATACGTACGCTCGTGAGCTAAAGCAACAAGCGGCCAAAAGAGGAATACTTGACCGTTGTGCGTGTGACCATGAAGGCTAAGATCAATACCACTTGCCCTAATTTCATCAAGGGCTAGAGGCTCATGCTGTAGGAGAATGGTAGCAGCATCTGTGGGGACCCGACTCATCAGGTCATTTAGTGGTATGCGCTCATCATTGGTATGGCTGTCTCTTCCTATCAGGTATAGTCCGGGATAAATCTCAACAACACTGTCTCGCAAGAGTGTTCCCATTTCTCCTGCCCACTTGATCTTCTCACCCAAGTCAGAGTAATACTCATGGTTGCCTAGGACTAAGTACGTATCTTGTCTTTCGGTTAGTTCTCTGACAAGTCGCATCATTTCCGGGTCACGAGCATACTTCGGATCACGATCAATCATATCCCCTCCCAGTAATAATATATCTGGGGTTTCCCTTTTTGCCAGACTATCCAGCCTTCTGGCATTTTCTGCTCGAATAATATCACCTATATGTATGTCGGATACCAACAACACACGTAGGGTATCCAGACCTGCTACTTTCGGCATGTGCACTTCGTACCGTGTTACTCTTGGCTCGACCGTATTTTTGTGTCCAATGAATGCTGCTGTAACCGTGATAGGAATGAGTAACCAAAAAGCATATCTTCGGATGAGCTCTGCTCGGTTTTTGACAAATAGCGATGCAATCAGATCTATCAGGAGATAGAAAAAAAGGAAGACCGAAAGCCCCACCAGAAAGTTGGTAAATGGTAAAGCTCGGATGTCAGTCACCCCACTCAACCGTAGCACCAACCATATGAGCCAAACCAAGACGATCAAAAGGAACCCTCCTAATAACGCCCCACGCACAAAGGACTTAGGAGGAAACACCCTACGCAGAACTAGCACATATAACGTTCCGAACAATAGGAAACCAACTATCGAGAACAGCATATTACTTGAGTCTTTTCTTGAAGTAAACAGTCACAAAAATGACTGATAGTGAAGCTGACAAGACATCCGCAACAGGTGATGCAGCCCATACGCCCATGATCCCATAAAACCGTGGCAGTATCAAAAGGAGTGGAATCAAAAAGATCGCTTGTCTCGAAAAGCTAAGGATCATGGCGCGCCAAGCCTTACCTATACTCTGAAAGAACTGAACACTAGTAATCTGAAACCCTACTGCCCACATAGCCATAATCTCCACGGAAATAGCCGTGGCACTGACACTGATCAAGTGAGGGTCTTGCGTGAATATCCGTGCCAAAAGATTGGGAATAAATACTGCCATAAGCGTCCCTATTAGTCCCAGTGAAACATTGAATGCGGCTGCTAACTTAAAGGTCTTTTTCACACGTGCATAGTTTGCTGCTCCATAGTTGTATCCGATGATTGGCTGTATTCCCTGGGATATACCAAACGTCACCATCAATATCAGCATAGCTATACTGCTGACTATTCCCATAGAAGCAACAGCCATGTCACCACTGTACTCTGTTATTGGTGAAAGCTGACCATACTTATACAGTGATGCGTTCTTTATCACATTCACCAAGCTAGCGAGCAACTGGACCATAAATGGTGACACGCCAATTGAAAGGATACTCAGCACGTAGCGCTTATGGAGCTTAAAGTACTTAGGCCTGATCTGTAATAGGGAGTCCTTACTCAGGAAGTGACGGAGAACCCAAATCATACCAATAACCATGCTAATCACTGTAGCGATCGCAGCTCCTTGGATTCCCCACCCAAAACCAAAAATAAAGATCGGATCCAAGATAAAGTTAAGCACAGCTCCTATCAGCATCGTATACATCGCCTTCTTGGGGTACCCGGTCGATCGCATGACCGCATTGTATGAGTAGGTGATATTGGCAAAGATGTTACCGGGTAGTACGATTGCCAAATAGTCCAAAGCATAAGGCAAGGATGCTTCAGATGCGCCAAACTGAAGGAGCATCGGCCTGATGAAGATCATACAGCCGGTAATCACTGTTGCACTAGATATAATACTGAGCAAAAAAGCATTTCCAAGTAGATTCTCAGCTTCATCACGTTTCTTTTGTCCTAGCAAGATTGAGATCCTAGAAGCAGCACCCGCTCCAATTAATATACTAAAGGCTTGGACAAATGTCATTACAGGCAACGTAACAGCGAGTCCGGATAGAGCTAAGCTACTCACCCCTTGGGCGATGAATATGCGATCCACTACGTTGTACAACACATTCACTACACTTCCTACGATTGCAGGCAAAGCATAGTGTCTGAGGAGTTTCCCGATAGGTTCGGTCCCTAGTAGATGGGCTCCCTGTGGATTCTCATTTGTAGCTGCCAATTGCTTTTCTCCTATCCAAGCTTACTTATCTCGTGCAACAGTTCGAGGTCATTTATTTTGATCTTTCGGCCACTGCGGGACAACGCACCCTCCAGCTCTATCTCACGTAGCGTACGTGTGACATTTCCCCTATTCATATTGCATAGCTCGGATAGGTCAGCCCTAGAAAATTTAGCTTTCAGCGTGACACCATCCGCTTCCACTCCAAAGGTATCTCTCAAGAGTAGAATAGCGTCCGCCAATCTACCTCTCAAGTGCTTTTGGGTAAGTGACATAAGTAGTCTATAGTTTCGCCACAATCGCGCTGAAAGCTCTTTGAGGAAAAAATAACCGGCACTTGGATTAGCGCTTAAGATAGACTCCAGGTATAGGACAGGGTAGGAACATATAACTGAATCCTCAATGGCTACAGCTCGAAGTCCTCCCTCCACTCCTGTAAGGAAAGGCACATGCCCAAAATAGTCCGAGGAGCTAACCAGTTGGACAATCTGAGTACGCTCTCTTGTTTGAGTAAGTTTTACCTGTCCCTCATGCAGGACATAAATGTGATCCGGCATCTTATTATCCTCAAAGATCACATCATCCTTTTTTACATGTACAATACGACACCAGAGCATCAGGCTCTCACGCTCCATATCGGTGAGGAGAGCCCAAAGCTCTGGCATTATTTTAGACACATGAGGAGCAGCAGCCTGTCCCATGTGTACATTACTTGTCGGGGAATAATTATTTGCTTCTGAGTTCATTAGCTAAGAGATTCACCTCATCAATCACCACAAAGGTAACTAAAGTTTAGCTTACCTCAGAGATCAGAGCAGACCATCACGGCCTCTTTACGGTGTCCTCTTCACACAGAAACAAAACATAATAGCCTCCGACAAGAGCATCAATTTTTCAACATCTTCATTGATCTGGTGACAAAAGTATCCAGTGCCTCGCCCTTTAGCAATCCACTTGACAGAAGTCCGAGATCTATGAGCTGAGCAATCACAGCATGGTCGTCTCCAAAGTTCTTGTATAGTTCATTGATGCTCGCATTAAGCTCAGCAATCTTTGCTTGTGTCTCTTCCTTGTCTTTTTTCAGAGTAGCCTTTGTTGCATCATCAAGCCCTTCATCATTGAGCTGCTGTTGTATGGCCTCCATTCGTGCTTGATAGCCCTTTTTATCGCCCCGGAGCTTTTTCTCTTCTTCTGCCGATGCATTGTTATTAAAGACAACTGCGATACCTCTGATGGTTGGATTATCGAGGTTGAGCTTCAGCACATAGCTATCCGGCATTGCACCATACATCTGCATACCGGGCTGCATCTGCGCCATATCTTTCATCCGACGCATGTACTCACTCTGGACCACGATCAAAGGCTTGGCGTCTTTTCCTTGGTGAGATGCTTGCACACTTAGCATTTGGCTATCTGATTGAGAGGGGAGTTGTTGGTCAAAAAGGGATATCAGCAGTGCCTCTTCTTCCGGTGTCACCTCCACTTCGTCCTGCTTGTCACGCTCCTTTGGGATCAGGTTATCCAGTGTGTCGCTGTCTACACGGACAAAGCGAGACTGAGCTACCTTCTGCTCCAGCATGCTGATGAAGTGAATATCCAGAGGTCCTCTTAGCAAAAGGACATTATACCCCTTATTTTTCGCATCCTTGATATAGGCATACTGCTGCTCACTATCTACGGCATAGAGGTAAACAACGTTTCCCTCTTTATCCGTCTGTTCGCCAGAGATCAGCGTGCGGTACTCATCCAGGGTATAAAGCTTGTCTTCGGAATCCTGTAGAAGTACAAACTGCTCGGCACGATCATAAAACTTCTCTTCACTCAACATGCCATACTTCACGAACAGATCTAGTGCAGGCCACTTCTCTTCATAGGTTTTACGGTCCTCCTTAAAGATCTCACTCAGCTTGTCTGCTACTTTACGTGTGATGTACGATGATATCTTCTTGACGTTATTATCAGACTGTAGATAACTTCTTGAAACGTTCAGAGGAATATCCGGAGAGTCTAGGACACCATGCAGGAGCCCCAAAAACTCGGGGACAATACCCTCTACGTTGTCGGTCACAAAGACCTGATTGGAAAAGAGCTGGATCTTATTCTTCTGCAAGTCCAGGTTAGACTTCACCTGCGGGAAGTAGAGAATTCCGGTTAGGTTAAAGGGGTAGTCAATGTTAAGGTGAATCCAGAAAAGCGGCTCGTCGCTCATCGGGTACAGCATTTGATAAAAATGCTGATAGTCCTCATCCTTCAGATCACTTGGCGTCCTAGTCCATAGTGGATGAGTCTCATTGATGACCAGATCCTTATCGGTCTCCACCTCCGCGCCGTCCTTCCACTCAGTCTGCTTGCCAAATACAATGGGGACCGGCAAGAAACGACAGTACTTCTCAAGCAATGTCCGGATCCGGAGTTTATCTAAGAACTCCTTACTATCTTCATCTATATGCAGAATGACATCGGTACCCCTGGGGCGCTTTTCTGCCTCCTCTAGGACAAACTCCGGATCCCCCTTGCACCGCCAGCGCATACTAGGCTCAGACTCGTCATAGCTTTGGGTGTAGATCTCTACCTCCTTAGAAACCATGAAGGCTGAGTAAAATCCGAGTCCAAAGTGACCGATAATTGATGCCGCATCATCCTTGTGCTTCTCTACAAACTCTTCAGCTCCGGATATGGCTATCTGGTTGATGTACTTGTCGATCTCCTCAGCAGTCATACCGACGCCGGAATCGCTAATGATGAGCTTATCTCCATCAATCTTCACCTCGACCCTCAGGTCACCTAGCTCTCCGGTATACTCACCCTTGGAGGATAGCGTACGCAGTTTTTGTGTCGCGTCGACAGCGTTGCTCACGATTTCTCTCAAGAAAATTTCATTATCACTGTACAGAAACTTCTTGATAATGGGGAACATATTGTCACTCTGAACCCCAATCTTACCTTCTATTTTTTTGTTATTGCTCATGGTTGTATGATGATATAAGTTATGTTCTTACTGAATAATGCAAAAGTAATGCCATACCTATCCCCAAAGCCATCAAACTGACATATCGTCGTGACCAACCACTTCCCGACAAGAAGTGGTTTTTCCCATCGGGCAGAACGAAGGTGCCGAGCCCGAAACAAGACCAAATCCAAAAACTGCATATACAACTGACATACAGACAGATACCCAACAACCAGGAACTGGCGACCTGATCCCAAAAAGTTTCCTACTGAAAACAGATTGCTTCTATCCGTCAAATCGTTCTCTTTCCTACTGGAAACATTTGGCTACTATACGTTATTTTTTTTGCCCCGATTCGAAGCGCAAAAATCCTATTGCGTTCCCGACAAGAAAAGTCATTTCAGCGTAATTTTTGAACAAATGCTGTATCTTTGTAGATGTGCGGTCTTCTAAATGAAGACAGTGCACAATGATTTTTGAGGACTCTGTGTCCCTAGCATCTTTTGGAGGATAAAACAACCCAACCACTCATCGTGACCAATGGATAAAGATTACCCCATAGTAGATCTCAGCCTAGCTGTATCATCCGTTCGTTTTTTCACGGACACCCTGTTTGAAGTCAAGCTTACTTCCCCTACCCCTCTCCCTAAGATTCATACAGGACAGTTTGTTCAGGTACAAGTACCGGGGCGATCGGATGTCTTCCTGAGGCGGCCGATATCCATATACAAGCATGGAGAATATGAGCTCTCCTTACTCATCCAAGTAGTTGGCAAAGGCACCGCCGGCCTGGCCGAAGCAAAGCCCGGGGATCACTGGCAGGTGCTGCTTCCTCTTGGGAATCACTTCAGAGAACCATCTGGTCAAAAGCCACTACTCGTAGGAGGCGGTGTAGGGATTGCCCCCCTGCTTGAGCTGGGTAATCACCTCAAAGCTAAGGGCATCCCTCCTACTTTCCTCCTAGGAGCACGGAGCAGCACACTATTTCCCGAGCTTGACGAATTTGAGTCACTTGGCAGGCTTTTTATCACAACCGAGGACGACAGCCGAGGTGAGCTCGGGTATGTCACCGATCACTCCATCCTACATAGCGAAGCCTTTACAGACGTATACACCTGCGGCCCCACCCCGATGATGAAGGCTGTAGCTAAGTGGAGTAAGGCAGAGGGGCTGCCCTGTCAAGCATCGCTGGAGAACTTGATGGCATGTGGTATGGGGGTATGCCTCTGCTGTGTGGAGCCTACGGTCGCCGGACACAAGTCGGTATGTACGGATGGTCCTATTTTTGATGTAAACGAACTACTTTGGTAAGCAAGCTATGAATCTATCTGTTGACCTAAAGGGAATAACCTTCAAAAACCCAATCTGCACAGCATCAGGCACTTTTGGTGACGGTATGCTCATGGATCAAGTGTACGATGTAGGGCAGCTGGGTGCTATCTTTGCAAAAGGCACCACCTACGAACCTCGCGAGGGCAACCCACCGGTACGCATGGCAGAGACTGCATCGGGAATGCTGAATGCGGTCGGACTACAGAACAAAGGTGTCAAGTACTTTGTAGAGAACATATACCCTGAAGCTATACGCCTGGGGACACATATCATCATGAATGTGAACGGCTCCGACAGAGAGGACTACATCAAGGTGGCTGAAATAGCCAATGAACTGGATCATATTCCCGCAATTGAGCTAAATATATCTTGCCCAAACGTCAAGCACGGAGGGATGCTCTTCGGCGTATCGCCCGATGCAGCCAAGGATGTCATAAGCGCCGTAAGAGAGGTCTATCACAAACCTCTGATCGTAAAGCTGACTCCTAATGTTACGGACATCACCCTAATGGCCCGTGTAGCCGAGGATGCCGGTGCCGATGCTGTCTCACTTGTAAACACCTTCCTAGGAATGGCTGTCGATGCAGAGCGAAGACGCCCCAAACTTTCGACAGTAACGGGGGGACTCTCCGGACCTTGCATCAAGCCCATCGCACTGAGGATGGTCTGGCAGGTTTATAACGCCGTACGCATACCCATAGTCGGAATGGGAGGAATCTGCACAGCAGAGGACGCAGTGGAGTTTTTGCTATGCGGAGCCCGGCTTGTCCAAATAGGGACCTACAACTTTGTTGACCCCTATGCACCTCTAAAAATCATTGATGGACTCAAAGCTTACATGGCACGCCACGGGATAGACGATGTCAATGATCTCGTAGGAGCTCTCGAGCTATAGTCGTCCTATAGCTGCATTTGATCTATGGTATCTCTATAGCCGTTTACAAGATCTGCCATGACCTCTTGCACAGACCGGATACTATCGATCTCGGCAGCAGCCTGACCGATCTCAAGCTCTCCTCTCTCCAGATCTCCTTCGAACATTCCCATCCTGGCTCTACCAACTCCACGAATAGCCTTGAGCTCCTCGATGCTTGCTCCTCTTTCCTCAGCCTCCTTAATAAGGTCAAAGTAACCACCTTTTACCAATCGTGTGGGCGAAACAGCTTTGTACAGAAGCTGGGTATCTCCTTCTCCCAAAGAGACGCAATACTCCTTAAACTTCTGGTGGGCTGAGCTCTCCTTGGTGAGGGCAAAGGCGGTACCTAGCTGCACCCCAGATGCCCCTAGGCAAAACATTGCAGCAATAGCAGATCCTGAAACAATTCCACCGGCTGCTATAACTGGTATTGACACGGATTTAACAACAGAGGGAATCAGACAAAGTGTCGTGGTCTCCTCCCTACCGTTGTGCCCACCTGCCTCAAATCCCTCTGCAACAACAGCATCTACACCCGCCTCTTCTGCTTTGATGGCAAACCTTGAGCTGCTCACCACATGCGCAACAATGACTCCGGCTTCTTTCAATGCAGAGGTATAGGTTTTAGGATTACCGGCAGATGTAAAAACAATGGGGACCTTCTCTTCGAGAATGATTTGGATCGTTTCTTCAGCGTGAGGGGATGCAAGGGGAATATTTACCCCAAAAGGCTTATCAGTTGCCGCCCTCGTTTTATGGATGTGTTCTCTCAGGATTTCCGGATTCATCGATCCGGCCCCGATCAATCCCAGACCTCCTGCTTCCGAAACAGCTGAGGCGAGGCTGTGGCCGCTACACCATGCCATGCCGCCGGAAATGATGGGATACTCAATTCCAAATAGTTGAGATATAGGTTGATTTTTATCCAGAAGTGGTGATAGATGTGTCATCTTTTTCGTGTATTTGATTGGGAATACGCCTTATGTTTTGATCAAAGGTAATACTTTCCAATGAACTAATAGTGTCTAAAGCACAAGTCTCATGAACAAAACAGACCACTGCTCTGTTTTAGCATTGGAAACCGATACAATAGTCAGCGGACTTGATATCGTAAGAAAGATAAACCTATAACATTATTCAAGGAAGAACAAACATGTATACATTAGTTGGAAAGAAAGCTCCTGATTTTTCAGCGATTGCCGTTCAAGGCACAAACATTATTGAGGACTTTACTCTTAGCCAGTTCAAAGGTAAGAAGTACGTCGTATTTTTCTTCTACCCAATGGACTTCACATTCGTATGCCCTACTGAGCTGGTTGCTTTTCAGGACAAGCTCGCAGAGTTTGAGAAGCGCGACGTACAACTAGTCGCTTGCTCTGTAGACTCCCACTTCTCGCACTTTGCTTGGCTGAGCCAAGGACTCAACGAGGGAGGAATCAAGGGTGTCACCTATCCTATTGTTTCGGACTTCAGCAAGACCATTTCTCAGAACTATGGTGTCCTTGCCGGGGAAGAAGACTTTGACGAAGAGGGCAACTTGATCTTCGAGGGTCAGCCTGTTGCATACCGCGGTCTATTCCTGATCGATAAGGAGGGTATCGTTCGCCACACTGTTGTCAATGACTTGCCTCTTGGACGTAGCGTCGACGAAGTACTTCGTATGGTAGATGCACTCAAGCACTACGAAGAGTATGGCGAAGTATGCCCCGCAAACTGGTCAGAAGGGAAAGAAGCAATCCGAGAGACCCACGAGTCTGTCTCTGACTACCTTGGAAAACACTGAGCCAACAAATAGCGTACTTTAAGCTAAAATAACTTTTCCACATCTCTGTATACCCCTGGGTATGCAGAGATGTTTAGTTATAGGCTGGATGGCATCATCACCTGCCGGCAGCAACTTATCAACAGCCCTTCTTTTGCTAACCGTGGTTTGCAAAAACCAAAACTTATACCTAAATTTGACGAGCACTAAAGGGATGTTATACCTAAAAGTAGCGATAGCAAGCAACAATGGCTAATCCCCCGCTGAATACTGGTGATATAAACCCAACCTAATGGAAACTTTCTACAAGGCATATGAACGCATGAAAAGAGTGGCTCCTCAGCGTGTCGTTCGTCGTGACCTAATGGACAAAGTTGATCTAGACAACCGACTTATTTGTATCCGAGGGACACGGGGCATTGGCAAAACTCGCTTTTTGCTTGATTTTGCGCGAGAACACTGGACTGTGGAAGATTCACTGTACGTGAATATGAACCACTTCTATTTCTCCGTCTATTCCCTCTTCGACTTTGCGAAGAAGTTCGTAGAGGCAGGCGGACGCGTTTTGCTTTTAGATCAGATTTTCAAATACCCGGCATGGGTCCACGATCTTGAGAAAATCTACCATGAGCTAACAGACCTGACCGTCATATTCAGTACATCATTGGTGATGACACCCGAAGAAGATTTTGGGGAGATCAAGCATCTCGTCAAAGTGTACGATATTCACGGTTTTTCTTTTAGAGTGTTTCTAAACTACCACTCAGGATTAAACTTCAAGCCAATCAGTCTGGAGGGAATCCTCAAGCATCATGAGTACTATGCTTCACTGATACTGAACGAGCTTCAGCCACAGGATTATTTCTTGACCTACCTGACACAAGGGTACTACCCTCCGGAGACAGACAGTACCCTATTTGGCGAACTACTGGTTAAGAATCTTAATATGTTGATGGAAGTTGACATCGTCTACATTCGTCAGATAGATCCTTCGTATCTTCATAAGCTTAGACAGCTCCTCTATGTCTTAGGCACCGACGAACAGTCCAAGCCCAACATCACTAAGCTCAGCGAAACCATTGGCGCAAGTCGTGCTACCGTCATGAATTACCTTCGGTACCTAAGTGATGCAGGCATGATCCGAATGCTCTACAAGAGTGGCTGTGCTTTTCCCCGAAAGCCTGACGCAGTCTACATCAACGACACAAACATCTTGAATGTCATCTTCCCTCATGAGCCTTCTGCAGAAGAAATGAGCAAGGTTTTCGCCCTCTCGCAGATGCAGAATGCGGGATTGAAAGTAGAAGTTCCGGCAACTTCTTCAGCTGATTTCATCGTCAACGACAAATACCTTATCAAGACCTCAACGCAAGTCAGTAGCCGATCAAAAGGAGACTTATACTATGCAATAGACGATCTGGTAATGGGAAAAGAGAGACAAATACCACTTTGGCTTTTTGGCTTCTTATATTGATAACATAAATACTAAGTCCATATATATTCACTAGAAACAAAATGAGTAGTAAAGAGAAGAAATTCATTACTTGCGATGGTAACACCGCTGCCGCTACGGTTGCATACATGTTTAGCGAAGTAGCAGCTATTTACCCTATCACTCCATCATCTACGATGGCTGAGCTCGTGGATGACTGGTCTGCAAACGGACGTCAAAACCTATTTGGCGAAACTGTAAGAGTGCAGGAGCTTCAGAGTGAAGCCGGTGCCGCCGGTACCATTCATGGCTCACTACAGGCAGGTGCACTGACCTCCACCTTCACGGCATCACAGGGTCTGCTCCTGATGATCCCCAACATGTATAAGATCGCCGGAGAGTTCTTGCCTACAGTGTTTCACGTCGCAGCCAGATCCATTGCGCGTCACGCCCTTTCTATCTTTGGTGACCACCAAGATGTAATGGCAGCTCGCTCCACCGGTTTTGCGATGCTTTCCACCGGATCTGTGCAGGAGGTAATGGATCTTGCTCCGGTAGCGCACTTGGCTACGATCAAGACAAGAGTTCCATTCATGCACTTCTTTGATGGATTCCGCACCTCTCACGAGATCCAAAAGATTGAGGCTATTGACATGGAAGACCTCCGTCCACTGGTGGACATGGATGCCGTTCGTGCATTTAGAAAACGTGCGCTCAATCCGGACAAACCTGTGACTAGAGGTACCGCACAAAACGGCGACATCTACTTCCAGGCAACGGAGGCGGGTAATGTCTTCTACGAAAACATACCTGAGGTAGTACAGCACTACATGGATGAGATCGCTAAGATCACCGGGAGACAGTACCACCTCTTTGAATACTACGGAGCCGAGGATGCCGAAGACGTGATCATCGCTATGGGTTCAGTGTGTGAGACTATTAGGGAGGTCGTCGACCATCTTCGCGAACACGAAGGCCGAAAGGTTGGCGTCCTGTGTGTACACCTATACCGTCCATTCTCTGCAGAGCACTTCCTAGCTGCACTTCCCAAGTCAGTTAAGCGAGTTGCAGTACTGGACCGCACAAAAGAGCATGGTGCTGATGGCGAACCTCTGTACAAGGATGTCAAGAGCGTCTTCTACGGAGAAGAAAATGCCCCACTTATCGTTGGTGGCCGCTATGGTCTGTCTTCCAAGGATGTTACTCCTGAGCAGATACTTGCTGTTTATGACAACCTGGTCATGAATATGCCAAAGAACGGCTTCACCGTAGGTATCAACGATGACGTCACCTTTACCTCTCTACCTCTCAATGAGGACTTTGAAATCAACACCGGACTGTTTGAGGCAAAGTTCTATGGTCTGGGATCTGACGGCACCGTAGGTGCTAATAAAAACTCTGTCAAGATCATTGGTGAAAACACGGACAAGTACTGTCAGGCTTATTTCCAATACGACTCAAAGAAGTCCGGAGGATTCACCTGCTCTCACCTACGCTTTGGTGATACGCCTATTCGCTCCACCTACTATGTGAATAATCCTCACTTCCTGGCTTGCCACGTGCCGGCATACCTGCGCATGTACGACATCACCAAGGGGCTGAGAAAAGGCGGAACTTTCCTCCTCAACGCGATCTGGGATAAGGACGAGATCGAAGAGCATATCCCGAATCGAGTAAAACGCTATCTGGCACAAAACAACTGTCGCTTCTTCATCATCAACGCGACACAGATAGCCCAAGAAATCGGAATGGGCAACCGTACCAACACAATTTTACAGTCTGCGTTCTTCAAGATCTCCAACATCATTCCTTACGACTTAGCGGTAGAACAGATGAAGAAATTCATCGTCAAGAGCTACGGCAAGAAGGGTGAAGACGTCGTGAACAAAAACTACCTGGCTGTTGAGAGAGGTGAGCAGGTTGTAGAGGTAGAGGTCAAGCCCGAGTGGGCAAATCTTCCCGACGATGAGGATCCAAAGTACGAGACCGACACCCCATTCATCACCAACATCGTTCGTAAAGTAAACGCACAAGCAGGTGACTCCATCCCCGTTAGCTTCTTCAAGGGGTACGAAGATGGAACATGGGAAAACGGTACCGCCGCAAGTGAGAAGCGCGGTGTCGCTGCAAATGTTCCCGAGTGGAACAGCGAAAACTGTATCCAGTGTAACCAATGCGCCTATGTATGCCCACACGCTACAATCCGTCCATTCCTACTGGATGAAGAGGAGGTAGCAAAAGCTCCGGAAGGATACGAGACACTCAACAGCATTGGTCGTGCACTAAAGGGGACACAGTTCCGCATACAGGTAGACGTGATGGACTGCCTTGGTTGCGGTAACTGCGCAGACGTATGCCCCGGCAACAAAAATGGAAAGGCTCTAAAGATGATGCCCCTCGAGTCTCAGCTTGAGCAAGACCCACTGTGGGACTTCTCAGTACGTGAAGTAACGAACAAGGCTCACCTCGTAGACGTCCGTCAAAATGTGAAGAACTCACAGTTTGCACAACCTCTCTTCGAATTTAGTGGTGCATGTGCCGGCTGCGGTGAGACACCCTACGTCAAGCTCTTGACCCAGCTCTTTGGTGACCACCAGATTGTTGCCAACACCACAGGCTGCTCGTCCATTTATTCTGCATCAGCACCATCTACTCCCTATACGGTGAATGCATGTGGACACGGTCCCGCTTGGGCAAACTCCCTCTTCGAGGACAACGCTGAGTTTGGCTATGGTATGCACCTTGCGTATCAAAAACTCCGTGCTCGTCTCGAGCGTATAGCCGAGGAGATCGTCTCCGGTGAGATGGCTTGCAAAAACGACACTGCCAAGGGTCTCTTGAAAGAGTGGCTGGAAAACAAGGAGGATGCTGACCTCTCTCGCAAACTTGCTGACCAAATCACAGAGGCTGTAGAAGGCAGTGACTGTGAGGCTTGCAAGGCAGTAAGCGAACTTTCACACTATCTCGCTAAACGCTCTCAGTGGATCATCGGTGGTGACGGATGGGCATACGACATCGGTTACGGTGGACTTGACCACGTACTCGCATCGGGCGAAAACGTGAATGTCCTGGTACTGGATACCGAGGTTTACTCCAACACGGGCGGACAAAGCTCGAAGTCCACACCAAGAGGTGCTGTAGCCAAATTCGCTGCCGGTGGTCGTCGCATACGCAAAAAAGACCTCGGAATGATGCTTGCATCCTACGGATATGTATACGTAGCACAGGTGGCAATGGGTGCCAATCAAGCCCAATGCCTCAAGGCCATCCGTGAAGCCGAAGCCTACGACGGACCATCCATCGTTATCTGCTACTCCCCATGTATCGAGCATGGTCTGAAGCGAGGAATGGGTAAGTCTCAGAACGAAGAGAAGCGAGCAGTCGAGTGCGGATACTGGCACCTATGGCGCTGGGATCCTACTCTTGAGGAAAAGGGTAAGAATCCTTTCCAGCTCGACTCGAAGGAACCGGACTGGGAGAAGTTCCACGACTTCATGGTGGGAGAAGTGCGCTACCTGTCTCTACAGAAGCAATTCCCGGAAGAAGCAGAAGAACTGTTTGCCGCAGCCAAGGCTGATGCGCAGTACCGATACAACAAGTACAAGCGCTATGAGGCTATGGAGTACCAAAGCCCCGAGCAGGACGCTGACGCTTCTGATGCAACAGACAAGTAAAGAGTAATCTATACTCTAGCCCCCAAGGGCTGTGTCGTAGTCTACGACACAGCCCTTTTTGTTTACCACTGACTAACTACTTTGAGCAAAAGATCCAGCACGCTTAGAACCATCGACATACTTTCTTGATAACCAACACAATTACCCCACAATCCAACCTATTGTCTCCACTCCGGGTGAGGGCGAAAAAATTTGACGGATAGCAGCCAAATGTTTCCAGTAGGAAAGAGAACGGTTTGACGGATAGAAGCGAACGGTTTCCAGTAGGAAACTTTTTGGGGATCAGGTAGCTGTCTTTACGACAAACCTATCTAATTGTCCGACAGTGAGATGTATTACTTAGCACTTCACTTCCATTCGGCGTTTTGATCTCGTCTTTTCGTCCAACGATGTCATTGATTCTGCATCCATCAATCCAAGCTTACTTTTGAGAAGGCAAGAAGCCTCGAAGCAGAGACGACCTCTGAAATTGTTGGTACATTTGTACAAGAGCGAAATGAGGGGGTAATGCCAACAGGAGCTGTAACAGAGAAAACAAACGTTCCATGAATATAACACACCAAGAACAAGAGCTAAGACTGAGTAAAATCTACCGAGCAATGGAGAGTGCCGGCGTTGAAAGCCTTCTCCTACGTAGTATTCCCTCATTTCTCTATCTTACCGGAACCGTGATGCAGGGCTACATCTATCTAACCCATACAGAGAAGCCTATTTTCTTTCTGGAACGACCGACGGCTCGCTTGTCGTCTCCTAATGGGGCAAGGGTTCACTTTGTTCGGAAGCCGGAGCTAATACCGGACATTCTGGAGGAATATGGCTTGTCCATAAATAATGGGACGGCCATGGAACTCAGCCAGCTGCCTGTGACCGACTTTTGGCGTCTCAGGAAGCTGTCAAAAGATGAGACAGTATCCGATGTGGATGCGACAGCGCTGATGAGAAAGGTTCGCTCCATCAAAACCGATGCCGAGCTGGCTGAAATAAGGAAAAATGCTCAGATACACATGGAAATCTATCGTCTTGCTCCCTCATTGTACGAGCCGGGAATGACTGACCGCCAGTGGCAGCATCGGATCGAATACCAGATGCGACGAAGGGGCTCCATAGGTGTGTTTAGGTGCTTTGGTTGGCGCATGGAGATCTTTATGGGCAATCTGGTAGCGGGGAAGAATGCTGAGGCTCCGGCTCCTTATGACTTTGCCATGGGCGGAGCCGGAGACAGTGCGATGCCATTTGGAGCAAACGGTACTATTCTCAAAGACGGGATGTCCATAATGCTGGATATGGCAGGGAACTACAGCGAGTACACTACGGATATGACACGCACTTACACACTTGGGGAAGTTGACCCGATGGTCCGGAGAGCACACGATTTATCCATAGAACTGCACGAGTGGTTTTCAGAAAACGTCAAGCCCGGCATGGCGATAGCAGAAGTGTACAACTACTGTCTGGGACGTGTACAAGACGAAGGACTCAGCGACTACTTTATGGGAGCAGAGTGGAAGAGTAAGTTTGTAGGCCATGGCTTAGGTCTTGAGATCAATGAGCTGCCCGTCCTTACCGGTAATTGGTCGGGATGCTTTGAAACAAACATGGTAATCGCTTTTGAGCCCAAGTTCGTCATACCCGATGCCGGTCCGGCAGGTGTAGAAAATACATACATCATCAACGAGGAAGGAGCAGAAAACGTGACCCCTCTCGACATGTCAATTATTCCACTCGGAAGGTGTTGATTTAGGGGTATTATTTATACCTTTGCTCAGTCCATCGCTTAGAAACATGAATCACTGGCAAGAAAGTATCCTCTCGTGAAACGACTTCGTCGCTACTTTGGCCCTATGCTTCTGCTTGGGTATGTACTGGTGTCCGCTCAGATCGGTTATGGGACCGGTCATGCGAGTAAGACCTGGATATCGGTGCTACAGGATGCAGTGGCGCTCGACAGTCTATCCACAGACTCCCTCTCCACAGACACTGTACCTGCCGACTCACTGCTGAGTGAGCTGAGGGAACCGATGGAGTTCGAGAGCAACGACTCTATAGTCATACTGCCCAAGAAAAAGTACGTGAAGATGTATGGTCATGCACAAGTCAAGTACCAAAACCAACAACTTGAGGGTGACTATATGTCCATGCAAACGGACTCAGGAACCATCTTCTCTACCTACATCGAGTACCCTGATTCTCTGAACAGAGATCTGGTATACGCTAAGATCCAAAGTGGAGAAAATGAGACATACGAGGCTAAGTCCATCAGCTACAATATAAACACTTCTCGCGGCTACATCACGGATGTCATCACTCAGCAAGGAGAAGGCTACGTGACAGCAGCACGTACCAAGCGGATGGAAAACTCTGATCTATACATGGAGGATGGCAAATACTCCACCTGTGAAGACCATGAGCACCCCCACTTCTACATTTCACTAACGAAGGCGAAGGTCCGCCCCCAGAAGGATCTGGTCTCGGGACCCTTGTACCTGGTGATAGCAGATGTACCGCTTCCGGTAGGTTTGCCGTTTGCGTTTTTCCCTTTTACGACCACTCGGTCAAGTGGATTCATCATGCCCACCTACGGCGACGAGATGGAGCGAGGATTTTACCTTCGAAATGGTGGGTATTATCTAGCCATCAATGACTACGTAGATCTACAGCTAACGGGTGACCTGTACACAAAGGGATCATGGGGAGTGAATGCACGATCATCGTACCGGAAACGCTATAAGTACAGTGGTGCCCTAGATGCCAGCTACCTGGTAACCAAACGAGGTGATAAAGTAGCAGGAGACCTATCTGTATCCAAGGACTTTAGGATTTCTTGGAGCCATCAGCAGGACGCCAAAGCCAATCCATATCGTACTTTTTCGGCAAATGTCAACTTTTCGACCAGCTCATATAACCACAACGACCTAAATGCTCTGTACAACCAAGCGGTAATGGGACAGAACACGAAAAGCTCTTCGATTAGCTTTAGCCAACGTTTTCCGAATAGTCCATGGAGTATTTCCGGGTCATTTGATATTGCGCAACGGTCTCAAGATAGCACGGTAAACGTAACCCTACCCAACCTATCCATTAGCATGAGTAGGGTCTATCCCTTCAAGCGTAAAAAGCAAGTAGGAGAAGATCGCTGGTATGAGAAGATATCTATATCCTATTCGGGACAACTGCGTAACTCAATTCAGACAAAAGAAAGCAAACTCCTCAAGTCCAACTTTCTTAGAGACTGGAGGAATGGCATGAATCACCAGATCCCTGTCTCGGCATCTTTTGACCTCTTTGACTACTTCAAGATCACGCCCTCATTCAACTATAGCGAGCGCTGGTATACTCAGCGTATACAACAAGCATATGACCCCGATGTCAATCGTGTAGTACCGGTAGATACCACTTCCGGCTTTTATCGGGTTTACGACTTCAATGCTTCACTCTCCCTGTCAACTACGCTCTACGGTTTTTTCAAACCACTGCCTATTTTTGGCGATTATGTAAATATGATTAGACACCGGATGGAGCCTTCGGTATCCATAAACTATAGGCCTGATTTTGGGAATCCAAAATTTGGCTACTGGGAGGAGCTAAACTACATCGCCACCGACGGCAGGCATGTAGAAACACAATACTCGCCCTATAGCGGGCAACTATTTGGTGTCCCGGGAAGAGGAAAAAGTGGTAGCATAGGGTTGTCTGTCAATAACAATCTTGAAGCCAAAGTAAAGGCAAAAGGCGACTCCATTGAGTACAGAAAGATTAGTTTGATTGAGTCACTCTCGCTTTCAACCAGCTATAATCTAGCGGCCGACTCCTTTCAGTGGGCTGATCTCTCTGCCTCAATATCCCTACGACTAACGAAAGACTTTACCCTGAGGTTATCCGGCCAATTTGACCCCTATACCTATGACTACCATGAGCACGACAATCGTATCGTCCCCTATAGGGTTGATAAGCTTAGGGCTCTTAATGGCAAGGGGCTGGGAAGACTCAGAGGCACAAGCACATCTTTTTCTTATACATTTAACCCCAAAACACTAAAGAGTCTGCTCGCTAAGGTCGGTCTTGGAGATAAGAGTAATGAGGACAAAGAGACCTCAGACTCAGACCGTCCGCTTGATGGGGATATCCCGCCGGATCCTAGAGCGGAACGTAACGAGGGAGGATCCCTTTTCGCCGGCAACAGGCAAGGTGACCTTGAATACGACAACTACGGCTACAGTAAAAACAACATTGACTGGAGCCTGGGATTTAACTACAACTTATCCTTGGGCTGGGGAGGACCGGAAGACTTTGATACCAACAAGAAAGAATACAGATACAAGCTTAGACACGACCTTAGCTTCAATGGCAACTTGAACTTCACGAAAAACTGGAGATTCAATTTCTCAGCCAACTACAACTTTGATCTAAATAAAATCACAAACATGTCCTGCAATATCTCTCGTGATCTGCATTGCTGGACAATGACTGCTAGCTTCATCCCTGTAGGACCATACAAGTCATACAACTTCACAATTGCGGTCAAGTCTCAACTATTACATGACCTCAAGTATCAAGAGAATAGCCATCCGAGACAGCGAAACCTATGGTACTAGACCATTTACAATCTAACAAGAATGAAAGAGACAGTACAGTTTTTATTCAAACCTACTAGTACTCACGGACTAGAGGAACTCATGGATGAGTGTGACGTTCGTTTTTTGGCTGATGATTTTGAGCTAACAGAGGACAATGTTCTCACACTCCCTAGCGACGCTACAATACTTGCCACAGAGTTTTCTCTACCGGTGAACAAGAGGATAATGGATCATTTCCCGAATCTCAAATTGATAGCCAACTATGCAGTAGGCTTCAATAACATTGACCTCCATCATGCTAAAGAACGTCACATCAAGGTCTGCAACACTCCAAAATCTGTAGTACGTCCAACTGCAGAACTAACTGTAGGGCTGATCCTGAGTGCAACGCGTCGCATAGCTGAGTGGGACCGCAGTATGCGGAGTGCTAGAGCGAATACAAAAAAGGGACTTGGAGATGGTTTGGGCTCTGATCTATATGGAAAAACCGTGGGCATCATAGGATTTGGCAATATCGGTCAAGCCGTTGCTGAAATGCTACAAGGATTTGGGGTTAAGATAATATACAACAAGCGTACACCACTGGAAGAGAAGAACGAGTGGACATTCGCCAGTAAAGAGGAGGTGTTCCGCAGAAGCGACATCATCTGCCTTCATACTCCATACACGCAAGAAACACATCACCTGGTCAACAAAGACACCCTCAGTCAGATGAAGCAAACCGCCATCCTTGTAAATGCAGCTCGAGGTGCTGTAGTGGACGAGGCGGCACTGGTCGAAGCTCTCAAAAGTGATGAAATAGCTGGAGCTGCAATGGATGTTTTCGAATTTGAGGATCAACCCCTAGATGAACTCTACGACCTTCCTAATGTGGTGATGACTCCTCATGTTGGGACTCAAACTAGGGATGCTCGACAATCAATGGCAAAAGAGCTCTCGAATAACATTCTAGGCTTCTTGAAGCATGACAGGCCTGTTGCCTATGTCAAGCTGCCAGAATAACTTGTTTTTGACTAAAACAAGCCACATCCTCCTCAAAAGAAGTCTTACCAAACCAAACAAGCCACATAATAATACTGACTGGAGAGAATTTCCTTTATAGTTTTGTCTTTTTTCGTTTAGAAAAACCTATATTTGTGATGTTAAGGGAATATCACTTGAAAGTATACTATCAACCAAATAATTAAATACCAACGGTTATGAATATAACACACATCGAACACCTTGGCATCGCCGTCAAGAGCATAGAGGAAGCTAGGCCCTACTACGAGGACGTATTAGGCATGAAATGTTACGCTATCGAAGAAGTTGAAGACCAAAAGGTAAAGACTGCTTTCTTCAGGGTAGGAAATACGGACACTAAGATCGAGCTTCTGGAACCGACTAGCCCGGACAGCACAATTGCTAAGTTCATCGAAAAGCGTGGTGAAGGCATTCATCACATTGCATTTGCAGTACCTGACACAGAAGAAGCACTCCGTCACGTGGAGTCCAAGGGTGTCCAGCTTATTGACGAACACCCCCGTCGTGGTGCTGAGGGGCTTGACATTGCCTTCCTACACCCAAAATCCACACAGAGAGTACTGACCGAGCTTTGCTGCAAATGCGACAAGTAAGGGACACTGAGTATATAATATCCGCATAGAGCCACCTACTTCCTCTGCATAAAACATTGTGTAGGAGAGGTGGCTTTGCCAATTCTAAGACATCGATTATCAATCCAGCATTTTAATACAGTATGAGTAGCGCACAACAGAGAAAAATAAATGAGCTACATGCCCTTAGGGAGCAGGCAAAAATGGGTGGTGGCGAAAAAAGAATAGAAAAGCAACACTCTAAAGGCAAGCTTACCGCTCGAGAGCGCATTGCTCTCCTTCTAGATGAAGGAACCTTCGAAGAGATGGAGATGTTTGTAAAAATTCGGAATACAAACTTCGGAATAGACAAGAAAGGTATCCTAGGTGATGGTGTAGTAACCGGCAGTGGAACTATTGATGGACGACTCGTGTATGTATATGCACAGGACTTCACCAGCAATGCAGGATCTCTAGGTGAAATGCATGCCATGAAGATCTGTCGTGTCATGGAGCGTGCCATGAAGGTCGGTGCTCCGGTAATTGGCATCAACGACTCAGGCGGTGCTCGGATCCAAGAGGGTGTCAATGCTCTCAGTGGATACGGGAGTATTTTTCAACAAAACATCATGGCATCTGGCGTTATTCCCCAAATATCAGGCATATTTGGGCCATGTGCAGGCGGTGCAGTATACTCTCCGGCACTCACAGACTTCAACATCATGGTGTCGGGTACAAGCTATATGTTCCTGACCGGACCAAAAGTAGTGAAGTCTGTAACGAATGAAGACGTCACGACAGAGGATCTAGGTGGAGCATCTGTACATATGTCCAAGAGCGGAGTGGCACACTTCTCAGCTGACAACGATACGGATGCTATCGCACTTATCCGAAAGCTACTCAGCTACCTTCCCTCCAACAACATGGAGACAGCTCCGCGAGTAGAATGCAATGATCCTATTGATCGTGTAGAGCAAACGCTCAACGAGATCATTCCTGATAACCCCAACAAGGCATACGATATGTACGAAATCATATCTGCTATCGTTGACAATGGAGAGTTTTTAGAAGTACACCGTGACTTTGCAACGAACATCATCATTGGATTTGCAAGATTCGATGGGGAAACAGTCGGAATTGTCGCTAACCAACCTCGATCTAAAGCTGGTGTTTTGGACGTAAATGCTTCTCGAAAAGGTGCGCGCTTCGTACGCTTCTGTGATGCATTTAATATTCCTGTTGTTACACTAGTCGATGTCCCCGGATTCCTGCCAGGCACAGGACAAGAGTACAATGGAGTGATTACACATGGAGCCAAGCTTCTTTACGCCTATGGGGAAGCAACAGTCCCCAAGATCACCATTATCCTACGAAAAGCATACGGTGGTGCCTATATAGTTATGGGGTCTAAGCATCTCAATAGCGATGTCAACTATGCATGGCCTACTGCGGAAGTCGCAGTGATGGGGGCTAGTGGTGCTGTCAGCGTTATCTTCGCAAAAGAGGTTGCTGCAGCTGAAGACCCACAAAAGGCAGCTATCGAAAAAGAGGAAGAGTATAGAGAACTCTTTGCTAATCCATACGTCGCTGCATCATACGGCTATATAGACGATGTTATCGAGCCTCAAAACACTCGCTATCGCATCATACGTTCACTCCGTGAGCTTGCTACAAAGCGGGATAATATGCCCGCCAAAAAGCATGACAACCTACCCCTCTAAGTTAATTTCCTCATGCATAAAAACATACGTCTAGACCATAGCAAATGGGGAGTACTGCTGGTACTCATGGTGTTCTCTGCCATGAGTGCTTCAGCGACGTTTGCCCAAAATGCTATCCGAATCAATGAGGTACATCTGAATAACCAATCCGGATACATTGATGAGAGTGGCAACAGGTCGCCATGGATTGAGTTCTACAACCCCTCCGCTGCAACTATCAACATGGGAGGGATGTTCCTTAGCGATGATCCCAATGAGCCAGCCAAGTTTCCTATACGTACCGGCTCAAAAAAGTCTATAGTACCACCGTATCAGACTTTCGTTGTCTTTCTCGATGGCGAAGCCGGCAAAGGTGTACACCACGTAGATATGGTACTGGATCCAAGCCAGACAAATACTATATATCTGTACCTAGAGGATGGTGTAACCTTAGTTGATCAGATCACCATTCCGCCGATGGATGCTGACATCAGCTATGCACGTGTTCCGGATGGCAAGGGAGATTTTCAATTAACCACCCACGTCACCCCCGATGAGTTGAACGATTATTTTCATGGAAACGAAAACATAAAAAACTTTCGAACCTATGATCCATACGGGCTTGTAATGACCCTAATCGCTGTATCAACCGTATTCATTGCACTAATTATTCTCTACTTTGTATTCAAGGGAACAGGTAACTTTTTCACTCGCAAAGAAAGAGAAAAGGAAGTATCGAAATCAACAACGCCTACAAAGAGTAGCAAGCCAACAAAGAAGCAATCGAAGTCTGATGAAGTGTATGCAGCAATTGCGATGGCTCTACATGATGCCAACGGATCACCAGAGCACGTAGCAATCGCAATGGCTCTGTACCAATCCGGCATTTTGGGGGGAGAACGTTCGGGCATGATATACCTATCTCCTGAAAAGACTGCAACCAACTGGTCGAATAAGTCTTTTATGATGCGTCGAACTCCAAAGCAACTCCAAAAATAGAAAACCTGACCCTCAAATATTTATTTTAGAAACTAAACCTCCAAGCATATAAAAACACGACCATGAAGAAATTTTCCTATACCATCAACGGTACTAAGTACAATGTCGAGATCAAAAGTGTAGACGGCAACAACGCCTCAGTCGAAGTCAATGGCCAGAACTATGATGTCGTTTTGGATAGACCGGAACCAGCGCCAGCACCTCAAAAGCCTGAGGCTACCGTCTCTGCAGCCCAACCAACAGCCAAAGCAACGGAACCAGCGCCAGCACCTAAAGCTCAAGCAGCACCAGCTCCCAAACCTGCTACCGGATCTGCAAAATCAGTAATTTCTCCGCTTCCAGGGGTCATTATTTCCGTTCTTGTGAACGAAGGTGATGCAGTTAAGAAGGGTCAAAAAATCCTTGTACTTGAGGCTATGAAGATGGAAAATGACATCAAGGCAGATCGTGATGGCACTGTAGCATCTGTCAATGTATCCAAGGGAGACTCCGTACAAGAAGGTGACACACTAATCACCATAGGCTAAAACAGCTACACCTCACCAAAACCAGAAGAAGTATTCAAAAAAAGAATCACTATATCTTTTAGAAAGAAAACAGACTAACCCTCCAACCACTATATGGAATACTCTATTGGCCAGTTCATTAAGAATGCCCTAATGGAATTCATATCCTATACCGGCTTTGCCAATGCTGAGATGGGACATATCATCATGATCCTTGTGGGCCTCTTTTTTATTTATTTAGCGGTGAAGTATGAGTTTGAGCCCATGCTTCTTATCCCCATCGGCTTTGGCATACTGATCGGGAATATCCCCTTTGATGTTGATGCAGGATTTCAAGTAGGTATTTATGAAGAAAACTCCGTATTCAACATCCTCTATCAGGGGGTTCGACAAGGGTGGTACCCGCCTCTGATATTCTTGGGAATTGGTGCCATGACAGACTTTTCTGCGTTGATCTCCAACCCCAAGCTCATCCTTATAGGTGCGGCAGCACAATTTGGTATTTTCGGGGCATATATTATTGCCGTTTTGTCCGGTTTTGCTCCAAACCAAGCTGGAGCAATCGGGATAATCGGTGGTGCTGACGGACCTACTGCTATTTTTCTATCAAGTAAGCTTGCACCTAGCTTGATGGGAGCTATTGCGGTATCGGCATACTCCTATATGGCACTTGTTCCCGTGATACAGCCCCCATTCATGCGATTGCTGACGACAAAGAAGGAACGCACCATCCGCATGAAAAAGCCCCGCGTGGTATCCAAGAAAGAGAAAATAATTTTCCCTATCGTAGGACTGCTCCTAACCACCTTTATTGTGCCTTCAGGACTGCCACTATTGGGTATGCTTTTCTTTGGCAACCTAATCAAGGAAAGTGGTGTTACGAGACGCTTGGCTGATACCGCCAAAGGTCCCATGATTGATATTGTAACCATCCTACTTGGTGTCACTGTGGGTGCATCAACTCAAGCAACCGAGTTCCTGACAGTTGACTCGCTCAAAGTCTTTGGGATCGGTGCCCTATCCTTCATGATAGCTACCACTTCGGGAATTCTATTCGTGAAGTTCCTTAACCTCTTCCTCAAAGAAGGTAATAAGATCAACCCTTTGATTGGCAATGCAGGGGTATCTGCTGTACCTGACTCAGCTCGAATCTCTCAGGTGGAAGGTCTCAAGTACGACCCATCCAACTACTTACTGATGCACGCTATGGGACCTAATGTTGCCGGAGTGATTGGATCAGCAGTTGCTGCAGGTATTCTACTAGGCTTCTTGGGTTAAGTAGGATATAGTTCAATAGGCTACAAACAGCTATCATCCCCGGAGTGTATAACTCTGGGGATGATTTTTATCAAAACTATTGACTATCTCTAATAGATAAGGTTTATGTAGGGAAAAGACCCTGACGTGTACTGAAAAAAGTTTCCAGTAGGAAACTGATCTCTACTATCCGTCAAATCGTTTTCTTTCCTACTGGAAACATTTCCCTTCTATCCGTCAAATTCTCCACCCCTCCCTGAGCGGCAAAAATAGGGGGACTTGATACCTTGTCACCTTCCTTAGTTCGTCCCCCACGCGGTACTTGATGTCGTAATTGATGATAAAGTCCGGCTCCTCCTCCGTAATGTCATAATGCTCAGCCCCCCCACCGACATCATCACCACCGACTATCTCTAAACTTCAAATGCGTGAGCCCTGGAGTAATGGGTACGAGATCCCAAACAAGTGAAGAGAATTAGGTAACTTTGGGACAGAGTAAAAGTGACACCGTTAATTTTGAGTCAATGCATATGCGTTATAAATCACTGTTTTTTGCCATTGCACTAAGTCTTTCATCACTAGGTGCAACAGCACAGACGTACAGCCCTCAGCTTGATCACCTTCTACGATCACGAGAAGCCTCACAGCTACAAAGCCAACTAGGTGTGATCGAGGCACTTGTGCCCGTCTACCATGACACCTGGGCTCTCCCCACCCTTGAGGAGGAAGCATTGTTGCTAGATGCTGTTGCTCGCGGCACACTTGACGCAGGAGAGGCAGAGGTGAAACTCTTGCACTTCATAGAGCAGTATCCTCACTCTGCGTATCTTCCTTTCGCCTATTCTCGACTTGGCGACTGGTACTATGTTCGCGAACAGTACGGAGCAGCGATTCCCTGGTACCGTAGAGTGGATACGTCACTGCTACCGGATAAAATGGCAGTAGCTACAGACTACTACTATGCCTATTCTCTTATGCGAGAAGGTCGGAATGAAGAGGCTCTACGAAGATTTGAACCGCTCACCTATGCAGATACATTCAGAGATGATGCCGAGTTCTACACCGGTTATCTCTACATGAAGACAGGGAATAACGAGAAAGGGATTGCTCATCTTCAAAAAGTACTCAACCATCCTACATACGGAAGTTATGCCAACGCATATACAGCAGAAGGAGAGCTTTCTTTAATGCACTATACCCGAGCACTCCAAATTGCTCAGCAAGGGCTCTTGTCCTCTAGGCTAGAGCCTTCAGTTAGGCTCTCATTGCTTAAGACAGCCGGGCTTGCTGCTGCAAATCTATCACAAAGAGAGCAAGCGGTGAGCTATCTTACAGACTATGTCAATCAAACGACCAATCCCGGTCGAGTCGAGCTTCTAACACTAGGTAAAACTCTGATCGAACTAGGACAAGCTTCCAATGCCATACATCATCTAGAACAAGTACCAAGTGGGAAAAAGGACTTTATGAGCCAATTGGCATACTATTATCTTGGACTAGGCCACTTGGCGACAAAAAACACCACCACTGCCGGTTCTGCTTTTGACCAAGCGGTAAGTATCAACGCCTATGCACCTCTCACCGAGACTGCGGCGTATAACTCCGCCCTAGCCTCCTACAGCAAAGCTCCCGGTCGTATCAGCCAAGGGTCCAAGCGCTTAGTAAGCTTCATACAACAGTATCCGAAGAGCGAATACTACTCACTGGCGATCGGATATCTCGAAGATGCATATCTCAATGAGCCTAATACATCTGCTGCCCTGCAAGAACTCAACTCCATCTCTCCTCTACCAGAGCGACTCAAACGCACACGTGATCGCGTAAAACTTGGCAAAGCCAATAAGGCGCTTGCCAGTGGCAACACCTCTGAAGCTGCCGGTCAGTATCAGGATATTATCCGAACTGCCGGAGATGCCACAAGCGTTGCTGAAGCTTACTTATGGATGGGTGAAGCTGCTTACCAACAAGGAAAATATCAGGAGGCGATCCAAAATACAAACAAATACCTCCAGAACAAACCTGCAGAATTAGAGCTCAACAATAACGCATATTATACTCTTGGGTATGCTCACTTCAATCTCAAACAGTATGCAGAAGCGGAGAAAGCATTTCGGTCTTATCTCTCCAACTCCGGCAATATCGGAAGTAATGAGCGCACCAATGTGCTCAATCGCTTAGGTGATATTCAAGTGCAAAAGCGAGACTATGCCGGAGCTCAGCAGCTTTTTGTGCAAGCCGAACAAGCCGGCGGAAACGAGTCTGACTACTCTCTATACAGCAGAGGAATTGTACTTGGTCTTCAAAAAGACTATCGTGGAAAAGCGGCAGTCCTTGCACAGCTTCCCACCCGCTATCCAGCTTCTAATCTTGCCCCAAAGGCCCTCTACGAACAGGGACAAAGTCTATCCCTCATGGGAGACGAAGACAATGCTCGTGCCGCATTCGAGCGTTTCTTCCAGCTGCATAAAACAAGTGAACTGGCTCCGAAAGTCGGTCTCCAGCTTGCTCTATCCTATTTCAATCAAAACCGACTACAGGATGCAGCGCAAGCATACGAGCGAGTAATCCTAAACTATCCCAAAAGTAACGAAGCAAAAATAGCCCTCCAGGATCTCAAGTCAATCAGTATCCAGCTTAATCAGATTGATCGATATAACAACCTTGCCCGCACATCCGGGCTAGACTCCGGACTATCTCAAGGTGAACTAGACCAAATGAGCTATCTGGCTGCAGAAAGACTAATTGCATCAGGAAGTCCTCAAGAGGCCAAAGCCGCCTTGGATAAATACATTACCGACTACCCAAATGGTGCTTACATCGATCGAGCTACCTACAGCAAAGCACTTATCGAGTACAATACTCAAAACTATACGAATGCTGCTCTTGCTCTGGAGCGTCTAGGTAGTCGCACTATCGACTCCAACTTGGCTATAGAGGTGTACAACCTCCTCGGAGCCTCCTATGACAAGCTCAATCAACCGGGACGGGCTGCAGAAGCTTACCTTGCAAAATCACGCTACACTACAAACATCAACGATAGAAGTAACGCAGTGCGTCTTGCGGGTGAGCGTGCAGTGAAAAGCCAAAGCATAGAGTTCATCTACTCACTTGCTGATGATGTAACAAAAGGCAACATCAGGGTTGATGATCAAACCAAGGCAACCATCATTGGCTACGCTGCCGAAAACTATGCTCGCACCAACAACAAGGCACAAGCCATCTCCTACGCAAAAAGACTGAAAGAGCTTCCAAACGTAGGGACCCATGATATGGCGGATGTTATTTTAGCTTTGGATCTTTTTGACAAAGGAAAATATACTGAGGTGCAGAAGAGTATGAATGCTCTAACCACTCGTGGCTCGTCTGATGCATATTGGTTGGCAAGAGGATTTATTCTACTTGCGGACACCTATGTGAAGCTTGGCGACAAAGATTCTGCACGTACTTACTACGAAAGTGTAAAGGGAAGCTACCCCAACACTACGGATGGTATCATCGAAATGATTAACCAAAGACTTGATACCTTATAATAATGATTGCTCTCTCTTTTTCCAATAGAAACGTAATGAGAAAAATAAATCTACTGTGTTCTTTGCTACTGATCGGAGGAGTAGCTTTTGCTCAAGACAACCGTTCGATCGAGCAGCAAGACACCCTCCAGCGTGAGATGGTACTGGAGCGTGACTACATACCCACCACAGATCAAGCGACGAAGAAGTTTTTCAATCCTCTAGATACACAGCGCAGCACACAGCTCAAGCCTCTCAGTTTTGCCAATACTACTTATGGGGTTAGCATGAATATCCGACCGCGTCTCTTTGAGCCAGTGTACCAAAGCAATGCTGCACTACCCAAGCAGCACACTTGGCACGCACGCATATTTGGAGGATACCCTACCCGATTAGGTATTAACATGGGCTTACTCTTCAAGACTGGAGAAAATGGCACAGTCGATCTTGCAATTGACCACCAGTCTCTAAAAGACCAAGTCGCAAACGACATACTACCCTTCAAGCCGGAAAACAAGATTCACGACACCGGCTTAACACTCCGATACGGACACAAGCTCTCTGATCGCTTGCTAAACGTATCCGTTAGCGCCTACAATAACATGCAGACTTACTTTGGACATTCTGTCCTGAACTCTGCAGATTCGCCCATGCCGGAAAATACTCCTGCCAACTATCCACTCTACCAGATGACGGGAGGTGAGATAAGCTTTGCCATCAGCCCGGCACCCCTAGTACTTCGGTCACCCTGGCAGTACAGCCTCTTTGGAAGTGTAGGCTATGGCCAACAAGGACTCCCCATCATTGCCACGGAAGAAAAAAAGTCTAGTGCTAAAGGTCTGGATCTGATGGTAGGAGGCAACCTTGCCTACGGAATAACTACGTACAACTTTAACTTCGGTGCAGATCTCTTCTTTAAGACGGCCAACGTTTCTACCGTTCGGGTAAGCCCGGAGGAGTCCACTATGCCTGCTGTACTCTCTGTCACGCCTTACCTATCCTACAGGAATGAACAACTCACGCTGAAAGGCGGAGCAAACCTTCAGTTTTTGAATGGAGTGACACCTAAGTTTCACGTCTCTCCAAATATCACAGCACGCTGGAAAACTTCGGACCACTTCTCAGTTTTTGCCACAGTAGATGGTGGGGGCGAAGTAACCGGTTTCAGAGAATTGTACAAACTCAATCGGTACAGCATCCCCTCCTCTATATCCAATGCGATGAGCTTGGCCAGGTACAATGCCACAGTTGGTCTACAAGTAGGAAGCTTTAATGGCTTCTCCCTAGATCTCAGGGGTGGATATGCCAGCTATAGTTACTTCTACGACTGGGCATATGACCCATTGACTAAAGATCCAGAAAACCAGGATAGCGGGCTAACATTTACGACTTTTGCTTCTCAAAGGCAAAGGGATGTAAGCCACGGTTTCATTACGGCCAGCGCACGGTACATCTACCCGGAGGGATTAGAGCTTGCAGGTAGCTTCCAGGTAAACACTTACACGATGCCTGATAAGGATACCAATCTCCAAGGTCGTCCCTCTTTCATCATGAATGTATCCGCTGATTACCAAATAACATCAAGTCTTACTGCTCATCTCAACCTTCATGGATTAGGTGGTATCAAGTACTCGACTATGACTGAAACGCCCAAGTACATTGAGCTTCCTTTCATCACCGATTTGTCCGCACGGATCAGCTACAAAGTACACCAAAACATCGGTCTGTCCATCATGGGGACTAATCTTCTCAACCAAAGAAAAAGCCAATGGATCGACTACACAAGACAGGGTATCGGTATCATGGGAGCGTTGACGATTGATCTATAGACCTAGTAAAACTGAGCAAAAACTCAAATGAAAACAGCCCCGGAGCGACTTCGCTCCGGGGCTGTTTTCCTAAAAGAGCGGAAGACGGGACTCGAACCCGCGACCCCAACCTTGGCAAGGTTGTGCTCTACCAACTGAGCTACTTCCGCATTTGCTCTGCAAAGTTAGAAAAAACTTTTCAATTACACAACATACATGTCCATCCGGCTAGAATAAGAGCATCAGCCCCTCCACGAAAAGTGATTCTTCTAACCTGCTCCAAAACTATCATTGATCTTCTGAAGAAAAGGCAGTTATCTCCTAACGCACTAAGATAGGATCAGAATCCGAAGTAGATGCAAACCGACTACCGGTCTATATCACTGATAAACAAATAGATGCGAAAACTGTAAAAGTAGTTGCCCGATAGTAAAAAGTTTCCTACTGGAAACCGTTCGATTCTATCCGTCAAATCGTTTTCTTTCCTACTGGAAACTTTTTGCTACTATCCGTGAAACTTTCTGGTGTGATTCGATTACTGAAAAAGTACCAAAAATCTTAGTCTTGAAGATGTAGCGTCAGTAGATCCTTGGGGCATGCGTAACATATAGTACGTTTGTCGGCATCAACACTTTGAATCCACTCCTCAACAAAAGGAAGATACAACTGCCCTCCTCTCCCATCTGTGAGCAGAAGAAGGACGTTTGCCGTGGTAGCATCTACATCGTCAAGTGTACCAATGACGCCAAGTTCGGGATGTATGAAGCGATAACCTATCAAAGGTAGCGGAGAGTCGTCTGGAAAATCCATTCGAAGGTCATCTACCACGGATTGCTCTACAAGTACCTGCACCCCTCTAAAACTCTCTAGATCCTCTTCGCTGTCTCCGGACTGATCAAGCTGAACAATCAGATTATCCCAAGCTCCACGAAGGTCTAATAGTCGAAAAGGTACGGGAATACCATCCAACGATAAGAATAGGTAGTCAGGATCTAGGTCTAGGTACTCCTCACGAAATAATGACAAGATCAGCTCTCCTGAGTGTTTACGGTACTTTCGTACAACACCATAGGGAGACAGGCTTGGTATGCAGTATGAGACTTTACTCATGACACACCTCTCAAATGGTTAGTCGACTCGGGTAATCCTAGCTCCAATATTATTGAGGCGTTGATCGATGTTTTGATAGCCCCTGTCTATCTGATCAATGTTATTGATACGGCTCTCACCATCAGCTGAAAGCGCAGCTATAAGCAGCGCAATCCCCGCTCTGATGTCCGGCGACTCCATGACAGCACCTCTAAAACTATGTTCATGGTTGAGACCGATGACTGTAGCCCTGTGCGGATCACAGAGGATAATCTGAGCGCCAATATCAATAAGCTTGTCCACGAAGAAGAGTCGGCTTTCAAACATTTTTTGATGGATTAGTACACTTCCCTTTGCTTGTGTAGCAGTCACAAGTAAGACGCTAATAAGGTCGGGCGTGAGCCCGGGCCATGGAGCGTCTGCCAAAGTGAGTATCGAACCATCCATGAACGACTCTACTTCATAGTGCTCTTGTGCCGGAACATGAAGATCATCCCCCTCTTCGTTGACGATCACTCCGAGTTTTCGGAAAGCATCCGGAATAATTCCCAGTTCTCGAAGATGCGTATTTTTGATCCGGATATCTGATCGGGTAACCGCAGCTAACCCAATGAAGCTACCTACTTCTATCATGTCAGGCAGCATGGTGTGAGTGGTTCCCCCAAGCTTCTCCACTCCTGTAATGGTGAGAAGATTGCTCCCCACCCCTTGGATGTCGGCACCCATACGGTTGAGCATCCTACAAAGCTGTTGGACATATGGCTCGCAAGCAGCGTTGTAGATTGTCGTAGTGCCCTCAGCTAGGACAGCAGCCATGATGATATTGGCAGTCCCGGTCACCGAAGCTTCATCCAGAAGCATATAACACCCCTTCAGACCATTTTCCGCCTCAATGGTGAATAGGTCTCGAGCTCTATTGTGGTGAAATGTGGCACCTAGTTTTGTAAAGCCTATAAAGTGGGTATCAAGCCGACGACGACCTATCTTATCTCCTCCGGGCTTAGAAATGGTAGCTTTTGAGAAACGTCCCAGTAACGGTCCTATGAGAAGTACAGAACCACGAAGCTTACGACTTTTCTCAAGAAAGGCATGAGAATACGCGAAGTCGAGGTTGACATCATCGGCTTGGAAGCTATAGGTATCCTTATCAATCTTAGTCACCTTCACACCCAGCTCCATAAGAAGCGAGATGAGATTCTTGACATCTAGGATGTCGGGAACATTTCGGATAATGACTACCTCATCAGTAAGCAATACTGCAGATATGACCTGAAGTGCTTCGTTTTTTGCACCCTGAGGAACAATCTCACCTGATAGGGAATACCCTCCATCAATCACAAATGATGCCATAGCTCTACATACTTTTTTGTTATCTCTTTCTCTTGTTGTGCGACTTCCTCTGCGAGGCAGATCCATTTCCCTCTCTTAGATCATTGGCTTCAGGGAGTTGGACAATCATTTCGTCCAAGTAAAGCTGTCCCTCGGATAGCTCGTACAGATCTGCAAAGATCCTAGCATTAGCCACGGTATCCTTATTCCAGTTGATGTAGTCACGCTTCATCTGTACTGCGATCTCCTTGGCTGACTCTTGTCGCTTCTCCTCATCTTCTTCCTGAACTGCTATAGCGATCATGCGTTCGATGTTCCTCCCGTAGTGACGGTACTTGGGGCGACGCTGGTGGTCATTATCCAGCTTCCGCTCAATATCTGCAGTGTACTCTTCTTTGGTCGTCACTTCACATGGGAAGTCCACGTCGAGCTCAAAGCCGGACATGATGTATAGATGATCCCATAGGACCTGCTCAAAATCCTCTCGTGCACGATCCGCTGTAGTAATCGAGCTCATGATCTTGATGATGGTCTCTGCACATTGTTGACGCTCCTCACGATCTTTTATCGCAAGACAATGCTCAACCATATTTTGGACATTCCTCCCGTATTCGGGTAGCACTAAGTCCTCCGTAGTGCCGTGGTATGATTTGTTCATTTTAGGCTATCAAGTCTTTTTTGGATCTTATCTGTGTCATCCTCATACCCGGGCTTCCCTAGGAGCGCAAACATATTCTTCTTATAGTCCTCAACACCGGGCTGATTGAATGGATTGACCCCTAAGAGATAACCACTTATTCCCACCGCTATTTCGAAGAAATAGTAGAGCTGACCCAGGCTATACTCATCCAGACGTGGTATAGAGATATGGATATTTGGGACATCACCATCCAAATGGGCAAGAAGTGTACCTTGCTCTGCCATCTTATTGACAAAGTCAACGCGCTTTCCTGATATGAAGTTCAGTCCATCCAAATTATCGCTATCGCTCGGGATTTCTACACGATACCTAGGCTCATCAATGCTGATAAACGTCTCAAAAAGGTTGCGCTCGCCTTGCTGTATCATTTGACCAATAGAGTGTAAGTCAGTCGTGAAGTTTGCAGAAGCAGGGAATATCCCCTTTGCGTCTTTACCTTCACTCTCTGCATACAACTGCTTGAGCCACTCACCCACATACTGTAACTTGGGAGAAAAGTTGGCAAATACCTCGATCTTCTTCCCGTTTTTATACAGTAGGTTTCTGGTGACAGCATACTGAGCGGCGGGGTTGTCTGCGATGGGGACATCCTCGTTCGTAAGGTCTTGCATCTTTTGTGCGCCCTTCACAAGTGCCTCAATGTCAAAGCCGGCTACAGCAATAGGTAGAAGTCCAACGGGAGTGAGCACCGTGAAGCGTCCGCCAATGTCATCGGGTATGATGTATGACTTGTACCCTTTCTTGTCTGCAAGCGTGCGGAGTGCTCCTTTATGAGCATCAGTAATGGCGACAATATGATCTTTTGCAAACTGCTCTCCTTGCTCTTTTTCCAGCATCTGACTGAGCAAGCGGAATGCTATTGCCGGTTCGGTGGTAGTACCACTCTTAGAGATATTGATGATGCCAAACTTCTTCCCCTTGAGCAAGGTCATAAGCTCATACAGATAGTCTTCACTTATGTGGTTTCCTGCGTATAGGAGGGCTGCCCCTGACTTAGGCTTGTAAGCAGCAAAGGAGTCTTGCAAGGCTTCAACCGTGGCTTTGATGCCCAGGTAGGATCCACCTATACCTATGGACACCACATACTCACAGTCTTCTCGCAGCCTATCTGCTGTCATCTTCAGATCGCTCAAGAAGCCAGGCTCTATAGAGTGGGGAAGACGGATCCATCCCAAAAAGTCTGCGCCCTTACCGTCTCCTCTGTATAGAGTGGACAGTGCTGACTTCGCAGCAGGCAGGGTCTCCATATATTGTTCGTGCAGCTCTTTCGTGCCGAGTGCATTGTTTATATTCAGTTTGATATCTTTCATCATGATTGTAATGTATTAGTGGATTAGTCCCGTAAGTCTATCAACAGCTCGTCGACAGTCAAGCATATGGTATAGAATCTGATAGACTGTCTCGGCAATTGGCATGAAGACTTTATACCTTTTATTCACTTCGTGGATACATTTGGCTCCATAGTATCCCTCCGCAATCATATCCATCTCCAGTTGTGCCTGCTTCACTACGCGTCCCTTTCCGAGCAAGGTACCAAAAGTTCGGTTGCGACTGAAGCGTGAATAGCCGGTCACCAGTAGATCACCCAGGTACACTGAGTCCGTAATGGGCTTTCGGGTTGTGGAGAGTGCTTTGGTAAAACGATCCATCTCAGCTGCTGCATTAGCGATAAGCACAGCCTGAAAGTTATCACCCATGCGCAAGCCTTGGCATATACCCGTAGCTATTGCATAGACATTTTTGAGTACGCTGCAGTATTCGATTCCATTGACGTCTGAGCTTACCACCGTGCGAACATAGTCACACTGCAGACGCTTCTCAATCTTTTCTGCATTCGAGAGATCAGAGCATGCTACTGTCAGATACGACATGCGGTTCATCGCCACTTCCTCTGCATGAGTGGGTCCGCTGATCACTCCGATCATATCTTCCGGCACCTCAAACTCTTGGATAAGGTAGTCGGAAATCAGCAAATACTCTTCCGGAATAATTCCCTTTACTGCGTTGAGCACAAACTTCCCGGAAAAATCACCGGCATGAAGCTTATCAAAGGTGCTCTTGATGTACGGTGATGGGGTAACCAACAAGATAGTATCACACTCCTTGATGATCCGGCGTACATCGGTATAAAAGTGTATTTTACTCAGGTCAAAGGTCACCGAAGTGAGGTATGAGGGATTGTGCGCCCCTGCCTGGAACTTTCGGACAGTCTCCTTGAATCGGAAGTACCAGTGCACCTCGTTACCGGAGTCTATGAGTATTTTAGCTAAGGCAGTAGCCCAGCTACCACTCCCGATGATTGCAAACTTCTTAGGAGACCAAGTACTTGACTCCGATTTGGTGATATTATCCTCCACAGGTTCTACTTATCGATGTGGCTTATTACTGATTACTCTGTTCTCCCGCACTATCAGAGGCTTTCTGCTCCGGCTTCATCTGCGGGAAAAACAGCACCTCTTGTATCGTCTCCTGCTCCGTTAAGAACATCACCAAGCGATCCATACCTATACCCATTCCACTTGTGGGGGGCATTCCGTATTCCAGTGCCCGCACAAAGTCCTGGTCGATAAACATCGCCTCGTCATCACCCTTTTCAGAGAGTCGCATTTGCTCCTGAAAACGCTCCAGCTGGTCAATCGGATCATTGAGCTCCGAATAAGCATTTAGCAGTTCCTTGCCTCCGACCATCAATTCAAAGCGCTCTGTCATATCCTTTTCACTACGGTGCATTTTGGTGAGCGGGGACATGGACACCGGATAGTCTATGATGAATGTGGGCTGGATAAAGTGTCCCTCACACAGCTCACCAAAGAGCTCATCGATCAACTTGCCCTTCCCCATCGTCTCGTCGACGTTCAGCCCACGTTCTCGGCATGCTGCACGGAGCTCCTCCTCAGACTTTCCTGTGATATCGTAGTCCGCATACTTCTTTATCGCATCCGTCATGGTCATGCGGGGATAAGGAGCCTTGAAGTCAATATCGTTCCCCCTGTAGTGCACTTTCGTCGTGCCATTGACTTCCATAGCCGTGAACTCCAGGAGCTGCTCCGTCATCTCCATCATCCAGTTGTAGTCCTTATAGGCTACGTACACTTCCATGACGGTAAACTCCGGGTTATGGGTCCGGTCCATTCCTTCATTTCGGAAGTTTCTCGAAAACTCGTACACCCCGTCATAGCCTCCTACAATCAACCTTTTCAGATACAGCTCATTAGCGATGCGCAGGTACAGTGGGATGTCCAATGCGTTATGATGGGTGATGAAAGGCCTTGCCGCTGCCCCACCGGGTATGCTCTGCAATACGGGAGTATCTACCTCCAGATAACCTTTTTCGTTCAAGAACTTGCGAAACGCATTGAAGGTCTTCGTCCTTTTTATGAATCGCTCTCTTACTTCAGGGTTAACAATCAGGTCCACATAGCGCATACGGTACCTCAGTTCCGGATCAGTAAAGGCATCGTAGGTCTGCCCGTCTTTTTGCTTCACGACCGGCAGTGGACGCAGTGACTTAGCCAGCAGAGTAAGCTCTTGCACATGCACAGATATTTCACCGGTCTTCGTAGTAAAGACAAAACCCTTCACTCCGATGAAATCACCAATATCCAACAGCTTCTTGAATACTGTGTTGTACATAGTCTTGTCTTCATCAGGTGCGATGTCGTCTCTTTTCACATACAGCTGTATGCGACCTGTTGAATCCATTAACTCACAAAACGCAGCTTTGCCCATGATTCGTCGAGACATAATCCTCCCCGCCATAGAGACTTGTCTTACTTCGGCATCGGGAGCAAAGTTTTTCTTCACCTCATCTGCATAGGCATTCACCTCGTACTCTGCAGCGGGATAAGGATCAATTCCCAGCTCCTTCAGCTTCTCTAAGCTATCCCTTCTCTCAATCTCCTGCTCACTGTATTCTCGTGTAATCATCGACTTCTGTTTTTATTGAATATACGCATATCTCCAGGCATCCGTTTTTTAGAGACACAGATGACCCAGCTTGAGTTACGCAAATATACCGATTTTACAGACTTCAGCCCACACTTTTCTCTCTGAAGACAGGGCTGACGTTATATCTACATCTGAGAAGACGTCTTAGAGGTAGGTGCTTTCCATAAGCCCTCCACACTGCTACACACAAGCTCAGTCCTATAAAAGTAGCGACCGACACCACACGGTGATGAGAGTGCACCGAGCCCGAAAAACGGGCACAAACCCAAATACCTCATATACCATTGGCTAACAGGCGAATACAACGTCCTACTAAACCGGCTGCTTGATCGCTAAAAGTTTCCTACTGCAAACCCTTCGCTTCTATCCGTCAAACCGTTCTCTTTCCTACTGGAAACATTTCGCTACTATCCGTCAAATTTTTTGCCCTAAACCCGAAGGGCAAAAAATCTGGTAAAATCGACCTTATCATCTAAGCCCTCGACACACTCGCGTACCAAAATGCTCCAATACGTATTATTTTGAAAAGTGGTATATTTGACCCCACATGACAATAGGAAAACTCTAAGCGACAAATGACATACAATAGGATCACCCTCCGAGGCTATGTGGGTGGTGACCCCGACATAAAATACATTGATCCATCCACGTGTATTGCTACCTTTCAGATAGCTACACACTCAGATGGCTTTGTCAACGATGAAGGACGAGTAGTTGTGGATCAAGTTACCGAGTGGCACAACGTACTGTGCACATATAGCTTGGCACAACGTGCCGAGGAGCTTGTCCGCAAAGGGCTCATGGTAGAGGTGGAGGGGAGACTCTCTTACCGGAGAATATATACAAAAAAGGGAGCCCAACTAAAGTATGCCTTCATACTGGCAGACAAGCTCACTGTGCTGACACAGGAGATACGCCCCGAGGAGCGAAAAAAAGAACAAGAGTCGCCAAACGATCCGTATGGCATCTACGTAGCGGCCCTCAATCAGGACACCGAAAACGAACTCCCTTTTTAGACAACGCTTTTTATACAGATCCACCTTGATGGCATCGGTACAAATACATTTCTCAATCAAAACCAACACACCTTGGAAGACCCGGCCATATTCAGTACCATTCTAGGAGAAATCTACATGAATCCGATCTCTAGCGCTGAGATCATCGCCCTAGTTCTGATCGCGATATGTCTTTATTTCAGCGGCTTCTTCTCCGGCTCCGAAGTCTCGTTTTTTTCACTCATTCCATCCCAGATAGAGGAGCTCCGGACAAGCAACGACCCTCAAGACAAGAAAGTACTTGATCTGATCGACGACTCAGAGACGCTGCTCGGCACCCTGCTGATCGCCAATAACTTTTTCAACATTGCCGTGATCACACTGTCAGACTATGTGATTGCCCGATTGTTTGATTTTCAGAACGCCCCCACAGCCGGCTTCATTGTCCAAGTCATCGGCACCACCTTTGTCATCCTCCTCATAGGGGAGATTTTCCCAAAAGTTCTCTGCCAACTTGATCCGCTCAGCTACACGCGTAGAAATGCCAACGGCCTCTACTACACGCGAAAAGTCCTCTACCCCATTACCAAAAGCCTCGTAAAGCTAGGGAATTGGATTAGCGCTCCCTTTCAATCCACAAAAAACGAACTCAATCATGAGGAGCTCAGCCGAGCTATCGAACTAACAACTGCCAATATTGAAGAGCAAGGGGTACTCAACGAGATCATTCTTTTTCACCGTAAGAGTGTCGCAGAGGTGATGCAACCACGCATGGAGATCAAGGCACTGGACCTAGACCAAAGCTTTGGGTACGTCCGCACATTTATCATCGAAAATGGCTACTCCCGAATCCCGGTCTACGAGGAGCGAATCGATAACATAAAGGGGTTGCTATACGCAAAAGACCTTTTGCCTTATCTCAAAGAGGGGGATGACTACAACTGGCAAAGGCTGCTTCGTGAACCCATGTTTGTACCCGAAAGCATGATGGTAAGCCACCTTTTGGAGGATTTTCGTCGCCAAAAAGTACATATGGCCATCGTGGTAGACGAGTTTGGAGGTACCTCAGGGTTAGTTACGATGGAGGACCTACTCGAGGAGATTGTCGGCGAAATCAACGATGAATACGATGACGACGAGCAACTCTACACCAAGCATCCTGACGGCACATTCACTTTCGACGGAAAGATATCTATACTTGATTTTCTCAGAGTCGTCAAGGTCGCCAACTACGAGGACATCATCAAAGAAACCGATGAAGCGGAGACCCTCGGAGGATTGCTACTGGAGATAAAACAAGACTTCCCATCTGTCGGCGAAGTGATCAACGTAGAGGGGCACGCCTTCAAGATTATTGAGATGGGACGCCGACGTATCAGCAAAGTACTATTCATCCCCAATGGAGCCAAAGCTAATACTGCTTCCGAACAGACCGAACCTTGATCCCCATCCTGTCATCGAGCAAGCGGTATCTCGTGAACTCGGAAAGTCCGTCACTCTAGCACACGAGAAGAGCGGTAAGCCCTACCTTGTCGGTCATTCCGCCTCCATCAGTATTTCGCACTGTCACTCCACCATAGGCATCTACATGGGTGAGCATAGTCTAGCTCTTGGCATAGATGTAGAGGATAAGTGGGACCAAGCTGCACGAACATTTTCTCGGTTTGCAACCCCCAAGGAGCAGGTGCTACTAAACAAAATTGGTTGGCTCCATCCCCTTTGGCTTTGGACAGCCAAGGAAGCTGTGTACAAGGCTTATTCGGACCGAATCACCCATTTCTCCAAAGACATCCAGTTAGTTGAGGTCAAAAAAGATGGTGCACTCCGTATGATAGCCAACGGGAGTACACCAATCTTGGCACAGCGACGCCTTCACGAGTGGCGGTGTGCTGTTGCTATAGTCTCTATGCCGAAGCAGTAACGACTAGTGCTCTCTGAAGTAAAACTTCAACGCCTCTTCATCATTCTCTTTCACTGCCTGATAGGGTTTGCTCAAGTGAAGCAAGTAGCTTTTCACCAGTTTCGCTGTGAGTTGTGTCGCTATGCGTTGAACACTCGGGATAGACTTACGGAGCTGTCTGTAGTAGTCAGCCAGCGTATCTCTCCGAAAATGCACAATGTCCTCCAGATCATCGCCATCCTCAAAGTACCCACAATGGTAATTTTGGGTAGCGAATGCATGAAGCGGAAAGTCGAAGGCGCCTAATCCATAGATCCTAAAGTTATTCTCCAAAAAAGTACGGTAGGTAGTTGTACACCTGGGACCACCACCTAGGTTGAATATCTTTCCGGTAAGCTGCTCCACCTTTGTCACGCCCTCAACAAAGGCACGTGCCGTATCGCGAGGGGTGCAAATCTCAAAAAGCTGCTCAAGCGGCATGCGAAACATCAAGCCCGACATGACATGATTACCGGCTCCCATGATGGCGGAAAGACGGAATATCGTCCACTGCAGCTTGCTATTCATCACAGTCTCCTCCATGAGTACTTTTCCTGCACCATAATGATCATCAGACACTGGGTTCACCGGATCAGTCACATTGATGAAAGGATTGAGAAAGCGATCCCCATACACCGCTACGCTTGACGCAAACATAAGAAAAGCATCGGGTGCATACGACTCCATCGCCGTCACCAGGTTTTTTGTACCACCTACGTTCACAGAATCCACCAGCTCCGGATGGTCTGATGCCACCGGGGGTATGACAGAAGCCATATGGATCACAGCATCTACTCCGGTGACAGGTAGAATCAGGTCATCCGGAGAAGTGATATCTCCGAAATAAACCTCAATCTTCCCCTTATAACGGTCAAAATACTCCCTATTTTTGGGGGTGTCAAGGTCAAAGACTCTGACATCAAAGACATTTTCTTTTGCCAGCAAAAGATCCACGGCATTTCGCCCGATATGACCTCCCGCACCTGTCAATAGTACTCTTATCTTTTCGCTTCTTTTAGTCATGATTCATCATCTGTATTGTTTGGATTCGGCATTTGTTACTCTCCCTCTCACTACACAAGATACACAAATAATCAAAAAAATGCCTTGAGAGGTCATCCTCTCAAGGCATTTTATAGCATCAAGTGCTAGGAGCAATGATCGATCAGAACGATCAGAACGAACGACGCTCGCGAATTCGTGCGCTCTTGCCACGTCTGCTACGGAGGTAGTTGAGCTTAGCTCTACGTACACGTCCTTTTTTGTGTACAGTGATCTCCTCAATAAAAGGGGAGTTCATCGGGAAGATTCGCTCTACTCCGATACCGTTGGACATCTTGCGAACAGTGAAACGTTTATTCACCCCTTCGCCGGAAATGCGCAACACATCTCCACGAAAGACCTGGATACGCTCTTTCGCACCCTCTTTGATTCGGTACGCAACAGAAATCGTGTCTCCACTGCTGAACTCTGCAAGTTCCTTGTCCGTAGCGAACTCTTTTTCTACTAGCTTAATTAAGTCCATGTTATTCTGCTTTATTGAATTAGTAATTGACCAAACGCAACATTCGTAAGCAACTCATATCTCACCAGAGGTTACGCAAAGCACCGCAAAGATACTAAAATATTCTGACCCCAACCAATGTTAGGACTTATAGGTCAAAAGTTTCCTACTGGAAACAGATCTCTCCTATCCGTCAAATCGTTTTCTTTCCTACTGGAAACTGTTTGCTACTATCCGTCAATTTTTTTGGCTCGATCCGGATCCGGGAAAAGCAGAGGTCTTTCAATCGCAACTGTCTTGGAGCAGTTAGTGGACGAATAGCGGATTATCTCTAATTTATTTACCTTTGTATCACTAGGTTTAAACTGTAATAAAGGATATGAAGATAGTACTATTAGGCTATGGTCGCATGGGCCATGTCATAGAGAAAGTAGCTGAAAGCCGAGGACATGAAATCGTTGCTAAGCTGAACGAAGGTTGGACCGTACTTCCTGAGTGCGATGTCGTTGTGGAGTTCACCGGCCCAAGTGAAGCCCCCTCGAACATCATTGCTGCACTGAAACAGGGTCTCCCCGTGGTATCAGGGACCACCGGATGGCTTGAGCAATGGGACAACGTGGCAGACCATGTAGAAGCCTTGGATGGTACTTTTTTCTACGCATCCAACTTCAGTATTGGTGTTCATCTGTTCCGAAAGATCACCAAGGATCTTGCTCGGTACATGAACTCCTTCCCTCAGTATGACGTTAGCGTGGAGGAGGTGCACCATGTACACAAAATAGACTACCCCAGTGGCACTGCACTGACAATAGCCCAGGACATCCTAGAGCAACTTGCTCGGAAGTCAGATATCCAGTCTTATCTGGCTCCGGCAGAGCTACCTGGATCAGTGACTGAAAAGACAATTCCTATACATTCCATACGTGAGGGAGAAGTTCCCGGTGTCCATCGGGTCACATTCAAATGTGATCAAGACACAATACGCATAGAGCACGAAGCACACGGTCGTGAAGGGCTCGCCCTAGGAGCAGTGCTTGCCGCAGAATACATACAGGGTAAGAAGGGAATTTTTGGCATGGACAATCTTCTAAAGCTATAAGCGAACTTCCCCCCAATGAAAAAAATAGATTTTTCTCAGCTCAGCAAAGGAGACTGGGCATGGCTATCTTTTTGGCTTATTATTTCACTCACATTAGGTCTATGGATGAGGAGCATATGGGTATTTCTGATCCTAGGACTACTGTTTTTTGACGGGTATGTCACCCACTACATACCATGGAGATGGTGGCAAAAATCGGACAAAAAATGGGTGCAGAGTACAATGAAGCTTGTAGAAGATGTCGTAGTTGTGGTTTTGCTTGTGCACTCACTAAACATCTTGGTCTTTCAACAATTTAAAATACCAACGTCTTCACTAGAGAAGACAAACCTGGTGGGAGATCATTTATTTGTCAGCAAACTAAGCTACGGACCAAGATTACCAATGACCCCTCTGGCGTTTCCGCTCGTACACAATCGCTTTCCATGGAATGGCAAGAAGGCGTATATAGCTGAGCCGCAGATGAAGTATAGACGTCTACCGGGCTTGGGAAAAGTGGAGCGAAATGACATCGTTGTTTTTAACTTTCCCCCGGGAGACACCATCACATCAAGGATAACCAACCCGGACTACTATACTCTGGTACACCAGTATGGAAGGGAGCGGGTGTGGATGGATGAGCGGACATTTGGGAAAATAGAGTATCGCCCGGTGGATATGCGCGATCACTACGTGAAGCGGGTGGTCGGGATGCCGGGTGACTCACTTCAGATCATAGAGAACCAGCTCTACATCAACAACCAACTACAGCCTTGGCCGGAGCATGCACAGCTCAACTACTTTGTACAGACCGGAGCCAAGCATATCGCAGCCAAAGACCTGCAAGAGTTGGGAATCGCTAACGATGACCTACTCTTGCTTGACGGAGCAAGTTCCACATACGATCCACTTTTCAGCTCTCTGGGACTGGAGCGGGATACAATCGGACAGACCAACTACGGAAATGTCTACCACTTTCCCCTAACCAACACCATGCTGGAGAAGTTGCGTAAAAACAGTGCCGTAAAGAACATTGTGGTAGAGCCCTCTCCTCGCAACAAAGATTTCCCCACCTATCCTTTGACAGACAGTAACACATGGGAGCGGGACAACTACGGACCGATATGGATCCCTAAAAAGGGTGCTACGGTACGATTGACCTTAGAAAATCTACCCCTGTACGAACACTGCATACGGAACTACGAACACCACACACTGAGTGTACAAGATCAGACCATTTTGATCGATGGGCTACCTACCGACACTTATACTTTTGAGATGGACTACTACTTTATGATGGGAGATAACAGGCATAACTCAGCTGACTCTCGCTGCTGGGGGTATGTCCCGGAGGACCACATAGTAGGCAAGCCTCTTTTCATCTGGCTTTCCTTGGATAAAGATAAGAGTCTTTTCAGGGGTAAAATCCGGTGGAATAGGATGTTTACCGTACCCAAGTGACATGAGCCGAAAGCGTTCAGATGGAGTAAGCAAAAAACCTCTCTGGCTAATACTCTTACCGGTATTGGCGGTTGTGGTGGCTCTGCGACTTTTCGTGGTGGGTAGCTACTACGTAGAGAGCTCCAATACGGTACGCTCAAATAGTCTTGTGCTGGTCAGCTTCTTGAGCAAACCAACACAACCGGGAGATATCGCCCTGATCACCATTACTGACAATAATGGCGCGACACTAGACCTGCCGGCGAAGGTTCAATCTTATACAACAAGCCCGTCTCCTGCCTACAAGGTCACATTGGATCAAGTGGAATATGTGGATGTAGCTGTTGATCAGATTCGGGGGAAAGTGATACTCGTATTGCCCTTTCGCTAAGATGATTGCCCTGCCCTCTCTCTTCTGTCCCAGTACAGTATATATAGAGACCTTGGTCAAGCATCCGGAGGCCATAGTATATACCGGAGAACTGTATCAAAAACAGACACTGCGCAATAGGTGTACCCTAATGACAGCAAATGGACCTACGGACTTCTCCATTCCCGTGAAAAAGTATACCTACCCTACTCCACCGACAGCAGAGATCCTACTATCCGAGCATGGGGCGTGGAGGCATCGACTGGAGCAGACCTTGAGGTCGGCCTATAGGAGTGCCCCATTTTGGGGACACTATGAGGAGCAACTCCTCGGTCTTATTTATAATGAAAACACACTAACCCTTACCGGGTACAATGAGCTATGGCTGGAGTTTATTTGCCGTGTGCTCGACATAGCCGCTCCAAGCTCCGTGATTCAACTCCCGACTGGTGCAGATTTCAGACCTGAGTATGGAGATCCTTCTTTTCCCTCAAGTGTGACCATGCCAAGGTACTGGCAGGTTTTTGAGGAAAAGTACGGCTTCATCTCGTCTGTTTCCGCTCTTGATCTCGTCCTGTGCGAGGGCCCGTATGCACAGGCGACAGCACTAAACAGCATAAAGGGCTGAGGGAGCAGGCTGAAGCGCCCAGCAGTCAGAGCACACCAAGAATGACCGGAGGTCAGGGCTTCACAAAATCACCAAGCAAATTGTACAGTTCTTTTTGAGCCCTAAGGTTGGGACGACCGTCTTGTTTCGGGACATTATTGAGGTGCTCATCCAAGTAGACTGCCTTTACCGTATCAGCCATACCCAGCTCTAAGATACCGTGTAGTAGTTTTTTTAGCTTTGGATCTACGATGGGAGCAGCACACTCTATTCTTCGATAGAGGTTGCGCCTCATCCAATCTGCACTCGATACGAAATACAGCTCACCTCCTCCGTGGTAGAAATACCAAATGCGAGCATGCTCCAAGTAAATATCCACCAAGCGGATGACACGGATATTCCTACTGTATGGTTGATTGGGAACAAGTCTGCAAATACCTCGCACGAGCAAGTCGATCTTCACTCCTGCCTCGGAGGCCTCGTATAGCTTAGCAATCACGCCCTTTTCTTCCAGAGAGTTCATCTTTAGCACCATGCGTGCCGGACGCCCATGACGCGCTTCATTCGTCTCGTATTCGATAAGCTCATGGATGTGCTCCACCATTCCTTTACTTGCCACAAGGAGGTGATTGAAGTGGTACTCACCTTTGGTATTTTCGAGGTAGCGAAAAAGCTGAATTAACTCCGAAGAGAGCTCCTTTCGTGAAGAGAAGACCGTAATATCAGAGTATATTTTTGCCGTTTTCTCATTGAAGTTTCCTGTGCTAAAGATAGCAATACCGGGCTTATCCGGGACAGCGCCCTCGTGAAACTCGATGACAGATGTCTTGGCGTGGACCTTAAGCTTAGGAAGAGAATAGATGATCTTAATCCCATGCCTAATCATCCGCTGTGCTGTGATTAGGTTATTCTCTTCATCAAAACGAGCCTTCAACTCCACAAAGACTGTTACCTCTTTTCCATGAGTAGCCGCCTTGATTAGCGTATCAATTACTTCCGAGTCCTCAGCTACCCGATACTGTGTCAGCTTGATAGCTTTCACCCGCTCATCAAAGCAAGCTTCGTCCAGAAGATCCAATAGGTACTGAAACGATACGTACGGGACATAGAGAGCCTCATCCTGAGCTAAAATATGATCGATACGACTCTCAGACTGCTCCCACCTCAAGTGAGGTATAGGTGCAGGATACTGCTGTGCATACTCCGGACCCAATGGATTGGGTAGTTTTCTCAGGTCCTGCAGCTGAAGGTGGCGCCTTGCCACTAACATGTCCCCGGGATGGATCCCAAAGCTCTCTTGTAGCATCTCTCTCATATGAGAGGGCATAGCATCATCATACTGGAATCGAGTAATATCACCTATCTTTCTTTTGCTGATAAGTTCCTCAATGTTTTGAGCCAGCTGCTCCCCACCCTTGTCCTCGTCAATAACCACATCCGCGTCTCGGGATATCTTGAAACTCCATGACCCCGAAACATTATAACCGGGGAAGATCAATGGAAGCCCCAATCGTATGACCTCATCCAAAAACGTGTAGGCGTACCGTCCCTCCTCCGATGGTACTTGAAGAAACCTAGGAGCTTTGGTGAAAGGAAGCTTTATCATGTAGTAGCTCACCACACCATCAGACTTCCCGATGACCTCGACACATAGGTAAATCCGCTTATCGCGAATAAACGTGTGGAGCAAAGTAGGCGCAATACATACCGGCTGTATAAAAGGGAAAATTTCCTGCAAGAAGTAGGTACGTACAAAGGTCTTCACCTCGTCAGGGTAGTCTCTAAAATCGGTGTATATATCCACACCTACGGACTTGAAGTCAGGGACCATCACATCCTCCCACGCATGTCGAAAGAGCATCTCCTGCTCCTTCACTTCCTTAGTCACCGCTTGGAGCCTGTCTGTTAGCTCCCGAACACCCTTGCGCGTTGTACGCTTTCGGCGCTCAATTGAAGCTTTTAGCCCTGCCACTCGGATCTGGTAAAACTCCTCTAAGTTTGAGCTAAAGATCGAGAGAAAATTGAGGCGCTCATATATGGGATTAGTTTGATCCAGTGACTCCAGCAGGACTCGTTTGTTGAAAGAAAGCCAGCTGACATCCCTGTCCCAAAAGCGGTAATCTTTATTTTCTACATCATTGGCACGGTCTTTTTCGTCCTTCATATTCATTTCTCCTTCTAAAATTCATTAGAGAAGTGAAACTTTATATCCGGAAACTCTTGCTGTGCCATCCGAAGCATGTAGGCAGAGTCTGCCAGATATACATCCCTTCCTCTTGTATCAACAGCCATATACTGCGCTTTTCGTCTCTTAAAGTCCTCGAGGGTCTCCGCATTATCAGACCCGATCCAACACGCTTTATACAGACTAATAGGCTCCCATCTACACTTGGCATTATATTCGTGCAGAAGGCGGTATTCAATCACCTCAAACTGCAGTTGTCCCACAGTCCCGATCAGCTTTCGTCCATTATATGTATTGGTAAAAAGCTGAGCGACCCCCTCACCCATTAGCTGCTCAATTCCTTTGTGAAGCTGCTTAGACTTCTGGGGATCAGCATTCTCAATATACTTAAATAACTCGGGACTAAAGCTGGGCAACCCTCTGAAGTGCAAGCTTTCCCCCTCTGTCAGAGTATCCCCGATCTTAAAGTTGCCCGTATCCGGGAGCCCGACAATATCTCCTGCAAAAGCCTCATCCACCACCTCCTTCTTTTGTGCCATGAAAGCCGTAGGACTGCTAAAACGAAAGTCACGATCCAAACGTACATGGTGGTAATTCGTATTGCGCTCAAACTTCCCCGAACAAATCTTTACAAAAGCAATGCTACTACGATGATTGGGATCCATATTCGCATGTATCTTAAATACAAAGCCTGTAAAGTTTTGCTCATATGGCTCCACCGTTCGCTCTTCTGCCTTGGTCGGCTGAGGACTCGGAGCCACCTTGACAAAGGTGTCGAGAAGCTCTTTTACTCCAAAGTTATTGAGCGCAGAGCCAAAAAACACCGGTGCCAGTTCGGCGTCTAGATATCGCTTTTCATCCAGACCCGGATAAATCTCGTGGATAATCTCCAGATCTTCTACAAGTTTCTTGGCTTGACTTTCGGACATATACCGGAGAGCGTCCTGAGACTGAACATCTACCTCTACGCGCTCGGTCACATGACTCTTGTCCTGACCGCTAAATATAGCCATGGTTCCCTCGTACACATTATATACCCCTCTAAACCTATCTCCCGAATCTACCGGCCAGGATAGTGGCGTCGTTGCAATCTGAAGCTCTTCTTCGATTTCGTCCAATAGATCAAATGGATCCTGAGCCTCACGGTCCATCTTGTTGACAAAGACAATCACCGGAGTCTTGCGCATGCGACACACCTCCATTAGCCGTTTTGTCTGTAGCTCAACTCCCCTAGCGCCATCAATAACGATGATCACAGAGTCCACAGCAGTCAGCGTCCTAAATGTATCCTCCGCAAAATCCTGGTGCCCCGGAGTGTCCAAGATATTGATCTTGTACCCTTCGTAGTCAAAGCCCATCACGGATGTTGCAACAGATATTCCTCTCTGCTTCTCAATCTCCATCCAGTCAGACGTGGCAGTCTTTCTTATTTTGTTGCTCTTGACTGCACCTGCCACATGTATCGCTCCACCAAAAAGGAGGAGTTTTTCTGTCAGAGTAGTTTTCCCTGCATCAGGGTGTGCTATGACTGCAAATGTCCGTCGACTTGCTATTTCAGCTTCGTTAAATCTCATTCGTTATCTACTTTTATTACTTCACTTAGTGCCACCTCCCATGGTCTAAAAATGTCGGGATACCTTTGTTGCAAGGCACCGACCTCGAGCACACTGTAGTGTGGGCGCCTTGCCTTGAGGTCAATGTCAGCCATGGTTAGCCTCTCTATTTCGCAATCATAGCCCAGTTGCCGGGCTATCTCTTTAGCAAAATCATACCTACTCGCCTCCCCTTGATCCGTCACATGATAGAGCCCCGGAGTCCATGAGTCTGTGAGGATCTTGTATATGACCCTTGACAGCGTAAGGGTGCTTGTGGGACAGCTTACTTCGTCCGTGACCACTCGCAAGGATCGTTGCTGCTCCACTTGCTTCCGTATCTTCCCATAAAATCCTCCACCACCCCACTTTACGGGACCATAGAGCCACGACGTCCGTAGGACGACTGCACCATTTTGGTGCGCTCTTTGCTCACCCATCAGCTTACTTGCACCGTAGACGGAGAGGGGGTGCTCATCGCCCTCACCTTCACGGTAAGCAGTCCCTTTTGTTCCATCGTACACGTAGTCCGTACCGATATGCACCACACGATCGTGCAGGGAGCTAAGCAGTCGGGGCACGTCACTATTGGCTGCATAGGCACGCACCCGATCCGTTTCTGCCCCTTCCACATCTGTATACGCAGCGCAGTTGACGATCGCCACAGGGTCTGCTTTACTCAGAAAACTCCGGACCGCCTCACCGTCAGTGAGGTCTAGCTCACCGTGAGTGGTCGGGCACCAACTAAATAACTCAGGCGTAGGGAAAAGGTGCAACAGTGCCGATCCCAGCTGCCCCCCCGCACCGGTCAGCCACACCTTGGGCTTAGTACTAGTTGTCATCCACCTCAAGGCTCAAGGTTCCCTCCTCTATACTTCTGTATCGGTCTGCCAGCATGGCTAGGAACGTGCTAAACTGCTTGATTGACTCAGTTGTTTCATCAGACACCTCCTCTCCTCGAGACCTCAGGACAAGATATCCATATATGCCCACCAAGCAAGCCTCCACCTCATCATAGTCATGTCCCCCCGACCGCTCGCGAAGCCCGACGATATTAGGAAGGACGGCATAGTATAGGGATGAAAACAGGGATTGAGAAGGTGAGCGAAGCAATCTGTCCGTGAGGTCCTGCAGCTCCTGCACGATGGTATTCAGGGCCATTATGTGTCCTGACTCGGTCACATCCTGCAGCTGCATCTGGACAGCGAGGTCATTATACCACTCCTCGGTCTCCTCCATAAGCTCCGGAGAGAGCTGATATCCTTTTTGGACATAGTCGTGAATACGGTCGGTATCGAACCCAAGCATTCTGATGATATCCTCTACTTGCCACATATAGAGGATGTACTCGACTATGTTTTCTTTTCTTTTTTTCTTAGCTACTATCATCGGGATTGAGAGTTCTAAACGTACAGTCAAAGTTACCCATTTCCTACTACATCTATCTGTGGATTACATATACCATTTAGGTCACCCCGTATTGCCACTTCACAAAAAGCCTCTCTCCGTATTTTCCTCCAAATAAATAGCGACGCAAGCGGATCGCTCATTACGACACAGCCAAGCCATTATATTCTTGAGTCGGAACACAACATTGGACTCCCGGAGCAGGAGAAAAACAATCAGCCACGTATGTCTCTAATAAACAAATAGATATAGGCAAAATAAAAAACTGTTTTCCGAAAGCAAAAAGTTTCCTACTGGAAACAGATCTCTTCTATCCGTCAAATCGTTTTCTTTCCTACTGGAAACAGTTCGCTACTATCCGTGAAACTTTTTTTCAGTACACATCCGTTGTTTTAAAATTTAGTTTATTTATTCTACCTTTGCATAGTGGCGGTTTGATCATTTTTTCGAGGTGGGTACTTGTCGCAAACCGTTAATTTCACCGCCTTCCTCGACAGTAATAAATACGACATCTTATTAGTGTCTTGACTTTTTGTTGTGGAATATAGTTTTCTAGACTTCTTGTATCTGCTCGGATCTCTAGGTCTCTTCCTGTATGGAATGAAGATCATGAGCGAAGGACTGCAGAAAGTAGCTGGTGATGGCATGCGGAATGTTCTTTCCGCCATGACTCATAATCGTTTCCTAGGAGTACTGACAGGAATACTTGTCACTGCATTGATCCAGTCGTCGAGTGGAACAACGCTGATGGTGGTAAGCTTTGTCAACGCAGGACTACTCAACTTAGCCCAGTCCATTAGTGTCATCATGGGGGCAAATATCGGAACGACAGTAACCGCATGGATTATATCGCTTCTGGGCTTCAAGGTTGACATCTCAGCTTTTGCCATTCCCCTCCTATCTCTTTCTCTCCCCCTCTTCTTTTCAAAAAAAACAAACCTAAACTCATGGGGAGAGTTTGTCATAGGCTTTTCGCTGCTCTTCCTTGGACTCCAGTTCCTAAAAGATTCGATGCCGGATCTCCAAAACAACCCCGACGCACTCGCCTTTGTGCAAAAATACACAGATATGGGGTACTGGTCCGTACTTCTTTTCTTGTTGATAGGAACAGTCTTGACCTGTATCGTACAGTCCTCAAGTGCTATGGTAGCCATCACGCTAATCATGTGTGCTAAGGGGTGGATACCTTTCGAGCTTGCCACAGCCATGATACTTGGTGAAAACATTGGTACCACCATCACCGCAAATATTGCGGCACTAAATGCTAACATTGCTGCCAAACGCACAGCATTTTCACACTTCCTTTTTAATGTGTTTGGGGTAGCATGGGTGCTTATTTTCTTTTACCCAATAGTTAATCTCGTAGGGTATATATTGACCATGCACGGTCCGGATCCTAGAGATCTCTACCCCTTGATCAACCAACTTTCCCTCCAGTACTCGCCTGAACAGGTGGAGATGCTAACCGGTGGTGCCCTCATCACAAACAATGCAGAGATGGCAGGGCTTCAGGCAACCCTCACCTCTATGGCTGGAGCTTGTAGCATAGGGTTGGCATTATTCCACACCTTATTCAACGTCACCAATTCGGCAATAATGATCTGGTTCATACCGCTGTATGTGAAGATCTGTGAGTTGGTGATTCAGCCCAGCAAGAAGTCCGAGAAGAAGAAGAGTTTTGCTCATCTACAATTCTTGAGCACACGTATGCTCTCCACAAGTGAGCTATCCCTACTGCAGGTGCACAAGGAGGCAACGAGCTATGCACAGAAAGTACGGGAGATGCTTCGGATGGTCCAACTCCTTCTCTTCACGGAGGATACGGAAGACTTTGAGCGTAATTATAACCGTCTGCAGAAGTATGAAAACATCTGCGACCGCATCGAGGTAGAGATTGTAGAATACCTTAGCGAACTATCCGAGGGAGATCTGAGTAGTGACTCACGGAGAGAGGTCCGAGTACTCATGACGGCTGCAACGGAGATCGAGAGCATGGGTGATGCTTGCTATAATATGGGGCAAATCATTAAGAGGCGTAACGATAACGACATAATGTTTGGTCCCGAACTAAAGAAAAGGCTACAGGAGATGCATGCGCTTGTAGAGCAAGTAGTCGACCATACTATAGAGACGCTGGATGCAGACGAGAAGACTCCTGATCTGTTTTATGTCGCAGAAAATCTTGAGCATGATGTAAACAACAAACGAGACATGCTCATCAAAGAAAATCTGCATGCTCTGGACAAAAAGGAGTATGAATACCCGGAGTCGGTCTATTACCTTGACCTGATTGACGAGTATGAGCATCTTGCTGACTACTCCATCAATGTGGTTGAGGCAATCACTGGTAAAAAGCACGTCTCAGAATAATTCATTTAAGAGTTAAGAAAACAGTAAGCCCCGGCACTCTAAAGCTTGAGTGCCGGGGCTTTCTCTACTAGAGCTAATGACTAATAGCTCATCGACTAATAAGGTCCTTGAGGTCTAGGTGATGTTTAGCATGTTCAAACTGAGCATCCGCATGGTAAGAGGAACGCACGAGAGGTCCACTCTCCACGTGGCTCAAGCCCATGCTTTCCCCCACTTCTTTGTAGTGCCTGAATTGGTCCGGATGGACGTATTCCACGACAGGTATATGCTTGTGGCTAGGTCTAAGATATTGACCGATGGTGAGTGTTGAGACGCCACTGTCCAGGCAATCGCTAAAAAGAGCATAGACTTCATCCGCAGTCTCACCCAGTCCGACCATAATACCCGTCTTACATACAAAGCCGGCCTCGTGTATATGCCTAAGTACAGACAAGCTAGACCGATAGGTGGCACGGTAGCGTACTATAGGAGTCAAGCGCTCAACAGTCTCTAGGTTGTGCCCGACAACATCAGGGCAAGCTGATAGAACGGTGTCGATAGCGGTCTCATCTCCATCAAAATCCGGGATGAGCACTTCGATCTTTGTACCGGGTGACTTTTCACGAATTTCTTCAATCGTTTGTCGCCAATGTTCAGCACCACCATCCGGCAAGTCATCACGATCCACAGAAGTGATGACTGCATACTTTAGCCCCATACGATGAATGCTCTCCGCCACGCGTATAGGTTCGAGTGGATCTAGAGCAGGAGGGTGCTTGTCAAATGCAGTGGCACAAAACCGACAAGCACGGGTGCAATAGTTTCCCCCTATCATGAAGGTAGCCGTACCACGACTCCAACACTCCGACCGATTAGGACATTTGCCACTAGCACATATCGTATGCAGACCTGCACCGTGAATTGTACTAGACGTCTCCTGGTAATGGTGGGTGCTGGAGAGAGCAGACTTCAACCATTTTGGCTTTCGAAGTATGGGTGCTTTGTCCATCTACTTCAGATTTTCTTTCAGGAAGTTGACCATCTGTCGATATAGGTGATTAGAGGTATTACCTCCACGGATACTGTGGTCTCTGTCCGGGTAAATCAGCATGCGGTAGTCTTTGTTATGGTCCACTAGGTAGGGGACTAAGTGCATGACATTCTGAAAGTGCACATTATCGTCTGCAGTGCCTTGTACAAGCAAAAGCGCACCTTGTAATCCGGAGATGTGGGTAAAGACAGACGCTTGATCGTATCCACTACGGTTTTGCTGTGGTGTACGCATGTAGCGCTCGGTGTATATCGTATCGTATAGTCGCCAGTCGGTAGGTGGTGCGACTGCGATGCCGGCCTTGAACGTACCTTGACCGCGGCTCATGCTCATCAAGACATTATATCCGCCATAGCTCCATCCCCATATGGCTATATTACTCCCGTCTACATAAGGAAGCTCGGCAAGAGCTTGAGCAGCCATTATTTGGTCTTCGCTTTCTATGAGTCCCAGCTGTTGGTACGTACACTTCAAAAAATCACGTCCACGCCCTCCGGTACCTCGACCATCCACACTGACCACCACAAATCCTTCTTGTGCGAGATACTGCTCCCAGTTGAGAGAGAAGCGATTGAGGACCTCTTGAGATCCCGGACCACTATACTGGGTCATAACGACAGGGTAACGCTTCCCCTCCACAAAGCCTATGGGCTTAGTCACTAGGGCATTGAGCACTTGACCATTGGCGGTATTAAGCCGGATAAACTCCCTATGCGCCCTATTTTTCTTAGACAAAACGTTGCGGAGCTCGCTATTATCTTCAAGTAAAAGCAGCTCCTTCGCACTTTTCCCTGAGTAGATTGAGTACTTAGGCAGCTTGGTAATGGTCGAGTGTTCCAGCAGATAATACCCCATATCCGCACTAAAGGTTGCTCTCGAGTAGCCGGTCTCGGGCGAAAGAAGCCTGGTACGTCCATCCAGGGTGGTTGCTACCACCTGTCTGTCCATGGGTGTGGGAGCGGCTATTTGGTAAAAGACCTCTCCTGCAGGAGAGACTCCATAGACTTCTGTCACATCATACGGTGAGCTCGTAAGCTGCTTTTGCCTTGTCCCTGCAGTGGAGTACAGATAGATCTGAGCTGTTCCGCTCTCGTCACTAACGTAATAAGTGCCCTTGGGGGTTATTTGCATCTGGAGAACCCAGCTATTGGTATCTATGTAGCAGTCATCGCTATGCTGCATCCACAGCTTAGCCACCCGACTATCCGGGTCGACCTGGTAGGTCCTCAGGTGATTCTGATTACGATTGAGGGTAAGAATGTACAGTTTACCATCATGATACTCCATGCGGGGTATGTACTGCTCCTCAGTCGAAAGTTCTTTTTCAAGCAGGCTAACCGTATTTCGGTTGTCCACATGATAGAGGCGTATCCCGGTCTTTGCATTTTCCTCTCCTGCTTTTGGGTACTTATAGTCGTACGTATGTGGGTAATTTCCTGTCCCAAAAACAGTCATTTCGAATAGCTTGACATTGCTTTCATCTGTGCGCAAAAAGGTAAGATACTTACTGTCTTCACTCCACGTCATCGTGTTGATCTGATAGAGCTCCTCCTCATACACCCAGTCGGTCACTCCATTGAGCACATGGTTCCACTGGCCATCGGTCGTGACACGCACTTCTGTATCGTAGTCAAATTTCTTGATGTAGATATCATTGTCAATCACGTAGGCACACATACGACCATTGGGTGAAAAAGTAGGGATTCTCACCTTTCCCGGTGTCTCATTGAGCGGAGAGATCATGTTTCGGCGCACATCGTAGTGGTAAGCGGTATAAAAGCGGCTCCTACGGTATAGTGGCTTTGTTTCTCTGAGGATAATAATCCGGAGACCGTTATCACTGATGATATAGTCATCAAAACTACCAAAGTCACACTCACGAGCTTTTTCCACATCAAAAAGAGTGTCCACAAGCTCGCCACTTGAGTACGCATACTTGAGGATCTTTGTCCTGTCAGGACTCATAATGGTATAGTGCTCTCCATCAGGAAGAGAGCGAAAACCACTACCGGCACTCTTGGGATAATATCTATATTCTACTAAATCCTTGAGGTCAAATTGCTGAGCAACACTGGTACCAGTAATACCAAAAACCAGGACAAAAAGAAGAAGTAATTTATTTCGAAAAGTCATTTCGTTTATCAATTTGATTGACTTCAAATTAGTTTTTATTCGTGATCCTTGAGAGTCCCGAAGCCGAGATGACAGGATCAAGGATATTGGTTTTTATTTTTGATAGGCCACTGGCATCCACCTTACCTACTTTTGCTCTTAGCGCCGAGGCATCAATACTGCTGACGCCGGAGGCATCAATGTCCACTTTGTCTCCGACTCCAGAGAGGGTGGCTTTACTTGATCCTGAAACATCAAGATCAAGTTTTTTGAAGTCCCCATTATGGATCAGCTTGGACGCTCCCGACACTTCGTATGAAATCTCTTGAGTAGTATTGGCGGTCACAACAGCAGTAGACGCGCCATCTACGTCTACTTCGAGCTCTTTTGCTTGAACTTTAACAACCAGCTCTGATGCTCCACTTGCGCTGAGCTCCAGGCTCTTGATTAGCACTCCTTTTGCATCGAGAGTTAGTTTCGAATAACCCTCCACGTCCACTTCTTCAAGATCAGCCATATTGGCGACCCCTACCCTCAGTTTTATTCTCTGATCAGCTGACTTGGGATCCTCTGCTCTTTTGTCGTTTCTTTGTGTAATTATTAGCTTGCCGGACCTTGTGGTTATATTTACTTTCTCTGCCTCACTAGCGCTAAACTGCACTGCCGTCTTCATCTCTGGTACCACCGTCACGTCAAAAGCTCCACTCACGTAGATCTCGTTCACATTTGAGCCAAACTCCCGTGTTGTATCCTGTGCAGTGGCGATTTCTACTGAAGCCAAGATGGTAAGGATTAGTGTCGTGAAAATACTGATAGTTCGTGTCATATTGTTCCTTGTCACTATAGTTATTACATTGTTTCGTTGAAGTGTCGATTACAAACTTACTGAATTTTGATCCACTAACAGAATCCTTCCTGAAATAAGCAAAGTGCACCCCCAAAAGTTTCCTACTGGAAACCGTTTGCTACTATCCGTCAAATCGTTTTCTTTCCTACTGGAAACTTTTCGCTACTATCCGTCAAATTTTTCGCCCTCATCCTAAGGGCAAAAATCCTACGGCATCAGACCTGAGAAGACCAATGCTTTGGAAGTATGAAATGTTTTCGTAACTTTGTTTTGAGACCTAAGCGTAGGTCTGACGACAACAATGCATATTGCTATTCGCGTCGGGTAAATGGGAAACTCATCAATACATTACACTTCCGAGATCCTTGATCCTTGTGATGTCTGGCCGCAACCTCTTTTGAGGTTCATCAGCTTGCTGGTGACAGCGGATTGCAGAGCTTGGGTCAGCCTCAAATCCTTACATTTCGGAGTTTTGTCACTTTTTCCCGACGCGATCTAAATAAGTGAGCCCCTAGGATCTTCCGAATCCTAGGGGCTCATCTTGATTTACATCTATTACTTTCCTTTCTTTTCCTCTATTTCACGGCATAGCAGAGTTGCCTTTACCAACATACGGGGGATATGAAAAGGTCCTTTGAATAGATTTCCTTTCGCAGGCTGAGCCACCGTCCCATCGCGGTGGAGGTAGCCGTACCACTCAGGGTACTCTGTATCCTTCAAGTGCTTCCATGCCCAATCATGCGCCATCTGATGGCGATCGAGGTATTGATCCTCACCACTCAATAGATAGGCGTACAGATTAGCAACGATAGCCTCTGTCTGAGGCCACCAAAACTTCATATCCTGCGAGTAGTCTTGAGCGGGAAATCCTTTAGCGTCCTTGAAGTTGATGATACCACCATACTGCTCATCCCATCCCCAGCTCCATGCATCGTTGAGTACCGTAAATGAAAAGTCCATCATCTCCTGAGCGCAAGAAAGATCTGGCAAAGTACGTGCCGCCTCCATCAAGAACCATGACGTCTCGATGCAGTGTCCGGGATTAATAACCCTTCCACCCAAAGTGTTGATCATCTCTCCTTCAGGCGTGACCATTTCTAGGAGTGCGTTGACCTCCGGATGATAAAGCTTATCTTTGATGGTACGGAAAGACTCCTCTACTTGCTTGCGAATCCTCGGCAGATTGCTGACCTGAGCCAGCACCACCGCTGTATTCATCATGATCATACAGATACTATGCCCTATCGCCTCCTGAGTAGGAAGGTACTTAGGTGCGAGGATCCCCGGAGTGTTGAGGAAATAAAGGGTTTTCTCAAATAACTCTTCTGCCTTTTTGACGTACGCTTGATCTCCGGTAGCCAACGCATACTCAGCGTAGGCAATGATTGCAAAGGTTTCGGAAAACACATACCTACGCATACGTAGAGGGGTACCGTCAGCCATGACTTCGAAATACATTCGCCCTCTGTCGTCAAAGCAGTGTGCATCCATGAAGTCTATGATATTCCGAGCTGCATCCAAGTACTTTTGATCCTTCTTGATGTGGTTATACACATATGAGAAGATATATGCAGACCTCCCTTGGAACCACACAGACTTTGTGCCATCCATCAATGTGCCATCTCGGTCCACACAAGTGTACATTCCCCCATTTTCGGGGTCTATTCCATGCTTCAGCCAAAAGGGCAATATGTTCTCTTCAAGCTCTCTCGTGTAGGTGCTTATTAGCTCTTTACAGCAATATCCGTCCATTGTTCTTATTTTGTATGTAGTATTCAAAAAAGTCAATATAAAAAGTCTTGGTTGACAGTAGAGTGGAGCAATAAAGGAAACTACTCTTCTGCAATCAATACAAAAGATAGCAACAGCCAGCGCTGTTATTTTCTCTAATCAAGCTGCGGTTCATTGATTATTTTACTAACCCATGCAGCAACAAGACAAATATAAACAATTCCAAGTAATCCACGGGTATTTTTCGAAATATATTCGCTATCTGCTTGATTTCTTGTTTTCCTGTTTTTGAGATACCTTTGTATTGATTATTGTCCATGAAGCTCGTCCAATCGCACCAGATGTGGTGAACAGTGACAACGAGCAATAGAGATAAAACGCTAAGATCATGAGATACTTCCACAAGCTTACCATCCTAATTGCCACAGCCTGGATTCTCTCCGGCTGTGGAATCTTCAACAAAACAGAACACCCTCAGCCAACAAGTGGTGTGGATCATGAACTCATGCTCATAGGCACACTGGGGCAAACAGAAAAGAGCGGCACCATACAGAGCTATAGCATCAACCCCGAGACACTTCGAGCAGAACACACTGGGAAAGTACTGACTCCGTCCCCAACGTACATGGCTCTTAACCGTCGAAATAGTGTTTTGTACGTGACAAACGAGACTACAGATCAACCCACAGTATCTGCCTACGAGCTAAACAAAATCAGCGGCGAACTCACGCTACTCAATCAGTCATACACACTAGGCAATGCCCCTACATATGTAAGCGTATTGGATGACAAAGTCCTAACAGCAAACTATGGATCAGGGTCAATCACTCTGTTCAACACCGATAAAAAGGGCTTCCTAGAGCAAGCTGACTGGCGGATTGACTTAACTTCAGCCGGGACATCACACCCCCATGCTGTTGTAATAACCCCAAACGGCAAAGGGCTCTTCGTCCCGGACTTGGCACAAGACAAGGTTTTTCACTTCAATACCAGTCGGACCAATCCCCCTTTGACCATTGATACCGAGCACACCGATCTACCCAAAGGTACCGGTCCACGTCACCTAATCTTTGATGGCACCGGTCGCTATGCCTACCTGATAGCTGAAAAAAGCCCTCGAATCTATGTGTACAAACACCACAATGGCAAGCTCTCGCTTATCCAGACGATTGACACCGGGGCACACAGCACCGGGGCACACATATCCCTGAGCCATAGCGGAAAGCACCTTTATGCCTCCTTCAGAAGTGGGACTCCCGGTATCCTGATCTACGGTGTTGAAGCTGATGGCAAACTGTCCGAAGTCGGTTTTTGCCCGACCGGGGCACATCCCAGGCAATTTGCTATTAGCCCGACAGATGACTACATCGCTGTGGCTGCAAGAGATAGCAACGAAGTCCAAGTCTTTATCCGCGACAAAAAGTCAGGCAAGCTTACCCGCAGCCAGCTGACAATACTGGTGCAAAAACCAGTCTTTATCCTATGGGATCGTTTCTAGTCAATGCCAGATAAATCTGCCGTAACCATGGGTGATCAGCCAAAAGGCTACGTGCAAGTCTATACGGGCAATGGCAGAGGAAAAACGACGGCCGCGTTTGGCCTTGCGGTAAGAGCACTAGGAGCGGGGCTAAGTGTATATATAGGGCAGTTTGTAAAGAATATCCCATACCATGAGACCCGACTGCAAGAGCTTTTTGAGCCGGGCAGATTGCTCATCCGGCAGCTTGGCAGCGGGTGCTTTATTACTAAGGATCCCGACCATACCGACCTCCAAGCGGCTAAGCAGGCACTGAACCATGTTGAAAAAATCATGTCAAGCGGTGCATATGACCTGGTTATTCTCGACGAGCTTACCATTGCATGCCACTACAGACTGATTGATATAGAGGCTGTGCTTTCTACTCTTGAAAAGCGTGCACCCGGCGTAGAGGTTATCATCACAGGCAGGTATGCGCCAAAGGAGCTCATCGACTATGCAGACCTTGTCACTGAGATGGAGGAGGTCAAGCACTACTACAGTACACACGGCACACTCTCTCGCCCCGGATTTGATTGCTAAGTTTGAACCACTATTGCACTTGAAAGAGGGATGCCCCAAGGTCATAAACCTTGCTTAAGCTTGTGAGTTTCAGATAAAATAAGTACCTTTGCCACCGCAGTATTGAGGGAGCTGCACGTTAGTTTTAAGCAATTTACATCATACAACAACAACTACGAGAGAATTTAATTTATGATCATTGTACCCGTAAAGCAGGGTGAGAACATCGAAAGAGCCCTGAAGAAATTCAAGCGGAAGTTTGACCGTACCGGAACCATGCGCCAGCTACGTGACAGGAAGGAATTCAAGAAGCCGTCTGCTGTCAAGCGTCGCAAAATGGAAAAAGCTCGTTACGTTCAGCGTCTCCGCCAGGAAGAGCTGGAGTAGTATTTGAGTAAATCGGTTCGCCCTAGGTGAGCATATGCTTTTCTTAGGCTACTGCCACACGCTGGGAGCAAACCGGAGACTCTTTACATTTAAAGCAGGTAACACATAAATTATACATCCTAGGAGGTGTTGTTTAGATACACAAGGGGTGCATTGTCATGACAATGCACCCCTTGCTTTTTCTCCATATATCTGGGTTAGTTGGTTCACAAGCATCTTTTCCGGTTTGACTGCAGAGCAGTCCATTAGAATTTCCTCTCTATTCTTCGTTCCGACACGAGCAAGAAATTTGACGGATAGTAGCGAAAAGTTTCCAGTAGGAAAGAGAACGATTTGACGGATAGAAGAGATCTGTTTCCAGTAGGAAACTTTTTGCCATTAGGCAGCCTCTTTTTTAGGATCGACATCTATCTGTTTATCAACAGCATACAGCATTCGTTGATTTATTCCTATTTCTGATCCAGACCTCCCTTTTCTGTATGGGGAGACGTGAAAGATGATTTTTCGTAAGGCGCCTAACTTGATCACCTAGATTCAAGATCTGTATATGGGTTGATTAGGATAAAAATAGTAACTTTACCCAAGAGGGCTTTTCCCTTAAGCAAAGCCCTTTCACCTCTAATAGAGTTGGATCAATGAGTAGTAAAAATATAATCATCCCAATAGAAGAACTAGATCTGACAGACCTTTCATCAGCAGATCAGGAGTTGGTTGAGCATGCAAAAGCTGCAGCGACCGATGCCTACGCACCGTACTCTCACTTCAGGGTTGGTGCGGCTCTCCGTCTCAACAGCGGACGGATTGTCACCGGATCAAATCAAGAAAATGCAGCCTATCCATCCGGTCTTTGCGCTGAGCGTACAGCCCTTTTCTATGCCGGAGCAAAGTACCCCGAAGACCCGGTAGCTAAGCTAGCGGTAGTGGCGATGCGCGAAGATGGCAAGATGGCAAATCTTGCTGCACCGTGTGGCGGCTGTCGACAGGTCATGCTGGAGGTGGCCGACCGTTTCAAACAACCCTTTTCGGTAATCCTTGCAGGCGAAAAATCAGCCAAGATTATTTCGGACTGTCGTGACTTACTTCCCATCAACTTCGATGCATCTAGTCTCTGATTTCCGATGAGTAATTTTGTTGTTTCCGCAAGGAAATACCGTCCAAGCACCTTTGCCAGCGTCGTAGGTCAGGAAGCTCTGACCACAACACTCCGCAACGCCATTCTTCAGGACAAGCTGTCTCATGCTTATCTATTCTGCGGTCCGAGAGGAGTGGGAAAGACTTCGTGCGCCCGTATTTTTGCCAAAACCATCAACTGCCTTCACCGTACAGACAAGGGAGAGGCATGCAATGAGTGTGAGAGTTGTGTGGCAGCCAACGAACAACGCTCATACAATATCTTTGAGCTGGATGCGGCATCCAACAACTCTGTCAACGACATCCGGCAGCTCACCGAGCAGGTCTATATTCCTCCCTCGGTGGGTAAGTATCGTGTGTACATCATTGACGAGGTGCATATGCTATCGAGTAGTGCTTTCAATGCGTTCCTAAAAACACTTGAGGAACCGCCTGCACACGCTATATTTATCCTTGCGACTACAGAGAAGAATAAAGTCCTTCCTACCATCATCTCTCGCTGTCAGGTGCATGACTTCAACAGGATTACTCCGGAGGACATCACCCGTCATCTCCAGTATGTAGCTAAAGAAGAGAATATCCAAGCTGATACAGAAGCTCTGCAACTCATTGCCATCAGCGCGGATGGGGGTATGCGCGATGCCTTGAGCATGTTTGACCAGATCGCAGGATTTGGCAATGGCGTTATAACGATCCAAGGTGTCAGAGATAACCTCAACCTCCTGGATGAAGATGAGTATTTCCAGCTCCTGGCATTCATCCTCCAAGGCAAGCATGACCAAGTACTGCTTCTTATCGATGCACTCTTACGCCGCGGCTACGAAGGAGACAATATCATGCGTGGTTTTTCTACGTTTCTTCGGAACGTCCTTCTTTCCCAAAGCCCGGAGACTGCAAGCATCGTAGAGGCGCCTGACTCTATTCGTCAACGCCTACTCAAGGCGGGACAGTATTCAAAGACGCAGCTCCTTTGGGAGTTCTTGAAGATCAGTACAGCGTTTGGAGCTCAGTACAAAAACAGTAGCGAAAAGCGTTTGGCTCTAGAGGTGGCTCTGCTAAAAATGGTCGAAAAGTGCCCCACAAGCAGTCTGTACCCGACCCCACAAAACGAAGCAGATGGCACATCCTCTACGCCTAAAACCGTGACGTCCCCCACCCCATCAAACTCAGAGCAAGAGAGGACGGCAAATGAGAAGAGGGAAGCGAGGAAAGCACCCGAAGCCAAAGTCTACCGTCAATCAGTCTCCACAACAAATACCCAGGCTGGGACAACACCGACTACAACATCATCCACAAAACACAATATATCGAAAGCGCAGCAGCACTTTGGCTTTAACCTCTTGACAGGAAAAACGACTGTCGAAGAGCAGAAACTCCAGAAGCAAGAGAAGGTAGCACTGTCCGAGGCAAGGAACTCCGACTTTTCTAATGAAGACCTACACAAGGCATGGAACAGCTACGCTGCAAAAATGCCCAAGGGTCAAATGCTCGTCCGACATGCAATGCTCAGCTATCAGCCTCATATAGTCACGGGCACTGTTGCCGATCTTGAGGTAAAAGTGGGCAATGACACAGAAGCAAGACAACTCAATGACCAACTTCCAGGAATACTAAAATACTTAGCGGACAGTCTGCAAAACGACAACATCCGAATACAGATAGAGATTGACAATACAATACAGGACAACGAACTCAAAACTCCGGAGGCTAAATTTGAACACTTTGAGAAGACCAATGAGTGGTTTGCAAAGTTTGCAGAAGATCTAGACCTCCGCCCGATGAGCTAACTTTTTCATAAATCAAAAATAAAATCGAAACAGAATGAAAAGACTAAATCAACTACTGGCAAGTAGTGCTCTAGTTGCTTTTTTAGCAGTTCCAGCACTAGCGCAAGAGCCTAGTCAAGAGCCGGAAGGCTACAAGTTTACCACCATCAAAGAAACTAAGATCTCACCAATACAGGATCAGGCAAATACCGGTACCTGCTGGTCTTTTAGCGGGATCGGATTTCTCGAGGCTGAGGCATACCGTCTCACCGGAAAGGAAGTGATCCTAGCTCCCATGTATATTGTATCCCAGAGTTACAAAGATAAGGCAAGAGACTTCGTCCGCTACCACGGCTTTCTCAACTTTGCTCAAGGAGGCGCATTCGGAGATGTCCTACATGTTCTCGGGAGTCACGGTGTTGTCCCCATGGAGGAAATGATCGGCCTCAACTATGGCGCAAAACGTCACACGCACACAGAGATGGAAGCCATAGCCAAGGGGTTTGTTGACGCTCTCGTAAAAGAAATGGATAAAGCCGGGCATCTAAGCTCCGCTTGGGAAGAAGCATTTGACGGGATCATAGACGCCTATCTGGGCAAAGCTCCACAGAGCTTTACGTACGAGGGTAAGAGCTATACTCCGGCAACATTTGCACAGGCACTCAAGCTTGATCCCAATAACTATGTATCCCTTACCTCTTTTTCACACCACCCCTTCTACAGTCAGTTTGTACTAGAAATCCCGGATAACTGGCGCCATGGGTTGTCCTACAACCTTCCAATTGAGGAGCTCATAGAAGTAATCGACAACGCAGTAGATAATGGATATACTGTTGCATGGGGATCAGACGTAAGCGAAGCTGGTTTTACTCGGAACGGACTTGCGGTATTGGTAGATGTAGAAGCAGCAAACTCTGACCATGGATCAGATCAAGCACGTTGGATAGGTAGCTCTGGTAATAACAACAGAGTCTCCATAGGTCAACTCATCAGGACACCCGGATCTCCCGAAATAAAGGTAACACAAGAGTATCGCCAAAAAGGCTTTGACGACCTCTCTACCACGGACGATCACGGGATGCTCATATATGGACTTGCCAATGATCAGACAGGGAAACCTTTCTATATGGTGAAAAACTCTTGGGGAGAAGACGCCGGTAAGTATAACGGAATTTGGTACGCATCAAAAGCATTTGTCGCTGGCAAGACAATGAACATCGTTGTTCATAAAGATGCAATCCCAAGAGCTATCCGCACTAAGCTCGGCATCTAAATAACCAAGGATTTAGATCTCCGAAAATCCTTTTCAAAACTTCGTAGCCCGAGTAGAGTGACTTCACTCTACTCGGGCTACTTTTCTAATCATGCCAACAGTTATTGACCTATAAGAGGTTTACTCCGCCCCCATACTGCTGAGCAATCAAATAATAGTACCTCCCCCTATAAAACAGAAAAGGATGCCTCACGACATCCCAAACCTTTCTTGTTTAACCTTTAATCTAATACTATTATGAAAAAACCACAATGCAAATATACGTATCATTTTGGACATGAACAACACTTTTCCGTCTTTAGTCCCATAAAAAGGCATATTTCCTCGTGTTTTGTTAGTTTTTAACCTTTACATCTCGTTTTTCAACACTTATTGGAGTGTCAGAACAAGGCTAGCATCAAGAAACGAGGGATGTATACGGGTATTAAGTTGCAAAGCAGGTGTGAGCTTATAGCGCATCGTCGCAAAATAGTGCACTCCACTGCCTCTAAGCATTGACGGAGTGTACAAGTAGGGCATGTAACCGAGCTGCCCACGAACAACGGATCCATACAGACGATAGTATTGCACCCCACCCTCTGCCATGAAGTTGTCCTTGTGATAGTGCAAACGCGAATAAAAGGAATAGCCTAGTGGCTCCGGATTTTGCTTTGAGACTTGGACCCCTGCTCGTAACGACCAAGATGAGAAAAATGAACGGTCACCCTGAATACGAGCTGTGAATCGCTGAGCATCTTTTTTCACAGCAACATACTGAGCAGATGCTGTAATCCACCAAGGATCGTTGGAATAATTAATACGAGCCGAAATAACGTGCCCGGGAGGAGAAGAGGATGGACCTATACGCCTAAATCGATCAATAAACAGACGTCCTGTAACCCAATAGGCGACCTCCCCCTCCCACATTAGACGTAAACCCCTCTCTCCACGAGTGGAGGAGTAATGACTGTCAGGAGCTGCATATGGACTTATATAGCTAACACCATAATAGCGCCCTTGTAGAGCCAAAGTGCCGAAAGCCTCATCTCGATATATGATTGCACCCTGAGCCGCACTCCTGTCTTTTTTATCCAATACCAGCTCTGCTGTAGATTGAAAAGGACCACTCTTGTAGTTAACGCTCAAGCTATTTTGCCATAAGGGAGTACGCTGAGGGTACAGGCGGTAGGGTGATAGTGCTTCACCCTGCTTGGTACGATATCGATACAAAAGCGTAGTAAGGGCAAGCTCTACACTTTTGCTACGGTAGGCTAAATTACCGCCGATCATCTCACATCTAGCAGTGTGGCGGTAACGCTGCTCTGCCTCTGTACGGTGAAAACCGGTTCTATAAAACGTACGAATACTATTCTCTTCAAGACGAGCATCGATCGGCTCAAAGCCAGAGAACAGAAGCACAGAAAGTGGAGACTCAGGATGTACGTGCACGGCAACTCCTCTGAGGAATCCCGTTTCTCTAAAAGATCTATGAGGCTTGAGCTGTCCCACCCATCTTCCGGAACCGTTTCCTCCAAACTTCAATGCTGAAAAGTAACCATTTCCCATGCCGAGCAAAAGTCCATGAGCGGTAGTAAGTCGATAGTCTCCCACCACCAGACTATATCGTTCTTTATTCCAGAAAAGGTTTCCGGTAAGATAATCAAACCCACCATGACGCAGAGGGAGCCAACTCTCCCCCTTATCCTTTTGACCCGCAAAATGCCAGGTAAGTACGCCATCTTTTCTCCCTTCGTATCGTACTTCCAAAGAGTTCGAAGTCTGTCTCTTTATAGGCATAGAAGAGCCGATGAAAAAGTCATGTCGAGTTCGCTTATGATAGGTATAGGGACTCTCCCCTACCCTAATGAAGGGCTCAAGAAGTTCAAGATACTGCTCAGGAAGCTCAGGAAGTGCTTCTTTGATTTCGTAGATACTCCTAAAACCTCCTTTTTGCGATCTTAGCAGAAGAATATTCCGAACGGAGAAGTCATCTAGGAATGGCAACAAGATAAGTTGTTCAGCAGAGGCAGAATTTAGGTCAATTGGAGATTTGACTAGGTCTTCCAATTGTTCTACTATTATTTGTCGATCCTGTTCACCCTCGGGCAAAAGCTCCAGGATAAGCTCTATTTGGCGTATAGATTGTCCATAGAGGGATAAAGGCACCAAGGAGACCAGTAGAATAAAAATGCCGAGGTGCCTTTTAATCATATCAATGAGCTTCGAACCAATTTTTACCCACACCTACATCTACGATGAGAGGCACAGACAGCTTAGGCATGACTCCCTCCATCTCTTCTCTAATCAGTGAGACTAGAGCGTCGGTTTCGTCTTGAGGACAAGTAAAACACAGCTCATCATGAACCTGCAGGATCATCCTAGCTTGGAGCTTTTCCTTCTCGAGTCTTTGCTGTACTCTGATCATAGCCAGTTTGATAATATCAGCGGCAGAGCCCTGAATCGGGGCATTGATAGCATTGCGCTCTGCCCCTCCTCGGACATTGGCGTTCCTAGAGTTGATATTGGGCAGATAGCGTCTTCGCCCCATGAGTGTTTCTACGTATCCCTGGTCACTGGCTTGACGTATAGCCTTATTCATATAATCCTTAACAGCAGGGAAGGACTCAAAATAGCCATTGATAAGACTGCTGGCTTCGCTACGCGATATAGAGAGACGACTGCTCAGGCCAAATGCAGAAATACCATAGATGATACCAAAGTTCGCAGTCTTAGCTCTCCTACGGTACTCTGGTGATACATCTTCCGGTTGAATACCATAAATATGCCCCGCTGTGACTGCATGGATATCCATACCTTCTTGAAAAGCTCGAATAAGATTCTCATCACCACTCAAATGCGCCATGATACGTAGTTCAATTTGAGAGTAGTCAGCAGATACAAAGCGGTCACCTTTCTCAGGGTGATGACCGGTAAAAGCGACACGAATCTGTCGACCGGCTGAACTACGGATGGGGATATTCTGAAGGTTTGGATCCGAACTAGAGAGACGCCCTGTGGCTGTCACTGTTTGATTATAAGTGGTATGAATCCGACCATCACTAGGGCTAATATATTCTGGCAGGGGTTCGACATAGGTATTTAGTAGTTTACGCTGCCCCCGGTAGTCAAGGATCAAATTAACCACAGGATGAAGGTCACTGATCTTTTCAAGGGTCTCTTCATTAGTCTTATACTGTCCGGTAGGTGTTTTTGCCGGTTTATCTACAAGCTTGAGGTGATCAAAAAGAACCTCGCCGACTTCCTTCGGGGAGCCTATATTGAAGCTGAGACCGGCACTATCGTAGATTTCTTGCTCGAGTTTTTTCAAGCTTTCACCCATTTCTTGCACAGCGTTCTTGAGCAGATGAGCATCAAGCTTGACACCCTCAAGTTCCATCTCCAGAAGTACTCTCATCAGAGGCATTTCCACTTTATAGAACAGTTCTTTCAGCGCCTGATCGTTCTCTATTTTGGGCTTCAGAACCTCATACAGTTGAAGCGTGACATCCGCATCTTCAGCAGCATAAGGCAGTACCGTTTCCGGACTCAACTGTCCCATGGTCAACTGTTTTTTACCTCTAGGACCGATCAACTCCTCTATCGGCATTGGCTTGAACCCCAAGTAGATCGGAGCAATGTAGTCCATGCCATGCCTCTGCTCAGGATTGATAAGGTAGTGAGCGATCATCGTATCCCAAAATGGACCCTCCGAAGTGACATTGTATCGAGAGAGAACTTTGAGATCAAACTTCAAGTTCTGACCTATTTTCAGGATTTTCTTATTCCTAAAAACCTCACGAAAGGGTCTCAGCTGCTCTACCGCTTCAGCATGCATAGGAGACAGAGGAATGTACCACGCCTCGTGAGGCTTTATAGCTATGGACAACCCCACTATGGCATCCTCAAGGGGATTCAGTCCCTCTGTCTCAGTATCAAATGCGAAAGCTTCCGCTGCCATAAGCTTTTTAGCAAGGTCCTCGATCCCTTCTCGCTCAGTAAGCAGCTGGTAGTCGCACTCTCTTTTTTCTGGATTTGGGTTATTCTCCTCCTTATCTGAGCCGGCAAAGACCGGCTCATCAAAAAGCGAGCGTTCACGTTGTGGTGTTGGCAGCTCACCCATCTCCTCCTGGAGTTTACGAAGCTTGGTGTTGAACTCAAGCTCTTGATAGAGCTCCGTCAGCTTCTCGTAGTCAGCAGGAAGCGGAAGCATATCTTCCAGCTTGAAATCAACCGGGGCATCTCTGACGATAGTTACCAATTCCCGTGCCTGTTTGAGCTGAGCTTGGTATTCGATCAAGTTGTTTTTAACCACCTTTCCCGGTACTTCGTCGATATGCTCGTATATACCCTCTATAGAGCCAAACTCTTGGAGCAGATTGGCTGCTGTCTTCTTTCCGACCTTTGGGATACCCGGTATATTATCCGAGCTATCTCCCATAAGTGCCAAGTAGTCAATTACTTGGCTTGAATCCTTCAGCCCGTGCATCTCTGCCACTTCGCTCGGCCCTAGGTCATCATACTGCCCACCTTTAGCCGGCTTGAGAATATGTATCTTCTCCGTCACGAGCTGCCCGTAGTCTTTGTCTGGGGTGATCATAAAGATCTCCAGGTCCGGATGATGACTTGCCGCACGATGAGCGATCGTGCCAATGATATCATCCGCTTCATACCCATCTACGGTGAAGATCTTCACACCGCGTGCCTCTATGATCTGTCGTATATAGGGAACGGCGTAGCTGATTGCTTCCGGCGTACGCTCGCGCTGAGCTTTGTACTCCGGATATTGAATGTGTCTAAACGTAGGTGTAGGAGGATCAAATACAACGGCTACGTATGCCGCACCTGCACGGTTGAGTATATCATCAAAAGTATTGAGAAAACCTACCACTGCCGAAGTATCATCTCCCTGTGATGTGAGGCGAGGATTGTTTACAAAAGGGAAATAGCCTCTATAGATCAAGGCATACGCATCGAGTAGGTATAGTTTATCGGGCATAACAAGCTTTGTTTTTCTTTTACTCAAAGGTAAACCTTTTTCGTAGAATTAACCAACGCTCCTCTCAGGTCTCATCCGCCATAATACAAGTCCCGGGCATGAATAAAGCAGACCATACCAGAACAAAAAAAACAGTCTGTCTTCAGGATAAGACAAACTGATAGAGCAAAAAGATATGCTCGGAAAATATGAAAAAGGAAGAGACATTATCCATCCGAAAAGATAGAAAAAAAATAAACAAGGACGACAAACAAGTAGTCACGCAGGCTACATAGGAGCATACTGCACAAAGCAGCAACCAACCCATGCAGAAGCATGAACCACTTCGGTCACACATGGGCATACACCCACGACCGTGACCCTTCAGACTCGGAAGACCAACCTCCGAATGTCTACCACCTAAACCATCTATAACAGAGAACTATTCCTCTCGAAATGGCTCCAGAAAGGAGGTGTTCCAGCCGCACCTTCCGGTACGGCTACCTTGTTACGACTTAGCCCCAGTCACCAGGTTTACCCTCGGACGCTCCTCGCGGTCACGCACTTCAGGTACCCCCGACTTCCATGGCTTGACGGGCGGTGTGTACAAGGCCCGGGAACGTATTCACCGCGCCATGGCTGATGCGCGATTACTAGCGAATCCAGCTTCACGAAGTCGAGTTGCAGACTCCGATCCGGACTGAGATGAGGTTTGGAGATTCGCAGTCAGTCGCCTGAGAGCTGCCCTCTGTCCTCACCATTGTAACACGTGTGTCGCCCCGGATGTAAGGGCCGTGCTGATTTGACGTCATCCCCACCTTCCTCTCGCCTTACGACGGCAGTCTCGTTAGAGTCCCCAGCACTACCTGTTGGTAACTAACAATGAGGGTTGCGCTCGTTATGGCACTTAAGCCGACACCTCACGGCACGAGCTGACGACAACCATGCAGCACCTACATATACGTCACCGAAGTGAACAGACCTACTTTCATAAGTCCGGCGTATACATTTCAATCCCGGGTAAGGTTCCTCGCGTATCATCGAATTAAACCACATGTTCCTCCGCTTGTGCGGGCCCCCGTCAATTCCTTTGAGTTTCATCGTTGCCGACGTACTCCCCAGGTGGATTACTTAACGCTTTCGCTTGAGAGCATACATTGTATCGCATACTCCGAGTAATCATAGTTTACGGCGTGGACTACCAGGGTATCTAATCCTGTTTGATCCCCACGCTTTCGTGCATCAGTGTCAGTTGTAACTTTGTGAGCTGCCTTCGCAATCGGAGTTCTGCGTAATATCTATGCATTTCACCGCTACACTACGCATTCCGCCCACAGCATCTACACTCAAGTATCACAGTTTCAAAGGCAAGACTATAGTTGAGCTATAGCTTTTCACCCCTGACTTACAATACCACCTACGCACCCTTTAAACCCAATAAATCCGGATAACGCTCGTATCCTCCGTATTACCGCGGCTGCTGGCACGGAGTTAGCCGATACTTATTCTTAGGTTACTTGCCTACAGGTACACGTACCTGTCTCTACTCACCTACTAAAGAAGTTTACAATCCTTAGGACCGTCGTCCTTCACGCGACTTGGCTGGTTCAGAGTTGCCTCCATTGACCAATATTCCTCACTGCTGCCTCCCGTAGGAGTTTGGGCCGTGTCTCAGTCCCAATGTGGGGGGTCAGCCTCTCAGCTCCCCTATCCATCGCGGGCTTGGTGAGCCGTTACCTCACCAACTACCTAATGGAACGCATGCCTATCTGTTAGTGATAAATCTTTCTTCCACACCCCATGCGGAATATGGAAAATATGGAGTATTAGTCCGAATTTCTCCGGGTTATCCTCCGCTAACAGGCAAGTTGCATACGCGTTACGCACCCATCCGCCGGTCGTCATCAAAAGTAGCAAGCTACTCTCATGTTACCCCTCGACTTGCATGTGTTAAGCCTATCGCTAGCGTTCATCCTGAGCCAGGATCAAACTCTCCATTGTTAGTAAAATAATTGTGTCTACTATAAAAGCAGACGATATCCTTTACCTAGATCAAAAAGAAAGTCCTCCTCGGCTTAGGTTGTACGTAAACACCCAAGTTAGTCTCTCGTCTGAAAATTAACGTGGCACATTCTTATATCTATAAAAATATCCCTTGTACTACTTGTTTGTTCGCATCGCACCAAAATCAGAAAACGGCGCGATGCCCTTGTTCATTATGTCTATGACCTCCTCGTTAACGCCAGCTTTTTGGCGTTGGTTTTGCAAAGGTACAAAAAGTTTCCTTTCCCACAAAATATCGAAGAAAAATCCCCGAAACACCTTGTCCTGCGCATCCGCAGGTGGAAAAAACGAAAACACTCTTGCTCGTTTGCGAGTGCAAAGGTAGAAACAATTTCTCACACCACCAAACACCCCAACCACAAAACCAACCAAACGTTCACCCTTCTTCCTGATAAACAAACAGATACAGACATCACAAAAAGTAACCGCATGACCGCAAAAAGTTTCCTACTGGAAACAGATCACTACTATCCGTCAAATCGTTCTCTTTCCTACCGGAAACATTTCTCTTCTATCCGTCATTTTTCAGCACACGTCACCAGGCGATCCCCCATATAGATAGAGAGCCGGTTCGCATCCTGCGACCCGGCTCCCCTATTTCATATATCATTATCATCTCAGTCGAGACACAGTTGCCAAATATCCGGCGTGCGCACACCCGGCTTCCTCTCCCCACCCACGAGGTAGAGTGTACCGCCCTGAGCGGCCAAAGCACTACCGGCAGTGGCGAAAGCGGTATCCGTAGCCACAACAGACCACTCACCGCTCTCGTAGTCAAGGTTGATCGTGTGTGGCATGAAGCAGTATGCCTCCGGATCGCGCGTCATGTACTCGATGCGCTGTCGGGCGAAGTCCTCCAGCGCTGCCCGGTCACCTGATGCTGTCGCCAGCCCCTGACGATACTCGCGCTCCAGTGCACTCCGGAAGATATCGTAGTCCACACCTCCCACTGCATAGATCCTCTCAGCGACCTCATCATACGCCACAGCAGTACCTACGAAGAGGAGCTTGCGGCCGCCCTCCTCCAGCACGGGATGGTCGCTGACCAGCTGCCACTCGGCAGTCTCATCCCCGAGCCGTAGGGCGTAGCTCCTGTCCTGCATCAGCGGCGCTCTCCCTCCCTCTGACGGCGCAAAGCCTCCGCAGACAAAAAGCTTGCCCGAGTGGGCAAAGGCAATCGGCTGTATGCGTACTCCGTCAGGTAACGGAGCGATAGGTCGAAGCTCGCCACCCTCATGCAGATCCATCGCCTCCACTTCACGCATCGGCCGTCCGGGTGCAGCCCAGCCACCCACTAGGCAAAGCCGTCTACCTACGATAGCTGCGCTACCCTCATACCATCCATGAGAGAGAGCATCTGTCTGGCGCTCGAGCGTCGGCACACCTTTTTTGTTCAGAGTGATCCTGCAGATCGAGCGGAGGGAAGCGGTACCATCGGTACCACCGATGAAGTAGAGTGTGTCCCCCTCCTCCGACCGAAGTGAGGCTCCGTAGCCGGAGGGTCGTTCGAGAGCACCTAGCGTAAGTGTGTCAAGGACCTCACCCTCGCCCGATATACGCAGGGCGTGGATCCTGCTGTAGAAGCGCTTCTGCCCCCCCTCAAGGGGTCCCTTGTCGGGAAAGTTGCACCCTCCACCATAGATCAGCCACTCTCCCAGCACTCCGGCAAATGCTCCGGAGACTCCCTTCTCCAACCCTTCCTCATCGGAGACGAACTCCTGAGGGAGGGCGATCTTTGTCAGTCGACTCATCGTAGTCTTACTCTCCTGATTTGCTCGACATCCCGAGCCCATCAGGCTGATCATCAGTCCGAGGAGCAGCGCAAAGCGAGGTCTTATACTTATTCTATCCTTCATTGACTCTCTTGTGTCGTCTCATCTATTGACGACAGAACGCATTACAAAGGTCTTATCCAAAGGTACCAATATCCTTACATAGAGTTCTCTTTTTATACAAGGAAATTATCCGGATGGCGTTTATCTCCTACTTTCTTTTGCCCTAATCTAAATTTTTCGGATATTGGAGGGGTTAAAAACCTACTTATCTGACTTATTCATGAGACAAAGTACTCTACTGCTGCTTCTGTGGAGCTGCTTGGCGCACATGCCCTCGCTCTCGGCGCAGTGCATTAGGGTCGCCTGTATCGGCAATTCTGTCACCTATGGATACGGGCTGGAGGATCCGGCGGTGCAGTCCTACCCCACTATCCTTGGGCATCTCCTTGGCGAAGAATATGAAGTGCGGAACTTCGGTCACAGTGGCTCTACCCTCCTCACGGACGGACACAATCCCTACGTGAAGACGAAGGAGTATGCTGCGGCACTTGCATTCAAACCTGATGTAGCGGTGATTCACCTAGGACTCAACGACACAGACCCTCGCAACTTTCCACACTACCGGGATCGCTTCGTGGCAGACTACTGTGCCCTGATCGACTCCCTCAGAGCGGTCAATCCGGCAATGGACATCCGGATCTGCAGCATGACTCCCATCTTCCCCTGTCACTCACGATACATATCCTCCACACACGACTGGCAGCGGATCCTGCAGGGACTGATTCCACGTGTGGCAGAGGCCCGACAGACTAAACTTATCGATCTCTACGAGGCGTTTCGCCACCGCCCTGACCTAATCACCGATCCACCTACGCTTCACCCCAATGCTCGCGGTGCTCGTCATCTGGCTGAGACGGTCTTCCGATGCCTCACGGGGGACTATGGCGGTCTCTGTATCGATGGCGCATGGCAACCTAATATGGTGCTGAGACGGGGGGTGACCCACACGATCGCCGGCCATGCTGACAGGGGGGACCGAATCACTCTCCAGTGGCGAGGCAAACGCTATCTCTCTGCTCCGGTAGGAGATGATGGTAAGTGGTCGATCACCTTCCCTGCCGGAGGGGCAACCAGAGAGCCTCAGGTATTGTCTGTGGAGGGAAAAGAGAAAACAATCACTCTCTCCGACCTCCTCGTGGGAGAGGTCTGGCTCGTCACCGGTCAGAGTAATATGGCATTCCCGCTCAGGGATGCCACCGGAGGCTCGGACTATGCGGTGGTCCACCATCCTCAGAAGGAAACCCTTCGGCTACTTCGTCTGAGGCCTTTTGCAGAGACAGACAGCAGACCTTGGAGCGAGGAGGCTCTGCGTCGAGCTAATGAGCTTGACTTTTACCATGGTGCCTGGCGTGCAGTCAGCACAGGGGCAGCACTCGACTTCTCAGCCGTAGGATATGCTTTTGCCGCTCAGATGGCAAGTGCACTGGACGTACCGGTAGGCGTCATTGAGATAGACAATGGAGGCACCCCCCTCACCTCATGGGTGAGCAGAGACATACTGGAGGACGACCCGAGATTTGCTAAGGTCTTTGATCACTGGCGAGATAACGACTACACCATGCAGTGGTGTCGGGAGCGAATGGACACCAACCTACAACTCACGAAGGATCCCTTTCAGAGACACAGCTATGACCCCTCCTTCAACGAAGAGACAGGCTACCGCCTTATCTATGGGCAGTCGCTCTCCGGCGTACTGTGGTATCAGGGCGAGAGTGATGCAGAGAATGCGGAGCAGTACAGTCTCCTCTTTCCCCACTTTGTGCGGGATCTGCGTCGGCACTTCGGTACTGATCTACCTGTGCTGACAGTGCAGCTAAGCAACCTGGACCGGCCATCCTGGGGGCGATTCAGGGATCTTCAGCGGCGCATGGCAGAAGAGATGAAGGGGGTAAGCCTGGTCACCAGCTATGACCTAGGCGAGCGGGACGATGTGCACTACCACGACAAGACGCCTCTCGGCGAGCGTGCCGCACAACTGGCTCTTCAGTCTGTCTACGGTCACCGGAATGGAGCAGAAGCGACTGCGGCAAGACCCATGCGCATCGAGGCATGTGCCGATGGATGGAGGCTCTTACTGGATGCCGGGGCAGGGGCTATAGAGACCTCCGACGGAGCCGAAGTGCGAGGTCTCCTTGGGGAGACGCTGGATGGGCATTGGATCCCCCTCAGTGGCAAGATCGACAGGGCAGGCCTGAGGATCAAACGTCCTGAGGGATCTCTTCGGATCGTCTCCATCGCCTATGCTTTCACCGGCTGGACAGATGCCAACCTACGTACCGCCGGTGGACAGCCGGTACCCACATTTATCCTACCCATCCCGGAGCAGTAGTCTATCGGGACCATAGCACAAAAAGAGGGGGCGCGCCACACTGCTGTGTGACACGCCCCCTCACTAACTCTATCAGGGATGGTTACTTCTCCCAACTACCGTCATAATCTCTGACTCCACCCTTGTAGCCAGGTGTCTGGAAGATCTTGTATACCAATTATGTGGGTATAAAATTGACCTATAGGTCATAGATTCTTAGCACGGTGATATTAGCCACTCAATACCAAATCAAACACTTCGCATTAGCGTGATTTATTAGTATCTTCGTGTATTCAAAACGTCTGAACCCTACAATTTAATATCTTAATTATGGCTGAATTTGCTAAGATCAAAGGGCTGCTAGTAGCCCCGTTTACACCTTACAAGGATGCGGCTGCTGAGGAGATCAACACCGATATCATCCCCACCTATGCCCGGATGCTCCACAGCAATGGGCTGAAGGGTGTCTTCATCAACGGTTCCTCCGGCGAGGGCTATATGCTGACAAAGGAGGAGCGTATCCGCCTCGCCGAGGCATGGCGCGCCGCCATCGAGTGGGACGACTTCCGTCTCATCGTCCATGTAGGCTCTACCTCTATCAAGGAGTCACGCGAGCTGGCTCGTCACGCCCAAGAGATCGGTGCTTTCGGCATCGGTGCCATGGCCTCGCCCTTTCCCAAGGTGAGCCGCGTGGAGGATCTCGCCGCCTACTGCCGTGAGATCGCCAAGGGTGCCCCGGAGCTCCCCTTCTACTACTACCACATCCCTGCCTTCAATGGTACGTTCCTCCCAATGACCGACTTCATGAGGGTTATGGAGAAGGAGGTCCCCACCTTTGCCGGGCTGAAATACACCTACGAAAGCAACTACGAGTACAACCAGTGCATGCTCTACAAGGATGGTAAGTACGACATGCTCTATGGCCTCGATGAGACGATCCTCTCCGCTCTTGTCATGGGCGGTGCCAAAGGGGGTATCAGCGGCACCGGCAACTACATCGGCCGCGTACTCACTCAGGTGATCTCCTGCTGGGAGAAGGGCGATCTCGAGGGTGCAAAGAAAGCGCAAAACTACGCTCAAGACGTGATTAACGTTATCGCTAAGTACAGAGGAAACATCGTCGCCGGGAAGCGTATCATGAAGCTGATCGGCCTCGACCTCGGTCCCAATCGCATTCCCTTCCACTCCATAGAGCCGGAGGAAGAGCAGGCCATCCGGAGAGCACTGGAGGAGCTCCACTTCTTTGACTACTGCAATAAGCTATGAGCCAAGAAACAAAGACCTACCTACATCATCTCGTCACTCAGTGCAGAGAGAAACTGCTGGAGAGTATCCTCCCCTTCTGGCTCGAGCATGGTCTCGACTGAGAGTATGGCGGCTTGCTCACCTGCATTGATCGCGACGGGTCCCTTCCACCTTCCTCGCATGCTGACTAAGCTCATCCTCCTCGCAGAGGAAATTTTGGATCAATAAAACAATAGGTATGTCTACGTTAAAAGAGAAAAACTGGTATCCCTGGCTCGTTGTCGGGCTGCTCTGGATCGTCGCTCTGCTGAACTATATGGATCGGCAACTGCTCTCCACCATGCAGGCACAGATTGGTGCCGACATCACTGAGCTGCAGTCGGCGGAGAATTTTGGTCGCCTCATGGCCGCCTTCCTCTGGATCTACGGTATCTTCAGCCCCATCGCCGGCTCCATCGCCGACCGACTAAGTCGCAAGTGGCTCATCATCGGCAGCCTCATCGTCTGGAGTGCGGTGACAACGGCGATGGCATGGTGCACCACCTTTGAGCAAATGTGGTGGCTCCGTGCCACGATGGGCGTCAGTGAGGCACTTTACATTCCGGCCGGATTGGCTCTGATCGCCGAGTACCATATAGGACGGACCCGCTCCCTCGCCGTCGGCATCCACATGACCGGTATCTACATCGGTCAGGCGCTGGGAGGCTTTGGGGAGACGCTCTCCATCGGCATGAGCTGGCAGAGTGTCTTCCACTACCTCGGTCTCATCGGTATCGGCTATGGACTGGTGCTGATGCTGCTCCTGCACGACAAGCACACCCTCCGGGAAAAGGCCCTTGAGCGCCGACAGCACGCTGCTGCCGCACCAGGGCTGGGTGCCTCACTGGGGAGCCTCTTCCGCACGCCTGCCTTCTGGGTATTGCTCTTCGTCTTTGCCGTACCGAGCCTACCCGGGTGGGCGACCAAGAACTGGCTGCCAACACTCTTCAATGAAAACCTCGAAGGCATCACCATGAGCATCGCCGGTCCCCTCTCCACCATCTCCATCGCTGCCAGCAGCTTCGCGGGCGTGCTAGTGGGCGGTGTGGTCTCGGATAGATGGCAGCGGAAAGATGTCCGCGGGCGCGTCTACACCGGAGCGATTGGGCTGGGGATGATGATCCCTGCTCTGGTCCTCATAGGTCTGGGGAGTTCCATCGTCTTCCTCGTCGGGGCGACCCTCTTCTTCGGTATCGGCTATGGGCTCTTTGATGCCAATAATATGCCGATCCTTTGCCAGTTTGTCCCGGACCATCTCCGCTCGACTGCCTATGGATTTATGAATATGATGGGCGTCTTTGCCGGCGCTCTCATCACCCAGCTGATGGGTGCTTGGGCAGACAAGGGTGCGGAGAATCTCGGACTCACCTTTGCCCTCCTCGGCGGTGTGCTGGTGATTGCTCTTGCACTGGAGTTGATCTTCCTCAAGCCTAAGCATGCCGACATGAAAGCAAAGCACTTCCACTCCTAATGCAGGGTTAGTCTATTACCGATAATAGCCGTCACTAATACCGGCAATAAAGAAACTGTTGATAAAAGGATTCGGATCCGCAGATCCGGATCCTTTTTCGTATTCACACTGATGGTCGGTAGGGGCTTTGGTGGCATTGTCTTTTACTGAGCCACCGGGGCTCTTTCCTTCTTACTCTTCAACCTCGCATATAAGGAGTTGACTTGTGCTGAAAAAGTTTCCTACTGGAAACAGATCGCTACTATCCGTCAAATCATTTTCTTTCCTACTGAAAACATTTCCCTTTTATCCGTGAAACTTTTTTGCATGATACACGGCGGAAAAAATCAAGACAATTCCAACCACAAGTTCCGCTTGAATGCCCCTACCCTTGTTTCGTCCAAGAGGGTATAATTCGGTATATTTACCATCATTTACAAACACCTGACTTATGACTCATCACGACAACCGGATCAAGAGACTATTGGGCACCCTAACATTCAGCTTACTGGCATGCCTGCCTGCGCTAAGCCAGATAGACGGTGCCCCGGGCCCAAAGTATCGTCTGCCCTATAAAAACACGTATGTAAAGGAACTCTTCGTGACCGAGAATGCGTTCATCAACGCCAAGCCGGAGATCATCCCACATGGAAGCTACGAAGAGGCACGCAAGATACTGCCAAGCCCTATCTGGGAGGGACATGAAAAAGAGATAGAGATGTACTGGAAAGCGTGGAAGATAGGTATTCAGAACATTACGGATCCAAAGGAGGGTAGCGGCTTCGTTTGTACTTATATAGACACCGCCTACAATGGAAATATCTTCATGTGGGACACCTCGTTTATTCTGATGTTTGCGAAGTATGGGGAGCGGTTCTTCCCCTTTCACCGCACATTGGACAACTTTTACTCACACCAACACCAAGACGGGTTTATATGCCGAGAGATCCGTGCTGATGGTTCGGATGCTTTTCACCGGTACGATCCGACAAGCACGGGCCCCAATCTCATTCCGTGGGCAGAGATGTGCTACTTCAGGCAGTATGGAGATATGGATCGTCTGCACAAGGTATTTCCGGTACTGTGTGGATACTACAACTGGCTTCATCTGAATCGAACCTGGCCGAATGGCACTTACTGGTCCAGTGGCTGGGGGACAGGCATGGATAACATGCCTCGAGTACAGGACGAGTACAACCCTATCTTCTCTCATGGACATATGGTATGGCTGGATACAAACCTCCAGCAGATCTTCATTGCCCACGAACTACTGCAGATGGGCTTCTACATTGAACGCTGGCAAGAGATCGAAAACTACGAAACAGAGGCAGAAGAGCTGACCAAATATGTCCGAGAAAACCTATGGGATGAAGAGAGTGGCTTCTTGTACGACCAATACCGTGACGGTAGTCTTTGTGAAACGATGGGGGTCAGCGCATACTGGGCGCTACTGACCGATGTCCTCAGTCAAGGTCAGACTGACCGTCTGGTCTCACACTTGACAGACACCACCACCTTTGCCCGAACCCACTGTGTGCCGTCATTGGCTGCCAACCACCCCAAATATCGAGCAAACGGCAGGTACTGGCAGGGGGGCGTATGGCCCGGGACCAACTACATGGTGCTCTATGGCTTAGCAGAAAAGGGCTACCACAAACTGGCTCACCAAGTAGCCATGAACCACTACAACAACGTACTCGAGGTGTACAAGAAAACGGGGACATTCTGGGAGTACTATGCACCTGAGTCAGCTGAGCCGGGCTTCATGGCAAGAGATAACTTTGTCGGCTGGGGTGGTGTCGCTCCTATAGCTGTGCTGCTAGAGTATGTCATGGGGATTAGGGCGGACTACTCAAAGAGTCAGATCAGCTGGGATCTAAACCTCCTGGAGAGTCATGGGGTGGACCGCTATCCTTACGGACCTAATGGTGAGATTTCACTACGTGCCGGCAAGAGAAGCCGTCTCAACGAGCGCCCCGCCATTTCGATCAAAACGAATGTCCCGTTTACACTTGTACTGAGGTATGGGGACAAGGAGGAAAAAGTCGAAGTTACGGCAAGCGGCACCTACTAAATACCCGATGTGAGCAATTGTTCATGCACCCGACTAAGAGCTGACGGGCGATTAGCAGATCTGATGAGCAAACATCGTGAGGACTGCCGACCTTTATTCCAATGACCTAGGTTATGATCAAGCTCATACTCTTATCTGACTTTACCGAGTCCTTTGCCTATAAAATTCTAAAAGGGGTACTGGAATACTCCAGGAGGCACGAAGCATGGGTGGTCAGTCGCATGCCTCCATCCTACAGAGAGCGAAACGGTGTAGCAGGGGTGCTGGAGTGGGCTAAGTTTTGGGAAGCTGATGCCATCCTTGGACGTTTTGAAAACGAAGAAGAGGCACTGGCCTATAGAAATGCCGGGATGGTCGTGTTTGCCCAAGACTACAAAGAGCGTTTCTCCAGAGTACCCAGCCTCTCGTCAGACTATATAGCTACGGGGCGTATGGCGGCACAGTTTTTCGTGCAAAAGGGCTATACCAGCTTTGCATTTGTCGGATATAGGGATGCTTTTTGGAGTAAAGAGCGCTGCATGGGCTTTCAGCACTTCCTGGAAGAAGCGGGCTACGGAAATAACCTCTCCATCTATGAAGGGCAATCGATCGACGATGTATGGTTTTATGAAATGCCCAACCTGGTGGCCTTTCTGAAAAACCTACCACATGGGACGGCTGTTTTTGCCTGTGATGACAACCAGGGCAGCAGACTCACCGAGATCTGCAAGGTAAACGACATCAAAATACCGATCCAGCTCGCCATACTGGGAGTGGATAATGACGAAACCGTTTGCTCACTATCTGACCCACCTCTGTCCAGCATCCTTCTTGACGTCGAGCAGACAGCCCATGATGTCGCCATGCAGATCGCAGAGCTGCTGAATGGGACCCTGACAGACGCTACCGATGTGGTTGGGAAGCCCATCAAAGTGGTAGAGCGAATCTCAACGGATATAATCACGACCGATGATCCACATGTACGAGTGGCACTAAAGTACATACACGAACACGCCACTACGGAAATATCAGTGGAGGATGTGCTCAAGCAGGTCCCGCTCTGCAGGCGACAATTTGAGAAACGCTTCCGAGAGGCGACGCACCTTTCGGTGTATAAGTATATCCTTGAGCTACGTATTGCCAGGTTTGCTCAAGCCCTACTCCTCTCGGAGGGGAATGTCAAAGATATTGCTACTGATCTTGGGTTTTTGAACTACAAATCACTCTCCAGACAGTTCAAACTCATCACAGGCCTGTCTCCACTCCGGTACAGAGAGCAGAATAAGAATGTACTCAATGAATGATCCGCGAGTCGGTATTTTCAAAGATGGGCAGATAGTCATTCGTAGGGATGACCCGGTTATTTTTGATGATCAGCTCCTCGACCGACTCTGCGTAATACAGCGGGGATGGAAAGGTAGTGAAGGTGTTATCCTTGATCACGATCCTCTTGTGATAGCTAAAGCCATTTTCCTTTTGCCGAATTTCCGGATCGATTGATATAACAGCATGGGTGAATTGGTACATAGCTGTCAGAGCATTCACGAAATGATTGTCGGAGATGACGATGTGCTCACAAGGACCACTCTCATACCAGCCGTTGGCATCGCCACAGAGCAAAATAGCACTGCCATGGGTATGGTCAAATAGGTTGTGGTGGCAGAGTACCTTTTGTCTGGTCGAGAAAAGAGAGCCGCGTGCCCGATTATTTCGGACAACGTTGTAGCCAAAGTCTACTGTAGGATAAGCAGACAGATTCTCTATCGCCAACGGCACTAAATCCGCAATGATGTTTTCCGGAAGCGGTCTCTCTAGAACGACAATGGATTCCTTTTTCGAAACCTCACGGTAGTCAGCGACCTTGGAGGTAAAGAGTGGCTTGAGCGTATGGCGATCAATAAGCGCCACTTCATCATTCTCTCGATACCATCCAATACCGAAGGTCTGACCATGTGCAAACGTAACTCTCAAGTGTCGGGCATCTAAGATACTATCGACCCGTAGGTAAGTACCATGGACATTGATCGCATCGTCAGCCATATTTTCATAGATCCCATCCGTGGACCGGATGTACCCCCGACATCCGGAGAAGTGTGTAGCATCTGCCTGAGTCGTGAAATGCCTGGGCGACCCATCAGGAAGCTTGACGGAAAAGTGATCTAAGGTAAGGTCATCACTATTTTGAGCCAAGCAGCCCATCCCTTCTGCATAGTGGATCGCCACATCCCGAAGAGTCACTCTTCTGCTGTCAGAGATAACGACACCGGGGGTGGGACGTGCGTAGGTTCGAAGAACATAGACATCTTGAGGCTTTAGGTGCTCCCTTTCGGACCATCCATAGAGCAGGATCGAGCCATCATCGGCTCGTGCCACCTTGGAGGGTTTAAAGGAGATATCAGCACGGTTCCACTTCATATGCCCGTCGGCGGAAAAGGGCATACAGCTATTAGGGACAACATCAAAGCCCTCACACTCCAGGACAAACCTATCCTTGTCAACTCTCCACTTGGACTCCTCCAACACCTCAGCACGAACTACATCATCAGAGACCTCCTTGATGGTGATTTGTGTCAATGCCGGTCGAAGATAGTCGACACTGACCCCACAGACAGTCACATCTTCACAATTTGAGAGGACGAATGGAATAAGACGTCCGTGAAAGAGGAGCTTGGTATTCACCCCTTGGATCGTCACACCTTTCAGCCCATCCAACCAAAATGCCACGGCACGCTGATCCACATGGTCATGATTGGATATAAAGATCTCATGAGTAGGTAGATGCGTATCCCAGATATGGTAATCCCCGGAGCCCAGATTGACTTTTACCGCCTGACCGGATTGATTGGCTCTCTTTAGTGCATCAAGCATTTTGACAAGTGCCGGACCATTATCATGTGTTGAGTCATTGGCTCTACCACCGTACTGCTCTAGGGTGAAAGATTGCCCCATAGACCATACCGGCAATAGGCAGAGCAACAGAGCCAGGAGAGCTCGATTTACGAATTGAAAGATAGGAGGCATAGTGGTCAGATTCATTAGTCACTTATTGAAATGTTGCGGTTATCTCATTGCCAAGCAGGTAGTCCTCTACCGCCATCCTCCGCTTTGACGGAGCTTGGATCACGAGCAGCAGTACAGCACCTTCTACAGTTTGCACAATGAGCCGCCTATCATCGGTAATGTGCACCTCACCGGGGTTCAATCCGGGCACATCAGGGAGCACCCGCGCATCAAACACCTTTATCTCCACTCCATCTGACAAAAGAGCAAGAGCGGCAGGATATGGACTCATGGCACGGATGCGCAATAAGATTTGCCGGGCACTATCCTTGGTAAAGTGTAGCTCTCTATCTTCCTTGAAGATCTTTGGGGCAGAAGGCAGCGGTTCACCGGTCATTAGCTCCTTCTGGCTAGTGCCTAGGTGTATGCCCGGCTCAGCGTTTTTGATCAGGTCAATGGTTTCACAGACAAGGTCAGCCCCTACATCCATGAGTTTGTCATGCAGTGTTCCTCCGTTGTCGGTGTCGGATATAGTCACACTGCGTTGTAATAGTATACGACCTGTATCGATATCCTCATCAAGGAAGAAGGTCGTTACTCCGGTCATGCTTTCACCGTTGAGGATGGCGTGCTGTATCGGTGCCGCACCTCGATACCTTGGCAACAGCGACGCATGAAGATTAAAAGTCCCGCACTTAGGCATCGCCCACACGTCACGCGGCAGCATACGGAATGCCACAACAACAAAGAGATCGGCTTCCAACGCCCTTAGGGTATCAAGAAAGTCATTGTCACGAAGTTTATCAGGCTGGAGTATAGGGGTACCGGGAAGTAGCTTCTGCGCAGTCTCCTTTACAGAAGAGGGCTGCAATCGATGCCCGCGTCCCGAGGGTCTGTCGGGAGTGGTCACCACTCCTACGATACCACACCCGTGATCTACCATCCGCTCAAGTACAGTGGAGGCAAACTCCGGCGTTCCAAAAAAAACGATTCTCATTCTATGATGTTTCAATAATGCACACTCAATCTCCCCCGAAATTCTCATTCAGGATCTCTCGATAAGAGTTAAATATCTTCGATTTGCTCACAAAGCCCACATATTCACCATCCGGGGTCTCGACCGGGAGATTCCATGTCTTGGAGTCCTCAAATGCCCTCATCACCTCCTCCATACTCATTGTTGTTTGTATTCGGATGCTCGGCACGACCATGATCTTACTCACCTGCATTCGATCGTACAGTTCGGGCCTAAACATGATATTGCGAATATTATCCAGTAGGATCATCCCCACCATATGGCCATCATCTTCGACGACGGGCATGATGTTTCGGGTACTTTCACTACTCGAAAAAATACGTACCGCATCGCCCAGTGTCATGTCCGGCTTGAGTATGCTAAAGTCATCCTCAAGGACCTGCTCCACATCCATAAGTGTCAGTACCGCCCTATCCTTTTGGTGGGTAACGAGCTTACCCTCCTCCGCCAATCTCAGGGCGTATATATTGTGGGACAAAAACAGCCTGGAGACACCGTAGCTGGTGACAGAGACCACCAGCAAGGGCAAAAAGAGGTTGTATCCTCCGGAGAGCTCTGCGATCAAAAATGTCCCGGTAAGTGGAGCATGCATCACTCCCGCCATCAAGCCTGCCATACCCATCAGAGTGAAATTCTCTGTAGGCAAGAACGGCCCTACCCCGAAGCGATTCATCAAGAAGCTAAAGACAAAGCCGACGACAGCCCCGACAAAAAGGCTGGGCGCAAAGACACCACCACTCCCCCCCCCACTATTGGTGGATACCGTTGCAATGACCTTTGTGAAGATAATCAAGGCAAGAAAAAGGGGAAGGATCATCACTCCCGAGTCTTTCAGCAGCTCAAAGGGCGAGCCATCCATCAGATGCTCTATCTGTCCGGTAATAAGATCCAATATGGTCTTATACCCCTCACCATAAAGTGGAGGGAATAGGAATATAAGTGTGCTTAGCGCGACCGCACACAGAGCAAACTTTCTCCACTCGCTTAGGCTCTTGAGCTTTGTCTCCAGCCGCACGGTCATCTTCACAAAGTAGATCGCCATGAGCCCGCAGGCAATTCCAAGAAAGAAGACCATCGGGATCCGCTCAAGGGTAAAGGGATTCTCCGCTACATAGGGGAACATAGCCTCCATCCCAAAGAAAAGATAGCTCATCGTAGCTGCCGTCACTGATGCCACAAGCAGTGGCATAACCGAGTTGAGCGTCAAGTCCATCAAAAGCACTTCGATCACAAAGACCAGACCGGTGATCGGTGCTTTGAATATCCCTGCCACAGCCCCGGCAGCGCCACACCCCACCAAGAGCATAAGGTTGCCATGCTCCAGCCGGAAAAACCGACCGATGTTACTCCCTATCGCCGATCCTGTAAGCACGATCGGTGCCTCTGCTCCTACGGATCCTCCCATCCCGATGGTGACCGATGAGGCGACAAGAGACGTCCAGGTGTTGTGTACCTTTATGCGGCTTTTGCGCTGACTTACTGCAAAGAGGATCTTGGAGATACCATGCCCGATGTCATCCTTCACGATATACTTCACAAACAACCCGGACAACAAAATTCCGATGATCGGTGTGATCAAGTAGCTGTAGTTGAACTGTGTCAGCCCGTTGAAGCTCATCACCGCATTTTGTATGAGTCCGATCGTCCCTTTGAGCGTAGCGGCAGCAATAGAACATGCGACCCCCGTAAGGAACGCCAAGCCTACGACAAGGACTCGCTCGGGGATATGCTTCTCACGCCATCGGAGGAACCTAAGGACCGCACTGCTGGTCGGCTTTTGCTGTTTCATCTTATTAGCTTAAATGCGCCATCTACCTCCAGCTTGATGATATTGGATGCCACGTGTGGCGTCCGCTCATTTTGCCTGTACTGCACGATATAGTCCACCCCATTCTTGATCTCGTCACTGATCTCCCTAAAGCTAGCCGGCGAGGGCTCTCCGGAGATATTAGCACTTGTACTAACGATGGGGTTTCGGAAACGCTCACATAGTTTGTTACAGAATAGTTCATCCACCACCCTTATACCGGCACTCCCATCTTCTGCCAAAAGGTTGGGAGCCAGTCCGTGCACATCGGGGTAGATGATGGTCAGTGGCTGGATAGCAGCGTCGATCAGGTCGTATGCCACAGGGGGTACTTTGGTCATCAGGAGAGGAAGTATCGCATTGGTCTGCACGATGCTGATCAGTGCCTTGGCATCGTCGCGCCGCTTCAGCTCAAATACCCGAGAGACAGCCTCAGCATTGGTAGCATCACAGCCGATCCCCCATATGGTATCCGTTGGATAGAGGATTAGTCCTCCTGCTTTGAGGGTACGGAGTGCTTCATTCAAATCATCAAGCTCATACCTGGGTGATTTCAGTTCCTCTTTTCTTTTCATGACGCTGGCAAAAACGATATACTGGACGTAAAAATAAACAAAAAACGTCACGATTTAAGACAATCGCACCGATTAGAACCCAAAGATAACATCATTTTACTGGATCCACAACCAACCCTTTCCACTGCATTCAGGAGATGTCAAAAACTGTAGAGCTATTAGTTCAGAAAAGAAAGTTTCTTGGTGGCAAAAAATTTCCTACTGGAAAGAGTTCGCCTCTATCCGTCAAATCATTTTCTTTCCTACTGGAAACCTTTCGCTACTATCCGTGAAACTTTTGGACTCCTCTAAAGGTGACAATAGCATAAGTTTTTCTAAAACCTTTTCTTGCATTTATAGCAAGAAAAGTCTTGTCGCAGTACATGTTTTTATTTATATTGCGTAGCACTGACAACTCGTAAACCTATATTCAAACTAAAAAAACACTTTTATCACTTCTAACTTCATGAAACACTTACATTCCAAGCCGGTTGCAACGTATACACTCGTACTGAGTCTTTTGCTCTGCACATTCACGTCCATCAAAGCGGTTGCTCAAGATCAACAGGTACGTACGCACGCCACAATAACGGTTGACAGACTGGACAGCCACAAGTTCATCACACGCTATGACAAAGACATCAAGCGCTACTTCCAGGAAAACATAGATCTCGAGTCCAAGGATTGTGATGTACTCTTCTTGGGAAGCTCATCGATCAACATGTGGTCTACCATCTATGATGACATGGCTCCACTCAATATTATTCGCCGCTCTTATGGAGGATCAGCTATACGCGACATGATCTACAACTACGACGTGATTGCAAGGGATTACAATCCTCGAGCAATTGTACTTTATTGCGAAAATGACATCACAGGAGGTAAAGACGACATAACAGCACTTGAGATCATTGACCTATTCAGAGTCTTTATTTCTAAACTACAGACTGAGTATGCTGATGTTCCGATTTTCCTCATTGGCATGAAGCCTTCGCCCGCAAGAGGTCATTTACTCCCCATGCAGGTCAGAGTAAATCAGCTATTCCATGATTTTGCCTCCATTACTGAGGGTGTGGAGTACCTTGACATCCCTACTCTAATGTACAGCCATCCGGAAAATGACAAACTCAATCCCGAGAATATCCGACAAGACATTTGGGTTGAGGACAGGCTGCATATGAATGCCAAAGGATACAAAATCTGGACGGATGCACTCAAGCCAAAACTCATTGAAGCAGTCAATAATAAGTAGATCGGCTTGACCAACACAATCAACTGGTAGGGGTGGTTTCCCCCAGGTCTAATGTTTATTTCGCAATGTGAGATTTTTTATTTCACATTGCGAAATGATTTATAGCCCGTAACCTCTACAAAAGTGGGTACACTTCATTCCTGGAAATGGCAGGGAGGAAGAAAGACTTGGCGGAAGGATTAGGGATTGTTCTTCAAGAAAATCTCGGCGTTGCGCTTCAGCTCCGGGCACTTGGCTCGGGAGATGGCACTGTCGCGGGTCAGCCTGTCGTAGGTCTCCCGGGTGAAGCAGCGGAGATCATGCGCCGTCAGTCGGAGGACGGCATCGGACGGAGGGAAGAGTCGCTGTACAGTGGAGCGGTGATTGTACGGGCAGACATCCTGGCAGGTGTCGCAGCCATAGAAACGTCGCTCAAACCTCTCTGCCAGCTCCTCGGGGATCGGACCTCGGTGCTCGATCGTCAGGTAGCTGATACACCGCCTCGCATCCAGCCCTTGGGCGGTCAGTGCCCGGGTGGGGCAGTTCTCGACACAGCGCGAACAAGCTCCGCATGAATAGTGCCGGCTCGGGCCGGTCGGTTCGAGCGACAGGGTGGTCAGCAGCTCGCCCAGAAAGACGTAGCTCCCCACTCCGGGGACAATCAGGTTGTGATTGCGTCCGATGAACCCTACCCCTGCCACCTCCGCCCAGTACCGCTCCAGGAATGGGACGGTGTCCACTATCGCCCGGTAGGCATGCCCCTCAATGTCCCGGTGAATTAGGTTTCCGAGAGTAGTCAGATACCGCCTCATGACCGTGTGGTAGTCGGTGCCGTAGGCATACTTTGAGACCCGGGGTGCCTGCGGGTCTTGCAGCTCCCGGGGGTAGTAGCTGAGTGCCACGATGATGACCGACCGGGCTCCGGGGAGGATGTCGTCACCGGGGTGAAACCTCAGCGCATTGTTTCGAGAGAGATACGCCATTTTGCCGTTTTTGCCACTATTGATCCACTGCTCGTACAGCCTACTATGGTCGGATGCCACCGGTCCCAGACGTGACACGCCCACAGCATCTGCACCGAGCTCTTTTGCCAGGCGAAGTATCCGGTCGGTCGTCGTCACTTAGCGGCAGCGGATCGATTGTAGAGCGAGAGTACGGCGATACAGAGGAGCCCTACCAGGGTGGTCCAAAGCGTCTGAAAGGTGTGGACGATCAACGCAAAAGAGCCGGCATCATCACGACCAATACCGAAGAAGACAAGCGTATAGATGACCATGAAGTGCCATGCGCCAAGTCCTGCCTGAACGGGCGCCACCATAGAGAACGTAATCAGCACAAATGCCATCAAGGCTACTTCCCAACCAAGACCTGCCATAAAGCTAAAAGCATAAAAGGTCAGATAAAACTGTAGGAAGTAGCTAACCCAAATAAGCACCGTGTAGAGGAGAAAACTCCATCGCCTATTGAGCGTAAAAACAGTCTGCACCCCGCTCCATATATCTCTAAGGTTATGCATGAACTTCTCCCAAAAACCGAATCGTCTCAGCAAGACAATCCCTACAACCAAAACGACTAGGAATACAGCAAGAAGGATCCAGAAAGTAGTTGACCCGGAAAAAGTCTCGACTCGCTCAATAAAGTCGGGGTTGTCGCGAAAGAAGGTGTAGAAAAAGGGATAGTTGAGCAACGCTGCACTAATGGCTAATACAACGCCGACAAGGATATCCAAAGCTCGGTCCATAACTACGGTACCAAATAATTTGGAAAAGGACAGCCCTGTATATAATTTCATGGTTCCACAGCGCCATATCTCCCCCAACCGAGGCAGAACCATGTTGACCGCATAGGTTCCTTGAGTTGTAAGGATCGAATTAGTCAAGGTCTTGACCGGAGGATCCAACTGGCGAAGCATGATATCCCATCTAAGCCCCCGGAAGGTATTGCCAATCGTCCCAAAGAGGGAAGCGACAACGATGACCCACCACTTGGAGTCCGCCCTAAGGGTGTGAAGCAGTCTGTCAACGTCTATATTTCGGTACAAGAACCAAAGGATCAGTGCTCCTACAAGCAAGGGTAGAGTTACTTTGAGCGTACCTTTGAGCGTTAGCTTCATATGTAAAATATGACTTAGTCTTTTTTTGTTAGTACCGAACAGACAAGTATGACCTATAGTTATCCGGCTTTCCCATCCATTTTTGGTAAGTTTGCACCAGCTTGTCACAGCTATATTTGCAAAAGTACCACATTTCGTGGACTTCCTTATAGACAAAAACAAGAACTCAAACCCATGAATCCGGTACACGCCAAAAAAGCACTAGGTCAACACTTCCTTCGGGACGAAGGTATCGCTGAGCGGATCGCACACATCATCTCAGGCTTTGACCACCCTGTTTTAGAGGTTGGTCCGGGTATGGGCGTACTGACGAAGTACCTACTGGAGGAGCACCGGCAGGTGAAAGTAGTCGAGCTTGATGACGAGTCTGTAGACTATCTACGCGCTGCCTTTCCGGACCTCAGGGCAAGCATTATTCACGACGACTTTCTGAGACTAAACTTGTCGGAAGTATTTGGTCCCGAGCAACCTTTTATGGTCATCGGCAACTACCCCTACAATATCTCGTCGCAGATCTTCTTCAAGATTTTGGACTACAAGGAGCTGATCCCCGTTGCCGGTGGTATGCTGCAGCGTGAAGTAGCCAGACGCCTGGCGTCGCCTCCCGGAAGCAAAGAGTATGGGATACTGAGTGTGCTGCTCCAGGCATGGTATGATGTAGAGTACCTCTTCACGGTGGAGCCAGGGGTCTTTAGCCCTCCTCCAAAGGTGAAGAGTGGCGTGATCCGGCTCATCCGGAACGACCGAAAAGAGCTAGGCTGTGATGAGCTTTTATTCAAGACTGTGGTGAAGACAACGTTCAACCAGAGGAGAAAGACACTCCGCAACTCGCTCAAGCCGCTTGTGGGGAAGGTGGTGCTGCCCGGAGAGGTGGACCACCTCATGGGGCTGAGACCGGAGCAGCTGGGGGTAGAGGACTTTGTGACACTGACCAATGCGGTCAACCAAGCAAAAGAAGAATGATGGAGCAAAAGTATAAAGGAATAGATAAGATAGCGTCGCTGGTCAAGAGTAGGAATACCGAAGAGCTGGAGAAGATCATCCCTACCCTGCATGCGACCGACCTTGCCGAACTGCTGGAGAAATCAAGCACTGATGATGCCATCTACCTGCATCAGCTGCTGCCGAATGAGACGGCAGCAGACGTACTCCTAGAGCTCGATGACGACGACCAGCAAAACATCCTGCAGCACATATCTGACGAGGATATTGCGACGAAGCTCCTGTCGAACATGGATACGGATGATGCGGCAGAGCTCATCCGCGACCTGGATGAAGATCAGCAGGAGTCCATCCTCTCCCTGGTGGATGATGTGGAGCAAGCGGGAGACATCATCGACCTCCTCCACTACGACGAGGATACTGCCGGTGGTGTGATGCGGAAAGAGATGGTCGCCATCAATGAGAACTGGTCCATGCCCAAGTGCGTGGATGAGATGCGCTCTCAGGCAGAGGACCTGGACGAACTGTACTATATCTATGTGGTCGATGACGACAATAAGCTGGTGGGGACCCTGCCGATCAAAAAGGTAATCACCAACCCCTCCGTCAACAGAGTCAGGAATGTCATGGAGCGTGACCCGGTGCTGCTGCATGTAAGTGATACCATCGAGGAGGTCATCAATGCTTTTGACCGATACGACCTGGTGGCCATACCGGTAGTTGACTCCATCGGAAGACTGGTAGGCGTCATCACCGTAGACGACGTGGTCGATGAGATGCGCGAACAGCATGAGAAAGACTATCAGCTCGCATCCGGTCTTTCTCAAGATATCGAAAGCTCTGACTCCGTCTTTCGACAAACCGGAGCTCGCCTACCATGGCTGCTCATAGGTATGGCAGGTGGAATATTCAACTCGGTACTACTCGGACAGTACGACAGTGTCTTTGCCCAGCTCCCTGCTCTTTCCATCTTCATCCCACTGATAGGAGGGACAGGAGGTAACGTAGGGATGCAGTCCTCTGCTATCATTGTGCAAGACTTAGCAAGCAATTCGCTACGCCCCGGCAAGACTCTACAGCTGATCGTCAAGGAGCTGGCTGTTGCCCTTATCAATGCCAGCATCATTGCGCTTGTGGTCTTTGTGTACAACTACTTCTACATCCGTGACCTAGTGATCATGGCGAGTGTATCCATTAGTCTGTTCACAGTGGTACTCTTTGCGAGCATATTTGGCACACTGGTACCGCTCACTCTGAATAAACTCAAAATGGATCCGGCTCGTGCAACCGGTCCATTTATCACCATCACCAACGACCTTGTCGGGATGTTTATCTACATGAGCATTACTCAACTATTTTTCGCTCTTCTGAAATGAAACACAAGCTCCTTTTCGCCCTGACTGTGCTGCTAGTGGTCACAGGCTGTGGATCTAAAAAGACGACTGTCCAAAAACATGCCGAGAAAGCGACAAAGACTGAGTATGTACACCGGCGTGTAGAGATGCGAGCTGCATGGATCCCTACCGTATTTCGCAACCAATACGCACAGATGACAACGGAGGAGCTCCAGAACTTCTTCAGGTCTAAGCTGGACCAGCTCAAGGAGATGGGGGTCAATGCTGTCTTTTTTCAAGTACGCAGCGAGGCGGACGCTTGGTACTATTCCCCATATGAGCCTTGGAGTCGCTTCCTGAGCAAACAGCAAGGGATCAGCCCGGAGCCTTTTTGGGACCCACTGGCTTTCATGATCGACGAATGCCATCAGCGATGTATGGAGCTGCATGCCTGGATCAACCCCTATAGAGCATCGACCAACAGGTCCCAACCACTTGCGAGAAACCATCCCTACTATAAGCACCCCGAATGGTTTGTGCAATATGAGGACTTGCTACTATTCAACCCCGCACTGCAATCCGTTCGGGACTATACCTGTCGGGTCGTAGCAGATATTGTCAGCCGATACGATATTGATGGACTGCACATGGATGATTACTTCTACCCCTATCCAAAAGCCGGCGTACCTTTTCCTGACCAAGAGGACTATCGCCGTATGGGAGAGACTAGAGGACTGGGAATAGGAGATTTCAGACGTGAAAACGTGAACTTACTCATCAAGCAAGTGCACCGGACCGTCAAGAGTATCAAACCGTATGTGCGATTTGGAGTCAGCCCGTTTGGCATCTATCGCAATGAGAAAAGTGACCCGACCGGCTCCAAGACCAACGGGCTCCAAAACTATGATGACTTGTATGCCGACATCCTACTGTGGGATCAAATGCACTGGGTCGACTACATCGCCCCTCAGCTATACTGGCACATGGGGCACAAGCTGGCAGACTATACCGAGCTGGCTTATTGGTGGGGCGAAAACATCCAAAACGCACACTACTACATTGGACAGTCTATTCGTCGCACGATGGATCACAGGCAGTTGCTTCCCAAGCTAAATATCGCCGTGGACATCTCGGATGGGAATGTCTTATGGCCTGCTGATGATCTATTTATTGATTACAAAGGAGTCAGAAGCACCATTTCAAAAAACTACTGGAAGTACCCTGCTCTCATACCCCCTACCCCCTACCCTGATAACCTAGACAACTTTCCTGAGCCCAAGCGGTCGGCTCACTTACTTGAGGGAGAGCTCTACCAAGAGTTGGTTTGGTTGGGAGACGTGCCCATGCCACCGGGACTTGAGACGCGTTATTACGTCATATATACCCACAAGCGCAAAGCTTCGCTAAAAGATATCCTGCAAGCAGAAAATGTAACAGCCATCACCAATGCCACCAGGTATCGACCTCTGGATCTGGGGAAGAAGTTCAAGGTATCGTTTACCATTACCCGTGTAGATCGGTACAACCACGAACACATTGTTGCTCGAGATATTCATGCTGTCTTGTAGATATAGGCTGCACCATTTCATCGGAGCAATCGGGCAGATCCGAAGGAGAGAACTACCGGATACAATTGAAAAACTTTGGACCAAAGCCACAAATGGATTTTAGACAGACCTACTCGCTAATCACCGTTCTTTTTCTACTATTGGCAATAGCCGCCATGGTGGTATTCTTTGTCACGCCCGAGGATCGGACGTGGTTCTACACCTTGGCAGGCATCGCTATTGTCATTAGGATAGGACAATACATTGCCCGCTTTTTCTTCAATAGAAATCTGAGAAAGGAAAAGCGTAAGAAGCTTAGAGAGCAGTTTCCTATAGAGGAATAAATTGCTTCCCTAGGGCACTTGTGCAGGCAGGCTCTGTTGTATCGGGCTAATTGATCTTATCTAAATGGACGATAAGGACCGTTGCCCCCATGGTCAGCACATCGCCATCGTGCAGCGTCATCCTATCCCCGGAGGCAAGTAGAGTGCCGTTTACATAGGTCCCGGCAATACTATCGTTATCCGATATAGTCATGCTTCCCTTCTTTGTCAGCCATAGGCGGGCTTGATTTCGTCCAAAGTCCACATCATCTGTGAGCACTTGGAGTTCTGCTCGACTATTCTTATTGTATCTTCCAAGCACAGACTCCCCTAGTGGCACCGGCAGTATCTGGCTGTCCGCCAGATCACTCTCGACAACCTTTAAGTACACACCCTGATTATCCAAATCACTCGACTCCATCAGCACAGCACGGATTGACCGGTCGTGGTGCATCTGCATGGCTGCTTGTTGTGAATATACCGCTATAGGCTTGTGGCAATGCGCACACACTGTTTTCAGGGCTTTTGCCTGAGAGACGCTTGGCGCCTGAGTAGATGTCGCTTCTCCACAGTAGGGGCAGGTTATCTTCATCATTCTGCTTGAGTATTTAGGATATGATGCAGCATTCCGGCATACATGGCTGCTGTTTCACTTCTGAGTCTCTCTTGACCCAGGCTGACGGGGACGAATCCACACTCTACTGCTCGTCGCACTTCCTCAGGTGTAAAATCTCCCTCGGGACCTATTAGGACTAAGGTAGGCATAGCGGGCTTCAGTACCTTTGCCAGTTCTTGCTTTGGATATTCCTCGCCACAGTAGGCGATAAACTTCTGACCGGGAAAGGAAAGATCACAAAATTCGTCCAACGATTCGTATTGCCCGATCCGGGTCATCGTGCGCTTACGTGACTGTTTCATGGCTGCCAACATCACTTTTTCAAGGCGCTGCATTTTGATATGCTTTCGCACTGTTCGTTCAGTCATTACCAAGGAGAAAGTTCCAAGCCCCACCTCTACCAACTTCTCAAGAAGCCACTCCGTCCTATCTGCGTTCTTCAGCGGGGTAACTGCCATGTGCAATTCCGGATGCGACGGAGCGGTCACCGGCACTTTCTCTATAAGCTCCACCGACAATTCTTTTCCGGACACCTCCCTCAGCTCGGCTAAGTATAGGTCCCCCGCACCATTCGTCACATACATCCTATCACCCACCTGCATCCGAAGAACTCGGCTAGCATGGTGCGACTCTTCCTCCGATAGGCAGCCTGTAAGCTCGACATCCGGGACGACAAATAAGGGAAAATCCTCCATCACTCAGTACCAATTAGATTAGTTATTACGGTTTGGGGAAGTTACTTTTTCAGAAAATCGCTGATGACCTGTGCCCACTCAAAGCGCTCATTCTCCACAGCCAACTGCTCCAACTCTCGCAGCCCTTCGCGTCCAACGAAGTAAAAGCCTTGCTCCAGCTCTGTAGGGCTATATGCGTCAGGTAGCTTATTTTCCAGTATTGCCTGGCGGTAAATCTCCATATACATTCTCACATAACGCTCCTCAAAGGACATATCGTTTTGTTCGTTAGGAAATCTTGTGACCGGCTTTTGTTGCTCGACCAACCTTTTCTCGACCAAGATTGGCATATTGTGCAGCATAGCATAGAGCACGGCATTGTGTGGGCTGACCGGAAAAGCCGCCTTCTCCCCCTCATGTGTGAGCAGAGTCATCTGAGCCTGTAGAGTCTCGTCCACCATAGACTCCCATAGCAAAACATACCTCAATGATATCCGGAAGTGCTCCTCCAGTTCACCGATCAGGTCATAGTCTTCACGCCTTTGGGCTATGAAGTAGTGCTCTGCTATCATGAAGTCCTTCTCATCATACTTCGGGACAAGCACCGGGTACTCGCGAGCCTCCTCTACATGGCTAACCGTTCGTAGTATAATGGCGGCAGCACGTTTATTGTCCTGATCGTCCGGCTTTTCCAGTCGGTGAAAAGTCATCTGCACTGTCTGATCCAGAGGAGGAGCCATCTGTGCCCCAAAGTCACTAAGTCTATTGCTCATCGTCACCTTTCATCTTTTGCAGATACGCTGCCCATTCAAAGTTCTCTGCCTGCACAGAAATATCCAATAATGCACTCAGCACCTCTGCATCCAGACTGTTCAAAAACAGTCTTTGTTCATCCGGCATGGCATCAGGAGTGGCGCCCGAAGTGATCAACTCCCTAAGAGCATGTACCTGCGCTCGCTCGATGGTAGCCGGATCATCCTGCCACTCATCTGCTCCCTGTATCCGGACATTCTGTGCCATTCTATCCAAAAGGCTGGACTCCACATACACCGGTATACGATTGAGTACGGCAACAAGCACAGTCCGGTGCAGATGCACCGGGAGCGACTCTTGGCATCCATCAGAGTGAGACACCTCGAGCTCTGTCCGGACAGCAGAGTCGTCCAAGCGGATATTTACACGGTCGAGAGTGATATTCACAGCCCTACAGTATCCTGCCAACACCTCACTACTCATATCAAGCCCCCTGAGCGTGCGGTACAACCTTCGCAGATACAGCCGACCCGTAAACATATCAATGGGCACCGGAAACACCGGCACCTGTCCGTCTGGATAAGGCGACAAGGCCGACCCTGCGGGCATCAGCAATAAGACCACCACTCCGGGGTCATTGCTCAGATTGCCAATCCCCCCCAGTTCGATCTCTACCATTCTCTCCTCAGGTCGTGTACTCATAGCATATAGACAAAGCTCCTCGCTCACTTTTTGAGCATCGGGATCAGCCTGTTGAGCGCATCCACAAAGGCATCTACCTCCTCCCTAGTATTGTAGACTGCAAAGCTGGCTCTCAAAGTCCCCTCTATGCCAAAACGCTCCATCAGTGGCTGAGCACAGTGATGTCCCGTCCGAACCGCAATCCCCATGCGATCCAGCAATGTACCCAGGTCGTAGGGGTGTACCCCATCAATTAAAAATGAGATGACCGGCTCTTTGTCAGGAGCTGTCCCATAGATCTTCAGATCAGGTACTGCTGCCAACTTCTCTGTCGCATAGGCAAGCAGGTTTTCCTCCTGTTCACGGATAGTGTCATAGCCAATCTCGCTCACAAACTGCAGCGCACGCTGCAATGCCACACTGCCTATAAAGTCCGGAGTGCCGGCCTCGTACTTATAGGGTATCTCACCGTACGATGTTCCCTCAAAGCTCACATGACTGATCATCTCCCCTCCGCCTTGGTAGGGTGGCAGCTTCTCAAGCCATTTCCGCTTACCATACAGAACCCCTATACCCGTCGGACCATATACCTTATGTCCACTAAAAGCCAAAAAATCACAGTCAAGCTCCCGGACATCCACGGCACGGTGGGCGATAGTCTGGGCAGCATCGACAAGGACAGCAATTCCTCGGTCATGAGCCATCCGGGCAACCTCACGCACCGGGTTTACCGTTCCGAGCACATTGGAAGAAAAGCAGAGGGCAATCATCTTCGTCCGCTCCCCGATCAGTTCGCGCAAATGCTCCATGTCCAGCGTACCATCATCGTTCACCCTACATGCCTGCACTTTGATCCCATAGGTCTCCTCAACCATTTGCCAAGGGACTATATTCGAGTGGTGCTCCATCTCAGTGACTATGACCTCATCGCCGGGACGCATAAAGGTCCGACAAAAGGTGCCTGCCACAAGGTTGATCCCCTCGGTGGTTCCTCTCGTGAAGAGTACTTCTGCAGCCTCATCTGCGTGAATCAAATCCGCCACATACTGCCGAGCCTCTTCATGAGCCTCAGTCGCTTTCCGGCTAAGGTAGTGAACCCCCCTGTGTATGTTGGCATTACTGTAAAGGCTATGGTCAGCGAAGATCTTGATGACTTCGGATGGACGCTGCGTGGTCGCCGCGTTATCCAAGTACACCAGCTTTTTACCACCATAGATCTCCTGCTCCAGCCCTGGGAAGGAGTGCCTTATCTTACTTATATCCTTATGATCTACCATTTTTTGAGACTATTTTATTTTATCAAATTTACCACTTTCCACCGACTGATAAAACCTCCCAAAATACCTCGTCCAATCAAACAAAGATCGACCCACATGGGAAGCCCAAACAACAAGCTCATATACAACACATTACAAAACCATCCCACGCACAAAAAAGTTTCCAGTAGGAAACATTTCGCTTCTATCCGTCAAATCGTTTTGTTTCCTACTGGAAACTTTTCCCTTCTATCCGTCAACAAACTGGAATGTACGCAAGACCCTTGCAGTTCTCTTGGCTAAAGTGTATCTTAGTCATAGTGTAAACAGAACTCTAAATACTATTAATACGATTAAAGTATAACCACGCTATGCACGACACAGAGCAGATAGCCCACGTAAGGGCTCTAGAGGATGGCTCCTACGAGACGCAACCTCTATTAGATCATCTACACGGCGTGGCGGAGCTGGCGCAGAGCTACGCTGAGCGCATCACCACTTATCCAGAGCTTGGCGAGATCGGTTACCTGCTGGGGCTCCTGCACGACTTGGGCAAGTACCAAGAGGGCTTCCAGCGCTACATACGTCAGCAGTCCGGTCTAGACCCAATGCTCAACGGGTGGCGTACCCCGCACAGCCCCGCAGGAGCACGCTACGCCTACGACTTAAAGCAGGTGGGCGGTAATCAGCAACTACTCAAGATCCTCTCGCTCTGCATCGGGGCTCACCACCGAGGGCTCTACGATGCTTCTGAGTGGAAAGGACAAGTTGTGGACTCTAGTGATACCAAGAGAGCAGTCGCAAACTTAGTCAAGGGACTCCAACCTGAGGCGAGACAGCTTGAAGAGCTTCTGTACAAAGCCTCTCTGGACAAGGTCACTGCCGTGTGGAACGAGCAATACCAAGAAGACTACCAGCTGCTGATCCGTATGCTTTTCTCCTGCTTGGTAGACGCAGACTTCCTCGACACGGAGCGGTTTATGACTCCCGACAAAAGCCTTATTCGTCAGAGCGCTAAGGCTTCGCTAGAGGAGATGCGCAAACAGCTAGAGGAGTATGTGTCACACTTCAACCGCGATGGGCGGATCAATGAGGCGCGAGCTGCCTTTCTTGACCAATGTCGCAACCATGGGCGCACGGCTAAGCGAAAGATCTACTCGCTTACGCTCCCCACTGGTGCGGGCAAGACGGTCTCCTCGATGATGTGGGCTCTAGAGCACGCCATAGCGCAAGGGTGTGAGCGCATCATCTACGTCATCCCCTACACCTCGATCATCACCCAGACAGCGCAAACCTTTAGGGAGATCTTTGGGGCGAATCAAGTGCTGGAGCATCACTCAGATGTAGATGCCAAGGAGCGAGCTGACGAAGCTCTGGAGTACACCAAGCTCATGACAGAAAACTGGGACGTGCCACTCGTCGTGACGACCAATGTACAGTTCTTCGAGTCGCTCTACGCTCATCGTGTGAGTCGCTGTCGTAAGCTACACAACATTTGCAACTCGGTCGTTGTCTTTGATGAGGTGCAGATGTTTCCCCCTCGGCTGCTCAACCCGATCCTGCGTGTGGTGGAAAGTCTTCACTACGCCTTCCGTGTAGAGCCTCTCTTCTGTACCGCCACGCTACCGGTCTTTGACGAAAACATCCTAGCAGACAGCAAGCGGATCGGTCATGAGTTCTTCTTCCTCGAGGAGCCCATTCGGGAGGTTGTACCTTATGATGCCGAGCACTTTGCACCTTTTGACAAGGTTCGCTACCATTGGGACCTACTCAAGCTCTCTACAGAGGAGCTAGCCGAGCGGTTGGCCGAGCACGAGAGCTTCCTCTGTATCGTGAATAGTCGCAAGGATGCGGCTCGTCTCTATGCCGCTCTGCAAGCTCAAGACAAGTCGGGCAAGGGGCTGATACATCTCTCACGCAGGATGTGCTCGGCACACATTCAGGAGCGCATAGAGGAGATACGCCGTCGCCTGAAGGCTGGAGAACCGGTGCGTGTCGTTAGTACGCAGCTGGTCGAGGCTGGTGTAGACCTAGACTTCCCCGTGGTCTACCGAGCGATGGCGGGCCTAGACTCGGTCATGCAGGCCGCTGGGCGGTGCAACCGCGAGGGTCGTATGGCAGAGCCTGGCGAGGTCTATATCTTTCGCCTTACTGATGGGACGGACATCCCGGGTGAGATGAGCTGGGCGCAAGGTGCCCTGGAGGATCTGCTTGATCGGCTGGCTGAGCAGGGAGCTCCTCAGAGAGAGGAGATAGAGCGCTACTACAAGGCGTTCTATAATGATGTCGATTGCTTCGACAACAAGAAGACCCGGGAGAAAGATAAGAGGGTCTCCCCTCTGCTTTGGGATGTGGATGACGAGCGGTGTGAGGGGCTACGCTTCGACTACGAGACGGCGAGCGAGAACTTTAGGTACATCGAGAATCAGGATACTCCTATCGTCATTCCCTACGGCGATGCGGGGAAAGCGATCATCAAGAAGCTCCAAAGCAACCTTCCGCTGACACGACAGGAGTACCGACAAATGAATCGTTTTACCATTAGCCTTTATGAAAAAGATTGTTTAAATTTGAAAGGAAGCATCTCAGTGAGTGAGAGCGGCATCGCTTATTTAATCGATGATAAGCTCTATAGCTCGGAGACTGGGATACAAATAATCGATAGGACATTAACATTCTTGGATGTATAGATATATGGAAGAGTACATAGATAGAGAGTACTGCCTGCGTGTGCGTGGTCCCTTCGCCTGCTTCACACGTCCCGAGATGAAGGTGGAGCGTGTCAGCTATGACGTGATCACGCCCAGTGCAGCGCGAGCCATCTTTCAGGCGATCTACTGGAAGCCCGCCATACGCTGGGAGATCACGAAGATAGAGGTGCTAGCCCCAATCAAGCGGTTTACCATCAAGCGAAATGAGGTGGAAGCAATCACAAGTTACAATGAGAAGAAGATAAAGGATAGCTCTTACGGCACAAATGGATTTGATGTGTCTGATAAGCGACAGCAACGCGCCTCCTACATCTTGTGTGACGTAGACTATCGGATCTATGCTAAGATGGTCTACATCCCCGTGAGGAACCGCTCAGCTAGTTGTCAGAAGCATTACAACGAGGAGTACAGCGAAGCCGAGCGTAAGGCGGAGAACCCCAGAAAGTACCAAGAGATCTTCGAGCGTAGAGCCAAAGCTGGGCAATGCTTCACGATGCCTTACCTAGGGTGTCGTGAGTTCACCTGCTCCTTTGAGTATGTAGACCTAGAGCATGGTGAGACAGTCCTAGAGCCCAGACCTATCCCTGAGAGTCGCGACCTAAGCATCATGCTCTACGACATGGACTTCGAGCGGGATAGGAAGAATCCCCCAGCTATGTTTTATCATGCGGAGATGACCGAGGGCGTCATCCTCGTCCCCCCAATGGATAGTAATGAGATACTGAGATGATCCTACAAGCACTATACAACTACTACGAAGCGATGAACAAACTGCAGCTTATTGCTCCTCCTGGATTGGAGTATAAAGTCATCGCTTGGGCTATCATCATCAAGGAAGATGGTTCTTTCGTGAGATTAAAGCCCCTCAAAGATACTAGTGACAAAAACAGTAATGGGAAAGAGTATCTAGTAATCCCAGGTGTGGGCAGGACAAGTGGCGTTGAAGCCAACCACTTATGGGATAAGAAAATGTATATTCTTGGGATAGATAAAGGCTCGAAGACCAAGCGATCCCAAAATGCTCTCAACCTATTTGTGAAGATAGTTAACTCATTTGCAGAGCTCTATCCAGAGAACAAATCGTTCAAAGCCGTACAGCAATTCTACTCAAAAGGGCTGTATAAAAGTCCTGAGGTCTTAGAGTCTTTCAAAGATGTCAATGAAACCGACTGGATATCATTCCAATTAAAAGGCTCTACTGGTATTATAGCTTCCGATAATGACGCTCTTTTGTGGGCAGAAGAGCAACTCTCGTTAGGCAAGATTACAGGACTTTGTCTGATTACAGGAATGGAGGGGCCTCTAGTAGAGAAGCATACGCCAATTCAGTTGCCAGACTCCAAAAGAGGTGATGGAACCCCTTTGGTCTCTTTCAACCAACCAGCTTTCTGCTCGTACGGAAGAGGTGTAAAAGATTTGGACAATGCGCCTATATCTAAATATGCAGCTTTTGCTTATGCTACGGCCTTCAATAGTTTATGCGACAATCCCAATACACACTATGATCTTGGGAGCATTCGCTATGTGTTTTGGAACTCAGATGTCTTGAATGAGAGCATCAATAACACCTTCCGAGACGTAACATTCGTAGACCATAAGGATAAGCAAGACGAGGAGGAGTCCACCATAGAAGATGACAAACCGAAGAGAAGAAATCGGAGCAAAGAGAAAGCTCCTAACCCCACGCAGGAAACCCACAAATTGCTCGAACAGTTCAAAGCTATCCGTGGCAACCGTGGCAAAGGGCAGCATTGGGAGGATGAGCGACAATTTTACATTATCGGTGCTACAGGAGGAGGGCGTGGTGCTATCAAGTATTGGCAGCAAGGGACTGTGTCGGAGATTTTCGACAGGGTCTACCAGCATCTCGTCGATATGAATATCATCAGCTGGGATGGCAATGTGGACGAGGAGAACCCTCCTCTACACTCTCTATACAATATAGTGTCCACGGTTTCCACGGTCTCCACGGCGCCCAGCTCTAAAAAGTTTCAGCTCAACTTGATACAGAGCATCGTCGAGAGTATCCTGAATGGCACCCCCTACCCGCTCACACTACAGCAAGCATGCATTAGTAAGATTCCTCAAATACTCCGACAAAAGCCCAATAAGGAAAAGAAAGAATACAAGAAAAGATTTGATCTATGTGTAGCCATCCTCAAGGGCTGCATCAACCGCAAAGCAAGAATATACAAACAACTAAAAGAATTAGATATGGCTTTAGACAAGCAAAACGACAACATCGCCTACCTCGCCGGACGCCTCTTTGCCGTCTTTGAGCAGGTTCAGCGCGCAGCTCTAGGCAAGGGAGTCAATGCGACCATCCGAGACCGCTTTTACGACAGTGCCTCCACACGACCCAATACTGTAATGGGGCCACTATTTAGACTGTACAATCATCACCTGAGCAAGCTATACAAAGAGAAGCCTGGACTGGCGGTCTTCTTTGATAAGCTCCTCAATGAGATTACCGAGCTTATTACCACAAAGGGAAAAGCATTCCCCGCTACCTTCTCGCTAGATGAGCAGAGCCTCTTTGCCGTAGGCTACTATCATCAGAAAGTCTACTCCTATAATAAGAAAGAGGACGCAGACAACCCAACTGAAGAAATAGAACAATAACCAATAGAGCCATGAATATGCAACCGAATAACCCACAGATCGTACAGAATCGCTATGACTTCATCCTGCTCTTTGACGTCAAGGATGGCAACCCCAATGGAGATCCCGATAGTGATAACCTGCCCCGTGTAGACTCCGAGACCGGTGAGGGACTCGTCACCGATGTATGCATCAAGCGCAAGGTGCGCAACTACATCGACTACTTACACATCACGGATAGACCTCAGTCTTATGAGATCTATGTCAAGGAAGGTCCCATCCTCAAAGACAAGATCTCAACAATGACATCAGATGAAATAGAGAAGCTCAAGAAGGACGCTAAGAAGAATGATAAGAAGATCATTGACCTCAAGCGGGAGGCAATGCTTCGAGAGTTCTATGACATACGAGCTTTTGGTGCTGTTATGTCTTTTAAGGAGGCCAATGCTGGGCAAGTCCGAGGCCCTATACAGCTCACATTCGGACGATCTATTGACCCGATCTTTCCACACGAGCATACGATTGTCCCAGTCGTTGCTGCAAATAAGGATCAGACCATGGGCCGCAAAGCCACCGTATCCTACGGGCTATATAAGATGTATGGCTTCGTGACGCCACACTTTGCCGAGGACACAGGCTTTACGGAGGATGACTTGCAGCTCTTTTGGGAGGCACTCCAGAATATGTTTGACCTAGACCACTCGGCAGCCCGTGGACTCATGAGCGTGCAGAAGTTGATCGTCTTCAAGCACGACTCGCCCCTGGGCAATGCGCCTGCACACAAGCTCTTCGAGCGTGTCTCCGTAGCACGGCGCGAGGAGATCACCGGCCCCGCACGCGACTTCTCCGACTACACCGTCCAGATCGATCGCAACGGTCTCCAGGGTGTCGAGGTCATCGAGCTCGTCTAGCCCCCTTTCACACAAAAGCCCCTCACGTAGGCAGGCCACTACGGAGGGGCTTTCTCTAAAACGACCTTCTTCCTCATGAGACACTACAGTGACGAGGAGCTGCTGACAATCTCTGAGATACAGCACTACTGCTTCTGTCCACGTCAGTGGCAACTGATCACCCTAGAGCAGCTATGGCACGACAACCACCTCACTGCACTAGGGCAGATCCTTCACAAGCGTGTAGATCAGCCTGAGTTGAGTGCTCGCGTGGGAGATACGATCACGATGAGACGGGTGCCGCTCGTCTCCTACACTTTGGGGTTATACGGGCTGTCCGATGCGGTCGAGCTTACCCCGCTACGGGATCATAGCCTGAGTCCTTTCCGACACCCTAAGTACCCAGGGGCGTGGCAGGCGACTCCTGTCGAATACAAGCGTGGCAAGCCTAAGACTCACCTCGCTGACAAGCTGCAGCTCTGCGCTCAGGTCATAGCTCTTGAGGAGATGTACCAAGTCTCTATTCCCTACGGAGCACTCTACTATGGAGAGACACGGCATCGCCTACAGGTTGAGATGGACGAGCCCCTGCGGGCGGCGTGCTACGAGGTGGCCCGTACGATGCACGAGGCCTTTGCGCAGCGCACGCCTATACCAGCGCACTACACCCGTCAGTGCCGCTCCTGCTCTCTCCTCGATGAGTGCATGCCTCGCATCGCATCTCATCGATCGGCAAAGAGCTACCTAAAGCATCTCGACATACTCACCTTATGAGAAAGCTACTCAACACCCTCTATATCCTTACGCCCAACGTCTATCTCCTCAAGGACGGTACCAATGTCGTGGCGCGTATAGATGGCGAGGAAACCTTCCGCATACCGATACACAACCTCGAGGGAATCATCACATTCTCCTATATGGGTGCTTCGCCAGGGCTGATGCAGCTCTGCGTACAGGAGGGGGTCAAGCTCACATTCCTCACCCCCACAGGTCGCTATATAGGTTCGCTAGAGGGTCCCACGAGGGGCAATGTCCTCTTGAGACACACGCAGTACCGCATTGCTGACGACGAACCAGCCGCAGCGCACTTCGCCGCACTATTTATCTCAGCCAAGATAGCAAACCAGCGATCGGTGCTGGGTCGCTACCTGAGAGACTACCACCCGACGGAGAGTGTGGAGGAGAGCTTTCAGGAGGCACTGAGCCAGCTCAAGACTTTGCAAAAGAGCTTAGCCTACAAGCGAGACCGTATAACCGTTATGGGCGTAGAGGGCTTAGCGGCGCAGCAATACTTTGCCCTCTTTCACTACCTCATACGGCGACCGGAGTTCACCTTCGGGGGACGGTCGCGACGACCGCCTCGCGATGAGACCAATGCACTGCTTTCGTTCTTCTACACCATCCTCGCTCACGAGGTTACAGCTGCACTGGAGACCGTAGGTCTGGATCCATACGTGGGCTTCCTCCATACGGACAGACCGGGCAGAGCGAGCCTTGCCCTAGACCTTATGGAGGAGCTTCGCGCCTACCTCGTGGATCGCTTCGTCCTGACCGTCATCAACAAGCGACAGGTCGCTCCCTCTGACTTCATCGCTCAGGGCGAAAACGGATACATCCTTAGAGACGAACCCCGCAAAGAGCTCCTAGCCGCTTGGCAACGGCGCAAGCGAGAGGAGATCATGCACCCCTTCCTCCAGGAGCGCATACCCATAGGACTGCTTCCCTATGCTCAGGCGTTGCTCTTAGCTCGATGCCTCCGAGGAGACCTCGACGACTATCCTGTCTTCCTAATCCAAAGCTGATGTACCTACTTGTCACCTACGACGTGAATACCGCCTCGCCCGACGGGGCTAAGCGCCTTCGCCAAGTGGCGAAGATATGCCAAAACTACGGCCAGCGTGTCCAAAATTCGGTCTTCGAGTGCCTCGTCTCTCCCGCCCAAAGAGTGGAGCTGGAGGCTGCGCTCACGGACACGATCAACTTATCGAGCGACTCCCTGCGCATCTACCACCTCGGCACTAACTACCAGTCTAAGATCATCACCATCGGTAAGACAAAAGGCGTAGACCCCGAGGGCGTGCTGCTCATATAGCACTCAGCCTCGTTCTCCCTTGCTTCTACTCCTCTGCGAATGCCAAGCGATCAGTGAAAAGGTGGGTTATTCGCATGCGTTGGGCCCCAAAGACTTACCGTCTCGCAGTCACCGCCAATACACCGAAACGCCCACCGTCAATCCTCCGTTCGCAAACAGTCATTGTCTAGTCCTCTATTTATGCGTACCTTTGGGCATCGCTGTCGCACCCCACATGGGGTGCGTGAATTGAAACCCGCCGACATCCTCTACCATACGCTGAGGCGGTGGTCGCACCCCACATGGGGTGCGTGAATTGAAACAGGGTCTCACTCCTGCAAACATCAATGACGGGGTGTCGCACCCCACATGGGGTGCGTGAATTGAAACAAGCAACAAACAAGGCGTTGGAAGCCGCCAAAGCGTCGCACCCCACATGGGGTGCGTGAATTGAAACAGGAACGAGTGGCTGTCCGAGCTGGACGGTGGCGTCGCACCCCACATGGGGTGCGTGAATTGAAACATTACCCTTACTTATGATGATGATGTATTAGAGTCGCACCCCACATGGGGTGCGTGAATTGAAACTCATATCCCACTTATCACGAATAGACGGTTTCTGAGTCGCACCCCACATGGGGTGCGTGAATTGAAACATCGTATTGAGTTGTTGGTTTTGCAGATGTAAAGGTCGCACCCCACATGGGGTGCGTGAATTGAAACTAATAATGAGCTTGACGCTAATCGCACAGGTACTGTCGCACCCCACATGGGGTGCGTGAATTGAAACATGTGTCCTATGCTGTGAGTTATCTTGTAACGACGTCGCACCCCACATGGGGTGCGTGAATTGAAACGCAACCAATACCACCAAAGCGGAGCAAGCCCAGAAGTCGCACCCCACATGGGGTGCGTGAATTGAAACAGCATGGATCTCTCTGCCGCCCTGGTTAAGGACGTCGCACCCCACATGGGGTGCGTGAATTGAAACCGCAAAGGGTAATCCTTGATGCATGGGCTAGGATGTCGCACCCCACATGGGGTGCGTGAATTGAAACACGCTTAACATGCAATGGATATGATCACGATATAGTCGCACCCCACATGGGGTGCGTGAATTGAAACGGGCAAAGCACCGAGACCTCTGAGGTAGCCATCAGTCGCACCCCACATGGGGTGCGTGAATTGAAACCAAAAAGATGATAAACAAGAAATTGAATAATCCGTCGCACCCCACATGGGGTGCGTGAATTGAAACAGTTTATGGATCGGATAAGGTTAACGCCAGATGAGGTCGCACCCCACATGGGGTGCGTGAATTGAAACTTATTGTCCTGCAACTGTGCCGAGCCAATAACTGGTCGCACCCCACATGGGGTGCGTGAATTGAAACATCACTGGTGGTAAAATCTCGGCAGAGTGGAAGGGTCGCACCCCACATGGGGTGCGTGAATTGAAACGTACTCAATACCTACTGGGACGCAGGCTTTATCGAGTCGCACCCCACATGGGGTGCGTGAATTGAAACCCGTAGCTGTACACCTGCCCCAGTGGATCCTCAGGTCGCACCCCACATGGGGTGCGTGAATTGAAACAGGTTGTCAAAGGAGATGGTGACGGTGGTGTTGTGTCGCACCCCACATGGGGTGCGTGAATTGAAACGGCGCAAAAACCTACCTGACTGATTCGACATCTGTCGCACCCCACATGGGGTGCGTGAATTGAAACGAAGAGCACTCCTCCTACATCCTCCACGGAATTAGTCGCACCCCACATGGGGTGCGTGAATTGAAACTCAAATTTAATCAGGTGTTCCGGACTCCACTAAAGTCGCACCCCACATGGGGTGCGTGAATTGAAACGGTTTGAATGGATGATGAATGGGGTGATCGCTCACGTCGCACCCCACATGGGGTGCGTGAATTGAAACGTTGTATTTGCTCCGCCCGCTCTGACCATCCACGTCGCACCCCACATGGGGTGCGTGAATTGAAACTTATGGCACGGGAAAGGAGCTGGTCAAGAAAGCCGTCGCACCCCACATGGGGTGCGTGAATTGAAACGTCAGAAGACAGACACACACCAACGCAACCAACCGTCGCACCCCGCACGGGGTGCGTGAATTGAAACAACAATGGTTGGAAAATATCTGTTACTGAACATGGCGTCGCACCCCGCACGGGGTGCGTGAATTGAAACTCCCATTCCTCACCGGACACCGTGAAGGCAAAGGTCGCACCCCGCATGGGGTGCGTGAATTGAAACGAGCAGGAGGTTATGTCTCTACCGGCACGAGAGCGTCGCACCCCGCACAGGGTACGTGAATTGAAACACCGTCACCGGGGACTCCACGCTGCCAACCCTGAGTCGCACCCCACGTGGGGTGCGACTGCAGATTGCAAAAGGCGGCTGGGTGCCGACCTTTTGGAACCTACTTTAGTGAAGGTACCCGAATTATCCTTAGCATTGGGTACTATTACCACTCAAATTCTCATAACTATATATTAAGTGTGTGCGAGTGTTTCGCTAATTATTGATCAATTTCCACTCGCAGGAGTACCATCAGCACTGCGACCAGATAATCAATTCCCCCTCAGCCTCATAACTTGCCTCTCTTCCGAAGCTCTCTATGTGAGACTTATAGTCCTTTCCGAGGTCAAAGACCGAGTTTTGCACCCTTTGCCCATAGTCTTGGCAGGTCTTTGCTACTTGGCGAAGCCTTCTCCTACCGACCGCATCGCTCGTGCTAACATTGTAAGTAATGAGGGTATACATAAAATCAGGTCATTAGAAAAGCTGGATAATCATCGATCTCCCTCTCTTAGAACTGAGGTCAGAAGACGTAAAACAGCTTAGCTTGATGGTGAAAAGTTTCCAGTAGGAAACGTTTGGCTACTATCCGTCAAATCATTTTCTTTCCTACTGGAAACCTTTTGCTTCTATCCGTGAAACTTGTAGGGTCTACGCAAAGTGAACTTAATCTGTCGTTGATATTAATCGGGAAAGGAAGTGTAAGGGTGGATAGAAAATGGTATCTTTGTCTGTGGTAAATCACCCTCCAATAAATATAGGACACTCGAGTGTGAGTATATATGATCAATAGACTATTAATACGCATCAAGGTACTTCAGGTACTGTACAACTACTATGCTTTTGAGGGGCGCATGACTGAAGACCGTGCCCTACAAATACTGGAGGACGCCCTTGAAGCTTCGTACAGGCTGTACATCACGCTCTGTGGTCTGCCTTTGGCACTAAGTGATGCAGCAGAAAACAGGCTGGCAATCGAGGAGGAAAAGTTTGGCAAACAAGAGGAGAAAATAGCTCTCCTGAAGCATCTCGTTGACAATCCTCTCGTAGCACTGATCCGCTCTGATGAAGAATTCATAACACTCTACGAAGATCTGGCATACACAAGCATTGCACTGGACGAATACCATGGAGACATCATCACTGATCTCCTCACTTCGGAGAACCCACAAGAAGTGGATTGGGCAAGCTATGATGACGTCAAAGAGTGGTGGAGGGGACTCTACAAGAGTGCATATCAACAGAGTGAAGCATTCGAAGATAGGCTGGGGGACCTGAGCATCTACCTAAACGATGATATAGGTATCGTCTTTACTTTTGCCACGAAAGTGTTCAATGGGATGGACGATAAGCTACAGTACATGAAGAACCTACGCCCAAAATACAGCAATGATGACAACAAAACTTTTGGACCGGATCTACTGACAAAGGTTATTCACAACAGTGCTGAACTCAAGGAGGACCTCACGAGGTACCTGAAAGAATGGGATGCCGACAGAGTAAGCCGAATCGACTCCATAATACTCCGAATGGCACTGGCAGAAGCTCTCTACTACCCACAAATCCCCACGACGATTATCATCAACGAATACCTCAACCTCGCACACGTGTACAGCTCGAATAATAGTAGCAAGTACACGAACGGTATCCTGCACAACCTCTTCACTGATCTAAAGGAAGAAGGAAGGATATTGGGCGACTGAAAATCGGTATCGCATCTCCAACACACACGGGCATAATACATTAGAACCTATATAAATCAACAAAACAAATAAAATCCTATGACGCTTAACTCAATTCTTTTACAGGCTGCAAACCCGGGAGCCGCATGGATGAACATCATCATGATCGTACTCCTGATCGCCATATTTTACTTCTTCATGATCCGTCCTCAATCCAAGCGACAAAAAGAGATCCAGAAGGCTCGTGAAGCTATGAAGCCTGGCGATAAAGTCATCACCAGCGGGGGCATCTACGGCATCATTCGTGAAATCAACACAACAACAAGCCAAGTGACTGTAGAGATCTGGGACGGTGTAAAAATGAAAGTAGACTATAACAACATCTACGCCATCCCTGAAAACGACAAAACAAAGTAAAAAGAGCCTACGGCACTTCGTAGCTACTGAGTATTGAGAGGGCTGATACGCATACTGAGGGAGGGTAAGCTCACTGCCTACATCCTACGTCGTAAGCGCTGGGTGAACTTGGTGGTATGCATGCTCATATCCTTACTCCTATGGTTTTTGATGGCACTGGCAAGTCCTCAAGGCTATACGAAGGAGATCAATGTACAAGTTGAGTGGCCTGAGTTTCCTGCCGGATATGTAGTCACTGATAGTACGACCATCCCCGAAAACATCACCGTGGAGCTTCACAGCAGTGGGTTTGGTTTGCTGAACTACACGATTAAGAACCTGTTTCGTTCAGTCCCGGCTTATACCCCTCATGTAGATCCGGCCACTCTGGACACGGAGGGAGGAACATGGGTGTTGTCTGAAAAGCAATTCAGAAGCCAGATCCTCTCTGACATCCTCCCAACAGCGAAGACCATCCTGAATGATACACTTCGCAACATCAACCTGAGCCCAAACACGGTAATGATACCGTACGAACCCCTAGGAAGTGCTGAAGCTGATGTGATCTTCACCAGTCAGGTAAACTTTGGCAAAAAGCCCAATCTGAGACTGGTGGATGAAGTAGGACTGGCACCGGAAAGAGTGACACTGTATGCAGCACAGAGTCTGTTGGACTCGCTGCAATCATCTCACGATCTGATCGTACGCACAGACACTATTGCTGTACGCATAGGTGACCCCGGCAGGATTCGGACAGCGATAGCATTGATTCCGCCCGCCGGAGCATACGTACAACCGGATAGTGTAATCGTAACGTTGACAACAGAAGAGTTGACGAGCCGTACTTTTGTCTCCAACAACATAGCCATCGAAGGACTAAAGCCAGGCTACACTCTACACTTACTCCCTGCACAGGTAAGAGTGACCTACCTCATCAACAAAACATCTGCTCAAGAAAGCACACTTCCGGACATCCGACTGTACGTGGATGCGAGCAAAGTAGCACTAGAGGATCAGAAGTCACTACCGGTAAAGATAAGGGACTTCCCTGAGGATGTAGAGCTCATACAGCTGGATCCGGATCGCGTCAACTATATACTCGAGGAGAAAAACACCGGTGCAAAACTCTAGTGTACATGTAATAGGTTTGTGCGGAGCAATAGGCTCCGGGAAGAGTGTTGTACGCAAGTGCCTGGAGGTACTGTGGAACATTCCCTCTTATGACTGTGACTTCGAGGCCAAGCGACTTTACTACAGGCAAGACATCAGACAACAGATGGTAGAGACACTTGGCATTGACCCCGTATCAAAAGAGGGAAACCTAGATAAGAATACGCTCAGACAGCTCCTAAACTCGGAGAGGGATCAGGTAGAGAAGATCGTGCACACGGCACTTTTTTCACACCTACGCGATTGGATAGAACAGCAGGACACCCCTGTTGTCGTAGTCGAATCAGCAATACTATTCACCTCCGGATTGTATCGGTCATGTGACTCAATCATAGCAGTCCTCTGTGACGTCAACCAACGAAAGAAAAGGGTAAAACTACGGGACCCTGAACTGAATGAAACAGACTTTGAACGTATTGAAAACCTTCAAAGCAACGAAAGAATTCTTCAAGAAACACAATCAGACTATCAACTTCTCAACAACGATAACAACTCGGTAATCACTCAGATCGAACATATACACAACGTAATAATAAGAAATCTATGAAGCTTAGAGAAATCATATCCATATCCGGCAAGCCTGGTCTATACCGCATCGTAAACTTTGACAAGATGCCCTATACCGTAGAGGACATTAGCAATGGGCGTCGAATGCCCATCTTTGGTCGAGACAAGGTATCTTCGCTCGCAGAGATAGCAATGTATACGGAAGAAGGTGACCTACCACTTGGACAGGTTTTTCAGAACATACATGAAGCTTATGGTGATACCATACCGGAGGAAAAAGAGATAATAAAGGATCATGAAACACTTAGAACTTTTATGAACAAGGTGCTCCCAACCTATGACGAAGAGCGTGTCCATGACAGCGATATTCGAAAGCTTGTGAAGTGGTATATACTGCTGCGTCAACAAGGCATGGTACTCTTTGTAGAAGATGAAAGCGATAGTAACAAGTAAACAGCTCTCATAAAGCCAAGTACACTGATGTCACTTGGCTTTTTTGAACACAACACATCGACTCTGAAGGAAATGGAACAACTCAAACACGAATGTGGAGTAGCCATGATTCGGCTTAGAAAGCCTCTATCATACTATCAGGAAAAATACGGGACTTGGAAGTACGGACTCAATAAACTATACCTACTGCTAGAAAAGCAGCACAACCGTGGGCAGGAAGGCGCAGGACTCGTTGCGCTCAAGATGAATGCCCCCGTTGGGAAGGAGTACTTTTTTAGAGAGCGCGCCCTAGGCACATCTGCCATTACTGAAGACTTTGCAGCCGTCAACAAAACGATAGAAGCCTTCTCTGCTACAAATGATCTCACCGATGAATACCTGGAGCAGTATATGCCCTTTGCCGGTGAGATCTATATGGGGCACCTACGGTACAGCACAACAAAAAATGTGGGGTTGAAGTACGTACATCCCTTGATGCGCAGAGACAACTGGCGTGCAAAGAGTCTGGCAATCTGCGGAAACTTTAATCTCACCAATATGGATGAAGTGTTCGATGATATCGCATCCAAAGGGCAGCACCCTCGTGATCGCTCGGATATGCTTGTCCTGCTCGAACAGTTGGGTCATCGTTTAGATCGTGAAGTAGAGCACAAATACAGAGAAAGCAAAGCAAACGGACTTACCGGCATGGATATCACAAATGACATAGAGTCGAGGATTGATATCACCGCTCCGCTACGAGACTGTGCCCCTCTATGGGACGGAGGGTATGTGATCTGCGGGGTAACAGGCAGTGGCGAAATGTTTGTCACACGTGACCCCTGGGGGATCCGCCCAGCTTTTTACTACTACGATGACGAGGTGGTAGTTGTTGCCTCCGAGCGTCCGGTCATCCAGACTGTAATGAACGTAACATCGGACCGTGTCTCGGTACTAGAGCCCGGACAAGCTCTGTCTCTAAATCGTTCCGGCGAAGAGGTCCGCATCAGCCAAATCCGAGAACCACAAGAGCAAAGAGCTTGCTCATTCGAGCGCATATACTTCTCTCGTGGAAGCGATAGAGATATATACCAAGAGCGCAAGTGTCTGGGTAGACAACTGGTACCAAACATTCTAAAGGCAGTAGGTGACGACCTAGATCACTCCGTCTTCTCATTCATACCCAATACTGCTGAAGTAGCCTATTTTGGGATGATTGATGGCCTCGAGGACCACCTAAACAACATCAAGATCAAGCAGCTTCAAAGTCACAAAGATCTCACAGAAGATGAGCTTCGTGGCATTCTTAGCCGTAGAGTACGGTTTGAGAAAGTAGCTATCAAGGACATTAAGCTTCGCACCTTCATATCGGAGAATGACACTCGGCGAGACCTAGCTCAGCACGTATACGACATCACATATGGGACAATAGAGCCGGGAGTTGACAACTTGATCGTCATCGACGACAGCATAGTCCGTGGGACAACGCTCAAGGAGAGCATCATTAGCATACTTAGTCGCCTGCGCCCCAAAAAGATAGTAATCGTCTCCTCATGTCCACAGATCCGCTACCCGGACTACTACGGCATCAACATGAACCGCATGGAGGAGTTTGTGGCATTCCGTGCAGCGATCGCTTTACACATCGATAGAGGCATGGAAGATCGGATACAAGACCTCTACAGCCGGGCAAAGGCAATTATGCAAACCGATGAGTGCTACAAAACAAACCTCGTCAAGGAGATATACGCTCCCTTCACTGTAGATGAACTCAACACAAAGATGGTAGAGCTCATGAAGCCGGAAGGTGTCGACTGTCCCATTGAACTGGTTTTCCAGAGCATTGAGGGCTTACACAATGCCATTCCTAACCACCTTGGGGATTGGTACTTCACCGGCGACTTCCCTACTCGGGGTGGTATGCGACTCGTGAATCAAGCTCTGATTGACTATATCGAGCAGGACTATAGGCCCAAAGAGATACACTAATACAACCATAATAGAAGACCCATGAAAAAGAAAGGTAAGCTCATTTTAGAGAACGGGAGTACTTATGAGGGGGACCTCTTCGGTGCTACTGACAAGAGCGTCAGTGGTGAAGTAGTGTTCAACACAAGCATGACCGGATATCCTGAGTCGCTTTCAGACTCATCATACGAGGGCCAGATACTTGTATGCACCTACCCCATTATAGGTAACTATGGTCTGCCTTCCGAAGAAGTAGATCCCAAGACAGGACTTCCTCTTTATCTAGAAAGTCCTGATCTACATCCTCGTGCACTCATCGTACATGACTACACGGACGCCTACTCTCACTGGAATGCAGTAGAGTCTCTCAGCGAAGGACTAAAGCGCCACGGGGTGGTAGGCCTCACGGGTATCGATACTCGTGAGCTCACCAAACAAATCAGAGATCATGGGCCAATGGTCGGAAAGCTCCTTGTCGATGATCAAGACATTGACTTCTTCCAGACTGATGAAGTAAACTTAGTAGCTAAAGTCTCCACGCCTGAAGTAATCCACTTCCCCAAAGAGGGTGCCAAGCGTGTAGTCCTTGTAGACTGTGGCGCTAAGGAAAATATCATCCGCATGCTCCTCCAGCGAGACGTAGACCTCACTATTGTGCCATGGGACTACGACTTCACAAGTCTTGAGTATGACGGACTGTTCATCAGCAATGGTCCCGGGAATCCCATGCACTGCACACCACTCATCGAACGAGTAAAACAGGTCATCGACTCCGGAGACAAGCCCATAGGAGGTATATGCATGGGCAATCAAATCATGGCACTATCTATAGGTGCCAAAGTAGAAAAGATGAAGTTTGGGCACCGCTCAAGCAACCAGCCTGTACGCTTATGTGGCACCGACCGCTGCTTCATCACCAGCCAAAACCACGGTTTTGCTGTTGATAGTACCACCCTACCCTCAGGTTGGCGTCCCTACTTCGAAAACCTAAATGACGGATCCAACGAAGGAATCATCCACGAGTCCGGCAAGTACTTTTCCGTACAGTTCCATCCGGAGTGTCACGGCGGTCCTATGGATACAGAATTCTTTTTTGACGACTATACCAAGCTCCTAAACTCATGAAAATCAAGAAATACAAAAAAGTACTCCTATTAGGGTCCGGCGCTCTCAAGATTGGTGAAGCGGGAGAGTTTGACTACTCCGGCTCTCAAGCACTCAAAGCGCTGAAAGAAGAGGGGATCTATACCGTACTTGTCAACCCCAACATCGCCACCGTACAGACGTCCGAGGGCGTAGCAGACACCGTATACTTCTTACCCGTCACCCCCTACTTCATTGAGCGGATCATCAAAAAAGAGAGACCTGATGGCATTATGCTTGCCTTTGGCGGTCAGACGGCTCTCAACTGTGGTGTAGCCCTGTACGAAAAGGGTATTTTCGAAGAGTACGGGATTGATGTACTTGGCACTCCGGTGCAAGCCATCAAGGATACGGAAGACCGTGAGCTCTTCAACCAACGGATGCATGAGATCGGGGTCCATACCATATCCAGTGAAGCTTGCGAAGACATCGAGCACGCTCGTCGTGCGGCTGCACAGCTGGGCTATCCGGTGATCATTAGGGCGGCTTACGCACTTGGAGGCATGGGTAGTGGCTTTTGCGACAACGAAGAGGAGCTCAACGCACTTTGTGAGAAAGCGTTCTCTTTCTCGCCCCAAGTATTGGTAGAAAAGAGTCTAAAAGGCTGGAAGGAGATCGAGTATGAAGTGGTACGGGATGCCTATGACAACTGCATCACCGTCTGCAACATGGAAAACTTTGACCCACTGGGCATCCATACCGGTGAGAGTATTGTTGTAGCACCGTCACAGACACTTACCAACTCAGAGTTCCAAAAGCTACGAGACATAGCGATCCGTATTGTTCGGCACATTGGTATCGTAGGCGAGTGCAACGTCCAGTATGCTCTGGACACAGAGAGTGAGGACTACCGTGTTATTGAAGTAAATGCACGTCTCAGTCGCTCCTCAGCACTTGCCTCCAAGGCCACCGGTTATCCTCTGGCTTTTGTTGCGGCAAAGCTGGGCATGGGCTACGGACTGCATGAGCTCAAGAATAGCGTTACGCAGACCACGTCAGCTCTATTCGAGCCGGCTCTCGACTACGTTGTCTGCAAGATTCCCCGCTGGGACCTTAGCAAGTTCCAGGGAGTATCTCGCGAGATTGGCTCCAGCATGAAGTCCGTGGGTGAGATCATGTCCATCGGTCGTACCATCGAGGAAGCGATCCAAAAAGGGCTCCGAATGATTGGGCAAGGCATGCATGGCTTTGTTGAAAATAAAGAGCTCGTCATCCCCGACATTGACACAGCCCTGCGCGAGCCTACCGACAACCGTATTTTTGTGATCAGCAAAGCATTCCGTGCAGGCTACTCTGTGGATCAAATCCACGAACTTACTAAGATCGACAAGTTTTTCTTGCACAAGCTTCGCAACATTGTGGACACGGCAGAAGAACTAGAGGCTCTCACAAAGATCAATGAAATCAGCCCCGAACTCATGCGCAGGGCCAAAGTGCAAGGGTTCTCAGACTTCCAGATAGCTCGTGCTGTGCTCAAGCACACCGTAGACGATCTCGATGCTCCTCAGGCTGAGGTACGCCAGACTAGGAAAAAGATGGGTATCACTCCTGTTGTGCGTCAGATAGACACACTCGCAGCAGAGTACCCCGCTCAGACCAACTACCTCTATCTAACCTATGACGGTACAAAGCACGATGTTACATTCGAGCATGATGGCAAGAGTGTAGTCGTCCTAGGATCGGGAGCGTACCGTATCGGTAGCTCGGTGGAGTTTGACTGGTGTGGTGTCAGCGCACTGCAGACGATACGGAAAGAAGGCTACAGATCGGTCATGATCAACTACAACCCCGAGACCGTATCCACAGACTACGATCTCTCCGACCGTCTCTACTTCGACGAGCTCACCTTCGAGCGGGTCCAAGACATCATGGATCTGGAGCAACCCTTTGGCACCATCCTTGCGACCGGTGGGCAAATCCCCAATAACCTTGCCATCAAGCTGGATCAAGTGGGTATTCCCATCCTAGGTACTCAGGCCGGCAACATCGACCACTGTGAGGACCGACACAAGTTCTCGGCAATGCTTGATGAGCTGGGTATCAACCAACCCGCATGGCGAGAGCTAACCACGATGGATGATGTCACCTCGTTTGTAGATGAGGTGGGCTATCCGGTACTGGTACGTCCGTCATACGTCCTCAGTGGTGCTGCCATGAATGTCTGCTCAAACGAGGAGGAGCTACACCGCTTCCTGAAGTTAGCGGCCAACGTCTCACAAAAACACCCCGTGGTGATCTCCTCCTTCATCGAAGAAGCAAAAGAGATTGAGCTAGACGCTGTAGCTGACCATGGTGAGCTGGTTGCTTATGCCATCAGCGAACACATCGAGTTTGCCGGAGTGCACTCCGGAGATGCCACGATACAGTTCCCTGCCCAAAAACTCTACATTGAGACCATTCGTCGCATCAAAAAAATCACCCGACAGATAGCCAAGCGACTCAATATCACCGGGCCGTTCAACATCCAGTACATGGCGAAAGGAAATGAGATCCTGGTCATCGAGTGCAACCTCCGAGCATCACGCTCTTTCCCCTTCGTGAGCAAAGTCCTCAAGGTCAACCTCATTGACCTTGCCACCAAGATCATGCTGGGCAAGCCCTACACCCCGCCCCACAAGAGTGTCTTTGACCTAGACTATGTGGGCGTAAAGGCCTCACAGTTCTCGTTCTCCCGCCTACAAAAGGCAGACCCTGTACTCGGGGTAGACATGACCTCAACGGGAGAGGTAGGCTGTATTGCCGAAAACTCAAAGGAAGCCATCCTCCAAGCAATGCTATCGGTGGGTCAGCGCATACCGGAGAAAGGGGTACTCATGTCTACCGGAGGTGCCAAACAAAAGGTCACCCTACTTGAGCCTGCCCGGCAGCTGATCAAAAAAGGATACCGTATATATGCCACTCAGGGCACCTCTCGCTTCCTCACCGAGAACGGAGTCGAAAACACACTCTGCTACTGGCCAAGCGAGGAGGGACAGCCTCAGGCACTTGACCTGGTTCACAACCATACTGTGGATCTCGTCATCAATATCAACAAGAACCTTACTGCAGGAGAGTTGACAAACGGGTACAAGCTCCGAAGAGCTGCCATTGACACTAACACTCCTCTGGTCACCAATGCACGGCTGGCTGCTGCCTTTATTGACGCATTTTGCTCTATTGATCTTGACAAGATGCAGCTCCACCCCTGGCAGGAGTTCTAGTCCAAGATCGTGCATAGCTGCACACCCCTTCAGCTGCAATAAATAACACAGAAGGGCGGACGATCACACCAAGCCTACACCGTTGATTACCAATCAGCTGTGTAGGCTTTTTAGTAAAACAGTGTGACGACCAAAGTCGGGCGAAAAAATTTCACGGATAGGAGCGAAATGTTTCCAGTAGGAAAGGGAACGATTTGACGGATAGAAGAGAAGGGTTTCCAGTAGGAAACTTTTTGCTTTGGGGCAGATGCTTTTATACGATCGTCATCTATCTGATTATCAAATGCATAAAAAGTCCCTTTTAGGGCTCCGAAACCGTCTTCCTGCATGCGGGGTACAGCTTCTGACGATCAGCGCTTTATCTTTGAGCAAGAAGGGGCAACAACTTCATACCAGGAGCCTAATGAGATTGTCCAATGGGTTTGGAGAATCTAAAAGAAAATGATTACTTTTGCTCAGAGTAGCACCAAGTGTGAAACCAAACAGACAGATTCCTAATAACTTCCGAAAAGAACAAACGCCATGATGCCCAAGACATATAACGAAATATACCAAGCTTCTTTCAGGGACAATTGGTCCCTCCCGGCTATGACAAACTATAGTTCCGGAGTTACCTATAGCTACGCTGAGTTTGCTCGCGGTGTGGCCAAGGTACACTTGCTGCTTGATCAGCTGGGTGTGAAGCCTGGAGATCATGTGTCTATTGTAGGAAAAGACTCTGCCGAGTGGTGTATGGCTTGGATGGGAGTAGTCACCTATGGAGCGGTCATCGTCCCAATTCTCCCGGACTTCCATGGAGAGGATATCCGCAACATCATCTCTCACAGTGACTCTGTGGCTGTGTTTGCAGATAGCTCGCACGTCAAGCACTTACTCCTGAGCGAAATGCCGAATGTACTAGCCACCATAGACTACGATACCCTCAAGTCTTATCCGGATCTGACCTCGCTAGAGTCGGCTAGATATCTGGATGTGGAGCGACTTTTCGAAGAGCGCTATCCGAACGGGTATAGGAAGGAGGATGTAGTCTACGCTAAGATGGATAACAACGATGTCATCTTGATAAACTACACATCGGGAACTACAGGGCGCAGCAAAGGAGTAATACTCACCTCTAACAATATCGTCGCCAACATCATCTTTGCGATACAACAAGAGATACTAAACGAAAAGGGAGACAGAGTCCTTTGCTTCTTGCCAAATGCGCATGCCTATAGCTGTACATTCAACTTCCTACTTCCTCTGGCTTGCGGAGCTCACTCGTTTATCCTAGGGTACTCACCGACACCAAAAATCTTGTTGAAGGCATTCAAGGACGTCAGCCCCAAGCTCATCCTCTCTGTGCCCTTGGTGATTGAGAAGATCTACAAAAATGTAATCACGCCTAAGATCAACAAGCCAGCGACCAAGATGGCTCTAAAGACACCAGGAGTAAACCGTCTGATCTACAAGAAAATTGGAGACAGTCTGCTAGAAGCTATGGGAGGCAAGCTAGACCAGTTCATCATCGGAGGAGCACCGCTCAATGATGAGGTCGGAAAGTTTCTAACCAAAACAGGCTTTCCCTACGTGGTCGGCTACGGCATGACGGAGTGCGGTCCTCTCATCAGCTATGAGAAGCCCAAACGCTACGTACCCACTTCGTGCGGTAAGCCAATGAAGGGTATATCCGAGGTACGGATCGCCGACGTCACCGAGGTAGATGGGCAAATGGTCGGCGAAATACAAGTCCGGGGAGAGAACGTATGTAAGGGGTACTATAAGCTCGCCGAAGCTACCGAGCAACTTTTCACGGCAGACGGCTGGCTTCGTACCGGAGACCTGGGGACAATGGACAAGAAGAACAACCTCTATATCAAAGGTAGACACAAGACCATGCTACTGGGCTCAAATGGGCAAAACATATACCCGGAAGAGATCGAAGAGCGGCTAAACATGCTCCCCGGTATCTCTGAGTCGATCGTGGTACAGCGTGACGGAACAAGGCTAGTCGCCGTTGTTCGGACAGATGAGGACTACCTCAAAGCCCATGGGCTAACATCACCGGAAGCACTGGCTGATCACATGAGAGAAATCCGTGCACAGCTCAACGAGATGCTCCCTGCATACGAGCGCATACAGGATATCGAGGTGCGCGATGAAGAATTTGAGAAGACTCCCAAACAAAGCATCAAACGTTTCTTGGTGAAGTAAAAACAGACCGTTACCTCATCAATGAAAAGATTTCTCTACAAGCTGTACATCCTCCTTGTAACACCGATCTTCGTGGTTGTCACGGTTCTTTGTGCAGTGACCGCTGCCGGGGCTTGTTTTTTGGGTGCGGAGCGCTTTGGCTCGTTATACCCCGGCATGATCTGGAGCCGAATCTCTTTGCTACTCCTTTTGTGCCCGGTAAAGGTAAGCGGGAAAAACAACATCAAGCCGGGGCAGCACTATGTGGTGACCCCCAACCACACAAGTGCACTGGATATTTTTTTGATCTACGGTTATTTTGGACAACCTTTCAAGTGGGTCATGAAAGGGTCCTTGCGAAATATACCGGTGGTAGGATGGGCGTGTGAAAAGTGTGGTTTTATTTTTGTTGACCTGACAAGTACCAAGGGGGCTATGGACGTAGTTTACGCGACTGAAAATGCCATACAAAAAGGGTACAGTGTCATCATGTTTCCTGAAGGGTCACGGACTACAGACGGCTCCATGAAGCGACTGAAACGTGGAGCTTTCAGAGTCGCCATAGATACCAAGACAGCTGTACTACCTGCTGTGATAGAGGGAGGCTATGAAGCACTCAGCAGATATGCCATCTGGCCCACTCCATACCCACTCTCCCTCACCTTTTGCCCGGAAGTGGATATAGAACCCTATCCTAAAACAGCGGAGGGCATAAACGAACTCTGCTCAGACGTCGAACAAATCCTCCGCACTCAACTCGAACATTGAATCGGGAATACACCCCGGCATTTTTGGACCAAGACTCTCCAAAAAGTACTTGGGGGTAAGGGTGGTTTTTACTACCTTTGTGATAGACGAATAGATACCACGAATCAGGAATAACACAAGCATAAGGCATATGGCAATATCAGAAGAACTACTCCAAAATATCCGTAAGCGTGCAGAAGCATGGCTGACAGATGACTATGACAAAGAGACTCAGAGGGAAGTACAGGCAATGCTCGATGCCGAAGACACTGCCCCTCTCGTTGATGCTTTTTACAAAGATCTAGAGTTTGGCACAGGAGGTATGCGCGGCATCATGGGACCGGGAACTAACCGGATGAACAAGTACAACGTCGCCACTGCAACTCAAGGTCTTGCCAACTATATCAAGAAAGAGTTTGGGACAGAATCCACTCTGAAGGTTGCGATCGGCTATGACTGTAGAAACAACAGCTCTGAATTTGCAAAAATAACAGCAGATGTCTTCGCTGCAAACGGTATCCATGTATACCTCTACTCTGCCCTAAGACCTACTCCCATGGTATCGTATGCGATACGCACACTGGGATGTCAGAGCGGGGTAATGATCACAGCCTCACACAACCCCAAAGAATACAATGGGTACAAGGCGTACTGGAATGATGGAGCACAGATGATTGCGCCACATGACAAGAACGTCATCAGCGAAGTAAACAAGATACGCTCCATGAAGGAGGTAAAGCTCAATGGACCGGATCATCTGATCACTCAGCTTGGGCAAGAGATGGACGAGAAGTTTATTGATGCTATCCTGAAGACCCGTCTATCTGCTGATCTAATCAAAAAGCACCACGATTTCCCCATCGTATATACGCCCATACATGGTACAGGAGGACAGATCATCCCCAAGCTTTTTGAGGAGGCCGGCTTCACCAACTTGTTTACCGTACCGGAACAAGATGTAGTGAGTGGGAACTTTCCTACCGTTGTATCCCCTAATCCGGAAGAACCTGCAGCCCTAGAGCTCGCACTAAAACGTGCTAAAGAGGTAGATGCAGAACTCGTCCTCGCCAGTGACCCGGATGCTGACCGTATAGGCTCTGCAGTCAAGGACAACGATGGTAATTGGGTATTGATCAACGGGAACCAGACCTGCCTGCTCTATGCGTATTATGCCATTGAGCAAAGGCGGAAGGCCGGCACTCTCACCGACGACCAGTACCTTGTCAAGACCATTGTGACAACAGACCTCATCAGCACCATTGCAGAGAAGAACCATGTCCAGCTGTACGATACCTACACAGGCTTCAAGTGGATTGCTGACGTCATTCGCAAGAATGAAGACAAGAAAGAGTATCTAGGTGGCGGTGAAGAAAGCTACGGGTATCTGTGGGATAGCTTCGTGCGCGACAAGGACTCAGCCTCAGCGTGTCTCATACTTGCTGAAATAGCCGTGTGGGCAAAAGAGCAGGGGCTTACACTCTACCAGCTACTGGATAAGATCTACCTAGACTATGGCTACTCACTCGAGAAAAACATATCTGTAGTACGCCCCGGACGTACAGGAGCTATGGAAATCGAAGAGATGATGAGCAACTTCAGATCCAATCCACTCAAAGACTTAGCCGGCTCACATGTCGTGGAAATACTTGACTACTCCAATCTCAAGGGCTACCTGGTAGATGATGATGAGGTTTTCACGCTGGAGATGCCAACGACTAGCAATGTCCTGCAATACCGGGCCGAAGATGGTACAAAACTATCCATACGCCCATCCGGAACAGAGCCAAAGATCAAATTCTACCTGGAAGTACATGCCAACCCCACTAATGAACAAGAATTAGCAGAAGCAAAATCCGGCTGTACCGAACGTATCGAGGAACTCCGAAAGCAAATAGGTATTTGAAACCAATGTCATTAACAATGATAGAAAAGGGGTCACTATTACTGTGGTGGTAGTGACCTCCTTCTGTTTATGTAAAGTAAAGAAATATTCGGATGAAGCTGTGCATAGCAGAGAAGCCCTCCGTTGCCCGACAAATTGCAGCCGTGATCGGGGCAACACATACCCGTGAAGGTTACATGGAGGGGGCAGGATACTGTGTGACTTGGACCTATGGGCATCTATGTGAACTCAAAGAGCCAAAAGACTATACCCCCGCATGGAGAAAATGGACGCTGGTACATCTACCAATGATACCTCCACGCTTCGGTATCAAGCTGAAAGACGATGATGGTATCCGTGCTCAGTTTGAGGTTATTCGCAGTCTTATGCAACGTGCAGATGTGGTCATCAACTGCGGCGATGCCGGACAGGAAGGTGAGCTCATTCAACGGTGGGTCATGCAGCTGGCTAATAATCCTGCACCGGTCAAGCGTCTGTGGCTCTCCTCAATGACCAACGAAGCCATCAAGGAAGCATTTAACAACCTGGCACCGGCGGAGAAGTACGACAGCCTCTACTATGCCGGAATGACACGAGCCGTAGGAGACTGGCTGCTGGGAATCAATGCGACACGGCTCTACACCGTCAAGTATCACCCCGGACAATATGGGAAAATACTCTCTATCGGCCGTGTCCAGACACCGACTCTGGCACTTATTGTAGATCGATATGAGGAGATCCAAAACTTCCATCCACAGCCCTACTGGGAGATAAAGACCCTGTATAGAGGGGTCACTTTTACATCGACAAAGGGGCGATACAATGACGTCAAGGAAGCCAATGCAGTCCTAGAAAAGATTCGCGATGCAGAGCTAAAGGTCACCAAGATCGATAAGAAAAAAGGGAAAGAAGGACCACCACGTCTCTTCGATCTCACCAGCCTGCAGGTCGAGGTCAATAAAAAGTTTGGCTACTCAGCTGATGACACGCTCAAAACTTTGCAAAACCTCTATGAGCGCAAGCTGGTGACCTATCCCCGCGTAGATACCACCTATCTGCCTGACGACCTCTACTCCAAGATCCCCGATATCATGAACAAGCTCTACGCTCGTGTTCCGGATCTTATTACCCCCCTTGCTCATAAGAAGATCCGAAAGAGCAAGAAGGTCTTTGACAACTCCAAAATAACCGACCACCATGCAATCATCCCCACAGGAGAGCTTCCCCACAGTCTGTCTGTCTCAGAGGGGCTGATCTACGACCTTATTATCAGTCGGTTTATCGCAGCCTTCTACCCGGACATGGAGTATGAGCAGACAACAGTCATGGCAGATATCTTGGGGCATAAGTTCAAAGCTACCGGACGTGTCATTCTCAAAGATGGATGGAAGTTTGTTTATCAAAACGACGCAAAAGACGACAAAGACGAAGCATCCGAGACTGCTAACGGCAAGACACTCCTTCCCCCATTTATACTGCATGAGCATGGTCCACATACCCCTGAGTTGCTAGAAAAGCAGACCCAGCCACCAAAGCTCTACACCGAAGGTACGCTTCTCAATGCCATGGAAACGGCTGGAAAGCTCGTAGACGACGAGGACCTCAGAGAAGTGATGAAGCAAAAAGGGATCGGTCGTCCATCGACACGTGCCAGCATCATACAGACACTACTACAGCGTGGCTACGTCGTCAAGCAACGCAAAAACCTAGTACCTACCGACCTAGGGATCACACTGATCCACACCATCCAAAACGACCTCCTCAAAAGCGTACAACTCACCGGCGAGTGGGAGTATAAGCTCCGACAAATCGAACGAAACGAATACAGTCCGGTTGCATTTCTAAACGAGCTAAAAGAAATGGTCCAAGATCTTGTCGAGGATGTCCTAAGATCTAAAACAACTCTACCCAAAGGTAATCCTATCTAATGTCCGACCTTTTCTGTACCTTTGCGCTGATTACCAATCAACAGCATCTTATTTTTATTCAACAGTATAACTAACATAACAGGCTCATGAAAAATAAAGGGCTTTTTGCGCTTCTTGCGTTACTGATACTATATCCGAGCACGGTCACACATGCTCAGGACGTCTCTAAGGAGAGTCAAGTGTCTTGTATTCCTGTCAAGGATTGGTTCAAGTCCAAACGCCAAAAAGCGAAGGAAGAAGCAGAGAAAGAAAAAGACAATCCCAAATCCAAAGAAGAGAAAAAGTATGCTGATCTCATCGAAGAAGCTAAGCTAGACTCCGGTCTCTTCATCACTATTGCCAAAGAAGAAGAGCTCTACTTTGAGATCCCCGACTCGATAATTGGGAAGCCACTCTTGATCTCTAACCGTGTATCAAAAACGACTAACTCCAGCACCAATGTTGCCGGAGAAATGATGACAGACCCTTTCCTTGTCCGATTAGCCCAGGAGAATGATCGTATACTCATGCTCATGCCTCAGACCCAGGCCTATGTAGACGATCAAGACCCCATTAGTCCGGCGTTCAAAAAGAACTTTGGGGACCCTATCATGAGCACTTTCAAGATCGTTGCGAAAAATGGCTCAAACGTTGTCATCGACGTCACAGACTTCTTTACAGGCGGTGAGTCCTTCATCTCTCCAACAGGCGGAAAACCTGCAGGCAGCACCGTTAGTGGTGGTTCCTACATCCGTAGCGCCCGCAGCTTTCCACGCAATGTGGAGGTAAAGTCAGTGATCGCATACCGCAAAGAGGACACTCCCTACACGGTTGAAACACACCGCTCCATCGTGCTGCTTCCGGACACACCTATGAGATCACGCTTGCAGGACAACAGAGTCGGATATTTCTCATCCAGACGCAGCCGTTTTAGCTCAAGCATTGACAAGGTTGACTCGTACGAAATCATCCACCGTTGGCGCCTCGAACCCAAGGACTCTGCAGCCTACTTCCGTGGCGAACTGGTAGAGCCAAAGGAGCCTATCACCTTCTATGTCGACACAGCATTTCCTAAAAAATGGATGGGAGCAGTGCTCCAAGGTGTGCTGGACTGGAACACCGCCTTTGAAGCAGCCGGATTCAAAAACGCTGTGGTAGCACGCCCCTACCCTTCTCACGAAGAAATGCCCGACTTCGACCCCGACGACCTGCGCTTCTCGTGTGTGAAGTACGCTGCAACACAGATAAAAAATGCGATGGGACCAAGCTACGTGGATCCACGGAGCGGTGAGATTCTCAATGCTGATGTCATCTGGTACCATAACGTGGTTTCACTGCTACATCACTGGCGCTTTACCCAGACCGGAGCTGTAGATCCTCGTGTACGCACCCACGTTTTCCCGGACTCCCTTATGGCTGAGTCGATGCGCTATGTAGCTGCGCACGAGATTGGGCACACACTAGGTCTCATGCATAACATGGGAGCTAGCTACTCATACCCTCTGGAAAAGTTACGCGATCCCGCATTTACGCAAAAATATGGGACGACCCCTTCTATCATGGACTATGCACGAAATAACTTTGTTGCTCAGCCGGGAGACCTAGAGCGTGGAGTTCGTCTGACCCCTCCTGTGCTTGGAGTCTATGATATCTATGCCATAGACTGGGGCTATCGACTCATTCCCAACGCAAAGACTTACATGGAAGAGAGACCGACTCTTGACAAGTGGATTATGGCGAAGGTAGATGATCCGATGTATCGCTTTGGTGCACAGCAAATGAACCTACTGGATCCTACAGATCAAACAGAGGATCTAAGTGATGACCATATCGGTGCAGGTAACTATGCTATCAGCAACCTCAAGATCATCATGGCAAACTACGAGAAGTGGCTCTACCAACCAGGTAGAAACACCAACGATCTGTTAGAGGCATACCTCGAGATTAACAACCAATTCCTCCGACATTTGGGTCATGTAATCCCACACATTGGCGGACGTGAGTACTACGAAAACAGACAAGGAGACGGCAAGATGCCGGTCACTTACATCCCCAAAAAGCAGCAACAAGAGGCGCTCAACTGGGTTGTTGATCAGCTTTATGATCATTACAACTGGCTTGTCACCAACGAGACACGTCAAAAGTACGACATGTCAGGCAACGTCTTTGGCGGCATGTTTGAAAAGCGAATGCCTTCTGCCGTAATATCAGGAATCTTTGAGCCATTCCGTCTGCTTGGTATCATCGAGGGAAATAGAGCCAAAGAAAGCACCGGTTATCGCCTTGAGGAGTTCATCGATGATGCGACAAAGACTCTATTCCGCAATACCTATGCCGGCAAAAACCTTGATGAGTCAGCGATGGCGGTCGAGGATGCAGCACTCGGTGTGCTCATGTCCTACTACGTTGCGCCACAGACCCTAGGCTCCAAAAAAACACTGGCACTTATCGAGAGCGTAAAGGAGGAAATGCAAAAGAGTGATCCTTCTAACGCCTGCTCATGCACAGGACTCAAGGACGACGTAAGCTTCTTCCGCGCTAACATGATGCCCAACGTACCTGACACCTATGAGGTCTCTCCCCTAATGACCCTAAAAGTTCAGGAGCTGAGGGAACTGTACAAACGACGTGCTCGCTCGACTAGTGACAAAACAACAAAAGCATTCTACATGAGCTGGGAACGTCGGTTTGCCGAAGCACTAGACAATAAATAATTGCTCCTCTCTAATTTAGATTGGATATTATTCTAAAGTTAAAGGTGATTCAGAAGCTTCTGAGTCACCTTTAACTTTATATACTTATACCAAACGACGTGACCTAAAAGAGCAGGGCTGACGCATTAGGTAATCAAACTCAACGATCATGTCTTGACCTATAGGTCAATAATATTCTACCCTCATCTTAATCTATACCGATGGAGGCGCATGCTGAGAAGTGAATGACCCCGACATATGTCGGGGTCGTACGTCAATAGCCCCGGGTCAGAGCTCCTCCGGAGCTCTGACCCGGGGAATACGAGCCCATCAAAAACACGACTCCAACGAACGTTGGAGTCGTACCAATCAGACCCGTAGGGCTCACGTATTTGAAGTTTAGAGGAAGTCGGTGGAGGCTGAGCATTATGACTTTACGGAGAAGGAGCCGGACTTTATCATCAATTACGACATCAAGTACCGCATGGGGAACGAACTAAGGAAGACGACAAGGCATCAAGTCCCCCTATTTTTGCCGCTCGGGGAGGGGTGGAAAATTTGACGGATAGTAGCGAAATGTTTCCAGTAGGAAAGAAAACGATTTGACGGATAGTAGCGATCTGTTTCCAGTAGGAAACTTTTAGTATACGTCAAGAGGTTGGAGAAAAAGAAGAAAAGAGCCTTAGCGGCTCTGTAAAAGATCAATGCCACCAAAGCCCCCACCGACATCATCACCCCCGACTACCTCTAAACTTCAAATGCGTGAGCCCTGATCAGACCCATTCCGACTGGTTGGTTTTTAGATAATTAAGTATATTTGGGGCGAGACAAGGGCGATCCTCCAAGTCCGGATCGCCTGCTCGTGAAAATGCTACTGCAGATACCCGGAGTAAAAGCCACAAGCCCCACGTCCGCCCCACCTCCCGGAGGCGAAGATCGAGTTGCCCACGCCGACTCGATCGGCAGGTCTACGACATCTATCTGCCTGGTATATAGAACTTTACCCCCCCCCGCAAAATTGAATTCTGTAGGACGCTGACGTCCGAAGCACCGATCGGTCGGTATACGCCCGTCTCGGCAGAGCATGGTTTGCCATGCTCTGCCGGGACGGGCTTGCTCTGTTTGGACGCATGAGGACAATCACCTTGGATTATTTGGACAAACCTTATTTTATAACAACTTTCTAAAAACATGCTTGACAACATGAAAAGACAACTTTTGATCGTAGCTCTACTGCTCTGCGGTATCTACAGCAGCTGTACCCGCCCCTACGACGATGGGCCGCTCAATAAGCGCGTCGACGGCATTGAGACACGGGTCAAGAAGCTCGAGGAGCTCTGCAACCGCTTCAATCAGCAGCTCACCTCCCTCCAGGGCGTGGTGACCGCGCTACAAAACAACGACTACGTCACCTCCGTCACCCCTCTGATGGAGGGCGGTAAGCAGGTTGGCTACATCCTCGCTTTTGCCAAGAGCGCCTCAGTGACCATCCGTGACGGTAAGGACGGACTCAATGGCAAAGACGGAGTGAACGGCAAAGACGGAGTGAACGGCAAAGATGGCGAGATCCCCTATGCCGAGGCTTCCCGTGTGACCGATCTGGGTACTCTGTTCCAAAACAGTGTCAACATCAAAAGCTTTGATGAACTGCAGCACTTTACCTCACTTAAGGCGATTCCGAATAGTGCTTTTTCCGGTTGCTATAATCTCACTTCCGTGGTGATCCCGGAGAGCGTCACCTCAATAGGCAATTATGCTTTCTACTCTTGTATTTATAACCATAGAACAACCAAAACTAATCAGAAATATCCGAGTGTAAATCTTTAATTACCAGCATATTCTAAAATTTAACACTTTTCGGTTGCCATTTGTCGCTTCCCAAATTTCCACATATTTTTGAGACGTATTTCTGACGTGGAGAATTTGCGGGGCTTGTTTTTTGTCACACCGTGCAGACAGTTGACAAGGGTTTACAACCGTTTACGACAAGCGACAATAACCGCCCCGATATGCGGAAACAGTCACACTGTGTAGAAAAGCGACAATGGTTGACTTCCGTTCACATCCGTTTACCATTTCAGAGATATAGGATTGAAGAAATGAACCATTAAACGATAAAACGGTATGAAAGCAACCAGAAAATGCAGTTTTTGCGGCAAGTCCTTTGTAACCCGAAGCGGTATGCAAAGATATTGCAGTGAGGCTTGTCAGGCAGAAGCCAAACGAGCCAGAGTGATGCAGAAGAACAACCTCTTCAAAGTCGCCCAACCCTTGATGGAGATACAGCATCAGGAGTATCTCACCTTTTCCAAAGCAGCCATCCTCATGGGCTGTTCCCGACAGTACATTTACAAACTTGTAGCCATCGGCAAGCTGAAAGCCTCACGCATCAGCAACCGCATGGCATTCATCCGCAGAGCCGACATCGAGCAGATGTTGGAGGGCAATCCCTATCACCGCATCCTGCCCGGCAACACCTCCACACCAAGGAAATCATCTTCATCTTCCTTACCTGCCAAAAGAGAAAAAAGGGAAAAGGAAAGCGAAGAAGTGTTGGACTTCTATTCGGGCGAGGAGGTGATGTCCCTTTTTAAGGTAAAGCAGTCATGGCTTTACACTTCCGCCAAGCGTAACCATATCCCCATCTGCCGTATCGCAGGAAAGAACTATTACAGCAAGAAGCATATTGACGAGTTTTTCGGTGTGGCAGTTGATATTAGCGAAATTACCGACTGGCTACTGACCGAGGAGGTGGAGGAACTGTTCGGCATGAAGCCGACCGCACTCCGTGCCTACACCTATCGCCATAAGATACCCACTAAAAGAGAGTACGGGCGTACCTATTACTCCAAATCACATTTGAACGAACTCCGCAGAACTGACCTTGTGAACGATGAACGCTACTATACCGTTGAGCAGGTGCAGCAAATCTATGGTCTTTCGTCAGCCAACATCTGCCATATCGTCAAGGTGAAGCACATCGAAAAGATAAAGGTGGGTGTGAAAAACCTGCTTTTGCGCTCAGATGTGGAGCGTGTCATGGCTGAAAGGAACAAATAACCGTGAAAAATCGGGATTATCGAAAATTATTTCAAAATGATGTATCGTGGAGGTATTCACGGATATTTCACGTTGTTCCTTTGCCATCGGAAACATGGATACAACTCCAAAATGTATACAACCAATTAAAACATAATTATTATGAGTAAATGCAAAACAGTTACCTTGCGTAAGCGCAAGATTAAGAACGGGACACAGTATTCACTATGCCTTGACTACTATCCCGGCTACCGTGACAATGTCACCATGAGAGTGATTACACGTGAAGCCTTAGGAATTTACATCTTCGCCAAACCTGCAAACCAGCAGGAACGGGACTTCAACGCACGCATGATGAAGAAAGCGGTCATCCTGCGCAACCAGCGCTACGAAGCCATTTTCAATGAAAACAACGGCTTTTTTGACAAGACCAAGATGAAGGGCGATTTCCTTGCCTATTTCAAAGGACTGGCTGACCGCAAGAATATCAAGTGGCAGCACGTATACAAGCATTTCCAGCGGTTCGTGAACGGCAAATGCACCTTTGAGGAGGTGGATGTGGATTTGTGCCGCAAGTTCATGGAATACCTGCTTGATGCACCCCAATCCATCCACACCAACCAAAAGCTGCACATCAACTCCGCAGCAGGCTATTGGTCAACTTTCCGTGCCGTGCTGCACACCGCTTACCGTGACAGGAAGATAAAGGAGAACCCAAACGGCTTCTTAGACCGCATCGAGTGCATTCCCACCATCAGGGAGCATTTGAGCCAAGAGGAACTGATACGGCTTGCCGAAACACCCTGTGAGGAGGAGGTCTTGAAAAAAGCTTTTCTTTTCGCCTGTCTTACGGGACTGAGAAAGAGCGACATCAGACAGCTCACGTGGCAGCAGATACAACCATACACCAACGGCAGGATGTTCGTTACCACCCGTATGCAGAAAAGCAAAGAAATAGTGCATAACCCCATCAGTGATGAAGCCTATGGACTGCTGGGAGAACGGGGCGAGGGACTTATCTTTGAGGATTTCAAGGACAAGATGCTGCAAGGACCACTCCAACGGTGGCTCACGGCAGCAGGGATAACCAAGAAAATCACCTTTCACTGTACCCGCCACAGCTTCGGAAGCCTGCACGTGGAAATGGGAACGGACATGGCTGTCATCCAAGCCTATCTCGGACATAAGAACATTACCACCACACAAATCTATTCCAAGATAGCAGCGCAGCAGATGTGTCAGGTGGTGGACAAGATAACCTTGAAGCGCAAGGAGGCATAAATGTCTCACATTGACAGGTATTCAGAGGGGCGGTTATGGCTACAAGGCTATAATCGCCCCTCTATGTTTTTGGCTTGATGCCACCATTTATAAGCCCCTCAGAGTATGAAACAGAGTATGATATGATGACATTTCGTGAAATACATTGAAAAAGACCGTTCTAACCGCAAATAACGGGCAGTAATTGGGAAAAATAGCATTAACTTTGCACAAAATAATACAGGAACATTCAATCTCTCAACGAAATATGGAATCATCAATCAAGGACAAATACATCATCTTGGGCTTTGTCGGCTTCGCCATCGTCCTAATATCTTCCATTGCCACGCTGGTAATAGCGGACAGCTTCAACCAAGACAACTTTGTCAGGTGGATAGTATTCGTATGCTGTAACCTGTTGGGATGGTTGCTCTATCTCTCCTTTCAGACACTTATCTTTGATACATACGAAATCTACAAAATCAAGTTCGGCAAGAAAGAAACGATTGCCGAAGCCATAGAGGTGCAGGAAGAACTGTCACAAAATACACTTGAAGAAGCCACATCTGTGCCTGGACCTACATCAGTCCCTGAGCCTGTACCCGAATCATCCCCGACAAAAGAAGAGACACTTATCCAAACACAACCGATAGAGCTTACTATCGCCCCGGATCTTCACGAAAAGAACCGTGCCAATTACGCAAGCAGAGAGCAACGGGAAAAGGAAGAGCGCATCCGCATGGTCATGGAGTATTGCCATTATTACCTGCCTCGCATTGCCGACCAAGAAACCGTGAACCACATCTGTACTGAGGTGGACAAATGGATGAATCTTAACACTTATACCCCGAAGCCCATACAAAGACCGTTTACCAAAGACATCAACAACATTCCACTCCGTCACTTCGTATGGAATATCTCTGAGCGTTTCCTGTACAAGAGATACTACAATGGGGATAACCGTGCCAAGTTCATCAAAGCCCTTTTCCCGAAATCGTTTGCTGATACAGACTTATCAACCATCAAGAATTTCAAGGTAGAGCCGTTAAAGACGGAAATTCCCATTGATGAACCCGAAAACGGCAAACTTGATTTCCACTATCCCGAGGATTATGTGCGGAATTAGGATAATCACGACACCAACGACAACCATCCGGTAACTCATAACCGCCTGTTTTACATCGTTTCCCGAGTAATTTTACCCGTCATTTATGGCTGGGCTTAATTATTCGGGAATTATTTTGCAATGACGTGTCGTGGAGATATTCACGGATATATCATTTCAGTCCTTTGCGCCAAGTCTTACAAAAGAGACGAGTACGCGAATGGAAAAATCAATTCTTACCTTCAACGACCTCCCCGAGGTTGTCGCTCAGCTTCGAGACGAAGTGATGAGCCTGAAAAGCCTGCTCGCCGAGCAGCGCAGTGTGAACAATGCCAAAACGGTGGACACCCACGTGCCCATGTCTGTGGACGAGGCAGCAGAGTATTTAGGTATCCCTAAGGGTACGCTCTACATGAAACTGTCAGAAGGGACAATCCCTGCCACCAAGCCCGGCAAACGCTATTGCCTTTACCGTGACGAACTGGACAAGTGGCTGGAAACCGCCCGAAAGAATCCCATACCGTTGTCAGACGAGGAACTGAACAAGTCCTTATCCTCTTCCCACCGTCGCAAGCCCAACCCACGTAACTGGTGAATGATATGGAAGAGGATAAGAACTATATCAACCTGATACGTGGCGACCTCACAAAAGCATCCCAAGCGCATAACGGTATGCCCGACAGTGTAGGCATGATGAATATCAAGACGGCAAACCAAACCATTCTTGAAGCATCGTTATTGCCTACGCCCCGTGCGCTGTGGGACAGCTTTTGGTACGAGGGGGAACTCTCCTGCTTGTTTGCCGATTCCAACGTGGGCAAGTCCATCCTTGCCGTGCAGATAGCCGACCGCATCGCCCGAACCGACAATGTGCTGTATCTGGACTTTGAACTGTCCGAAAAGCAGTTCCAGCTCCGCTATACCAACGAGCATGGAGAGCTCTACACCTTTCCCGACAAACTCTATCGGGTGTCTATTGACTGCAACCAGCTTTTGGATGCCAACTTTGAGGAAGCTATCATAGGCGGCATTGAACAGATGGCTGTGCAGACCGACTGCAAGATTTTCATCATTGACAATCTTACCTACCTGTGTTGCGCCATGGAGAAAGGCGATGCCGCAGGACGGCTGATGATTCAGCTGAACAATCTCAAAAAGAGATATGCGCTCTCTATCCTTGTCCTAGCACATACGCCCAAACGCTCTTTGGATTGTCCCATCACATCCAACGACCTTGCCGGAAGCAAACGGCTCTACAATTTCTTTGACAGCGTGTTCACCATTGGAAAAAGTGCCCAAGACGGAGGGCTTCGCTATGTGAAGCAGCTTAAAGTGCGCTATGGCACGTTCTCTCATGATGCGGATAATGTAATCGTTTACGAGATTGACAAGGTGGATGCTTTCTTGCAGTTCGTGTTCAGGGGCTATTCCACGGAAAAGGAACACTTGAAAAAATTGGGCGACAATGAATCAAGCCAAAGGGATTGCCAAATTCTGCAACTCTCCCAATCGGGCAAGTCCGTCAGGGAGATAGCCTCACAGGTGAATTGTGGCAAGTCCACCGTAAACCGTATCATCCAGCGCAGCAAAGAGAGTAAAAACGCAGGTGTCCCAAGTGTCCCACTGTCCCAACCCTTAGAGTGTGGGACAATGGGACAGGATGGGACAGCCGACAATCAACCATCAAAAACGGACTAAGCTATGGGCAATTATTCATTACAGAAGTATAAAGGAACGGCAACACGGCATACCTGCCCCAAATGCGGAGACAGGCATTCTTTCGTCTATTACGTGGACGAAAATAATGTGCCGTTGCATCCATCGGTCGGCAGATGTAACCACGAAAGCGGTTGTGGGTATCACTACACTCCGAAAGAGTATTTTCAAGAGCATCCTGAACACAGAACTACCAATGATTTCTCTTTTGACAGGCAAAGAGCAGAGCAGAAGAAAGTGAAGCAGCAAAGTAAGCCGACAGCCATCGGCTATATTCCCCCTCACTATGTGGAGAAGTCGCAAAGCGAGCGTAGCAATTTCTTCCGTTTCCTCTTCACACTCCTTACTTCCTACTATGGCGACAAGGCGAAAGAGGTGTTGAAGCGGTTGTTGGAGGAATACCGTTTGGGGGCTACCCGTGACGGCTCTGTTATCTTTTGGCAGATAGACAGGACGGGCAAGGTACGCACGGGAAAGGTGATGCAGTACAATCCCGAAGACGGACACCGTATCAAGGGAGGACAGACATCGGCAGTGAACTGGATACACAGCATATTGAAAAAGCAGCGTGTGTTGGCAGAGGATTGGCAACTATCCCAATGCCTTTTCGGGGAACACTTGTTGAAAACGCATCCCGACAAGGTGGTGGTCTTGGTGGAATCCGAGAAGAGTGCCGTTATCGGTTCTGCTATCTTCCCCGATTATGTATGGCTGGCTACGGGTGGTAAGAGTCAGATGAGAGAAGAGAAACTCCGTGTACTGTCAGGGCGAACCGTGCTTCTCTTTCCCGATGCCGATGCTTATGCCGAGTGGAAACAGCGAGCCGAGAGCATGTACTTTTGTAAGGTGGTGGTTTCGGACATCATCGAAAGGAATGCCACCCCGAAACAAAAAGAAGCCCATATCGACATAGCCGATTGGATTATCTTTCAGATACGGGAGGGCAAGGTGATGAGTACAGCCAACCACTTGGTCGAGGCTGAGAGAATCCTCCAGCGGATGATAGAGAAGAATCCCGTCCTGCAAAAACTGATAGACGATTTAGACCTTGTGCTGGTCGGTGCATCTCCAATCGGCAACGATGATGAAAAACCTCCCTGACGGAGGAGAGCGGAAGCCGTAGGCTGGAGTTTGCAGACAATGGCTTGCCATTGATATAGCCCACTATAACTACACGCTCCGCTTACGTAGTTGTGGGCTCTCCCGAGGGGATTAGGGTTTTACCCTAATGACCCACTCAGGGCGTTTCTCCCCTGAGAACCCAGAGCAAAGAGTGACCCTCTCTTTGCAATCTCCGCTTATGGGTTGCACCCCTAAGAACCCCATGCGTTTACGGACAGCGGAAAAGCAAACAATAAAGTACAAACCAAAAAACAAGTATCTATGGCAACAAAATCAAGCATACATATCAAGCCCTGCAACATCGCATCGAGCGAGGCTCACAACAGGAGGACTGCCGAATACATGCGCCACATCGGAGAGTCCAGAATCTATGTCGTTCCTGAACTATCCACCGATAACGAACAGTGGATAAATCCCGACTTCGGCAGTCCGGATTTGCGGATGCATTATGACAATATCAGACAGATGGTAAAGGAAAAGACCGGACGTGCCATGCAGGAAAAGGAGCGTGAACGCAAAGGCAAGAACGGTAAAATAGTCAAGATTGCGGGATGCTCCCCCATACGTGAAGGAGTGCTGCTTGTCAGGTCGGACACCACACTGGCAGACGTGCGTAAATTCGGTGAGGAGTGTCAAAGACGCTGGGGAATCACACCGCTGCAAATCTTCCTGCACAAGGATGAAGGGCATTGGCTGAACGGTCAGCCGGAAGCGGAAGACAGGGAAAGCTTCAAAGTCGGGGACAGATGGTTCAAGCCGAACTATCATGCCCATATCGTTTTCGACTGGATGAACCACGAAACAGGAAAGAGCCGAAAGCTCAATGACGATGACATGATGCAGATGCAGACCCTTGCATCCGACATCCTGCTGATGGAACGCGGGCAGTCAAAGGCTGTCACTGGTAAGGAGCATCTGGAACGGAACGACTTTATCATTGAGAAGCAGAAAGCTGAACTGCAACGCATGGATGCAGCCAAACGGCACAAAGAAGAACAGATAAATCTTGCCGAGCAGGAACTGAAACAGGTGAAATCAGAAATACGCACTGACAAGTTAAAGAAGACAGCCACCACGGCAGCGACAGCCATAACTAGTGGAGTTGCTTCTCTTTTCGGGAGTGGAAAACTGAAAGAACTGGAACGTGCCAACGAAAAACTGCAAGACGAGGTTTCAAAACGGAACACCAATATTGAAAAATTGCAGAGCCAAGTACAGCAGATGCAGAAACAGCATGATACGCAAATCCACAATCTCAGAGAAATGCACAGGCAGGAACTTGACATGAAAGAAAAAGAACTGTCACGGCTCGCCAGAATCATAGACAAGGCTTTCAGGTGGTTTCCGATGTTCAGGGAAATGCTGCGCATGGAAAAGTTTTGTGCCATGCTGGGATTCTCTAAAGAAATGACTGAAAGTCTTATAGTCAAAAAAGAAGCCCTGAAATGTAGCGGTAAAATCTATTCCGAGCAACACAGGCGGAACTTTGATATAAAGGATGATATTTTAAGGGTGGAAAATGACCCTGACGATGAAAGCAGGCTGAACCTGACAATAAACAGGAAGCCGATTGCCGACTGGTTCAGGGAGCAATGGCACAGGCTTAGATATGGAGCAAGAGTGCCGCAACAGGAAGAAAGAAAAAGTAGAGGATTCAAATTATAATAGAAGCAATTTGATTAGTAATCTAAAAGCACTCCGATAACGATTAGAGTGCTTTTAGATTGTTTATCATTAATTATCAAAGCAAGTGCAGTTTAAGATTTTACTGAAGTTTGCATTAATAAAGAATATACTACAGCTGATATATGCGCAACATATTGTGACGCTTGTGATTCATTTCCCTTGAAATCCTTAACAAATACCGCTAAGGTATAACTGATATTATTAGGCAGACATATATAGGCAACATCATTGTGAGCTGCAAGAACACCATTTTCATTAACATAACCTGAACCTGTCTTATGCGCTATAACAACCCCTTCTTTATCAAGAAGTGGAGCTGCTATCCTATCTACACCTGTTTTGCATTCTTTTAACGTATTCTTAATGAAACTTTGTTTCTCATCATCGATAAGACCTTCAGTAAACAAACGATTCATCAACATTGCAGCACCAAGAGGAGATGTATAGTTAGAGTAAGCCTTGTTATGGTCAGCCGACATTTCCTCTTCCGTATAAGCTATCTGAAAACTTGAACGAGGAATGAGTGTGGCTATAAAACTATCTGTTTGAGCGACATTAACCATATCCTTAAACATAAGGTTGCTTGCATTGTTGTCACTCTGAGTAAGAGTATAACGCAGCAAATCTCTCACTGTCAATGATATGACTGGCCCTGAATAATCTTTCAGCATAGGACTCCAAGTCTTTGGGTCAAGTTTATCCCTATTTATATTTACTAAGGTATCAAGTGAAATTCCTTTATTGTCAAAGTCATTACAAAGAGCTAATGCCTGATGAACCTTAAACACACTCATCATAGGATAAACACTCTTATTATTGACCTTAACCGTATCTCTGTTATTAACAATAACCGCCACACCAATTTCGCCAGGACAAGCTGAGACAATTTGAGAAATGCTATCAGTCAAAACATTTGTTAAAGGAGGATTTGCGCTATCTTTTGTCGCTGATTTATGGAACAATGAAAATACCAAGATGAAAATGCAAACTAAAGCTATACTCAAAACTACGATTTGTTTTTTTCTGTTTTTTTCCATGTTTATATTATTTATATTTGTTTGACGAGAATATCTTTATTTGCCGACAAAGGTACATAACTTTACGGAAAAATATGTTTCTAAAATATATAAATAGACAGCTGTGGGGAAAATGTGGGGAAAAATTAGATAATTAAAAAGGCTAAATGACTGGAAATAATCACTTAGCCTTTTAATCCGTACCCAGACCCGTACTTCGTAATTGCTGCGCCCATCATTCAAGACTGTCAAATCGGGTCTTTCCTGTCAAGCCAATGATGCCTATGCGTATGCCAAACACATGGATTACGGATTTCTCGTTCCGTGAACAAACACTTTATCCGCAACTCTGCTATGTGGTGTATTGGCTTAACTCCATTTCTATGGGCAACACTTTTGTTGCAGATTTCAAGCAGCTTTTATCGAAATACCCATCAGTAAGAACTCGTTTATTAGGCTTTCCTCATAATTGGGAACAAGAGCCTTTGTGGAGATAAAATAATTGCCCTGTTTCTTAAAAAGCACTGGGGCAAACCAGCTCCGTCTTTAATTGTTTCCAATAAATGGATTGTTTCAAGCCCCTATAGAAAGAGAACAAAAATTCCTGTGTGAAAATTAATCTACGACAAGGAGCAAGCAAGGAGCAATATCAAACAAAAATCAATACCTTTGCAGTACATATGAGATAGACCAAAACAAAAGTGGAATATCGGAAACGAATAGCAAGGAAAAGAGAAGAAACGACCCAAGTTGATGTCCTTTTTGAGTTAATAATCAATAAAAGCGTTAAGTCTTCACCTTTTAGAATGTGCAATTAAAAATAACAACCATATTTCTGACTTATTATCTATAAAATATTGAGTAATAATCGGTTGTAAATACAAAGGTTGTCATCGTCTCTCCTCCGTAGAGATTCCTCAAGGGGTCACCTCAATCGGCAACGAGGCTTTTATAAAGTGTATTAGCCTCACTTCCGTGAACATCCCCAAGACCGTTAGGTCAATAGGCAACTATGCTTTCGAAGACTGCAGTCGTCTCACTTCAGTGGTGATCCCGGAGGGCGTCACCTCAATAGGAAGCGGCGCCTTCAATGGTTGCAGTAGTCTCACTTCGGTGGTGATCCCGGTGGGCGTCACCTCAATAGGAAGCGGCGCCTTCAATGGTTGCAGTAGTCTCACTTCGGTGGTGATCCCGGTGGGCGTCACCTCAATAGGCTCCTATGCTTTCCAAAATTGCAGTAGTCTCACTTCCGTGGTGATCCCGGTGGGGGTTACCTCAATAGGCATACATGCTTTCTGGAATTGTAGTGGTCTCACTTCCGTAGTGATCCCGGAGAGCGTTCGCTCAATAGGCAACTTTGCTTTCCAAGATTGCAGTAGTCTCACTTCTGTGGTAATTCTGGAGGGGATCACGACAATAGTCGTGGGTGCTTTCAATGGTTGTAGTAGTCTCACTTCCGTGGTGATCCCGAAGAGCGTGACCTCAATAGGCAGATCTGCTTTCCACGGTTGTAGTGGTCTCACTTCCGTGGTGATCCCGGAAGGCGTGATCTCAATAGGCAGTTATGCTTTCAGTAGCTGTGGTAGTCTTACATCAATCACACTGCCGCCCACTCTGAAGGATGTGAATGCTCCTGTAGTGGATCCTAGCTGTGTGATCACCGTACCCAAAGGGTATGCAGAAAAGTATCGCCGGTGGTTCCCGAAGAACAGAATTGTAGAAGCTGAGGAGTAATCTTCGGCATGAAAATAACTAAGGCGGAAGCTGAAAAGCCATAATAGAGTAAGCACCTTATTTAATTTTTTATTTACTTATGAAAACAACAACACTACATGGTAGTATTACCCTTCACGGAGGCTCACAACCTCCAGTTACCCAGATCGGGCCCAAGACGCTAATGCACCCTGAACCCCAAGCAGTGAACCTGCCACCTAGCACCCAAGCACCGGACCAGCATCTAGTGTATGAAAATGTGCTGATCGTGAAGGTCAACCAATCATGCAAAGGCTACTATGCTCTGGAGCCCCGGGAGGTGTACGTGATGGCTCAGGGAGACTGGAAGCTGGGCCGCATGGGCTTCAAGCCGAGGGATATCGATGCCGCCAAGGGAGATGTGAAGGAGATCAACTACGTGGCTGTGTCGTTCAAGAACTGCATCGTGGAGATCTATCAGGTCTACCGGTGGGATTACGACTACAGCACCGAGCGCTGGAGCTTTGAGGGGCTGCCGGTCCTCTTTTGTGACCCGCTCTCGATCTTCATCGGAGAGAGCCCGAATACCAAGACGCCGGAGGCGTTCGAGCTCGCCACCTTTGTAGTGCATTAAGCGTACTTGATATAAATATGTAGGGAGCTGTGTCCTCGGAATGACGAGGGCACAGCTTCTTTTGCGGTACAACCCCGGTAGGGGGGCGCCAATCGGTTCGACCCTTTGGCGACCCCTGTCGGGGTCGGGGATTGATAGAATGTTTCGTCTTTTCCGGAGGTCATCGTCGGGGCATCCGCCCCTCCTCGACCACCGGCTATGAAGGAACGACCCCTCCGGGGTCGGCAGAATCGGACCCACAGGGGTCGGCATATTGGGTAGGCGATTGGGGGGCAGCACCCCGCAGGGGTGCCTCCTGCCTAGCCCGGCGGTCGAGGTGCAAAGCACCGAAGACCCCGGGGAAGAAAGTCTCCACTCCCATAACAAAACGACCCCGCCAGGGGTCGCCAAACGCCTCTACCCTGTGGCGACCCCTAGCGGGGTCGGGAGTTGGGCTTCGGTTGCCTTTTCCCGGGGTCTTCGGTGCTTCGCACCTCGACACCCGGGCTACGAAAAAACGACCCCTCCGGGGTCGGCAGAGTCGTACCACTGAGGACAAAAAAAGTTTCCTACTGGAAACGTTTGGCTACTATCCGTCAAATCGTTTTGTTTCCTACTGGAAACTTTCCGCTTCTATCCGTCAAATTTTTTGTCCGGATCCGAAGTGCAAATAATCCAACGCCTGCCGTTTGAAAAAGAGTGTCGGACTTGAGAAGGCATATGGTAGGCTTGCGGAGTCCCTTTTACCGACTTACGAGTCTATCTTGATTTTTAACCATGCAAGCACTTACGAAGAAACACTTCTATAGACTAAAGCTCAGCACTTGCAATGCGGCTGGCATTTTCGGCTACAGTAAGGGCGTCTATGAAAGGCTGTATGTCGCCATTTAGGATATCGTCGAGCTGGTATACGGTCAGATTGATCCGATGGTCGGTTACACGACCTTGTGGAAAATTGTAGGTCCGTATCTTAGCTGACCGATCCCCGGTACTTACGAGGGTCTTACGCTGAGATGCTATCTCATCCAGATACTTCTGGTGTTGGACATTGTAGATACGGGTACGTAGCTCGTTCATGGCCCGTTCTTTATTTTTGATCTGGGAGCGCTCGTCCTGGCATTGGACCACGATACCGGTAGGAATGTGGGTGAGTCGTACGGCAGAGTAAGTGGTATTTACAGACTGTCCGCCGGCTCCGGAAGAGCAATAGGTATCAACACGAATGTCTGCGTCATTGAGCACGACCTCCTCTTCGTCTGCTTCCGGGAGTACCGCTACGGTTGCGGCAGAAGTATGAATGCGCCCTTGCGTCTCTGTGGTGGGAATACGCTGCACACGATGCACACCGCTCTCATACTTTAGGGTGCCGTACACGTTGTTTCCTTCGACCATGAATACGATCTCCTTGAATCCCCCCAGTGTACCTTCGCTCATGGAGGTAGTCGATATTTTCCAGCCCTGCTCTAGGCAGTACCTTGTATACATCTTGTACAAGTCACCGGCGAAAAGAGCCGCCTCGTCTCCTCCCGTACCTGCTCGTATCTCAACGATGGCATTCTTTGCATCATCGGGATCTTTGGGAACCAGGAGTACCTTTATCTGCTCCTCCAGGATCGGCATTTGCTGCTCGATCTCTTCCGATTCAGTCTTCGCCATAGAGACCAGCTCAGGATCATCCTCTTCGGTAATCAGCAGTTGATTATTCTGAAGATTATCTCTAAGGTCTTTGTACTTGGCTGCTTTAGCGACTATCTGCTCTAAATCTTTGTATTCGCGACTGAGTTTTTCAAACCGTTTTCGATCGGCGATAACCTCCGGATCCGACATGAGCAGCATTACCTCTTGGTAGCGCTCTTCTAATCCGGCTGTCCGCTCTAATATGTCGAAGGTTTCACTCATACTCAAAATACCCGAGTGGAGAGTCAATGATCAACTGATTGGATGGAGCGTCCTCTACACGTCCGACAATCTGAGCATCTATATTGAAACTCTGAGCAATGTCTATGACATCCTGAGCGTACTCCTTAGGGAGATAGATCTCCATGCGGTGTCCCATATTGAAGACCTTGTACATCTCACGCACAGGAGTTTTTCCAGAGTCTAATATGGTTTGAAAGAGTACAGGGATGGGGAAGAGGTTATCCTTTACCACCCGCTTTCCTTGTACAAAATGGAGGACCTTGGTCTGTGCCCCGCCGGTACAGTGGATCATCCCGTGGATATGATCTCTGAGCTGATCCAGGACTTTGACTACAACCGGGGCATAGGTCCTTGTAGGAGAGAGTACCAGCCTACCGTAGTCAATATCATGACCCGGGACCGGATCGGTCAGCCGTTTATCACCCACATAGACCACTTCATCGGGCAGCTTGGTATCGTAGGTTTCGGGATAGTCCACAGCCAACTCATGAGCAAAGACATCGTGTCGTGCGGAGGTAAGACCATTACTCCCCATGCCGCCGTTATAGGTGCTTTCGTAGGTCGCCTGTCCGGTAGAGGAGAGCCCCACGATAACGTCACCATCAGCAATGCGGGCATTGTCAATGACCTCTGTACGTTTCATGCGGCAAGTGACCGTACTGTCTACAATCACAGTGCGGACAAGATCGCCCACGTCGGCAGTTTCGCCACCGGTAGGATAGACCCCAACGCCCAGATCTCGCAGGCTGGAAAGGATCTCGTCGGTTCCATTGATGATCGCACTGATGACCTCTCCCGGGATGAGTCGCTTGTTTCTGCCAATAGTACTGGACAGAAGTATTCCATCCGTAGCACCCACGCAGAGTAGGTCATCAAGGTTCATGACGATAGCATCCTGTGCGATACCTTTCCAGACGGAGAGGTCGCCGGTCTTTTTCCAGTAGGCGTACGCAAGAGAGCTTTTCGTCCCTGCGCCATCGGCATGCATGATGTTGCAATACTGTGGATCGCCTCCGAGGACATCGGGTAGGATCTTGCAAAACGCTTGGGGGTACAAGCCTTTGTCTATATTGCGTATTGCACTGTGTACGTCTTCCTTATCAGCAGAGACACCTCTCATCTGATATAGTTCATTGCTGTTAACCATGGTTCTCTTCTACGTTCTCGTCACTGCTGTTTTTATCACTTTGCTCTGAGGGGAGGGACTCGCCGTTCGTTTCTGATTTCTGCTTATCCTCCTCGGCATCCTTGAGCAACTCATCTGCTCTTGATACCCACGGACGCTTGCCAAGTATCTGCTCAACGTCCTCTGCCAAGATGACCTCCTTGGTATACAGGAGCTTTGCTACTTCCAGATGACCTTCTTTGTGGTCTCTTAGGATTTGTTTGGCACGCTCATACTGGGTGTTGATGATCTCTAGAATCTCCTCATCGATCAGTTGAGCTGTTTTCTCACTGTATGGTTTTTTGAAGTTGTACTCACCTTGGTTGTCCTCATAGTTGATATTGGGGATCTTTTTACTCATACCAAAGTAAGTCACCATTGCTTGAGCCATTCTAGTGACCTTCATTAGGTCATTAGCTGCTCCGGTAGATATGCTCCCAAGGACCAGCTCCTCCGCAGCACGTCCCCCGAGGGTTGCACACATCTCATCGAGGAGTTGCTCTGTGGTAGTGATCTGACGCTCCTCCGGGAGATACCAGGCTGCACCCAGCGCCCTACCCCGTGGTACGATGGTCACTTTCACGAGAGGATTGGCGTGCTCAAGCATCCAGCTGATGGTAGCATGGCCTGCTTCGTGGATAGCAATGGACTTTTTCTCCGACTTGGTCGTGATCTTTGTTTTCTTCTCCAGTCCACCGACAATACGGTCGATAGCGTTCATAAAGTCCTCTCGCCCGATCGCATCCTTTGAGTGACGAGCAGCGATAAGTGCAGCCTCGTTGCAGACATTGGCGATATCCGCTCCCGAGAAGCCCGGTGTCTGTCGTGCGAGGATATCCACATCAACCGTGTCATCCATCTTTAGGGGACGCATATGTACGAGGAATATATCTCGACGCTCATTGAGATCAGGCAGGTCGACATGGATCTGTCTGTCAAAGCGCCCAGCACGGAGCAATGCTTTGTCCAAGACATCTGCACGGTTTGTGGCTGCAAGGATGATGACGCCACTATTCGTATCAAACCCGTCCATCTCAGTAAGGAGCTGATTGAGGGTGTTCTCTCGCTCATCATTTCCTCCGAAGCCGCTATTTTTGCTACGTGCCCGCCCAATAGCGTCAATCTCATCAATGAAGATGATACAAGGTGCTTTTTCCTTGGCGTTCTTGAAGAGGTCTCGGACACGGGACGCCCCTACCCCTACGAACATCTCTACAAAGTCGGAGCCCGACAGGGAGAAGAAAGGAACACTAGCCTCTCCTGCCACCGCCTTTGCAAGCAAGGTCTTACCGGTACCCGGAGGACCTACGAGTAGAGCCCCTTTAGGTATTTTACCCCCCAGCTGAGTGTACTTTTTGGGCTCGCGAAGGAAGTGCACAATCTCCTCTACCTCTTGTTTTGCCTCACTTAGACCGGCTACATCCTTGAAGGTCACTTTCACCCTATTTTCAGCATCAAAGAGCTGAGCTTTCGACTTGCCTACATTAAAGATGCCCCCTCCACCTACATTGGGTCCACTGGTCATCCGCCGGGTCATCCATATCCAGAAAAAGATCAGCAGCAAAAACGGCAAGAAGCTCATCAAGACATTGAAGAAATTGACCTTCTCGTGGACATAAGTCACCTTGGTCGAGATAGGCTTGTCGCCGTCTTGTAGCTTTTGGTATAGGTCGTTGAATGCCACCGCACCCGGCATCTCCGTTTGGATCACCACCGAAGACAGCAGAGATGGCTGTTGCTTTTTGGGGTTGTTGGAGCTGCGGATCCCATATTGCTCCAGCAAGTTTTCTTTGTCCTTCTTCAGCAGTGCCTCTATGGTGCCTTTTGACGAATATACGGTCACTTCTTTGAAAGCATCCTCCTCAAGCAGTTGCTGGAAGCGCGACCAGTCAAGCGTTTGCACACGCTGATCGTTGGAGAAAAGAAAGATACTGCCCAATACCACCAATAGCCCTATAAAGAGCCAGCTCATATTGGGCTTAAATCCCCCTTGAGGCAATCCCGGCCCATTGGGCTTGGGCATTTTATTTGGTTGTTGCTTATTTTTCGTAGCCATTTGTCAGTCAAGATCGGGGATATGCATCACTTCTGCATCAGCCCATAGTTGTTCCAGTCGGTAGTATTCTCTCATTTTTGGCAGAAAGAGGTGGACTATTACGTTCCCATAGTCCATTCCTATCCACTCCCCTCCTCCGACATGTGTCCGGAGAGGCTTTTCCCCCACCTTCTCAAAGGTTTTATCCCACACCGCACCCTCCAGGGAGCGCAGTTGCGTATTGGTATTTCCCTCTGCTATGATCATATAGTCACACACACGCTCATGCAGGTCGTGCATGTCGAGCACTGTTATCCCATGCCCCTTTTTATCTTGTATTCCCTCGATGATGCTATCGATCAGGACTTTAGTCTCACGTGTTTGCTCCAAGTTATTGTTCTGTATTGTTATTGTTCTAAAATCCACTAGTTCTCCACGAAGTAACCTGCAAGGATTATGCCAAGTTACTTATTTTCTTTGCGCTCTAGCAGCACCACATTTTCTACATGATGTGTCTGTGGAAACATGTCCACCGGCTGCCCCACCGACACGTCGTAGTCCTCCTTCAGTGCTTGGAGGTCGCGAGCCTGGCTCGCAGGGTTGCAGCTGACGTAGACGATACGCTTAGGCGCAGCCCTGAGTATCACCTCTATCACAGAGGGGTGCATACCTGCTCTGGGGGGATCGGTCACGATCACATCCGGCCTGCCATGCTTGGCCATAAAGTCGTCCGTCAGGACATCTTTCATATCGCCGGCAAAAAACTCCATATTCGTCAGTCCGTTGAGCTCCGCATTCTTACGGGCATCTCTTACCGCCTCCTCAATATACTCAATCCCGATCACATGGCGTGCGCTTTTGGACAAGAAGGAGGCTATAGTCCCGGTACCGGTATACAGGTCATACACCAAGTCAGTGGGCTGCAGATCAGCGAGTGTGCGGACGGTCTTGTAGAGCTTGTACGCCTGCTCGGAGTTGGTTTGATAAAACGACTGCGGTCCTACCCTAAACCTCAAGTCCTCCATTTCTTCCCATATATACTCCCGTCCGGAAAAGTGCCGCACCTCCAGGTCCGCAAGACTATCATTCAGCTTGGTATTGACGACATACATGAGCGAGGTGATCTCCGGAAAGTTTGCCCGGACAGCTGTAAGTATTTCATCCTGCTTGTCCGGATTTTCCTCACCAAACATCAGCACCACCATCACCTCTCCGCATGAGCTAATGCGCAGCATGATCATCCTCATCAGACCGTGATGAGCCTGCAGGTCATAGAAGTCAAAGCCCTCATGAGTCATGCAGTACTCCTTCACAAAGTCGCGTAGTCGGTTATTGAGGTCGCCCATCAGGTAGCACTCCGAGAGATCCAAGACCTTATCAAACTTCCCGGGCAGGTGAAATCCAAGACCGCGCTTGTCGCTTATCTCCTCTCCGCTTCGCAACTCTTCCCTAGTGATCCACCTGAACTGTGAAAAAGTAAACTCCAGCTTATTCCGGTACTCGTAGACCTTGTCCGCCCCGAGGATGGGTCGCTTTTCGGCAATCTCCAGTCCGCCGATTCGCTCCAGCTGGTCATAGACTTGTTGCTCTTTGGCATCAAGCTGCATACGGTATGGCACATGCTGCCACTTGCATCCCCCGCACGTGCCAAAGTGAGCACACCTCGGCTCCACTCGGTGAGGCGAAGGCTCGACCAGCCGATCGACCACTCCTTCTGCATATCTTTTGCGTCGGCGGTGCAGCTGCACATCCACCAAGTCTCCGGGGGCGGTAAAGGGGACAAAAATAACACGCTCATCAGGCAAGTGTCCGATGCACTTACCCTCTGCCGCCATGCGTTCCATCCGGATGCCGGGGACTATCTTCTTATTCGCTTGTCTTTTGGTCATCTTGTCTATAGAGTGCTTATGGAATATCTCTCCATCTGGCCAGTTTATGCCAATTAGCCTACAAATTTACCCAAATTTATACGGTAACCCTCGACATCTATCGGGGTCCTAACACTCAATCAACATCCCGTCATGAGAGCAGTGAGACCTAAATAAAAAGAGCCGAAATAGGACCAAGCTGACAAGGCACTCATACCCCTGAAAAACAGACAGATATACCAACCAAACAGACGGGCCCCTGAGGGCGAAAAAGTTTCCTACTGGAAACATTTCGCTTCTATCCGTCAAATCATTTTCTTTCCTACTGGAAACTTTTCGCTACTATCCGTCATTTTTTTTCTGCTCCCGTTGAATGAAAATTTGTACTTCAAAGCGAGCTCTCAGCTGCGTACCACGGCAGACGACAAAAGCATGAGCCCCTTTATCGAATGATAAAGAGGCTCATCAATCAGCTCACACTATATTTCGGAGCTACTTTCTACTGTTCGATTTCGTAGTCACCATTAGTGATGTATGTGCTCAAAGTCGGGAGGTGTCGATCGCACCATAATGTGGCGTTTCTTAGCCGTTGACATGATCTTCTTCAGCAGCTGAGATACTTCTTCTACTTTTATATCGTCAAAATGCACCTCTGCCTCCTCCTTCTTTTCTGCCGTAGGGAGTTTGCCGGTCTCCATATACACGTTGAGCAACGCTATCTTGAGGAGCGGATGGTTCGTGCTTTCGGAGTCCTCGTCGGTGCCGGCGGTCATTTTTTCCTCCATCGCCAGGGGTAGCATGGCCCTTTTGAAGTCAGCTTCATCAAGGCTACCATTGCTCAGCCGGTGCAAAATCTCGTCGACCTTTCGATCAACCAAGTCTACTTTTTCCCGACTTGTCTCTATATGGATGTTGATCGTAGTGGAAGGATTGGGGAAAGCTTGGTAGCCGGCTTGCGCTGCAATACCGTAGGTGAGGTTTTCTTTCTCACGCAGTTCGTCAAAGAGGAAAGACCTGAGGAGCCCCTCTATGATCTTGAGTGTCTTTTGCTCTCGGGCAGACAGCTCTGCTGTACTGATATAGGACTGCTCTACCTGACCAATATCTCCGGGTATATCACCCGTAAACTCAGCTCGGATCTCTCGCTCCTGCGAAGAAAGATCCCGGTCACGATACTGCCGTGGTTCGGTCCCCTGCCTTCCGGGTAGTGACGCTATGTAGAGCTCGGTCAATCTCCGAGCCTCTTCCTCAGGGATATCTCCTGCGATACAAAAGGTAAAGTGTCCCAGGTTGCCAAACTTCTCGTCAAATAGTTCTCTCACACGTTTCAGGCTAATTGCCCGGTAGTACTGCTCATCCTTGACGGGATTGAGGGGGGACTCGGGATAGAGAAGCCAGCGGATAGAGTCGTTGACAGCCTCCAGGCCGGTCTTGGAGCGATTCGAGCGAAGGTACGTCTGCCGCTCCATCTGCTTCTGAAAAGCCTCCTCCGTAAAGAGATGGCGACCGATAATCAGATGGGTATATGCCATCATGTCCGGTAGCGACTGAGTGGTCGTAGTCCCTCCTATACCATCGGTGTACTCAGTGATGTTGAGGTTCAGATCAAACGACTTGCCCGCAAGCCACTGAGCCAAACTGTTGCGCGAGTACCCACCGACACCTGACTGCAAAAGCAGACTCTGCATCATGTCGTACGAGGGAATATCTTTCGCCTCAATAATGGAGTGTCCGCCCATCGCGGTACCGGCAAAGAACACCTCGCCCTTGAGATCCGGCAGGGGCATATAGAGCATTCGGGCACCATTGGAGAGATACCACTCCTTGGCCTGCAGCTCCGGAAGCTCTTTCTCACGAATAACTTTCCCGGGTGTCAGTGAGCCGGCAGGGATCAACTGATCTATCTTTTCCGGAGTCGCAAAGCGGAAGGTTGGCTCCTCTTTCACCTCAGAGAGAAGGGTCGTAAAATCACTGAGCCCCAGAGGCGAAGGGGCATTGCTTCCAGCATAGGTGACGAAAGAAAGGTTTTGGTCGGTCATCCAGCTCTTTACCCAGTTGTTGAGATCCTCTGCTGAGAGCTCGATAAGGGTCTCCACGGTACTGGTGAGCTGCTGACGAAATGAAGTGAGCGGCTGCCCATACAGGTAGTTTTGCCTAAACACCTCCATGATATTGTCAGGAGTGCCCAGCTTTTCTGAGGAGAGCAGCTCTTGCAAATCTTTGTAAATTGCCTCTTGCGCTCCCTCAAACTCGTGCTCCGTAAAGCCCTCCCTGCGTACTGCTTCTCGAATGGCTAGAGCCTGGTGCAGTGCCTCTCTTTCCCTGCCCGAGTAGGGGACTACATCCCAAGCATTTTGTGCATACTGACGGACAAGGGGAGCATAGGTACTCACCGCGGCGATGAACTCCTCCGACCCATCGTTCAGGATCATGCCGATCCGCTGAGCAATAAGCTTGTTGAAGATCATCGAGAATAGATTATCCTGTATACTGTTTCTCCTGGAGGGGTCAGAGGGGGTAAATACCCTTTGATAGATGCCGAATGAGTAGCTGGTGTTCTCCGCATCCTCAAAAGCTTTGTACAGCACCTCGTCATGGTTTTCGATGAGAGGATCTGTACGCTTGGGAGCACCATGCGGTATAGAAAGACCCGAGAATCGTTCTTTCACGATCTGCTCCAGCTCCTCAGCAGGATAGTCTCCTATCAAGATAATACACTGCAGATCCGGGCGGTACCATCTGTCGTAAAAAGCTTGGAGCTTCTTTGGCGTAATACTCTGTATACCCTCCGGTGTACCTATCACATTTCGATAAGCATAAGGAGAGTAGTTGTAGATCACAGGGGCAATCTCATCTTGGATCCTTTTTTGCAACCCCTGACGCTGCCTCCACTCCTCGGTAACAATACCTTTCTCTTTTTCAACACTCTTGCGATTGATATCGATACCGCCACACCAGTCCTGAATCAGCTGCAGAGCCTCGTCCAGCTTGGAGCGGTCATCGGAGGGGATGCTGTATAGGTAGTACTTGGTCTCGCTAACGCCGGTAAGTGCGTTGAACTGGATGCCATTGGTCGTCAAGAAAGACATCACCCCACTAGGGTAATGCTTAGTGGTGTTGAAGGCGATGTGCTCCAAAAAGTGCGCCATGCCCTGCTCGTCATCCGCCTCGACTATGGCACCTACGTTCTGGAGGAGATAACAGTTCACCTCACGCCCAAAATCCTTGGTCTCATAGATATAGTACGAAAACCCATTATCGAGGCGTCCGGTCTTGACCGTGCTGTCCTGTGCCCGAAGGCCCATGGAGCAGGTAAAAAGAAACGTGAGTAGTAGAATCGTCTTCTTCATGGCATCAGTCTCTGAGGAGTTCGAGCTCGGAGGTTTTCCGTATGATCGTCGCCTGAATCATCTGCTGGAGCATCTCGGCATCCTCCAACTGGTACGACTCAGCAAAGCCTTGGTTGTAGTACTTCTGTGCCTCATCATACTCACCCAAACGCTTGTGCGAGTCACCGATCATGACCAAAAAGTTGATCCGGTCGGCTATGGGGTTATCTCCCTTTAGTGCCTCTGTAAGCCAGCTGATCGCCACTCTGTGGTGCTTGGGCTGGAGCTTATCGCCTATCGCATAGTACAAGTTTTGTGCAGCCTGGCCATAGTCGTTAGGGGTAAGGGCACTGCCCAGTGCATCAAAGTATTGCTGCTGTAGAGCTATGTACTGGTCGGCATCTTGATTGCGATAGAGTGCAAAAAGGCCATCATAGTACATTTTGGATTTTTCATAAGGACTAACCTCTGACGAGGGGACTACTGCGTAGGCGTCTTTGTACTCGCCTTTAATTTTCTCAAGCAGCTCTTTGTATGCAGGATCACCATTCTTTGCCAGCTCTTCCATACGGTCGTCATTGTGCTCGATGATGTAGTACGCCACTGGATCGCCAACATTCTCAAGCCACTGTGGCAGCTCTTTGACCATATAGTCAAGGACCTGAGCCTGGAGGTCGCGGTCGTCTCCTCCGAGATTATTGATGATCATGTAGTCTTGCTTATTGATCAGACTTGGTCCCATCTTCTTGGTGATGTATTCGCGATAGAGTTTTCGCAAGCGTACCATCCACCGCTCGGCATCCATGCCTTCTTGGGCTGCGAGGAAGGACGGGGCTTGGGTAAGCAGGGTTTGCTGCAACTCAAGGTCGTCGTTATCCTTTTTGTACATCTCATAGAGGGTCGCAAAGCCGATCACCTCCCCCATGGCTATTTTTGCCTCTTCCAAAAGCGACTTTACGTCTACTCCACCGGTTATGATCGAGATTGCCTTTCCATCATTTTTGATGAACGCCAAAGTCGGGTAAGCGGCAACATTGTATCTCTTCGCAACTTCCACATTTGGCTCTGCCTCTGCATCCAACTGGATGCTGATAAAACGAGAATTGAAGTAGTCTCCCACCTCTTTTTGTGGAAAGACTTCTCGAGCAATCCTCTTACACGGACCACACCATGTCGCATAAAAGTCTACAAAAAGCACCTTATCCTCTGCCTTAGCTTGAGCCAGTGCTTCGTCAAAAGTACCGGTAAAAAACCGGATACCCTCCTGCTCCTGGGCCTGGGTAAGCAGGCTCATGCAGAGGAGCAGAAAAGTAATGGATAGTATTCGGATTTTCATGTGATTCTTTTGTCTCTTTACAATTATTGTATTCAGGAGTTTTAGCTCCTAGCTTTCTAAGAGTGTGGCTATGCTCAAATAATTTATCAACAGAGCAAAAAGCCACCACTCTAACCGGCTACAAACCGAGTCAAGGAAGAGGCGCATCCGCCTCCTCATTGGCAACAACTATAGTAAGAATGTCTTTGAGCAAAGCGGATTGACCTTCGTTGTATACTTTCAGAGAAATAGTATAGCTGCCAAGCGGCAAGAGCTTTGTTCCTTTCTGCGATAGACGTACCACGCCTCCATTCACATCCAGCTCTCCCTGATCAACAATCTTTAGGAAAGCGCTCGCATCCCCACCCTCACTAGCCGTGACACTGGCAAAGCTGTAGTTGACGGGGTTGGTACCTGAGACGCCTTGAATCCGATTAGAAACCCACGGAGCACCATTGGTAGCACGCGGGGTAAACGGATCCGGGGTATAATATACCCGCATGGGATTAGGAACAAACTCTGCATTCTCTGTTTGGAGATACCCGACGGGAATTCGCTGACATGAAGCCACAAGACACAAAAGTGTCCCAAGCAACAATAGTAAATATACCGGACTATGGTGTACTGTTCGATTCATAGCTATCTTAGAAATCATTTAGGGTAAATTGATAGGACAACGCATGTACGATGCCAGTATTGGTACTGATGTCGTGCGAAGCCACTTGCGTACTTGCAAAACGATCCATACTGACCAAGTTAATCTTTTTGGGTCCCATGCCTATCACTCCATTATAGGGCTCACGGTAGACGTAGATCCAAAGTTTCTTCCCGGACAGCATGGTGCAGACCTCTCCCCCTTTTCCGACCACTTCATCAGGCAACTTGGCACCCTCCTTCCACACTTCCAGCTTGGCAGCCTTGGGGTATACAGAGGTCAGAATCCACTCCTTGCACTGTTCTACGGGTAGATCACTCACCTGCTCTAAGCTATTTTCGTATAGATAGCGTCGTATACTATGGTTGGTGATCCCAAAGAACGTGATATTGGTTCCATATGTACTCTTGCCCTCAAAAAGGTCTCGTAGACCAGCATGCTCAATCAGTTCCTGAGTCAGACTCCAATTGTAGGGGTCAGTTGACATATACTCCCACATGGTTTTATCGTGGTGGGCTATCGGTGACGGAGCATCTACGTAGTTGTACTTGGTACAAGCAGTAGTGCCCAAGACCATGAGTAGAAGGAGGCTAAGTGCTCTGGTATTCACAATTATAGCAGAAGATATTTTAGTTTTCATACTGGATCCAATAGTCTTTTTGACGTATAAGTGTATTGCGGTGTCCCTCTCCGTAGGCACCGGAGGAGACCGGTAGTACCAGGGCACCTCCTTTGATCTCTTCGGGGGTAAGTGCCCGGAGCTTTCCGACAAACTCGGTAGACATATAGTTATTGCGCACCACATCAAAGTACCTGTGGTCGCTCTCAAAGAGAAGCTCACGCTCACGCTCCTTGAAGACCGCATACCGCACGCCCTTGGTGTCCTGAGCTGCAGGATAGAGAGCCGCACCGGCTCTATTGCGTATCGTATTAAGGTCTTGGATCGCTTCTCCATCGTTGCCTAGTTTGGCTTGACACTCCGCACGTAAGAGGATGATATCCGCCAAGCGCCAGTAGGTATAGTGAGCATTGAGGGTACGATATACCTTACCTAGCTCCGAGAATTCATCAACATTGTAAAGTGCATTATTGTACTTATTCATGATGGCATAGCTGGTATCGTTCACCGTATGGTCTTCATCCAATTGGTAAAAGAACGACTCTCGGCGTTGGTCACCCTCGTCTGGGAACAAGTCTAGCGCGGTGGTCCGATAGAGACGAAGATCTGTTCCGTAGATGATGTCCTCCGGCTTTTTGGTCTCATCAATTGGCCAACTCACAAAAAAGCGTGCCACGCTTGGCGAACTTGAGTACTCACTCCTCATTTTATCAAATGCAAGGACATATATATCCTCCGGGCTGATCTGATCAGCATTGGAGAGGTAGTCTACCAGCTCCTGAGGGGATGAGAGTAAGCTATAGCTTCCCGACTTTCCATCTATTACCGATGTGGCATAGCGGATCGATGCATGATAAGCCTCTTTGGCATCACCTTGTAGATTATAGAGCTCGATCACACTACCTCTCCAGGCGTATGCGTGAGCAAGGAGAGCAGCTGCAGCACCTTTGGAAGCATACTGTTTATTGAGTGGGCTACTGGCATCCGGGAGCTTTAGATCTTCAAAAGCCGGCAGTATCTCATACGCTTCTGTTCCGGCTTGTATCGCCTCGTCCAAGACCTTTAGCACAGGACTGATGCCGTAGGGCTGAGTCACTTTGGAGTCTGTGGTCACGACAGCATCGCCAAAGCGCATTGCGACATTGAGGTAAGCAAACCCTTTTGCAAAAAGAGCCTGTCCCCGATGGTATGCAATTTGTTGCTCAGATAGATTGGACGTCTGATGAATATTGTCCAGTAAGAGATTAGACTCATATATCACGTCATAAAAACCCTTCCAGCTTTGTTGCAGACCAATGATCGTCTTGGGGTTCCACTGCCGTTGCTGATCCTTGTCGTACGTCTCATCCACAACCTCTCCGGCTGTCTGAAATACAGAGGGAGCTGCCATGGCTTGGCTGGTTAGAAAAAGGATAGAGACGGTAGTAGCGTTTAGCTCAGTCTCGGTTGCAAAAGCGTTGGTCTGGGTCAGTGCATTTTCCGGGCGTAAGTCCAAAAGGTTACACGAGCTAACGAATGAGATTATCACGCTAGCGGCGAGTAAACGTATGGCTGTAGTAGTCATTATTCTTTTCATCTTCATTCCTTGGTCAAAAGTTTAAGTTCAAACCCAGAGATACCTTACGACTCAATGGGTATGTACGTCCATCATCCTTTCCGGATGACGGATCAATCACCTCGGGGTCCAGTCCGGAGTAGTTGGAGAGCATAAAGAGGTTCTCACCGGTGAGGTGAACCCGCATTCCTTTCACCCCAATATTGCTCAGCCACTCTTTCGGAAGGGTGTACGATAGAGTTGCTTGCTTTAGACGGACGAAGCTGACATTCTCAATGGCAGAGTCTGCCATACCGTCAAACTGACCACGATAGCCGGATGATGCGAACTTCAGGGAGGGATAGTCGGTCACATCGCCTTCTTTTTGCCAGAAGGTTTTATGCGTATAGTCCTCCATTATGGGACCAAACGATCCACTAAATGCCAGTGCCGATGCCTTCACCTGGTTCACTACCTTGCGACCAATGGAGTAGTTCATGTGCAAAAACAGAGAGAAGCCCTTCCAGGTCAGCTGATTGCTAAAGCCTCCATACGCCTTGGGCAAAGTGCTACCAGCATAGTAGAGGTCTTGATCGTCTATTTTTCCATCCATGTTTTGGTCTTTTAGCTTGCGTGCACCAACTTGTAGTGGGTTGTTTTCACCACCGATGAGCAGTGGTTTTTTCACACCTCTGGAATCGTAGTAATAGGGAATATCCGCCTCTCTCTGCACATATCCCTCATCCTTATACGCATAGACTCCGTAGAGCGGTCTGCCAAGGATCATCCGATCCATATCCACTCCATCATAGGACTCTCTAAAGAGGTTCCAGTTGCGCGAGATGTTGAACATCATCTGCCACCTAAAGTCTTCCGTACGGATCACATCTGCCTGTACCGAAAGCTCAATACCTTCGTTGGAAATAGCAGAGGAGTTGTTCCACATCTTATCGGCAAAGTAGACATCACCGGGCATAGGGGTCTGCATCAGTAATGCGTAGGAGTACTTGTTGTAGTAGTCCAAAGTCAGCTTTACTCTGTAGTTGAATAGCTCCAGATCCAATCCCAAGTCCAGCTGATCACTCTTTTCCCAAGTTAGGTCATCATTTGCCATAAGTGCAGGAATCAGTCCCCCCTTGCCAAAGAACGTATTGGACTCAGACATCAAGCCATGAGCTAAGTACGCCTCTTGGAACTTCTGTCCTGACCTACCCCAGGATGCTCTCATTTTACCGAAGCTAAGCCACCACCAGTCGTGGGCAAACCCCTCCTTGGAGAATACCCAACCTAGTCCTGCCGCCGGGAAGTTGCCCCAACGGACATTGCTTCCAAAGACGGAGGATCCATCACGTCGTACGGAGAGATCAAGTAGGTATTTCTGTCGGTAGTTGTAGTTGACCCGAGCCAAGAAGCTGAGCATGGCCTGCTCTTCAAAGTTCGTCTGAATCTTCTGTAACGCCCGAGTAGTCCCATACTCATCTGTTTGGATTGAGGGCCAGCCCTCACCTATCTGGTGGATCTGATTGGTAGGACCTCCACGACCTTCGCCGTTGACCAGGTCAAGCACATCATAGTTGTAGGTCACACCCCCCATTACCTCCACGGCATGGTCTCTGGCAAACGTATTCTTGTAGTTGAGGATGTGCTCCGTCTGAAGCATGGACATCCCCACTCTGTTGACACTAACAGAGGAGAGCTTATCGTAGTTGAGATAGTCCGGAGTAAAGACATTGACCTTCGTCTGGAAATGGTTGACCGCTGCAGAGGAGTTGAGGGTCAGTCCTTTCAGGATATCATACTTCATCCCTACGTTGAGGCGGATATTATAGTTCGAGTTCTTCTGGTCTATGTCTCTTAGTCGCCTCAGCGTCTCCGCTTCAATTTCGGTACCTCGGCCGGGAAGCATCGTGGACGAAAGCTTGGGGTCGACAGTCAGTCCCTGTACCTTTCCCATATCGGCACCGGCATTCTTGCTTGTGTAGCCCAGTGCCAGATTAGTATACATACTGAGCTTCGAGGTAAGATTGAGATCAAGGTTGGTCACAAAGCTAAAGCGTTTGAAGCTTGAGCCTATCATGATTCCCGTCTCATCATATAGTCCTCCACCAATCATGTACCGAGCATTGTCTGTTCCTCCGGTGGCATTGATATCGGCATCGGTCACCCGTCCCAGTCTAAATATGTAGTCCCACCAGTTGGATCTATTGTTGTAAAAAGTATTCAGAGAATCCTGTGCAATCGCCGGCAACTGTTCAAACTCACTCAGTCTGGCTCCATTTCTCCAGAGGTAGTCGTACATCCCGTCATAGCTACTGCCCCACCCGTAGCTGTCTTTATGACTTTTTGGAGTTACCAGAGATTCGGTCATCCAGTCGTAGTGTCCCTCCACATAGCTTTTTGCAGCCAGGAGGTGGTAGATTCGCTCACCATTACCCATCATTTGCGTCGGAGTCTCCGGCAGCCACGAGATGGAGTTGGTAACACTTACATTGACCTCAGCCTTGCCACTCTTGCCTTTCTTGGTGGTGATCAGGATCACACCATTGGCGGCGCGAGAGCCGTAGAGTGATGCCGAGGCAGCATCCTTTAGCACCTCCACCGACTCAATCGTGGTCGGGTCCAGCGAAGAGAGCGGGTTGATACCACCTGTGGCTATACCTGTACTTGCCGTCACCGGTACGCCATCGATCACATAGAGTGGTGAGCCATCGTTAATCCCTTGCTGATTGAGCGAGCTAAAGCCACGAATCGTCACCTGCGATCCCCCACCACCGGGGGTCCCGGAGAGGTTACTGACTTCCACACCCGACAGCTGTCCTTGCAGGAGGGTCTCTATGGATGGAGCCGGCATGTCTTGGAGCTTTTCGGACTTGATGGACCCCACTGCACCGGTCAGCTCGCGTGTATTTCTGGTACCATAGGCGATCACTGCCACTTCACCCAGGACATTGACACTCTCCTTGAGCGTTATTTTTTGATCTTTACCTGCGGAATAGTTTCCCGTATAGGTTTCATAGCCTACATAGGAGACTACTATTTTACCGGTCTGCTTGGCTACTTTGATCGAAAACTTGCCATCCAAGTCCGACAGCGACCCCACGTTTTCGTCCGGCACACGTACCGTAGCACCGGGGATCGGCAGACCATCTGCGTCATAGACTGTCCCTTGTACAAGATGTTGGGCACTCTGATTGCTCTTGAGCTTCAGTACATGGATGCTCTTACCTTTTACATCATATGTGAAAGGGCTCCCTTTTAGGATCTCCTGTACTGCTTGCACAGGGGTGGCTCTGTCAAAAGAGACCGTCACGACGCCGTTGTAGGCTTTGACCTCATCCTCGTACGTCACACGGTGATCCGTGTGATCGGAGATGTAGTCAAGGATAGTAGTGAGAGGCTTATCCTTGAATGATATGGAGACCGTCTTGCTCCGTACCTGAGCGAAGCCCCCGAGAGGCATCAGCAAAAGCAGAAGCAACCCCGCCTTCACCCAATACTTTGAGCGGATTTTAGGGGCACTTATCGAATTGTTATTCGCCATTGGTTTATTGCTAAATATGGGATTATGAAAAATACTGCCTATTCAGAAAACTGAGACACTGCCACAAGACACACCACCAAAATTGTAGAAATTTGGCAGAGTAAGGAGCAGACCTGCCTGCATTCACACACAGTCTCCCACCCCGAGTTACTTCAGGGGAATGGGGGAAAGGTTCGTAACATCCTTTTTTGAGTCACCCTCTTACCAAGAATTGATGAGAGGAAACGGCAACGGGAGGATACAAATAAGAGAAACGGAGCTAAGCTCTACAAAAGATGTTCCTTGACACGCTTGATGGAACGCCGACAAAACTCTAGCGTCTTAACTCTGGAGTAATACATCACTCCGCACCAAGTGGCAATCAAAACATCATCTTTATTCATTCCTATTCAAAATATAAATATAGCCTCTTTCACAGGAGGACTAATCATTTACGTCTTCCCCCAAATTTACAACTATTTTCTAAATAGACAAGCTTTCAGAGCTAACGCCTCTTAAAAAACCGTCAAAAGCGCAGTTACCGTCACATACATACATTATCGTGGGTGTCGCCTGATGGCAAAAAGTTTCCTACTGGAAACCGTTCGCTACTATCCGTCAAATCATTTTCTTTCCTACTGGAAACAGATCGCTTCTATCCGTGAAACTTTTTGACCCGCTTCCGAACAAAAAAAGAGACATCCCTCCTCGACAGATCCGCATTCATTTTTGGCGATCATCATATAGCGCCAATGACCTTTTTAGCATCATCACCCGGCACCAATGGCCAACCTTCGGTACGGTCGTGCTCGTTGATTAAGGTACTTTTTTTTGGTAACTTTGTCTTCACCCTGAGGAGGGAGCATAAATATCATCAAACACCTAAACACTTAGAATGAGCGAAGTAAATCAACCTGTGGCACCAAAGGATAGAAACGACTATGGTGCTTCAAACATACAGGTACTGGAGGGACTGGAAGCAGTACGCAAGCGTCCTGCCATGTACATTGGAGATATTAGCTCGAAAGGGCTCCACCACCTTGTCAATGAGGTCCTTGACAACTCCATAGACGAGGCGATGGCTGGATTTGCCACCCATATAGAAGTGGAGATCAATGAGGACAACTCCATATCGGTGCACGACAATGGCCGTGGTATCCCCGTAGACATGCACAAAAAAATGCACAAGTCTGCTCTGGAAGTGGTCATGACGGTACTCCATGCCGGAGGGAAGTTTGATAAGGGATCTTATAAAGTATCAGGCGGTCTGCACGGGGTGGGTGTATCCTGTGTGAACGCACTATCCACCCTGCTACGTGCCGAGGTCTACCGAGATGGCAAGATCTATATGCAGCAATACCACAGGGGGGTGCCCGAAGACTCCGTACAGGTGATAGGAGAGACCGATAGGACCGGGACCTCCATCACGTTCAAGCCGGACGACACCATATTCACAACCACTGTGTACGACTATGAGACGCTCAGTGATCGACTCAGGGAGCTCTCCTTCCTCAATGCAGGAATTACCCTCACCCTGACAGACTATAGGGACAGAGACGAAGATGGTAACCCTAGGAGGGAGGTATACCACTCTGAAAATGGGCTTGAGGACTTCGTACGCTATATGGACTCCTCCAAGGAGAACCTGATAGAGGACGTCATACACTTCTCCACCGAGCGCAACGGTGTACCCGTGGAAGTAGCCATGACCTACAACACGACCTACAATGAGAACGTCTACTCATACGTCAACAACATCCATACTATCGAGGGTGGTACACACCTCACCGGCTTCAGACGAGCACTGACACGCACCCTCAAGAAGTATGCCGATGACTCCGGTATACTGGAAAAGGAAAAAGTAGATGTGACTGGTGACGACTTTCGCGAGGGCCTGACAGCTGTCATCTCCATCAAGGTTGCGGAACCACAGTTTGAAGGTCAGACAAAGACGAAGCTGGGCAACTCAGAGATCGTCTCAGTCCTCGACTCTTCTGTAGGTGATGCGCTGTCTGAATATCTGGAGGAGCACCCTAAGGAGGCTCGGATGATCGTGGACAAAGTGGTGATCGCCGCAAAGGCGAGAGTGGCTGCGAAGCGTGCACGCGAAATGGTGCAACGCAAGGGTCCGATGTTCTCCGGCGGTCTACCCGGAAAGCTAGCAGACTGTCGGAGCCGTGACCCGGAACTGTGTGAGCTATTCTTAGTCGAGGGTGACTCCGCAGGTGGAACAGCCAAGCAAGGTAGGGACTCGATGTTCCAGGCGATCCTACCCCTCCGTGGTAAGATTTTGAATGTGGAGAAGGCGATGCCTCACCGCGTCTTTGACAATCGGGAGATACAGTCCATGTACACCGCACTAGGTGTGAGTATCGGCACTGAGGACGACCCCAAGGCACTCAACCTCACAAAGCTCCGCTACCACAAGGTAATCATCATGACGGATGCCGACGTTGACGGTGCCCACATTGCCACGCTGCTCCTTACGTTCTTTTTCCGTCACATGCGTCCACTCATAGAGAGCGGATATGTGTACCTAGCGACTCCACCGCTCTACCAATGTCGCAAGGGAGACATTCGAGAGTACTGCTATACGGACGCGGACAGGCAAGCTTTCATCGAGAAGTACGCTGATGGAGTTGAGTCTCAGATCGTCACCCAAAGATACAAGGGTCTGGGAGAGATGGACCACGACCAACTCTGGGAAACAACCATGGACCCTATCCAGAGGCACCTCAAGCAAGTACAGATCGAGAGTGCGGTCGAAGCCGATCGAGTGTTCTCGATGCTGATGGGTGAAGATGTTGAGCCTAGGCGTGAGTTTATTGAGGAAAACGCCACCTACGCCACGGTGGATGCTTGACATGATAGCTAGACTCACCGGATTGGCATACCGAATAAGTTAACAACAGAGAGAGGGGGCATACTAAAAACCCTCTCTCTCATATTTTATATATGACATGACCAAGCGCTTACTCACAAATACCGCATACGCTCAAGAAGATCGTCCACTAATAGGGGTCACGATAAGCCCGAAATCCGACATCGCACACGAAAGAGTCGTGAAGCTTATCCGGCAAACAGGGGGAACTGCGGTCCTTCTCCCATATGACCCTGATGAAGTCCGACTACTGGACACCCTACATCGGTGTGATGGCATCGTTATTATCAGCAGTGGGGATGAACGAGAGCAGCAATCATACGAGACGGCACTATGTACCGTATCCCTTCGATTTGGACTACCAACCCTCACCATCGGCATGAAGATGGATGAGTCACTGTGCCAAGCTGACTGCAGAACTAAGGGAGAAGGAGCAGAGAGCCTGTACCCTGACTACCCCATAATACGGCTCCAATCAGTGGAGAGCCTGACGGAGAGTAACACCGGTGAACTGGTCGACCTTGCCCGCTACTACCACGAAGCACGTATCATACACGACAATGAGATCGTGCTGGACGGCTGTATACCGGCTCGACGACTGACCGATCCCCTCGGACGACCGCTTGTGCCGACTCTTGTCGATGGAGGTGTTGACTACCTCTGCATACCGGTAGTGGTAGACGAGGATGCTCCGAACTTCGGCACACATTTGACCAAAAGAATAAACGAGATCAAGGACTACCTCTGCCAAGAGGGTGAACCTATAGAGATTGCTTTTGACCTGGACGAAGTCTTTGGGTACCATCTGACGGGAACCAAAGCCGCCGTACTCGGGATGCGAGCAGAGGGCGGCATCAAGAGTAAAGAGCAACTGCATGAACTCGCAAGGCAACAGATAAAGTATGCGACGCTCCGCCACAGTTCTTCAGGGCACGAAGCGATGCAGAAAGGTCCGCTCACCCGGGAGGAAAAGGAGCTCATCAAGACCATGAATGAGCTGGGAATGACGATAGATGTCACGGGGTGCAACGAAGACCTAATCCAAGAAGTACTGGAGATAAGCACACAGCCGATAGTGGCTACAGAAGCAGTCTGCAAAGGCTTCGCCAAGGTGACCGAAAAGGCGCTCTCCGACGAGATAATGAAAGCGATCACCGATGCACAGGGCGTCGTCATGCTCACACTTCCGGGAAGAGACGATGATGGCAATGCCCTGAGCGTTCAGGACATGGCGCGTATGATCATTCATGCAGAACAGATATGTGGATATACCAACATTGGCTTTTCAACGGGGCTTCATGAGAGTCTTCCTCTAGGACTACACAGCCCTGCAGACGTGATAAAGATAATCATGGAACTCCTACGACAAGGGATGCCGGCCTATAAAATCAGCCCTATCCTCGGACGCAACTTCCTCTGTCTGCTAGCCGACAACGAAACCCATATTGAGCTGCTGTGAGACTTTCCAAACCATGCGTATAAGAAAGTTTGGTTACTTTTGCACACAGAAATAAGGTGTGTCGCACACCATTAAAGTAAGAACAACGTCGAAAACAAACATATGGCAAAAAACCTACTCATAGTAGAGTCACCTGCTAAGTCCAAAACCATAGGTGGTTTTTTGGGCAAAGACTACGAGGTACTCTCTAGCTTTGGACACATTCGGGATCTCAAGACAAAGGGTATGGGCATAGATATGGACAACAACTTTGCCCCCCAGTACGAAGTGTCTGAGGACAAAGAGAAAGTCGTAGACAACCTTAGGAAAGCCGCGAAGAAAGCAGATAAAGTATGGCTGGCCTCCGATGAGGACCGAGAAGGTGAGGCTATTGCATGGCACCTGGCCGAAGAGCTTGGACTGGACCAAACAGAGAAAAATAGAATCGTATTTCACGAGATTACGAAGTCTGCCATACAAGATGCACTACAAAACCCACGTAGCATAGATCTACAAATGGTCGATGCCCAACAGGCGCGTAGAGTACTGGATCGAATTGTGGGCTTTGAGCTTTCACCTATCCTTTGGCGAAAGATCCGTCCGAGTCTCTCTGCGGGACGAGTACAGTCGGTCGCTGTTCGTATTATAGTGGAGCGAGAGCGAGAGATCAACGACTTCACTCCTGAGAGTAGCTTTCGGATACAAGGTGAGTTCCTCACGCCAAAGAGTGAAGCCTTTAGTGCCGAAGTCTCCTCCAGACCAAAGACGCAGGAGGAAGCACAGCAGCTACTAGAATCACTCAAAGATAACAACTATACAGTAGGCGACATCGACGTCAAGCCTGTAACACGCAGACCGGCAGCACCATTTACCACCTCGACTCTACAGCAGGAAGCATCCAGACGACTGGGGTATTCGGTCGGAGAAACAATGCGCTTGGCTCAGGGACTATACGAAGCAGGACACATCACCTACATGCGTACAGACTCTGTCAATCTATCGAAGTTTGCGATAGGCTCTACCTGTAGCGAAGTGGAGAAAGAGTTTGGAAAGGAGTACGTCCATGCTCGGAACTTTTCCACCCATACCAAGGGAGCGCAAGAGGCACACGAAGCTATTCGCCCTACGAACATCTCAGTACTCACCGCCGGCAATAATGTACGGGAACGCAAACTGTACGATCTGATTCGCAAGAGAACACTCGCCACGCAGATGGCAGAAGCACAGCTGGAGCGCACCCAGGTCGACATCAATAGCGATAGCGGAACCACTTTTGTCGCAAAAGGTGAGGTGATAAAGTTTGAGGGCTTTTTGAAAGTGTACCTTGAAGGCACGGACGATGAGAGTGATAACGACAGCCAGACCAAGCTTCTACCTAAGCTAGCGACAGGAGAAACCATCACTCCTGAAGTAATCACCGCTACGGAGCGCTTCAATCAACGCCCACCACGATATACAGAGGCGAGCCTCGTGAAGAAGATGGAGGAGCTCGGCATAGGCCGTCCCTCGACGTACGCTCCTACGATCCAAACCATTCAGAAAAGAGAGTACATCGAGAAGCGCTCTACAGATGGCGAAAAGCGGGAGTACGTGCAGATGAAGCTAAAGAAAAACAAAGTCACAAAACGGACCCGCACTGAGACATACGGGATGGATCGAAACAAGTTATTCCCGACCGACACTGGATTGGTCGTCACAGACTTCCTTGTTGAAAACTTCCCCAAGGTTTTGGACTACAACTTCACCGCGGAAGTAGAGGAAGAGTTTGATAACATAGCAGAGGGAAAGAAAGAGTGGACTAGTGTCATCGCAACATTTTATGCACTCTTTCACGACAATGTTGAGAAAGTAATGTCCGAGAAGAGCGAGTACCGTGTCGGTGAGCGTGAGCTGGGCGTTGATCCCAAGAGCGGAGACCCGGTATTCGCTAAAATTGGCAGATACGGTCCCATGATCCAAATAGGAAAAGCAGAAGAAGGAAGCCCCAAGCCACGATTTAGCTCAGTACCCAAAGACAAATCAATCGAGACAATTACTCTGGAGGAAGCACTGAGACTGTTTGATCTTCCGCGAGAGCTGGGAGAGTATGATGGAGACACCATTATAGCGAATATCGGTCGCTTCGGTCCCTACATTAAGTTTGGGAAACTATATGCGAGCATCCCCCGGGATCAGTCGCCATACAAGATAACCCTTGAGGAAGCGATCCCTCTCATCGACAACAAAAAGGAGCAAGAGAGAAAAAAGCATATAGCTACCTTTGGATCCGGAGATGATGAGATACAGGTGCTCAATGGTAGATATGGTCCATACATCAAGCACAAGGGGAAAAACTACAAGATCCCCAAAAGCCAGGATGCCACCAAGCTTACAGAGTCCGAAGCTAAAGCAATCATAGAGGCAGTAGGCAATACGGCAGCACCCAAACGGAAGAAAGCCACCTCAAAAACAACCAAAACAAGCCGTAAAAAGCAATGAGTAAGTACTATCTACTGCTCGATACCTCGACAGAAGTATGCACAGTGGCTCTGTGTGATGACGAGGGCACCATTCTGGGCACTCGTGAAGATAACCGTGGCAATAAGCACGCTGAAGTCTTGGCTCTCTATGCCGATGAACTCCTCGCCGGACTACCCAAGGGAGGTGAGCTCTCCGGAGTTATAGTCGCAGAGGGACCGGGCAGCTATACCGGTTTGCGGATCGGTGCTGCTTACGCCAAGGGGCTTTGTTGGACCCTCGACATCCCCCTCGTCACTATGACCACACCGGAGGTACTTGCATACACTGCCCTACAGCAGTACACCGATCTACCGGCTGCCGCCCTACTCCTACCCATGATTGATGCACGGCGCATGGAGGTCTATACCGCCCTATACGATCACAATGGCGTCCCTTTGTCTGAGATTGAGGCACTCATCCTCACAGACGAAAACACTCAAAAGAGACTAGTGGATACTACAGAGGGGAGGAGTGTTGTTTACTTTGGCTCCGGTGCTGAAAAAGCGAAAGAGATTTTCACTTCCTTATTACCTGACAGTCGTTTCTTACCCGACGTTGTTCCACATGCAGAGGCGATTGCCCTACCCGGGCTGATGAAGCTAAAAGCCGGAGAGACCGTAGATGTCGCCTACTGGGAGCCCTACTACCTCAAGGAGTATATGGCACGAAAGAGTCAAAACAAAGTCTTGGAGCGACTGACTCAGAAGTAAAGAAGCAAGAGGATCGGCAAGAAGATGGACCACCTAGACATAGGGGGAGAGTTTGAGGAGCTAACACTCAGCAATGGGCTCACCGTCTGGCTCGTCAGAGACGTCGCGCAGTCCGTCGCCAGAGGGTCGGTAGTCGTTCGTGCGGGAGCAAAAGACTCGCCCGACACCGGTATTGCGCACTACTTTGAGCACATGATGTTCAAAGGGACAACCACCATTGGCACGACCGATTACGAGTCCGAGAAACTCCTCCTTGACAAAATAGCTGATGAGTACACCCTGCTTGGGAAGGCAGGATCGCAAAGCGAACGAGATAGGATTCAGCAAAACATCAACAAGCTAAACATTGAAGCATCGTCCTACTCCATTCCCAACGACTTTAGCAATCTAATCAGCAAGTATGGCGGTAGCGGGCTCAACGCCGGGACCTCATACGACTACACGGTCTACTACAACTCCTTTCGTCCTGAGTACCTGGCACATTGGTGCTCGCTTTATTCAGAGCGACTGGTAGCACCAGTCTTCCGACTATTTCAGAGTGAGCTTGAGACCGTCTATGAGGAGAAAAACATGCTGTCCAACGACCCTTTTTCCTCAGCTACTCAGCGAGTATTTGAGCGGGTATTTGCGCCACATCCCTACCGCCACCCCATCATCGGGAGCACTGAGGCGCTAAAGAATCCCGACCTGCACGCCATGCAGCAGTTCTTTGAGACCTACTACACTGCTGGAAATATGGCGGTCATCCTCTCGGGAGACCTGCCCGGGGAGTTTCAGATTGTCCCTCTTTTGGAGCAGACGTTTGGTCGAATAAAGCCGGGAAAGCCGGCGCGACCAATCCATGAGCAACCGAACCGATTTAAGGGCAAAGAGACCTTTGAAATCAAGCACCCCGTACCGGCACTCAACCTGACCGGCACCCTCTGGCATGCCGTCCCCAACAATCACCCGGACCTACTCCCGCTTCAACTCATCAACGCCCTACTCAATAACAACGGCAAGACCGGACTGCTTGACCAAGTTGTCCTAAACCGCCACGCAACGATGGCGACCGCCTCGTGCCTGAGCCTCAACGATTGTGGGTTTTTCGGGATCCTAACCATTCCAAAGATTGCACCTTTTGCAAGACGGAAGGCAGAGCACGAAGTCCAAAAAGCAATCACTCAGATCAGGAGCGGCTCATTTAGTGACGAGCTATTTAGCCAAGCCAAGCTCTCCCTACTCCGCTCACAGTACGAAGTCTTTGAGACCCCCAAAGCGCGTCAGACCTACCTCCAAAATCTCTTCGCCTCCTATGCCACCATCGAGGATACCAAGCACGAACTGGATCGACTGGAGGCGATGACCAGAGAAGAGGTCGTGAAGATTGCCCAAAAATACCTGGGCGAGGACCGGCTCCAGGTCACCAAAAAGACGGGACGCTATGCCTACGAGCCACTACAAAAGCCACCCTATGACCCGGTCACAAATACCCAAAGCGGTGCGCAATCTCCTTTTAGTAAAGAACTAGAGGCTCTACCCATACATGCAGGAAAGGTCCCTACCCTAGACTTGAGGCAAGACAAGGATGCCACGACCTTGAGTAGCCGACCGCTTCGCACGCTTTACCATACGGTATACCCTGCCAACGGTCTATTCCGGCTCACATTCACCTTCTACCGAGGAGTGTACCACCATCCGATCCAGGACCTGCTCGCCCCCTACCTCGATCAAGTGGGAGGTGGCGGCATGAAGGCCAAGGAGTTTTACGACCATCTCTATCGCTACGGCACCACTCTGACATTCGACACTGCTGACTACTACTTCACCGCCACCCTAAAAGGATACGACAAGTACTTCAAAGAGAGCACCACTCTTCTAGCTGACTACCTACGGGATGTCGAGCGCAGCAGGGGTGCACTAAAAGAAGCCAGACATGAGCTCAAACTCTCTGACGAGACCAACAAAAACACGCCGGAGACCATCGGTGCTTGGCTTTCGAGCAGAGTACGCTACGGAGCAAAAGCAGGCTACCTGCAGACCTTGTCCCCCAAAGAAGCAAAAAAAATAACGCTTGACGACCTCCAAGAAGAGCTCCATGCGCTACTCAAGTCCGAGGCAGACATCCACTACTCCGGCACACTCGATAAGCAAGCCGTCCTAGAAGAGGTGGGCAAGGTACTGCCACACCTAGAAGAGAGCTCATACCCCGCAGAGCCGTTCATCTACCTCGAAGCCAAGCCGATCACCACCCCACAGATCTACATCCTTCACGAACCCGAAGCGTCACAGTCCATCATACGGACCTACCTGGCTCTGGGCACAATGACTCCGCAGGAAAAAAAGCAAGCCATCTTTTTTGCCAATTACCTGGGTGGTGGTATGGGATCCGTACTCTTTCAGGAGATCAGAGAGTACCGCTCACTTGCCTATAGTGTATGGTGCCGGCTCATAAGTCCCAAGCCTATCGATCCGGATCACACCAGCCAACTACTCATAGGCATGGGCACACAGCATGACAAGGCAGCCTCAGCCATACAGCTACTTACCGAACTACTTAGCAATCTACCGCTGACAGACGAACGGCTGGAAAATGCTCGGCACAATCTACGCAGCAGTGCTGCCGGGCTCTACCCCACCGAGCGACAAAAGAGTGCACGCATTGCTTACCTTCTACGTTCCGGCTATACTGTGGACATGGCAAAAGAGCTGCTATCCGTCAGTGAGCAGGTCGGCATGGATGGGCTGTGTAGCTTCTACAAAGAAAAAGTAGCGCATCGCCCCCTCATCCACACGATCGTAGGTAATACTAAGGTCATGGACCTCGAATCCCTAAAGCAGCACTACACCCTACGAGAAGTAAGCAAGAAAGAATTGCTTGACGATCGCTTCATAATGCCGGATGCCTGAGTGCAAAAAGTTTCCTACTGGAAACCCTTTGCTTCTATCCGTCAAATCGTTTTGTTTCCTACTGGAAACATTTCGCTACTATCCGTCAAATTTTTTGCCCGATCCGGAGCAAGAAAAAAACTGAGAATGTCTAGTGCAATTACTCTATCTGTCAAGAGACGTGGCTAGACGTTGATGATGATATTGATGAATATGTAAGCCGGTATGGCAGCGATCAACAGGCTGTCTATTCGATCAAGGATGCCTCCATGACCGGGGAGGATATTGCCGGAGTCTTTGACTCCACATGCCCGCTTGATATAACTCTCAAAGAGGTCCCCCCATGTGGCAAAGACAGAAACCAAAAGAGCAAGCATGATCCAGTTGAGCAACGTGGTGACAAAACCAAAGAAGTGGTGAAATACAAATGCCCCAAGCACAGCAGCCAAGACACCACCGACAGCTCCCTCCACAGTCTTCTTGGGCGATATACGTGGCCACAGTGGTCGCTTACCAATGAGTGATCCGACCGTGTAGGCTCCGGTATCATTGAGCCAAACAAAAGTAAAGATCGGGAGCAGCCAGAAGGTATGCGCCATACGGATGGGTGTCCCGTTTACATCAAAGACCAGATAGTGGTCGACGCACAAGAGCATCAGGAGTGCCATGGGAATGGCTATGTATAGATGAGAAAAGAAAGCAAAAGAAACTTCGCGAATGGGATCCGGTCGATTGCGATACATCTCACCGATCAGGTAGTACAGCCAATAAGAGATATAGGGTAGAAGAGCGATCACCGTATCGCGGTAGTCGGTCGTAGCAGATACGCTCGTATAGACGGTGTAGAAGATGAGCCCCGCCATCAGGGAGTGCAGTATCTTCAAGATCAACGTATAGTTGTTCGTCCGGGTAATGGTCTGAAATTCGTAGCATGCAATGGCAGTAAACCCAAAGAAGACGACTCCGAGAATCGCCACCGAGTCGGTGAAGATACCAAACAAAATAAGCGCAACATAGACCACTCCTGTGATTAGGCGCGAAAGGAAATTGCTAATCTTCTTTCTCTTCTTCATTTATGCGTCGATAATCTATTTCTGAATGACAAAATCAACTATAAGAGGGTTGTGGTCACTGTATGCTCTCGCATCAGGCACCTTACTCCCCACCGCTCTCAGCTTTCCATCGTAGAAAAGGTGGTCGATGCGGAAAGCCAGTGGTGGCTCATTGTAGGAGACCCCGATCCCAAAACCGGTATCCATGAATGCATCACGGCGAGTGGACCGGAGCTGCTTGTACGTATAGGACATCGGAGTGTCATTGAGGTCCCCCAGAACAATGGTAGCCTCGGTTTGGTACTTATTCTGTACTCTTTCGGTATCCAGCCTTACTTTTCGAGCTGCACCGCTTCTTTGGTTGAGCATAGGTCCCAGTCTGCGTTTTACTTCCATGAACTGCGTCGGAAGATTTTGGATACTGGGGGTCTGGATATAATCTTTGAATCTCTTTTTTTCTCCTCCTCCCAGGCTATAGCTCTCCATATGGTTATTGACCAGCAAAAGCTCTAGGTCGTCCGATATTCGGATGATGTAGATGTGTGAGCCATTTCTATACGAGTCGTAGCTTATGGACTCGTCATGGATGATGGGGTACCGGGATAGTACCGTCAATCCATTTTGAGCAATGGAGTGAATGTATGGGTATTCGGCATTAAATAATTTCCTGATTTTCCGCCTATTCTCACCCTCGTTTTCAGACAACCTACCCTCTTGCAGACAAACGAGATCCGGACTGTATCTGCGAATCATATCTGCCACCATTGGCATCTTATTCAATGAGTCTTGTTCTCTAAACTCCATGACATTATACGTCATGACCCGAAGGTCACGGACATCGGTGAGGGGAGAGCCGATATTGAACGGGCAATACGATCGGATATACCCCCATGAAAAGAGTAGAAGCAGAAGGTGTACCCCCAATAAAAACCACTGTCGGTATAAAGCTAGAAAAACCAAGAACACCAACGCAGCAAGAAGTAAGACACCGAAGGCGAGATTTAGAAACGCCGGAATCTGCGTCGTCGTAGGGGGAACCACAGGCGCCAGCATCGCCCCTATATAAAAGAGCAGAAAAACCAGGTAAAGCAACCATACAATACCTCTACCGGTATGCGATAAGACTCTTTTAACCAGGCGACTTCTCTTCTTCATCTCTTGCTTCAGCGCTTGGGACTATTGGATACTATAGAACGCTCTTCTTCGGTCAAAGAGGAATAGCCGGAGAGCTCAACCTTCCGGATGGCATTGTATTTGCGGATCTGTTCTTTGTGTTTTTTTTGGGCAGTAAGTAGGGCTATCGTACCCACCAAATACCCTCCGACATGTGCTAAGAACCCTGGATTTTTCACACTAATAGAATACACCGCATCTCCTAATACAAGAACACCAACAAGCGACCGGACTACTTTTTGATCAACGGACTTCATTCTACCGGAGTCGAAAAAAAGAACAATCGGAATCAGACCACAAATACCGGCAGATGCACCGGTCAGCTCTCCCACATGCTCCCCAAGTACACCATAGACAAGGACGAAAACAAGTCCACCCACAAGGATAGCCGCAACAAATGAGGTGTAAAAGGCCCGGGTAGGAGCTTGGAAATACACAGCAACAAGGGCAAGCAAAAGGATGGAAGTAACTATATGTACGGACGAGTGGTGAACAAATCCGTAAGTAAGTAGAGACCAAGGCTGGGCCAAAAGAGTGGGCACGTCACTTTTCAAAGACAAGCCAAATGGAAGATACTCCTCAGCGACGTACATCACCCCCAGAATGAGAATAATCGGTAGGAGTCTGTGCGTCACTATGGATTTTGACGGCATTTGATCCGGCGATTTAGAATTCTTGCCAAGCATCTTTGCTTCGCTCCTTGCGCCTCCACAGCAGAATAAAGATGATCCCAAACAACATGCCGCCGAGATGGGCAAAGTGGGCAACCCCATCTGCCGAACCTCTGATGCCGGCGAATAACTCAACTAGTCCATAACCGATAACGACCCACTTAGCCTTGACCGGGATGGGGATAAACATGATGTAGAGTGGAATATTTGGGAAAAGCATACCAAATGCCAAGAGCACGCCAAATACGGCACCACTTGCACCAATCGTAATCATGAAGTCAGCGTAGTAGTGCAGTGTAGCCGGATCCGAGGTCAAGTACCACGTCAACTGCTGCACCAATCCGGCACCGACACCGGTTGCGAGATAGTAGATGATAAACCGCTTTTGCCCCCACACGCGCTCCAAGATACCGCCAAACATAAAGAGGGCAAACATATTGAAGAAAAGATGTGAAAAGCCACTCGGATCATGCAGGAACATGTAGGTGATCAGCTGGTGAAAACCGAACCTATCTGAACCGATATAGTGCATTCCAAGAAGATCAACCAGATCAATGCCTATCCTAGGCAGTACCCACTCCGCTAGGAGAACAATCACATTCAAAATAATGATATTGCGCGTAGCGCTAGGCATCGTATCTCTAAAATCTATTCTCATTCTTTATTTCGTTAGGTATCGCAATAGTCCCGGTTACAAAGATACAAAAAGTGCCGGCACTCATACTGGTTTTAGAGTCCAGTCGGACTCCATCCACATATGAGTGCCGGCAACTACAGCAGCAACATCAGTGCCGCCATGGAGTTGATCACTCTGCGAGCAGCAACTCCATAAGCTTAGATGCAGAATAAGCAACAGGAGTTCCCGGGCCAAAGATAGCCGCCACACCCGTCTTGTAGAGGAAGTCATAGTCCTGAGCGGGGATAACACCACCGGCAGTGACTATAATATCATCCCGACCTAGCTTTTCAAGCTCCTTGATCAACGCCGGTATAAGCGTCTTGTGTCCTGCAGCCAGGGATGATACACCCATTGCATCCACATCGTTCTCAACAGCCTGCCTGGCTGCCTCCTCGGGGGTCTGGAAGAGAGGACCCATATCCACGTCAAATCCACAGTCGGCATAGCCGGTAGCAACGACTTTTGCACCACGGTCATGCCCGTCTTGCCCCATTTTGGCAATCATGATACGGGGTTGACGACCATTCTTCTTTGCAAATTCGTCAACCAGTTCACATGCTCGATTAAAGTCAGGATCGTTCTTTGTTTCGCTTGAATACACACCGGAGATTGTCTGAATGACGGCCTTGTATCGACCTACTACTTCTTCACACGCATCGGATATTTCACCGAGGGTCGCTCTCACCTTTGCAGCCTTTACGGAAAGGTCTAGAAGGTTTCCTGTCTTATTCTTGACCGCATCGGTAATGTCAGCAAGTGCCTTTTGTACAGCCTTCTCGTCTCGGTTAGCACGGAGCTGTTTTAGAGACTCTACCTGCTGATTGAGTACTGAGGTATTGTCTACCTCCAGGATATCAATAGGATCTTCGTGCTCTAGGCGATACTTGTTGATACCAATGATCGTCTGCTTGCCCGAGTCGATACGCGCTTGAGTACGTGCAGCAGCTTCCTCGATACGCATCTTAGGCAGACCGGTCTCTATCGCCTTAGCCATACCGCCCATCTCCTCAATCTCGAGGATGTGCTCCCAAGCCTTGTGAGCCAGCTCGTTGGTCAGCGTCTCGATATAGTAGGATCCTGCCCAAGGATCGACCTGACGAGTGATCTGGGTTTCGTTCTGGATATAGATCTGAGTATTGCGTGCGATACGAGCCGAGAAGTCTGTCGGCAAGGCGATAGCCTCATCCAGTGCATTCGTATGCAGCGACTGTGTATGTCCAAGTGCTGCAGCCATAGCTTCTATACAAGTACGCCCAACGTTATTGAACGGGTCCTGCTCAGTGAGTGACCACCCGGATGTTTGCGAGTGGGTACGCAGCATCATGGACTTAGGGTTCTTGGCACCAAAGTGCTTGGTGATCTTAGCCCACAGCATTCGGGCAGCACGCATCTTCGCAATCTCCATGAAGTGATTCATCCCAATTGCCCAGAAGAAGGATAACCGCGGTGCAAACTTATCAATGTCGATCCCCGCTTTGATTCCTGCTCGGAGGTACTCGATACCGTCAGAGAGCGTATAAGCCATCTCGATATCTGCCGTTGCTCCTGCCTCCTGCATATGGTATCCGGAGATGGATATTGAGTTAAACTTAGGCATGTTCTGCGAGGTGTACTCAAAGATATCCGCGATGATTCGCATGGAGAACTCCGGCGGGTATATATAGGTATTACGCACCATGAACTCCTTGAGGATATCATTTTGAATCGTTCCCGCCATTTCCTCCAGCTTTGCCCCTTGCTCCAGTCCTGCCACGATATAGAAGGAAAGGATAGGCAATACGGCACCATTCATCGTCATGGAGACGGACATACGGTTGAGAGGTATCCCGTCAAAGAGCACCTTCATGTTCTCTTCGGAACAAATGGACACACCAGCCTTACCCACATCACCAAGTACACGAGCATTATCCGGGTCGTACCCTCTGTGGGTTGGTAGGTCAAAGGCTACCGACAGTCCCTTTTGTCCAGAGGCGAGGTTACGACGGTAAAAAGCATTCGACTCCTCAGCCGTAGAGAAGCCTGCATACTGCCGAATCGTCCAGGGGCGCATCGCATACATTGTGCTGTACGGTCCACGAAGATAAGGTGCTACACCTGCAGCATAGTGGAGATGCTCAAAGTCCTTGATATCCTCCTCTGTATATGCCCCCTTGACCTTGATCAGCTCCGGTGTTTCCCAGTCGTATTTGATTTCATTCTTCTGTTCAAAAGCTTCTACGGAGACACCTGCTCCTCTTCCGCTTTCGATATTGATTTCTTTATAGTTTGGCCTTACTGTATTGCTCATCTCTTTACTTAGCTTGTACCCCTAGGAGTTGGTTAAACATCTGCAGTGTCTCCAGCACATTCACCTTCACATGGATGAAGTGCTCGATACCCTTTTCCTTCAGCTCATCCATACACTTGGGCGCACCGGCTATTACTAGCGGTATACGTCCGGCAAGTGCATCGAGTGCCTGTGGGCCATACTCTGCGTATTCATCATCGCTAGAGCAGAGGACGACGAGGTCAGCATCTGCGGCAATAGCAGCATTCACGCCCTCTTCCACGGACTCAAAGCCAAGGTTGTCGATCAACTGATAGCCGGCACATGCAAAGAAGTTGGAGGAAAACTGCGACCGGGCTAACCTCATCGCAAGGTTGCCTATCGTGAGCATAAACACCTTCGGCGCATTCCCCTTCTGTTCGGTGCTCATCCGGAGCGCTTCGAAGTCTGAACCACCGCGCCTAAAGTCCAGTGGAGTCACATCCACCTGCTTGCGCGTCAAGTCCTTCTTGCCGGCGATCTTTTCTTCACCGGCTTTCTCTGTAAAGTTCGGGAATATATTGGTTCCGAGTAGGTTCTCACGCCTTGTAGCCACCGCCTTATGGCGCTCATCATTAGAGGCGTTGATCTTCTCTTGGATCACGCCTTCATTTGCCAGCGCATAAAATCCGCCTTGCTCTTCGACTTCGAGGAAAAGCCTCCACGCCTGCTTACCTATGGCGTCGGTAAGGTGCTCTACGTAGTATGAGCCACCTGCGGGATCCACCACCTTGTCAAAGTGGCTTTCCTCGAGCAGCAGCAACTGCTGGTTTCTAGCAATACGCTCCCCAAAATCGCTGTACTCATCCTCATAAGCAACATCAAACGGCACCACGGTCATAGAGTGTACTCCGGCGATGGCAGCACTCATGGTCTCAGTCTGGGTACGGAGCAGGTTGACGTATGAGTCATAGACCGTCTTATTCCACATACTGTTTTCCACATGTACGGTAGCCTTGAGACTTTCTTCGGGCGCATTCCCGTCATTGGCCTTCACGATCATCGCCCACAGCCAACGTACCGCTCTAAACTTCGCCATTTCGATGAAGTAGTTGGAGCCCACTCCCATATCAAACCGAGTTCTCTTTGCCACCTCAGCTACGGAGCATCCACTTTCTTTGCTAAAGGTCGAAAGGATTTCCGCTCCGGCGGCAAGTGCGTACCCTAGTTCTTGGTAGATATAGGCACCGGCATTGACGAAGTCGATGCTCTGGACAGTGAAGCAGGTAAAGTTCTTCAGAGGTGCCACAGCCTTCAGGAGTTCTACTCCCGTCTCCTTCCAGGGATTCCACCGCTCACCGCGTATCATGAGTCGGCGGAATGGGTTATAGTTGATCGAGCCTTGCACACTCTCGGGTGCTACGCCCATCTTATCAAATGCCTCAACAACCGCTTCTGCCATCCGAACGACATAGCGCACGCACGAGTAAAAGTTGACCTCAAGCTTGGACAAGTCTATGCCCTCCAGCACCTCTCGGACCGCAGCAGCACTTACCTGATCATCTTCGAAGTGTAGCCCCACCGCAGTCACGCCATGCTCCATTAGGTTCTTGATTTTCTCATTTATCTGCGAAAGATGGTCGCATACTATGATCTCTTGACGAACCAGCCAGATGTTGTGGGTCTTGGTTCCGCGCACATAGGGATATTCACCGGGGAGTGTACCCAGGAGGGGTAGATCCTTGATATCCTCTTTTCGATAAAAAGGCATGAGCTCAAAGCCCTCCTTCGTCCGCCAGACCAGTTTTTTTTCAAAAGGTACCCCTTTGAGATCGGCAGTCACCTTCTCCATCCACTCATCTGTGGATACCGGTGGAAACTCGGTGAATAGTTTTTCTCTCTTTTCTTTCATAAACAGTATTTATGTGTGTTTGATCAACACGTTGGTAGACCTATTTCTAGAGGTTAAGGAACAGGAGGACCAATGGGTTAGTCTAAAAAACTTATACTCTCCACTTCAAAGCACCTTCCCGCTCCCTCAAATTCCCTTTCCAAGAGAGCTAAGAAAAGTGTGTGTCACAAAATTGCAGAAAAATATTGATTATTCAAAAGAATAGGATTCGAGATTAAACTCCTCATCACGGTTGACTCCATTTATCTGGAGGAACCATGTCCAAAGAGGATTATCTGACCCAAGCATGCCTAAAACCACGGATGCGATCCCATGCCCCTCGGGTAAAGTCCGGGATATCCACAGGGATACTCCCGCCCTCTATGGACTGCTTACTGAGCGGAGCCACACAGCACCACTCGGCCAGGTCATAGACATCCATATCCAGAGGCAGACCATGGCGGAGGCAATAGATCAAGCGGTAGTCCATGATGTAGTTCATACCTCCTCTGTAGTCGTATCGGGCAGCTTGTTCGCCCAGTTCGCGAAGCAGCGGGTGGCGGTACTTCTCTATGAGTGCTTCCTGCTGCTCCGGAGTCAGCCAGTCGTGCGGGGAGACTTGATCGCACCCATCGGGCAATGCTTGAGCCGGTGTCATTGGCGAACGATCCAGGGCATACATCGGCAGAGGATACTTGGTCGCATAGCCTCCGGTACCTGCCACATTGTACTGGCGGGAGTAGGGTCTGGGTGTCGCCACGTCATGATGGATGAAGATGGTCTTTCCTCTCATGGTTCGGATCATCGTGTAGGTATGCTGACCGTTGCGAAATCCGGCGGGATCTTCACCTTTTGCCTCGAGTAGGCGAGGTATAGAGACCGGGGCTGAGTCCATCGAGACCAGCTTGACGAGTCGATCACCCCGGTGTATATCCAGGATCTGGCACGCCGGACCCATCCCATGCGTCGGGTATACATCTCCTCTATTCATACGGTTATACTCCAGACGCCAGTTATGATCATACTGCTGCCACAGATCCTCCAGTAGGTGTATGTACCCCCCTTCTGCATAGAGTATATCTCCGAGCAGACCGTGGTGAGCCATATTCAGAGTATTGAGCTCAAAAGCATCGTACACACAGTTTTCCAACATCATGCAGTGTCGACGAGTACGCTCGGAGGTATCTATCAGCTTCCAAATATCCTCCATTTCGAAAGCCGACGGGACCTCTATCGCGACATGCTTTCCCTGCTGCATGGCATAGGTAGCCATCTGCACATGAGACTGCCACTTTAGGACGATGTAGATCAGGTCGAGGTCCTCTCTCTCGACCAGCTTGCGCCACTCCTCGCTATCTCCATAGTATCCATGAGCTGTGGGACGGCCGTTTTGCCTCAGTATCGCTTGGGCTTTTTGTACGCGTTCTTCGTGCAGGTCGCAGAGAGCCACCACTTCTGCACCATCGATGTGACATAGTCGTTCGACTGCCTTGGGCCCTCTCATTCCCAACCCAATGATCCCGATGCGCACCTTGTCCAAAGGTGGGGCAGCAAAGCCTATCATATCCTTCTGCCCATAGGGACGCGAGGGGAAGTCTGTAGATTCAATATCTGGTTTATGCATTGAAAAAAAACGTAGTCCTACTAAGAAGTGACACCGGATCTCATCATGACCCGTGACTAATCTGTTTGTCTGCTCAGTCCGTGTTCAATATGCTTCTGTCTATCGAGCTCTGCCACGGATGAGTACAAATTTGCAGAAAAAGGGAGAGGCTTCAAAATTCGACTCTGTTTTTCATACCCCGGACTAGCCCAAAAGTTTCACGGATAGTAGCGAAAGGTTTCCAGTAGGAAAGAAAACGATTTGACGGATAGTAGCGATCTGTTTTCAGTAGGAAACTTTTTGCGATCGGGCAGTGACTTTTTCAACTTCCGCATCCATCTGTATATCAGCGACTCAAAGAGAGCTCCGTGCGACTGCCCTGAAGCACGAAAGCAAAAATTGTGTAAGTTTGTCCTGAGTAGCCGGTCATCCGATCTCCATACTCCGTCACACTGCATACAAAACCAGAATAGACCTTCTTTGAAGATGTCCCAACAAGAGAACACTCCCGCCACAAATAAGAAACAGCCTTGGTATAAAAAACCTTGGGTCATCACACTTGGTGTTGTCCTACTATTCGTAGCCCTAAGCTTTGCCTACTTCTACCCTGCGGCATTTGAGGGGCGCGTCCTCTTTCAGATGGATGGTGCGGCAGCTGCAGGCACCGGGCGAGATGCCAAGCTGATGCAGGAGACAACCGGTGAGGTATCCAGGTGGACGGGGAGCCTTTTTGGAGGGATGCCGACCTACCAGATATCCCCCAGTTACCCCTCAGTAGTACCTCTGCGCACCGCAGGTGAAGTATACCGTCTGCAATGGCCGCTAAACCTGATGCCCGGTGATACCTACCTACTGCTCATGATGCTGCTGGGAGGGTACATATTCATGCGTAGTTGGGGGACTCGTCGACGGCTTAGCGTCTTGGGGGCAATCCTGTGGACCTTCTCAAGCTACTTCTTGATCTTGATTGATGCCGGACACCTATGGAAGCTTTTGGCACTGGCCTACATTCCCCCCACTATTGCCGGCATGGTGTACGCTTTTCATCGAAAAAAGTACTTAGTCGGGTTTCTGCTGATGGCGTTTTTCTCTGCGCTCCAGATCTACTCCAACCACATCCAGATGAGCTACTACTTCGCCTTTCTAATGGCTGGGATGGTCATTGCTTGGGCGGTAGAGGCGTATCGGGGAAAAGAGTGGGTGCACTTTGGCAAGGCGCTGGGAGTAGTGGTACTTGGTGGTATAGTGGGTATCCTAATCAATGGCAGTACACTCTATCACACCTGGGAGTACCAGCAAGAAACCATGAGAGGGGGGAAGCAAATATCGGTCCTCACGGGCGAGGGGACATCTGACAAGGGGCTCGACAAGCAGTACATCACGCAGTGGAGCTACGGGATTGATGAGATGCTGACTTTCTTGATACCCGATGCCAAAGGTGGAGCCACGGGGATGATAGGCGCAGCTGAGGTTGCCAAGCACAACGTACCTGTGCAGGATGCAGCTTTTGTCGCTCAGCAAAATCGATACTGGGGGGATCAGCCTTTTACCGCAGGACCTGTATATGTGGGGGCGTTTGTCTTGGCGTTGGCATTCTTTGGGATCTTTGCCTCAAAGGGACCTATGCGCTGGGCGATGATTGTGGTGACCATCCTGACCATCATGCTCTCATGGGGGCATAACCTGATGTGGCTGACGGAGTTCTTTATCGACCATGTCCCGATGTACAATAAGTTTAGGACACCATCGTCGATCTTGGTCGTTGCCGAGCTGACAATCCCCATCTTTGCCATATGGGGACTGTCACTCATACTAAGTGACCCAAGGATCATCCAAACCCAAAAATGGGCTACGATCAGTGCACTTGCTCTTACACTGGGGGTTGCTCTACTCATGTGGGTGGCACCAGCTCTCAGTGGGGGTTTCTTGAGCAAAATGGAGGAGGCCACCTTCGCTCAGTATACGGCACAGATGCCGCAGCTGGCACCACTTATTGACCAACTCGAGGCGGTGCGCAAAGGCATCTTTAGGGCGGATGCCCTGAGGAGCATCCTCATCATAGCCGCAGGCGCAGCGGTGCTGTATCTATTTACGAAGCAAAAGCTGAGTGCGCAATGGACTATAGCTATAGTCACCGTGCTGTGCCTGGTGGACCTCTGGACCGTAGACAAGCGGTACCTCAATGACGCCAAATATCTGCCCAAAGGACAGGTGGCTGCACGGGTGCAGCAAAAGACACCGGTGGATGACCTCATCCTACAGGATACGACCCAGTACAGGGTGATGAACCTGGCTGTAAATACATTCAACGATGCCACCACGTCCTACAACCATCGCTCCATCGGTGGGTACCATGCCGCCAAACTCCAGCGATACCAAGACCTCATCGATGGCTACCTGAGTCGGATGGACCCCAATGTGCTACGGGCTCTCAACACGAAGTACTACATCCTGCCGGACAGTGTACAGGGGGTCAAGCTGATTACAGACCATGAGGTCTATGGAGATGCCTGGTTTGTCAATGAAGTGAAGAAAGTGGGGTCGCCGGATGAAGAGTTCGTGGCTCTCAAAGAGGTACCACTCAATGATGTGGCGGTCGTAGCTCCTCCATTTGACACGCAAGCTCCGGCTACTGTCTACAGAGATAGTCTGAGTGTAGTCACCCTCACCCACTACCGGCCTAATGAGATCAGATACCGGACCAATAACAGTGGCGATGGACTTGTGGTCTTTTCTGAGATATACTACCCACATGGCTGGACTGCCACCATTGATGGTGAGGAGTCAAGTCTTCTCCGGGCAGACTATACCCTCCGGGCTCTGGAGGTTCCAAAAGGTACACATGAAATAGTACTCACCTTTCATCCACGATCGCTGGTAATCACCGAAGCGATAGCCATAGGGGCAAGCATTCTACTACTGCTGGTAGGCATAGTAGCAATAGGGATCTACTTCTACAACCAACGAAAAGAAGCACTATGAATCTGATACACCTTCCAAGCACACGCTCAACCAACACCTACCTAAAGGAACTGCTGGAAAAAGATCCATCGACAGAGGCATACACCATCGTCTCAACAGATGAGCAGACCGGTGGCAGGGGACAGAAAGGCAACACCTGGGAAAGTAAACCGGGGCAAAACCTGACCATATCCATCCTGCTGCGACCGGATATGAATGCGGCACCAAAGGCTCGAAACTTTGACCTAAACATCATTGCGTCTTTGGCTGTGCGGGATGTCCTTGCAGAACACCTAACCAGAAGTAAAGTGGAGGTGAAGTGGCCTAACGACATCCTCGTGAACCATAAAAAGGTCGCAGGAATTCTCATAGAAAATGAGTTTGAAGGCTCTGAGCTGACCTACTCAATCGTAGGCATAGGAGTGAACATCAATCAAGAAGACTTTGAAGACTACCCTCTGCCGGCAACGTCACTGAAGCTAGAGGGTGGCACCGACCGGGATATCGTCAGCATCTCCAAAGAAATCGCACATGCCATGCGAGCAATGATCACCAAGCTTCCGGCTTCTGCTGAAGGGTATAGGGATCGCTACCATAGGTACCTTTACAGAGCAAACGAACCGGACCAACCTTTCAGCCTACCTGGTGGGACGCACTTCCGAGGCACACTCCTGTATGTAGAGCCGGATGGAAAGCTGGTGGTCAGAGATGACCTGACAAATCAAAAGAAAAGCTACGCTTTCAAGGAGATTAAGTTTGAACAAGAGTGAGCTCATAAGCCTGGAGGTGGAAGAGACCGCAGATGGCAGCCCCACACTGTACTTACCGAATATCGATGAGCACTACCACTCGGTATACGGTGCTCGTACTGAGAGTCAGCACGTCTTTGTGAAGCATGGGCTTCTACGGTATTTAGCTGAAGAGCCAAGCAGTGAGCTTACCGTCCTTGAAGTAGGCTTTGGCACCGGGCTCAATGCACTGCTCACTCTGCTTGCTTGTCCCAAAGGCAGTACAATCACCTACCATACTTACGAGCTTTACCCTTTAAGTAAAGCGATGGTTAGCAGCCTTTTTGAGCAAAAGCTCAGTGCGGACGAGTGGACGGTGATGCAGCAACTGCACGATGCTCCCTGGGGTGAACCGTGTCAGATCCAAGAAGGTTTTTTCCTACACAAGCACCACCAAGACATATGCACCGCCGTACTACCTGCCGCCGAAGTCCTATACATGGATGCGTTTGCACCGGAGAAAACCCCGGAGCTATGGTCAGATGAGATGATTCAAAAGCTAGCAACGGCAACGGTATGCCGAGGTAGATTGAGCACCTATTGTGCAAAAGGAGTGGTGAGGAGAAGCTTGGAGGAGAAAGGATTTCGAGTGGAGCGAGTACAAGGTCCGCCCGGAGGGAAAAGAGAAATAATAACCTGTAAAAAGACAAGATAAACATGGCAAAGAAAAGAATTGGGATCGTCTCTTCCGGAGGTGATGCACCGGGTATCAACGCTGTAATCCGAGCCATAGGCAAGACCGCTCTGGTGGCACACGATATGGAAGTCATCGGCTTTTTGGATGGTTTCACCGGAATCACTGAGCGCAACTACATCGAACTGAACATGGACAATCTGTCCAGCCTACTCAGTAGAGGCGGCACAATCCTGGGCAGTAGTAGGGATAAGCCTTTTAGGAAAGCGCTGCAGAAGGATGAAAACGCTGTAGACGAACTACGAAAGGCTTGGGAAGAACTGGGGCTGTACGCTCTGGTGTGCATCGGTGGAAACGGTACCCAAAAGACGAGTGCAACGGTTGCAAGCTTGGGATTTAACGTCATAGGTGTACCCAAAACCATTGATAATGATGTATGGGGGACCGACATTACATTCGGCTTTGATACCGCTGTCGGGGTTGCGACAGAACTTATCGACCGCATACACAGTACTGCTCAGAGTCACAAGAGAGTCATCATAGTAGAGGTGATGGGGCATGATGCCGGTTGGATTGCTCTACACGCAGGTATGGCAAGTGGTGCAGACGTGATACTCCTACCCGAGCTCGGCTGCGATCTGGAGATAGTAGCAGACGCCATCAAGGCAAGATACGAGGACGGAAAGAGCTATGCGATCATCGTCGTCGCTGAGGGATTGCACTTCGAAGGACAGGACACTGAGCAGTACTCAGCAAGTAGCTATCTCTCCCACTGGCTCCTGCAGGAAAAAGGAATCGACAGCCGCACCACGGTACTCGGGTATGTGCAGCGTGGTGGAGCGCCCTCATCGCATGACCGAAACCTATGCACCAGGATGGGGGCATACGCAACCCACTTGATTTCCAACAAGATCTTTGGAGTAATGGTGAGTCTCAGAAACGGAAAAATGACTCACATCCCTCTGAGTGAAGTCAGTGGAAAGCTTCGGTTGGTACACCCGGATGACGAACTGATCCGACATGGGCGTGAGATGGACGTGAGCTTCGGGGTAGACTTTAGCAAGCTACGTGTAGTAATCAATGACTAAAGGACAGGCTGGGAAACAGACACAATATGACGCAAAGGGAGCCCAGAGCGATAAGCCTCTTTGATACAGAGTTTGATACCAATGGCGACCGTACTATATCGGTCACTTTCACCCTACCCTATCATACCGAGCCCGCACACTACTTGGTCATAACGGGTGAAAGCAAGGCTGCGGTGTCCGTACCCTTTCACTCCGCCATGAGCGAGACAGAGCCGGGTATTTGGCAGACTACAGTGGAGCTGGATGCGGACAAGTACATTGAGCTAAAGTACACCTACACGGTCCGGGATGGAGATGTCATCATCCGATCGGAGCCTCTGTATCGACACGGTCTCCGCCTACAGTATGATCCCATCCTACCTATCTACGATGTCAGGATTGACGACCTCTGGTGCGAGCCAAGCAGCTGGCACCGCTTCATGGATCAGCCTCTGGCATCACTGATGGATCTGAAGGGCCAAAGCAATATCCGCATGCCTTCGATCCCTCTTACTTTTCTTCAAACACTTGTATTCCGAACAGAGTATCCTCTGCCCGGAGACCTCCTACTCTGCGGTGACCACCCCACACTTGGAGCATGGGATCCGGAGAAGGCTCTGCCGCTTACCCATACCCGATATGGTTACACCGCAGAGATTGACCACCGTATTTCTTTTGAGTACAAGCTGGTCCTCAAGGATCCCAATGGCACTTATCGCTGGGAAACGGGTGAAAACCGACACCACCGCCCCGGAGGCACATACCTCAGCATCACCTACCAAGCTCCGCCACACTTTGACGAAATTGAGGCTCCGGAGGTGAAGCAGATCGAGGGCACGGTACTTCCTCTGTTTTCGCTGCGTACGGATCGATCTTACGGTGTTGGCGACTTGGGTGATGCCGTTGAGTTTGTCTGTTGGCTGCGTCATGTCGGACACCGGGTCTACCAGATGCTGCCCATCTACGACACGATCTTTACCGGGACGCTCGATGACACGTATCCATACAATGCCATCACGACCTTTGGCATCCACCCCATCTACATGGACATCCGCCGCTTGCCCCACTATATGGGTATGAAAGAGCGGAAGAGATGGGAAAAACAAGCCAAGGAACTCAATGCTTTGCCACAGGTAGACTATCAAGCCACACTCAAGCTCAAGCTTGAGGTCATCAAGAAGTGCTATGCTGAGTGGATGGATAACAAGGGCAATAAGGACCAAAGCTTTCAGGACTTTTGTGAGAAGCACAAGGAAAATCTCCTCCCCTACTGCCTCTTCTGTTCGATCCGCGATGCAAACCCGGGCATGCAGGTAGAGGATTTTCCACAGTACAGTACATTTGCCAAAACGCAGAAAGGTGAAATCTATACAAACGAGCGTCTCCTACCATATGCCTACACCCAATACTTCCTATACAAGCAGCTTGAGGAACTGAACAGCTACGCCAAAAAAGTAGGTGTCGCTCTCAAGGGGGACCTCCCCATAGGCGTGGGACGCAATAGTGTAGATGTATGGCAGCATCCCGAGTACTTTCATCTCGACTACTGTGCAGGATCACCCCCTGATTTTTTCTCCGCCGATGGGCAAAACTGGGGGTTCCCGACCTACAACTGGGATGCTATCGCAAAGGATGGCTATAGCTGGTGGCAGGAGCGATTCTCCGCCATGGAGGAGTACATCAGCATGATACGGGTAGACCATATCCTTGGCTTTTTCAGGATCTGGAGTATTCCTACGGATAGTGTGCAGTCGGGCGATGGGCACTACGTCCCTGCGGTGGGCTATGACAAAGACCGGGCAAGAGGACTGGAGCCCTACTTCACGACAGACGACAAGGGACTGCTACACCCTATGCTTTTCCCTCAGCTGCATCCGGACTACAGTACCTTAGCGGATGAAAAGAAAGCCCGACTGCATGAGATCGCTTGCGAGTACTACGAGAGCAGAAACGAGCACCTCTGGAGAAGCACTGCCTACAAACGCCTCACAGCGGTACTAAGATCAACAAAACTTCTTATTTGTGCAGAAGACTTAGGCGTACTACCTCATACGATACATGAGGTGCTGGAGGCCCTTGACCTAGTGACTCTGGAGGTGATTCGCATGCCCAAGAAGCTTGGCAGCACCTTCGTGCTGCCACAGGACATTCCAGCCCTTAGCGTGTTGACCACTTCTACCCACGACATGTCCGGTCTTCGGGGCTGGTGGTCGGATCTAAGCGAGGATCAAAAAAAGGAGCTGGCATTTTTGTACGGATTTGAGGAGGAGCTCACTCCTGCCGGGCTTGTCCGAGCCCTACGACGTATGCCGTCACGCCTGCTCATACTGCCTCTGCAAGACTGGTGCGTACTGAGCGGCTATGGCAGCGAGGTGGATCCGGCAGATGAGCAGATCAACCACCCCGAAGACCCACACAACATTTGGAACTACCGCATGGTCGGTACTATTGATAATCTACCCAACGAGCTAATTTAATACACTATGACTTCAAGAAAGACTTCACTTCTACTAGGCTCACTAGCTACTATTACCGGGGGCTTGGCTGCACAGACTTCAAATCCCAACATCGTCTTTTTCCTTGTTGACGACATGGGGATAGGTGACCTGGGTGTCTATGGACAGAGGTACATCCATACTCCGGCTATTGACAGCCTTGCAGCACAGGGGATGACTTTTACCCAACACTATGCAGGATGTACTGTGAGCGCCCCGTCCCGTGGTTCTCTACTGACAGGAAAACACACCGGCCACGCCTACATCCGCGGCAACAAAGACACCCCAAACCCTGACGGGTACACCTACGACCACCCGCTCCGACCGGAGGAGTTTACTCTCGGTGAGCTTCTCCAGCAAGCAGGATACCACACCGCATGCATTGGCAAGTGGGGGCTCGGTGGACCCAATACACTGGGAGCGCCTACCGAGCAGGGCTTTGATTACTTCTTTGGCTACCTGGGACAGCTCAACGCCCACCGCCACTATCCAAAGTTCCTTCACGAAGGCAACACCCTTATTAACCTGGACGGCAAGACCTTTGCTCAAGACCTACTGGTCGAGCACGCCCTAGAGTACTTGGATGAGCGCAAGAAAGGAGATCAGCCGTTCTTCCTCTATTTCACTCCTGCTCTACCTCATGCTGACCTGGATATTCCCGAAGAAGAGCGTCTGGCTTACGACGGAGTTTTCCTCGAGGCTCCTGCCAAAAATACAGGAAGCTACAAGCCTGTCACCCATCCACGGTCGACCTATGCGGCTATGGTCACACGCCTGGACAACGATGTCCGGAAGCTCATTGATCGCCTCCGTGCCAACGGACAGCTCGACAACACCATTTTTATCTTTTCATCAGATAATGGCGCACACATCGAAGGCGGACACGACCCTTACTTTTTTGATGGAAATGGTCCCTACAGAGGTACCAAGCGCGACCTGTACGAAGGGGGCATCCGTACTCCGTTCATAGTCTACTGGCCCGGAGTAGTAGCACCGGGGTCGGTATCTTATCACATTTCTGCCTTTTGGGACATCCTCCCTACTTTTGCAGAGCTGACCGGGCAGGCCATACCTACAGACGTTGACGGTATATCCCTACTCCCCACCCTAACCGGAAAGGGTGAGCAAAAACAGCATGAATACCTCTACTGGGAGTTTGCCGAACAAGGTGGAAAGCGTGCGGTACGCTATGAAAACTGGAAGCTGATCCGACTGAACGCCAAGGACCCCTCCAAGACCTACCATGAGCTCTACGATATCAGCGCAGACCCGGGCGAACTAAATAACGTTGCGAAAGAGCACCCTCTGGTCGTGCAGCAACTCTCGCGGTTCCTTGACCGGGAGCACACACCCTCGGAAGTATACAACATTCCTTGAGATAACGTTACCGTCCGAGCGTGACTTTAGGTTGGCACCGCCGTTTTTTTGCACTTCAGATCCGGACAAAAAATTTGACGGATAGAAGAGAAAAGTTTCCAGTAGGAAAGAGAACGATTTGACGGATAGAAGCGAACGGTTTTCAGTAGGAAACTTTTTGCGGTCTGGCAACCGCTCTCTTTTTACGGCAGGTTTGCACCTTAGCTCACTGACACATGACCTCAAAATAAGCAGATGTACCGGTAGGAGATCTGCTGGAAAATGAGTACCTTAGTCAGAGGAAATTTTGAGAAAGATATGATTTCCCACCAAACAAAAACAGAGATACAATCATGAATAGATCACTTATCGGCACCATCATCATAGCAGTCAGCTTGATCATCTGTGTGATGATCGGCTCAAATGCCATCATCCACCGTAATGACGGACTAAAGACCATCGCCGTAAAGGGGCAGGCGTCACGGACCTTCAAGAGCGACTTGGCTGTCTTCACCCTCACCCTCACCAATGACACAAAGAATGTGGCAGAAGACGTCACAGCCATGCAAGGGCGGATGAAACAGGCTACAGACTTCCTAAAAAGGCATGGGATCACAGAGGATGAGATAGAGTATGGAGCTGTGACGTACAACGACATCATCGATGGCTACTACGACAAAAACGCCGAGCGATACATCGAAGAGCACAAGGGCTACCGCGTGACCCAGAGCGTCACCATCACGAGCCGTGATGTAGACAAGGTGGATGCCATGTCCAAGTCTGTAGGTGAGCTCCTAGAGGTCGGGCTGCAGATACAGAACAGCACGCCGGACTACTACTATACCGGACTGACAGAGCTGAAGCACGAGATGCTGGCAGACGCTGCTGCGGATGCACGCCAGAGAGCAGAGCAAATAGCCGGCGAAAGTATGGGTAAGCTCAGCGGTCTCAAGAATGCGAGCATGGGCGTCTTTCAGATCCTCGGAAAGTACTCCAATGAAGAATACTCCTGGGGAGGGACCTTCAACACCGGAAGTATTGAGAAAACGGCAACCATTACCGTCACTTCAACCTTTCTACTAAAGTAAATGTCCGAACAGACCGTAGCTACCCGGATAGAGGAACTACGCAGACTACTGACTCAGTATGAGTATGAGTACTATGTACTGAGTCAGCCTACGGTTAGTGACCTTGAGTTTGACCGGCTGATGCATCAGCTGGAGAGTCTGGAGGAAGCGCACCCCGAGCTGATCACACCGGACTCCCCTACGCAGAGGGTCGGGTCGGAGTTTATCAAGGACGGGCTGGATCGCGTCGGCACTACCGTCCGTCACCGTACCCCTATGCTCTCGTTGGGCAACACATACAGCTGGGCAGAAGTGGTGGACTTTTACCGAAAAGTCACCGAGGCAATCGGCAAAGAAACCAACCTGACAGCGGAGCTCAAGTACGACGGAGCCTCTATCTCGGTCATCTACGAGCATGGACAGCTCGCACGAGCTGTGACACGTGGTGACGGACGCAACGGCGAAGACATCACTCTGGCAATACGCTCCATCCGCTCTGTACCGCTTCGACTGCGTGGAGCGGACCTCCCCGAGTACGTAGAGGTCCGGGGAGAGGTGCTGCTGCCGTGGGCGGACTTTCAGCGCATCAACAGTGAGCGTGAGGAGCAAGGACTGGAGCCCTTTGCCAACCCGCGTAATGCCGTATCCGGCACCATCAAGACCAAGGAAAACATCACAGAGCTCATCAACTACCGCAAGCCGACCTGCTACTTTTACTACTTACTGAGCGATGACGCCGGATGGCTGCCCGAGCTGCACCACGAGCGTCTGGAGCGAATGCGGGAGCTGGGACTAAAGGTGAGCGACCACGCCCGGCTGTGTCATAGCTTGGAGGAACTACAGGAGTACATCGACTACTGGGACATCCACAGACACGAGCTGGAAGTCGCGACAGACGGGATCGTCGTAAAAGTAGATGACTACCACCTCCACGACGAGATCGGGTGGACAGCAAAGTCTCCTAAGTGGGCTATGGCATACAAGTTTTCGGCTGAGGAAGCGGTATCTCGTCTGCTGAGTGTGAGCTACCAGACGGCTCGAACCGGAGTAGTCACCCCTGTGGCAAACGTGGAGCCGGTCCAGCTATCCGGCACGACGGTACAGCGAGCAAGTCTGCACAATGCAGACATCATCAGCGATCTGGATCTCCACATAGGAGACATCGTGACACTGGAAAAGGGAGGCGAGATTATTCCCAAGATCACAAGCGTCCGAAAAGACCTCAGAGATCACCTCCTGGGTGCACCGGCGGCCATGCCGGAGGTCTGCCCTTCATGTGGGACACCGTTGATCCGTCGGGAGGGAATGGCTGCCACTATATGCCCAAACGAATGGCACTGCCCCGCACAGGTAGAGGGCAAGATTGAGCACTTTTGCTCCCGCGATGCGATGGACATCAACATTGGTCCCAAGACGATCCATCTACTCACGTCCCTCCTAGGCGTAGAAGACACCTCACAGCTCTACGAGCTGTCTCATGACCGGCTACTGCTGCTGCCGGGGTTCAAGCGACAGCGAGCAAGCAACCTGATAGAAAGCATAGAAGCAAGCAAACAAAAGCCATTTGAAAAAGTGCTATACGCCTTGGGGATTCCTCTGGTAGGGGTTCAAGTCGCAGAAAAGCTTGCGTACCACTTTGGATCACTGGACCGCCTCCTGGGTGCGACCATGGACGAACTGACCGAAGTGGATAGTATTGGCCCCATGATTGCGGAAAGCATTACCGGCTATGCAGCCGAGAGTCGCAACCGAGAGATAATAGAGAAGCTGAAGCAAACCGGCCTCCGATTCGAAGTCGAAGAAAGCAAGGAGGATACCATCCAGAGCGACGACCTAGCCGGGGAGACGATCGTAATCAGCGGAGTCTTTCACTCCATCAGCCGAGACGATCTCAAGGAGCTCCTCAAGCGACATGGTGCAAAGGTGGGTAGCGGAGTAACCGGGAAGACCACCCTGATGATCACAGGAGACAACGTAGGACCTGCCAAGCTCAAAAAAGCCGAGTCTCTCGGAGTAAAGATAATGATGGAGGCAGACTTTTTTCAAGCACACCCCCAACTGAAGTAAGAAACGACACTAGATAAATGGATCAAGTAACCTATAAGCCCTTTGTACACCTTCACGTTCACTCGTACTTCTCCATCTTGGATGGACAATCTCCAGTGAAAAAACTGGTCGACCTTGCCAGAGCGGATGGGCAGAGAGGCGTGGCACTGACGGATCATGGCGCGATGTTTGGCATCAAAGAGTTTACAGACTACGTCGCCAAGCTCAATAAGCCGGTGCTCCAGAAGATCAAAGAGCTGGAGCAAAAACTGGAAGAAGCTCCTACTCCGGAACTAACACAAGAGCTGGAAGCAACCCGACTAAAGGTATTTACCCCTATTATCGGTTGCGAGTGTTATTGCGCAAAAAACGGACGACTCGCCAAGAGTGAAGAGAGCGACCGGAGTGGCTACCACCTGATCGTACTGGCCAAAAACCTCAACGGCTACAAAAACCTCATCAAGCTGGTGTCCCGATCCTATACAGAAGGGTTTTACTACCGCCCACGTATCGACAAAGAGTTACTTGAGGAGTATCATAAAGACTTGATCGTCTCGAGTGCCTGCCTGGGTGGAGAGATCCCTCAGCTCATCATGCGAGGTAAGCTGGACGAAGCAAAGGAAGCCATACTGTGGTTCAAGGAGCTTTTTGGTGAGGACTACTATTTAGAGCTACAGCGTCACAAGACCGATAAGCCAAGAGGGAATCGGGAGACTTTCGAAAAACAACAAGAGGTCAACGCGGTACTCATCCGGCTTGCCAAAGAAACGGGCGTGAAGGTCATCGCCACAAACGATGTGCACTTTGCTGCCGAAGAATCCGGTGAAGCTCACGAGCGACTGATATGCCTCAGCACGGGCAAGACCTTTGATGATCCCGGTCGGCTGACCTACAGCAAGCAGGAGTGGCTCAAGAGCTACGATGAGATGGCAGAGATATTCTCAGACATTCCCGAGGCTCTGACCAACACGATGGAGATCCTCGACAAAGTCGAGCTCTACTCCATAGACAATCCGCCACTGATGCCGGACTTTCCGCTGCCCGAGGGATTTGACAATCCCGATGATTATCTGAGACACCTCAGCTACGAAGGAGCAAAGAAAAGATACGGAGAAGACCTTTCGCAGGAAGTAAAAGACCGACTGGATTTCGAGCTCAACACCATCAAGAGCATGGGGTTCCCGGGCTACTTTTTGATCGTTCAGGACTTCATAGCCGCCGCTCGAAAACTGGGTGTAGCTGTCGGTCCCGGTCGAGGTTCTGCAGCTGGCTCACTGGTAGCCTATTCGCTGAAAATCACCGACCTTGACCCTCTGAAGTACGGACTACTTTTTGAGCGCTTTCTCAATCCGGACCGTATTTCCCTTCCGGATATTGACGTTGACTTTGACGATGATGGTCGGCAGGAAATCCTGGAGTGGGTGACTGAGCGCTACGGCGCAGACCATGTCGCCCATATCGTCACCTACGGCACGATGGCGGCAAAGAGTTCGATCAAAGACGTGGGCCGGGTGCTTTCACTTCCTCTCTCCGAGACCAACACTCTCGCCAAGCTCATCCCGGACCGGATCGAAGGGGTAAAAAAGATCAACATCAAGGCTGCCATCGACAACGTCCCTGAGCTCAAAGAAGCCTACTACGGCAATGACAAGCTCAAGCAGGAGGTCCTTGACTACGCCATGCAGCTAGAAGGCACGGTACGCAACACCGGCGTGCACGCCTGCGGGATCATTATCGGTAAGGTCCCGATCTCTGACATTGTTCCCACCTGGATAACCAAGGACAGCGACACCGGGCAAGACATACTGGTCACTCAGTATGAGGGCAGCGTCATTGAGTCCACCGGGCTCATCAAGATGGACTTCCTCGGGCTAAAGACACTCTCCATCATCCGCGAGACCCTGCACAACATCAAGCTCCGACACGGCATCGACCTGGACATCAACACGATCCCTATTGACGACAAGCTCACCTACGAGTTGTTCAGCAAGGGACACACCTCTGCAGTATTCCAGTTTGAGTCCCCGGGGATGCAAAAGTCCCTCATGCAGTTGCAGCCCTCCACGTTTGAGGACCTGATAGCCATGGTGGCGCTCTATCGCCCGGGACCTATGGACAACATCCCATCGTTCATTGCCCGCAAACATGGCGAAGAGCAGATAGCCTACGATCTGCCGGTCATGGAGGAGTACCTAAAGGAGACCTACGGCATTACCGTCTACCAGGAGCAGGTCATGCTTCTCTCCCGAAAGATTGCCAACTTTACCCGCGGGGAGTCTGATAACCTCCGCAAGGCAATGGGCAAAAAGAAGCTGGAAGAGATGGCGCGTCTGAAAGACAAGTACCTTGAGGGTGGACAAGCCAATGGTCATCCCCTACCCGTCCTGGAAAAGATCTGGAGCGAGTGGGAAAAGTTTGCTTCCTATGCATTCAACAAGAGCCATGCCGCCTGCTACGCTTGGATAGCTTATCAGACCGCCTACCTCAAGGCTCACTATCCCAGCGAATTCATGGCAGGAGTCATGAGCCGGAACGTCAATAACATTACGGAAATAAGCAAGTACATCAAGGAATGCCACAAGATCAACACCCAAGTCCTTTGCCCTGATGTCAACGAGTCCGAGTACGCCTTCTCGGTCAACGACAACGGAGATATCCGCTTCGGACTGGGGGCGATCAAAGGGTTTAGCAAAGCTGCCGCCAACGCAATCATTGACGAAAGAGAGAAAAACGGCAACTACACAGACCTATACGACTTTTTTGACCGCGTGCCCTCGAGTGCCGCCACCCGTAAGGTGTGTGAGCTTTTGGCACTGACCGGTGCTTTTGATGCTTTTGAGAGCTTCAGCCGTGAAGATCTATTGACCCCGTCTTCAGGCATGAGAGGCGAAACATTCCTAGACCAACTCGTCAAGTACAACCAACGCCAAGAGTCCGAAAGATCCTCCGCCCAGATATCGCTCTTCGGAGACACCGCTTTCCAGGAAATGTCCAAACCCAAGCTGGAGGAGCGCATGCCCGCATGGTCGGATATCGACCGACTCTCCAAAGAAAAAGAGCTCCTTGGTCTTTACCTCACAGCCTCGCCACTTGACAAGTATGCACTGGTGCTGCAGCACAAGTGCAACATCCACTGCCCACAGCTGGGGCACCTGGAGGACTATGCAAATAAGGACATCACTTTCGGCGGAATAGTCACCTCCTATCGCGAGGGCACCACCCGCACCGGCAATCCCTACGGCATCATCAAGATCCAGGACTACGAGGGAGAGGGAGAGCTAGCCCTTTTCAGCAATCAATTTGTCCGGTATGGCAACTACGGCAAAGAAGGACTCTATATATACGTGACCGCACACGTCAGTCCCAATCGCGATGGCACACGTATGTACCTAGATATTGACTCCATCCAGCTGCTTGACGAAGTCTACCAGTCCCTGATCACAAAACTCCGGGTGGTCATACCCGAGTATGCTCTTACCGAGGAGTTTTATGACGACATCTGTCCGGCATTAAACGATGCCAACGAAGGCAACGTCGAAGTAGAGATCGTACTTTTGGACCCGGTCAATCGAGTCGAGCTGCATCTCTCCCCCGCCAAGGCAAAAAAAGAGATTACCCAAGACTTCGTAGATCGACTCAATAAATATGAAGACGTTCAGGTGGAATTGAACTAAAATGCTCCGGCAACTGTTTACCACATGAAGGGGAAGGAATAAAACAACCGGAAAAGGATAACAACTATTTTTTAACTACATAGAATACATAAGATTATGGCATTTGAATTTACAGACGAGAACCTACAGAAAGAAATCGAGAGCGGTCGTCCAATGGTGGTAGACTTCTGGGCTGAGTGGTGTGGACCATGCCGCATGGTGTCCCCCATCATCGAGGAGCTGGCAACAGAGTATGAGGGCAAGGTGCTGATCGGCAAGCTCAACGTGGACCAAAGCCCCGACGCCTCAGCCACACACTCTGTACGCAACATACCTACCATCCTCTTCATCAAGGACGGTAAGGTCGTTGACCGCAAGGTAGGTGCACAGAGCAAAGCATCTCTCAAGGAGGCTGTTGACAAACTGCTCTAAAAACAGCCGTCGCAAAGACAAGTCTAGGCGTAGTCGGGACACCCCGGCTACGCCTTTTTTATGCCCAAATGAGTTGCGAGCTCCGGCACGCTGTTTTCCCTACTCACCCTCCCCGTTTTCTTCGCTTGGTGCGAAGGCAAAAAATTTGACGGATAGAAGAGAAATGTTTCCAGTAGGAAAGAAAGTGATTTGACGGATAGAAGCGAAACGTTTCCAGTAGGAAACTTTGCCCTAACCTTGGTATCTTTGCTTAGTAGGAAATAAACAAGAATAAAGAGATATGAACTGTAGGAAAAGTTTACTACTGATGGCAGTCTTACTGACCGGCTGGTCACTTCGGGCACAAAGTCCGCAGCCCCTGACCCTGGATGATGTCATCCCGGGAGGGCGCACATGGTGGGATCATCAACCGGAAATGCCTCGTGTAATGGGGGTTATTCCCGAAGGAGCTCTGATATACGAAGGCGACCGGATCATTGCAAGAAACGGGAACAACACCACCCCGATATTGACCGCAGCCGAGTGGCAGTCCATGAGTGGCTCTTCGCTCCAAAGTTTGCCTGCCACATACCCGGTCGGAAGTGGGAGCTATCTACAAGCCACGGTGGGAGATGACATCTACTTCATAGACTACCGCTCCAAGAAGCTCGTGAGTCACTACACCATCTCTCGGCAAACCTATGGTGAGGTACACCCCAGTCCCAATGCAGACTACCTCATGCTGACGGATGAGTACAACCTCTACATTGCCAAGCCCGGAGATACAGAGCCCCGAGCCATTGCCGACGACGCTTCGCCGGATATTATCTATGGTCAGGCTGCCCACCGCTCAGAGTTTGGCATCGACGGTGGAGTGTTTTTCTCGCCCAGTGGGCGTTATGTCGCTTTCTACCGTATCGACCAGAGCAATGTCAGCCCCTACCCTATCGTACGGATGGAGGATCCCATTGCCAAGCACAGCCCGATCAAGTACCCCATGGCGGGTCGTGCCTCACAGCACGTGACGATCGGGATCTACGACACAGCTACCGGCAAGACCACTTACCTCGAGACCGGAGCACCCGAGGATCGATACTTTACCAACCTCTCCTGGACACCGGACGAAAAGTACCTGTACATAGACGAGGTTAGCCGCGACCAGGAGACATGCCAGCTCAAGAGGTACAATATAGGCACGGGGCTGTCGGAAGCAACCGTACTGACCGAAAGCAACGAGCGCTACATAGAGCCGCAGAGGAAGATAGAGTTTGTACCCACACGGCCAAACCTCTTTGTTCGTCTGAGCAGAGTGAATGGTTTTGACCACCTGTACCTGTACAACACTTCCGGAGAGCTGATTCGCCAGCTGACAGATGGAGAGTGGGAAGTAATGGAGTTTTGGGGCATTGATCCGGCGGGCAAATACGCCTACTTTAGTGCCAACAAGGAACACCCGACCCGGTCCGATCTATACCGAGTGCTGCTAAAGAATGGGCGACTCGAAAGGCTGACCACAGGGGATGGGACACACAGCGTACAGCTCTCAAACGATTATAGCTTGGCTTACGACGCCTTTTCGAGCATCAGCGTTCCCGGGATAGCCACAGTGCTGGAGCTTGGGAAGAAAGTGAAGGCTCATGTACTGCAGAGCTGTGACCTACCACGTGACCTAGACATGCGACCGGTGGTAGAGCTGGGTAGTATAAAGGCAGCAGACGGTGTAACCGATCTCTACTATAAAATCACCAGACCCAACTCTCTGGAAAAGGGACGACGCTACCCGGTGATCGTCTATGTATATGGGGGCCCTCATGCGCAGCTAGTCACGAACTCCTGGCGCAGTCTGAGGTACAACTGGGATACCTACATGGCAGAGCAAGGCTATGTCGTTTTCACCCTGGACAACCGTGGATCCGCCAACCGCGGCCACGCTTTTGAGAGCGTCATACACAGGCAGCTGGGTGTATGTGAGATGGCAGACCAGATGAAAGGTGTGGAGTACCTGGCAAGTCTGCCCTATACAGATATGGACCGACTGGGTGTACACGGATGGAGTTTTGGAGGCTTCATGACCACCAACCTGATGCTGTCGCACAACGATGTCTTCAAAGTCGGTGTCGCAGGTGGTCCGGTCATGGACTGGCGCTACTACGAGGTCATGTATGGAGAGCGGTACATGGATACCCCGGACGAAAACCCCCAAGGCTATGCTCAGAGCGACCTCACCACCCGTGCGCAGGATCTCAAGGGAAGACTCCTACTCATCCATGGTGCAGTAGACCCCGTAGTGGTCTGGCAAAACTCCCAGGACTTTGTCAACAACGCCATTAAATCCAGAGTCCTAACGGACTATATGATCTATCCGGGACACGAACATAATGTCATCGGTCCGGACAGGGTTCACCTATATATGACAATCACCAGATATTTCAACGACTTTTTATGAATACACTAGTACTCGGTAGCGGAGGTAGGGAACAAGCACTGGCTTGGAAAATAGCGCAGAGCCCCCTTGTCGACAAAGTATATATAGCCCCGGGAAATGCCGGTGCCCTCTCCAAGTGCGAAAGCGTTGCTCTTGATCTTCGGAACGTTCGAGAGATAGCCAACTTTATCACAGATCATCAGGTAGAGCTTGTCGTGGTAGGACCGGAGCAGCCATTGGTCGATGGAATAGTTGATGAGCTCGCCACTCTCTGTCCGGATATACCTATCGTTGGACCGACTGCAGAGGGAGCAAAGCTGGAAAGCAGCAAGAAGCACGCCAAGGAATTCATGAAAAAACAGGGGATCCGCACCGCTGAGTACCGTGCATTCAAGACGGGGGAAACAAAGGAGGCTCAAGAGTTCTTGAGAAGCCTTCCCGGCGGACCCTACGTACTCAAGGCTGATGGACTGGCAGCAGGTAAGGGTGTCCTCATCATAGATAACCTGGACAATGCCTGCCGCGAAGTTTCTGAGATGCTGAGTGGCAAGTTTGGCACGGCAGGGTCTACTGTGGTCATCGAGCAGTACCTGGATGGTATTGAGTGCTCTGTATTCGTACTCACAGATGGCAACAGCTACAAGATCCTGCCCGTGGCAAAAGACTACAAGCGCATAGGTGAAGGAGACACCGGACTCAATACCGGAGGTATGGGGGCTGTCTCACCGGTACCTTTTGCAGACTCAGACTTCATGAAAAAAGTAGAGGAGGACATCGTGAAGCCAACCATCCAAGGGCTGACCCCTGAGGTCTACAAGGGTTTTGTATTCATTGGTCTGATGAACGTCGATGGCACCCCTTATGTGATCGAGTACAACTGCCGTATGGGTGACCCGGAGACTGAGGCGGTAATGCCCAGAGTCGAGAGTGACCTCGTCCCCTATCTACTGGCACTCAAAGATGAGAGGCTGCACACCCTACCGGCTCTCAAAGAGCGAGATGGGGTCGCACTCACCGTGATCATGGCGAGCAACGGCTACCCGGAAGAGTACGAAAAGGGGATTGTCATCACCAATATCCCTACCCCGACGGACGATGTGGTCGTCTTTCATGCCGGCACCAAAGTGGACGATGATGGCAATACCGTGACCAATGGCGGACGTGTGCTGGCAGTGACCGTACTAGCCGACAGCATTACTCAGGCTCGGGAGAAAGCTTATCACTCAGTCGGGACTATCAACTTCGACAACGCTTACTGCCGACACGATATAGGGAACGACCTGACCTAAATACCATGGGCTCAGTACTGCAGCAAATATGGCCCGAAGCTAAGGAGACCCTCGCCGAGCTAATGTCCCAGCCTATTACGGTCTGGGCACTGGCTCTGCTCCTCATGGGTCTACTCTACCACCACTGTCTGCTGTGCTACGGCTCACGAAGGCTGCACCTGGTACCCCTTTTGCTTTTTGGACTGCTCGTTCTTGCTTTGCTCAGACAGTTACCGACCGATGTAAGTGCATTAGCACTAGTCAGTACAGTGCCGGTGATCGCCTTTGTTGAACTGATGGTCGTAGCCTATGCCCGTCACTATTCTCCGTTTTTGACCTTCAACTCCGGACTGCTGGTGACACTGCTGACGCTCATTCATCCCGGATATCTGCTGCTGTTGCCCGTCCAATTGCAAAAGTCCGAACGCCTAGGGCTCAACACCGCTCGGCATCACTCCGCACTACTGCTTGGATTGCTGTCCACGCTATTCATCGCACTGCTGCTGACTATTCCTCCGGAGTTATCTGTAGTAAAGGAGACGCTTTGGGAGTACTTTGCGCCACTTGGTGCCATCGCGTCGCCCGGCAGTCTGTCACCATTCTACTTCTCAGGGATCGGTATCATCTTTGTTGGGCTGTCGGTGCAGAGCTATTTTACTCAACAGAGGTCGATATCGCGCTACCGCTGGATGCTACTCCTGCATATCATGATGATGTGGCTAATGATCCTCCTTTTTCTTTTCTATGGCGGACAGTATGGGTACCTTATTGGGGCACTCTTCTTTTGCAGCAGCTCTGCTCACTATCTCCTAGTCAGCTCCCTACACACCCTTCCACTCAAGCTTGCCCTTTTCGGAGGTGTCGTGCTGTGCCTTGTTGGAAGTATTATCTCACTCAGTTAGTCCATGCTTGACTTTCTCATCAACTACGGATATATCGGTGTCTTTATCGCAGCCTTTCTCGCCGCCACCATCCTCCCCTTCAGCAGCGAAGTGGTTCTTGCCGGCGTAATGGCTACCGGTGCAGACTACTGGCCGCTGATCACTGCGGCGACCATTGGCAACGTCCTCGGCGGCATGACCTGCTACTGGCTTGGTACTCTGGGCAAGCGCGAGTGGATCACAAAGTACCTGGGGATGCCTCCGGAGAAGGTAGATCGATGGACCCACTACCTACAGGGGAAAGGCGCATGGATGGCTTTCTTCGTTTTCCTACCCGGAGTAGGAGATTTCTTTGCTGTTGCTCTGGGATTGCTTCGGGCAAATGCCTGGGCAGTACTCGGGTTCATGACAGCGGGAAAGTTTCTTCGCTACTTAGTCTTAGGCGAAAGCCTTAAGTTCACCGGCAAGCATTGGGACACCATCATGGACTTTATCCGCACCCATCCTGTCCTATTTGCCCTTCTTGTGGTCTTTGTCATTGCCATCATAGTCGGACTAACACTTGCGTACAAAAAGAAGAAGCGATCAGCCATCACCAATCCCGATTCGTCTCTTGACTAAATAAACATAACCCCATGGAGAGATCCGTCAATCTTAGTGCCAGAGAGATATTCCGCTTGTCCGGACCGGTGATGATTTCCTTCGTCGCCCACAATCTTATCGGTGTTGTGGACACTGCCTTTTTGGGTCGGCTGGGTGAGGTACAGCTGGGCGGAGCCTCCATGGCGAGTCTTGTCTACTTCTGCATCTATACGATAGGCTTTGGGCTGGCAAGTGGCACACAGATCATCATCGGTCACCGCTATGGAGCAGGCAAAAAAGAGACCATCGGGCACGTACTTGGGCAAAGCCTCATCCTTCTCTGCGGTATTGGCGTACTGATGACCTTGCTGGGGTTCCCCTTTGGTCGCTGGCTCTTCGCGAATCTTCTGAGCAGCCAGGCTGTAGCCTCATCGGCAACCATGTACTGGGAGTACCGCTCGCTGGGCTTTGTCTTTGCTTTTGCCAGCTCCACCTTCCGCTCATTCTTTGTCGGAACATCGGATACCAAGGTCCTCACCTACAACTCTATCGTCATGTCCATCGTCAACATCACCCTGGACTACGGACTGATCTTTGGCAACCTTGGACTGCCGGCACTGGGCGTCAAGGGTGCGGCTATAGCCAGTGTGTTTGCGGAGGTATCCGGGATCCTCTTTTACATCCTATACATGGGACGAAAAGTGGACCTCAGGCTCTATGGCATCGATCGTATCTCCTTATTTACCTGGGATACCGGATTGATCAAGACGTTGATTCAGCTCTCCGGCTATCTGGTCCTACAAGCTCTGCTAAGCCAATCGGTATGGACCGTGTTCTTCTTTATGATCGAAAGTCTGGGAGAGAGGGAGCTGGCGGTGGCATCCATCGTTCGCAGCTTTTACGTCCTGCTCTTCATACCCATCAACTCATACAGCACTGCAGTACGTAGTACCGTGAGCCACATCTTTGGGGCAGGACAGTCCGAAAAGATTCACTCTTACCTGCGAACGGCACTAAAGATATCCTGCCTGACCATGCTCGGCATACTCCTTGTCGTCAACACGTTTCCCTCATTCTTCCTAAACATCTTCACCAATAGGGCTGACCTCATCCAAGCCTGCATACCCTCGCTTCGCGTCATTAGTCTTGCCCTGCTTATCAGCAGTGCGGGGGCTATGTACTTTAGCGCAGTGGGCTCTACGGGTGCGACCAAGGTGGTCTTTCTCATCGAGCTCTTCAGCATTGTGTTTTATATCAGCTTGGCTGCAGTGATGGTCTATCTGTTTCAGGCACCGGTGCATCTATGCTTCTCTGTAGAGGTCTGGTACTACGCACTGATCGCTCTACTCAGCATACGCTTTGTACAAAAGGAGCACTGGACCAAGTACACCATTCATACCGTGGAGTGATCGGAGTGGGCAAAACAAAAGAAGCGAGCTTCGTGCTGACGAAGCTCGCTTCTTTTGTACCGTTCGACCTTGCCGGCTTACTTCTCTACGGCAGGCTTTACCTCCAGCAGTTCGCATTCGAACATCAGCGTCTGGTAGCCGCCCTCTTCATTGAGTGGACGAGGGCCGTAGGCTAGATCAGCAGGGATCCAGAGTGTAAACTTGCTGCCTTCCTTCATCAGTTGCAGACCTTCAGTCCAGCCGGGGATCACCTGATTTAGGGGGAACTCCGCAGGCTCTCCTCGATCATAAGAAGAGTCAAAGACCTCACCGCTCAGCAGTGTACCCTTGTAGTGAACCACTACAGTATCGGTTGCGTTGGGAGTAGCTCCGGTGCCTTCTTCGGTCACCTTGTACTGCAGACCGCTATCCGTTGTCCGGACACCGTCCTTGCTTTTGTTTTCCTCTAGAAACTTCTCTCCTGCAGTCTTATTAGCCTCTTCTTGCTCCTGCTGTGCCTTCATCATATACGCTTGAAAGACGCCCTGAGCATCTCTCGGGTGCATCAGAGAGGTATCGCCCTTCAGTCCGTCACGGAGGGCAGCTGCGATCAGGTCGAGATCCAGCTTCTCACCAGGGAAGTTAGCGATGCCCTCACCCATACCATAGCCGTTGGCGATACCCAGAGCATAGGCAGCGCTATCTGCGCTTGTTTTGAGTGAAGAGGTACCTGTCTTGCCTCCGCAGGAGCTCAGGATCATTATACCCAGCGAAGTAGCTGTTGCTACGAGTAGTGTTAGTCCTACTTTCTTCATAATTCAGTTGTTTTTATTTATTGATTATTATTTATTCTATTCCCAGTAGTTCGATATCAAATATCAGAGTGCTATAGGGCTCGATCAGCTGCCCCGCACCTTGCTCTCCATAGGCATGCTGGTACGGGATGACCACTCTCCACTTGTCCCCCACGCTCATCAGCTGCAAGACCTCCTGCCAGCCCTTGATCACTCCGTTTACCGGAAAGGTAGCCGGCTCACCACGCTGTATGGAGCTATCAAATACCGTGCCATTGATCAGAGAGCCCTCATAGTGGCACTTCACCGTATCTGTGGCTGCGGGCTTGGCACCATCCCCGGACTTTAGCACTTGGTACTGCACGCCGGACTCCAGAGTGGTCACATCATCGCGGTGACCATTGATCAGCTGATACTCAGCACCGGCAGCACGGTTGTTCTCAAACCGCTCCTCCTGCAGTTGCGCAAAGTACTCATTGACCACCTTCTTTGCATCCTCATAGCTTAGCTCAGAGTCCTTACCCTCCATCACGCTCTCAAAGCCGCGAATGAAGTCCTCCGTATTCACCTCGTGAATGCCGGCGTTACGAAAGTTATTACCAATACTGAGCCCTAAGGCGTAGCTTACTTTATCCATTCTGTATTTCATTATATATTCAAATTGCCTTGCAAAGGTAGCAAAATTTAATAAGTTTTCCCTTACCCTACAAGTCACTTGCCGTGCACACCCGTTATTGAATGTATCCATTGATAGCCAAATCTATATCTGAGAAGATACCTTACCGATAGGCACTTCACAAAAGCCGATCACCTACGGGCAAAAAGTTTCCTACTAGAAACAGTTCCCTTCTATCCGTCAAATCGTTCTCTTTCCTACTGGAAACCTTTTGCTACTATCCGTCAATTTTTTTGCCCGGATCCGAAGTGCAAAAAATCCTATTGCGTCAACCCTTGGTAGTCGTCGCCCAAAGATCTCTTAAAATCAAAAAAAAGAAGTATAATTGCGATTACAAAGAAAACAAGATAGGTCTTCCATATAGTTAAAAAATGGATCATTTTAATTTCAACCGTGTACTATTATGGTTTTGAAGCATCAGGTACTTAATAACTTCTTTGGCTCAGAGCATAGACCGGTACGGTCTCTGTTGCTGTTCGCTATTCTTTTATGCCTGTCCACGTCCTGTAAGGACCCGGGGCAGGAGTTCGACACTTCCGTTAAAGAAGCAACTATCGGAGACGGAGTTGTCCGGGGATCGTCCAAGATATATGGAATGGACATTGATCTATCAACAGCACTGATAACGAAGCAAAACGACTACAAGATCAGTGAGCAATTACCATACTCCTATACTTTTGAGTACGAAGACCTGAATCACACGCCAAAGAAACAGGTGATAGAAGGCTCCATCTCCGGAGAAAGCGAAGTAAACGCCAGCTACTACACCCTTACTCTCTTTGAGAAAACGATCGGGTATGATGAGATCAAAAAGGACATGGCGGGAAAAGGGATGGCGATCACATTTCACATAGCCACCGACCTGGGCAAGCCTCTTTCGCCCACGACCTTTGAGGGCAGCAGTACCGTCGCTCCCGGCACTTTTCACGCCTACTGCAGCACCCGATACGACACCAATGCCGGAAATAGGAACTATGAAGTACTCGTTGAGTCAGGCAAGCTCAACATCACCTCTATGACCGCTACCGAAATCACCCTCTCCTATCAGCTCAAGACCGAAAATGGGAGCGATCTGACGGGTGAGTACAAAGGTCCGTACCGCAGTCTAAACAACCAATCGCCCTCAAATCGAGAAGGTAAGGATATGAAGGTATACGGCTATAAAGATCGTATACGTAGGAAGCTAGAGGGGTACGACGGTAATGGGAAGCTAATCGGCAAACTGAATGAAAAAACCTACTCGGTTTCCATACTGCCTTCGATGCTAAACTTGTCTGCTACAAAAGTGGTTACCCCGCTTGACGCCAATAGGGCCGGTCTGGGAAGCATAGATATACTGCTGGTAGCTGACCCGGAGCAGGACAAAACCTACATCCTCACTCCTCCGATCAAACACCCTGCACCAATAGTAACCGGATGGGGACGCAACAAAAAAATCCAACACTTGATTGTCCCCAACTATACCAAGTTTATGCTTGCGCCGGACGACTTTTCGGAGGAGGACTATAGGGATGCTGACAAGAAAGGCTTTGACTTCACTGTAGTAGACGAAGTGGTACGGATTACTGAAGGAGAGAAGAAGTTTGTCTTTTTCCAAACAGCATCCGGTCAGAAGGGGATACTAAAGATAACAGGGTCATTCCCGGCTAAGAGTGAAAAGACACAAACGAGAGACTACGAAACCTATAAAGAGTTTGCTGAAATTGAATACCCCGGAGGTCTTATCATGGACTATAAGTGCTTTGTCAGCCCGGTAGTACCACACATTGGATAATGGTCACGACAGCCAGATAACGAGTAGAACTATGAACAGAATAAGAAAAACAACACTGCTGGCCTCTTTGATCTGCCTCTTACTGGGCACGAATGCATTTGCACAAGAGCATGCGGCAACCCTAAAAGGGAGAGTAACAGATGAGAGCAATGCCCCTATTTTCATGGCTACAATACGTATCCTGAATTCGAACATTGGGGCTTTTACGGATGAGAAAGGGTACTATTCGATTGATGTATCGTCACAGACCTTTCCGGTAACCCTGGTATTTTCATACGTTGGTAAGGAGACCGTTCGCCAAAAAGTAAACGGACCGGGGACGACCGTTAATATCAAGCTGGTGGAGTCCGCCAACGTACTTGACGAAGTAGTGGCCACCGGTATGCGAGAGGTCCAGAAGAGTGAAATGGTAGGCTCGGCAAAGGTGATTACGGCACGAGACATAAACCTGCAGGGCTTCGCTTCTGTGGATAAGCTACTGGACGGTATGGTCGTCGGTCTCAACAGTACACCGGTGACCGGTGCTCCGGGCAGTCGTGCTAAGATAACCATACGTGGAGAGAACAGCCTGAGCGGAAACACGGAACCTCTATGGGTGATTGACGGCCTCCCGATGCTCACCGGAGTTCCCCAGATATCAGGAGGAAACTATGCTGCTTCCATCATGCAAGACGGTATCGGCAACATAATGCCCGAAGATATCGAGTCGATCTCTATCCTGAAAGACGCAGCTGCAGCATCCATATACGGAGCAAGAGCGGCGAACGGCGTCATCGTGATCACAACCAAGAAGGGCTTTCGCAGCAAAACTCAGATCAACTACAGCGGTACTGCTACCCTGAGCATGATGCCCGGAGTAGACCTCGGAATGATGTCCGGGAGCGAGAAGCTGGACTATGAAAAAATGATCATAGACAACTTTGGCATCACTCAGGCAAACAAGGCAGGGCGCGGCGGAAGACTCTATAGCGACTACTTGAAGGGCTACCTATCCAACGAAGAATACCAGCAGGAGATGGATATACTCCGCAGTCAAAACACGGACTGGCTAAAGCAGATCTTCAGACCCGGCTTTTCACACATCCACAATGTCAACCTACGCGGAGGGACAGAAGAACTATCCTACTATACCTCTGCCTCCTACACCAGCCAGCAGGGCATCCTTCGCTCCAATAAGTATGAGAGCATGGGACTGCTCTTCAACATGGATTACCGCCCAAGCGAAAAGTGGATCTTTTCGCTAAACGTAAACCTAAACAATAGGATTAACCAGGATCATGCTTCAGCGGTCGATCCATTTAAGTATGCAATATTTGCCAACAGATACGAAAGACCGGACCAGCCGGATCTCAGCTATTTACCTGGCAACTACACTAACGTCACTTCTAACCTGCTGAAGTACGACTCCTTCAACATGCTTAATGAGCTGGATCGGACAAGAAGAACCCAAAACTCTCTGGATGCTGAGGCGACACTGAACATCCGGTGGGAGCCTCTGCCTAGACTTGCCTTGCAAGCTTTAGCTCGTAAGAGTCTGACTCACTCTAAAGATATGACGGAGATTCCACCCAATACGTATACCTCATTTTACGGTGAAACACTTGCTAAGGAGATATACACCAAGAAATTTCCAATCTATCCGCTTCAGTACGATAATGGAGAGCTAAAAGAGGCGACAGGTAAGTCAGATAACTGGGCGGTACGCTTTCAGGTAGATTACTCGTGGATCATAAACGAGAACCATATTCTGACCCTATTTGGGGCATTTGAAGCGATGTCCAGAGAGTATAATGGGTTTGGCTACAACTCCCCCATGTACTACGATGACTACAGGATCACCGGCCTTCCCCAATTTGACTCCGCAAACCCTAGCTACTCTCAGCTAAGAAGTATACTGGAGGGGCTCTATCATACTTATGATGGGCAGGAGCACTCTGTCTCATTCATTGGCTCTGCTATGTACAACCTACTCAAGGATCGTTACATCCTTAGTGCAAACATCCGTGCGGATGGAGCTGATGTCATAGGGAATGTCAACCGATACACCCCACTAGGTTCTCTAGGATTGAGATGGAACATACATAAGGAACCATGGTACAACCTACCTTTCCTGAAAGAGATCTCCCTACGAGCATCAGGAGGTCTTACCGGAAACATCGACCGTAGAGCCTACCCCTTCTCTGTACTGCGTCTAGGGAGCAATAACTACATGGGCAATCGTCTGGCTGAGGAGTTGCGCTTCCCCAACCCCACTGTCAAATGGGAAAAGAAACGTGATCTCGGGCTCGCCCTTGAGACTAACATCCTTGACAAAGTCTACCTCACAGCTGAATACTATAATAACAGGACGACTGACATCCTTGATGACCTACCCGTCGCTCCATCGATAGGACGGCGAACGGTCAAAGCAAACGGTGGCATCACCGAAAACAGCGGATGGGAGCTGGATCTACGTGTCAAATGGATAGATACGTCTGACCTACTCTTCTCTACAAACTTTAATATCGCTCGTAACAAAAACGTTATCGTCAGGTCTCAACACAACTTCTCCAGCTGGGCAGAAGCCACCCGAACCGGCCACTCACTTGGAGGCATCGTAAACATCACCGGTAACGAAGTTGGTAGTATATTTGGCTGGGAGTATGCAGGGGTAAACCCTCTGACGGGTAACCCCACTTACTTCATGAGCGAACAGGCTCAGCGCGACTATGCACAGATGCTTGATGGCTGGAGTCAATATTCACCAGCGCAAAAAGAACACTACCTCAACTATATCAAGGACTTCAACACCATACCTAACGTAGTAGACTTTCTCAATCAGCCCATGAATAGCTACGTTGATGAGACCTTCTTTGCTTCCTCAATGAAGTGGCTAGGGCGTTCAAACCCGATGCTTATCGGAGGATTTGGCACCTATCTCAAGTATAAGCAGTTCGAGTTTACCACCCAGTGGACCTATAAGGTTGGACATATTGTCCCACTCTTTAGTGACCTGCTCGATGCACCGAACGGTGGACGTAATGGCACATCCAATCTTTCCGTCTCCGGCACAAACCGAGAAAGAAAGTATCTGGGATTTTGGAAAAAAGCAGGAGACATCACAGACGTTCCCCGGTTCACGACCAACAGTACAGAGCAGTGGGCATCCAACCATACTTCTGACAAGTATACATCCGGCAACTTCATCCGACTCAATGATGCCTCCTTGTCGTACCGGTTCAATACGAATGACCTTAAGAATCTCAAGCTATCCAATCTTCGCTTGAGCTTGAATGCTCGAAACCTATTGACTTTCACGAAATATAGAGGTCTGGACGTAGCGACTCAGGGTGCCTTCAACTACCCGGTATCCCGTGAGGTGTCATTTAAGATAACGTTGGGGATCTGATCAAAAAAGAACATATCATGAAAAATAATACAACCAATAGGATCTTGACAGGAGCCATTTCCCTGCTTACATTCTCTCTTTCAGTCTCTCTCTCCGGGTGTAAAGACTTCTTGACAATGACCCCAAGAGGTGAGAAGGTTGTCCGAACAGCAGAGGACTACAGAGATATACTCGGAAGCTTTCTGAAACTGATGTCTACTCCGGACTGCCAGCAGTTTGGTCTTCTCTTTGGTGTGGATAACTTCGCCATCCCCAACTTCAATGTCAGCAGGATGCTTAGCATTTACTCCATGGAGATGCAGCTCAATGACGACCCCGGCTCTCGATATTATGATCAAAAGAGCAATGCCTACAACTCGCAGGGGCATGACTACCTGTCCTGGCTCTCCTCTAATGACTACATCTGGGATCAGTACTACTCAATGCTGGGCCCGCTAAACTTGATCATATCCGATATAGACAATATGATCATCACAGACCCGAATGTCCGAAATATGGTGGTAGGTGAAGCCCTAGTTTGGAGAGCTTATGGATACTATAAGCTCATGCAGTACTACTCACCCTACAAAAACAACAAGCTAGGCATCCCCATGTTTTTGGATCCGACCAATGACGCTGGAAACGCTATGCCTCCAAGGGAGACACAACAAGCTGTATTCCGCCAGATCATTTCAGACCTTAAGACTGCCAGCGGACTTCTAGAGAAGACTGCCACCCAACCGTACAACTTTGCATACCGCAAGGACTTTATCAATGCTTTTCTCGCTGATGTGTATTGGTATAAGGCCGATAGTGGAGCGAAAGAAGAAAGCGATTGGTCAAATGCTCTCTCCTATGCAGAGCAGGCGATGAAAGGTCGTAAGCTCATGGACAGCGCTGAAAAGCTGGCAGATATCTTTGATATCAGTACCGCAAAAGTCAAGCGCATATTTGAAAACGACGAATTCTACATTCGTATAGCCGATGGATTCAATAAGCAAAAAATGGACTTCCTCAGCTCCTATTATGGAGAGGTAACTAACGGCTATATCGAACCAGAGTTTATCGCTCTATACACCGATGACGATCTACGAAAGGAGGTATACATTTCATCCGAAGGCAAACTCAGGAAGTATAATCTTCTGAGCGCGCCGTCCTATGAAGGAGGCTTCGGAGTGCTCATGCCCTTCAGGCTGGCAAATGCTTATTTGATCTATGCCGAAGCAGCAGTGCATATGGGACAGACGGAAAAAGCGAGACAAGTCTTGCAGCAGTTCATCGATGCTCGATACAAATCCACACACCCCGCTCCCACATCAGCTGACCAACTCTTTGCAGAAATCCAACTCGAGCGAAAAAAGGAGTTCTTAGCCGAAATAGATGCCACGTGGATCTACATGAAACGCTACCAGATGGAAGCGAAGCGATTTGTAAGTGGCCGGGAGTACAGCCTTTCCGGCGATGACTTTAGGTACAGTTTCCCAATACCTAGAGTCGAAATGCAAAAAAACAAATCCATGATACAAAACCCCGGATGGGCTCGTTAGTATCCAAAATGATGACCAAAAGAATCAACATGATACCATATATAGAAAAATCAAACCACTCTACTTCTGTAGCAGCGTTAGTTCTCAGCACACTTGGACTGTGTGCCCTGATTGCCGGATGCTCGCCCAGACAGGATGTCGTATACGACACCTCGGTGACAAACCCCGACATCATAGACTCCATAGTCCTAAAACCATCAAATGACTACCTCATTGCCGACCAAGCGAATGTCCTAGACCTCACCCCGGTATGCTACTATACCAAGCTGGGGAAAAAGCACATTATCCCCATGGAGAATGTCTCGGATGATCTATTTGTCTGGTATGACGAAGCGGGAAAAGAGGTATCCAGACACTTCTCAACCACAGACCAAACCCTCATCGGCAAGGACAAAACCTTCACCGTCACGCTCAAAAAAGGGAAGCAGCTGAAGTCGTCCCCGGCTACCGTTCATATAGTACCGGCCAAGAGCACACCGCAGAAGATCGTTATCCCTATTGTTTTTCACCTCATCCAAACACAGAAAGAAATCACCGAGACGGCTGCACACTACGAGTACAGCGTGTTCACCAAGCAAGTCGAGAAGCTAAATCGTGTTTTTGCTAATTCTGTAGTAAAGACCGCAACCGGTGTTGACACCGGGATCCAATTTGCACTGGCAAAATACACCCCCATCGGTGAGAAGATGAATGAGCCGGGGCTTAATAGAATAGCGATGGAATACGAGATTCCTATTGGTGATATTGATGAAGATGACCTTCCGGGTATCTTTGAAAAAATCATTACCGACGCCCCCAATGCAGACTGGAGCAGTGAGGATTACCTGAATATCTGGCTGGTATCCGAAATCTCCGACAAGATAGACTCTTTTGGAGATAACGTACTCGAAGACAGACTGGTCCCCAAGCACCTCACACCTACTGCTACTACTGAGGGAATGCCTAATAGCATTGCAGCCACACGTCCGGATGAGGGGCAAGAGCTTAGCCTTTACGAAAAAGGGATCCCCTTTATAGTACAGGATTTACTCGCCTCCAGACAAAATGGCAAAAGAGGGACCAATGAGTTCATATACTACATAGGTCGCTACCTGGGTCTACAGTCTACAAGCAGTGACGATCTGCTCCTCACGGTCAGCTACAACAGAGGGGATGCAGCCTTTTACCTCAAGAACAATACAGATGTAAAAGAAACACAGACCAACTTCTTCCGATCCACGAACATCATGGACGACAGATATGGCTTACACACCAGTATCTCCCAAGATCAAGCTGCCGTCATGCATTGGACCCTCCAGAACACTATCGGCCGACAGGCGTGGAGATCAAGCAAAGCACTCAAGGGCGAATAAAGGTACACTTTGCCAAGCCTGAGGAAGGACTTCACACTATCTTGTACATACTACAGAGGACGAGTACCTCACAAACTGCAGACAAGAGCAAGAGCCCACAACTAAGGCTTCATATACCTTTGCTACACGAATTTATTCTCAAAGAAATAACACCATAACGCACATAACTGCAATAACTCTATGAAAAAAATCATAGCACTATCCGCTGCCATCGCCATCGCCGTGGCCGGATGTGAAAAGAAAACGAGCGACTTCAAGATCTCAGCCGAGAACCTCCCGACCGAGCTCAACGACCAAAAGGTATACTTCGCCCTAGCCGGCACTCCGGAGCCTTTTGACTCGGTAGACATCGTAGACGGTAGCTTTGAAAAGACGCTCACAAATCTCACTTCCGACCAGATTGTTTATGCATTAATAGGGATTGACTACTTTATCCTCATCCCCGAGCCCGGTAGCGTGCATATCGTGAAGACCGATGTAGAAGGGATGCCCTACGAAGTCGTGACGGAAAAGTCCGAAGGACTCAATGCCCGTCTGCAAGAGTTCACCAAGGAAATGCACGATGCCATTAGCCCCATTCAAAGTGAATATGCAGTAGCTGCAAAGAAAAATAACGAGCTGTACCTCAGCGGGACGGCATCCGAAACAGAACTAGCCGAAATAGACGGGCGTCTCAAGGAAATAGGAGAGCGGCTTAGCAACGCACGCAATGCCGTTGCACGCAAACACTACGAGGCCAATAAAGACAACCCCATCGGTGAGATCGCTTTTGGTGAAATCCCATTTGACAGCGATGCAGACTTTATAGCGGCATACGAGAGCGCCAACGACAACATCAAGAACAACAAGCGATACGCAAAAAAGTATGAAAAGCTAAAGCATGCCGCTGAGACTCAAGCAGGGATGCAGTATAAGGACTACATCATCGAGGACGGCCTGGGCAACAGTGCTAAGCTGAGCGACTACCTGAGTGATGGCCGCTACCTGGTGGTAGACTTTTGGGCATCATGGTGCGGTCCCTGCCGCAAAGCGATGCCCCACCTCTCGAAGATAAGTCAGGAGAAAAACCGCACCGTGCGCGTACTCAGCATTGGCGTATGGGAAAAGAAAATAGAGGACAACGAGCAGGCTAAGCAGGAACTCAACATGACCTGGGACACCCTCTACGACAAAGAAGGAGAAGGCACAAAACTCTACGGGATAGAGGGTATTCCTACTATTCTTCTCATCAGCCCGGAGGGCGAGATCCTCGTCCGCACCCACGTACCGGCTGACATTGACACAAAGCTGGCTGAGCTCAACCTCTAATCATCCTCCCGAAAACAAGCAAAGACCCCGCCGGAGTATTCCTCCAGCGGGGTCTTTCACAACCAACTCCTGAGTGTTCACACTAAGACCGTTGGAGATCTTCGAACATCAAAACCATCAAACCGACTCCTAAGACAAGGTTAATGCAATAGGATTTTTGCACTTCAAACACGGGCAAAAAATTTGACGGATAGTAGCGAAAGGTTTCCAGTAGGAAAGAAAACGATTTGACGGATAGAAGAGATCTGTTTCCAGTAGGAAACTTTTTGCAATCAGGCACCCTGCTTTCATGGAGTCAGTATCTATCTCATTATCATCCAGTTATCAGAAACACTTCGGGGGAGGCACCAAACGGAGCAAACAAAGAACCCCTCCACCGAGCCAGACGATGCGGTGGAGGGGTTGTCGTGTAGTGGTGATCTAAAGGATGCTTAGTTCAGCGGTATCTCCAGGCGACTGCCATCGTAGGCAATGCCATAGAGCTTTTTGGCACCCGTGGCTCCGTTGTCCTTGACCTTGAGCAGGTGGTTGTTACCCGCGCCACAAAGCTTCTCGCCGACGTAGTACTCATACGCCACCGCACCCTTGTAGCTGTCCGGGATGGTGATGAACTCTCCCGACCGTGTGGCGGTACCGGATCCGGAGGGCTTGATTCGGTCTTTGAAGTACTTCACGTTGTCGTCACAGATGTAGTCGAGTATAAGTGTCGGCTTGGGCAATCCCATCTCGGCAACTTTCCGCCGGTAGGAGTCTGCCAGCTCCTTGGTGATTTTGAAGTTCGCCTTGCCATAGTCATCGACCTCAGCATCCATGGGGCGGAAGAAGCCCCACTTCTCGAAGAACTCTGTCAGGTCGAGCCCCGCCACCTTGGATGCGATCCGTGTGAAGTCGAGCTGTATCTCGCCTTGGTTCCGACGGTCTTGCCCTCGGCGGGCATCATTGGTCTTGCGCAGCTCCTCGTAGAGGTCTTTGTAAAAGTCGGGGTTCCCCTCGACATGGGTCATATAGAGCTGCAGCTGCCACAGACTCACGAGGTTGCAAAAGACATCCCTGCCCTTGATGCCATCCTTGTCCGGGCTGCCTGCGATCTGTATATAGGGGTCTTGGATGATGCGGGCATAGTAGTGAGCCTTGTCATAGCGGTTGATGAAGCCTCCATCGCCCTTCATGCTCTCTTGTTGGATACGAGCCGGATTACCCAACTTGGTCTGGATGTAGAGGCTCATCACATTGTTGGTCACCTCTGTCATTCCTTTCCACTTGAAGCCGTAGGTCTGGAGCTGGTGCCCCTGCTCATGTGCTGTGCCCCATGGTTGTTTGCGAAGCTCGTCGGGGTTGAGGATCGTGGAGCAGGTGCCTACTATGTATGCTGTACGATAGGTAGTGGCATACATATAGGAGCCGTACATTACGTGAAAGAATGCTCTGTTGTTGAAGCCCCTGTCGTACTTATTGACTCCTAAAAAGTCGAGCTCTTCGCCCACAATCCAGTCGTAGAGGTCGATGAGCTCCTTGCCTCTCGACCCTGTGTGAGCCCTATACTCCAAGACGGGGAAGACCAGATGGGCCCTCTTGCCGACCACATCGAAGTAAGGGTGGCTCGTTTCGTTGAGCTTGCGAACAAAGTCTGCCGCACTATCCTTGGTGCTATCGTAGTAACCATTGACCTTGCCGGAAGCGATGTGTACCGTAATCGGCTGCGCACTCTGCCAGTGGCTCACGTTGCACATGACATACACGAGTCCCGGGCGGTCCATCGTCAGGTAGTTGGCACCCTCCTCAAGTGGGTAGTGACTCTGCTGCCAGTAGCCGTCGCCACCGGGCTTGTCGAAGTTGACGACCGTAAGACTGACCTTCTCACCGTGCGTATTTCCTACCAGTACGAGCAGCTTTTCTTTGTCAGCGACTGCGATCCCGGTGGGGTTGTCGAACTGACTGAGGTTGTACGAAGTGTGGTTGCGTGCGCGCTCTTCTTCGCTTACAGCCCACGCCCTGTAGGTGGCTATGCGGTAGTTACGCGGATAGGTTCCCGCTCTGAGGTGGTGAGCAATCTGCATCAGTGCGGGGTTTTTCATGGATGCGATCTCTGCGTCTGTCACCTCGGGACGTACCTCGGAAGCGGAGCTGTCGGTAAAGATCTTCTTCAGCTCCGCTTGATCCTCCATCTTTTCTTCGCTGTTTTTAAAGAATTGGATCTCGGCAGCAGAAGCGAATCCCTGACCATCTCCGTGTCCGGACTTGACAACGATCTTCACCGATGCTACATTCTTTAGAGGCGTGTCGAATACGATCTTGCTCGGTGAGCCGGAGCCTCCCAGGTCCTTGCTCACCACGGAGCGGTAGTCGGCGTTGCCCTCTTTCGCAAGAACCTCTATCTCCCTGAAGTGACCGTTGTGGCCCTCCGTACGGGGATAGTAGATCAGGTAATCGATCTCGTCGGCATTGTCGAAGAAAAACTCAAGGGTGATGGGGAAGTAGCTGCTACCACTGTTGTCCCAGTTGGAGTGGTAGATCGTCTTCATGTCCCCATCCAGAGCCTTGTCGATATCCGATCCGGGCTGGTGCGACGAAGAGGTCCCCCTGCTCACTTTCACACGGATGTCATCCACCGTCTTGATGTCCTCCTTGGGCTTGTACTCCTTCCCTGCCCGCTGAGTGATTTCAATGCTCTCGCTGCATTCGCCCACCACGGTCTTTATCGTAATGGTGGTGGTTCGCTCACCCTCTGTCAGTGGCTGTATGGATAGCAGGACGATCTGCTTGTCCTGACCGGGTGTGTTCTGCCCTTCTAAGAGTTTGACCCAGGTAGCTTCCTTGGGAATATCTACGGTAAATGCTTTATTGGAGACCACCTCCAGAGAGCTCTCCCCTCCATACTCATCAAGTGCTATGACCTTCTGAGAGACTAGCAGATAGGCTTTTTTACCGCCCTGCCGGACCTTTACCTCCTTGGACAGTCCGGCGCCGGACAGGGTGATCATCGCTTCGCGTATCGTCTCCTCTTCGTTTTCTGTTGCTAGGACAGTAAGTGCGTGCTTAGTCACCTTGCAGCTGAGCCATGAGCTAGCCGAGGAGGGCACCTTGGCTTGGATGGACTCAATATTGGTTTCCAGCTTTACGCTACGAGAACCACCCTCGGAGTCAAAGAGAACGGTACCATCACCCGCAATATCCAATCGGAGAGGCTCGCCGGTTTCGGCCTTTTTACACCCCAAAACGGAGAGCAAAAGAGCAAGTAATAGAGTATATGTTTTGCGCATATTTGGTTGGTTGCTTCTTGTATAGTGATATCTTTTTTGGAAAAAAGTAGGGGTCACCTCTACAGCATACTAGCTATGCAAAGGTGCCCTCTACCTAAATTATACTGGCAATCTAGTGTCAGGACTTTCGGAGCGATTATAGCTCAGTAGTTGTCCAGAGGTAGATCTCACCCATGTTGAACCAACCATTCCTTCCAGATGGGTCGATGGGATCGGCGTTGCGTCGCGCTACAGGCACAAGGCGAATGTGCTTGACCGGAGCGTCGAACTTGATCCGCTCATTACTCAGGCTCTTGGCCTTGCGTCCACCCGGTAGGGGGAAGTGCATGGTACCTACCTTGGTCCACTCGGAGTCATCGGTGCCTCCTGTTTCGCTGGTGTAGACTTCGGCCCGCTTGATGTCACCGCCGCCGTCGCCATTGTGACGCGAGCTGTACTCCACCTTGAGATCCGAGATCGGATTATCAAGAGCAATCTGCAGATAGTGGGGTTTGCCACCCTCCGAGGCTTTACTCCAGAGGGTATGGAAGTAGGTAGTTGCATCACCGTCACAGATGTTCTTCATTGGACCTTCACTCGGCTCTTGTGCATTGGTGGAAAACATCTCTACCCTCAGCGGGATCAGGTTGTAGATGATATTCTTCTGCTTGATTGAGAAGGAGGCTACCTTGGAGATGTCGGATGAGGTGTAGAGGTAGGCCGAGGCATACCGCGGACGGACACCTTCTGAGGGATCTACCGTGAAGGAGTACTCGACCACACCATCCTGCAGCTCTTTTTTATCCTTTAGCTTCATCCAAGCGCAGCTGTCTGGAACCACGATGTCGGTGATGGGAGCATTGCTACGTACCCGAACCGAAACCTCACCTCCCGCTGCCGGAAGAGTCTTAACAAAAGCCTTGGGGTCTGAGAGACCGATCACCTCAAAGACAACACTCTTGCCGGAGGTTTGCTCGACGTGGATGTTGTACTCTTTGTGACCATAGGAGATGTGTATATCTCCCTTTCGGGCTCCAAAGTCGTGGTAGGGATCAACCTCTACCAGTACCTGTCCTTCAGTAGGAGTCAGCTTTATCCAGTCAGCATTTGCCTCAACAGTCCAGCTGCTCACTGAGACGTTGCTCCGGATACGAAGTGTTTTTTGACCGCCTTCGGCTGTCATGAAAATAACACCTCTATCCTTGTAAACAACCTCAAAGTAATTGACACCAAACTCTGTATCATAGTTAGGCTTACACCCACTCATGAGGAGTGAGGCTAATCCGACTAGAATAGCCGTGAGCGACCATAGTTTATATTGATTATTTCTCATATCTATGCTTGTTTTTGCTCAAAAATCCATCAATACTTATCAGAATGCTTATCTACCTTCAAGCGGAAGCAAGCCTTCACCTCTTTGTAGGGATGATCTGCTGCTACTCTGTACTTGTAGTGCAGTCTAAACTCTTTGTAAAACTCACTCCTTCCACCGGGAAGCTTATCCTCCACGATACGGTAGGTGTTGGGATACTCAAAAAGTGCCGGCATCTGAACTACCTCTATGGTCTTGTAGGGCTTGACGCTCACCTTATAAGAGTTACCATCCCGGGGGTCTTTCTCGCCCACCTCTAGGATGATACTTCTCTCATTGATGATATCAAGAGCATCTTTGTAGTCTTTCCAAGTCTCATCACCAGCCATCATCCGAACCGAGTTGGCACTGAGGGGGAAGAGCTGGACTGAGGTGGAGAGTTTTCTCGCCACATTGGACCCCTCAGAGAGCACCGCTACCACAGTATTTCGGTAGGTGTAGCTGGTATTTTCTGCCGTACTTGCGTAGTCGTTTTTGTAGAGCAGCTTGATCAGCACATGCTTTTTCTTTTGGTTGATGGATGCTGAGTTTTCAGGATCCAACTCAAAATTGAGCAGGTAGGTAGAGTCGGGTGAAAGCTCAGAGAGGTTCTTGAGCTGAATGGGAATGCGCCCCTGTCGTGTTCCGGACTTGATAACCCCCGACTTATCAGGCATATCGTAGCACCGGGTAGGAAGACGATGAGCAAACCTCTTGGTGTCGATATCAAAGTTAACCTTGTTGTAGCGATTGAAGAGAGAGTCGCTCTCCATCACTGTGAAAGGCATGTCTTGAGAGGTATTTTGTGAACCACTGAGATTTCCAACCACGTAGATTGTCTGTTCATCTGCAGATAAGTCCACTATCTGCCTATCGTAGACCATCATGGTACCCTTGCTCAGGAGCCCCACCTCATTTTTATAGAACTCCTGCTGAAAATCGTAGCTGTTGCATGCCACCAGTGTACTTAGCATGAGGCATGAAAGTGGTAGTTTCTTTACCAGACTCTTTATCATAGTGTATGTCATCTGATTATTTTCCATCATTTTACTAGGGGGATTACCTTTCATATCCGGGGTTCTGGCTAATCTTTGGAGCCTTTATCAGCTCGTCATGTGGCCATGGCAGGAGTACTTGCTTGGGAGTAGCTATCCTATCCCGGATGTTTTTGGTATCGATAGGTACCAGCTCCCAAAATCCACTGTTGGACCCTTCGGCACGGTCACGCTTAGTGTTTAGTCCATACCAGTTGGACGACTTTGCGTCCTCAGTCAGGTAGGTTCCCCACCGGCGGGTATCGAAGTAACGATAGCCTTCATTGAACAGCTCTACTTGGCGCTCATTCATAACAATCTGGCGCATTGTCTGTACATCCTGGTAATCCGCAAGATCTGGTCCGGGAAGACCAACACGGTAGCGAATCATATTGAAGTACTTCTGCATCTCGTTGATATCTCGGGATACAGTCAGGGTAACCGGTGAAGCATCCTGTCCCATCACGGTTACTTCGTGAGAGCCCTCGATGTTGTTGAGTGCCTCAATATACTCAAGAAGCACCTCAGCATACCGGATGATTGGGAAAGATTTTGGCACTACAAACGCACCCTTTACATTACCCTTACCATTGGCATAGGAGTCGTCGTCATGGATGTATTTGGTAGGTACATAACCGGTGACAGAGTAGTCGTTGACGTTGTTTCCCGCACCACTCTTTCCGGAGTTGTCGTCATTGGAGAACCAAAACTGCTTATTAATATAGTCCCCCTCACTCGCTGAGCTCATTCGCCACAGCCTTCCTGGGAAACCGATGGACGCATAGAAGCGTGCTTCACGGTTTTCGTACATTTTAGGAACACCTGCCATGAGTGTCACCGGTCCCATTACTCTCTGTGAGGTAATGGTCTGAGTCAAGTCAGCTTCATATTCCGAAGACTCTGCAATACTCTTGCCGTCAATCATGTAGAAGCAGTCCACAACGCGCTGAGGTACGGACATACCGCCCCACCCGCCATAGTAAACCGGGAAGCTGTGCCGCGTGTAGTTCGTAACATTTCCGGACGGCATTGCCCATATATACTCACGGTTGTTCTGTACGAGACTCTCTCCGGTAAACATCTCGGAGAAAGAGCGGTAGGGGTCTATGCCTCCCACACCGTCAGGGAAAGTCGCTTTGGAGACTCCGTCAGGAAGTGGCCAGGGGTTGGCTTCACGAGGATCAGCCTCCACAGTATGGAGTCGGTAGTACTCCATGTCGATCACCTGCTTGGCAGCAGCTGCAGCAACAGCCCACTTAGTAGGGTCGTAGGTCTGACTCACATACTCTGCACCATCGGACTCACGGGTCCAGCCACCAAAACATCTCTTGGCTGCGTCACCTCCGTTGAAAAGCGGCGAAGCCTGGTAGAGTCGTAGGCGAGCTATCAGTGCCAGTGCGGCTCCCTTAGTAGGACGCGCATAGCGGATAGATGATTGTGCTTGCGGATGAGGAAGAAACTTCGCAGCCTCCTCAAACTCTTTTACGATATAGTCCACGCTTTCGTCGTAGGTAAAACGCTCGCGGTCGTACTCTTCCGCAGGTCGGTTATTCTCGAGGTATTCGTCCCCGATTATCAGACACGGTCCAAAGTTCATCAGGAGGTGGTAGTAAGCATATCCGCGCATGAAGTGGACATACCCCTTGTACTCCTGCTTCTCGCGGGTATTCATATCCTTCACACCATCGACATTGAGGAGCATATAGTTGCACCTGCGGATGATGCTGTACATATTGGTATACACACTGTTGAAGGATCCGGGGAGGTTACGCTCCGTGATGGTACCTTTGGTCAGCATCATCCCGGGAAACTCTGCTGACTCCCATATACAGGTCATCTCATCGGATGCCAGTTCACCGGGATTCCACGATCCGCCCCAGATACTTCCGGGATCAGGGAAGCGGGTCGGAGTGTTGAAGAGGTACCCCTCAGCATTGACCTTGGAGTGAAAAATGGAGTCTTCGGGGAAGAAGTCTTCAAAGTACCTATCCACATCCAAAAAGCTACAAGATGAAAAGTGGGCTACCAGTATCAGAGCCACCAGTGGGAATAGGGATCTTTTTATATATCTATTCATAATTTACTGTCTTTGCCTTGGTTTAGAAGTTGAGGTATACCTGGAAGGTTGCAGAGAAAGGTATCGGATATGCTGCACCGTTGTACTGCGCCTGATCGGGGTCAAAATACTTCACTCTGTCGATGGTAAAGAGGTTGTTCATCACAAACTCAAAGTCAACGGAGGAGAGCCCCACACGCTTCATTATCTCCTTATCGTTCAGGTGATACCTTGCGCTCACTTCTTGTAGTCGGATAAAGGATCCGTCCCTCTGCCAAAAAGTAGAGAGCTGGGTGTTGTTTCCGTTACTTCCGTAGGAGAGACGGGGCAGCATTGCGTTTGGGTTTTCCGTCGCCTTATCTCCGGAGTACCACTCGGGTGTCCACCTATTCTTGGGGTTCTTAGCATAGGCGAGGACGTTACCCACATCTTGGTTGAGGAAGGGGATCGCACCTGCGTCGTGTCCCACACCTGCGGCATAGTATTTGACGAGTGCAGAGCCTCTGAATAGGCAACCCAGCGTCAGCTGTTTGTACGAAAAGCTGGCACCCAGCCCGTACATCACACGAGGTAGCTGCGAAGAGTAGGAGAGCGGTACCTTATCATCATCATTGATGACGCCGTCACCATTCACGTCGCGGTACTTGATATCGCCTGGGCGGATCTTTCCGAATCCGGACTGATCCGGACTGTGGTTGATCTCGTCCTTGTCTTTGAAAAGCCCTTCAGCGATGTATCCGCGAGCGATGTGGAGTGGTTTGCCGGTGTAGTTGAGGTAGTCGTATTCGCGCTTGTTTTCCTCCCAGTTATCCACCATGTTCTGAGACCAAGTGTAGTTTCCTCTCACGGTGAAGCTCATATCCTTATTGATCACGTGTGTGTACTCCGCATTTCCATCGGAGCCATAGCTGTACATCTTACCAACGTTTGAGTAGGGAAGGTTCACCAGACCCAGATACCTGGGCAGCGTAGCACGTTGCATGAAGATATTGTCACGCCTGTCGTAAAAGAAGTCGGCTACAAACTTCAGCCGGTCATTTAGGAAGTTAGCTTCGACACCGACATTGGCTTTCTTAGCGATCTCCCACTTGAGGTTGTCGGCACCCACCTGTTGTTCGGTGATACCATCTCCTGTGTAGGACCAGGTGGTACCGGCGTGATTATTGATGATGGTCAGGTAGGGAAAGCGAGAGCCGGATATCCGGTCGTTACCTGCAGTACCATAGGATCCACGGAGCTTAAAGAAGCTGAGCCATGGCATATTCTCAGACACCCACTCGTAGCTCGTCGGCACCCAGCCAACGGCGATGGAGGGGAAGAACCCAAACCTCTGACCTTTCTTGAACTGGCTGGAGCCGGTGTATCCAAAGTTTGCATCGATGAAGTACGTACTTCTGTACCCATAGGAGAGTCGCCCGGAGACATTCTGGCGTCGCTCGGGGATGCTATTGATACCCAGATGGTCAGTTTTCCACCTAGAGTCCTGATAGTCCTCCATGTAGTAGTAGAGGAGAGCTCCCACGTTGTGGTACCCAAAGCTCCGGTTGTAGTCCGCCTTAGCCTCGAGGTAGTACTTTCGAGCATAGTTGTGGTTTCTGCTGTAGTTCAGGTTACGCTGCTTGATTCGTAGCGACTTGATCAGCATACCTTCTGCATTTCTACCGGTTGCGCGGTAAAAGTCGGGAGACTTCACCCGGCTTTCGCTTGCAAAGTTCAGAAGTTCAAAAGATCCCAGAGCGTTCAGGGTCAGGCCCTCCAGAATCCCGGAGGCAAACCTATGATTCAGGCCTAGAGCCAGTTTGTTCCGGAAGTCCTGACTCTCGGAGAGTCCGGTATAGTTTAGTTGCGCATAGGGAGAGGAGAGATCATTACGCCCATACGTGGGGAGGGTACCATCGGAGTACTTCACCGGGAACATCAGTGGAGTCAGGTTCATCACAGAGTTCCACAGAGTATTCGTGTTTTGGAAGCCCGGCAGGGCGTGATAGGTCAGGGCACCATCAGCGCTAAAGGATAGCGTAGTCCGCGGTGCGATGTTCATATTGATATTGGCACGATAGGTATGCTGGTTGTATGCCAGAGGTTGCTTGAACGAAGCTTCACCCTGCTTGTACGCAGCTCCTTGGAAGCTGGATCCCAGGGACAGAAAGTAGTTCGCAATCTTCCCACCACCGCTGGCACTTGCATAGTATCTGTGTGCCAGGGAGTGGTTGGACATGATCTGGTTCATCCAGTTGACATCAGGATAGAGGTCCGGGTCCAGGTTGTTCTTGATCAGCTCCAGCTCCATATCGGTATAGACCTCATCGAGGCCGTTCATAGCACGTGCTTCGTTAGCAAGGACTGCATAGTCGTAGCTATTCAGGAACTGTGGCATCCGCTTCAGGTGGTTGTACTGCACCGTGGCGCGCGCTCGGATACTCAGCTTGCCCTCACGTCCCTTTTTGGTGGTGACAATCACCACACCGTTTGCACCACGCACACCGTACACTGCTGTAGCAGCAGCATCCTTTAGGATCGAAAAAGACTCGATATCATCCGGGTCCAGCAGCGAGAGGTCACCCTCCAGTCCGTCGACCAGTACCAGCGCACCGGCATTGGCACCAAAGGTACCGATACCGCGGATCCAAAAGTTGGAGATGTTCTTTCCCGGCTCACCGGAGGTCAGCGAGGTGATCACACCGGCTACCCGACCGCCCAGCATATTGGGGATAGAGGTAGCAGGGGTCTTTAGCTCGGCGACATCCACATTGGTGATCGCACCCACGACAGACACCTTTCTCTGAGTCGTCAGACCGGTCACCACCAGCTCATCCAGCTCACTGGTGGAGGGCTTTAGCACTATTCTTAGCTCTTTGCCTCCATCATTGGGCTTGACCTTATACTCCTGAGGCTCCATGCCCGCCATGCTAAAGACCAGTATCTCGCCGGCAGCGACCTTCAGCTCAAACTCTCCATCCATATTGGCTGCCACACCGTGCTTTTTATCGGTCTTGACATATATGGATACCCCCGGCAGGGTCTCTCCCTTTTCGTCCACTACGACCCCCTTCACTTCTATCGTACGCTCTTTCGTCTCCTGTGCAAAGGTTTGCTGCGGGAGGAAGAGGAGAAGCGCAAAAAGGGCAGTCGCAAGGCTTAGTATGTATTCACTTGACTTTTTCATATATACTTCAGATTATATCCATCCTTATTGAATTGCCAGCTTACGTATCACGTGGTTTTTGTGGTCCGCCACAAAGAGTACGGAGCCATCACTACTCACCGCCACACCCGTAGGGGTATTGAAGAGTGCTTGATCCGGGCCACCGTCCCTAAATCCGGCAGATCCCGGTATACCTACTGCTGTATTGACCACAGCCTGATCAGGAGAGACGGTGGTATCGATCACGCGCACACAGTGATTATCCCGGTCGGCAATGTAGAGTTTGCCATCGGAAGTAAACGCCACTTGAGTCGGACTGTTGAACTTCGCTCTCAGCAGGGGACCATCCTCCCATCCTTTTCCCGCCTGAGGACCTTCGGATATCGACAGACCGGCATAGTCCTCACCCTTGTACTCCGGGTCTTGAGCCAGTCGATCCAGGTCGATACGCTTGATCATATTGTAGTCGCACAAAACTACATACATTACGTTAGGGCTGATGGGCGAGAAGATATAGTAGTTGTCACTTCCATTCTTGCCCTTCATATTCACCCTGTCCGGAAGAATGTTTTTGATCAGGATTTCGGATTGACGGGTCTTGGGGTTGACGCGCACCAGCTCACCTTTCCAGAGGATGGTGTAGAGCATTTTGTCTACCTTGTTGATCAGCATACAGTGCTTCCAGTTGCGTCCATCTCCGCCGAAAGGGTTGTTTTCCGAAAAGAGCATTGCCTGCTTTTGGATCGCATAGTTGGCACCTTTACGCAGACGAAGGTACGACTGTGCTTTATCCTCCGGCACATAGATGGACTCCTCTCCTTCTTCATCGGAGAATGTTGGAGCATTGAGTGGCTCATGATTTAGATACTTCAGGACTTGTACTTCCTGTTTTTTGGTATCAGCAAGAAGTAGATTCCCGGCATATATCCAACCGCCGTCTGTATTTCCCTTTTCATTGCGGGCACAAGGACCTAGCTCAAAAGTACGCTCGGTAATAAAGAGGTTGTCTTCATCATCCAGTGTCACAAATGCCGGAGCTGACAGGGTGGTAGCAGCAAAGGTACCTCCTACAGTCGGGAGTTGGTTATTGTCCGACACCTGTCCGATCAGAGTCGTGACAGAAATCTCAGTACGGTACTTGAAGGGCATGTTTTCTGCTTTAGCAGTATAGGACTGACCACCCTCTCCTTCACGCTCTACTTCGACCTGTAGGGTACGTAGGTAGGTGAGCTTGGGCACCGTCAGATAGATCTTTTCACCATTGGAGCTGACCACCCCACCACGGTGGCGAGTTCCCAGGCTATCCACGAAGTAGACCCTTAGTCCCGTTGTGTCAGATCCAAAGTTTTTGCCGTCTATAATCATCTGGGTAGCGATACCCCCGGAGTCCGGCTGGAAGCTGGTGATCTCCATAGGCTTGCCGGCATCAAACGCCGCATGGCTTCCGGAGGGTGCAGTCCGCGACTTGCAACCCACCGCCATGATACCCATGAAGGATACCAGGGCTAACAACTTTGTTGCTTTGTATATCATATTCGTTTGTAAAAGGTTAGTTATATAGGTGTTTTCTGATAATAGTCATGCTGAGCCGGGCACGTCAAAGCAACACCACTCCGCCACAAGTGGTGACAGAGCAGCATCTACTTGGATACGAATGCGAAATAAGACCGGGGGTCGGGAACAACCACCGGCGGTGTTGTTTTATGGGGTTGGCAACGGCAGCGTAGCGAGGAAGAAGAGTGAGTACGGGAGCATTCTCTCTCTCTCTCTCTCTCTCTCTCTCTCTCTAACGAAAGCTGTGAAGAACTGCAAATCTAAAGTGCTAAACAACCCTAAATCCACCAACAGTGCGATAAAAAAGAATTATACTAAATTAAATCGTGGCCGTGGTTTCTCATCGGCTTGTGCCAAAGATACGTAATTTTAGTAAATAAACAAGCCATTTGTTCACAGAAGACAATAAAAGACGACCTATTTGCAAATCTCCAAACCCCAAAACAAGAAGAGGGCACGCTTGGGAGCGGGGCAAAAAATTTGACGGATAGTAGCGAAATGTTTCCAGTAGGAAAGAAAACGATTTGACGGATAGAAGAGATCTGTTTTCAGTAGGAAACTTTTTGCGTCTCAGTGGTGCGACCCCGACGTGCGTCGGGGTCGAGGGTGAGGGCGGATCGGTTACCCCGGGTCAGACGCTCCTATCGTCGCTCTGACCCGGGGCTATATTGTGCGACCCCTCCCGGGGTCGTCTTTCGTCGTCCGAAGGACATTATAAGGGGGTCAGGACGTTGGCGGAAGAGCCGGGTCGTCTTTCGTCGTCCGAGGGACACTATAATAAGGATCGAAACGTTCCGCGGAAGAATAGGATCGGCGAAGGATTGACCCCGACATCCGTCGGGGTCATAGAGCATAGCCCAGGGTCAGAGCTCCGAAGGAGCGAGTGACCCTGGGAAAGCAAGTCGGCAAGAAACACGACTCCGACGAACGTTGGAGTCGTACCATCAGATGACGTGGTGCGACCCCGACGTCCGTCGGGGTCGGGGGTGAGAGAGGGAACGGTTACCCCGGGTCAGACGCTCCTTCGGAGCTCTGACCCGGGGCTATATTGTGCGACCCCTCCCGGGGTCGTTTTTGTTCCCAGGGGGATTGACCCCGACGGATGTCGGGGTCATAGAGCATAGCCCAGGGTCAGAGCTCCGAAGGAGCGAATGACCCTGGGAAAGCAGGTCAGCGGAGGATTGACCCCGGCATCCGTCGGGGTCATAGAGCATAGCCCAGGGTCAGAGCTCCGAAGGAGCGAATGACCCTGGGAAAGCAGGTCGACAAGAGACACGACTCCGACGAACGTTGGAGTCGTACCATCAGGATGACTTTAGCGAGATGTGGTTAGCTCTTGCTCAAAGAAACGGAACTCTTCCTCCCACGTGGTGTGTAGGTGATGCTTCTGTTGATTCTCGATGTACCTACATACAGCCGGAACGACGGAGGAGGATACCGAAAAAACCGAAAACCCCTCCTGCCACTGGAAAAGGTACTCAGAGCTGTTCTCTTCTTTGATGTACCTGGATGAGGATTTCTTGATTTCCCGCACTAGGTCCGATACCACGGTCGTTGTCTTCGCTCTGATGAGTAGATGGACATGATCGGGCATTCCACCGATAGCTATTGGGAGGCAACCTTTATTTCTGACGATCCCGGATATATAGGCATGTAGGTCAGCTTGCCAAGCGGGATGGATGAGGGCTCGTCTCCCCTTGGTAGAGAAGACGATGTGGTAGTATATGGCGCTAAGTGAGTGCATGGCAGTCTATTTGTACACCACAAGATAGCGATCATCTTTGTTATATAAAAATGTCGGCGGGAATTGACCCCGACGGATGTCTTGGTGCGACCCCGACGTGCGTCGGGGTCGGGGGTGAGGGACGAAACGGTTACCCCGGGTCAGACGCTCCTATCGTCGCTCTGACCCGGAGCTACATTGTGCGACCCCTACGGGGTCGTTTTTATTTTTTGGATGCGATCTCTATTTTCCCGGGGTCTTCGGTGCTTCGCACCTCGACCACCGGGCTATGAAGGAGGCACCCCTGCGGGGTGCTGCCGCACAACATATAAAGGGACGAACAGACGGGACACGACCCCTGAGGGGTGTCGCCGACTAACAATATAGTATAGAGGGAGCGAACAACCGGGACTACCGACCCCGGAGGGGTCGTTTTTTCCTAGCCCGGGTGTCGAGGTGCGAAGCACCGAAGACCCCGGGAAAACAGCGACCGAAGAACCACCCTCCGACCCCGCAGGGGTCGCCAAACACCCCGGGGAAATCCCCCCCAGGAACACGACCCCGACGAACGTTGGAGTCGTACCACCGGAATACTTTATTTTTCCTTACATTTTAGCTACCTTTGAGAAACGGATACGGAATAATAACAACATGAATATGTTCACACGAATGAGTACCATGCACCTGAGTATGCCTATTCTTGGGTTACTCCTCTATGTAGCCACACTCAATAGCTGCAATCAACCAAACAGCGCATCCGGCACCCCGGAAAACAGCGCTGAGCCGATCACCATCCAAGCAGATATCACGGGGCTCAGGGCATACGAGACCACCTGGGAAAAGGGTGACGCCATCGGTGTCTTTGCGGTACGCGAGGGTCAGATCCTGGGCAGCTCCACGCAGTACGGCTCCGTGGCCAATGCACGATACACCACGCCACAGGCGGACGGACAGTTCACGGTTTCTGACAAAGAGGGCATATCGCTCTCCGAGAAGGGGGCTGCCGACCTCATCGCCTACTACCCGTACACGGCGGAGGTCACCAACTACTCGCTCGCCATAAACCTGGCGGACCAGACTCAGCCTGCCAAGATTGACCTCATGAGAGGGACGAGCAAGACGCCCCTCAAGCCGGGTGCCAATAGGGCTAACCTGGTATTTAGCCACGAGCTGGCACAAGCCGTTTTTTCCATAAAGACCGACAACAGTGCCCTTGACCTCAGCGGACTAAAGGTAACTCTGCAAGGGCTCACCACCTCGGCTACCTACGACCTCCCCACCGGACTCTTTATTCGTGGCACAGAGAAGGCGCTGCTGACGGCATACACCGCCAAGACCTCGACTAAGAGCCATGCGATCAGGACACTCTTCCTGCTGCCTGGTGAGGATCTGAGTCAGGCGCGCATCACCTTTGAGCTCGGGGAGCGTAAAGCGACCTTTACCCCGAAGGCTATTAAGACCGAGAAGGGTAAAAAGTACACCTTTCATGCCAAGGTAACCGGTGCAGAAGGCTCGGACATGACGGTGGAGGCAACGGTAGACGATACAGAAATACCCGGGAGCGACCCCATCCCTCTCTACCCAAGCACGGAGCCGGATCCCGACACCCCCACCCTGCCCGCAGACCCAACCCGAAGGGCTGCCTATGCAGAGATACCGGTACCCACGCTTGACCACGGAGATGTCCAGCTGGTGATGCACATGGCTCCCGACAGCTGGTTTGGCGGGAACTACCGGACACCCGGTGGCAACGGACAGAGGCGCAACTACACAATCTACTTCGCCAAGGAGAAGTACCAGCCCCTCTTCGTCGCCTATCCTCTGTACAGGGATTGTATGGAGCCAAAGGTTGACCGCACGGATGCATGGGATTTTGACCCTATTGTGGCAAAGAAGTGGCAGGCTGATCTCACGACCGGGTCGTACAAAGGCGGCTACTCTAGGGGACACATGATGGCGAGCTCAGACCGATACGGCACACGAGAGCTCAATAGGACCACCTTTTACTGCACCAACATGGTGCCCCAAAACCAGACCCAAAATGGTGGCGTGTGGAATCAGCTGGAGCAAAGAGCTCAGTACTGGGCAAAAAGCGATGCCAACATAGACACCCTCTACATCGCTTGCGGCCCCATCCTCCCCAAGAGTGGCGGTGCCACTGTGGGGGACAGATCCAACAAGAGGGTGCCGGTGCCCACACACACCTGGAAGGTGATCCTGACTAAAGACAAAAAAGATGGGAAGTGGCACAGCATGGCTGTGAAGATGCCCAATGACGAGTCCGTAAAAGGATCCAAATGGTACAACTATATGGTTAGTGTCAAGTCACTGGAGGAAGAGCTCGGCTTTACCTTCTTCACCCATCTGGACCCAAGCATAGCCGAACAAGTAAAGAGCCAGGTAGACCATAGCTACTGGCGGTAAACGAGCGTTTCAAGCTCTGAGAATCAACCCAACTAACTAAACAAAACTTTAACACATGAAAAACGTAACGAAATTGGCATCTACAGCGATGGCAGGTGCCCTAATCCTACTAAGCGGGTGCTGCCGCACCGGCGACAAGAGTGGCGTCGTCAATCCTCTCGATGAGCGCGATGGCAGCTTTTACATCAACGCCTCCATCAACCCCCTACGTATGGCGGACGATGCGTGGGCAGGCGGTGACGCACTTGGTGTCTTTGCTCTGGAGAAAGGGGCAAACACTCTCTTCGGAGACTTTGCAAACGTGAAGTACACCACCCCGGACGTGAGTGGGAAGTTTGTGGCGGCTGACGGCGGTATCGTCCTCAAAGGCTCAGAGACGGCAGACATCGTGGCGTACTATCCCTACAACTCTGCTGTAGGCAAAGACCTTGTCTATCCGATAAATGTGGCAGACCAGACCGACCTCTCAAAGATCGACCTACTCAGAGGAAAAACATCCAATATCACGGCCGAGACAAAGGAGGCTCAGATGGCATTTGACCACAAGCTGGCACTGCTCAACCTGACCATGACCGGCAACAACCTCACGAACGTAACGGCAAGCGTGGACGGTCTGAAGACAGATGGCTCATACAACATCGCTACTGACGAGGTAACCCCCGGAAACACTACCGGCAAGACCACAGCGGCACTCAAGGATGGGATGATTCGCATGATCCTAGTCCCCGGGCAAGAGCTGAAAGCAATTACCTTCAGCATCAACGGCAAAGAGGTGACTCATACGTTTGATACTCCCGTGGCACTACAGAAGGGCTACAAGTACAGCCTCAAATTCGAGGTTGGCAGTGCCGGCGAGACACTCAAGATAAGCTCCACGAACATCAACCCCTGGACGGAGGGCATCACCGATGGCGGTACCATCACCCTGCCTCTGGATGAGACAGGTGGCGAGACCGGTGGCGAAGAGCCTACTCCGGAGCCTACCCCTACCTCCAAGCTACTCTTCCCCGGCTCCGACTTTGAGGACTGGGATGCTTTCACTGCAGGACTGAACAACTTTGGCTTGAAGAACTATGCGGTCGAGAGTACTGATGCGCACAGTGGAAGTGCAGCTATGCACATAAAGGGTACACCCGCAAAAAATGATTATGTCTTTACTGCGACTGTACCTAGTGGCTCGACAATGAACGTAACCAAGATCCGTCTATTCATCAAAGGTACAGCGGGCAAGTCTCTCTCGTTTAATGTGTACAGTGGCGATAAAGTATATAAGGCATTTAACCTCGGCGATGTCACCGCTGAGACAGCAAGTCCATATCCTATTTCTGTAGCAACGAACAACCAGTACGGAGGGACAATAGACACCGGAGGTGAGTGGAAAGAGATCGTCATAGATTGCTCTGACGCCGAAATCGCTACATCCGGGGACCTATTTGCATTGAAAGTGGGTAAGGAAGTAGCGTATGACCTCTTAGTCGATGACATTACTTTTGAATAAAGCATGGTCTACTCTTTAGCAAGACACTGAATTAGACACTTTTTATGGCAAACACGGAGGCGCGGACAGTCCACCTCCGTGGTTGCCTTTTTTCTTTTCACAAAGAACTGATCGTACTACTTATGCAGCTCAACCAATGGATTACCCGAGCAATGGGCTTGCTCCTACTGACCTCGCTAGTGACGAGTGTCTATGGACAAAACACCGGCTCACTGACGGGACGTATCGTAGAGGAGGGCAACGGTGCTCCGGTGATCGGTGTCACGGTCACCCTACAAAAGCACAACCGTATCTTGGTCACCGATGAAGTCGGACGCTTTGGCACTGCCAACCTGAGCAGTGGAGCCGAGACACTCCTGATCTCCGGAGCAGGCTATGCCGGCAAAGAGATCCGGATAGAGATACCGATGAGCGGTGCCCTAGACCTGGGAGACCTACCCATACAGCCTACACAGCTACAGGACTACCAAGCCTACGTCGGAGTCGTCAATGACTTAGAGATCAATGAGTCGGGGGACACTCAAGCCGTAAGCACCTCCGTGATCGTCTCCAATGACGTCTATCTCAAGAACTCCGGATATCAATTCTCACAGTTCAGACACCGCACTCGTGGCTATGATAGCCGGTACGAACAGCGCTACATCAATGGCATAAGTTTTAACGAACAAGTGCGGGGCGTCTTCAACTACTCATCAATCGGTGCACTCAACGACCTCACCCGAAACGGGAATAGGATCAACTACCTCGGAGCATCGGACTTTTCATTTGGAGACATCGGCGGCTCCGAAAACATCAACATGCGCCCCTCTACCTATCGACGCGGTGGCAAAGTGACCCTATCCGGGGCAAATAGAAACTACTACCTTCGCGGAATGGCGAGCTACAACAGCGGCCTCCTTGACAATGGCTGGGCGTTTACCTCGCTGCTGGGAGGAAGATACGCCTACGAAGGAGTCGTAGAGGGGACTTTTTACAAGAACATCTCCTATGCCCTGGGTGCAGAGAAGCAATGGGACAACGGCACTCACAGCGTCAGCTTCATCACCTTTGGCTCCCCGGTAGAGCGCGCACAGCAAGGCTCATCTGTCCAGCAAGCAGTAGACCTGGTCGGCTGCAACACCTATAACCCCAACTGGGGCTGGCAAAACGGCAAGAAGCGCAATGCACGCGTCGTCAAGAGCTGGGACCCGACAGCCATCTTGTCTTACGTTTTTGCACCTAATAAAGAGACCACCTGGACAACCGGGCTCGGAGTACACTACAACCGCTACGGTCGCTCCGGACTCAACTGGTACAACGGTACGGATCCACGTCCCGACTACTACCGATACCTGCCCAACTACTTTGAGGGTCAGCCTTTCATGCAGAAGTACTATACGTACCTCTGGCAGACCGGACAGATCTCTCAGATCGACTGGGACCGTCTCTACAACACCAACCACATCAATAACATTGCCGGTGACGGCTCGGCAGTCTACATGCTGGAGGAGCGTCGTAGCGACCTTTTTGAGTCGGCTCTCAACTCCACCTACACGACTCGTCTCAACGATCACATCAAGCTCAGTGCCGGAATGGGGTACAAGTACTCACTCTCTCGGCAGTTCAAAACCGTAGACGACCTCCTCGGAGCAAACTACCTACTCGATGTGGACAAGTTTGCCGAGCGAGACTTCCCAGGTGATCAGACCACCATTCAAAACGACCTCAATCGCCCCGGCAGACGGGTGTACGAGGGAGATGTCTTTGGCTACGACTACCGCTACTACCTTCACAGTCTGGATGCTTGGGTGCAGCAGGAGCACAACTACCACTACATAGACCTCTACTACGGTAGCCGAATAGCTCTCAACACGTTACAGCGCAATGGTCTTATGCGCAATGGTCGCTACCCCGATTCCTCGTTTGGAAAGGGGGAGGTCCACACCTTCGTCACCTTTGATGCCAAAGCCGGGATCACCTACAAGATCAACGGACGCCACCTCATCAGTGCCAACGCAAGTGTACAGAGTCGTCCCCCCCTGGCGTACCACCTCTACGTGTCTCCGGACATCACGGACAATGTCGTGCCGTCGATCAAGTCCTCCAAGAATGCCAACATTGACCTCAACTATATCTTCTCTACACCAAAAGTCAACGGACGCATTGGGCTCTTCTACACCACGTTCTGGGATGATATGGACAAGGCTGCCTACTACAACGACGTTCAGCGCACCTTCGTGTTCCACACCCTCTACGACCTAGAGAAAGTACACCGAGGGATAGAAGTCGGCATCAACTGGGCACCAACATCGGCACTCAACTTTGACTTCATCGGTACTGCAGCACAGTACTACTACAACAATAACCCTATGGGAGTGATGAACTCCACTAATGGCAACGTGGTCAATCAAGAAGAGCGTGCGCTGATGAAGGACCTCTACATCGGTGGAGTCCCCCAAGTACTCGGTACCATCGGGATCAACTACTTCATCAACTACTGGTTCTTGAGTCTCAACGTGAACGGATTTGGAATGAACCACATCGATCCTGCCCCCATACGCCGCTTGGCTTCTAACTACAGCCAGGTATTGTCACAGGAGGCGATCGACCGACTTCCTGAGGGACCCAGTCGTGCCGATGCTCAAAAGAAGCATGACGCCTACAAGCTCATGACGACTCAGGAGCGGTTCGCCAGCGGCTGTACCATGGACCTCAGCATCGGTAAGATCATCTACCTCCCCGGAAGGCAGCAGATCAACTTCAACGCCTCTGTACAAAACCTTCTCAACAAGCGGGACATCCGTACCGGAGGCTATGAGCAAGGACGCATCAACCTACTCTATCCCGAGAACTTTGGAAACAAGCATTTTTACATGCAGGGTATTAATTTCTTCATCAACGCCAGCTACCTATTCTAAACTCCCAATATGAAACTAAAAAATATACTTCTATCCGTAGGTCTTCTAGCTATCCTAGTGAGTTGTGAGCGCAAGTACGACCAACCACTACTAGTCGAACCCGAAGCGACAGGCCTCGAAGCTAACATTACCATCTCCGAGCTCAAGGCCAAGTATAGCCAAGCCAAGCAAAACAACCCCCTCCTCATTGACACCGACTACATCCTACGAGCAGTCGTGGGAGGCAATGACGAGTCCGGAAACATCTACAAGACCCTTTATGTACAAGATAAGACCGGAGGTATCCCCATCGCCGTGGACCAAAACGCGATGTTCTCTGAGTACCAAGTAGGACAAGAGCTCTTTATCAAGCTCAAAGGTCTCTCCATCAACGTCTATGGTGGAGTGCAGCAGATCGGCTATGTGGAGAAGGAAGATCCTAAAAAGACGCGTATTGCGCCCGAACTTCTGAAAACCATCACCACCCGCCATAAATACCCGGATCCTAAGAAGGCAGCCCCCATCCAAACGACTATTGGAGGACTCAACGACAGCATGATCGGTATGGTCGTTGAGCTCAACGATGTTTCTTGGAAGGAAGTCGGACAGGTTTTTGCGATCAAGGAAGAAAACACCAACCGCACTCTGTACGACGGCAAAAACCAAACCCTCCTGGTACGCAATAGCGGCTACTCCAACTTCGCAGCCGACCTTATCCCGGAGGGAGTTGGCACCGTCCGTGGCGTGCTCAGTAAGTTCAACACCGAGTATCAGCTCTTCATCCGGACCAAAGCAGATATCCTACACTTCCGTCCCGGCAAGCCTTCCGGCGACGGGAGTACGGGTGGATCTGACGACAAGCCGTCTAAGCCGGACACTCCTGCTGCATCAGACAAGCAGTCTGCCACCGCCTCCTTACTTTTTGCAGGAGCCGACTTTGAGGACGAGGCAGCGTTCAACACCGCCACGGGTCAGTACGGGCTCAAGTTCTGCGAAGTCAAAGCAGGAGTGGGCTTTGATGGCTCCAAGGGGCTTCACATCAGCGGTACTCCCGACAAAAACCCCTACTTCTTCAGCGCCAAAAACGTAATGATCCCTGCCGACAAGGAGAAGGGCGTCAAGACTATCTCGTTCTACCTCAAGGGTAAAGTTACAGGCAAGTCTCTCTCTATAAATGTCTACCATCCTGATGGGAAGTATGTGGCATTCAACCTCGGAGATGTCATCACCTCCAAACAGGTTGAGAGGACAAAGTCTACAAGAGAGGAGCAGTTTGTAAACCAGTACAACGGTACAATAGATACCGGTGGCAAGTGGGTCCTCATCACGCTGAATGTAGAGGGCGTGGATCTCAACACCGCCGAAGACAAAAACATCATCGGATTCAAGGGTGGAAAAGAGGCAGAGTATGACCTCTACATCGACAGCATCAAGTTTGAATAACCAGAGCTATGAAAAGACAGCACTTCTATAGCTATGCGACGCTTGTGGTACTGCTACTCCTCACGGGGTGCGGTACCACGAAGCGGAGCAGCCAGGGCTCCATAGGCAAGCAATACAACAGCTATGCCGTAGCATTCTATAATGTGGAGAACCTATTTGACTGCGATGACGACCCTACCAACCGAGGGGACGATGAATTCCTTCCCACCGGACCATACAATTGGACTCAGCCCAAGTACGAGCGCAAGCTGGACAACATCGCACTCGTACTGAGCAAGCTTGGCCGTGAGCATACGCCCATGGGGCCTGCCATCATAGGTGTTGCAGAGGTCGAGAATAGGCGCGTACTGGAGGATCTTGTCAGCCGCCCAACCGTAGCCAACATGGGACTGCAAGTGGTGCATGAGGACTCTCCCGATCGTCGTGGGATAGATGTGGGGCTACTGTACAACCCCAAACTCTTCACCGTCACCAACCACCGCTGCCACCGCTACCCCACGCTGGAAGACAACCCTGGCTTCCGTACCAGAGACCAACTACTCGTCAGCGGGAAGATGGCAGGTGAAGAAGTCCACGTGATCGTATGTCACTGGCCGTCACGCTACGGTGGAGCAAAGTCTAGCTACCTACGCGAGACAGCTGCAGGACTCACCCGTCACATTGCAGACTCCCTCTACAATCTCAACCCCAGAGCAAAGATCATCGTCATGGGAGACATGAACGATGATCCTAACGATGCCAGCATGGCAAAGGTTCTAGATGCCAAGCAGTTCAAGCACGAGGTCCCCACACAGGGCTTCTACAACACCACTTGGGCTCCTTTTGCCCAGGGGATCGGGACACTCGTCTATCAAAATAAGTGGAACCTATTTGACCAAATAGCGGTCTCAGAACCTCTCATATCGGATGAAAACAAGTCCCTAACCTTTTGGAAAGTGGATATTTTCAACCGTCCTTTCCTTCATACAAAAGAAGGCAAACGCAAAGGCTATCCCCACCGGACCTTTGATGGCAACACCTTTATTGATGGCTATAGCGACCACTTTCCCGTCGTCATCTATCTCCTAAAGGAACGCTAAACAACGATCCACCCATAGACCAATTAGGGGCTGTGTCGGAATCCGACACAGCCCCTAACTTTGACTTATAGGTCAAAATGGTGGGTGAGTTAAAGGTCTTTTCTAGGTATAGAGAGACATATAAGGGTTTGAAAAGCTTTGAAGTGTTAAAAGTGAGCCAACGCGAATGTATAGGTCAAAACGGTGGGTGATACAGGGGGATAAGCCAGTGTTTATCGTATCTTTGAGCATTTGAAAAGGCGAAAAAATGAACCAAAAAATGTCCGAAGTGTGGGAGCCTCAGTGTGATTAGTCATGGACGCAGGGGTACACACAAGAGATATTTGTGCAAGAACTGTGGCTCATCGTTCACAGGAAAAAGGCACATAAGTAAGGAGCAGATATGGGACTTGTACCAGAGTGGCTTATCGCAGGCTAAAATCGCGGAAGCACTTGGAGTAAGTCCGAGCACGATAAAACGGAGACTTCAGGAGGTCTCAGTTGACTTTAAGACGCCCATATTAAGCGAGGGAGTTATTCACATAGATGCGACGTATTGGGGTAGAAACCAAGGACTAATCGTTGCGTTGGACGATAAAAGTGGTTGCGTACTCTATCGGGAGTGGATCTCTCACGAAAGCAAAGTGGACTACGCAACAGCCCTTAAAAAGATAGAGGAAGGGGGCTATAAGATATTGGCAGTGGTAACTGATGGAGGAGTCGGTCTTGATGTGGCACTGAAGCATTTTCCCACACAAATGTGCCAGTATCACTTTATCGCAATCGTCCGACGAAAACTTACTCTTCGACCCAAACTACCTGCGTCTCAAGAGCTTCTGGCACTTGCTATGAGTGTAGGAAAGATATCCCGTATCACATTCTGCTCGCAGCTCAAAAAGTGGGAGACCAAGTGGGATACTTTTCTCAAGGAGAAGACCATAAATGATGAAAACGGCAAATGGCAATACACGCACAAATCACTTAGATCAGTCCACTTTTCCTTTCGTCAATACCTCCCTACACTCTTTACTTACGAGGAACATCCGGATATACAGATCCCTAAAACCAATAACGCCATTGAAGGGCTATTTACTGCACTCAAAAGCCGTCTTAGAGCGCATAATGGAATGTCCCAAGCTCACAAGAAACGATTCGTGGATGGGTTTTTTAGGCATAGGGATATCGCCCAGTTTACATCCAAAAAAGAGGAGGGGCAATAGTACCCCTCCCCTGTCAGTGTAAACTGTTCTGACTCCATTGACCGTATCCCTCACCGGTTGCACCCCTGCAGAGCCGGCTACGTTTCAGGTCAACGAACAAAGGTATCTGTTTTTTTCTTCTACTTCGCCCACCATTTTGACCTATACTTCAGTACGAAAATGGCTATTAGGCTGTTTTACCCACCATTTTGACCTATACGCCCTAACTTTTATCTACCGAAAGTTACACTACTGACAAACAGACAGATAGGATCTCCTTAAAAAACCGACTACCTAAGCGCAAAAAGTTTCCTACTGGAAACCTTTCGCTTCTATCCGTCAAATCATTCTCTTTCCTACTGAAAACTTTTCTCTTCTATCCGTCAATTTTTTTGCTCGAACCCAAAGCCCGCAAAATCCCATTACGTCAGCCTCTGCAGCTACAGTGTAATGCCACAAAATAAAGGTGGGTCAGAGCAGTCTGTAACTACTCTGACCCACTTGTCGGGATGACTGGATTCGAACCAGCGACCTCACGCCCCCCAGACGCGCACTCTAAACCGGACTGAGCTACATCCCGAGCTCTCTGGTTGCAAAGGTACCAATAGTTTTGATTACTACCATACCTTTTGCCCTAAATCTTTAGACAATTCTCCTGACTAAGCTCTCAAATAGGTCAATGATGCTGTCCGGAGCAGGTTGAAGCGACCTCAGGATCTCTATCGCCTCCTGAGTATACCGCTCCACCTCAGCCAGTGCGAGCCGGTCAATACCGTTTGCCCGGTATACCTGAGTGACCTCAGCTATACGACGGCTTTCGTCGCTTTGATTCAGAGCCGGACTCAGCGCTTCGGGATCCAGCTCATACGCTTTGAGCAAGAGCCATGTCCGCTTTCCTTCGACGATATCTCCACCTTTTACTTTGCCAAAGTCCGGCTTGTCTGAGAAGACATCCAGGTAGTCGTCCATGACCTGAAAGGCTAGTCCCATCCGCTCGGCGGCATGGTCGAGCTTTTTGATCTCAGAGTTTTCCAGCCCGGCGACCATTGCCCCCATCACCATACTGCCCTTGAATAGATACGACGTCTTTAGGCGGATCATATCTATATAGTCGTTGATGGTTAGGTCTTCCGGATCGCGTTGCTCATAGTCCATATCCAGCTGCTGACCCTCACATACGCCTAGAGCCATGCGGTTGAAGACGTCCAGCAGATCGGGGAGGAGATGGCCGTCCAGCTGTGCCAGTGCCCTATACGCCTCGATGACCATCGCATCGCCGGAGAGGATGGCGGTATTGGCACCCCACTTTTTGTAGACTGTGGGGAGGCCGCGGCGTACCGGTGCATCATCCATGAGGTCATCGTGGAGCAATGTAAAGTTGTGAAAAAGCTCCACTGCCTTGATCACCGGAGCGATCTTTGTCGCATCGTACCGGTCCCCGGCAAAGTGCTTGTACGTCAGGTACGCCACCAGCGGACGAAGCCTCTTTCCACCAAGGTTCAGAATATAGGCAATCGGCTCGTAGAGTCTTTTTAGCTCATGAGCCTGCAGACGTGCGCTCTCCTCCGAAATCAGAGCTTCAACCGTCTGCAGAGCTGCCTTGAGTTCTTTATTATCCATCATACCTTCGCCTTTTTACTTGCGTGAATGAGGTAGTAGATAATCAGGAGGTACATCACCACGGTCAGACCATGACTCCATCCGCCGGCAAGCCAGTCCGTCATGACAAAGTCTGCTCCGGCAAGCTTCATGATCGCACTGACCACACCCATAAGCGCCCCTCCGGCTATGAACCCTGAGGCAAGTAGTGTACCCTTGTCTTGGCGGGCTTTATTAAGTGCTGCGTCTTTCGAGCGACTACCGACGTACCAACTGATACCTCCACCCACGAGGAGTGGGAGGTTCAGACTCAGTGGGATGAACATCCCCAAAGCAAAAGGTAGTGCCGGAACCTTGACAACCGTCAGGAGCAGAGCCAGCGCAGCACCAATCCCATAGAGAAGCCACTTGGCTCCCTGACCGGTCATCAGAGGCTCTATCAGAGCTGCCATGGCGTTGGCTTGGGGGGCATTGAGTGCGTCGGGACCGGTAAAGCCGTACGTCTTGTTGAGCACGATGATCACGCCACACACGGTCGCAGCGGAGACCAGGGTTCCCAAAAACTTCCAGGTCTGCTGCACTCGGGGGGTTGAGCCCAACCAGTAACCAATCTTTAGGTCCGTAATGAATCCGCCCGCCATAGAGAGCGCCGTACAGACTACAATACCTATGACCAGAGCGGAAACCATACCCGACGGACCATTCATTCCAAATGCAACCAGCACTACACTAGCCACGATAAGCGTCATCAGAGTCATACCCGACACGGGGTTTGAGCCTACGATGGCGATGGCATTTGCCGCCACGGTCGTGAATAGGAAGGCAATCACTGCGGCAAGCACCAGCCCTACAATTGCCCAGACAAGGTTTTTGTGCACCACGCCGAAGTAAAAGAAAATACCGATGCAGATCAGTGCCAAGACAATTCCCCAGACGATCACGCCCATTGGGATGTCGCGCTGTGTACGGGGGAGCTCTTCGACCTCCTGTGCATTGTTTCTCTTACTGCCGAGCTCTTTCTTGGCGAGTCCTACAGCCGAACCAATGATCTTGCGATTGTTCCAAATGCTGATAACACCCGCCATCGCAATACCACCAATACCGATATTGCGCCCATAGTGCAAGAATATCTCCTGAGCCGACATCTCGCCCACCGGGATAACGATAGCAGGATCTCCGAAAGCCAGGATATCTCCACCCCATACAGCACTCATCAGAGGGACGATCACCCACCAAACCAGTGCCGAGCCGGCACAAATGATCGCTGCATACTTTAGTCCAATGATGTAGCCAAGCCCTAGGACTGCAGCACTTGTATTGAGCTGAAAGACGAGCTTTGTTCGCTCCGCAACAGCCGCTCCCCATGCTGTCACCGTAGAGGAGATGGTCTCATGCCAAGCCCCAAAGGAGGCAACCAACCAGTCGTAAACTCCTCCGATCAGTCCGGAGATCACAAGTGGCTTCGCCTGCGCCCCACCCTTTTCACTACTCAGCAAGACCTGCGTAGTAGCCGTCGCTTCCGGAAAAGGATACTTGCCGTGCATGTCCTTCACAAAGTACTTCCGGAAAGGGATCAGCATGAGAATACCCAGGATACCACCGAGCAAGGAGCTGATGAAGATCTGCATGAAGCTCACAGTAATCTCAGGATACTTCTCCTGTAAGATAAAGATGGCGGGAATAGTAAAGATGGCTCCCGCAACAATCACTCCGCTGGACGCACCTATGCTCTGGATCATCACGTTTTCCAGGAGGGCATTTTTACGCTTCGTGGCAGAGGTCAGTCCGGCAGCAATGATCGCAATAGGGATAGCCGCTTCAAAGACCTGTCCCACCTTTAGACCCAGATATGCAGCTGCAGCACTGAATATAATGGCCATCAAGATACCCCATGACAGACTATACGCAGTCAGTTCCTTGGGTGTAGGGTTATCGGGGACTACGGGATGGTACTCCTCGCCCGGCTTTAGGGGTCGGTACGCATTTTCGGCAAGTTCGCCTCGTTTGAGCTGGTTGGGATCAGTCATGTTCTTACTTTTATATTCCTAGTGTTCGTATTGCAAGTTCTATTTCGTCACCATACCCGGTGTGCTTTCCCTCGACATCAGAGAGTTTCACACAGCTCTGCCAGGGCTGGTCCTTTGTCATCTTGCAGGCAAAGAGCTTCATCACTATATTGCGTGGCTCCGTATGGTTCCCCACATCATTGGTCAAGTTGGTTCCGACGCCAAAGGTTGCCCGAATACCCTTCTTGTCACAGTACTCCTTGATCCTCACTGCCTTGGGTATATCCAGGCTGTCCGAAAAGACCAGGTACTTTGTCGAGGGGTTTATCTTCAGCTCGTTGTATCGTGCTATCACCATGTCCGTGAAGAGGTAAGGGTCTCCGCTGTCGTGGCGCAGGGAGGTAAAGAGCGACGCATGCTTTTTGGAAAAGTTGCTCATGAAGACCTTTGTAGTATAGGTATCGGTAAGCACTGTCCCGAGGTCGCCGTCGTAGACATTGATCCAGTCCTCCATGGACATATAGTTAGCCATCTTATAGCCGTATATTGCAGCATGAAACTGCACCCACTCATGCGGGTGAGTACCGGTCACTCTGAGCCCGTGCTTCATGGCGTAGTAGATATTGCTGGTCCCATAGAGGCTTTTACCGGCATGCTCCTTGAGCAGACCGGTGATTCGGTCTTCCACTTCACTACTGAATCGTCTCCTCATCCCAAACATGGAGACCTGCAGGTCATGCGCCTTCATCTCTTCTGCCTTTTCGATAGCTTGGCGCTCCATGTGCTTGGGGTCCGGCTTTTGTCCGGTCTCCTCATAGTACAGCTCGCTGACGAGTGCCAAGATGGGTGTCTCCCACAGTGTCACTCGGTAGAGCAGCCCCTCTGCCTGAATATGCAGTCGTCCGTTCTCGTCCTGACGGACGGTTACCTCGTCGGGATTGAAGCGGTACCCCCGTAGAAAGTCAATATACGTCGGAGGCAGATAGGGACACTCCTCAGACAAAAACTCTGCCTCATCCTCTTGGAGTCTCAGTTCGCTCATCTTCTTGATCTCCTCCATCAGCTTATCTCCAAAGCCCAGGGGGTACTGCATCTCATCTCGGTCAACGAACTCAAATCTACCGTATGCTCTTGGGAAAAGCTTGGTGTATGCATAGCCTGTGGTCAGCTTGTATAGGTCAGTATCCAGCAGGCTCTTTATGATCGGTTCACTCATTACACTATTGTATTCGTCCAATACCGGAGTAGTCAAAGCCCATTGCCCTGAGCTCCTCCGGCACATAAATATTACGACCATCCACGATAGCCGTTCCCCTCATCTCCCGTCGCACCCGGTCCCAGTCCGGCAGTCTAAACTGCTTCCACTCGGTCAGGAGCACCAGTGCGTCAGCCTCCTTGACAGCGTCATAAATATCATCGGCATAGTAGACCTCCGGAGGGAGTTTTTTCTTCGCCTCTTGCATCGCAATCGGGTCAAAGGTTCGCACCTTCGCCCCTGCCCGGATCAAGAGATCGACCACGACCAGTGAAGGGGCATCTCTCATATCGTCAGTCTCCGGTTTGAAGCTCAGTCCCCATACCGCAATAGTCTTCCCTGTGAGATCTGCTCCGAAGCGCTCGACTATTTTCTCAAACGGGCGCTTCTTTTGTCGCTCGTTCACAGCGTGTACCCGGTCGATGATGCTCATCTCCATACCACACTCCCTGGCGGTATGAGATAGTGCCTGCACATCTTTTGGGAAACAAGAGCCACCATACCCGCACCCGGGGTACAAAAATGCCTTACCTATTCGCTTGTCAGCGCCCATCCCCTCTCGCACCATCTCCACATCGGCTCCCAGCTTTTCTGCCAGGTTCGCCAGCTCGTTCATGAAGCTGATACGGGTAGCCAGCATGGAGTTGGAGGCATACTTGGTCAACTCACTGGAGAGGATATCCATGAAAAGGACTCTGAAGTGGTTGATCAAGAAGGGACGATACAGCTGACTCATCAACTGCTTTGCTTTTTCGCCCTCCACACCGACGACTACTCGGTCGGGACTCATGAAGTCTTTGATAGCTGCCCCTTCTTTCAAAAACTCCGGATTATTTGCCACCTCCAGAGATACCCTCACCCCCCTCTGCTTCATCTTTTGGAGGATCACCTCCTTTACACGAAACGTAGTCCCTACCGGCACCGTACTTTTGGTCACCACCAGGAGGGAGTGAGTGACCAGCTCTCCTATGCGCTCAGCTACTGCATGGACAGCACCAAGGTCAGCCTTGCCATCATCACCGGCGGGAGTCCCAACCGCGATGAAGACGATCTCCACATCGTCGAGGCACTCGCTCAGGTCCTGACAAAAAGAGAGACGCCCTGCCTCACTGTTTTTGAGCACAATGTCGGTAAGTCCCGGTTCATATATGGGTACGACTCCACGGCGGAGGGATGCGATCTTGTCGGCATCCGTATCCACGCAATGCACCCGGGCGCCCATCTCTGCAAAGCAGGCGCCCGTCACGAGTCCCACATATCCTGTTCCTACAATTGCTATATTCATACGATCACAAAAATACGTAAAAAAGCCCAGTGTTCAAACCTGTTGTCAACCTCTACCAAAGCAACCGCATGTGGCTCCACACGAAAAACGTTCTTTTAGCTTTTCCCAAAAACCGCACTCTTTTCCGAAATCCGCACCGTGCATATACTAGAGAAAAAGAGGAGATCGGAACTCTCATTTTACCACCAAAGCGACCGTCCATGTATATCACTGACAAACAGTCATATACAGAGGGCTCAAAAGCCGGCTGCCTGAGCGCAAAAAGTTTCCTACTGGAAACCGTTCGCTTCTATCCGTCAAATCGTTCGCTTTCCTACTGGAAATAGTTTGCTACTATCCGTGAAACTTTTCCGCCCCCATTCTGAGCGAAAAATCACCTTGGCCGTCGGGTAAAACTTAAAGACACTTCAAGTAGTAGAAGTGCAATTGTTTGAGTACATTTGCAGTAATCTACAGAGGTTGTACTAAATGACTAGCACATCCTCTCTTTTTAGACAAACAAGATAAAAATTAAGGAGACCAATGTCCGACGCTAGGATCAAAAAAGCACTTATCTCGGTCTACCACAAGGAGGGAATTGACGACCTCATCAAGTGCCTTGTGGAGCACAATGTAGAACTCGTATCCACCGGTGGCACACAAGAATACATCACCCGGCTTGGCTACGAGTGTACAGCTGTAGAGGATCTCACCAGCTATCCCTCGATACTGGGTGGCAGGGTGAAGACACTCCATCCTGCAATCTTTGGAGGCATCCTCGCCAGACGCAACAACGACGAGGATGAGCGACAGTGCAAGATGTACGACATCCACCCTATAGACCTGGTGGTCGTGGACCTCTATCCGTTTGAAGAAACGGTGAAGGACGGGGGCACCGAAGCGGAGGTGATCGAGAAGATAGACATTGGCGGCATCTCCCTCATCCGCGCCGCTGCCAAAAACTACAAGGATGTCACCATCATCTCCTCCAGGGATCACTATGGCGAGATCGTAGACCTTCTCAACGCACAAAAAGGATGTACCACTCTGGAGCAGCGGAGGAACTTTGCGGAAAGAGCCTTCAGGTGTACCTCTAGGTACGACAGCCATATCATGAACTACTTCATGGGGGAAAAGGAGATCGAAGGGACCATTACGCTCGGACCCTCCCTACCCCTCCGGTATGGTGAAAACCAACATCAGGCAGGGACGTACTATGGCCGAGCGTTCAAAGACCGCTTTGAGTACCTGCATGGCAAGCAGCTGAGCTACAACAATATTTTGGATGTAGATGCAGCTACACATCTGATCGAAGAGCTGGAGGGTCCGGCAGTGGCTATCATGAAGCACAACACCCCGTGCGGTCTTGCCGTGAGGAATAACATCCGCGATGCTTACTTAGCTGCACTGGAGTGTGACCCGGTATCGGCATACGGAGGTATCGTGGTTCTCAACCAAGAGGTCGACGAGGCAACTGCCGAGGAGCTGCACAAGCTCTTCATCGAAGTACTCATAGCTCCGGGGTACAGCAGAGAGGCACTCACTCTCCTCACACAGAAAAAGAATAGGATCATCCTGCGTGACAAGACCGGAGTGGACACCACGCAGCTCTCGTATCGGAGCGCACTTGGAGGCATGCTCGAGCAGGAGAGAGACCGGAGGATCGAGACTGAGGAGGACTTTACCTACGCCACCGATAAGCGACCAACCCAGATGGAGGTGAAGGATCTACTATTCGGCATGAAAGCCGTGAAGTACTGCAAGAGCAATGCTATCGTACTGGCTCGAGGTCAGCAAATACTGGGAGCCGGATATGGTCAGACTTCACGCGTAGATGCCCTGAAGCAAGCGATCCAAAAAGCAAAAGATATGGGATTTGAGCTAAAAGGGGCAGTGATGGCATCGGACGCCTTTTTCCCGTTCAACGACTGTGTAAAGATAGCTCACGAAGAAGGCATCAGTGCTGTGATCCAACCCGGTGGGTCGGTCAGAGACCAAGACAGTATCGACTACTGCAATGAAAACGGACTAGCAATGGTGATGACCGGTGTACGCCACTTTAGGCACTGAGGTATACTGCGACTCCATTGAATCATAATAGAACAACAAACAGAACTAAATGGGATTTTTCTCCTTTACCAAAAAACTTGCCATCGACCTTGGTACCGCCAACACCGTCATTATCAAGGATGGCAAAATAATCGTGGACCAGCCCAGCTACGTGACCATCAACCGCAAGACTGAGAAAGTCGAGTGGGTGGGGCAAGAGGCTTACAAGCGATTCGAAAAAGAAAACAACGACCTGATGACGGTGCGCCCACTCCGAGACGGAGTGGTGGCGGATCTCGTGGCAACGGAATACATGATCCGGGGGATGATCAAGATGGCTGACAGCAAGCGCTACTTCTTTCCCTCCTCGATGAAAGTGGTCGTCTGTGTCCCCTCAGGAAGTACGGATGTAGAGATTCGTGCTGTGCGCGACGCTGCGGAGAAGGCAGGAGCTAACGAGGTCTACCTCATCTACGAGCCTATGTCGGCAGCTATCGGCATCGGGCTGGATGTCATGGAGCCTATGGGCAACATGATCGTGGACATCGGTGGTGGGACCACTGAGATCGCAGTGATATCCCTCGGAGGAATTGTCAACAACAAGTCCATCAAGGTAGCAGGCGATGAACTAACCAACGACATCGTCGACTACATGAAGACGGAGCACAGCATCCGGATAGGTGAGCGTACCGCCGAAGAGATCAAGAAGAATGTCGGGTCCGCACTTGAGGTTTTGGAAGAAGAGCCGGAGGACTTTGAGGTCATCGGGCAAGACCTGGCGAGCATCCTCCCCAAGACGATACAGGTCAACTACAAGGAGATTGCGCGCTGTCTGGACAAGTCGATACTCAAGATCGAGACTGCGGTGGGCAATGCTCTGGACAACACTGCGCCCGAGCTGTATGCCGACATTTACAAAAACGGCGTCTACATCACCGGCGGTGGAGCGCTCCTCAAGGGACTGGATAAGCGGCTGAGTGATAAGTTTAAGATCCCCTTCATCGTAGCAGAAGACCCGCTCTACGCAGTAGCAAAGGGCACACATATAGCACTCAACAATACAGACAAGTATACCCTGCTATTCAAGTAGTGCGTCTGCCGATCTCTAGCGTCTCATGGACAGACTCATAGAGTTCCTCAAAGCCAATGGGCATACCCTATTGTTCTTGGTCCTCGAAGTCATTGCTCTGGCCTTGCTCTTTAGTGGCAGCAAGTACCGGAGCAGTGTCGTACTGAGCTCAGCCAACAGGGTGATCGGCGAAGTGACAGAGCTGTCGCATACCGCCAATCGCTACATGGGGCTGCAAGAGGCTAACGTCGAGCTCATGCAACGCAATGCAGAGCTAGAGGTCGAGGCACTGCGGCTCAGAAGTGTACTCGAGCGTCTCACCGTGGACTCTCTCTCGTGGCAAAGACTGACGGTAGACTCACTAGAGCGGACTTTTCCCTATGACTATGTCGTGGCGAAGGTGGTGGGCAACACTCTATTTAACCAAAAGAACTACCTCACCATAGATATCGGACAAGATGCCGGAGTAGAACCCGATATGGGAGTGGTAGGTGCCAATAGTATCGTAGGAGTGGTAGAGGCAGTGGGCAGCAAGTACGCCAAGGTGCTACCACTGGTCAACAGCCGGTACAGCCTTACCTGCAAGCTCTCAAATACCAACTACACGGGTACGCTTCGCTGGGATGGAAAGGATCTGCAGCATACACAGCTGACGAACCTCCCCAAGCACGTAGAGTACGAGATAGGCGACTCCGTCTTTACCAGTGCTTACTCTGCCATCTTTCCCGAGCACCTGTTCGTAGGGACTGTGGTCGGTCGGGGGGAGTCCTCGGACGATAGCTTTTTCTCGCTCGATGTGAAGCTGGCGACAGACTTCTCTACCCTCAAGTATGTCTACGTATTGAAGAACTACGAGCTGCAAGAGCAAAAGAAAGTCGAAGGACAGACGACTCAGGACAACTCTCATAGGAGGAACTAACCTATTTGTATCGAAAAGAGATGCTCAATCACTACATCAGACTTTTTGTGGTCACTACGGTGCTGATACTTCTCCAGGCGGTGTTGCTCAACCACCTGCGTCTCTTTCACTACTTCCTTCCCATCATTTACTTGTATGGGTTCCTAAAGATGCCGTACCAGGCTCAGCGGAGTACGCTCATCCTATCTGCTGCGGCTGTAGGGTTTGTACTGGATCTGCTAATGGATACTCCGGGGCTGAATATGGCGGCTAGTACACTGACCATCTACCTACGCCCCACTATCTTCAGGGCGATGACCACGGTAGAGACCATAGAGGACAGCGACGAAGCACTGACCCCAAGTGCGAGGACTATCAAGTTCTTTCCTTACCTCGGCTACCTTCTCACCCTGACGCTGATCCATGCCATGACCATCATGCTGCTCGAAGCATTGTCGGTCCGGCTCTTTGTCGGAGTAATCCCATATATCTTGGGCACTACAGTTTTTAGCACAGCACTGTATCTACTCTTCGATGCACTCAACTTTTGGAAAAGAGACTCGTAGATGCCGATCATCCATAAGAATAAGTACCGACACCGACAGTACATCATCGGGATCATCATGTGCTTGGTGGTCTTCATCTACATTGGGCGCCTCTTTTATATCCAAGTACTGAGTCCCGAGTACAAGTATGCCGCCGACAACATTGCATTCTACCGAAAGACGCTCTATCCCTCACGAGGGCTCATCTACGACTGCAGAGGAAGGCTGGTCGTATACAACCGTCCTACGGCTACGATCCAGGTCATCATGAGGGAGGTCGCCCCCTTCGACACATTAGAGTTCTGCACTATACTCGGCATCAGTCGCGAGGAGTTGGAGCAACGCTTTGTCGACATCAAAGACTTGAAGAAAAACAGGGGCTACTCTTCCTACACTCCCCAGGAGCTTTTTTCACAGATTACCCTGGAAGAAGCAAGCCTCCTAGAGGAAAAGCTGTACAAGTACCCCGGCTTTTACATCAACCACCGTACTGCTAGAGACTACAACTACCCCTCAGGAGCACTTATTCTAGGCAATGTAGGCGAAGTCAACCAAGCGACCATCGACCAAGACCCCTACTATGTACCCAGTGACTATGCCGGTACCACAGGCATCGAGAAGAGCTATGAGCGCTTTTTGAGAGGGCAAAAGGGGACCTCCGTCTTGCTGAGAGACGCTCACGGACGCATCCAGGGACAGTACGACGAAGGGAAGCTAGACCAGGAGCTCACCTCCGGACACGACCTCACACTCAGTCTGGACATACTGCTGCAGGAGTATGGGGAGCGCTTGATGCAGGGCAAGAGAGGTGCCATCGTGGCTATTGAGCCCAAGACCGGGGAGGTGCGTGCCATGGTCACCGCACCCTTCTACGACCCAAGGCTTCTTGTAGGACGAAACCGAGGTAAAAACTACCAAGCACTCGAGGCGGACCCCCAAAAGCCGCTCTTCAATCGAGCCACAATGGGGACTTACTCTCCGGGGTCCACCTTCAAGCCCGTACAGTCCGCAGCATTTCTCCAAGAGGGTGCCATACACCCCGAGACAATGTACAGCTGCTACCGCGGGTACCCCTTACTGGGCGGGCGACCCGCTTGCCACGGACACTCCTCTCCTCTCGACCTCAGGCACGCCCTTGCCACCTCCTGCAATGCTTACTTTTGCTGGGGACTGCGTGAGCTCTTGGACAACAGAGCCCACTATCCGACGGTACAAGACGCCTTCGAACACTGGAAGGGTCATATCGTCGGTATGGGGTTTGGCTACAAGCTGGGCGTAGACCTTCCATCCGAAAATCGTGGCTACATCCCCAACGCTCAAGTCTACGATGCGATCTATGCCAGACGCTGGACCTCTTCCACGATTATCTCCATATCCATCGGTCAGGGGGAGATACTAGCCACTCCACTGCAGCTGGCAAACTTTGCGGCAACCGTAGCCAACCGAGGCTATTACTACACGCCTCACTTAGTCAAGGAGATCGGGGGGCTTCCCACTGACTCGATAGGCGTGAAGCTCCACCGTACCGATATCAGGGCGGAGCACTTTGATGTCATAGACCAGGGGATGCGTATGGCTGTCCTTTCGGGTACCTGCAGGCGGGCGAATCTTCCGGACATAGCCGTCTGCGGTAAGACTGGAACGACCGAAAACGTCCACGGCAAGGACCACTCCCTATTCATAGGCTATGCCCCACAAGAGGATCCAAAGATAGCGATAGCCGTACTGGTCGAAAACGCAGGCTTTGGAGCGACGTTTGCGCTACCCATCGCCCGACTAATGATCGACTACTACCTACATGACGGCGAACTATCGGAGTCCTCCCGGATGTATGAAACCAACATGCTAAATGCGGTCATTCCATAGTCGTATGAATCAACGGAAAGGTACTGTTTTCTTCAAAAACCTGGACTACGTCACCGTCCTACTCTACCTGGTGCTCATCGTCATCGGCTGGCTCACCATATACGCCGCAAGCTACGACATACAGCTGGACGGCAAGATCACACTGGAGGGGCGCATCACGAGCCAACTGGTATGGATGGGGGTATCCTTCGGCGCAGCTCTTGCCACGCTTTTGCTGGACACTGCGTTCTACAAAAAGATTGCGCCTTACCTATACGTCCTGATGATCGGGCTATTGATTGCGACCATCTTTTTGGCTCCGGATATCAAAGGCTCACGCTCATGGCTTGTCATTACCGATACGATACGACTACAGCCTGCTGAGTTTTCAAAAGTCACCACAAGCCTTATGCTTGCCTGGTGGATCAATCGCTTTGAGTTCAGCATGAAAAAGGCTTCCGATCTCCTGGTTGCCTTTCTGATCTTTCTACTGCCGATGGGCATCATCATCCTACAGTCTGAGACCGGGTCAGCACTGGTCTTCCTTGTTTTTGTCCTCGTTCTCTATCGCGAGGGGCTCACCGGTGCGGTGCACATGTTCGGATTTTTTCTCGCTGCACTTTTTGTACTCACCCTCGCCTTTGCTGACACAAAGTGGGGCATGACCGATGCGGTATGGGTGGTGGTACCGCTCTTCATCTACCTGTCGATCTTCTTAGCCTCTGAGCTGTACTGCCACGTGAAGTGGATGCGTCCGGCGGCTCTCATCATTGCTCCTGCCTGCCTGGCTGTCGGAGGGATCGTGCACTTCTTTCGCCCCATAAACTTTGCCTACCCTACCCTCATTGCTCTGGTGCTGATGATTGGTTTTGTCCTATTCCAGGCCATTGGCAGACGGGGTCGGCACGTGTGGGCACTCGTGGCATTCGGCTTCTTGTCAATCGGTATGCAGTCGGGGGTCGAGTACTTCTTCGAAAACATCCTCCAGCCGCACCAGCAAAACCGTATCCTGGTCTCTCTCGGACTAAAAGATGATCCTGCCGGCGCAGGCTACAACGTCCGCCAGAGCCTTATCGCCATAGGCTCCGGTGAGCTCACCGGCAAGGGCTTCCTCAACGGAACCCAGACCAAACTGTCGTACGTGCCCGAGCAGGATACAGACTTCATCTTTTGCACCATCGGAGAGGAGCATGGGTTCATCGGTAGCGCAGCAGTACTGCTGGTTTACCTCACCCTGGTACTACGGTTACTATGGCTTGCCGAACGCCAGACTTCACGCTTTGCCCGGGTCTATGGCTACAGCGTGGCCTGCATACTTTTCTTCCACCTAACCATTAATATTGGGATGGTCATCGGATTGGTACCGGTCATCGGGATTCCACTGCCCTACATCAGCTATGGTGGGTCGTCGCTACTGAGCTTTACGATACTCCTCTTCATCCTCCTTCGGCTTGATGCCACGCGGAGCATCGACCCTTGATGTCCCGGGCTGTCCGAACAGATAAAGCGATGATTTCATACTCCTCCGGTGTTGCCTTAGAGCTTCACGGATGGTAGCGAAAAGTTTCCAGTAGGAAAGAAAACGATTTGACGGATAGAAGAGATCTGTTTCCAGTAGGAAACTTTTGGCTACTATCCGTCAATTTTTTGTCTACTATATCTATCTGTTTACCAAGGACATACGACGCCCCCTCGCTTTGAGGTGTTTAGGAGATCGCATGCATGTCCGAACCGCTTGCTAAGACACGGTATCGTACGCACTCTCCCACTCCGCCATCAGTTTTTCGAGCTGCTCACTCAGCTCGGCGTACTGCTGCAGGAGATCCGGAGAGGCAGTACCGGCTGCCAAGGTTTGCTCGATCTCGCTCTGCTTTTTCTCACACGCAGCGATCTCTGCTTCCAGCTTTTCGATGAGTTGTTTCCGTTGTCGCTCCTGCCGTTGCTGCTCTTTTTGCTCACGGTAGGCGAGCTGACCGGTGGAGACTTTGGTAGAACTTTCGGGGTCCGCCACTTCCTTGTCCTCTGCGACCTCTTTGAGCTGCAGCTTGCGCTCGTACTCCTCCATCCCTCCAAGGTGGTTGACCACCTGCCCGCCTCTGAACTCAAACACCTTGTCCACTAATCCATCCAAGAAGTCGCGATCGTGGCTCACGATCAGCACCGTCCCCTCATACTTTTGGATCGCTTCCTTCAGCACAGCCTTGCTGCTCAGGTCGAGATGATTGGTGGGCTCGTCCAGGATCAAGAGGTTGGAGGGCGAGAGCAGGAGGCGGATCATGGCGAGACGGCTGCGCTCGCCACCGCTCAGCACACTCACTTTTTTCTCAGAGACCTCACCGCCGAACATAAATGCGCCCAGAATATCGTTGATCTTCGTCCGTATATCCCCCACTGCCACATCATCTATGGTCTGAAAGATCGTTTTTTCGGGATCGAGAAGCGTCGCTTCATTTTGCGCAAAGTAGGCAATCTCGACCTGATGCCCCAGCTTTACTACACCATCATGAGGGATCTCCCCCAGCACTCCCCGCACAAAGGTGGTCTTGCCGGAGCCATTCTTTCCGACCAGCGCGATTTTGTCGCCGCGCTCAACGGTCAGGTCTATGCCATCCAGGACGACGTGCTCGTCGTATGCCAGGCGAAGGTCCTTCACCACGAGAGGGTATGCCCCGCTCTGCACGGTCGTGGGGAATGTGAAGTGGATGCTCTTTCGGTCCAACTGATCCACCTCCACCCGCTCCAGCTTCTCCAGCTGCTTGATGCGCGACTGTACCTGGACAGCTTTGGTGGCCTTGTACCTAAAGCGCTCGATGAAGTCCTCGGTGTCCTTGATGAGCTTTTGTTGGTTTTCGTACGCCCTCAACTGCTGCTCGTACCGCTCCTGCCTCAGCTCCTCATAGTGGGAGTAGTTGACCTTGTAGTCGTGCGCGTGTCCGAGGGAGAGCTCGATGGTCCGAGAGGTGGTGTTGTCCAGGAAACGTCTGTCGTGGCTCACCAAAATAACCGCTGCATGCGTCTCCCTGACAAAGGTTTCGAGCCACACGATAGACTCCATATCCAAGTGGTTCGTAGGCTCGTCGAGGAGCAGGAGATCGGGGCGGGCAAGCAGGATCTTGGCAAGCTCTATGCGCATGCGCCATCCACCGCTAAACTCTGCCGTGGGTCGGTCCAGATCATTTTGCTCGAAGCCCAACCCCTTGAGGGTACGCTCCAGCTCTGCCTCCTGCTGCTCCGGATTGTACAGTGCCAATAGCTCGGATGCATTGGCGAGACGCTGTACCAGCTCCAGATACTCTGCACTCTCGTAGTCCGTTCGGTGGGCAATCTCTTCGCTCAGCCGGTTGACATGCTGCTTGAGCCCTTCTCCGCTAGCAAAAGCCTTGCGAGCTTCGTCACGTACAGTCAGGTGATCCTTCACCAGCATATGCTGTGGTAAGTAACCGATGGAGGCGTCTTTTGGGAACGAGAGGGTACCTGACGTTGGCTCACGGAGGCCCGCAATGATATTGAGCAAGGTGGTCTTGCCGGATCCATTGCGCCCGGCAAGAGCGATCCGCTCGCGCGGACTTACTTGGAAAGAAAGGTCACTGAAGAGCGGCGTGGCGCCAAAGGAGACCGATACGTTATTGAGTGATAGCATAGGTCAGTCTGATGCCCGCTCGACTACCTCCTCACCGGAGATAAGGTTATTCATCAGGGCATAAAAGGTGAGACCGGACACGGTCTTGATATTGAGCTTGGCGGTAATGTTTTTTCGATGACTCATGACGGTATTCATGCTGATGTTCAGAGTATCGGCAATTTCTTTGTTGGTCAGCCCGCGTGCAACCTCCTTGAGCACTTCCTCCTCGCGAGCCGACAGCCCCTTCTCCGCCGTTGACTCCTTGATCACGTGGCTCGCCCTAAAGGATGCTTTGATGGTTGCCTCGAGAGTGGCATAGTCCCATCTGGGGTGGATATAGACCTGTGCTCCATCTGACTCGAGCGGTACCTCTTGGGGGCTTACCCCGGAAATAATTGGAATGACGTAGCAGCGTTTTCCTCGAAAAAAGTCGCTATTGAGAGCCAGGATTGTGTCCTCTACATAGAGGATATCACAGTCATCGGCTCCGCTGTTTTTGAACTCATCAAAAGAGCCGAAGTGGTCAATCGTCACCATCCCATCTCTCTGCTGCTTGAGGATCTCACGTAGCCCCAGCAGATGGAGCGTATCACCGGTGATGAGAGCGACATGAGTGGTTCGTGCATTCATCCCCGAGTCGTTTTATCCAGCTGCTCTTGCATGGCAGCCAACATGGGCACAAAGACACGTCTGCGCAGACGATTGTTACTCGACAGATCATTTCGCAGCATCTGTAGGCTATAGATCACCCCGTGCAGGAGATTGTCGTCAAAGTTTCCCCTGATATGCCGAATGAGTACCTGCATGACGTCTGCGACTATGTTCTCCAGTCTGTCGCCGTCCTCATCGTGCACGGGAGTACGGTGCTCGAGCGTGAGGGTCTGTATGTCGGCACCCAGCTGTAGCGCAAGTGTCCTGAACTTTGGGAACAACTCTTCTTGGTCCCTATGGATCCGCTCCTGGAGCGTCTCCTCCAGCTTGGCGAGGATACGCGGAATACTCTCAATGATCGGGCTGTCTCCCCCGCTACGTTTCACAAACGAGAGAAGATGGACCCGGACATTGGGGAGCTGTGAGTGGAGGTAGTAGTTATTGGCACTCTCCAGATAGTCAACGACCAGAGAGATATGCCCGGGAGAAAGCTTCAGCCGTCCGGTATAGCCGGGCTGTAGATAGCTATTGGCGATATGCAAAAAGAAGCTCATATCGATACCGTGAGCATTGCACACCTCTTGCACCGTGGCGTCACCGAGCCCAAGCTTGATCCCAAAGCGGTTGAGCATCGGGAGTATAGAGGTGTTTTCGAGGACAACGTCACTCAGGATACTGGATGAAGTAATAACAGGCATAGGTTGGAAGAATATCTCAAAAATCAACGATCACACGGCATACCACAAAAGTGTACCGATACACTTCTTCACCTCACCCCTTGAGATGGGTATAGGATGTTGCCAGACCTCCCTCAGAGGTTTCCTTGTAGAGACTGGGTAGGTCATGCCCGGTCTGCTTCATGACCTCGATCACTTGGTCAAAGCTTACTCTGTGAAAACCGTCCGAAAACGTAGCATACGTATTGGCATCCAGTGCTCTGGCTGCAGCGAAGGCATTTCGCTCCATACAGGGAATCTGCACCAGACCACACACCGGGTCGCAAGTCAAGCCTAGGTGGTGCTCAAGGCCCATCTCGGCAGCATACTCAATCTGGTTGAGACTGCCACCAAAAAGCTGGTTGGCTGCCGCTGCCGCCATCGAGCACGCTACACCCACCTCACCCTGACACCCCACCTCAGCTCCGGAGATAGAGGCATTGGTGCGCGCCACGTTTCCAAACAGTGCCGCTGTGGCGAGAGCCCTCAGGATCGACCGAATCGGAAAGTCTCTCGAGGTCTTGAGGTGGTAGAGGACAGCCGGGAGCACTCCGGACGAACCACACGTAGGTGCCGTACTCACCACTCCACCGCAAGCATTTTCCTCCGCCACTGCCAGAGCATAGGCATAGACCAGCCCGCGCGACTTGACGTTCTTGCTGTACGTCTTGGAGCGGATCAGATACTCACCCGCTTTGCGCCTGAGGTTGAGTCCTCCGGGGATAATCCCATCCGTCACCAGACCACGCTCCACAGATGCCTTCATGGTCTCCCACACCTCCTCCAGGTGCTCCTTTAGTCCGTCCGTCTCGTACCGAAGGACATACTCCCAGTAGTTGAGGTGGTTCTTGAAGCAGTACGCCATGATCTCCGTAATCGTGTTGTGTGGATAGATCTCCTCGGTACGGCTCTCGTCAAAGTCTTCGTTTGCCAGCGAGCCGCCACCGATGCTGTAGACCACCCAGTCGTTGAGCACCGCTCCATCCTCGGCGAGCGCCTCAAACTTCATCCCATTGGTATGAAAGGTCGGCACCGTCCTAGGCTCCCACTTGATCTCGGTGGGGGCCAACGACTCAAGCACATGCATGATGGCGACATCTGTCAAGTGACCTTTGCCGGTCGCAGCAAGCGCTCCGTACAGGGTCACTCTGAAACTGTGGGGCTTCTCCTTTTGGTCAAAGCGTGCCGCAAAGAGCTCCGCCGCACGCTTGGGTGCCATAGTATGACTACTGGAAGGACCGCTTCCGATCTTATATATCGTTCTTATCGACTCCATACTCCTCTATGTCTTTCAAAAAAATCTCCTCACGCTATCCGCAGGGCTGTCCACTTCCACACAGACACACAAAGCTACCCATTTTACCCCAAAAGGATGCCTCTCTTCCTTTTCCTTCGCTCGGCTTAGCCACCCCTCCGACTCCACTCGCAAAAGTGTCTGAATGTGCCGCCACGAAAGCCGACTGTGTAAGCGCAAAAAGTTTCCTACTGGAAAGAGATCGCTACTATCCGTCAAATCGTTTTCTTTCCTACTGGAAACTTTGCGCTTCTATCCGTCAAATTTTCCACCTTTCCCCGAGCGGCAAAAATAGGGGAACTTGATGCCTTGTCGTCTTCCTTAGTTCATCACCCATGCGGTACTTGATTCGTAATTGATGATAAAGCCCGGCTCCTCCTCCGTAAAGTCATAATGCTTAGCTCCCACCGACTACCTCTAAACTTCAAATGCGTGAGCCCTGCAGACACGACACCAGACATAAACGCACGCACCGACTATCCCCAATGGCGAGCATCAAAATGTTTGAAAATTACAAAATATTCGCTAAATTTGGAAAGTTGACGCGTAGACAAAACCATTGCAGATCAATTCTCATATCTTCTTAGAAGCAGAATTTCATTTGACTACCACCTCATACATCAATATTATAAACCCCATAAACGTTAACTTACAAAACAAGCCCATGTTTGATAGTAATTCTCTAAAGAGGTTTGGATTGACATTTAATTGCTTGAGAAAAGTAAATTTAAGATTACTCAACACATTGTGCTGTCTGTTGATATCTTTCACTACGGTTGCACAATCCTCAACCAATGGCAATTCGAACCAATCTTCTCAACAGAAGATAGTTATGTACTCAGGTGTTGTGGTTGATTCGGAAGACCTACCCCTCTTTGGAGTGAAAGTAGTAGTAAAAGGGTCAAAACCCATTGTTGGAACTACTACTGATCTCGATGGTAATTTCAAAATATCGATGCCGGAGGGTAAGTTCACCTTGGAGTTCTCCTACATAGGCATGAAGACCCAGGAAGTTTATGTCCAGAACACTAACAAACTAAAGGTACGCCTCGAAGAGGACGCTACCATGCTAGATCAGTTAGTCGTAACGGGCATCTATACCCGAAACACTGAGAGCTTTACCGGATCTGCCATAACGTACTCCACCGAAAAACTAAAAGAAGCAGGCAACCAAAATATCTTGCAGGGGTTGAGCGTAATAGACCCTTCATTTTCTATTCTTGAAAATAACTTGATGGGGGCAAACCCCAATGCTTTGGCTGACATAAACATCAATGGCACAATCAGTATCAATGGACTAACAGACACCTACGAGTCTAATCCTGACCAGCCTCTGTTCATCCTTGATGGCTTTGAAACTACCCTGGCACGTATCAGCGATATGAGCATGGATAGAATAGAGAGCATTACCATCTTGAAGGATGCTGCCTCAACCGCTATCTATGGCGCAAAGGCAGCAAATGGTGTGATCGTCGTAGAGACCAAAAAGCCGGAACCGGGCAAGCTCAGATTCAGCTACAATGGTAATTTTCAAGTTGCATGGCCGGACTTGAGCGATTACAACATGATGACTGCTTCAGAAAAGTTACAATTTGAGAAGCTCTCCGGATATTATGGTTCTTTGGATGAGAATGGAGAGATACTTTTGGACGGTCAACGTGATCTTTACTATTCACGTATGCGAAATGTCATAGCAGGTCTGAACTCATACTGGCTGAAGGAACCTCTACGTACTGCTTTCACACACGACCACTCAGTCAATGCAGAGGGTGGTGATTCGGCATTTCGCTATGGGCTGACCCTACGCTTCAAAAACACCCAAGGTGTGATGAAGGGCTCGGATCGTCAGAACTTGGATGGTTCAGTGAACTTAAGCTATCGTCTGAATAGGTTCAACTTCTCCAACCAAACAAACATCTACCACACCAAGGCTGACAACAACACTGTTCCTTTTAGCCAGTTTGCAAATGCGAACCCTTATTACGCAAAGCGTGACGAAAATGGTCAAGCGTATAAAGTACTTGAATCCTATCAATCAATATCTGGAACGGAGTATGTGTATAACCCGTTGTGGGACTTTGAACAAAAAAGTTTCGACGGAAGCAACCAGCTCACACTCAATAACAACTTCAACGTTGAATACTCCCCCATCAATCAGTTACGAGTAGTGGGTAAAGTAGGACTGACTGTCAATAAAGATGAGTCGGCGACATTCAACTCCCCTTATGCTTCGATGTTTACCTCTACCGAGCAACTCAAGAGGGGTACTTACTCACGTACGAATGGCAAGAGCACATACCTAGACGGGAGCCTTCTAGTCAGCTATGCCGGATCGGTAGGAGAACACACATACAACGCCATAGGAGGTGCGCAGCTTACACAGGATGACAGGGAGTCGAGCGGGTATATGGCTCAAGGTTACATATCGGATCAGTTCTACAACCCCAACTTTTCCACCGGCTATCCCGATGGCGGCAAGCCAACATCCACCGTCAGTCGTAGCCGATTGGCAAGTTTCTATCTTAATGGGAACTATTCCTATGCAGACCGCTATCTATTTGACATCAACTTACGCACGGATGGTGCTTCGGTCTACGGAGTGAATAACCCATTCTCAACCACATGGGGCTTTGGCGTTGCATGGAACATCCACAATGAAAGCTGGTTCGACAAAACAGGAGTTGTCAACTATCTAAAAATCAGATACTCTCTAGGAAACCCAGGCACGAACAACATCAATGTTAGGTTGGCGAACAATGTTTACAACTACTATACAAACTATGTAAACATGTTTGGTCTTGCTGCGCTAGTCAGTCAATGGGGTAATAAAAACCTTGAGTGGCAACGCACTACCCATCAAAACATCGGCTTGAACTTAGATATGTTCAAGTCACGTTTGCATATTACTGCCGACTACTCAATGAAAGACACAGACCCTATCGTATTGACGATTGACCAACCCACCTCTACCGGCACATCATTTATCCCAATGAACATAGGTGCCACCAAAAACAAGAGCCTCTCTCTCACGGTACGCTACGACGTGCTGCGCAATAATGACTGGAGGTGGACTCTATCAGCAAACATGCTGAACACCCGGACCAAATATGACAAGATTGGCAGCCTACTGGACAAATGGAATGAAGAAGGTCGTACGAACCAAACCCTTGTACGTTACTATGATGGTGCCAGTACGACAGCACTATGGGCTGTAAAATCTGCAGGCATCGACCCAATAAGCGGTAACGAAGTATTTATAAGGAAAGACGGCACCTACACTTATGAGTGGGACAACAAAGAAGAGGTTTTATGTGGCGATCTCACGCCGGACTTAGACGGCAATATCGGCTCCATTTTACGTTACAAAAGTTGGGGGCTGGGGATGAACTTCCGTTATCGATGGGGTGCGCAGATCGTATTGAATACTTTGTTGAGCAAAGTCGAAAATATCTCAGAGACATCTCTGAAGTACAATCAAGATGCCCGTGCATTATACGATCGCTGGCAAAAACCTGGTGATGTAGCAAAGTTCAAGAGAATAGATGATACGACTCGTACCAAAATCTCCTCAAGGTTTATCCAGGATGACAACACGTTTGAGTGCAAGTCCATCTATATAAGTTATGAAACCACGACAGCCAAGTGGATGCAAAGCATAGGGCTTTCTTCATTGAATTTTAGAATATACATGAATGACGTTTTCCGCATTTCTACGGTTAAAGAGGAGCGTGGTCTTACTTATCCATTTCAGCGCTCTGCTTCAGCATCAATTGGATTGCGCTTCTAACCACTTAATGCTTTTGAAATCATGAAAAACAATAAAACGATAGCTCTTCTTGTAGCTTTAAGCATCCTTTCCCTCACAACCGTTTCGTGCAATGCTTGGTTGGCCGTGGATCTGGAGGACTCTATATTAGAGGATAAGCTCTTTGAGACCAATGAAGGTTATAAATCCGTGCTCAATGGGGTATATACAGACCTAAACACCTACTATGGCTCAACACTCTCTATGGGCACTATAGATGTCATGGCAAAGCTATACAACATCGGGTCAACACATAGTTACCATCCATACTTCAGTTACGACTTTGAAGATGAGACATTCGAAAGCGCCTCTGGATCCCTTTGGACAGGACTGTACAAGCTTATTGCAAACCTGAATGTACTACTGGAAAAAAGCGACGAAGAAAAGAGCACGCTATTTCCAAACTACTACCCGTACGTAAAAGGAGAGGCCTTAGCCCTGAGAGCGATGCTACACTTTGATTTACTACGCCTCTATGGACCGATCTATACAGAGGAGTCAAAATCTACAATTACCATTCCTTATCAGGCTACAACCGACAAGACGATTCAACCCTTACTTTCAGCTGAGGAAATCGTAAATAAAGTAATAAAAGACCTCACTGATGCTTCCGAGCTCTTGAAAGACGACGTAATACGAACAGATGGTGTGCTGAATAGTGATTCTGAAGATCCCAACGAAACGGCAGACTTTCGCTACCGACAGTTCCGTCTAAATTACTATGCGATACAGGGGCTCTTGGCAAGAGCCTATTTATGGAAAGGAGACCAAGCGAAGGCCTACGCAACGGCAAAAGCAATGATTACCGAAGTAGAGGAGAAAAAAACCTTTGACTGGACTCCCAAAGCAGACATACAAACGTCTACCAATCCCGACTTGATCTTTTCCTCGGAAGTGATTTTCAGTTTGTATAATCTAAAAAGAGTGAATCTATACAACAGCCTATTCAAGAACACAACAAGCTACTCCAGTGCATTGACCTTTGCAGGAAAGACCATGGAGGATGGCAATAAAGCCTCCAAAATCAACTGGTTCTTTGATGAGCTGAACGACTTGAGACGTACGGAAATGTGGGAGGTGTCAAAAATTGAAGAAAATCAAGAATCAGGAGCTACAAAAGAGCATGAAGCGCTGTTTTTCAACAAATACAAAGACATCCAGACCACCGATACAAGACGCTACATGATACCACTGCTTCGGATAAGTGAGATATACCTGATCGCAGCTGAGACATGTACCAGCTTAGCCGAAGGACTTGGGTATGTAAACATTATCCGCGAACACAGAAACTGTGTCAAGATTAGTAATAACTCTGTCTCGTCCAAGGAAGAACTACAGAAGTATATCGACAATGAGTTTTATCGAGAGACAATCGGTGAAGGTCAGATCTACTTCTACTACAAGAGACATGCAAAAAACAAGGTCCTAGGCAGCACAGATTCAGACTTCGCATACTCTGACTGGTATGGTGCAGAGGTCTCCATGACCTTATCAGACTATGTATGGCCTCTTCCCACTAAGGTTGAGAAGGACAAGCGTTTAAATTAATTCAAGACGTAGTATTATGAAAAAGAATAGATACTTTTTGTACCTCATTACTACCCTTCTCTTTTCGGCCCTTCTAGCGAGCTGCGAACTAGAGCCTATGACGTATCAAGGAAAAGACACGCTCTACTTTGACATCCGTGACGGTGCTGCGTGGATAGATCCGTCTCGCTGGGCGCATCAATACTATTCTGCTGTTTCCTTTGGGACTACAGCGGATGATGTCATCAAGGTAGATCTTCCGGTGTGTGTATCCGGCATGCCGTCGACTATTGATCGCTCCTTTACCATTGTTGAAGTAAAGGATAGCACCACACTTCAAGCAGGTGATTACGAGGGTTTGGAGACAGCCTACACCATAAAAGCCGGCGAAACTCAAACTCATGCTCACCTAGTTTTCAAAAGGACAGCACACCTAAAGAACGACACTCTGCGTTTGCAGCTGGCATTGCAGGAAAACGAGCACTTTGCATTGATGTATAAAGATTTTGGAAAAGCACCACAGCAATACGCTCCAAGCTCGAATCCTGACTTTGACTTCAATCGCGATGCCTCTATCCACAATATTTTCGTATTTGACGTCATGACCAAGCCGGCAAAATGGATAGGTGATGATGTATCAGGCAGGGGGCGCTTTGGCAAGTTTTCTCCCAAAAAGTGGCAATTCATGATGAAAATCACCGACACCTCGATTGAGGATTATGCCAGCACTGAAACAATGCCTTCCGCACGACAAGAGGCCATTGCTCAGACTTGTGCAAACTTCGTAGTGGAGAAGGCGATGGCGAGAACTCCTGTCTTGGACGAGGATGGCACTATGATGTACTTCTACGTAGACGAGACCACCTGCCCATGGGCTCCATTCACCAAACCTGCTGACTATTTTGGAGGTGACAATTGGACCCCATATGAATGGTAACCGATTAATAAAAAACAGCATGAAAAAAGCATCCTATTTTATCCTCGTGCTATTGGCATCCATTTTTACCTCGTGTATAAATGATTTTGGAAGCGATACCATAGCAGAAATCAATGAGATTGAGATTTCCGGCATCGAGGACTCCTATAGTGTTATCGCACAACAGGAGACCTTGACAATCAAACCGGTAATCAAGGGCACTTTGAGTGCTTCTGATGAGTCTAGATTCACGTACAGGTGGTTTTTGTGCGATGGAGGCATGACAAATACTCATAAACATATCACCATCAGTACGGAACGCGATCTGAACTATTTTGTAGAGTCTACCCCACGTAACTACACCCTCTACTTCTCGGTATTGGACAACACGACCGGATTAAAGTGGGAAAAAGGAACCGACTTGTCCATCGTAAGTCCTTATGTTCGGGGGCATTATATCGTAGGAGACAAAGCCGATGGCTCTGTAGGTATGGATTTCCTCAGTTTTATAGAAGGTAGAGACACTACTGTAATGAAGAATATCTTTGTCAACACCAAAAATATCAAAGGAGCTAAAAATGCCATATTTACCGGATTTTACATCACCGAAGAAACAATAAATCTCTGGATCATGTCCGAGAGTGGATCCTATCAGGTAGAAAATAGTGCCAGCTTGCCTGAGATCAAAGAAATGGACGAAATGTCCGATCCGAGCCTCTTTATATTCCCTACCATTCCTATTTCTAAGCCACAGCAGGTTATGGACATAGTTCCACATGCCCTCGGGAAAACCAATATCAACCGTTGCCGCGGAGCACGGATTATTTTGACAAAAGACAACTGTTTTGGCACAACAATGATGGCTTTACCTGAGGCATATGGGAATCCTATTAACCGGTACAGCAGCTCATCATCAGAGTTATTCAGACCCTCTAAATACGTGCTTTATCAAGAAAATCAAAGATTTCCCAATGGGATGTGCTTATACGATGAGACGAATCACTGCTTTTCAAGATTCAATTCATGGTCAACCTATTCAGCACCTACACACTGCACCAAGCTATCAAATACCGGAACACCATTCTACTTTGATCAGACTCAATACTCACCTGTACGAGATTTGGTCTATGGTGAGAATGGCTATGGAAACTCCGGAAGAAGCTATGCTTTGATGAGCAATGAAAGTGGTGAGTACTTCGTATACTGGTTCCTTGTCAGTAGATTCAATAACATCCAAGCACAGGCCGCTTACGATATTGACTTGAGTATCGCGACAGAGTTTGGTCAGGCTACGCACTACGCATTCTATTCCATGCAGCCCATCGTTCTTTATTCGGTCGGAGCTAAACTGTATGCCTACGACTATATACGCAAGGAGTGCAAGCTGATCAACACATTTGACGACGAGATTACCTATATAGCGATGGACTATAGCTCGGATGACGATCCCAACCACTTCTTTGTAGCCACCTACAGTAGCGCAGGCAGGATTTATGGCTATAACATGGAAGACAATCAAAATGCCATCAACGCCACTGCAGTTGAGCACGAGACCTTTGACACAGATCTCAAAGTTGTGAGAATGGTCTACAGAAATTACGCCAACTAACCTTCCGACCAGGACATCAATAAGAAAAGCCTCCTCATCAGAAGGCCACGGAAAACCATTAAAATCACCTAAGCTTTTTTATCGAGAGGGCTTAGGTGATTTTCAATTGATTTCTTGATGTCACATCATGAGTATTTGCTCCAAAAATAAAATAAAACCATCAGAAATAAGGTCCGTTACCGAATTCTGAATAAAACCAAAGCAAATAACCACATATACCGCTGATAAACAAAAAGATATACCTTATACAAAGACCTGTTACCTAAAGACCAAAAGTTTCCTACTGGAAAGAGATCTCTACTATCCGTCAAATCGTTTTCTTTCCTACTGGAAACTTTGCGCTACTATCCGTGAAACTTTGCGCAGGTAGACGACTCTGCCTTTTTCGGCATTTCATGCACGCCTGATTGTCCTAATACTGTGCGATTTATACCCGGGGACATATCGAAAAAAACCAACCCATATGCAGAGGACCGATTGTCGGGCACTTATGGGTTGGTTTTTTGCTATTGGGGGAAGAAAGCGGGTACGCTTCTGCCCTACTTTAGTCTTCTACTGCAGCATAAAGTAGTAGGTATTGCGATTGGATATATCGACTTCATTGGCATCATTGGGGTCCAAAAGTCCAACCAAGCAATAAGCATCGTAGCGAGCATCATAGATAAGGCGTCTCAGGAGTGAGAAGTTCTCGATCTCTCCCGTAGAGCTCATATGCAGCCTGGGTCCGTCACACGGTATGATCTGGTCGCCAAGCATGATGTGATCCTCATCGTAGTAGTTGATCTCCATATCTGCATCAATAAGCTCGAGTATGCGCTTCTCCAAACGTATGAGATCATCCGTACCGAGGGAAGGCTTGTCGTTGAACTTCAGCACATAGCCATTGTGGATATCGGCACTATAGTACTGACGTGTGGTGATGCCAAACAGCTCCTCCAGTGCCATGGCGGTGACCTCCTCGGCGGAGTGTGCCATCTTTCGGTACAGGAGTGAGTGGTGCACTAGGTCGTAGATCACCTGGGGCTGTGGGCCAAACACCGATGGTCGGGTGACGATGATCTCCTCTCCGATGGCAAATAGCAGATCAGCATTGCGTCCGAGTGCTTGATTGAGCAGGTTGAAGTGCTCGACGACGACACGCTTGCCGGAGTCCAGTGCTTTTTGTACAAACTCCACGATCTCGTACATTTGGGCAAATGCGGTCTGGAAGCGCATGTCGATGTGATAGGTGGACGCCTCTCTGAGGTTTTCCATGCCGACACGGACCTGCATGATCTTGCGAGGGTTGAGGATATCATCATCATTGGAGAGCTCCAGTCCGGGAAAGATCCCCTTGATCAGCGAGGACTTTCCCGAACCTGAATCTCCAATAAATCCGATCAGACGGTCCGTAAAACTGAGGTGCAGGTGGCACAACTGTTCACCCAGGGCCAAGAGCCGCTCTTTGCCTCGAGGGGCAAAATAGTGGGAGAGCACCCAGTGCTCCTGCACGCGCTTTGGTCGTGAGCAGAGGTCTCTATGCATCAAAAGTAAAGTGCATGAGCGGAGCGTGTTGCTGAGCTCCATAGACATCTACTTCGCCCAGCGCTCCACTAGGTATAGGACGCTTGATGGTGACCTTGACAGCCTTGGCGGGATCAAAGTAGATCACCTGTAGGACATCTGAAGGGTCAATAGCGTACAACTTAGCAAAAGACTCAGCTGTAAGTGGTTTTGCATCCTTGAAAAGATGATAGTCCTCAAAGGTTTTGAATATAACATCGAACGTGAGTTCGTACGGTCCGGAGTTTTTGCTTCGTATCACAGAAGCAAGATCAAGTAGCGTGTATGATTTCATAGTTTTGTGCTGTTGCCGTCCTTGAATTCTGAAAAAGTAATGGGGAAGAGCGATACAGGATCTTCGATCTTCATGAGGTGGTACAAGTTGAACTCAAATACTTCACCCATATGCGCATCGGATGGAGAGAACGGGAATGCGAGGTTACCCGCTGTGGACACACGTCCCTCATAGCCGTAGTGTAGGAACGTACTGCGTGCAAAGCTGCATATGGTGTCGGCCTCCTCTTGTGTGGCTCCCACGGCTTCGATAATAATCAACAGCTCATTCCCCGGCTCGTGGTGGATGCCCGGGAACATGCTCATGATGCCACCTTTCCCATATATCTTGAAGTCGAGGAAGTAGTCCGACATGCCATAGTCCTTGAAGTTATTATCTACTCGTGCACGGACCGCTTCCTTTACCTCATCTATCTTTCCAATCAAGATGGGATCAGCCACAGCGGCACAGGATATAGTCCTGAAGCCAACACTGCGAACCCCTTCGAGCTTGACGAAGTAGCCATCAGTCGGCTCAAAAACGGTGCCGGCTACGCGGACACGGTTGTCAGCCACTTGTTCAAACGTAGTGTTGTGGAGGTTGAGCCGTCCACCCGGCCCGGGAAGCAGGTAGGGGTTGGACTTTTCGTAGAGGGTGTGTGCGGCGATAGATAGGGTCGTGCACTTGCGCTGTGGCGACAGTGTCTCAAGCTCAAAGTGATCCTCACGAAGGTAGCCAAACATACAGTCGCTACCGCTACCCGGTAGTGCAGCTATGGCTGCGCACTCAAGGATCTTACCCATATGGAGAGCAAGCCCTCTGGGATAGCCCTCCTTGATAGCCAGGGCAGCAAACACGACCGGGTCGTAAGAACGACCGGCTAAGATGACTTGCGCCCCACCCTCTAAAGCCTTGATAAAAGGCTGCTCTCCGATCTGTGCAACAATACGCACAGCATCATCTATATCTTGCTCTTTTAGCTCAGGAGCCGGCTCCAATGGAGTGATCTTACCCTCTTTGTAGTAGGAGCGTATCACTTCTTTGTCAAGCTCAGATGCGATCTCAGCATACTTGAAGGAGAGTCCCCTGGCTTGGGCAATCTCTTGGATGATTTGACGGTTGATCGCCAGATGAGGAGTACCTCCGGAGCCACCGGAGCTACCGATAATGACAGGGATACCCTCCTTGAGTGCCGCAGGAATGATGATGTCCAAGTCTCGCTTGACAGAGTTTCGATCGGTAAAGGAGACACCTGCCCCAAGATAGTAGGGGCCCGGATCTGTCGATCCTGCATCTACTGCGATGACGTGTGGATGTCGCTTCATTCCCTCTTCGAAGGACTCAACGGGGAAGCCATAGCCTAGTATGGCCGTTGGGGACAGTACTCTTATTTCTTTCATGTTATTTTTGATTGGTCATCTTTTTGAGCTCAGAGCACATCTTTCAGTGCCAGTATTCTGCTCATTTCATTATACATAATCATGTAGCCCTCATCTACACCCATACCGGGCTTTGCAAGGGTCTGAGTAGGCTGTGTAGCCATGGCGATGTGTGCACAGACTTCAGCCGAGCGGTTGGTCTCGTTGCACGTGCCACCAAGATAGGCACCCATACCGTGTGCTTTGCAGTAGAGTACTGCTTCGATTGAGTTGTTGATACCACCTAGGTCAGGGGTCTTGATCTGAGCCATGTGTCCTGCCTTGGCTTTGGAGAAGTCAACGATATCCTCCAGGGTATTGCACCACTCATCTGCCACGATCTCAGCATCAATACCCAGCTTATCCATTTCCTGGCGTATCGCCTTGAGTGCTTCAATCTGTGGATCACGTGCCTCTACATCTACGGGGCCCTCGATGCGGAGCTTGAAGGGTTTTGCCAGCTCATTCAGCTCACCTATATACTCAGCTATCTTCTTGTAGTCATTGTCAAAAACGACACCGAGTGTACCATAGACATCGATGTGGATAGTGGGGTTGTAGTCCGGTCGCACGCGCTTGTCTTTGATGCGCTGGCTCAGCCACATGACATAGTCCTTGAGCTTCTCACCTTTGAGTCCAACCTTAGTCTCGACGTGGTTGAAAAGCGCATGAGGCAACACTTCAGCTTCCTTCATGATCATCTTATCGGCATTGAGGTAGCGGTCGTCACCGGACTGTGTGAATATAGGGATCATATGATCAGACACCCGGGTATCATACTCTTCGGCAATGATCTGTGCCATGAGCTTGCCGCGTGACTTCGCTACAGCATCGAGACAGGCTTGGGTCACACCGTAGCGTATCGCTGTGTGGAAACGCTTGCCAGTCTCGGGACAAACAAACTTATCAACTCGGTCTGCCATTTCACGGAAGGTGACGATCTCCTTACCCTCATACATAGGAGCTATCTGCTCCATGATGATCGGGATAAAGTTTTCGGCAAGGAAGAGTGGATCTCTACCACCGGCTCCGGAGTACTGCACTGCCGCGCAATCGCCGTGGGCTATGGCACCATTCTCAAGCACAAAGAGTACCGATATAGACTCCCCGGCTTGTCTTACTCCGGTAAATCCCTCGGTCACGGGCTCTCCTATATAAAAGGCGCCATCGTTCTTTGCTCCCTTCTTTATGGCACGTTGGTCATCGAAGTAAAAGCCGGTCTTGCCAGCTGCACAAAGTACCTTTACTACTTTCATTATATTGTCTGTAAATCTTGGGTTTATGTGTGGTTTGTTATTATCTCGGATTATTTGCGCCCTACGAGAAAGCCCTTGCTGATAGCGTATACATCATCAATGACCATCTGGAAGCTAACGGTTCTTTTCTCAAACTTAGCCCGTTCTTCAAGCTTACTGCGGTGGAAGTCTTTGACCTCTTTGCTAAAGGGTAGATTGCCGGTCTCCAGTATACGTACTGCTCCATCGTTATCGCGAGCGGGCATCACCTTACCTGCGTTGTATCTGCTGGGGGCAAAGGGTATATCCAGCACTCCCGACTCAAAGGCAGCCACGACGCCACGGACTAAGTCACCGTTGCCAAGCTCAAAGACCTTATCCATAATCTCATCTACCTCACGCTCAATAATACTGCTCTCAAACTCTACCATCGGGATGTTTCGGAGGTCTTGGTCACGGAGCATGGATATCACTTGCTTGGTCGCGCGCAGTCCTGCTGCGTTGGCTTCCTTGGTGGGGACACCCACAGCCTCATGTGGTGTCTTTACGATCACCTTGGTTGCTTTGGCTAGAGCAGCAGTAGCAGCACCCCACGAGATCACGCCGAAAGCCTTGGACTCGTCCTGGGGAAATCCTCCCATCCACTGGTGGAAGACCGTTGTCACCTGCACATCACTATAGCCGTACTTAGCCAGATACTCTACGGTCTGCTTTTTGAGTGCACGGATGGCAGCCACGTCCTGGATAAGGTTGCCACACTGACCATACCCTACGGTGATATCCTTGACTCCCTGTGTGGCAGCCAAGAGCGACTCTATGATCGCCACCGCATTAGAGATACAGGGTGGGATGAGTGTGCCAGTGAGCGGGCCAAAAGGCTCTCTATTGATGTCTACACCTGCCTCGGCATACATTCCACAGAGACGGTCTGTATACTGCCAGTATGCAATCGTTTTCTCGAGAGAGTAGTCCTTGGAGTACGGGATATTGTAGGAGATACCCCCACCCTCGTAAGAAGTAAATCCTCCGGCTATAGATATCTCTGTGAGCAGACGCGCATCTGGGGTACCGTGGCGTACCTGTACCGGATTTTTGAGTGACGAAGTGACGGCACGGCATATATCTACGCCATAGTTGACGATTGGGAATCCATTGAGCATTGAGCGTCCGCTCTCTTTACTCTTTTCGATTCCGTTTTCGGCTTCTTTGTATCTATTGAGACGGGTATAGCTGTCTACCGTGGAAGGCAGGAGATCTGCCTCACCCTCTGTCTCCAGATACTGTAGGAGCTTGATATGCTCCTCGTAGAGAGCGACCCCCGCTCTTGGCTGGATCAGTGTCACATTATCTTTCAGTGCTTTGCGCAGCTTGCTGTCAAAACGCTTGGATGGGGCAATGCTTTTTTGGTATTCCACTGCCTCCTCAAAGTTTACCCGCGCGCCCGTAGGCCAGGTACTCAGGACTTCCTCCCTTTCTTTCAGAAAGTCTCCTTCACTGATCTTTACATTCTGTACATTCATGGTTTAGTATTATCAAGGTGACGCAACCTATATTGTTGATACTTTGGCAGCTGTTAGTTTTCTTTACAGCTTACCGGGGTTAGTTTTTTCTTCATAATCTTGAGAGCCACATCGGGGAGCTCTTGAGACAAAAGTCCCATCGCTGCCATGATGTAGGTGTTATCCAAGAAGTACTGTGGCTCCTTCGGCTTGGCATACTCATAGGCATGCGGATCTGCCTTGGCTCCATTGAGTATAAACGCAGGGTCCCCGGCATGCACCAGAGCCCCACCGATCCCTATGACCGACTCGGTCCTTGACAGATCCTTCCCGGATATCGTAAAGATCTGCCCCATGGGTGTGAAGACTGACTTCAGCCTGCCTACATGGCGCGACACAGCTATGTCGATTGCTCCCTTAGCCAGCACCTGCTCCATCTTGGCCTCTTTCTCTGTCTTCGCCCGACGAGAGGGAGTGTGGGCACATAGCTGCACCCACTCGGTCAAGTCAGCTTCTGTCAGTCCCACTTGCTCCGCCGCCTCATAGAGGTCAAGCTCGTCAGCCAGCGCAGTCAGACTGTACCGCATACCGAGGTCACCCTCTACGGTGCGTTTGCTGTAGGGCTCCGGGAGACCTCTAAACATGATGTTCGTAGCCGATGGCTCGCCTTTTGCTATCGAGTACACATCAGTGGTCGCACCGCCCAGGTCGACAGCCAGCAGTTCGCCGATACCGGTCTCCGTATGCGTTCCTTTGCTCAAGAGCTCACAAGCGTTGAGTACCGACAAGGGGGTCGGTATGATCTCCCTATCGGCTATTTCCTGAGCCTTGGAGAGTCCTTTGGCTTCAATAATCGAGTCAATAAAAAGCTGCATAATACACGCCTTTGCCGGTGCTATATTGAGCGTATTGAAGTCCGGCATCACGTTATCTGTAATGACGAAAGGCTTCCCCGCATCCCGGAAGATCGCTTTTATCTCCTCTTCCGCCACCTTGTTACCTGCCACTACTGTTGTGAAGCGGCGGGGTATCGTGGACAGTGTGCGTGCATTCTCAAGTATGGTCTCCGTGTTTCCACCATCCGTACCTCCACAGAGCAAAATAAGGTCGGGGGCAATCTCTGCAATCTCCAGTGCTTCACGTTTGCTGATGGTATACGAGAAGGTCTTGACCACCTTTGCCCCCGCACTGGCTGCAGCCTGTCGTGCTGCTTTTGCCGTGAGGTCGGGAACTAGTCCGGATGCCACCATCTTCAGTCCACCTGCAGCACTACTGCAGCACAAGAAGCGGTCGTAGGTCCACTGCTCCACCCCGATGCACTTGTGGAGTGCATCCATGGCGTTCTCCAGCCCCTCCATCACGTCTGTGTCTATCGTGGTAAAGGCGGCGCCGGTACCCACTATCTCACAAAGATCCGTATCAATCGCAGTGACCTTGGTATATGTACTGCCAAAGTCCGCTGTTAAGTATCTCATGACTTAGGTGATGGATCAGCTACGTTCGACACCTAGTATTTCATCCAGTGCTGCAATGGTTGTCTCGATCGGCGTGCCGGGAGGATATACACGCGTGAAGCCCATTTTCATAAATCGCGCCTCCACGTCTTCAAAGTTTTGCTTACCGACCACTAGATTTCCTCCCGCCAAGATGGGTATACCCTTTAGACCGGCCTCGTCACACTTCTCTCTAAATCCCTGGCAATCGATCTCACCATGGCCATACAGCGAAGAGATCAATATCGCATCAGCGTTGGTCTCGATGGCAGCCTCTATATACTCTTCTTGGGAGACCATTACTCCCAGATTGACCACCTTGTATCCTGCCTCTGACAGAGCGAAAGCAATGATCTTGTTACCAACGGCGTGCGCATCTGCACCGATGACTCCGGTCACTACGGTTTTTTCCTTCATATCCATTTTACCGCAAAAGGTGCGGCAATATCATTAAATTAAATAGGGTTAGTTAAAGGAGCACATTGTTTATGTTGCTTCGGCACTTCACGGAGCCAAGCATACTCCGTCTTTTAATGCTGATCCAAAGGTAAGTATAATAAGTCAGTATACAAAGCCCCGCTCCGGGCTGATGCATTAAAAGCACCCATGGACAGCCAAATCTATATTTTGCCGGTAGGCGCTTCACTAAAGCTGCCCGCACTGCCACAAAAACACCGGGTGCCTGATGGCAAAAAAGTTTCCTACTGGAAATCGTTCGCTACTATCCGTCAAATCATTTTCGTTCCTACTGGAAACTTTTCGCTACTATCCGTCAAATTTTTTGCTCGCTTCCGAAGCGCCCAAACGTGAAGTCCAAGATTAGGCAAAAAGAGAGGCGGGCTCCGGAATTGGAGCTCGCCTCTCAAGGTTGTTATCGATCAGTCTAGACCGACTTTGTTTACGCGTTCATTAGAAGAACAGAGTAAAGCCCAGTGCGGGTGCAAACGTACCGGCTGTAGTGGTGACAGTCTCTTCAGCAACCTTCTTGTTGGAGATCTGGCTGTCGTAGCCCAGCTCAAGAGAGAGGGCGATGTTGGACTGCAGGAAGTATGCTACACCGATACCACCACCCACTGCGAGGGCACCATTTCTCTCAGAGACAGTCTTGTTGTCTGTCTGATTCTTGGTGGTTGTTTTCAGACCTGCATAGCCAACATAGAGGTTAGCATAGGGTCTGAACTGTGAGTCAACAGGTGCGAAGTAAGTCACCTTAGGAGCCACTTTGTAAGCAACAGCGGAATCGTCACCAGTGAAACCCACGCCCAGATCAACAAGACCACCGATAGCCAGGTTGTCAATCACAAAGTAGCCACCGTTGAGGTTGAGGTTGAAGGCGTTCACAGAGGGGTCGCTAGTGGTTTTACCGCCAACCTTTGTAGAGGTCTTGGCAGAGCTGAAGCCAATGCCGGATTTAGCTCCTACAAAACCATGTCCAGCCTCTGTCTGAGCAAAAGCATTGATAGAAGCAAACGCAAAAACGCTTGCACATAGAGTTAGAATAGTCTTTCTCATCTTTTTTGTTCTTAAATTGTTTATAACACGGTTCACCACTTGCTACTTCTTATCCTTACAGTCGGAACCGGGCGCAAAGATACAAAAAACCGCCAAAATCTACGCTGTTTTTCACACCAAACTCAATACGCTTAGATTAGATCGCTGATAAACAACGGCATAGATACCCAAACAAACACTTATACACATGTATTCTTAATTCACCTACCCCATAGTTTCAAAAAGTGCAAAAAAGGTATCCGAAGTTCATTATTACCAAAGATAGTCTTACATTTGCGTATTGCATTCATTGACGCACATGGGGTGTATGCACCTTTCAAAGCACTGAACCAAGTACAAAAAAGCACATCAAGCACGACACGACTTATGAAACTTGACGACATTGACTATAAGATCTTGGATGTCTTGCAGCGAAACGCAAAGACAACAACGAAGGAGCTGGCCACAATTGTCGGTCTCTCACCTTCGCCTGTTTTTGAGCGTCAAAAAAGGCTGGAGCGAACGGGCTACATCAAGAAGTACATTGCCGTCCTGGATGACCGGAAGCTGTGCAACGGGATCACTGCCTTTTGCAACATCACCCTCAAGCAGCACAGCAAGAAAATGGGAGAGGACTTCATTGACGCCATCCAAGCTTTTGATGAAATAGTGGAGTGCCACAATACCTCCGGAGACTACGACTACATGATCAAGATACTGGTGCGGGACATGCCCACGTACCAGGACTTCGTACTCAACAAACTGGGGACGCTCTCGAGCATCGGCAGCATCCATACCATCTTCTCGATGGGCGAGATGAAAAACGACCACTACATCCCCATCCAAAAGCCGGTGGAGGAAGAAGACGACAACTAACCACCAGACCAGACGAGACTAATGCCCCACGTACGCCTACACCACCTACTGCTCTTGTCTACGATAGCCCTCCTGCTATCTTGGACAAGCACTGCGGCAGCACAGGATGAGATACCACCACTACCGATGGACCCCGAGGCGCTCACCGGCACTCTGGACAACGGCTTCACCTACATCATCAGAAGAAGCACGACCGAACCCGGACGGGCAGATATTACCTTTGCCGTAAAAGTAGGATCAAGCATAGAAAAAGCAGATGAGGCAGGTTTTTCCAATCTTCTTTCCTACATGGCATTCAAAGGCACCCGCCACAGATCGCAAGAAGAACTGGCCTCTTTTTTCTCAGCCAGAGGGCTAAAGATCGGAGACCGCATAGAGCTCTCAGTCACCCATGACGAGACCCTGTACTCTATCCGGGACTTCCCTGTCGGGCAGCAAAGCGACTTGAGTGATCTGCTCTGGATCATCAAAGGCTGGAGCCACGAGATGTCTCTGGACTCAAAAGATATGGAGGATGTCAGCCAGCAGATCATCAACGATATGGATACGAGCGACTGCGCCGAGTCGCGTATCCGATCGACCATCTTGGAGCGAGCACTCCCGATCGGTCATCCATACGGAGTACACACCCCTGTAGGGAACCCAAAGGTACTGCGGGCATTCCCCTATCAGAACCTACGAGACTTCTATGCCCGCTGGTACAGACCGGACCTTCAGGGCATCATCGTAGTGGGTGACATCTCCCCCAGAGAGGTGGAGCGAAGGATCAAGAGTGTCTTTGGGAACATTGCCAAGCCGTCCGAGCCGCTGGAGAGAGTCTATCCCGAAATACCGGAACACCACAAGCCGCAAGCTATCGTAGTCACAGATCGTGGCATCCAAAACACCACCATCACTGTCAGCTGGGCACATACGGCAGCAGCACCGGAGGTAAAGGCGTCCGCCGCCGGATTGCTCATGGACTACAACACTCAGATGATCACCATGATGATGGAGAAGCGTCTCCAGGATATAGCCAGCAAAGAGGGGGCTCCCTTCATAGATGCGAGCTTCAAGTACACTCCGTTCTTAGACATAGCCATGACGGAGGATGCCTTCACGCTCACGGTGACTGCTCTGGGGGCAAAGTACCAGAAAGCGCTTGAGTCTGCGGTGGGTGTTATCCGAGAGACACGGGACAGCGGCTTCACCGAGGCGGAGTACCAAGAGGCTTCCAAGAAGCTTCTCGAGCAAGTAGAGAGCTTTATGGATACGGATCAACACATGCCCAACAGTGCCATGGCCGAGCGTTACACCATCTACTTCACACGCGGCGGGTATGCCCCGGGTGTCGAACTACAGCGTCAGCTACTGACCACCATCTCGGAGCAAGTAACTCTGGATGCGGTAAACAACAACTTCCGACAGCTGGTAGGTAGTGATCAGAGCCTAACCATAACGGTCGCCATGCCTCGCAAGCCGGGTGTCGTCGCTCCGTCGGGCAATACCGTCTTGCGCCTGTTCGACCACACCTTCAACTAAGCCGGTACTGAGATACAACGAAGGCGGAGTGAGCTCACATGCTCACTCCGCCTTTCTTTGTCTCGTTCTTGCACAGAGTTATTTCAGGATGTTGGTACGCTTGGTGAAGTCGACGATCTCGTCAATATAGCCAAACGCCAGACCGGTCACGGTGTCCGCACAGCCGTAGTAGACAGCGATTCGCTTGCTCTCCGGATCGTGCAGTGCAGCGCAGGGGAAAGTCACATTGGGCACATCTCCCACGCACTCATAGTACTCTTGTGGAGAGATGAGATAGGGGCCGCTTCGCGCAAGCACCTCCCAAGGCTTCTCCAGATCCAGCAGTGCGGAGCCAAAACTATAGACATATCCATTGGCACTCCGCAGCACGCCGTGGTAGATCATCAGCCACCCTTCAGAGGTCTCAATGGGGATCGGACCGGCGCCTATCTTCAGGCACTGCCACGCACTGACCTCAAAAGCCGCAGGAGCCATCACATGGCGGTGACGTCCCCAGTACTCCAGGTCCGGAGACTCCGAATAAAAGATGTCACCAAACGCCGTATGACCATTGTCACTCGGGCGACTCAGCATAGCATAGTTACCGTTGATTTTTCTTGGAAACATCACCCCGTTCCTATTGAATGGCAGGAAAGCGTTCTCCAACTGGAGAAACGTCTTGAAGTCCTTAGTCCAAGCCACGCCGATGGTAGGTCCGTGATAGCCGTTGCACCAGGTCACGATATACTTATCATCGATCAGTGCCACACGCGGATCATAGCCATAGACCCACTCTCCGACCTCCTTATCATCGCATTCAAACTCGATCTTATTCTCCTCAATATCCCACTTCAGTCCATCCTTACTAAAGCCCACATGCAGGCGCATGCGGCGGTTGGTGTCATCGCAGCGAAAGACACCTGCATAGCCATCTCCAAAGGGCACCACTGCGCTATTAAAGATACTGTTGCTGGTCGGAGTGGCATTTCTCGGAATCACCGGATTCTCGGAGTAGCGCCACATGACCTCTCTGCACCCCTCCGGGCGGTCTTGCCAGGGCATGTTGGGGAGAGCATCCCCTTGGATGATCAGTTTACTCATATTTGGTTTTCTATTTCTGGTTATTGATTTGGATTACACTATTATCACTCGAGCCGTTTACCATCATGGTCGTAGGTAAAAGGAACAATCTTCGCACAAATAATACCCGGTATGGCGATCAAGACGGCGATGAGGAAAAAAGTCTTGTACCCCACGGCATCACTGATGAACCCACTCATCATACCCGGTATCATCACACCGAGGTTCATCAAGCTATTGGCAATAGCGTAGTGCGCCATCTGATGTGGTCCGGGTGCCACCTGCTGCATCATGAAGAGGTTGAGCCCCACAAACCCAAAGCCGTAGCCAAATTGCTCAAAAGCAATGCCCGTAGCGATCCATCCCGCATCCAGAGGGCCTAGCTGCGCAAAGAGGAAAAACACGACGAACGGGATATTAAAAATCAGAGCCAACGCAAAAAGCACACGCCTCAGCCCATAGTGGCTGATGAAGTACCCACTCAGGATACTGCCTAGGATAAAGCAAGCGGTACCAATGGTCCCATAGAAGAGTCCAAACTGCTCATTCGTCAGCCCCATTCCTCCATCGGCGACACTGCTCTTCAGAAACAGCGGAGCTACCTTGATCGCCAGCCCCTCGGTAAAGCGGTAGAGCAAGATGAAGACCAGGTAAAAAACGATGTGTTTTTTCTGAAAAAAAGAGAGAAAAATCCTTAGAAACTCCTCCATAGCCTCCCCCATGGTACGCTTCCGTACCTCTTCCTTGGGCTGCTTTAGCCGACCGGGAAGTACGAAAAAGTGGTAGATTGCCATGCAGAGCATCACCACTCCGGCGATCAAGAAGATCGCCCGCCACGCATTGAGCACCCCCACATCCGAGCTCAGGCGACCGACCAGGTACACGAGCCCCCCTTTTGCTAAGATCTTCGCAAGGTTATAAAACGCCCCCTGCCAGCCGATGTACATACTCTGCTCGTGGGCGTTTAGCTCTGCCATATAGGTACCGTCGCCCGCAATATCATGTATCGACCCGGAGAGTGCCATGATCGCCAAGAGCATGAGCGTGATGACAAAGAAGTCGTCCACACCCAAGCCGGCACACACAAGGCCAAGCACAATAGCCGAGACAAGCTCCGTCACAAAGACGTACCGCTTCTTCGTTCCTACCAGCTCCATGATGGGACTAAACAAGGGCTTCAAGCTCCACGGTAGTACCAAGAGCGAGGTCCAAAAGGTTATCTTGGCATCCGATATCCCTAGGTCCTTAAACGCCAGTACCGATATATCCGAGATCAGCACATAGGGCAGTCCCATACTGAAGTACACTGTCGCCACCCAAAGCAGGGGACTAATCTTTTTGCTCTGAGGAGTGAGCGGGCTTGTCGTCATCCTATGATCGAATTTAATTTATGCGATTTACTACTGCTTTTCACCCTCCTGAGTCCAAAGATACACAAAAGCCACAGACCTCCACCGACTATTAGACGCACACCTTCCACAACGACCGTAGGACAAATAGGCACGCAGGAAACGCCCTCGGAATAAGCCCCGCACAATAAACCGTCCAACCAACTGAAAAACAAACAAATACACGCACTTCAAAAAATTAGGTGCGGGGCGACGAAAAATTTCCTACTGGAAACATTTCTCTTCTATCCGTCAAATCGTTTTCTTTCCTACTGGAAACCTTTCGCTACTATCCGTGAAACTATTAGGGGGAAGGGCATTAGGGAGAGGTTTGCGGGTAAGTAAATGGAAATGAGAGGGATTTGCAGTGTTTCTCTATGTTCTACACAGAGGGCAAAAGTGCAGAAAGCGTGGATTTGTGCAGAAGTTCCGTTACCAAATCGTCAGCCCATTCTCCGAATGGTAACGAAGAGGTAGGAGTAGGTAACTGACGGAAGAGTATTCGGTAAGGGAACTCTCTGCAATTCTGGCTCTGTTGCTCTGATATACCATGCTTTGCATAGCTGAGAACGCTTCGGTAACGGGTAACTTTGCCCATAAAAACAGAAGCGTATGCAAACAGACAAAATGAAGGTGTTGCTCTACCTCAAAAAGAGCGGATTGGACAGGTCGGGGCTAGCTCCGATTATGGGGCGGATAACCTATGGGCGAACGATAGCTCAATTCAGTTGCAAGCTGTCTTGCGACCCCAAGCTGTGGAATGTTCGTGAGAGCAGGCTGAACGGCAAGAGCCGTGAAGCTGTCACAACGAATGGCAAGTTGGAACGCTTGCTTCTCTCGGCGCAGTCGGCTTATCAAACCCTTTGTGAGCGAGGAGTTGTCTTTACAGCGACTGACATCAAGGAGTTGCTGCAAGATAGTATGCAAAGCCAAATCACCCTCTTGGAGCGATATGATCAAATGCTCGAAGAGATGAAGCAAAAGGTGGGGATAGAAATCAAGGGAACGACTTTAAGTAGTTACTTTACTATTCGAAAGCATCTGCGAGCCTTTATCGAGGAGAAGTTCCACACGACAGATATTGCTTTCAGTCAGATTGAAGAAGACTTCTTGGATTGCCTACAACACTACTCTGTCGGAAAGCTGGGGCATTCGCAAGGTCATTATCGTAAGATGGCATTAGCAGTGAAGAAGGTCTGCCGTCTGGCATATCGTGAAGGGTTGATAACGAGACAACTGTTTGCTCACGTAACGATCGAACGAGGGGAGAACAAACAACCTCGTGCATTGGATAGGGCTTCGTTGGATAAGTTGCAGAGCCTCACCTTTGAGCCTTATGAAGTGGAGCTGGAAACCGCTCGAGACCTCTTTCTCTTCGCCTGTTATACGGGTGTTGCCTACTGCGATATGGTCTCCCTTGAGCGCAAGCATCTCTTTACAGATGATGAGGGGGCATTATGGCTTAAGTTCCGCAGACAGAAGACCAATACGCTTTGTCGTGTGAAACTCTTATCTGAAGCCGTGCGTCTGATGGAGCGGTATCAATCAGAGGAGCGTGACACACTCTTTGCTCCCATTGCTTATTCGGTTTACCTTGCCCACCTCAAAGCTCTACAACTTCGAGCTGGTATCTCTATTCCCTTTTCGGCACACGTTGGTCGCCACACCTTTGCCACGTTGATAACTTTGGAGCGAGGAGTGCCGATTGAAACGGTGAGCCGCATGTTGGGGCATAGCAATATCCAAACGACCGAGCGATATGCTCATGTGACTCCGAAGAAGCTTTTCGATGAGTTTGAGCAATTCCTCTCTTTCACTGAAGAGCTAACCTTAACCTTGTAAGAGCTATGTGCAGTACATTCAGAATACTATTCTACATCAATAAGAGCAAGATCAAAGCAGACGGCACAACGGCAATCCTTTGCCGTATCACCATAGATAGAGCAAGCGTAGTTATAACCACAGGCGAAAGCATTGCCCCAAACGATTGGAGCGTGAAGCGAAGGGAGACAAAGGAGAAGAAAACCAACCAACGCCTGCAAACCTTTCGAGAGAATGTCGAACAAGGCTACAACACCTTGCTTTACAAGTACGGAGCAGTAAGTGCCGAGTTGCTGAAGAACTACTTGCAGGGTGTCGGGAAAACTCCAACGACCCTGCTCGCTCTTAGTGCGGAAGAACTCAACGCCCAACGAGAATGCAGTAGTGCGGGGACATATAGGAACAATCGGTACGCCGATAGACTGCTTAACTTTTTTGTGCGCAGTCGCAGTGAGCGGGATGTCCCCTTGTCGGCTCTTACGATTGAGTTCTTTGAGGATTATCGCTTCTATCTGAAGATGGAGGGTTATGCGCCTGCAACGATAAATAGCCATCTCTGTTGGTTGAGTCGATTGATGTACCGAGCCGTCAGTCAAGGGACGATACGCTTCAATCCGTTTGAAGAGGTGAAGTATGAAGTCGTGGAGCGCAAACCTCGTTTTCTGAGTAAGGGCGATGTGTCAAAGCTCTTGGCATTCCCATTGCAGGATGAAGGAGCAGAGCTAAGCCGAAGAATGTTCCTTTTTTCGGTCTTTACAGGTTTTGCTTTTGTTGACTTACAGGGGCTACGAGCTTCTCAAATCGAGACGAACAGCGAGGGGAAGCGGTATATCCGCAGGGCAAGACAGAAAACGGAGGTGGAGAGTTTGATTCCCTTGCATCCGATAGCAGAGCAGATACTCGCTCTTTACACGAAAGAGAATAGCAAAGGAGATTACAAGATATTTCCCGACTACGATGAGCAAGGGCAAACTACTGACCCATCTCAAAGCCGTGGGGTTGGCTTGTGGCATCCGGACTCCGTTGACTTGGCATCTTGCAAGGCATAGAGAATTTTATAAGCGTCAAATAATCAATAGATTATGTTGTTCGTTAATATAAGGGAGGTAACGATAAGGAAACCAGCAAACTTCTATACTCCACCTTATTTTGCCATTTCAAAGAACCGCTTTTTAGTTTTGCAGAAATATTATTTTCTAAACAGAAAGACAAATATTTATCTACTTTTTTATTAGTTATCCATGAAAGATATCTCTCTTTAGAGGCATTTCTTTTTTAAACGCCTCTCATCTCTATTTAAAAATTTGAAAAATGTTTTTTGATAAAATACATGGTGATTTCTATGTAATAAAAAATGCCCGTTAATATTTTCCAAAAATTGGTATGTATCTAATAAAGTATGAAATTGCTTATACCCATACTTATTTTTTCCAGAGGATGAAAGAGCATCGTAAAAAATCAAGGCTAATTCTTCGTCTGACAATTGTGCTTGTAAAATATTTAAATAACGTTGAATGTCAGTATTCTCGGTTTTATCTTGAACTGCATTCCTTTCTGTTACGACAAAGTTGATCGTATTGTAAATATATCTAAAAAAATAGCCTATACTAAAATTGTGCTTTCCAACGAATGAATCAAAAAAATCTAGTATACAGCCTTGAGCCATATCTTTCTCGGTATCCAATGAATTGCTTGACAGCCTATCCATAATAGTTTCAAAATTATCCTTGTTCTCTTCTTTTGGATAGATTGTGTAATATTCTTTCATTAATCCATAATAGTCCCATATCGTTGTAATGTTGGGGGTATTAAAGTGTTGAGCAATGTTTTTTTATTCACATTATCCCTAACATCATCTAACATTAATAGGAGATTAAAATATGTCGTTTCAAAGCGAGATTGCTCTTGAGACTGTTTAGATAATTCAAACTGTTTCCGTTGTTCTCTGAATGTTATGAATAAGAAGATAGTTGCTGTTATTGTAAAGAGTATACCAATTGTACCTGAAATAAAACTTCCAAGGTTATTCTTTAGTTGTTCAACAACATAACTATTACTAAACACCTTTTGTGAAATGCCCATATACAAAAAGCATACACATAGGAGTATGCCTGCGACTAAAAAAATAATTGCCATCCAAAACATCAAATTTTTCTTCATTCTAATTATCCTCTTGTATTTCCCTTATAATAAATGTTGTCAACAGATGTGCTTGCCTATTAAGCGACTCATAAGTAGGATAATTGTTTGAAGCAAGCTCAACATTGTCTGTTATATCCATAAAAGTTCCCAGTTTTTCTATGTCTTTTACTGATAACTGCCTTTTTTGCCCTTCAATTATTACTTCAAATTTAACATCTCCATATTGCACACCTTCAATGCTAAAAACATTAGATGAATCAACACGCTGTATTCTATTAAGAAGGCTTCTGATATTAAAGAAATTATTTCTTTTAGCAGTGTAAACAATTTCTGTATTTCCCACCTCATCATTAGATATTTCATTGTTTGTCATGCGCGAAACTTTGAGATCTTCCTTGTGCACCTGTTCAAAAGTTATCTTCTTTGCCCCTCCTCCTATAGAACCAAGATGTTGATTTACAAGTCTTTGTAAAACTAATGGATTGATTTTTAAAACAAAATTGTTTTCATCATCTTCAATAATTCGGGGGGCTAAATATCCTCTCAGTTTACTTTCCAATAAGCTATAGATACCTAGATTCCCAATTCTTTCTAAAAGCAAAAAAGCAACTTTAGAATCTTCAGGAACATAAAAAAGGAAATAGAAAGGAATAAGAAGAGCTTCATTTACACTCTTGGTATGTGTTGCTTCTCCTGTTAAAACATTAACCATATTTTCTTCTGTTCCGTAATCACCTGTTTCAATAATTCCAGAGATATACCTTCCGTCAGTAAATAGCAAATCCCTCCCATCTCTTTTCATAATTCGAAAGAATTTTTCTTCATCTCGATTTTGAGCAACATCTTCATTTACTGAATTATATCTTAAGGTGTTAAATAATTCATTAATAATATCAATAATATCAAATCCATTCATGAAGTCCGAAAGCACTATTCGGTCATCCCTTTTTCCTTTTCTGTTTATCGATAATTGATAGAGGGCTAAACTAATTTTTCTCGCCATAAGATGTGTCTCTTTTATTTTAAATTACTAATTGAATGTCAACAGATTCTTGAGTTATAGAATACTGTAGAAACAATTAGTCGATAAAACTATAACAATGATATACAGCATTTTGCATGGCTCAAAGAACCTATTGCAAAGATAAGGGTATGTCGTGAGAAAAAGAATTTTCTCTCTTAATTTTTTCGTAAAGCCGTCTGTTGGGACGGCTTTTTGTTTTCTGTGTATTCTATTCTTATGATGAAATGCAGTCTCCGAAGACGGCGTTTTTTGTTTTCGCCCTGCTTCTGTCCCTGTACATCCTCCACTTATGCTCGTGTATCATGTCGGAATCGGTTGTTCGTTGTCAGCGGCAAAGGTAGTTCCGGGCATCTACGGACAAAAAAGGTCGGGGCGACAAGCCGTTTAGACGACAATCTCCACACTTCCATTTCATTGCAGGTAGTATTCTCGCCGTAAAACCTTGCTTGTCCTAAGCCCTACCTTTTTACTCCACTGAAACGAAAACGACCGACCTGACGGAAAAACGCATAAGAAAATGTCGGATATGCGAGAAGCAGGGAAAAAGAAAAAGTTGAAACTCAACTCCCTCTCCTCTGGAATCCGCATAAAATCAAAAATAATCATTCAAGAAGAACAGATGAAGTAAAGCGGTCGGCAGATTTGCCGATCGCTCCTTTTCTTTCTTATGCTTCGGGCGGACAAAGCCCCCCAATGAAAAACAGTTCGTTACTTTTGACAGCGAGTTGATACGGCTCAAAAGCAACAAAAAGCCATTGCTAAATGCCTCACAATAGCTTCTTGAATTTTATCTCTGCCAATCTGTTGATTTCATCTTTGTAGGTCTCAAGGTGATGAAGGATAATGTTCTCCACATAGGTACCAATGGTCACATCTCTGTTTCTCATCGACATGACTATTTCCGCCAGCGTGTCTTGCAACTCTTTGGCAATATAGATGGTCTTGCGATTTTTCAAAGTATTGCGACAGATGAAAAGCGACTCATAATCGCCCTCGTCAGCCTTTCGCCTTTCTCTTCTTGGGACTTTTGAAAAATCCTTTGATATTGGTTCGTCATTTGGACGTTTCGATTCGACACACTGCTCTTCTGATAGAGAGCGTTTCATCTCACTCTCTTTTTGTTTCATGGGAATACCTTGCGAGATAAGTTCTCGAATGGCAATGGAATCAATCGTTCCGGTTTTCTTCTCTGTCATATTTTTTTTAATTGTGATACATTCTATTATCTGTTTCAATACGGGCATATTCCCCTCTCCGAAAGAATCTCCCCATTATCGAAGATTGAAACTGCCGTGGATAGAATCCCCTTATTGTTTATGTATTCCTACAGGGTGTTCCATTTTCGCTTATCAGGACAACCGTTCGATTGTATCAGCTTTCGCACATCCCAACGTTCAAGTGAGAGAATCAAGGATATGTTCTTTGATATACCCCCTTGCCAATATCGCTCATCGAAACGTGATGTTATCGAAGACGCATCCCTCCACCGACATATTCGACAGTGCAAATATGTGGCTCGGAGATGCTGTAATCAGCGTGATTTCCTTTAGTGCGTACTTGTGGCGTTAATTTGGATAGTTGTGACTTCATATGAGGTAATGAAGTTAGACATGACGCTTAGTAATTTTGCACCCAAGCGGTAACCTCTTACTTCTCAGTTAGATAGTCCGAAACCAAAAAAAATCAGGTAGGAACTTTTTGGCGAGATATCCGGCGCGATTTTCATTCAATACATCTCCCACTCTGTGAGCGATGATTGACAGGCGGACCTTTCGCTTCGGACCAAATAAAAAGCGTATATTTGTAGGGATACGTAGGATTCACGAGACAACACTTTTTCAACACCCATTCCACCCATGAGCCACGACTGGCATACCGCCCCACTTAGCGATGACGACTATACACAATCTCACAGACTGGCGAAGCAGGCGAACCTGCTTCCCATAGTAGGTGAGATCCTGTACCGGCGCGGTATCCGGACGAAAGAAGAGGTGGACATCTTTCTTCACCCCTCGCTCGCTCAGCTCCACGACCCGTTCTTGATGAACGACATGGAGAAAGCTGTGAAGCGGCTCAATAGTGCGATAGGAAACAAAGAGGGCATCCTCGTATACGGGGACTACGATGTGGATGGGACTACGGCAGTGACGCTTGTCTACAAGTACCTGCGGCTCTTCACTCGAAACATCGGGTACTATATCCCTGATCGAAACGAGGAGGGCAGCGGCATATCCAAGATGGGGATAGACTTTGCCGAGGATGAGGGCTACTCGCTCCTGATCGCCCTGGATACGGGCATCAAGTCCAACGACGTGGTCGACTACGCAGCCACCAAGAGTGTGGACCTCATCGTGTGTGACCACCACAAGCCCGGTGATACACTCCCCAATACCGTCGCCAACCTCAACCCCAAGCTCCCGGACTCCACCTACCCTTTTCGCTACCTGTGTGGTTGCGGGGTGGGGTTCAAGTTCATGCAAGCCTTTGCCATCAGCAACGGGATCAACCTTCGTTCCCTGTATGATCTTTTGGACCTGGTGGCGGTGAGCATTGCGGCAGACTTTGTCCCGGTCACCGGTGAAAACAGGGTGCTGGCTTACTACGGGCTCAAGAAGCTCAACCGCAACCCGTCGCTGGGACTGAAGGGAATCATCGACATCAGTGGGCTGAGGAACAGGCATCTGGACACACAGGACATCATCTTCAAGATCGGTCCCCGTCTCAACGCCTCAGGGCGTATCCAGAGCGGGAGAGAGTCGGTGGATCTGCTCCTCTCTCGGTCGCTAAAAGATGCCCGGGAGCTCAGCCATCACATCGATGAGTACAACAACCAACGCCGGGAGCTGGACCACTCCATCACACGAGAAGCCAACGAAATCGTGGAGAGCTTTACCGACATGGAGGACCGCAAGATCATCATCGTCTACGACCCCTCCTGGCACAATGGTGTGATCGGCATTGTGGCGTCCCGCCTCTCAGAGAAGTACAACCGACCGGCCATCGTGCTGGCAGATACGCAACAAAACCAAGTGTCCGGCTCCGCAAGAAGCATCGAAAACTTTGACGTCTACTCGCTTATCGAGCAGTGCTCGGACCTTTTTGAGAGCTTTGGCGGACATACCCATGCTGCCGGGATGACCATCAAGAAGAAGAACCTCCACAAGTTCATCCGCCGTGCCAGCACACTGGCAGACAGTGCCATCACCGCTCAGGCTCTGCGACCACGGTACGATATTGACGGCTCCATCGAGCTCAAGGAGATCACCCCACAGCTCCGCAGACAGCTTCGCTGGCTGGAGCCCTATGGCCCGGGCAATGAGAAGCCTACCTTTTTCACCAAGAACGTCACCTGCGTAACCCCACCCCGGGTGACAGGGTTTAGGCAGTCGCACCTGCGCCTGGTGCTGAGCATGCCCAACAAGCTCCCCATCTTCGAAGCCATAGCCTACGAGCAGGCTGAGCTGCTCCCGCTACTGAGCGAAGAGGGAGCGACCTTTGACATCCTATACACCATAGACGAAGTCAGCAAAGGCGGACACCTGAATACCCAGCTCAACATCAAGGACATACACATCCATCCTCAAGAGCGATGAAGCGCTGTACGGATCATTCTCCCTTGGAGATCCTCCATGAGCACTGGGGCTACTCAAGATTCCGACCCATGCAGGAGGAGGTCATCACTTCCGTCCTGGAGGGACGGGACACACTGGCTCTGATGCCGACTGGAGGAGGGAAGTCCATCACCTTTCAAGTGCCCGCACTGATGCTGGAGGGAGTCACGCTGGTCATTTCACCGCTTGTGGCACTGATGATCGACCAGGTCGACGACCTGAGCAAAGCCCGCATACGAGGCACCGCCCTCCACTCCGGGATGACCCGAGCACAGATGACCAATGCCCTCGACACCGTACTCTATGGCAACTATAAGCTGCTGTATGTCTCGCCCGAGCGTCTGCGCAATGAGTTTTTCCTCAGGCAGCTGTCGATGCTCAACGTCGCTATGATCGTGGTCGACGAGTGTCACTGCATTAGTCAGTGGGGCTACGACTTCAGGCCGGACTACCTACGACTGGCGGACATTCGCCGACTGATACCCGATGCCCCCGTACTGGCACTGACCGCTACCGCCACCCCCGATGTGGTGACAGATATACAGCGGCTGCTCAAGTTCAGAGACGGGCATCGGCTCTTTCGGAAGAGCTTCTACCGTCGCGAGCTGTCCTATGTGGTACGCCGTACTGCGGATAAGCCCAGAACCATCTACCACATCCTCTCCAGAGTACCCGGCAGTGCTCTGCTCTACGTACGTACTCGCAAACAAAGCACACGGATTGCCGCCATGCTTCGCAACTTTGGGATCAGCGCTACCTACTACCATGCGGGGCTCCCGGCTACTGAAAAAAAGAAGCGACAGCAGGAGTGGCAGGAGGACATCGTCCGGGTGATGGTCTGCACGACTGCGTTCGGGATGGGGATCAACAAGCCGGACGTCAGGCTCGTACTGCACCCCTATCCTCCCACAGCACCGGAGAGCTACTATCAAGAGGCGGGTCGCGCAGGAAGGGACAACCAGAGAGCTTATGCCGTACTGCTCTACTCTCCCGATGACGATGAAGTCCTGTACAAGCTCATTGATAAGCAATATCCACCGATCAAACTGATCAAGAAGATCTACGAAGACCTGTGCAACTACTTTGAGATCGCAGTCGGGACGGGGATTGGCAGGTACTTCGAGCTGGATTCCTACCACTTTGCCCACATCTTTGGCCACCAAGTCCAGACCGTAAAAGCGACGCTAAACATCCTCTACCTATCCGGATACATGGAGTATCTCGAGGATCATCAAAAGGCGAGCACTCTGATCTTCACAGTCAACCGCAACGAACTGTACCACATGTTTACCGAGGCGGAGCTGATCTATGACGACCTGGTCGAGATCCTTCTCAGGGAGTACACGGGTATCTTCACAGAGTATGCTGCCATCGATGAGTACCGGATCAGTCAGCGGCTCCACCTCACCTCCGAACAGCTCTACACCCTGCTCAAGAATCTAAAGCGCTGGCGGATCATCGACTACCGCCCGGGCAAGCGCGCCAATTACGTCCGAATGCTCGAAGACCGAGTGCCACCCGGTCAGCTGCTCATCCCAAAGAGTGCCTACTCCGACAAGATCAAGCGGGACAAAAAGCGACTGGACAAAATGATGGAGTACACCGATGAAAGTGAGGATTGCAGGGCCAAAGTCCTGATGAAGTACTTCGGCGAAGAGTCCCCCCTACCCTGCGGCTATTGCGACTACTGCCTGGCACATCCCGCGAAAGGACTCACCTACCGGGAGATTGACTCGGTCGAGGACTACCTGAGCTCTGTAGGGACCACCTCCCTCAGGTCGCTCAGAGAACAGTTTGCCCACCTCACGGATGAGGAGCTCCACCGCGCACTGCAGTTCCTTCGCGACGAGTACCATCCCATTCGCGTGGATGAGGAAAAGAGCACCGTTACTTATTGCGGATAAAGCCAGTCAAGAGTAGCGATAAAAAGAAGCAGCGGCCTGCACTCACTCGTACAAGCCGCCACTCTCCTGTTCAGTAAAAAATCAATCTACGCCGTAGTTGCTCGGGCACCGCTCATTACTTAATATCGATACTCCGCTCAAGTTTGGCACGGTCTTCCTCCTTGATTTTGGGAATCTCCACGATGAGCAGACCATTCTCCATGGATGCCGTGATGCTGTCCCTCTTGACATCATCGGGCAAGCCCAGCTTTTGGACAAAGTTCTGGTGAATGATCTCCCTACGCAGATAGCGCACAGGCTTGTTCTCAGCCACAGCCACCTCCGTGCTATCCGATGCGCCTTCGCCCTCCGGTGTGCCATCGGACTTCTCCTCGCGTTTGTCAAAGGAGATGACCAGGTCGTCATCCTCGTCCAGCTTGATGCTTATATCCTCCTTGCATAGTCCGGGAGTCGCCAGCTCTATACGGTAAGCGTCATCGGTCTCCAAAACGTTCATCGCAGGCTTCGAAGCAGAGAGGCTGTGTCCGGCTGCTGCGTAAGGATAGATGTCATTGCTAAAGAATGAGTCGATAAAATCAGAAAATGTGCTACGTTGTCTCATAATGTTCTTTGTTTTTATTGTTTTAATTGTTTCGTCTTTATTTTGTTCGCCGTCAGCTGTTGCCGACTGCACTACTATAGGTGCAACACAACTGCCATAGGTCGATCTACCTGACACACCCCCTCATAATGTCAGATGAATCGGACACCCGAAAATATTTGTCCGAAATCTTTGCTAACTTTGGCACTCTTGACAGGACAAATAGGACATATAAGACACCTTTTTCAGACTTCAAACCAAGATAGCACATGGCAACAACCAACCTCAGCATATACAATCCCGAAGACGTACCCACAGCTACCGGCAAACGAGTGGCTCTGGTGGTAAGCGAGTGGAACCCCGCTGTCACCGATGCACTCATGCAGGGAGCACACGACACATTAGTCAAGTATGGAGTGGCGGAGAAGGACATCAAGGTCCATCGGGTATCCGGGAGCTTTGAGCTCATCTACGGCTCCGCCCGGCTGATGGAGTCCCCCACCCCTCCTGACTGCATCATTGCACTCGGGTGCATCGTCCGTGGAGAGACCCCACACTTTGACTACATCTCCGAGGCCGTCTCGGTCAACCTCGGTGCGCTCAATGCCAGGGGAGAGGTGCCGGTAGTCTTTGGGGTACTGACGACTGACACCATGGAGCAAGCCACGGAGCGTGCCGGCGGCATACATGGCAACAAAGGTGTCGAGGGAGCCGTCACCGCGCTCAAGCTGATGGCACTGTAAAAAGAAAACTCCTCAACAGACTGTAGCACAGACCATTACTGACAGCAAAAAGTTTCCGGTAGGAAACAGTTCGCTTCTATCCGTGAAACTGTTTTCTTTCCTACTGGAAACATTTCGCTACTATCCGTCAAATTTTTCGCCCGGATCCGAAGGGCAAAAAATTCTATAGCGTCCCCCGTACAGGACAATGGTAGGTTTGCGGATATTGAATATTTTCACTAACTTTGCATCATCAAAGAGGGGACAGGGAGAAATTCTGACACACATCACTAGATACGGGTATATACATAGAGGGCAGTTACCAGAGTGGACAAATGGGGCTGACTGTAACTCAGCTGGCTTTCGCCTACGGTGGTTCGAATCCATCACTGCCCACCATTTCTAGTCAAATAATGTACCCAGACTGCATGGTGGTATACTAGCCGGGTGTGTGGCTTTTCATAAAACACTCAGCACAAAGCACATGGGGGCGACGTACCTTGAATCAGCACAGCCAACGACCTTGCTATTTTAGCCTCCTTTAGACAAACCGATTTCTTTACGAATAAGCTGCACCCTCCTACACTTTCTCAGTACAGATCCAAAGGACCGGGGACTCACGCACGCTCATGGCGGAGGCGACTGTGCGACACCCTACTGCACCAAACCATCAGCTCTTGGTCATCCAAAAACATCCAAAACCAACATTAGTAATATATGGCAAAGACATACACCATCTCGGAGCTCAATGATATGAATAAAGAGGAGCTCACGAATGTGGCTGAAGAACTAAAAATAGACGGCATCTCGGGTATGGACCAAAGAGATGCAGTGTATGCCATCCTTGACAAACAAGCGGTACTCCTGTCCCAGAAGTTTAAGCCCGGTAAGAATACCGATGCTGAAGACGGCAAAAAAACAAAAAACGCCAAAGACAACGAGGACAAAAAGCAACCGGAAAAGCCGAAGACACAGAGAACTCGCAAGACGAAAGCCGACAACGCATCCGATGACAAAAAGGATGCGCAGAGCGACGCTCCCAAGGTGAAGCGCGGACGCCCTCGCAAAAACACCAAGCAGGACAGCAAGCAAGACAGCAAGCAGGAGCAAAAGGCAAAGCCGTCCATTCAAAAGGTCCGGGCAAAAAATGACCAAGACACTCAAGACGCTCAGCAAAAAACTGACAAGAAGGATGAGGCGGAGAAGACCAATGATAAGAATACGGATAAGCAGCAGGTCTTTGTCAACAAAAACGCCAACAACTCAGTCCTAACGGACATGATGGGCATGATCGCACCCAAAAAAGGCAACGACGGAAAGCCGGAAGACCAAAAGCCCCAGAAGCAAGAGCCTGCCAAGCAACAAGACCGGCAGCAGCGCGGAGGCAACAACCGCCAGCAGCAACAGCAGCAACAACAAAAGAAGCAACAGCAGACCTACGACTTTGGTGACAGCCTCAAGTGCACCGGAGTGCTGGAGATCCTGCCGGATGGGTATGGATTCATCCGCTCAAGTGACTACAACTACCTCGCCTCGCCGGACGATGTCTACGTCTCTCAAAACCAGATCCGCAACCACGGACTCAAGACCGGAGACGTCATCGAAGCCATCATCGCACTGCCAAAGGATAGAGATAAGTTCTTCCCCATGAAGAAGCTGATCCGCCTCAACGGCTGCGACCCACAGCAAGTTCGTGACCGAGTGTCCTTCGACCACCTCACCCCGCTGTTTCCGACAGAGAAGTTCAAGCTGGAATGCCCCGCAAGTACCAAAGTTTTTGACAAAACAGCGGTACGCATCGTGGACCTTTTCTCACCCATAGGCAAGGGGCAGCGCGGTCTGATTGTGGCACAGCCCAAGACGGGTAAGACCATGCTCCTCAAGGACATCGCGAACGCAATAGCCCACAACCACCCCGAGGTGTACATGATCATCCTGCTCATCGATGAGCGCCCGGAGGAGGTCACCGATATGTCTCGCAACGTCGATGCGGAGGTGATTGCGTCCACTTTTGACGAGCCGGCAGAGCAGCACGTCAAGATTGCGGACATTGTCCTCCAGAAAGCAAAGCGCCTCGTGGAGTGCGGACACGACGTGGTGATCCTCCTCGACTCCATCACCAGGCTGGCAAGAGCGTACAATACGGTACAGCCTGCCTCAGGAAAGGTACTCTCCGGTGGTGTCGACGCCAACGCACTACAGAAGCCCAAGCGCTTCTTTGGTGCCGCCCGCAACATCGAGAACGGCGGCAGCCTCACGATACTTGCTACCGCCCTGCAAGAGACCGGGTCCAAGATGGACGATGTGATCTTTGAGGAGTTCAAGGGTACCGGCAACATGGAGCTACAGCTCGACCGCAAGCTCTCGAATAAGCGCATCTACCCGGCGATTGACCTCATGGCATCCAGCACACGACGAGATGACCTACTGCAGGATAAGGAAGTACTCAACCGCATGTGGGTACTCCGCCGACAAATGGCAGAGATGACCTCCATGGAGGCAATGGAGCTCATCCTGAAGAACATGCGCAACACTGTGGACAACGTAGAGTTTTTGGCCTCTATGAACAGCTAAGTCATGGGATTCAGAACCATATCACACTACAGGAGACAGTGGAAGGAAAGGCTGCAGCCAATCCTTCTGCTGTCTTTCTTTGCCCTCCTCTCCCCCGGCACCCTTCTGGCGCAGGACTGGAGCGAACAAATGATCAAAGCAGGACTGGTGAAAGTAACCGATGTAGCTCCCGGTATAATGGTAGACCTCATGTACTCATCCAAGGACAACTTTATGCAGGAAGATGTCTACGGAGATTTTGAGGAGGCCTACCTGACACCCCACTTTGCTGAAAAGATGGCACGCGCTCAGGAGATCTTGGTGAAGGAAAAAGGAGAGCGGTACTGCCTCATCATCTACGACGCAGCACGACCACTCAGTATCCAACAGAAAATGTGGAACCTCGTCAAGGGTACACCGGATCAAAAGTACGTTGCCCCACCTACCAATGGTGGCGGGAGACACAACTATGGTGTAGCCGTCGACCTCAGCATCTATGACAGAGTCCTCGGCGCACCTGTAGATATGGGCAGCCCGGTCGACTTTTTCGGTGAAGCCGCCCACATCGGCATCGAAGAGGAGCTGGTCAACAAAGGTATCATCACACCCGAAGCCCGTGAAAACCGTCGGTACTTTCACCGGCTCATGGCGCGCGTAGGGCTCTACCCGATACGCAAGGAGTGGTGGCACATGCAGGAGCGCAACAGCATCCGGCACGTACGCACCACCTACACTTTACTCGACTTTTAGCTATGGCAGGCACACTCTATATGATCCCCATCTCTCTGGGAGAGGTGGACACCGACTACTATCAGCCGCAGGGGAGTATCGATCTCATCGCACGGCTCAACACTCTGCTCGTGGAGAATGCACGCACCGCAAGGCAGTATATCCGCTCCATCCTACCGGACAAGGACATCCGCTCCATGACGATCTACGAGGTAGACAAGCACGACCACTACAGTTATCCGGAAAAGGCAGTATTTGAGCAACTACAGGACGGCACCGACGTCGGCTTCATGAGCGAGGCAGGCTGTCCCGGAGTGGCTGACCCCGGAGCAAGGGTAGTCGCCGACTGCCACGAGAGAGGCATTCGGGTCGTACCTCTTGTCGGACCGTCCTCCCTACTTCTAGGGCTCATGGCAAGCGGATTTAGCGGACAGAGATTTTCGTTTCATGGCTACCTCCCCTACGACAAAGACCGCCGCCGGTCCCTCCTCCGCGAGATGGCAGGCTCTACCCTCAAGCGTGGTGAGACGCACATCTTCATCGAAGCACCCTACCGCAACGACCAACTGCTGAGCGAACTGGTAGACCTGCTTCCTCCCAACGTCCGACTCTGTATGGCGGTAGACCTCACCACCCCGGACGAGGAAATATACCAGATGACCATAAAAGACTGGAAGAAAAAACTCGCCGAGCACCCCACTTTTCACAAAAGACCGGCGGTGTTTCTCATCGGCACCACCACCAAATAACCAAGATTCGCTATGATACTCAAGTACTACGACAACGCCGCTCCTGCCCCTTTCTTGCTCTCGCAGTGCAGTGAGCTTCTACGGGATGGGAAGGTGCTGATCCTCCCCACAGACACCGTCTACACCATCTGCTGCGACGCACTCAGCCAGACGGCGCTCAACGAACTGGCGCACCTCAAAGGGATTGAGCCGGAGAAGAGCCGCTTCTCTATCTTATGTGCCGACCTCTCCCAGGCCAGCACCTATGCTCGGATGTCCGACGACGCCTTCAAGCTCATCAAAGCCAACAGCCCCGGACCCTTCACCTTCATTCTACCCACCATCAGCACACTGCCACGGATCTACCGCAAGCGCAACGAGGTCGGCATCCGCATCCCGGATCACGCCTTCATACACGAGCTGATCACCTACCACGGTAACCCCCTTACTGGTTTCTCTCTACCCAAGCTCCCCGAGGGGCTGGACATCGCATACGGCTTTGACCCGGGACTAATCCACGAGCTCTACTCCGAAAAAGTCGCACTCGTCGTCGACGGCGGAGAAGGCGGACGCCAAAAGAGCGCCATCATCGACTGCACGACCACCCCATTTGAGGTACTCCGCGAAGGACCCCGCCCCCTCATCTAAGAGAGTCCCTACCACGCCTCCTATTTACGGATCGCAAAAAAGCACAGCCCGCTCATACCTTTGAGCGGGCTGTGCTTTGCTGTCCGGCAGGGACTCGAACCCCAAATTTAAGAGCCAGAATCTTACGTGTTACCATTACACCACCGGACAAGGTGGGTGCATCTCTCTTCCGAAATGCTTTGCAAAGGTACACACACTTTCCGACTTATGCAAGAGGGATCGTCAAAAATACGAGAGGGTCAGTCCTGTGCTATTTCATCCAGAGCTTTGGGATCAGAGCCGTATCGATTCGGACCGATGTCTCCCGGCTTGACGGTGAGGACAAAGACCCATACAACAACGACGAGAAATAGGATGCCGGTAACAACCAATAGAATGCTCATCGCCATAGTAGGTGCGATGCCGGCGCCGACCGCCAAGATCACAAAGATGATCTCCAGCACAAAAAGCGGGATAAGTATCTTCCCACTCCGTCCGGTATCATGCAGTCGCCTGACCATTACCGCAATGGAGGGGACCAGGATAAAAAGAGTCCACAGCAGGTAGATCACATTGACCACCACCGATAGCACCGCACTACTTGTGGAGGCGAGCCCCATCGACTCCTGAGCGCCCCAAATTCCTTCGAGAGCCGCATCGTTACCAAATAGTTCTCTCAACATTGCGATAGGCATACCGATCAATCCCGAGATGAGGGCAAACATCCAGTACTCTTTCCGACGGGCACGTCCTTTAAAATCCGCATAGTGGCGGATGCACTTCAAAAACCACTTCATAGTCTACTCATGTTGTTTAATGTTTAGAAGTATTAACTCTTACAAAAGTACACAAAAGGATCAATAATCCTTGAATACCTCCGCCACTTAACCCAAGAAACTAGGGATCATCCCTTTTTAGTACCTTTGCACCGAGAAAGACAGTCACAAGACAAAACCATCCTTGACACAACGAACAACACAGACAGATGTGGGAGGCGATCAGAGCGTTTTGGGTTGAAGGGTCTTTAGTACAGACCATCATCATCATATGTTTCACCTGCGGTATAGGTCTATGGCTGGGGAAGCTGCGCATGGGTGCAGTATCCCTGGGTGGTGTATGTGTCTTCTTCCTGGGGATCATGATGGCGCACTTTGGGGTTCGTGTCAACGAGCCGATGCTCATCTTTGCCCAAAACTTTGGGCTCGTCCTATTCATCTACGCACTTGGGGTACAAGTAGGGCCGGGCTTTGTTGCCACATTTCGCACACATGGCTTGAGCCTCAATCTCTGGAGCCTTGGGCTTATCTTGATGGGTACCATAGCGGCGGTGGTGCTGGTCTTGGTGGGGTACGACACGGTAGGCAACGTGATGGGTATCCTCTCAGGAGCGGTCACCAATACACCTGCACTCGGAGCGGCACAGCAGGCACTTCTCTCTGCCAAGGGGAGCAGCAGTGCCACCCACGAAGCCATGAATGCCATGGCACTGGCGACAGCCATCACCTATCCTATAGGTACGGTAGGTGTGTTCCTCGTCCTGGAGCTGCTCCGCTCCTTCTTTCCGAGTAGAGCCAAACAAAAAGTAGCCGAAGAGCCCAACGAACACCACATCGCTGAGTACTATGTGGTCAACGAGGGCATTGTCGGCCACACCCTCGAAGAGGTACACAAGACTTTTCGCCAAGACTACGTCATCTCCCGAATTTACCGCAACAAGGACCTCATCACTCCGACACCTGACACCACCTTCAAGCTCGGAGACCACCTCCTCGTCGTCTGCAAGATGGACACAGTGGATGTCCTTGAGCACATCTTTGGTCAACTGGTGGAGCAGGAGGAAAAGCGCACAGACTGGTACAGCATCGAGAGCAGTGACAATCTGGTCAGCAAGCGCATCATTATCTCAAAGGCTGAGATCAACGGACGCTCACTGCGTGATCTCAGGCTGCGCAATCGATACGGGGTAAATATCACGCGGATCAACCGTGCAGACCTGGATCTGGTCCCCACACCGGATCTGATCCTACAGCTGGGCGACCGCATTACCGCTGTCGGTCCGGAGGACAAGGTTGACCTCCTGGCAAAAGAGCTGGGGGACCAGCTCAAGCCGCTTGACACCCCCTACCTGGTCAGTATTTTTATCGGCATGGGGCTGGGGCTCTTGCTCGGAGCCATCCCCATCAGCCTCCCCGGGATGGACGCTCCTATCAGACTGGGCATAGCCGGTGGCCCGATCATCATGGGTATCCTCATGGGCGCCTACGGAGTGCGCTTCAGGCTCAATACCTACATCACCCACTCTGCCAACCTCATGCTGCGCACCCTGGGCATCACCCTCTACCTTGGAGGACTGGGTCTATCTAGTGGAGCGGACTTCTTTGGCATGCTGACCGAGGGTCCCGGGCTCTCTTGGCTCGGTGTGGGCGCTGCGCTTACCATCATTCCCTCCTTCATGGTAGGGCTGTTGGCACTCCTGACGACCAAGCAAACCTTCAGCACCATTGCCGGCTGGATATGCGGGGCGATGGCCAACCCCATTGCTCTTGACTACATGACCGAGCGCTTGGAGGACGACACCCCTACAGTCAGCTACGCAAGTGTCTACCCCATGGGGATGTTTTTGCGCGTCATCATCGCTCAGCTTCTTGTCACGATCTTACTGGCTTAGTCCCGGCTGCAGTTCGAGGACCCGAAATCGCTCCAAGCAACCGACCTCATATATCGCTAATAAACAATAAGATATAATCCTCGAAAACACAGACACCTGAGCGCAGAAAGTTTCCTACTGGAAATAGTTGGCTTCTATCCGTCAAATCGTTTTCTTTCCTACTGGAAACTTTTCGCTACTATCCGTCAATTTTTTTCGTCCCCTCCGGAGCAACGAAATCTTAGGGTTTCAAACACGACACCCCCAAGGACTATAGGAAAAGATCGAGGGGGTAATACCATTTTTCCGTATATTGTGCAGAGTCTATTACTTTTTTGCGAACACGACGATATAAAAGATGGACTGGACACTGTTTTGGGGGATACTGTATGCGCTCATCATCGCCAGTACGGTGGTGGTGATTCTGCTTGAAAACCGAAGTCCCTTCAAGGCTATTGGCTGGATGTTGGTTCTCCTGCTACTTCCTTTATTGGGGCTGATCCTGTACCTTTTCTTTGGACGGGATATGCATATCCTCAGCCGCAAAACATACGAGCAAGTCAATAGCGCAGTGATGGCGACAATCCCTGCCGCCCCGGAGGCTCCGACGCTTGACGACTCAAGGCCGGCCTCTCATCAACTCATCCGGCACCTCATAGCCTACCAAACGGGTGCTCCCCTCGTCATGGCTGACGAAATAGCCATCCTCACCAACGGTTTCTCAAAAATCGAGTCGCTACTCGATGACATCAACCATGCACAAGACCACATCCATATCGAGTACTACCGCTTTTCGAGTGACCGCACAGGCGAGGTAGTGGCGGCAGCCCTCATGAAAAAGGCAAAGGAGGGGGTACGTGTACGGCTTCTGTACGATCATGTGGGGTGCTTCAAGACAAAAAGGAGTTTTTTCAACAAGCTGCGTGAAGCGGGTGTGGAGACGGTTCCCTTCTTGCCTGTAGCATTTCCAACCATAGCCCGCAAGATGAACTACCGCAACCACCGAAAGATCGCAGTCATAGATGGCAAGGTAGGCTACCTAGGCGGTATGAACATCGCTGATGACTACACGTATGGGAACAACCTCGGCCTGTGGCGAGACACTCACTTCCGACTGACCGGTCAGGCTGTGAACGGGCTGCAGACGACGTTTTACTACGACTGGTACATCGCTACGGCACAAGTCCTGCCTTCCAAGCTCTTCTACCGGTCCGAGGCCATTCCGACAATGGACTACCTCGCCAATACAACGGATGCCTATGACTCCGCACCAAAAGTAGGTGAGGCACTGACACAGACCTTCTTTGGAGGACCGGCAGACCGCTTTAGGACCCTCAACCATGTCCTTTGCCGAGCCCTATACTCAGCCAAGAAAAAAGTGGTCATCCACACCCCCTACTTTCTCCCTACCGACAACCTCAACAAAGCCATCATAAACATCGCCCTCAGCGGTGTGAGGGTAGAGCTAATGACCCCGTGGGTAAACGACTCACCTGCGGTGAAGCTTGCTGCACGCTCCTACTACAGGGAGCTCTTGGAGGCCGGGGTGCATATCTATCAGTATACAGATGGGTTTCTCCACTCCAAGCTGATGACCATCGATGATGAGATGGCGATCATCGGCAGTGCAAACATGGACTTTAGGAGCTTGGAGCACAACTACGAGATCAATACGGTGGTGTACGACAGACGCTTCACTCAGGAGCTCGCTCAGGTGATGGAGCGCGACAAGAAACTGCACAGCACAGAGATAGATGCAAGGAGATGGATGAAGCGTAGTATATGGAAGCGTATGCCGGAGTCTGTATTTAGGCTGTTTGCCCCACTCTTTTAGACAGTAGACCTCTCACCACGCCCACATCATTATCTCGGACGAACACGGCTAGGCTATCCTTACATTTTTGTACCTTTGTGGTGGTCAGAAGAACCCTATAAACAAACCAAGCCTATGTTTTCAGGAATTGTAGAGAGTACCGCCGAGGTACTGCGCATAGAGCGCGAACCCAATAGCGACAACATCCACCTGACTCTGACGGTGCCCTTTTGGGACGAGCTAAAGGTGGATCAGAGTGTGTCGCACAACGGTGTCTGCCTTACAGTGGTGGAGATCACCCCGCAGACAAAGAGCTATACCGTGACCGCCATCCGTGAGACGCTGGAGCGCTCTAACCTCGGAGATCTAAAGGAGGGCGACCCGGTGAATGTAGAACGAAGCATACAGGTCAACGGCAGACTGGACGGGCATATCGTACAGGGGCATGTGGACACCACGGGCGTATGCACCAACATTGTCAACGCTGAGGGGAGTACCTACTTCACCTTTGAGTACGATGTACCGGCTGCCATGGCGATGCGTGGCTACACAACCGTCGAGAAGGGAAGCGTATGCGTGAATGGCGTCAGCCTGACAGTAGTGGACTCTGAGGTGAACTCGTTCAGAGTCGCCATCATCCCCTACACCATCCAGCATACGAACTTTCGGGAGCTGAAGATAGGGGACCGGGCAAACCTGGAGTTTGATATCGTCGGCAAGTATCTTGCCCGCATGATGGAACTACGTACCCTCTGACAGAACGACACCATGGACTTTCACGAGTTAGCACGTACCCGGCAGAGTGACCGCAAGTATGCCGACACGCCTGTACCGCGCGAAGTGATCGAGCGGATACTGGAGACGACACGGATCGCCCCATCGGCTACGAACTCGCAGCCGTGGAGGTTTGTGGTCGTGGACGAACCGGACATCAAAAACCAAGTGGCCGATGCGCTGACGACTCCTCTGGTGAAGAACATGAATCAGTTTGCCCGGGAAGCCCCGGTACTGATCGTGGTCGTCGAAGAGTCTGCGAACGCAACGGCACGTATCGGCAACCTGCTGAAGCAACGCCACTTCGCACACATGGACCTGGGCATCGCCGCCTCATACATCACCCTGGCAGCGACAGAGGAGGGGCTGGGCAGCTGCATCATGGGCTGGCTGGACGAGCGCAAGATCCGGAAAACACTCGGTATCCCTCGTCACCGGACCATAGCACTGGTGATCGCTCTAGGGTACAGCACTGAAGAGAAGAAAAGCAAGAAGCGAAAACCGATGGATAAAATTCGCTCCTATAATCACTATTAAATAAGGAAGAGAACAACAACTATGGCACAAAAGCCATCCATACCCAAGGGGACAAGAGACTTTTCGCCGGAAGAGATGGCGAAGCGGAACTATATATTTGACACGATCCGCTCCGTCTATCGCTCGTACGGCTATAGAGAAATAGAGACACCGGCAATGGAGAACCTCTCTACGCTCACCGGGAAGTATGGGGAGGAGGGAGACAAGCTACTCTTTAGGATCCTCAACTCCGGTGACTCGCTCAAGAAGTTTGACCGCCGGGAGCTGCTCACGATCGACCCGGTGGAGTTTTCCTCCCGAGCCTGCGACAGAGGGCTGCGCTACGACCTCACGGTGCCTTTTGCTCGATACGTGGTGCAGCACAACAACGAGATCACCTACCCTTTCAAGCGGTACCAGATCCAACCCGTATGGCGTGCCGACCGCCCTCAGAAGGGACGGTACAGGGAGTTTTATCAGTGCGATGCAGACGTCATCGGATCGGACTCTCTCCTACACGAAGTGGAGCTTACGCAGATCATAGATCGGGTTTTTTCGAAGCTCGGGGTACGGGTCTCCATCCTGCTCAACAACCGTAAGATACTGACCGCACTCGGACAGATACTCAATGTGGAGCAGATCACCGATCTCACCGTGGCTATAGACAAGCTGGACAAGATAGGATGGGACGGCGTGCAGAAGGAGCTGATCGAGAGAGGACTCACCGAGGAGGCAACGACGCGACTCAGACCGATACTGACGCTGGAAGGCACAAACCGAGAGAAGCTGGATAAGCTCTCGGAGCTTTTTGCCAACAACGAAGTGGGACTGCGCGGGATAGAGGAGCTCAGGTATATCCTGAGGAAGCTCGAGCTGACGCCTCTCCAAAACAAAGTATCCATAGACCTCTCACTAGCCAGAGGACTGGACTACTATACGGGGACTATCTTTGAGTGCAAAGCTCTCGACACAGAGATGGGCAGCATCCTAGGTGGCGGACGGTATGACGACCTCACTGGTGTCTTTGGGCAAAAAGGAACCAGTGGTGTAGGCATATCGTTTGGTGCCGATCGCATCTTTGATGTGCTGAATGCTCTGGATCTGTACCCAAGGGGAATCACACAGACTACCAAACTGATGTTTGTGAACTTTGGCGACAAGGAGGTTGACCACATCCTCCCTCTGATAGCTGAGCTACGAAGTGCCGGGATCAGCGCCGAAGTCTATCCGGAGAGCGTGAAGATGAAAAAGCAGATGAGCTATGCCGACAATCTGAATATCCCCTACGTGGCGTTCATTGGCGAAGCGGAGATGCAGTCACAGACGCTCACCGTGAAGGATATGGAGTCCGGTGAGCAAAAGAGCTACACCCTGGATGAGCTCAGCCAACTACTCTCCAACGCCTGACGCCCACGACCGGAAGAAACTTTTGACCTAACCTATTAGTCCACACACAGCTAAAGTATGACTTTTGTCCTATACATCATCGGGGCAATGATCCTGGGAGCACTTCTCGGCTGGACACTCCGCAAGAAAAATCTCGCCTTCATATCTCCGGTAACGATGACCCTGGTATGCCTCCTGCTCTTCATACTGGGCATACAGATTGGCTCCAATAAGGAAGCCATCCGCGAACTTGGCACACTCGGGGTACCCACTGTCGTCATTACCGTTTTTGCGATGGCAGGAAGTATCCTCATGGGGTGGCTCCTCTGGAAGATCATGAACAGGAGAAACAAAAACAACTAGGCACCACATGTATTTGGAGCACGCACCGGCTGGTCCAAGGCTCTGAACCTATTATTTTATCAGAAGTATGAAAGATACCGCATTTATACTGATTGCATTCGTTGTGGGGATTTTGCTGGGATTTTTTGTAGACATCCCCTTCAGTATGGAAGCTCTGCCGACCATCATCCTCTGTGGGATCCTCTTTTTTGTCGGCATGAGTGTAGGCTCGGACTCCAAGACCATTCATGCGATACTCAACCTCCGAATAGAACTGTTGCTCCTGCCGGTCATGAGTATTGTAGGCAGTCTCATCGGGACCGTCGCAGCTACCTTCCTCTTGAGGGGTATGGGACTATTCGAGGGACTAGCCATCGGCTCCGGACTGGGCTACTACTCCGCCTCCAGTGTCATCATCGGCAATGTCCTGGGCGCATCACTGGCCGCTGCCGCGCTATTCTCTAACGTATTCCGAGAGGTCACGACCCTAATCGTTGCTCCCCTCATAGCCAAGTACTTCGGCCCACTGGCGACCATCTCATGTGGCGGTGCCAATACCTCCGACGTAGTCCTCCCGGTGATCATGCGTAACTGCGGAGAGGAGTATGCAGTACCCAGCATCTACAATGGAGTGGCTTGTACGTTTTCAGTGCCGTTTTTGGTCAGCTTTTTCTGTGAGCAGCACTTAGCTTTGCTCTAGAGCGTATCCCGGCACCACTCTGCTACCACTCTCGGAAAGTGCTCGTGCTCCAGTGCGTGCACTTTCTGTGCAATAACATCCGGGCTATCCTGTGTGGGGTCAATCTCCACCTCAGCCTGGAAGATCGTACGTCCCCGGTCATACTGCTCATCAATCTCATGAATAGTGATCCCTGTCGTGCGCTCCCCCGCTGCATGGACAGCCTCATGTACATGCTGTCCATACATGCCCTTTCCTCCGTACTTAGGCAGCAATGCGGGATGGATATTGAGGATGCGATGAGGGAAAGCTTCGAGCATAAAAAGAGGTATCTTCCGTAGATAGCCGGCAAGGATCACACGATCCACTCTGTAGCTGCGAAGGAGCGGAAGAAGGACTGCCGGGTCCTGGAGTTCCTCAGAAGTCAGGTAATGATCCGGGATACCGTGCGCTTTGGCACGCCGGCGGACGAACGCATCCCGGCGATCCACCACGACGCAACCAATTCGGATACCCAGGCTCGGATGCTCGGATAGGTACTGAGCTATTGCCTCCATATTAGTTCCGTTTCCAGAGGCAAAAATGGCTAAGGAAGTCATATAATAGTGTTAAAACTGCACAAGATAGGTGTCACTGTGCAAAGTATTGGTATATTTGCGGTATAAAAGTTCGGCACATAGCTACTTAAGTGGTAGATTTGCCGGTAACAAAGGTAGAAGTAAATACAATAATAATCAATAATCAAAACATCAACTAACATTATGGCAACAAGAGAAGAAATTGCTGCAAAGGTAAAGAGCATCATCGTCGACAAACTGAATGTGGATGCATCTGAGGTTACGGAGAGCGCACACTTCACCAACGATCTTGGCGCAGACTCCCTGGACACCGTAGAGCTGATCATGGAGTTTGAGAAGGAATTTGACATCGAGATCGAGGACGATCAGGCTCAAAAGATACAAACGGTAGGTGACGCCATCAGCCATATTGCTGAAGCACTTAAGTAATCAGCCAGTCTCTCAAGGCATAATTTTGGGCAAAACCAAGACTCCGGCTATAGCTTAGCCAGGGTGTTGTTTTTGCCCAAAACTTTATGAGATCCTTTGGAGGTATACTTCGACATACTATACCTTCACCTAAGCCAGAACCCAAACACCTAAAGTACATATGGATAAAAAAAGAATAGTAGTCACCGGCATAGGAGCCATCACCCCGCTAGGCAATGATCTCCCCACGACTTGGGAGGCCCTCAAGGCAGGCAAGAGTGGTGCTGCTCCCATCACCCTCTGGGATACGGAGCGCTTCAAGACCAAGTTTGCTTGTGAAGTAAAGGACTTTGACCCCAATGACTACTTTGACCGCAAGACGGCACGCAAATTCGATCGGTACGCCATGTTTGCATGCATTAGTGCCGATGAAGCCATCGCCGATGCCAAGCTAGACATGGAGCAAGAAGACCGGGAGCGTGTCGGTGTTGTATTTGCCAGCGGCATCGGTGGGATCACCACTTTCGAAGCCGAGGTGATGCAATACGACCCGGAGAGAGGTCCTAGGTACAACCCCTTCTTCATCCCCAAGATGATCTCCGACATGGCTGCCGGTCATATATCCATGAAGTATGGGATGCACGGGCCCAACTACGGCACCGTATCCGCGTGCGCATCCTCTACCAATGCGATCATCAGTGCATGCGATACGATCCAGATGGGGCGGGCAGATGTTGTTGTCGCCGGTGGATCCGAAGCTACAATCTGCATCAGTGGTATAGGAGGCTTCAACGCTATGAATGCCCTATCCGTCCGAAACGACAGCCCCGAGACAGCCTCTCGTCCTTTCAGTGGCAGTCGCGATGGATTCGTGCTGGCAGAGGGTGGAGCAACACTCATCCTCGAGGAGTACGAGCACGCCAAAAAGCGTGGCGCCCACATCTATGCCGAGGTCAAAGGCTGTGGCATGTCCGCTGACGCTTACCACCTGACTGCGTCTCACCCCGACGGACTGGGCGCAAAGCTTGTGATGACAAATGCACTAAAGGACGCCGACCTTCAGCCCACAGACGTAGACTACATCAACGTCCACGGCACCTCCACTCCCGTGGGAGACATCAGCGAGGCCAAGGCCATCGTAGACATGTTTGGCGACCATGCCTATAGCCTAAACATCAGCTCCACCAAGTCCATGACCGGTCACCTACTGGGTGCTGCAGGTGCACTCGAAGCAATCGTCTGCATCAAGGCAATCCAGGAGGGCATTGTCCCACCAACGATCAACCACGAAGAGGGCGATGAGGATCCGGAGATCGACTATAAGCTCAACTTTACGTTCAACAAGGCCCAAAAGCGTGACGTAAAGGTCGCACTATCCAACACCTTTGGATTTGGCGGACACAACGCCTCAGCCATCTTCACAAAAGTAGAGGACTAACCAAAGGTCTATTATGATCAGGGAGGCTATAGCCAAAATCCCCACAAGGCTCAGGAGGACCTTCTTTGCTCCAAAGAAACACCTCCTGAGCCCAAGCTCTGAGCTCGAAAAGTTCGTCAGAGACCTTGTTGGTACCAAGCCAAAAGACCTCCGTCTCTACGAGCGTGCGCTGACCCATGCCTCCTACCCCGGGGCAGACAGCACCGGAAATAATGAACGGCTCGAGTTCCTAGGAGACAGCATCATCTCCCAGATCGTCAGCGATGCGGTATACCATCTTTATCCCGAAGAGGATGAGGGTGGTCTGTCGCAAGTCCGCAGCTATATTGTCAGCCGCAGCAATATGAATAGAGCTGCAGCACATATTGGACTAGACAAAGTGATTCGTGTCACGTCCAACATCCATCTGGAGGACTCCGACATCCCGGGCAATGCCCTAGAGGCTTTTGTCGGTGCAATCTATCTCGACCTGGGGGTGAAGGCCTCCACTTGCTTTGTCCAACGTCACATCATCAAGTCTCAGAAGTATGTAGAGGCGGTCTCTACGAGAGAAGAGGACTACAAAACGGAGTTCATCATCCTCATGCAAAAACAGAAGATCGACTACGCTTTTGAGTACGACGGATCCACGACGGCAGAGGACAATCGGATCATTCACTACTGCCGCCTGGTACTAGGCGAGAATAAGGTGTGCCTTGCTACCGGCGAAGGATCCAGCAAGAAGAACGCCCACCAAGATGCCGCCCAAAAAGCACTAAGCCTCATCCGAGCCGACCAAGGCTTCCTCTCCCGCCTGACCCACCAAGACAAGTAGACCGACTGCACAGCGGCCCATACCCCGAGCCCCCTCGGGTCATCAGTCGCATACATATAGACAATCTTATAGCTGCCTGCTCCGACTCCGGGGCAGGCAGCAATTTTTTATGCTCTACAGATCAAAAACGCCCGGATCCATATTTCACTGGGAAACAGACAAATACGCCCTCCTCAAAACGCAACTACCAGAGCGCAAAAAATTTCCTACTGGAAACAGATCTCTTCTATCCGTCAAATCATTTTCTTTCCTACTGGAAACTTTTCTCTACTATCCGTCAAATTTTTTCACAACCCTGCGAGCAACCCCTATGGCGACCCCTCCGGGGTCGTACATCAATAGCCCAGGGTCAGAGCGACGATAGGAGCGAATGACCCTGTGAATACGGTCCTTCTCCTCAAAAACGACTCCGACGAACGTTGGAGTCGTACCATCAGATGACGGAGTGCGACCCCAACGTGCGTCGGGGTCGGATATCAATTGCGGAATCATTTACCCCGGGTCAGACGCTCCTTCGGAGCTCTGACCTGGGGCTAGGTTGTTCGACCCCTCCGGGGTCGGCAGACCCGCCAGGTTCGACCATTTAACTATCCGCCTCTCTTTGGATAGTCGATTGGACGACAGCACCCCGCTAGGGGTGCCTTCCTCGTAGCCCGGGTGTCGAGGAGGGGGCGAATGCCCCGACGATGACCCCGGGAATAGCGATAGCCCCCGTCAATAAACGACCCCGCAGGGGTCGCCTTAGGGTCGAGGTGCTTGGCGACGCCGCGGTTCCTTACCCCGCAGGGGCTGACGTATGCTAAAAGGGAGACGCTTTTGTGGCGTTGCTGGAAATTGTGTATACTTGCGCTAAAGAATTTGAAAAGCCACTGTGGCACGACAGCCTTTCGGAGGTTGCTCCTACTTACCTAACGCTTACTTTAGGACTTTTTAGCGTGAATAATTTGTCTATATCGGTAAATTTCAGCAGAGAGAGAGAGAGAGAGAGAGAGAGAGAGAGAGAAGAGAGAGAGAGAGAACTCTGTCTCAGCTCGTACCTTCTAGGCCACAGACATCTAGGCGGTTGCTTCGCCTATCTTTCACACACAGACTATCATCCCTGTTCTTCTGCATATGCGGAGAAGCGGGGCTTTTTATTGTCTCTTGTCCGCAGACTCGCTTGCGGCCGGGAGGTCCTCTTTTTAGGCGCAGGTGCGTGCGCCTGTAGACGGTGTATATCCAACCATTACAACTAATTTATATGAGTAAAAGAAGACTTTTATTACTACTGTCCCTGATGTGGGTAGCGATCGGTCTCTATGCCCAGACGACCACGATCAAGGGAATGGTGTCCGATGAAAACGGTGAGTCCGTCATCGGTGCGACTGTTTTGGTAAAGGCGGAACCCACTCGGGGTACTGTCACCAACCTTGACGGCGAGTTTTCCATCCAAGCCAAGGATGGCGAGCTGCTGGTCATCTCCTACGTGGGCTACAAGAGCGCCGAGTTGCCTGCCAAGGACGGCATGCAGGTGAACCTTGTCCCCGACTCCGAGCTCCTGGACGAGGTGGTGGTCGTGGGGTTTGGCACGCAAAAGAAAGCAAACCTAACCGGGTCCGTCACGGCGGTGGACATGAAAAAGACACTCGGAGACCGACCCATCACGAGTACTTCGGCAGCTCTTCAGGGCGCTGTGCCCGGTCTTATGATCAGTGGTGGGTCATCGGTGGGCCAGCAGGGAAAGACCATCAACATCCGTGGTCAGCTCTCGCTCAATGAGAGCTCTCCTCTGGTACTCATCGATAACGTCCCGGGAAGTCTGGATATGCTCAACCCCGAGGACATCCAGTCCGTCTCTGTACTCAAGGACGCAGCTTCGTCTGCCATCTATGGTGCGAGAGCTGCAAATGGGGTGATCCTAGTGACTACCAAGCGACCAAACAAGGGAGAAGCATTTAGGCTGAACTACAACAACAACTTTGGTTTTTCCAACTCTATCAACCGTCCTCAGCAGGCGTCCCTCAAGGACTACTTCCAGGCGTATAAAGATGCACAGTTTTCCACTTCTTACTGGGCAAATGGTCAGGACATTGACAAGTGGATGACCCTGATCGAGCAGTACAAGGCAGACCCCTCCTCGCTCAAGACAATCGGAGACGGGATCTACGTCGACCCGGATACCGGCATACCGTACTACCTACACGAGAAGGATCCTTTTGCGCTCATGCTGGAGACGGGATTTCGCCAGAGCCACAACGTCTCTGCATCCGGTGGGACCGACAAGACTCGGTACCGTATCGCCGGAGGATTCACAAACGAAAATGGACCACTCCTGACGAACAAGGATACGTTCAATAGATACAATATCAGCTCCTACGTATCTGCGGACATGACCAATTGGTTCACCCAAGAGCTGGACGTGAAGTACATCTCCAACAACAAGACCTTCCCACTCTCCACCGGTGGCATGATGTGGACCTTGAGAAACAACAACTACTACCCCGAAGGAAGTCTTCCGGATGAGCTGGCTCTATCCGGAGAGGGAGCACCTTTCTTGACTCCCAAAAACGCCCTTCTATATGCTCGTAGCAGTGAGCAAAAGACCCACAACGTCCGTCTCTTCTCGAAGTCTACTTTCCGCCCTATAGAGGGTCTGGATGTGGTTTTTGAGTACACTTTTGACCGCAAGGATCACAACTACCGCCACTTCTCGGGCAAGGACAAGTGGTCGTCCATCCAGCTGGAGACGACGGAGAAGCCCAAGGATGATATCCTGACGAGGAGGCGCTTCTATACGGACTACAATGCCATCAATGCATACATGACCTACTCCAAGTCTTTTGGCAACCACGGGCTCAGCCTGATGGCAGGGTACAACCAAGAGTCCAACTTCTATGAGATCATCACCAACGAAGTCTACAGCCAAGTGTCCACGACAGTGCCCGGTCTGGGCAATGCTATGGGTGAAAAGAAGCTGAACGAAGACTACTCCGAATACAGCGTGAGGGGTGTCTTCTTCCGCGCCAACTACGACTACCTGGGCAGATACCTCCTGGAGGTGAACGGGCGCTACGATGGGTCGTCCAAATTCACAAAGGAGCGGAGGTTCGGATTCTTCCCCTCAATCTCTGCCGGATGGAATATCGCTCAAGAGGCCTTTATGGAGCCTTATGCAAAGGAGATCAATCTACTCAAGCTGAGAGCTTCCTACGGCTCTATCGGTAACCAAGACATTGCCCCCTACCAGTTTTCACCCACGATGAATGTCAATAACAACAGCGGCATCTGGCTGAAGGATGGCAAGAAAGTAGTGACCATCGGTACACCGGGGCTTGTTTCCGACTCATTTACCTGGGAGACAGTCTCCACCCTTGACATTGGTCTGGACTGGGGCTTCTTCGGTAACCGCCTGACGGGAACTTTTGACTGGTACCAGCGCGACACTCGAGACATGGTAACCAAAGCCGGTGTCATTGAACTGCCGGGCGTAGTTGGTGCTGAGGCTCCTGCTCAGAACGGAGCTGACCTCCGCACACGTGGATGGGAGCTGGCGGTCAACTGGCGGGACAACATTGGAGACTTTGGCTACCGTGTCGGCTTCAACCTGTATGACCACCGGACAGAGATCACCAAGTATGCCAACGAAAACGGTCTCCTCTCTCAGTGGTACAAGGGTGCTCACCTGGGTGACAAGTGGGGACTGACGAGCGATGGCTACTACACCAAGGAAGACTTTGAAGACCTGAAGACTTGGAAGCTCAAGGAAGGAGTTCCCTCGATCAATGGATTCATCCCGAAGCCGGGTGACGTCAAGTACAAAAACCTACGAGACGATGAGAACAGCGTCAATCGCATAGACAATGGCAAGTGGACTCTGGAGAACCCCGGCGACTACTCAATCATAGGCAACGAGACGCCCCGCTTCTCTTTTGGTGCCAACTTTGGTGTCTCCTACAAGGGTCTTGACCTCAGCGTGATGCTACAGGGTATCGGCAAGCGAGACGTCTGGCTAAGTGGTCAGGCCTACTATCCGTTTGCAGGCTCAGGGAGCAGCGATGCAGTATTCCAGCCCCTCTACTACAACCAGACCGACTACTGGAAGCCGAAGAGCTTGGATGTCAACTCACCAGACTACATGGTGCCGGTCAACCCCAACCCCAAGTACTATCGTCTCTATGGTCAGGTAGAGAACGTAGCATCCAACACCAGGGTATCAGACCGCAACAAAGTCAGTGGGGCTTACCTGCGTGTCAAGAACGTATCCCTCTCCTATGTATTCCCCAGACAGCTGCTGGACAAGATCAGCCTGCAGGGTCTCAAGCTATTCGTCAGTATCGAAAACCTAGCAACGTTCACAGAGCTACCCAAGGGATTTGACCCCGAGCAACTGGGATGGGGCTATCCTTTCTACCGGACAACCTCCTTCGGTACTAACATAACCTTTTGATTCAGAGACATGAAAAACAAAAATATCCTTCTAAGATTGTGGGTCACGCTTCCCCTTCTCGGTCTGATCGGCTGCAACGACGCCTTTCTGGAAAAGACGCCCAAGACCAGTCTGACGGAGCAGACTGCCTTCGTGACCTACGACAACTTTCAGGCGTTTAGCAACGACCTGTATGGTCTGTTTACCAACAACTACTTTGGAACCTCTCCCAACACCCGTTTCCAGCAAAACGGAACCTACAACAACGACTTCCGTGCCGGTTACTTCGCTAGACGAAACAACTTCAACCCCTATGCCATGCAGACGATCCAAAACGTCACCTCCGGCAATGGGTGGGACTTTAGCAGTATCCGTACCATCAATATGCTGCTCTCTCACATCGATGGCGACAATCAGCTGACACCGGCCGAGAGAGACCACTGGCGTGCCGTGGGCTACTTCTTCCACTCCTTTTACTATATGGAGCTGATTGACCGCTTCGGAGACGTCCCCTGGATCACCAAGGTGCTCAAAGAGACCGACAAGCTCGCCTATGGTCCGCGCATTGCTCGTGCGGAGGTCGCTGATAGTGTGATGATGCGTCTCAAGTGGGCCGAAGAGCACATCGGAGACTTCCAAAAGCGAGACGGAGCCAACGCCATCAATAGAGACGTGATCCGTGCGACCATCTCACGCTTTGGTCTCCGCGAGGGCACTTGGCAGAAATACCACGGGCTCTCGGATGGACAGAAGTATCTCGACGAGTGCGTGAGAGCGTCAACCCTTCTCATGAAGGACTACCCCACTCTATACAAGGGTACCGACACCTCCCCCGGCAGCGGCTATGGAGAGATGTGGACCTCCGAAGACCTGAGCGTGGTCCCGGGAGTGATCCTGTACAAGGAGTTCAGAGGAGGCGATGTCAACGTCACCAACAACAACTCCTACATCGAGCACACCTCTTCCTCCATTATCGAGATGCCCCGCCACACGGTACAGCTCTACCTCTGCTCCGATGGCAAGCCCATCGGCACTTCGCCGCTGTATATGGGGGATCATGACCCGTACCAGACGTTCCGCAACCGAGACCCACGTCTCTACCAGACGGTGATGCCCCCCTTCAGAGTCGAGGGCAAAAAGGGAGACTACCCCACGTGGTCCTTCACCGACAATCCCGCTGACCGAGAGTACATCGACCTCATGGGGCTCAATGAGTCTTGCTCCAACCCCGGCGACGGCATGAAGCGCCTCCCCGCCCAAAACTGGGGAGCCAGCCTTCTACGCTTTGCTCCAAACTTCCAGCGCGGCAGCAGAGCCAAAGGAACCCAGTGTGCACCCTACTGTGCATCTCGCAGTGGTTACTACGTCTGGAAAAACTACGACCAGTGGGAGAAAAATCACAACAATACTGCGTTCAACACCTCCGACAAGCCGATCTTCAAGATCGAGGAAGTGTTGCTCAACTACGCCGAGACCATGTACGAGCTCGGGCGCTTCGACCAGAAAGTTGCTGACCAGACCATCAATAAGCTCAGAGATCGCGTCGGCATGCCGAGCATGAAGCTGGCAGAGATCAACGCATCCTTTGACCCCAATCGAGACCAGACCGTAGACCCGGTGCTCTGGGAGATTCGCCGCGAGCGCATCATCGAGCTGATGGGTGAGGGCTTTGGCTTTTACGACGTCCGTCGCTGGAAAAAAGCAGACTGGTTCATCAACCAGCACCCACTCGGCATGTGGGTCAAGAAAGGCATGGTAGACGAAGACCTCTACGATCCCACCACCGCCACCAGTAGCAAAAACAACGCAGAGGGCTACATTGAGCTGTGGCCAGACCCTGTCAAGCAGGGCAAGGGATGGCTGGACAAGTACTATCTCTATCAGATACCGACCAAGGAGATTACGCTCAACCCCGCCATCAAGCAAAACCCCGGCTGGGAGTAAACGATCTTTTTCGGATCTAATGTCAATAAGGGTACGCTCCTCCGAGCGTACCCTTATTCATTGCACGAAAAGCCTGCAAGCGAGTCATTTACAAAGATCTATCAAGGGGCAAAAAGTCAGCCCTACAGAGGGCAAGAAAATTTGACGGGTAGAAGCGAAATGTTTCCAGTAGGAAAGAAAACGATTTGACGGATAGAAGAGAAAGGTTTCCAGTACCAAACTTTTTGCTACTATCCGTCGATGCTTTTCGGCTTTCCGGAGGTGTTGAAAATTGAGGGAGGAGTGAGTCGACAAAAGTCCGATAACCACTCCTATACTTTACCCCTACTTTTAATGATTCTTTGATGAAAAAAATAGGTAACTTTGCGGAGAATATGCAAAAACAACATTTCTAACCGATATTATGGCTAATGTGATAAAAATCAAGAAGGGCCTGGATATCAATCTCGTTAGCAGAGCCCCCAAGGTGGATGTCTCCACGACGATGGGTTCTTCTTTTGGCGTTGTTCCAGACAACTTTCATGGCATCGTCCCCCGCCTTTCCGTAAAGGTTGGCGACCGTGTCCTCGCCGGAAGCCCGGTCATCTACCACAAGGCTGTACCAGAGCTCGTACTCACCTCCCCCGTAAGCGGAGAGGTAGTGGACGTGGTCCGTGGTGCGAAGCGAAAAATACTTGCTGTAGAGATCAAGGCAGACCAGACTCAGGAGTACCGCGACTTTGACGTCTCCAAGGTAACGGAGCGCTCACGCGAAGAACTCCTTTCGCTCCTACTCCAGAGCGGACTCTTTGCGCTCATCAAGCAACGCCCCTATGACATCGTAGCCGACCCCAGAGTGGCTCCGAGGGATATCTTTGTCACAGCATACTACAGCGCTCCGCTGATGCCGGATGCTCTCGAGCTGCTGGGTGAAGACAAGAAGCACCTCCAGCTGGCTGCAGATGTCCTGAAAAAACTAACGACAGGCAATATCTACCTCGGTAAGAAAAAGGGAGCAGACCTCACGCTGAATGGGGTCAACGTCTACGATGTAGAGGGGCCCCATCCGGCAGGAAATGTAGGTGTGCTGATCAACCACACTCGCCCCATCAACAAGGGAGAAACCGTCTGGACACTATCGGTATCCGAGATGGCACTGATCGGCCGCTTCCTCGCGACCGGCAAGGTAGACTACCGCCGCAAGATTGCTCTTGCCGGCTCTCGTCTCAGCACACCCGGATACACGAGCGTCATCAGCGGTGCCTTGGTCGAGGATATCATCAACGATAAGCTCGACAGCAACCCATCCAACAAGCGGATCATCGACGGAGATGTCCTCACCGGATGCCAAGTAACGGAGGAGCACAAGTACCTCAGTCCGTTTAGCAACATCATCACCGTTATTCCTGAGGGAGATGATGTCGACGAGCTATTTGGCTGGGCGGTGCCGGGCTTCAATAAGTTTAGCGCAAGCCGTACCTATCCATCATTTTTGCAGGGCAAGCGGCAGTACAACATCGATGCTCGTATTCGTGGAGGGGAGCGCGCCATCATTGTCAGTGGAGAGTACGACAAGGTTTTCCCCATGGATATCTATCCGGAGCAGCTCATCAAGTCTATTATTGCCTTTGACATTGACCGGATGGAAGAGCTTGGTATCTACGAAGTAGCTCCTGAGGACTTTGCTCTGTGCGAATTTGTCTGCACATCCAAGCTAGAGCTACAGTACATAGTGCGTCAGGGATTGGATCTTCTGTACAAGGAGATGCACTGATAGACATCCAATGATCGATATCGGATTATTCACCACTCATAAGACACTACTACATTGAACGCTCTAAAGAAATACATAGATAAGATAGAACCGTCCTTTGAAAAAGGCGGTAAGTTTGCTGCTTTTCACTCGGTATTTGATGGGTTCAAGACTTTCCTTTTTGTGCCCAATACCACCGGCAAGCGCGGTGTCCACATCCACGACTCGAACGACTCCAAGCGTACCATGATCATCGTCGTGCTGGCACTCATCCCGGCACTACTCTTTGGCATGTACAACATCGGCTACCAGCACTATCTCGTGACCGGGGTAGACGCCGGCTTTTGGCCCCTGTTTTGGTACGGTTTTCTGGCAGTCCTGCCAAAGATCCTGGTCGCCTACATCGTGGGACTTGGCATCGAGTTTACCGTAGCGCAGTGGAAGCACGAGGAGATCGCTGAGGGCTTCCTTGTTTCAGGATTCCTCATTCCTCTGATCGTCCCGGTAGACACACCACTTTGGATGATCGCCATTGCGACTGCATTTGCAGTGATCTTTGCAAAAGAGGTCTTCGGAGGTACCGGGTACAATATATTCAATGTTGCCCTGGTAACCCGTGCATTCCTCTTCTTTGCTTACCCAGCACACATGTCGGGTGACTCGGTATTCATCCGCACCGCATCCACATTTGGTCTGGGCGGCGGTGAGACAGTAGACGCCTACACCGGCGCTACTCCGCTGGGACAGGTCGGACTGTGGGAAAACGCAAACGGTGTGATCACCAACGCTGTTGGCACCCCCATTGACTCCATGGACTTCTTCCTCGGACTCATCCCCGGATCAATCGGAGAGACCTCCATCGTAGCCATCCTCATCGGTGCACTCCTACTCCTGATCACCGGCGTGGCAAGCTGGAAGATCATGCTCTCCACCTTTGCCGGAGGATTCCTCACCGGACTGATGTTCAACGCTATTGGCACGACGCCTGCGATGTCGCTTCCCGCACTGAACCATCTGCTGCTTGGTGGGTTTGCATTCGGTGCGGTGTTTATGGCTACAGACCCGGTGACCGCTGCCCGTACCGAAAAAGGGAAGTGGATCTACGGGTTCTTGATCGGCTTTTTTGCCATCTGTATCCGAATACTCAACCCAGGCTATCCGGAGGGTATGATGCTCGCTATTCTGCTCATGAATACCTTTGCACCTCTGATCGACTATGCAGTCGTGGAGCGCAACGTCAGCATGCGTAAGAAGCGCGCTAAGTCAGCTGTAGCTGCAGTCAAGTAAGTAAAGGAGACCTTATTTTGGAAGACCAGAAATGAACAAAAATAACAACTTATACGTAGTCCTTTACGCCTCCGTGATGGTGATCATTGTTGCCATCGGCCTTGCTTTCACGGCACAGGCACTAAAGGAGCGTCAGACGAATAATGAGAACATCGACCAGATGCGTCAGATCCTTCGCTCACTACGCATAGATGTCAATGCAGACGAGGCGATCGATGTCTATAACAATACGATCAAGGAGGCATACCTTGTCGATGAATCAGGTCAAGTGGTAGCCAACTCCGAGGGCATCGGAGTAGAGGATGCAGCCTTTAGCGCTGAGCTGCCCAACCTAATGAAGGCCACCGCATACCCCGTCTATATCGCAGAGATAGATGGTGACACCAAGTATGTGGTAGGGATGTATGGCGCAGGACTATGGGGGCCTATCTGGGGCTACCTGGCTCTAAACAGCGACGCAGACTCGATCTACGGCGTTGACTTCAGCCACGCCAGTGAGACGCCCGGTCTTGGTGCAGAGATCATCCATGAGCCCTTCCGCAGCCAGTTCCCGGGCAAGCACATTTACCAAAACGGCGAGCTCCGCAGTATCGCGGTGGTCAAAGCCGGCAAGAGCGATAGCAGTCGCGACTACGTAGATGGCATATCCGGTGGTACGCTGACCTCAAACGGTGTTCAAAACATGCTCTTTAACAGCCTTTCGCTCTACGAGCCTTTCCTCAATAACTTGAAGACAAACGCACAATAAATATGGCACTATTTGGAAAACATCAGAGGGAGATATTCTCTGACCCCATTAGCAAAAACAATCCCGTCGTCATTCAGGTACTTGGGATATGCTCGGCACTTGCGGTTACTTCGAAGCTGGAGCCGGCTATTGTGATGGCACTATCTGTGACCATCGTCATTGCATTTGGCAACGTCATCATATCCCTCCTTCGCAAGACTATCCCCAATAGCATCCGTATGATCGTACAGCTAGTGGTAGTAGCATCACTTGTGACCATCATCAGTGAGCTCCTCAAGGCATACGCCTTTGACCTCAGCAAGGAGCTTTCCGTCTTTGTGGGACTGATCATCACCAACTGTATCCTCATGGGACGCTTGGAGGCTTTTGCCCTGGGCAATAACCCCTGGGACTCCTTCCTCGACGGTATTGGCAATGGACTTGGCTATGGGCTGATCCTAGTCATTGTTGGTTTCTTCAGAGAGCTACTGGGTTCGGGGACTCTACTGGGCTACCAGGTTATCCCGGATAGCTTTTACGAAGCCGGCTATGTCAACAACGGACTCATGATCCTCCCCCCCATGGCGCTCATCCTTGTAGCATGTATCATCTGGGTACACCGCTCCATCAAACCTGAGCTACAGGAGGAAAACTAAGAATATCCACAGTAATAACCGAAAAAGTATAATCACACAATGCAAGAATACTTAAGCTTATTCGTACGGTCCATCTTTGTGGACAATATGATATTCGCATACTACCTAGGGATGTGTTCGTACTTGGCAATATCCAAAAACGTCAAGACGTCCCTAGGACTAGGAGTAGCTGTGGTCTTCATCCTCACCTGCACCGTTCCCATCAACTACCTGCTCGAGAACTATGTCCTCAAGGCGGGAGCACTGAAGTGGCTGGGCGCAGGGTACGAAAACATCGACATCAGCTTCCTCAGCCTGCTCATCTTCATCGCCGTTATCGCCTCCTTCACTCAGCTGGTAGAGATGGCGGTGGAGCGATATAGCCCCAGTCTGTACAACTCTCTGGGTATCTTCCTTCCGCTGATTGCCGTCAACTGTGCAATCCTTGGTGGCACACTCTTCATGCAGCAGCGCGAGTTTGCCAACATCGGTCTTGCCGCTACTTACGGCTTTGGATCCGGACTGGGATGGCTACTTGCTATAGTAGCAATGGCTGCCATTCGCGAAAAACTCCGCTACTCCGATGTCCCCAAGCCCCTACGCGGACTGGGTATAGCCTTCATCATCACAGCACTCATGGGTATAGCCTTCCAGTGCTTCTCCGGGCTAAACATCTAGTAGTACGCTCCTTGATCTCTAAATAAAGAAAGAATACGAAGATATGTTTATCAACGCTATATCACTAGTAGCCGTGAGTGTGATCGCATTTTTGCTCATCATACTGCTCCTCGTGGCTGCTCTACTATTTGCCAAAGCTAAGCTGGTCCCCTCAGGCTCGGTGACCATCAATGTCAACGACGAAAAAGACCTAGAGGTCCCGATGGGCGGGACTCTGCTGAACACCCTGCAAAACAACGGCATATTCCTCTCCTCTGCGTGCGGTGGAAAAGGATCTTGTGGACAGTGCGGTTGCCAAGTACTAGAGGGAGGTGGCGCACCTATCGCCACCGAGCTTCCTCACTTCAGCCGCAAGCAGATCCAAGACCACTGGCGTCTATCGTGCCAGGTCAAGGTGAAGGAAGACATGAAGATCCACGTACCGGAGTCAGTCTTTGGTGTGAAGGAGTGGGAGTGCGAGGTCATCTCCAATAAAAACGTCTCCTCCTTCATCAAGGAGTTTGTGGTCAAGCTCCCCGAGGGTGAGCACATGGAGTTCCAGGCGGGCTCCTACGCACAGATCAAGATTCCGCGCTACCACGTCAAGTACTCGGACTACATCATTGAGGACAAGTTCAAGCCGGAGTGGGATAAGTTCAACATGTGGACCCTCGAAGCCAAGAACGACGTGGAGACCGTTCGCGCCTACTCCATGGCCAACTATCCTGCAGAGGGCAACATCATTACCCTCAACGTCCGTATCGCCACCCCACCCTTTGATCGGAAAAATGGCGGCTGGATGAAGGTTCCTCCCGGTATCGCCTCCTCCTACATCTTCTCCCTCAAGCCGGGTGACAAGGTGACCATGAGCGGCCCCTATGGAGACTTCCACATCAATGAGTCTGACTCAGAGATGCTCTACATCGGTGGTGGTGCAGGTATGGCTCCGCTTCGTGCGCAGATCCTTCACCTCTTCAACACCGTCAAGACCGGTCGCAAGGTATCCTACTGGTACGGAGCTCGCTCGAGATCAGAGATCTTCTACGAGGAAGACTTCCGGGAGATTGAGCGCAACTTCCCCAACTTCGAGTTTCACATCGGTCTGTCTGCCGCACTGCCTGAGGACAACTGGACCGGCTACACCGGCTTCATCCACCAGGTGATTTACGACAACTACCTCAAGGACCACCCTGCTCCTGAGGATGTCGAGTACTACATGTGCGGCCCCGGTCCCATGACCGCATCTGCACTGCGCATGCTGGATGACCTGGGCGTCTCTCCGGATCAGATCTACTTCGATGACTTCGGATGATGACCTGACAGGCATACCACTTTGAATAGCGGGAAGATTCTCTTTTTAAGAATCTTCCCGCTACTCTTTGAATGCATCAGCCCTGTCAAGCTGGGACTTGTTGATGGGTCAGTCCCTATATGTACCCGAAAAGAGGAGATAGGGCACACATCGCCGCAAACATGTACCCAAAAACAAGATATCGGGTACACATCAAGAGTGATATGTACCCAAAAACAGAATAACCCTATTACCACTTCCACTAATACATATGACCGATACCCCTAAAAGATCGGTGGAGGAGGGCAAAAAGTTTCCTACTGGAAAGAGATCGCTTCTATCCGTCAAATCGTTTTCTTTCCTACTGGAAACTTTTCGCTTCTATCCGTGAAACATTTTGGTCCGAGCCATGGCTGAGAAAAGATGGAAATTTCGAACACGACGGCTCTCTCTTTAGTGCAGAATCTCAACTATTTATAGTACCTTTGCAAAAGCGTGCACTTTTGCGCAGGGAAGAGGGAATAATAAACATTTTGTTGAACCATTTTTATTAAGCGTTTTTACTAACCATTTAATGAACAAATTTGACGACGTAAAGCCTCTAGAAGGTTTTGACTGGGAAAATTTTGAAAGCGGAGCTGCCGTTTCGTCCAAAGACGAAGAGGCACTCAAAGAAAAGTACTCCTCCACGATCGAGAATATTGAGAAGGGACAGATCGTAGAGGGTAAGGTCGTATCCATCTCCAAGCGTGAGGTGATTGTAGACGTTGGTCTGAAGACCAATGGGGTCATCCCTTTCCCCGAATTTCGCTACAATTCGGATCTCGCAGTAGGTGATACCGTAGAGGTTCTCGTCAAGGAACTAGAAGATCGCTCCGGCATGCCCGACCTCTCACACAGAGAGGCGATGCAAGTGCGTGCCTGGGATCGTATCAATAATGCACTTGAGACACAAGAGACTGTCAAGGGGTATATCGAGAGCCGCACACGTGGCGGTATGCTCGTGGAGATCATGGGTATCCAGGCATTCCTGCCGGGCTCACAGATCGACGTACGCCCCATCCGCGACTTTGATGAGTTTGTGGGCAAGACCATGGAGTTCCGTGTCATCAAGGTGAACCAAGAGTACCGCAACGTGGTTGTTTCGCACAAGGCTCTCATCCAAGAGGAGCTGGAGGCACAGCGTGCAGAGATCATCTCCCGCCTCGAGAAAGGTCAGGTACTCGAGGGTATCGTCAAGAACATCACCTCCTACGGTGCCTTCGTGGACCTCGGTGGTGTTGACGGTCTTATCCACATCACTGACCTCTCCTGGGGACGCATCAAGCATCCGGAGGAAGTGGTATCACTGGATGAGAAGATCAATGTGGTCATCCTCGACTTTGACGAAGACCGCAAGCGCATCGCCCTTGGTCTCAAGCAGCTCACCCCACACCCATGGGACAGCCTGGATCCGGATCTGTCAGTAGGCGACCGCATCAAGGGTAAGGTCGTAGTCATCACTGACTACGGTGCATTCGTAGAGGTAGTCCCCGGTGTAGAGGGCTTGATCCACGTGAGCGAAATGAGCTGGACACAGCACATCCGCAACGTCGGTGACATCCTGAAGGTCGGTGAGGAGGTAGAGGCTGTGATCCTCTCGCTTGATCGCGAGGAGCGCAAGATGAGCCTCGGCATGAAGCAGCTCGTACCCGACCCCTGGGATACCATCGAGGAAAACTACCCGGTGGGCTCTAAGCACACGGCAAAGGTGCACAACTTCACCAACTTCGGTATCTTCGTTGAGTTCCCGGACGGCATTGACGGTCTGGTACACATCAGCGACCTCTCCTGGACCAAGAAGATCAAGCACCCGAGCGAGATCACATCCATCGGTGCAGACATGGAGGTAGTGGTACTGGATATCGATAAGGAAAACCGCCGTCTGAGCCTCGGCCACAAGCAGATCGAGGAAGATCCTTGGGCAGCCATCGCGGACAAGTACCGTATCGGCAGCATCCACACCGGTAAGATCACCGAGGTGATGGACCGTGGTGCTGTGATCAGCCTGGAGGACAATGTCCAGGGCTTCGCAACCCCCAAGCACCTCGTGAAGGAGGATGGCACACAGGCTAAGCAGGGTGATGAGCTGGAGTTCAAGGTGATTGACTTCAACCGCGACAACAGGAGAATCATCCTGAGCCACAGCCGTATCCATGAGGATGCAGCGCGCGGTGAGCAGGACAGCAGCAGCGCTGACCAAGACGCTCTGCGTGCAAGTGCTTCTACAAGCGCTGAAAAGTCAACCCTGGGTGACCTCGACGTGCTTGCCGACCTTCGTGAAAAACTTGCCGACCAAGACGAAGAGTAAGTAAAGATGCTGAGATTGCTTTTGTTGAGTAGGTGCTCAATAAAGCATCCACGATAACCGCAAGAGGGTGTGTCGAAACAGTTGTTTCGACACACCCTCTTTGATATACCGAGCAGTCAGTGCCGGGCTTCCAGATCCAGCAAATACTTCTTGCGCTCAAGGCCTCCGGCATAGCCGGTTAGCCGACCATCGCTGCCAATCACCCGATGACAGGGAATAATGACCGAGAGAGGGTTTGCCCCAATCGCCCGTGCCACGGCACGCACTGCGGAAGGGCGTCCCAGAGCATGGGCTACAGCTGTATAGCTGCAAGTAACGCCATAGGGGATAGCAGTCAGTGCATGCCAAACGTCTTTTTGAAAATCAGTACCGACCGCCATCAGTGGGAGACTGAACAAGTGACGCTCACCCGCAAAGTACTCATCCAACTGTGCAGCGGCTTCCGAAAGGAACGGGCTATTTGCCGACTTTGATACCGGACAGCAAGGCTGGCCAAGACGCTTCAGGAGTCGGACATGACTCAGACCATCGATCCAGTCACAACAGCAAAGATGGTGGCCGCATGCGATCAGTACGAGCGTACCACATGGCGACGGATAGAGCATCTGCTCAAAAGGCGGTAAAGACTTGGTGCCACTCATAGTTTCACGGAGAATTTCTCTACCGGGGCTCAACTTCGCCTGCAGCAAGTGCCCACAAGTAAATACTTGCTACACTACCGTACGGGGAGTATCGGCGTCTGTATCGCTCAAAGCGTGCACGTGGCATCTCTCGGTGGTGGTAAAGCAGCCGGAGTCCGCGGTGAATACCCAAGTCACCGAAGCTCAGGACATCCGGTCGCTGAAGAGAGTGGAGCAAGAGCATCTCGGCAGTCCAGACGCCTACCCCATCCAATGCGGTAAGCCTGCGGATAACCTCGGCATCCGACAGCTCTGAGAGGGAGTGAAAGTCCAGAGCTCCACTCCGGACTTTTTCCGCTATAGATCGGATGTAGCCTGCTTTTCGGTAGGAGAGTCCTAAGCTCCGGAGCTGCTCCGGAGACAGAGAGAGGACCGACTGAGCGTCTACAGTCCCAAGCCGTTGCTGCAAGCGAGCCCATACAGTAGCATGAGCCTTGGTCGAGATTTGCTGTCCCACAATACTGTGGACTAACGCCTCAAACAGGTCCGGAATTACCGGACGGCGGACGATGCCGACCCGCTCGATAAGCTCAGCCATCCGCTTGTCTTTTCTCATTAGGTAGTCCGTCTCCTGCCTACCGTATCGAAAGAAGTGATCACCCATATCCTCTTGTATCTTATCAATTGAAAAGGTACATATATCGGCGTATAGGTCCAAGAAGCCTTTACCGGACAGCAAGACTATAAAATAAGCCCCAAGCACCTTGAGAGTACTTGGGGCTAGAAGCGTAACGGCAACAGATCAAAAGAGGATAACCTCACTCTTGCCCACTAATCTACTCAGCCACCACCAGGGATTGCACTAAATCTCAAACAGTTGAGGAGCATTGACCATGCGATTGCTTTCGTTCATCATGGCAGCGTTCGAATAGATCGTCTCACCTCTTTTCAGCACGCCATACTGCTGGTGGATATGACCGAAGAGGTGCAGGCGGGGCTTGATCTCATGCACTCGCCGCAGGAGTGTGGCAGAGCCGTAGTTGGTCTGGTCGGCATAGTCCAAAATGCCATAAGGCGAACGATGCGTAACCAAGACATCTGTGTCTAGCGGTATATCCGCCTCGTATTGCTCCTGGCAGCCATCAGCACAGTCTGGCACAAACAGCGGGACTCCGTAAAACTTCACCCCCTCGATCTCTACCCCCGAGTTGTAGAGCAGGTGTACCGTGTCACTGAGCCCGCTCACAGTAGTCCTGTACATACAGAAGTCGTGATTGCCGCAGGTGAAGAGCTTATACCGATAGTCCAAGTCGCACAGCCAGCTGATAAAGTCCACTGCCTCGTCTGCACTACCATGCATAGTAAAGTCTCCAGAGTGCACCACGACGTCTGCCGCTGGCAAATCCCGCAGCCGCCTGTGATAGCCGTGCGTATCAGATAGATGTAGTATCCTCATTGAATTGGATATTGCAGTGACGTTCACTCACTCTTAGCAGTTAGATACTTCTGAGCTAATTCTGAGAGTTCTTCCTTCAGGTCATCGATTGACTGTCCCCTATACTCTAAAAATACTTGAGTAATCTCTTCAGTCTCAGTTTTTGTCAATAGATACTCCTCAGAATTGTCATCCCTCATCAAGTAAATCTTGTTGTCTCTCCACCAGATATAGTTATGTCTTCGGAACTTGAATGGTATATTAACCGAAGAGAATAGCTCTTTTCTTGGGAGTATGAAGTCTTCGTTTACCTCAACCTCTCGCAAGAAGTTGTCACGATCTAACGCATTCAAGAGAATGCCGTCACGTCCATATTTAGGATAGCAATAGTAGTAACTGTCTACAGTTCTAATCCAATACTTTTCAGCATCGTTTTGCTTTAGAATAAATTCGAGTAAAGAGGTTTGAGTTAGTTGGTACAAAACGACCTTCGCATTGTACTCAGACAGATCTTCACCTGTTAGACTATTTTCTATTTTAGGCTTTCCTGTTTGGATAATATTAGTTTCGCCCATAAGGAGCTCATGTATAGGAGCATAAATCTCTTTATGGAGCAAGAAGTAACGCCACGTCCAAGGCTCGTTATTGAAAACTTGAAAGTTCCGAAACAATACCTTATAAAAGGCATCTGTATCGAACCTACTGAAGAGAGCTTGCAGTAGCTGAGGGTCTTCCTTGGGCTTGGTTTCGGGCTTGGTCTTGTATCGCATACCATCATCACAAAAGTAGTCCTTGACATTGGCCCACTTCGTGTCAAAGTCATCCCATGAGATATTTCCTTCTTCATCTTGAAAGAGGAAGCGTATTGCGCCATTAAAGAATGCATATCCCTCAGCCTCCTTGATAACTTCTTCCCAAGATCGTCCACTATGATGCTTCCGCGAGCCTCCACTCTCGTCGTCTAAGATCTGTCTAGCCTTAGCTATCTCCTCATTCCATCGAGATTCGAAAGCCGTTGAATTCTCTTTAGGATCTTGCTTACACAGACTTTTGTACACACGATGACTATCTAGCCGATTGATAAAGCTCATTGCAGTATACATAGCCGATATACTTCTGATCTCAGAGCGTCTGTCCAAACCTTCTCCCGAAATAAGATTCCACACGACACGCATCCATCTTGCTAAGCTGACATCATCGGCTTCTCCCTCTAAGAAGTACTTGCACAAGGCAAAGAATACGATACGCTCCACCTGAGTCAATGGGACCACGCGTTTCTTGCCGTCATCTCCATCTTTATCATACTTAGGTATGAAAGAGAAGCTCTTATTCCACTTGGGAGATTCTATTTCTTTTTTGCCAACCTTCAACCAACTAATGAAGTTCCCCAAGACGCTCTTTAGACGGGAAATGAGTTCCTGAGGGATATCCTTATTGCCGTTAATAATACAGTAAGGGGTTAGTCCCACGTAGTCATCGACTATATCGGCATTGAGGTAGCGATAGGATCTGCTCTGCTCAATCTCTTCAATTCGTTTGTTGTCTATGCCATCGCCACCCTTTAAGAGGCTCTCATAAAACAGCTCATTCCAAAAGAATCGATTGATAAAGGTTAAGCAAATCTCATCAATGTGATAATCTTTAGATTTATACTGCCAAAACAGTTCCGTCCAATTAGTATCCATCAAGATAGGGATACCACTCTCAGGGTCTAAGAGTTCCTCCCACTTGGAGGCTGATTCAGAATCAATACCGTGATCCTGATCTTTCTGATGCTGAAGATAGCCTATCAAGTCAGCCTTGAAGTTTTCGAACGGAGTCAATTGCTTACCTCGGGCATTCATCTTGATATAGAGATCATCGGTTAGCCCCAATGACTCTAATGGACGGCTATAAAAGACTATCGGAGCATTAGGCTGGGTAAGAAGATCCCAATAGCGCCCGAATTCGTCCTCTGTAGTGTCACAAAAGAGTTCTTCAATACCATCCATTATATCCTCACCCCCCTTATCCTTGATATCGGTACCCGAGATCATCCTGAGCATAGCATCTATGGTCGGGTCTTGTCGCCATAAGGAGTAAAACCACTTCTGAGATGGTATATAATCTTTTAGAGACTCCGTTTCTGAATCAATGAAACTCTGGAGATCCATACCTGTGCAAAGCTTCTTGCAAAACTCTCTCGAGGATAGCCTCGTCTCATAGGAAAACTTTCCTAAAGTCTCAGCCGCCTCTCCGAGCTTGCCCGATCGGAAGGCGATATACCAATGTATGAGCCACAGGGTAGTCATGCGCTGCTGACCATCTAAAGGGAGGAAGCACTCCCTTCGAACAGAGCCATAGACGAAGTCAAGGAGTAGCTCTTGGCTACTATCTAGGGCCTCTTTGATGTCTCTGAGGAAGTTCCTTCTCAAAAACTCTCGTCCTGCACGTCCCTGAGCATAGTCTCGCTGTATGATCGGTATCTCAATACAGTACTGTGAGAGGAATTGCCAAAATGTGGTCTTACTATCTTGATTATTTGCCATGGTCTTGTTCTAGCGGTTTAATCTGTTCAATACAGCGTTGAATATCATTTTCATAGGCCTTTGCATCTGCTATCGTCCAGTAGTTACTATCGCCCATCACTGGAGAGTAATACTTCATAAAGACAGACTTCGTACAGAGCGGCACAAATGATGATGCAGCTCTTTGGGGCTCTTCTTGTGGCTCTTCAAATGCGCCACCCCTAGTCAGTTTAGGCAAAGGGGTCAAGTAGCCATTGTCCTTGTCAATGATGATGCGTCTCTTAGCAGAGAAGATAGCATTGCCGTAGCTACGATTTGTAGAGCTATCTAGCAGGACGTAATTACCGATCTGATTTTTTGTCTCTTCCGTCCACCCCTCTGTCCTCTCCTGAAATAGTACACAGTTGGGGAAGCCAACCCCAACAACAATGAAACCAGAAAAAAGTAACCGAGGACGAAAGGGATATCCCCTAGATTTCAAGTGGAGAGTCATCGACGACCTCCTAGCCACCGGCGAGAGCATCGCCACCACCAGCCAGCGCTACGGCATCACCACACGCACCATTCGAAATTGGTTGCGTACCTTTGGTGTAGAGTTACCCAACCAAAGCACCCCTAGCACTATGAGCAAGACAAACAAGCACAAAGCCGTAGATCCAGATTACGCAGAACTCAAGCGCGAAAACGCTCGCCTCAAAGCAGCCCTCTTTCAGGCTGAGAGCAAGGCTTTAGTCAACAAAACGCTACTCGAAGTGGTCTTGAATCGCTACCACATTGATCTAAAAAAAAAGACCGATTTGTAGCCGTGAGACAGCTTGAGTCCGCCCAAGTGAGAGATCAAAAGCTCTCCATAACCTACCTTTGTCAGCTGTTAGAAGTCAGCCGTAAAGGCTACTACAAGCACACCTTCACCGAGCAAGACGAAGATGTCAAAGTAGCCTCCGTCCTGCACTATTGCCAGTATGTGCGCAGTTGGCTCCCCAGGGCAGGCGTAGACACCCTCCAGGAGTGTACCAACAAATACTTCAAAGGGACCTTCCAAGTAGGTCGAGACTGGCTCTACAAAGTGTTAGGAGCCAACGATATGCTGCTAAGAAGTCGCAAGCGTAAGCGTCCACTCCAGACGACCAAAGGCGTGGTCAATCATGGCTTCCAAGACCACCTGAACACCACCCCTAAGTACATCGCCACAGACCATTGCCGGCTCACCGTCTCAGACATAACCTACGTCAAATGTTTAGGGGGCTTCGCATATCTCTCCCTGACGATGGATGCTTATAGTCGCATCATCACAGGCTTTGACCTGCAGCCCACGCTCTCCACAGAGGGTCCCTACAACGCACTAAGACAGACCGTTGACTTCTACCAAAAGCATGGCTTTGACCTCAAAGGACTCATCTTCCATAGCGACCGAGGCTGTCAATACGTCTCCAAGCAGATGACCGACTACGAGGCCAGCCTAGGCATCGTAACCAGCGTTACCCAGACAGGCAACCCCCTCCACAACGCTATGGCAGAGCGACTTAACGGGATCATCAAGAACGACTGGCTCTACAACTTCGAGGATAAGCCCATAGATCAAGTTCGAGAGATCCTCTCTCAAACTATTGCCCTTTATAATACAGCGCGTCCTCATCGAGCCCTCAACAAGAAGACTCCGATGCAGATGCTCATACCAGAATACCCCAACCCTCTAACCACACAACCGTCTAAGAACCAGACATCTAAGAACAATTCTCCAAAAGCTCCGAGCCTCAAAACTCCGAGCCTATGCCGCCCAACTCCCGACAAAGAGCTATCTTTGTGTACCTCCGCAGTAAAGACGACACAAGTCGTGTACCCCAGCAGGAGTAAAACGAACAGATGAGTACGCTCACAGGACTAACAAAAATAACCCGTGTACCATCTCAGTAACACCTCCCCAACTGTGTACTTTTTTCAGGAAGAGGACACTCAGGCTCAGGGAAGCTTTTCTTTACTTCGTCAAATATGTCTTGCTTCTCTTCTTCAGATGTCTTTTCAAAGTACTTCCTTATTCTTTCCTGGTCCTCGTCCGATGCCATAAGATATACATTCACAAGCCACTCTTTCCTTGCAGCTTCGTCTGCTAGATCGTTATCTGTACTTGAGTTGATGTGCTCTACATCCCACGACTCCAATTTGTATAGGTGGAAGGGGAAGCGGTACATCACACCCATATTGTACTTTTCAGTTTCCCGTTGATTTCGGTTGATCGCTGTCTGAATGTTGTGAAAGAGCAAAATCGACTTAGACTTAGCCTTATCACTTCCGTCTGTATTGTATTGGAAGTCCAAACCGTAAGCGGAGACTTTTTTATAAACGATACCCTTCAGACGAGTAAGGAAGTCGTTCTTATCTTTGCTCTCGCGCCAAATCTTCAAGAGGTCACGCTGTTTCTCACCGCATGCCAGTAGATAGCCGACATAGTGATACAGCTCCAAGTCCTCATACCACTCCACAAAGGTACGATAGTACTCTTGTACCTTAGCCCAGCACTTTTCGATCTTAGAGCTACTACAATCGTCTGCTTTTTTGAAATAGGCATAGAAGTAGCGGAAGGTCTTATAATGGTCAGAGCCAATATCCTCTTTATTTACATCGAATGGGTTCTCTTCAGCTATCAGATCTAAGATAAAGTCTATTCTAGTAGGATGGGTATATCCAATGTTATTCAAGAAAAGCCAGAAGTCTGGCTTCTGTAGTACACGCTCTATGTAATCCCACTCAGATGCTACTTCTTGTTGTCGTAGTCGTATGGCACGCTCATCGCCACACTCTGAGAAGTTCTTTTGATTAAGCAGTAGTGCCTTAATCAACTCTGCATTAGTCAGACTAATCTTCCCGATGTTGAGCCTCGTGAAGACTTTGATAGGATCTGGTTCTTGGGTCTCATACCATATAAAGCGCACGTTGTGAGCATAGTCTTTGGTCTCCTCATCATCCCCATTACTACGAGGGTCATACGCATAGAGTAGCTCGCGAAGCCTACTACGCTTTTCGTCATCCAGCCAGCTCTGTATCGCCTGGTATGCATTGCTGAGATAATAGCGGTCGATGGTGCTAGTGTCGTTTTTACAATCATCTTGAAAGAATGACTCTAGCAGCTTCGGCATACGTTGATACTTTATCTCAAATAGCTCTGTAGGGGAGTCCTCCTCTAGAGCCTTCAGCAGTAAATAGAAGGTGGTCAAGCGCTGCTGTCCATCCACTACCTCATACCAGGTCTGTTCCCCTTCACGCTTTTCCTTTACAACCAATGGCTGCATACAATAAAACATTTGCTTCTCTGGAGGCTCCTGGTCAAACTCATTAAGGTCTTCCAGCAAGTCAACTACTTGCTGTTTCGTCCAGCGATACCCCCGCTGATAGTCTGGGATGAAAAACTTCTTCTTAAAGAGCTCCTTAAGAGCTATTAAGTCTATTACATTGGTACTCATATTACATTTGGTTACTGTCTTGTAGCTCGCGAATGTAGAGGCGGGCGCACATCTCGGCGTCGTCGCCTGCGCGGTGGTGCCTCCCCTTGGGGATGGATAGGTGCTCGCAGAGGTAGTATTCGTCACGCTTCAGAGGTTGGCTCGTAGTATGCCACGAGGTTCTTGGCAAAGCTATACATCTCCTCTCGTACGGACTGAGGCTCCAGTACTTCTATCTGATCGCCCATGGATAATAGCGCTTGGTAGAGATCATAGGTAGGACAGACCTCCAGCTCAAAGCGAGCCACCCCTTCCACCTCTGACGGTAGCTCTCTCTGCGATTCATGTATCGGTAGCGTGCGGAGATAGTCCGCACCCTGTCCATAAGCATTGAGCTGCAAACGCACCGGCTCCTCCTCGGAGTGAATCACCCCACAACAATCTCGGTAGTAAGCCTCTATGTCAAAGGATTCATCCATCACAAAGCTCTCCTCGAGCGATTCGCAAGCCAAGATGCGATCCAGGGCGTAGACTAGATAGACATCCTTGGGGTGCGAGCCCCCGTCCTCAGCATTGAGCTCTACATTGCGAGCTGAGTAGTAAGGGCTACGAGCCAGGAGGTACCATCTGCGGTTCGCCACCTTGAGGTAATAAGGCTCCGCCTCAAAGCTGTAAGCCTCGGGGCTGCCAAACCCCTGGTAAGTCATCCGGATAACCTTGCCGTGACGCATCGCCTCGGCAATCACATTGAGCCACTTACGCCCGGAGGGGACGTGCTCAAAGAGTATCCGTCCCTGTAGCTTGCTGTCAGCTTGTATCTGATTCATCGCCGTGTAGGAGTCTATGAGCCAACTGCGCAGGTTGTCCTGCTCCAGCTCCTCGGGATTATCGATGTAGTAGCGGTAACCATCCTGAGGGTCGCATAAGATATCCACCTGAAAGATGTCGAGGATCGCCGCCCGATGATTGTGAAAGGTACGCTTCGGCAGAGGCTCTTTGTAGCTCAGCCCGCTCTCCTCCCAGTGGCGACTAATCTCCTCAAAAGTCAGCCGCCCGTACCGGCGAAATTGCTCGATCAGCCAGACATATCGTCCGAAAATGTTTGCCATACAACTATTGGTCTCTTGGTATAAGGGTAAAGATACAACATTAGCTCTGCCAAACCACGGCACAAGGCATAGCTTTTCAGTCTGATACAGCAATGGCTTTCATGTAACACCCAGTTGATTGCTACATGAAAGCCATATCACTTCTCAGGCTCTAAACAATTAGAGAACTAATCCTCTAAAGCCGCACTTATGGTTGGATGCCATTTAGATGGTGAGAAGGCTGACGCCGGATGCTGTACAGGCAATACTCTGACTTCGTGCCCATCACTTAGAGGATAGATCCAGGTCTCTACCCCACAGCAGTCAGCTCCTTGGTGACCGACATTGGGGAGATAGTCATAGACACGGCTATGACTCCACGCCAGTACGAGGTCAGGGCGATAGTGCTCTATCACTTCCAGAAAAGCTCCCTGAGCAGCAATCCTCTGCTCCTCCGTAGGTGCCTGTCGAGGACCGGAGATAGGCTCCTGTATGAAGTTATAAAAGAGTACCTCGTCCCACACCGCTTCTGAGGAGAAGCGATCCTCTCTCTGACCACTCAAGGCACTAGCGAACTTGGTGAATGTATTCATCCAACGTTCAGTCTTAGCTGACGGATTAAACATCCACTCAAATATCACTTGCGTCATGTCGGGTGTCGCATCTGCGGGATCACAGTAGTGACTCTCGCCGAGCACCATCACACGCTTGCCCCATCGAGAGTAGTCATAGAGCTTCCCCACTCTCGGCAAAAACTTGACTTCACGGAACATCTCTGAGTTATTCTCCATAATTCATATAGTTTTTAGTGGTATATGTAGTGATGTTATTCTTGACAATAGTGAGATTGGTGGAGATCACGCCTCTTTGTCCCTCTCTGAGGGTAGTCGCATGGAGAGCTCATCAACCTGCTTCTGTAGCTTGTTTACAGCACGGAGTATATCCCTATGAGTCTCCTCATTCTCGTAGACCTCCACGGTCGTTGCGGTGATCACGCCAGCCACAAGGCTCAGCAAGATGTACGAAGCAATCAGTATGTAACTAACGAAGTAGAGCCATGCATGCGGATGCACACTCATAATAGGACGAGCAACATCCGATGCCCAAGCCTCAAGCGACATCACTTGAAATAGCGTAAAGAGCGAGCGGCCTAGAGAACCAAAGTACTCAGGAGCCGTCGCCCCATAGTTGTCCATTCCTAGGATTGCATAGATAAGTAGTGTCATCCCAAAGAAGCCGGTCGACCAAGCCACTCGTGGCAATGACCTAACCATCGCCTCTGAGAAGAGACGCATATGCTTATTGATCGAGAAGACGCGGAGCATACGAATCAGTCGCACAAGTCGCAGTGCCCTCAGCGAGATCAAGCTCGGCGTCAAGCTCACCGCGCATACCGTCGTGACAACTAGGTCAAAGAGATCCCCGGGAGTCCGCCAGAAGCGGTGCCTATAGTACATACGCACCCCCAGCTCCAAGAAGAGTACCACTAGGCTAATGTCGAGGTAGATCTCGATGTATCTTGCGACTAGTGGCGACACACTCTCGCTTAGCAATAGGACTATGCAGACGACGTTAGATACTACCACGGAGTCTGCCACCGCATCGAGCACATAAAGTAGCTTAGCTATCTTTCTGAGCTTCGATGGAGCCATCTGCTTTGCACTCTTCTTTTTCATAAGCACCCCTGAGGACGAACTAGTTATTCCGACCTATTGTCACCATACAGTGTTAGCGGCTGTTTCGCCTATTCCAGACTTTCCCTTCATTAGTCGAGTAATACGTTCCCTTTTCGCAAATTGCTAGGATTTCTTTTCCATTGTCCGCCAGGTCCTCAAAGTCGCCTTGAACAGAGGATGCTTTATAGCGCCTCATCCAGACTCTGCCATCATTAGTGGAGTACTCAAGGATTCTTGGGTCCTTTGGGCTAATTCGGATTAGCTCCTTACCGCGATTGATCATCTTTGACATAATAGTAATAGTTTTGTTTGTTGGCTCTCTTGGTTGTAGGGAGAGCACGTTTCCTACGTTTTGATTTCTATTCGATGACTCCATAAAACACAAGAAGCGTGGTACTGCTGTGCCACGTTCTAAGTCGGAGGTCGTAGGATACCTTGATTCAGAGATACGCTGATAGCAGCCCACGCTATTTGCGTGGAAACCACTATGCCTACTCTCCGAATAAGTCTTGAATTTCCTACGTTCCCGACTTCGAGATAAGCACAATCGCTTCGTATGTTTGATGCGACAGTGAGGAGATAGGCTCTCCCCTACTGCGCCACTAAGGTACAACCTTTTACCGAAACATACAACAGCGTGGCGAGCGTGGGCTGCGTTTTTTTTGACACATGGAGGCTAAAGCTTTAGCTCCTAAGGTCTAAACTATAGCGGGCTACTCCTCTCCGCAGGCGATCCGTCGACGTAGTGCTCTCTTGCGTTGCCCCATGATGGCGTACCATAGCCGAGACCCTTCCAGCTCATCTGCGGGGATTCGGCTAGCGTAGCGCTCTACGAATTCGTAGCTGTACAGATGCGATGCGCCAAGGTCATTATCCCCCCAGCCACCGTGATTTATCAGCTCAGCCCAATTCCACTTGTCGATGAAGCGATCTATCGTATCATAGTCCAGTGGTATATCCTCATTCTCAGATAGTTCATCCCAGTCCCAGTAGTCAGCAAACCGCTCCAAGCAGTCTACTGTCAGAATGGTATCGCAATCAGTCCGAGAGAGCTTTGTCCAATTTATCCAAGTCTTGAACAGCTCGAGCATCTCGGGCGTCCACAGGATCTCGTCGTTGCCGGAGACGACATCCCAGTCTAGCTTCCTGCTATACTTCTTGAGGGTCTCTAATGTCCAGGGGAACTCCTCTTCGAGTTCTCTCCAAGCAGCTTTGTCCAGCTGCGTCTTTAGTAAGTCATTTATCTCCATAGTTCTTCATCTGATTAGTTGAACACGGTACAAAGATATCCCGCAGGGTGTGCCATATTGAAGCAGAGGCTATAAGAATCTTTTCGACTTCCTCCGAAGCTCCGACAGTGACGTGTACTGAAAAAAGTTTCCAGTAGGAAACAGATCGCTACTATCCGTCAAATCATTTTCTTTCCTACTGGAAACATTTCTCTACTATCCGTCAAATTTTCCACCCCTCCCCGAGCGGCAAAAATAGGGGGACTTGATGCCCTGTCGTCTTCCTTAGTTCGTCCCCCATACGGTACTTGATGTCGTAATGGATGATAAAGTCCGGCTCCTCATCCGTAAAGCCATAATGCTCAACCCCCACCTAAATCATTACCACCGACTGTCTCTAACCTTCAAATGCGTGAGCCCTGCTCAGGGATCGCTTGCTTAGCATTTGCTTACCCGCATAGTACCGGTTTAGCAACGTATATCAACCTACTTATGACCTATTTATGACACGTCGATATGACTTTACCGTGTGGCTTCCGGCTCTCCTAGCTGATGATGCTCGCCACGCCACTTAGCGGGCAAGCACAAAAGCAAACGCAACGCAAACTCACGATCAATGGCTTCGAGCATGACGCGCAGGTGGAGAGACACCGGCATCGACTGAAAGGGGACGAATATTTTATTTCTCTTTCTCGAATATTTATTCTAATTTTGTGATGGCTATACCAGAAACGAACTATATCGTTTAACTACAGTAATACTATTCTAAACAATCATGGGCAATACTCCCAACACAGAAGTTCTCCACAGCGTCGTGGTGCGCTTTGCAGGCGACTCCGGAGATGGCATGCAGCTGACCGGGTCTCTCTTTTCCGACGTGTCAGCAATCCTCGGCAACGAGATATCGACATTCCCTGACTATCCCGCCGAAGTACGAGCCCCCAAGGGCAGCCTTGGTGGTGTCTCAGGTTTTCAAGTACAGATCGGTACAGACTATGTACGTACCCCGGGGGACTACGCTGACGTGCTCGTCGCAATGAACCCCTCAGCACTCAAAGTAAACAAGGCAACGGTCAAGAAAGATGCGATCATCATTGCGGATGACGACTCCTTTACCGAACGTGATCTCAAGAAAGGTGAGTTTGTCACGGACAATCCGTTCATCGAGCTGGGACTGGAGGATGTGCAGGTGATCATGGTGCCGATCACCAGTATGGTCAAGGAGAGCCTAAAGGACTCCGGGCTGGATAGCAAGGCTATCGACCGATGCAAGAACATGTTTGCCCTCGGCCTGGTCCTCTGGCTTTTTGAGAAGGACATCACTCCGGCAGAGGATCAACTCCGACTGAAGTTTGGCAAGAAGCAAGATGTGCTTGCTGCCAACATCAAGGTCCTCACCGATGGTTACCACTACGGGCTCAACACCCATATGGGTGCGACCACCTACCGGATCGAGGGTAAAGAGCAGGAAAAAGGACGCTACACCGACCTTAGTGGCAACAGAGCGACGGCACTGGGGCTGCTGGCGGCAAGCGAGGCGGCAGGGCTGGAGCTCTTTTTGGGAAGCTACCCGATCACGCCGGCGACAGACATACTCCACGAGCTCTCCAAGCTAAAAGCACAAGGTGTAAAGACCGTACAAGCAGAGGATGAGATATCGGGTGTCTGCACCGCTATCGGTGCCGCATACGCAGGCGATCTGGCGGTGACGACGACCTCCGGACCGGGGCTTGCACTCAAGACGGAAGCGATAGGCTATGCCGTCATGACTGAGCTCCCTCTCGTGGTGATCGATGTCATGCGCGGTGGTCCCTCTACCGGACTACCGACGAAAAGCGAACAGTCTGACCTGCTCCAGGCCATCCACGGGCGCAATGGGGAATCACCGGCAGTGGTCATCGCTGCACTCTCTCCGGTTGACTGCTTTGACGCCGCATACATGGCTGCCAAGATAGCCGTCGAATACATGACTCCGGTGATCCTGCTCACAGATGCCTACATCGCCAACGGAGCCTCGGCGTGGAAGATACCCGACCTGAGCCTCATGCCACGTATCACCCCACCCTACGTCCAGGAGTTTTATAAAAACCCGGAGAAAGAATGGACACCCTACCGGCGTGACAACAAGACCAAAGCTCGCTATTGGGCTATTCCGGGGACACCGGGCTTCATGCACCGGGTCGGTGGGCTGGAGAAAGACCCGGACACCGGAGCTATCAGCACCAACCCCATCGTCCACGACCTCATGGTGCATACTCGTGAAGAGAAGGTGCAGAATGTCGCAGAGATACTACCGCCCCTCGAAGTGGAGGGAACGGCGGACTCAGACACTATTATAGTGGGCTGGGGAAGTACCTACGGACACAACCTGAGTGCTGTCCGCCTCCTACACGAAGAGGGCTGGGATGTGGCGTTGGCGCAGTTTAAGTACATCTACCCCCTACCCTCCAATGCAGCAGAAGTACTCAGACGGTATAAGAATGTCATTGTTGTAGAGCAAAGCCTGGGGCAGTTTGCCAAATACCTCAGCGGAGAGATCAGCGGACTCAATATCTTCCGAGTGAATAAAGTGGAGGGTAAGCCCTTCCTCGTCCGCCGCATATGTAATGATGTCATCGATGTCCTCAAGAAGTAAGCCACTATGAAAATACATAACGAATTCCTGACCGTAACCGGTCCTCAAAAGACAGAACGTGAGATAACCGCCAAGGACTTCTCCAACGGCTCTCCGGTAAAGTGGTGTCCCGGCTGTGGGGACCACGCAGTGCTCAATACCCTCCAGCGTGCCATGAGCAACATAGGGATCGCTCCGGAGGACATGGTCGTAGTATCCGGCATCGGCTGCTCTTCTCGACTACCCTACTACATGGGCACCTACGGGATGCACACCATACATGGTCGCGGCGCTGCAATTGCCACCGGAGTAAAGACAGCCAACCCCAACCTCAGCGTATGGCTCATGAGTGGCGATGGTGATGCCCTGGCTATAGGCGGGAACCACTTCATCCACCTCATGCGACGAAACGTAGACGTGAATATGATCCTTTTCAACAACCGCATCTATGGTCTCACCAAGGGGCAATACTCGCCTACCAGCCCCAGAGGTTTTCGGTCGAAGAGTTCACCCTTTGGTACGGTGGAGGATCCATTTAATCCCGCCGAACTTGTCTTTGGGGCACGAGGGACCTTCTTCGCTCGCTCACTAGAGATTGAGATGGAGACCCTGCGGAAATGTATGGAGGCAGCGCACGCCCATATAGGGGCGTCGGTGGTCGAAGCACTTACCAACTGCGTCATCTTCAACAACGGCACACACACCTACTACTCCGACCGGGCTACTCGTGCAGATCGCACCATCACCCTCGAGCATGGTGAAAAGATGATCTATGGCAAAGACAAGAATAAAGGAATAATCCTAGACGGTCTGGAGCTCAAGAGCATCACGATCGGCGAAGATGGCTATACAGAGGAGGATGTCCTCATCCACGACAGCCACATGAGATCACCGGTACTACACGCTCTGCTTGCCCAGATGCACGAGACACCCGGCATGCCCCTGGCACTGGGGATCATTCGTGACGTGGAGGCACCGGCATACGACCGTGAAGTCTCCAGACAGATCCAAGAGGTGCAGGCACAAAATTCCCCTCGAGGCATCCAAGAGTACCTCAATAGCTTAGCACGATGGGAAGTAAAGTAACCGACAAACGATTAGCGAAATAATTCACCAAAAGCTTGGTGATGCCCAAATTTCTGCTTAACTTTGTAGTGCTTTTGAGAGGAGCATTTTCTACCTTCAAAAGCACTACTTTTGTGCTTAGGCACAAAACTTGATTAGGACAATAATACACTTTCAAACTCAATAATTCTACAAACAGATTATGGCAAAAATTGACTTAACAAAGTACGGCATCAGCGGTGCTACCGAGATCGTACACAACCCCTCATACGACCAGCTCTTTGAGGAGGAAACCAAGCCCGGTCTCGAAGGTTTTGAAAAGGGACAAGTCACCGAGCTAGGTGCCGTAAACGTCATGACAGGTATCTACACCGGTCGCTCTCCAAAGGATAAGTTCTTCGTGATGGATGACACCACACGCGACACACTTTGGTGGACTTCCGACGAGTACAAAAACGACAACAAGCCGGTTACCGAAGAAGCTTGGAAGGAGATCAAGAAGATCGCTACTGATGAGCTCTCCAATAAGCGCCTCTTCGTCGTTGACGCCTTTGTGGGTGCCAACCCCGCTACACGCCTAAAGCTCCGCTTCATCATGGAGGTGGCATGGCAGGCTCACTTCGTAACCAACATGTTCATCCGCCCAAGCAAGGAAGAGCTCGAGAACTTTGGCGAGCCTGACTTCCTGATCCTCAACGCTTCGAAGGCAAAGGTAGAGAACTACAAAGAGCTCGGACTCAACTCTGAGACTGCTGTAGTGTTCAACCTCACTGAGAAGATGCAGGTGATCATCAATACCTGGTACGGTGGTGAGATGAAGAAGGGAATGTTCTCCTACATGAAGTACCGTCTCCCGCTACAGGGTATTGCAGCTATGCACTGCTCTGCCAACACCAACATGGACGAGACTGAGACCGCTATCTTCTTCGGACTATCCGGAACAGGTAAGACCACTCTCTCCACAGATCCCAAGCGCAAGCTGATCGGTGACGATGAGCACGGATGGGACGATGACGGTATCTTCAACTTCGAGGGTGGTTGCTACGCAAAGGTGATCAACCTGAGCAAGGAAAATGAGCCCGACATCTACAACGCTATCCGTAGAGATGCCCTACTTGAGAACGTAACCGTAGACAAGGACGGCAAGATCGACTTCACCGATGGCTCTGTAACAGAGAACACCCGCGTGTCCTACCCGATCAACCACATCGAAAACATTGTCAAGCCCGTCTCCAAGGCAGGTCCTGCAAACAAGGTGATCTTCCTATCCGCGGACGCATTTGGCGTACTGCCTCCTGTATCTATCCTTACACCAGAGCAGACCAAGTACTACTTCCTGAGCGGATTTACTGCTAAGCTGGCAGGTACTGAGCGCGGTATCACTGAGCCCACTCCTACCTTCTCTGCATGTTTTGGAGCAGCCTTCCTGACTCTGCATCCTACCAAGTATGCTGAGGAGCTGGTAAAGCGCATGGAGGCAAATGGATCTACCGCATACCTCGTAAATACCGGATGGAACGGTACCGGCAAGCGTATCTCCATCAAGGACACCCGTGGTATCATCGACGCTATCCTAGACGGCTCTATCGACAAGGCTCCGACCAAGCAGATTCCTTACTTTGACTTCAAGGTACCTACCGAGCTGCCCGGAGTAAACAACGAGATCCTCGACCCACGCGATACCTACTCAGACACTGCTGAGTGGAATAAGCGTGCAGAAGATCTGGCAAGCCGCTTCATCAAGAACTTCAACAAGTTCACCGGAAACGAAGCCGGCAAGGCACTCGTACCTGCAGGTCCTCAGCTCTAAAAAAGAACTGCTGATCATATGAAAAAAGTCACGGCTACTACGGTAGTCGTGACTTTTTTATATATCTATGACATGGAGCAAGCTCGGAAAAGATCCGAAAAGAAGGCTCAGACTATCCCGGTAATCTTGGAGAGGATGATCGCCGCACTAATGGAGACATTGAGCGATTCGCTGACCGATCCCTTAGCTGCCGGGATATGGACCAGCTCGCTACAAGCAGCCAAGAGCGGTGCAGAGAGACCATGCCCCTCATTTCCAAAAAGGACAACCGACCGATCGGATCTGCCCAGACCGGCTACCTCTGCCCCATCAAGGGCTGTACCCACTACCCTGACTTCCTCATCAAGGGTGGACAAATAGTCGGTCAGATCAACATTGGGGTACAAGTGTACTGCTCCCAGCGCACCTGCTGTAGCCTGCACTACCTTTGACGAGTATGGGTCGACTGTACCACTACCCAGCACCAGATGACGGATGCCCAGCCAGTCACACAGACGAATAATGGTGCCTAAGTTCCCGGGGTTTTGAATAGCGTCCAGAGCGACCACGACGGATGCCGATAGTGGTGGATAGGGTGTCGGCTCTTTTGGTTGTTCAAAAACAGCAATGGACGTCGGTGGAGTCTGCAGACTGCTCATTGCCTTTAGCTGAGACTCATCCGCCGACCGCAGTAGCTCCGCAGGCACGCTTGATACGCTCCGGGGTTCACTGCTAACAACCAGTCGAGGGGTATGATTAGCCAGTAGCGGCTCTATCACTTTGTTACCCTCTGCCACAAAGAGCCCCTCCAGGTCTCTGTACTTCTTCATCCGAAGAGAGGTAATCAGCTTACGCTCTCTATTGCTGACAGCGAGGAGATCCATATCGGCCATTATTTCACTCGTACTTAGCTCTCCACCAAGCCAGTACCGCATGCATGTTCGGCAGGACAAGGTTAGCTCCTGCTTCCCTCAGCTTGTGCTCCGGCACCGGTCCGGTCGTCACGGCGATGGTAAAGATCCCCGCCGCATGAGCAGACTGTACGCCCATCGGGGCATTCTCTATGACCAGAGTGCTTTCGGGCTTCGCACGCAGTGCCTCCAGGCCACGCACATAGGGCTCGGGGTGCGGCTTGCCATGGTTTACCCTATCGGCAGTCACCAGATACTCGTCGCAGATATAGTCGTGGTAGTATTTCTGAATGCGCGGCAGGGCATTTTGCGTGGTACTCCCTGTGACGACCCCCATCCTGACTCCCACCTGATGCAGGTAGTCCATGAGCTCAAGAGTACCCGGGATGAGTGGGATCTCCTCCCTATGGCTCCTAAATAGCTTGGACTTGTGCTGATAGATACGCTCGACCAATGCCGGATCCGGATCGGTATGATGCTGACGCGTGTAGAGGTTACGGATGGTGTGCTCACCAGTCATGCCCTCTGCGAGATAAAACTCCCGTTCCGTAGCCTGTAGGTCAAAAGCCCTCGCCGTCTCCATCCAGGCATAGGCATGCACCGGCATTGAGTCAAAGAGGACCCCGTCCATATCAAAGAGCACCGCCTCGGGCTTCGCAGCCGGGCTAACATCTACAGTCGTCATTTCACACGTCCTCCCCCTAGGTAGGTCCGACGGTAGTACGGCTCACTCAGGCTCGAGATGATCACACCGTTCTGAGTCGTGGCGTGGGCAAAACGACCATCCTTGAGGTATACCCCTACGTGCGACGCCCTACCTCCTCGTCGGTTGTTGATATTAAAGAAGACCAGGTCACCCTCTCTGAGATTCCCTTTACTCACTCTGGATGTCGTTGCCATCAGGCTTGCTGACGAAGTACGCGGCACACTGATCTTGTAGACATCGTTGTAGACCCGATGCACAAAGCCGGAGCAGTCCGTCCCTCTCGCCGTACTACCTCCAAAGCGGTAGGGTGTACCGATCCAATCAGCCACATAGGCATAGAGTCCCAGGTCATCTTTCTCATAGTTCACCGGGAAGCGAAGCTTATTCGTCAGCTCATCAGCCAACTGCTCCATGGCAGCAGCCTGGGTCGTCTCCTTCTCCGGAAAGTAGATCCGGTGGATCGGGGACTGAGTGACGCTACACGAGCTGACGCTGAGACCTATAGAGAAAAGAATGAGAAAAGTTTTTCGAGATAGTACGTTCATAGACACAATCCAAACGACCTCACGCTCCCGACCAAGGGGTCTGCGTCATGTATCGTCAGAGACTATGGGTTAATGATCGGATCCTTCTAAAAAAGAAAGCCCACGAGTGATACACTTGTCTTGGTGTGTCACTCGTGGGCTCTAGTTGTTCATCTGTATTGTATTACCGCCATCGATGTAGGTGTAATAGCATACAGGATTACCTTTCGATTTTTAGTCTTAGTTGGCTAGCTGCTCCGCAGCGATCGACACATAGGAGCGATCACCTCGCGTAGTGCGAAACACAACGACACCATCCTTCAGGGCATAGAGGGTATGATCCTTTCCCATGCCTACGTTCTCGCCGGGGTGGTGCTTAGTACCACGCTGACGCACGAGGATGTTACCGGCTTTCACCACTTCGCCGCCGAACTTCTTTACGCCTAGGCGTTTGCTTTCTGATTCGCGACCGTTCTTGGAGCTACCAACACCTTTTTTGTGTGCCATTTCTTTATCTTACTTTTAACTGTTCAGGTAAATAATAGATTTCCCGCTTACGCAATGATATCCTTGACAGAGATCTGCGTAAACTGCTGACGATGGCCGTTGAGCTTCTGATAGCCCTTACGACGTTTCTTGTGAAATACCAGGACCTTCTTACCCTTCACGAGGGGCTGAAGAACTTCACATACCACCTTGGCACCCTCTACTAAGGGAGCACCTACGGTGACGTTGCCATCGTTGTCAATGAGCATGACCTTGTCAAACTCCACGGTGTCACCTTCTGCCACATTTTTCATGTGGTGAACGAACAGCTTCTGATCCTTCTCGACCTTGAACTGCTGTCCCTGAATCTCTACGATTCCGTACATAACTTATTGAAACTTAGTATTTATACCTGGCAGGGGGGCACGCATGACATGACCTCTTTCCAGACCCTGCCTAAGAGTAATCAGTGCAAAGGTACCCTTTTTTATCTACTTGACCAAACAACCCCCACACTCAACAATCACTCCACAAACCACTCTGTTTTCTCCACCCCACGTCAAGCCAAAAAATTTTGACGGATAGTAGCGAAAGGTTTCCAGTAGGAAAGAAAACGATTTGACGGATAGAAGAGAAGGGTTTCCAGTAGGAAACTTTTGGCGATCAGGTACCTATTTTTTTGGCTTCTGTATTCTTCTGTCTTCCAAATAGATACATTAGCGCATACTCTAAGCTGTGAGCCTTTGCTCGCTCTCCATGAATGATTCGGATTTTGTCTCTAAGGATAAAACGAGAGGGTGTGTCAAAAATCCGTTTTGACACACCCTCTTTTATTGGCGGCAAGTGCCGAGTAGTCACGGGGCACCTGTCCGAGGTATCGGTTTTACTTTAGGGTAGCGAGTGCAGCCTGGTAGTCGGGCTCTGTAGTAATCTCAGGCACCAGCTCTGCGTGGATAATCTTGCCCTCCTCGTCGATGACGAAGACACAGCGCGCAAGCAGTCCGCGCATACCACTGTCCGCAAGCTCCACGCCGTACTTTTTGCTCAGCGTATCGTCGCGAAAGGTCGACAGAGTAAGTACGTTCTCGATCCCCTCAGCTCCGCAAAAACGCTGCTGAGCAAACGGGAGGTCTTTGCTGATGCAAAGCACCTTGGTGTTCTTTAGTCCGGCTGCCTCTTTATTGAAGGTACGGACACTCTGTGCGCAGACACCGGTGTCGATACTGGGGAAGATATTGAGGATCACACGCTGACCACGGAAGTCAGATAGACGGACATCGGATAGGTCACCCTTTGTAGCGGTGAATTCAGGAGCCGGCTCGCCAACCTTTGGTAAATCCCCGGAAGTATGGACGGTCTGTCCTTTTAGTTTTGTTGTTGCCATAGTTGTTATCTCTATAAAAGTTTATCGTAACGTCGTGGGTGCATTGCCCAGACTTATTACAAGAACAATCCTGCGGTTACTTTTGTTTGATCTCGACGGTCCCTCCTGCACTATTTCCTGCATACTCGGGTGCATAGATGCTCCGGATCTGAGCCGGCCCGTATGAGTAGTACCCCCGGACGTTGGCTACCGCCTCCAGCTCCAGCACATGCTTGCCTCGTGGCAGATAGTCGATGTAGATGTGGTCTGTAGACTCACGCCGTGTGTAGCACCAGAAGAGTCGGTCCGAGACTCCGTACCCACTAAAGTCGTAGCCGGGCTCAGCACCCGCTATACGCGTATCCGATATGGTGACCAGACTCAGGTCTTGCTCTGTCTCAACAAAATAGCGAACGAGGAGCTTTTCACCCTGGCGGGCTGCTTGGACATCAGACAGTCGGACAAGCTCCGGACGATCCGAGACAACCCGCCGAGCATAGACCTCCTTGGTCACCCTGAGCTTCTGTCCGGTAGCTGTTGCTCCGGAGGCTTTTTCGGCTACCCGATAAGTCACCCCGCCAAAGAGGATATCGGTCCTGATACCCTGCCACCGCAGCCGGAGCTCCTCCGCTCTCTCCGTAAGACGTACCTGTGCCTGACCCATCGCCAGCTCATAAGGAGTCAGCGGACGCTCATCGCCATTGATGACCAGGCGAGCATCTGAAGTAAATGCCGGAGCAACGGTGTGCTCGGACAGCACCTCGACTGCATCCAAGAAGAATGGCGAAGACCACAGGGTGCCCTGCTTGAGCCCGAGCATGAAGCGGATGGTCTCATCACCGACCGGCTCCTCATTTTTACTCATGAAGAGCTCGAGCATCAACCGCTCCATATCACTACGCGTGTAGTGGAGTCGATCTTGGATGAACGTACGCACACTCTGCCACTGCGCCTCTGACTCGAAGTAGCGGGCATACCATGCGTAGCGGATCAGTGCAGATGGGAATGCTGTTTGATAGTGCGCTCGCAACGAACTGACCTGGCGTGTGTACTCCTCCTTTTGGCTTTCGGACAGATGGTCGAGCCCATCTCCGTACTCATGGAGCAGTAGGGCAAGACCGACGTAGTCGTTGTAACAGAAAGCCTCCGCAGTACCGATCTTTTGCTTGAGGAATGCAATGGACTTTTGCACGGCAGTGTTGAGCTTGGGAGAGAAGTACTTTTGCCCATGCTTACCAAGTAGGGAAAGGACGTGGTGTGTCAACCACGGCGAGGGCTCGTACGACATACTGCCGTAGCGGAATCCTCCTGTGGGCACGGCAAAGCTGCGAATATGACGATCCAAAGCGGCAAGGCGATCTCTCAGCTGCCTCTCACTCGTAACGAAGCTATAAAAGCGTGCCAACTCTCCGGCAGAAGCTTGCCGATCGGAGAAGAGGGACTTTGCTCCATCATCGACGGACTCAAGCTGAGGAATAGCGGCTCTCAACTGAGCCGCCACCTCGGGCTGCTGCGCCATCAAGCTCCGAAGCTGAGCTAAGACGGAGTACTCGGTCGCTGCCTCGATAAGGCTCATCTCCTTGATCGCCCTTTCGCTCCTGCCATAGCTTTTTGCCAACTCCGAGAAGAGGAGGTTTAGGGGTGAAAAGTAGATCTCCAGAGTGGCAGCCTCTGTAGCCATGGTACTTTTGGGCAACGTCAAGTCCACGGCATTGCTGCGGTATGCAGTAAAGGGGATGCCTACCGTGTACTCCTCTTGATCAGAGATAAGGGCCAGCTTTCGCTCTACCCGATCGCGCACACCGGTGCCGGATAGGCTGCCGCTGAGCGCAATACTATCGCCTAAGTTTTCGGTGGGGATGAAGGTAAATGGCACGAACTGATGACTGCGGGCATCAACTGTGATGGTCCCGTCGGTTAGGGTCGAGTCGCCTGCCATGATCTGATAGTGTGCCGAGAAAGGCTCCTCTGTCCGATTGGCTATGCGCGCTGTTCCCTGCAACGTATCCCCATACCTGAGGTATCTGGGCATACTCAGCTCTATGCTCGCCGGAGCAAAGACTTGAAGAGAATCCTTGTACACGCCATCCAGTTCAAGGTCCGGAGTGTAGGAATAACCAAGTACCACAAATGTGGTCTGAGTGTCCGGCAGCGGGAAGGACAGCCGTACCCTACCCCTTTCATCACTCTTGAGCAGAGCACTGAAGTAGGCAGTTTCGGCAAAATTCTTGCGGGTCGGCTGTTCTTCAACTACCGCATCAGCAGCACTTTCTTTCACGTTATTGGACTTTTGAGCCACCGCTGACAAGCTCAGGGCTCTAGCTCCAAACATCATGGCTTCGTCCATTACAAGCTCCGGCTCCGGCAATCTCCGAGCAACACTCGGCCAATCAAGCGCACCACCGGCATCATCCAATGCAACATCATATACCGTAACCAATAAGGGTACATCCTTGCAAGGCTGCCCCTCAGTATCAAGAATCAAGAGCTCCCTCTCATACCTGGCACCCGGGAGGTAGCTTGTATCTGGCTCATCACTCAATCCCCTGATCAGCAACCCATCATCACGGGACGATTCACCCGCAAAGCGTACATCTTGGCCATACCTTTCCCCCTCATAAAACGTTGACACCGACAGCACAGTCACCCTTGAATCATGGGGAATACGGACTATTTTCCTACGCTCAAGCTTGAGACGCTCAATACTCTTTTTACCCCGACCCATCTGCCTAGTCAGAGTGACGGTCAATGGGTAAGAGCTGGCGATGAGCGTCTGCCCACTCTCTCGGTGCACGAAGAGGGGATTGTCGTCATCGAAGATCTGCTGATCATCTTTGGCGTAAAGGTAGATTCCCTCCTCGGATTCACTGCATATCTTTTGCCCAAAGTAGTCCACCGACTCAAGACGCAGACCGTAGTACCCCGATGGCAGATGGCTCAGATCAAACACCCGGCTACCGTGGATATTTAGTTCGCCGAGCTCTATCTCTTTGCCGGTACGGTCTACCAAAGTAGCACGGATCGTATATCTGCTCAGGTCACCAAGAGGCAGATCCCCGTATGGCTGAGTCTTGAGCGAAAGGTCCACAGCCGACTTTTCATAGACCCCATCCAACATCCAAGCATTTACCGGCAGGCTGACACTATCCTTCGGGAGCGAGATACGCTCAACGGCTACATTCCCAAGCGGATCGGTAGCCCGAAGGCTCATGTATTGGCCATTCCAAGAGACTTGTTTGCTGATGGCAGATGTCTCCAGCTCAAAAAGTCCATCTTCTCCGCTTCGGGTCTCCAGCTTTTTACCGTTGTCGTAGGATAGCTCCAGCTCAGCCACCACGGGAAAACCGTTGAGATCCTCGACATGCCCGTAGACCTTCATCTTCTGACCAATGGTCTGTCCCGTCGGGATACTATCCACCCGGACACTCAGGTAGTTCAGCTTATAGTCTTGGACATTTAGGTAAAAGCGATCGTCGCTATCCGTTCGCACCTGATAGTTGGTCAGGCTTGGGTCTTTTGGCAGCTCAAAGTGCACTTCAGCGAGCCCATGGCGATCCGTCACGTACGCCACCTCCTTTATCAACTCTTCCTCATGATTTCGCTGCGCATACAGCTTGGCAGCACCCTTATGTTTGACCACGAGCTTTTGCTCAGCACCCTTCCCTCTACGGACAAGCAGTCCCATTTGCACTTTTTGTCCGCGTCGATAGATACTCCGATCGGGGTAAAAATCAACCGAAGTGCGGGCCTTCACATCAGAAAAGAGCGGTTTCTTAGGCTGGGACATGTAGAATTCACTACGAGAAATGAGCCCAGGATGCTCCACCGCTACTGTCAGGGCCTCTCCCGGTTTGGGCTGGGGCTGGATCTTTACCATACCCTCTTTATCCGTAGTCGCACGCCCGATGACTTGGTCGCGATACAGCTTCATCACCTGCCCCACGACACCACTCACAGGACTTCCATCAGCTTGAGAAGTCGCCAGCAAATAATACGCACCGTCGATCTTCTCCAGGCTCACAGACAGATATTCTGTGTTAAAGCTAAAGACATCACCTACGCAATCAGCAGAATTAACGGGCTTGACGCATAGCATATACCGATCAATGCCCGGGAGCTGGTAGAGCACTTCCGCGGATATAAATTGTTTTTTGGAGCTACTGATCTTTTTTATCCGCTTGTCCGAACAAACCAGCTCCCAGTCACCAAGCACCACTCCCCACAGCTTAACCTTTACTTGTCGTGACATCAGCTCCGGCATCTCCGCTTCCATCATGGGGGCGTAGAGTGCCGTGTAGTGGGGATAGTCACCAGCTTTCAGGTCGGCATATACCGTACCTTTCAGTTTATGTTCCACCTCCCGCAGCTTTTGGTCCAGTTGATCCGTCCGAGCAATCCACTCTTCGGCATTCTTCTCAGTCAGCCGATCCTTATCGGACGCCGCCACCCGGTACTGCTCCATGAGCATGTACCACTCCAGCGCAGAGTACTCAATGGTGCCCTCAAAAAGAGGCAGATACTCTGCAAATACCTTATTTCGCACCCAGCTATTATCTGCTAAGCGCAGGACCAGCCATAGGGCGTCGGCACTGCTATCAATGCGTAGTGCTTCTGACACCTCTCTCTTCAAAAGGTCATGGACACCGCTATACGCACCGGACACCCGCCACAGCACATCCAGGATCGTACGATAGCCGTTTTGATTCTCGTCCAAGTACATATTCCACTGACGGACTCTCCCCTGATAGGCTACGTTATTGAGGTTGGGTCTCTGCTTCAGCAAACGCCGCTCATTGAGGAGCTCCTCTGCGAGTTGGACGAGTGCCGCCTCCGTTTTTTTCTTACTCCAGAGCAGTGGGTCTGCCGACTCATCCCGCTCGTCATACTCCGTTACCGGACGCCAAGCATTGCTCATCAGCCGGCTAATACTGTCCAGCTGAGCTATTAGGGCAGCATCATCCGTAACGTCCACTTGTTGTTTCTGCGTTGTCAATCCCAGCCCAACTCCTGCTACGGCAAGGAGCACTAGGATAGATAGTCCAAACTTTTTCATCTCTATTTTATCTCTTGAAGCCACATCTTAGCTTTGTAAATTTTCTCATCAGTTGCCCCCAGTTCTTTAGCTTTACCAAAGTCTCTTTTCGACTCGTGCTCCTCCCCGTAGGCAAGCCATACAAGTCCTCGAATAAGGTACTCGTCTGCTGTCACCCGTTTGCCCGAGTTGATCGCCTTCCTCATGGTTTCGAGCGCCTGAGCCTTTTGCCCATGCTTTAGATAATGCTTTGCAAGAGCTCTTGACGCCATATGCTCCGACGGAAAGTCCTCGATAAGTCGTGCAAAAATCTGTTCCGCCTGTACCGTACTGCCTTTCTCGCCCAAAATTTCCGCCAAAGTAACTCGGGGAATATAGGCATCAGGGTTCTGCTCCAATATCTTCCGAAGATCCGCCACCGCACCATCCAAAAGCCCTGTTTCTCTCAGAATCAAAGCCCTCCTGTACCGATAGACTTCACTCCTGGGATGACGCTCAATCAGCACCCCCAGATCTGCCAAAGCATCTTCATACCTGGAACTTTTACCCAATAGCTCCGCACGTCTGCTCCTCACTTCATCAAGGTCGGGCTGACTATTGAGCGCAGACGTCAGCAGTCCAAGAGCATCCAGAGTGTCTCCCCGGGAGACCACCAGCTCTGCCAAATTGGCCTCAAGCAAAAAGTTCCCCTCATAGTCGGGAAGCGTCAGTAGTGCCGCTCGAAGAGCCATCTCCGCACTATCTGCCTGCCCTCGATCGTAGTAGCCAAAGTAATCCTGCACATACTGCTCGTACTTGAGCATGAGAGTACTGTCCGACTGAGCCATAGCACTGGACAAAAACACGCTCCAACAAAGGAGGATAAAACCGATTAACCTAAAGTTCATCTACCAATAGTTCAATATATACTACACCCCACCCACTCCAAAGGTAGCTATTTTTGGGCGAACACCTACACCAATTAAACTCCTTGTAATATCATTAGAGATTTTGGAACAACGATCAATTTTTCTCAAAAGTCGAGTCAGAGCAATTTAACCCACAATACAAAGGGGAAAAGTTTTACGGGTAGGAGGGAGGAGTTTCCAGTAGGAAAGAGAATGATTTGACGGATAGTAGAGATGGGTTTCCTACTGGAAACTTTTTGGGGGTTGGTAGGGGATTTTTGGGGTGGTGGTATTCGGTTGTTTGTCAGGGAGATGCCTGGGTTTCCGCTGTGGGTAGGTTGTGGGGTGGAGGATTGCGTGCGGGGGCTGGTGAAGAGGGGGAATAAAAAAGAGAGAGACGGGGGACGGGTGTCCTCTGTCTCTCTCAAATTAAGTGGCGGCTACCTACTCTCCCATCGTAATAGTACCATCGGCGTGACCGGGCTTAACTTCTCTGTTCGGAATGGTAAGAGGTGGATCCCCGGTGCTATAGCCACCTTGTATGGTATAAAACATATTGGCAATGGTAGATCGACTCGTTGGTGCCCCTCGTTTGGGGTGTGGGAGTCTGCGTTTACTCGCTTCTTGGAGTAAGGCGGTGGTATGGTGCCTGTGTGGCGCATACCTTGTGGTGTACACACGTGTTGTTGCGGGAGGGGGTTGCCCTTCGCTATTTATTTGGTCAATCTTGGTTTGTGCTGATCGGACTTTTTATCCTTCGTTTTCTCGATGACTTTGTTTGGTGATGTTTTCTATCACTCTTGTCTCTTGTTGTTGTGTGTGCTCTATTGGTCTTGGTCGCTTTGTGCTACGTCTGTGTGCCGTTTGTGGCGTGTTTTCTTCTGAGCTCGCTGCTACACTAAAAATAGTTTTGCTGTCTTGCTCATTAGAGAAGCGACGGGCTACAGTCCCTACACACTAATGTATAGTCTCTGTAGTGTCGTTTTTCTTGTACGTAGTTCTGCTTTTTTGGTTTGTGCCGTGGGTGGGGCGGGGGTGACTCTGGGTCACTGTCCCGCGCGCACCCACGGTACGTGATAAAGCTTTCGGGGGATTAGTACTGCTCGGCTAAAATCATTACTGACCGTACACCTGCAGCCTATCAAGGTCGTCGTCTACAACCTCCCTAATATGGATATCTCATCTGGAGGAGGGCTTCGTGCTTAGATGCTTTCAGCACTTATCCATTAACCGTACTTAGCTACTCAGCTATGCTCCTGGCGAAACAACTGATCAACCAGAGGTACGTCCGGCACGGTCCTCTCGTACTAGTGCTAGACCCTCGCAAATATCCTGCGCCCACAATAGATAGAGACCGAACTGTCTCACGACGTTCTGAACCCAGCTCGCGTGCCACTTTAATGGGCGAACAGCCCAACCCTTGGGACCTTCTCCAGCCCCAGGATGTGACGAGCCGACATCGAGGTGCCAAACCGCTCCGTCGATATGAGCTCTTGGGAGCGATCAGCCTGTTATCCCCGGAGTACCTTTTATCCTTTGAGCGATGGCCCTACCATACGGAACCACCGGATCACTATGCTCTAGTTTCCTACCTGATCGACTTGTGAGTCTCCCAGTCAAGCACCCTTGTGCCATTACACTCGAAAGCCGATTACCAAACGGCTTGAGGGTACCTTTAGAAGCCTCCGTTACGCTTTTGGAGGCGACCACCCCAGTCAAACTACCCACCATACAGTGTCCTCTTACCAAAGAGTTAGTATCCAAATAGGAAAAGGGCTGTATTTCAACAACGACTCCACAACATCTGGCGATGCTGATTCACAGTCTCCAGCCTATCCTACACATCTCATACCCGGATACAATGTAAAGCTATAGTAAAGGTTCACGGGGTCTTTTCGTCCCATTGCGGGTAACCGGCATCTTCACCGATACTACAATTTCACCGAGCGCGCGGTCGAGACAGTGCTCAAATCGTTACACCATTCGTGCAGGTCGGAACTTACCCGACAAGGAATTTCGCTACCTTAGGACCGTTATAGTTACGGCCGCCGTTTACCGGGGCTTCAATTCATGGCTTCTCCCTACGGATGACCACTCCTCTTAACCTTCCGGCACCGGGCAGGTGTCAGACTATATACAGCGTATTTCTACTTAGCATAGCCTTGTGTTTTTGGTAAACAGTCGCTTGAGCCTATTCTCTGCGGCCTTGCCCTTTATNCAGTGTAGCGCTCTAACCAACTGAGCTATGAGCCTGGCTTACCACTCTTTCATCTGACCCAACACCTGGTACACTACTCTATAGCCTATAGGCGCCGGTGTAGTAAAATAGGGTATGTATTTTATAAGAAAATAAACAAGGGCGACAAACAAGTAGTCACGCAGGCTACATAGGAGAATACTGCACAAAGCAACAACCAACCCATGCAGAAGCATGAACCACTTCGGTCACATATCACTGCGACCCTCAGACCCGGAAGACCAACTCNCCTTAGTATACTCAACCCAACTACCTGTGTCGGTTTGCGGTACGGGTCAATGCATTATTAATCGCATAGCGGATTTTCTTGGAAGCCTGTTTACGCCCTTATCGATTCGCCCGAAGGGTCCTCGTACTATCAGGTTCGACTCTGTCGGCGGATTTGCCTACCGACATCGACGTCTACACCCTTCAACCTGCTATTCCGGCAGCAGGCAGGACTGTCACTACTCCGTCTCCACTTCTGCATAATACACCGAGTATGGGAATATCAACCCATTCTTCCATCGGATGCTCCTACTACGGATACTCCTTAGGTCCCGACTAACCCTCTCTCGACGAACGGTGAAGAGGAAACCTTAGTCTTGCGGCGAGGGGGATTCACACCCCCTTTATCGTTACTTATACCTACATTTGCTCTTCCGGAACGTCCAGCCTCCTTCACAGAAAACCTTCAGCCATGCCGGAATGCTCCCCTACCAATCAATGCCTCTCAGCACCAATTCCACCGCGTCGGTAGACAACTTATGCCCGATTATTATCCATGCCACAATCCTCGACTAGTGAGCTGTTACGCACTCTTTAAATGAATGGCTGCTTCCAAGCCAACATCCTAGCTGTCGCTGCATCGTGACCGCGTTATATCTTCAACTTAGTTGTCATTTCGGGACCTTAGCGGATGGTCCGGATTCTTTTCCTCTCGGACACGGACCTTAGCACCCATGCCCTCACTCCTTAGATATTCCTATAAGCATTCGGAGTTTGTCTGGACTTGATAGGCGATGAAACCCTCGCATCCAATCAGTCGCTCTACCTCTTATAGTTAAATCTAAAGGCTGCACCTAAATGCATTTCGGGGAGTACGAGCTATCTCCAAGTTTGATTAGCCTTTCACCCCTACCCTCACCTCATCCGAGAATTTTTCACCATTCTACGGTACGGCCCTCTATGTTGTGTTACCAACACTTCAGCCTGGACAAGGGTAGATCACTTGGTTTCGCGTCTACTACACCTAACTATTTCGCTTTTTAAAACTCGCTTTCGCTACGGATACTCCACTCACTGTGGATTAACCTCGCTAAGTATAGTAACTCGTAGGTTCATTATGCAAAAGGCACGCCGTCACCCCACATAAGGGGGCTCCGACCGCTTGTAAGCACATGGTTTCAGGAACTATTTCAATCCGCTTCTCGCGGTGCTTTTCACCTTTCCTTCACAGTACTTGTTCACTATCGGTCTCTAAGGAGTATTTAGCCTTGGGGGATGGACCCCCCGGATTCATACAGGATTGCACGTGTCCCGCACTACTCAGGATACCACAAGGCCAGGCCTTCTATACAAGTACGGGACTGTCACCCTCTACGGTGGCGCTTTCCAGCGCACTTCCTCTCTATAACTTCCTGTAGCCATGTCGTGGTCCTACAACCCCGCCGAAGCACTAGACCTCAACGGTTTGGGCTCGTCCCCGTTCGATCGCCACTACTAGGGGAATCACTATTGTTCTCTTCTCCTGTGGGTACTGAGATGTTTCAGTTCCCCACGTTCGCTCCATCGCAGTGATGGTACCGGGCCGTTACGCCCGGTGGGTTGTCCCATTCGGAAATCTGCGGATCACGTCGTATGTGCCAATCCCCGCAGCTTATCGCAGCTTATCACGTCCTTCATCGCCTCTTAGAGCCTAGGCATCCACCATGTGCCCTTATTTGCTTTATCTATCTCTTCATTACACACTCCCACCCACGTCATCTCCTTCACTCGGAAACAACGCAACGCAGAAAGCACGCAAAAGAAAAACAAGATATAAACCTATCTGCCCACATCCGCGGACAGACGATATTTCGTAACTCTAATTGATATATACAGTATACTATTTTTCGTTATCGCTCGAGCTCAGAAAGAAATCATAAATACACTCCACATACTCACGCACGGGAGTGACCCACGCCAATAAACATTGTACACATACGCCATGTGCTTCCACAAAACCGAAGCCACACACCATACAAGCATACAACAGAAGACATCATCAATCAAAACAATGTCGAAAACGAAAAGACTAAATCCGGCAAAACAAACCTGCCCACATAGGCAGACACATCTTGCTGAACCAAAATCTGATCTAAAATAAATTACTCGCGTGTCGCAGCCAACACCCCCACACCGAAAACCGGCAAGGACGGCATCAGCCACCTATTTCGTCTTTACTCTATTACTTTTAACGCTACCCCGAAACATCCATTCCTCCTAAAAGAAACAAACACTCCGGAGTATTTCTACTTTGCCAATATGTCTATGATCTCTCGTGTTTCTTATAAAACAACTCGTGGAGGATATCGGAGTCGAACCGATGACCCCCTGCTTGCAAAACAGGTGCTCTGGCCAACTGAGCTAATCCCCCTACTTCTACCAGCCNGGCAAGACTATAGTTGAGCTATAGCTTTTCACCCCTGACTTACAATACCACCTACGCACCCTTTAAACCCAATAAATCCGGATAACGCTCGTATCCTCCGTATTACCGCGGCTGCTGGCACGGAGTTAGCCGATACTTATTCTTAGGTTACTTGCCTACAGGCACACGTGCCTGTCTCTACTCACCTACTAAAGAAGTTTACAATCCTTAGGACCGTCGTCCTTCACGCGACTTGGCTGGTTCAGAGTTGCCTCCATTGACCAATATTCCTCACTGCTGCCTCCCGTAGGAGTTTGGGCCGTGTCTCAGTCCCAATGTGGGGGGTCAGCCTCTCAGCTCCCCTATCCATCGCGGGCTTGGTGAGCCGTTACCTCACCAACTACCTAATGGAACGCATGCCTATCTGTTAGTGATAAATCTTTCTTCCACACCCCATGCGGAATATGGAAAATATGGAGTATTAGTCCGAATTTCTCCGGGTTATCCTCCGCTAACAGGCAAGTTGCATACGCGTTACGCACCCATCCGCCGGTCGTCATCAAAAGTAGCAAGCTACTCTCATGTTACCCCTCGACTTGCATGTGTTAAGCCTATCGCTAGCGTTCATCCTGAGCCAGGATCAAACTCTCCATTGTTAGTAAAATAATTGTGTCTACTATAAAAGCAGACGATATCCTTTACCTAGATCAAAAAGAAAGTCCTCCTCGGCTTAGGTTGTACGTAAACACCCAAGTTAGTCTCTCGTCTGAAAATTAACGTGGCACATTCTTATATCTATAAAAATATCCCTTGTACTACTTGTTTGTTCGCATCGCACCAAAATCAGAAAACGGCGCGATGCCCTTGTTCATTATGTCTATGACCTCCTCGTTAACGCCAGCTTTTTGGCGTTGGTTTTGCAAAGGTACAAAAAGTTTCCTTTCCCACAAAATATCGAAGAAAAACCTCCGACCACCTTGTCCTGCGCATCCGCAGACGGAAAAACGAAACACTCTTGCTCGTTTGCGAGTGCAAAGGTAGAAACAATTTCCCACACCACCAAACATCCCACCCCCAAAACCAACCAACCAACTGACAACCAACAAAATAAAAACCCACCTCCGAAACTACCCTCACTCCACCACCTCTCCCCACACTATATTAATAATAAAACCGAAGCCCCCACCCCACCGTCCACCGATTACTCTCAAAACAACAGAGCACATCTCAGCATTAGAAGAAAAAAATCGAACAAAATGGTCTGATGCGTGCAGCCTCAAATACTTAGGCGGGATGGCAACTTTGAGGATTGGAAAAATGTAAGTACTTTTGTGAGTGTTTAAGATTATGAGCTTTTGAATCTAAATAATAAACTAACTCAGAGATAAACAGACCAGCATGGAAGTACGCGTAAGTCGTATTTTAAGCGAATACTACGAGTACACTCGTAAGGAGTCCGAACAGTACCTGCGCGAAGGTCGCGTCACGGTAAACGGCAAGACCGTTGGGATCGGAGACAAAGCCTCAGCCACAGACAATGTCGCACTAGATGGTGCCAGCATTCCGCTCAAGGGCATCTTCAGGAAAATCCAGCGTGAGCAAGTCAACAAAAACACGGCCGAGAAGTACGGCCACTCAGGCGTGCAGGAGGATGAGGAGTTTGCGGAAAACCCCAAAAGCAACAAGTTCAGAAAAGGGCGCAAGAACACCAATCGACGTCCACGCGGCAAGAACCACATGGATGATGATATAGAGATATGGTAAAATGATGACCAAAGAAAAATACCACCGAGTACTACTCAAGCTCAGCGGCGAGTCCCTGCAGGGGAAACAAGGCTACGGGCTGGATCCCGAGAAGATAAAGACCTATGCTCAGGAGATAGCCGAAATCACCAAAAGCGGGGTCCAAGTGGCCATAGTAATTGGGGGCGGCAACATTTTCAGAGGACTGAGCGGTCTTGGTGAAGGCGTAGACCGCGTAAAAGGCGACCAGATGGGCATGCTTGCGACGGTCATCAACAGCCTCGGACTAAGCTCGGCTCTAGAGAGCTGCGGCGTAAGCACCACTGTGATGACTGCCATCCAAATGGCTCCGATCGGTCGCTTTTATAACAAATGGGATGCCTTGGCTGAGCTAGAGAAGGGCAAAGTGGTGATCTGCTCTGCAGGCACCGGCAACCCTTACTTCACCACGGACACCGGAGCATCCCTGAGAGCTGTAGAGCTTGAGGTAGACGCCCTGCTCAAGGGCACTCGTGTGGATGGCGTGTACACAGCCGACCCGGAAAAAGATTCCACAGCGACAAAGTACGACACCATCACCTTTGACGAGATCTACACACAAGGTCTGCGCGTGATGGACCTGACGGCGACCACCATGTGCAAGGAAAACAACATCCCCTTGGTCGTATTTGACATGGATACCCCCGGCAATCTCACGAGATTGCTTTCCGGAGAGAAGATAGGCACCACAGTGACCTGCTAAACCATTACCAAATCTTAGACGCCATAAAGAAGAGGACTCCGCTGTGAGTCCTCTTCTCTTATTGCATTTTCTCCGGTCGGCGAAACAACGCCAAAACAGAGCCGGATCAAACACTCCACAATATAGAGGGCATTTATTTCACCTCCAAAGTGCAAATACTCGTCATGCACAACGTGCAAAAGTTTCACGGATAGTAGGGAAATGTTTTCAGTAGGAAAGAAAATGATTTGACGGATAGAAGAGAAAGGTTTCCAGTAGGAAACTTTTGGGGGTCCGGCACCGATCTTTTCCAGCATCTATATCCGCCTGTTTATCAAGAGAATAGACAATTTATTGTTTTGACTTCATGCGGGATCCGGCTGACCCCTTTCTGTTAAAGTATTCAGTCGGCTTTGGCTCCGGCAATAATGTTTGTTTTTGAGAACGTAAGCCGAACGGTTTTTCGTGAAGAGCTTGGTGCAATTGCCCGCACTTTGGGATGGTCCGACGTGTGAAAAGTAGGGACAAAGTGGTATATTTGCTTCAGGTTGGGCGTGTATTGCTTGACCAGACAAACTGAATCCGATAACAAAAACACCATAAAATAGAGACCCGGTGCATATGAACAATAAGAATAGACTAATGCTGCTTGTATGGGCTGTACTCACCGCCCTATTTGCCGGTCCGACACTCCATGCACAGGTGGGCGAGGATTTTTCGCTAACGACCCGCTGCGACGTGGGGCTACTGTACCAGATCAGCTACCAACCCAACTGGGGTGATTCGCATGCCGTAGTGGTGGAGGTTATCCCGGGCGGTGCAGCAGCCCGGGCGGGTATCCGCGTCGGTGACATACTGCTCAAGATTGATGGGAAGGACACTTACGACCTATCTGAAGACGCGATCACCGGTGCACTCCTGAATCCGCTCAAGAGCTCCGTGACGCTGGAGATTGCACGACTGGGCAAACCCACACAGACCGTTACCCTGAATAAAAGGTGCAGACCCGTCGAGGAGCTTGATGAGGGACTGATGGCAAGTGCTTTTTCGATGTACAGCCTTGAGGATGTCTCGGATCGGAGGTTTGCGATGCCTTTCATCCATACTCTCCCGACGACACGTGACTTTTTGTCCTACTCTACCTTTATAATTCCACAGGAGCAGCGACGCAGCCCGATGGCGCGTGCGATAGCCAAGGAGCTGGAACGAAAGGGACTCACTGAGGTCCAGACCGGAGGCGACCTGATGGTCAATATCCAGGGAGGGGTGAAGCCCAACTCTTCATATCGTGAGGGGAGCGATGCTAATCTCGACCCTGCTTTTCGCAACTACCGCTATGACTACAGCACGGAGCGCTTTGAGGCCTTTCCTTTTTTGAGCATCAGTGCGCCTGCTTTTTCGGGCAAAAAGAGGCTGGTGCTGGACATCGAACTGTACGACCTCAAGGACAACACCAAGGTGTGGAGTGTCACCGCCCGTGAGCTCCTCAACCAAGACTACACGACGGAGCAGTATGTGGCGGCCTTTGCTCCTCTACTGATGGCGAACTTCCCTTTCATGCGCTACATCATGAACCCCTCCTTTGTTCGCCACCAAAACTCCTACCGCTATACGGGCATCAGCTACGATGCCGATGACCTACAGATCATACGTGCCGTGGCACCCAACAGCCCGGCAGCCAAGGCCGGACTGCACGAGGGGGATCGCATCAAGTCGATCAATGGCCTGCCACTGGATAGCAGTGTCGGCAAGATGACCGCATCGTATAAGGACTTCATCAAGGCTTCCTGGGACTTTAGGGACGAGAGCACACGCTTCCCCAACGATAAAGGTCTGCAGCAGTGCCAATACTGGCGGGTAGACAAGTACTTGCAGGTGGCGGAACTACTGCAGCAGCCTAAGTACCAAGCGGCTTTTTCCTACCTATTCAGCCATCGGACATACGTCCACTCACCTGTTATCAAAGAGATTGTATTTGAAATTGAGCGAAACGGAGAGCCCTTATCAGCGCTCGTCACGCCTGAGCTCGTCACACTAAACTATACCGAACTAAAATGAAAAAAATCCTCCTACTCCTACCTGCCCTACTCCTGTCGGGAGGTGCATTTGCCCAAACTGACGAAGAGCACCCTTACATGGAGCTCGCTCGTATAGAAGTCAAGGATAACACGTATATCTCCAAGCGCCCTGACGTAGAGAGCAGACTCTTTCAGAGCGATGCCATAGAGCGCGAGATCAAGCGGGTCAGCAAGCTGCTCAAGAACCCCAAGCTCCGCTGGATGTTCGAAAACTGTCTGCCCAGTACCCTGGATACGACCGTTCACTTCCGCTACGACAGCGAGGGCAACCCCGAGACTTTTGTCTACACCGGCGACCTTGCAGCGATGTGGCTGCGTGACTCCGGAGCACAGGTGTGGCCCTACCTTCGCTTTGCGAACAAGGATCCGAAGGTAAAGGATATGCTCAAGGGAACCATCCGAATGCACATGATGCAGATCTGCCTCGATCCCTTTGCTAACGCTTTCCTAGACGGTCCTGCGCCCTCACCCTGGGACACAGACCTCACCGACATGCTCCCCGAGCTCCATGAGCGCAAGTGGGAGATTGACTCGCTCTGCTACCCGATCCGCTTAGCATACGAGTACTGGAAGGTAACGGGAGATACCTCTATCTTTGACAGCACCTTCATCGAAGCGATGCAGAAGATACTGGCTACTTTCAAAGACCAGCAGCGCAAGGACGGTCTCGGTGCGTACAGCTTCCAGAGGATGACTACCCGCAGCACCGACACGAAGTCCAACGATGGCTATGGCGAGCCGGTGAAGCCGGTAGGGTTGATCGTCTCTGCATTCCGTCCATCGGACGATGCGACCCACTTCCAGTTCCTCGTTCCTTCCAACTTCTTTGCCGTAACCTCCAGCCGCAAGGCAGCGGAGATCCTGAGATCTGTCCTCGGTCAGAATAAGATGGCAGGCGAGTTTGAAGCACTGGCTGACGAAGTAGAGGCAGCACTCAAGGAGTACGCAGTAGTGAACCACCCCAAGTACGGAAAGATCTACGCTTTTGAGGTGGACGGCTATGGCAACCACAACCTAATGGATGACGCTAACGTGCCCAGCCTCATTGCTCTCCCCTACCTCGGTGATGTCGATCCTAACGACCCCATCTACCAAAACACCCGCCGCTTCGTCCTCAGCGAAGACAACCCCTACTTCTTCAAGGGCAAGGCAGGCGAGGGTATCGGTGGTCCCCACATCGGGTACGACATGGTATGGCCCATGAGCATCATGATGAGAGCCTTTACCAGCAACGACGATGCGGAGATCCTTCACTGCCTCCGTATGCTGATATCCACGGACAGCAATACCGGCCTGATCCACGAGTCGTTCAACAAGGACGACGCAACCAACTACACCCGTCCTTGGTTTGCATGGCAAAATTCCCTCTTTGGTGAGTTGATCCTGACGCTCGAAGGACAGGGCAAGCTGGACCTTCTCAATAGTCTATGACTCTGAGAAGACAGACCCTATTTGCCATCCTGCTGCTCTGCGCCCTGCCTATGCTGGCGCAGAAGCAGTCGAGGATGGCTCTTCTTTTCAGCAACACACCGGCGGACCTGATCCCCGCCTTGAGCCAGGATCTAAAGGTAGAGCTGGTCAAGCAGTACTACACTCAAGAGCCAACCGAAAAGATCCGAAACGTGTATGGTGGTCCCTGCCGGATCACAAAGATCACCGACACCTACCTCCGCCTGGAGCTGGACTCTACCATGGTGGTCGAGCTAAAGGAGTTCCGCAGCCTGCTTCGCCCCACGCGCTTAGCTATGGGCGTCACCTCCACCATCCGACCTGCTATATCGGTGCTCACCTTCTATGACTCCGAGTGGACCCCCATCAGTGGCTCCTCTCTCGTGGAGCTACCGCAGCCGGAGCAGTTTTTGATCAATTCCGCAGACTCCACCCGGCTGGACTACAAAAAGGCACTGGTGGAGCGTGGCTCCTGGGACTACGCCGCATCTTTTGATGCCGACAGCCCTACCCTTACGTTTCGCATCACCACATTTGACGAGGAGATGGCAGCCAAGCAACACCCCATAGTGACCTCCCTCCTCAAGGACAAAATAACCTACCGGTGGAAGAACAACCGCTTCGTACCCCAACCATGACCGGACCTACAGCCGAAGACAAAGCCAGACAACGAAAAGCCCTCTACATCCTCCTGGGCATCCTGACCGCCCTCCTCATCATAGGAGGTGCCGTGTACATCGTGCACCAACAAAAAAAGATCTCGGAGATCCAGGAGCTCTCTGCACTGGACAAAAAGCTGCTCGAGGAGGACTACAACGACCTCGTCTTGCAGTACGAGGGCTTCAAGTTCACCGTAGACAACGACTCGCTACTCAATCAGCTTGCCTCCGAGCAGGCAAAAGTGCAGCGACTGATGGAAGAGCTGCAGACCGTAAAGTCGACCAACGCCGCCAAGATCGCAGATCTGCGCCGAGAGCTGGAGACCCTCCGCAAGGTCCTCCGGAACTATGTCGTCCAGATTGACTCCCTCAATCGTGCCAACGAAGCGCTCAGGACAGAGAACCAAGCGGTGAAGCAACAGATCTCGCAGGTAACCACCCAGCGCCAGCGTCTCCAGGCTGAGAAAGAAAAGCTAGCCGGACAGGTACAGCTGGCCGCCAAGCTCTCAGTCTCCGGGCTGCAGGTACGAGGGCTCAACTCGAGAGGCCGAGACACCAAGCGGGTGCAAAACATGAAGCAACTCGAGTTCACCTTCCAGCTGGATCGCAACGTCACCGCAGAGCCGGGGATGAAGACCATCTACCTACGCATCACCAAGCCGGACGGCGTTCTCCTAGAGCAGCCGGGCGTGAGTGGCACCTTCCCCTTTGAGAGCGGACAGGTACCCTACTCGGTATCCCGTCAAGTAGAGTACGGTGGCGAGCCGGTCAGCATGACGATCTACTGGGATATCCAGGAGTTTTTGATCGAGGGCAGCTATCAGGTGGAGTTTTTTGCAGACGGCTACCTGATTGGTCGCTCCACCTTTAGCCTCAGCTAAGTATCGGCAGAGCGCAGAGCCTATCGACACGCAAAGAGAGAGGGTGTGCCAAAGCTTTGGCACACCCTCTTATTGGCTAAAAAGAAAGCCATGTAGCAGTCACCCCACTGGCGACACTACACAGCCCATCGTATTCATCAGGAGAGGAAATCCCGGAAGGACTACCTCCTCAGACTGACTGTAAATTCTTTTTCTGTCGTGTCAAAGTCGATTTTCCCTTCCTTTGCGAGCCAGCCGAGAGCTAGGTTCACATCACGCTCGGTGCGCAACTTCGTCACGCGCTTCAGCTCTTTTACGGTCAGTGCTTTACTGCTTTCATCAAGCGCACGCCACACGAGGCCTGCGTTGGTTCCAATTGTTTCAATCATATTTATCCCTTTTAGTTAGTTAATTGGCTTACACTATCTTACTCTTCGCAAATGTACTTATTTTATTTTAGAATCTAAACAACGCCGCCGGTCAGGAACACGACAGCTTTGGACCGCAGACCGGTCAGCATCCGAAAGCCGTTCGTGCCGGCTCAAAAACCACCCGCCTGAGAGCAAAAAAGTTTCCTACTGGAAACAGATTGCTTCTATCCGTCAAATCGTTTTCTTTCCTACTGGAAACTTTTCGCTACTATCCGTCAATTTTTTTGCCCTGATACCGAGCGAAAAACTCGAGTTGCAGCGAACCTGATGACGGGCAAGGGGAATCGCCTGAAATAGTTTAACTTTGTACACAACCTCCAACCTCATTTGACGGCATCATTAATGACGCGATCACTCCATAACGAATGGCGAAAAACCGGAACCGCCCTCCTACTCCTCTTTATATTAGGGCTGGGAGTGACTCTATATTGTCTGCTTGCGATACGGAGCATCACAGACCACCGGAGTCTCGAGACCCTTTGGCTACCTCTGTCGGCAGGTGGTTCACTGCCCCTCAAGTGGCTCCGGTATCAGCCTCTTTTGTCCGGTATTGTGCTGGCACTGGTTCGGTTTCTCCCGGAGGTGCTCAGCAAACATTCCAAAGACCCCCTAGATGAGTCCTTAGGGCAAAGAGGCAGTGCCTACACGACCCTAAGCTTTGGAGCAGCTGCTCTGGTCTTGCTCTTTCTGCTACAGGTCACCTTTGTCTGCTTTTTCCTGAGACACATCCTAGCCTCCGAGCTGGTAAGTCAGGTGCTGACAACCATAGCCCCATGGCTCATGGCAGGCATTGCCGGCTACGGGCTGACGGCAATGGTGGTACTGGAGCCGGGCTGGCGTATGCGCCTGGCAGACGTCGCACTAGCTGCGGCAATTCTCCACCTCTACTTCGTCACCTCCGCACCTCGGGCATACGAAGAGCTGCTGTGGATCATCCTCCTCTTTAGCTTGGTCCTAATCTATATGCCCGTTGTGGCAATAGAGCGGGCCAAGAAGAGTACGGCGACACGACGAAGACTCTCCGTGCCACGACTCTACGGGATCCTCTACTCCTTGCTTGTCATCACACTCCTCTGCTGGGCTCTGCCCAAGCTCCTCCGGATAGCACTTCCGGAGCGGGGCTGCTGCCTGACGAACGGACAAAGCACACATTATTATAGGGAGAACGAAGAAGGCTTGCAGCTCAAGCAAAGCACGACGCAACCCCGACAACCACTGCTGCGTGAGCGTATTCAGAGAGCCATTGTCCCTTTTGAGCTCACTTTTACCTCGGAGGACGACCCCGACTTTCGCCCCCGCATCAGCCACGTATCTGCACTGCCTCTAGTCCTTTGGCACGTCATCGGGCTTAGCTGGCTCTACTACAGCCGACACCGTGCCAAGGGTAAGCAAAAAAGGCAACAGACTCAAGAACCCTAATCAACCCGAAGTGTGAAGCAAACAACAGAACCAAAGATAATCATCGGCGTAGACCCGGGGACTATCGTCATGGGCTACGGCATTCTAGCGGTAGCCGGCACCGGGGAGCTCAGCCTGCTGGCTATGGGTGTCCTCAAGCTCAATACCCTCGAGAGTCACTACGAGCGGCTGCACAAGATCTACGACGCAATACAGGCCCTCATCCGTCGGTACCATCCCACCGACCTAGCTATAGAGGCGCCCTTTTACGGCAAGAACGTACAGTCCATGCTCAAGTTGGGACGCGCCCAGGGGGCAGCCATTGTTGCGGCAAAGAGTGCCAACCTCCCCGTGACCGAGTACCCGCCCTCCACCATCAAGCGCGCCATCACCGGACGAGGTAATGCCTCGAAAGAACAGGTAAGCCTACTGCTCCAAAAGCAGCTAAGCATCCCCGAGGAGTCCCTACTCACCGCCCTAGATGCCACTGACGCAGTAGCCGTCGCCCTCTGCCACCATATACAGGAGACCTCTCCCATTGCCAGCAGCAAGTCGGGCTCCTGGGCAGACTTTGTGCGGAAAAACCCGGGCCGTATCAAATAGGAACAAGCTCGGGCAACCAATTTTTACTACTTTCACCGCACCAGCTTAACACGAACAAACAGATCACGTTCACAAAGACGGATAGAGTTCATCGGCTCAGTTGCGCCTACACTGCGCCAGCACCACACTCACTATCCAACGACAAAAAAGAGGAATATATAGCAAATAAGGGGAACAAAACAGCCAAGAAGCCCCAAAAACCCGCTCTATGTTTTTGCAGTTGATAGTTTTTTCTTATATTTGTGGGTGTATTAGTGATACCATGGGGTTCGGTAGCCCCTGACCGCCCACTTTAATAGAGCGGTACGAACGAAGAATAAGACATTATTTAACAAGAGACTGATAAAAAAGAGTAACAACAAACAATTATTATTTATGATTATGAGAAAAACTGTTTTTGCACTTTCCATGGCAGCAGCAGGCCTGATGGCACTCTCTGTCAATGCACAGGAAGTAAGATCAAACGAGGAGTATCTCGCTAGCACTCCTTCCAAGAAGGTAGCTTTTGAGCCTAGCAGCAAGCACTGGTTCATCCAGCTGTTTGGTGGTATCAACGTACCTTCATACGTATTTTGGAAAGAGGGTAGCCCTTATGACACTCTAAAGGATGCAGAATTCAAAGACAAGTACAGCTGGAGCGCCGGTTTTGCGTTTGGCCAGTGGCACAACCCATACTTCGGTACTCGTCTGGCTATTGACTACAACAACCTGAAGGCATTTGGTGGCAAGCAACCCGTAGAACTACGTGCGTTCAACCCCCACTTTGACTTCATGTTCGACATGATCAACTACTTCAGCCCGTACAACCCTGATCGTGGTTTCTCCATCGTTCCTTACGTTGGTCTGGGTTACTTTGGCTCAAACCTCGTGGGTGCAGACCAGAAGGCTACTGATGATAACTTCAAGTACATCTTCAAGAAGGACGACCAAGTAGCAGGAACTACGAAGCGTTTCTTTGGTGAGATTGACCACGCAGTATCTGCAAACATTGGTATTGATTTCAACATCAACTTCAGCCGCCGCGTAGCACTGACTATCGAGCCTTCTATCGCATTTGTTCCCGGATTCGAAAAGGCTGACCATCTCTACGGTATCCGTGGTGGTCTAACCTTCAACGTAGGTGAGACTGAGTTCAACGGTGTTGTACCTATGGACTGGGAGCTCGTCAACGGTCTACAGAGCCAGATCAACGACCTTCGTAGCCAGAACGCAGAGCTGAGCAAGCGCCCTGTACGCTGCCCGGACTGCCCAGATCAGGTAGTTGCACCTGTTGCTGCAGACAAGAGCTATGAGAACATCGTTTACTTCCGCATCGGTAGCGCTCAGATCGATCGCAACCAGGAGATCAACCTGTTCAACACAGCTGAGTTCGTGAAGGCAAACAACACTCCTATCACTGTAACCGGATATGCTGACGTTCAGACTGGTACTTCTAACTACAACATGCAGCTCTCTGAGAAGCGTGCACGCAACGTTGCTGACCGCCTGATCAAGGAGTACGGCATCTCTTCCGAGCTCATCACGATCGACTACAAGGGTTCAGACGTTCAGCCTTACGACAAGAACGCATGGAACCGCGTGGTTATCATGAAAACGAAGTAAGCTGATACCTTACCAAGACAAGAAGTCGTCTACGAGTTAGACCAGACTTCATACGACAGAGGTTGCCTCGGTACATCTACCGGGGCAACCTTCTTTTTGTAGTAACTCAGGTGCAAAATAGCAGCACAAACAGATATTTATCATAGCCATCAAGTAATTTTCTCCAATCTCCCGTATGGTCAAAGCAGTACGAGTCCGTCCTTTGACCACCTTGACCTATGAAATAAAATACTGCCAGTCTGCTACCCCTTAGATGTATAGCCTATTCACCTCATAAGGGCATTGTATAACCATATCTAATGGTGCGAGATCAATTTTCCGGATTTAAAGAAATTTGATATCTTTGCGACGCAAGGGGGTGTAATACCACGCTCTACGCAACCAGATCAGAAATCGCACAAACTGAGCATTTCCGTCTACTGCTATGCCCCCCGTATAAGAGAAGGTTGGGAGCAGGACGGAGGAGTGCTATCGAGTGCATATTTCGAGAAAACCGTACTTGATCAAAGCATTACATTATTTATAAACCACAAATTCACTCAAAAGGAATCAGCATGACTAGAGAACTAAAATCTCTTCGTGGGTTAGCTATATTTGCACTCACGTTTTTGATGTCCTCAATGGTCCTTGCACAGACGGTGAACGTATCCGGTACAGTACTGGACACGGACAATCTCCCTATACCGGGAGCCACTGTACAAGTACTCAACCAGAGTAATCTGGGGACCATGACCAATATGGATGGACAATTTTCACTCCAAGGAGTACCCTCAGGAGCGACTCTTCGTATTTCCTACGTAGGAATGCAGAGCCAGGATGTTGCTCTCAACGGTCGTACCTCCATCACCGTCATCCTCAAAGAAGATACTGAGCTTCTTGACGAGATTGTTGTCACTGCACTTGGTATCAAGCGCTCAGAAAAGGCCCTCTCCTACAATGTCCAGGAGATCAAGAGTGACGAACTGACCACGGTAAAGGATGCCAACTTCATCAACGCTCTCAACGGTCGCGTAGCCGGTGTCCAGATCAATAAAAGCGGTGCCGGTGTCGGTGGTGCTACCCGTGTGGTACTGCGCGGAGCCAAGTCTATAGAAGGCAGTAATAATGTCCTCTATGTAGTGGACGGCATGCCCATCTTCAACACCTCCGTCGGTGCCGACAGTGGTACATTGGGCGAAGGCAGAGTAGGCAGCGAGGGGATTGCCGACTTCAACTCCGAGGACATAGCCTCCATCACCGTACTGAGTGGACCATCGGCAGCAGCCCTCTACGGTAGTAACGCTGCCAACGGAGCAATCCTCATCACCACCAAGAAGGGTGAAATCGGCAAGCCCCGTGTGCGCCTATCTTCATCGGTAGACTTCAGCCATCCATTTGTGATGCCTCGTTTCCAAAACACTTATGGAAATGTGAAGGGATCCTACGAAAGCTGGGGACCAAAACTCAGCACCCCATCTACCTATGATCCGGCGAAGGACTTCTTCCGCACCGGGACAAATGTCATGAACTCCGTGACATTATCCACCGGTAGCGAAAATAACCAGACCTACCTCTCAATAGCCACAACCAACGCAGGCGGTATCGTCCCCAACAACGACTACGAGAGGTACAACTTCTCGGTAAATAACAGCACACAGTTCTTTGACAAGAAACTGGAGCTCAACCTAGCTGCTCAGTACATCAAGCAGAAGGACCGCAACATGGTTTCCCAGGGACAGTACTGGAACCCCATCATTGCAGCATACCTCTATCCTAGAGGTGAAGACTTCGAAAAGGTCAAGACCTTCGAGCGATGGGATCCCAGCCGTAACATCCCAGTGCAGTACTGGCCGGTAAACGAGGGTACCTTTGGCACACAAAACCCATACTGGACTGCCTACCGAAATGTGGCGGGCAACAACAAGGATCGCTACATCTTTAGCGCAGGACTGACCTACAACTTCACAGACTGGATCAACCTCTCCGGACGATTTAGGATGGACAAGTCCAACACAAACTTCCAGAGAAAACTCTATGCATCTACCGATGGTAAGTGGGCTGAACCAAAAGGGCACTACGAATACGAGAACATCGTAGACCAGCAGTACTACAGTGACATCATGCTAAACGTCAATAAAACGATTGAGGACTTTAGCATCGTTGCGAACCTTGGTGGTAGCTTCTCCGACTACAGCAGCCATATGGATGGCTACGGAGGTCCACTCCAGCTAGTCCCCAACCTATTCACCACCGGTAACATCAGCCCAACAAAGGGTAAGCCTACTGAAGGTGGTGGCGATACTCCGGTACGAAACCTCGCACTCTTTGGTAGCGTAGAAGTAGGCTGGAGAGGCATGCTCTACTTGTCAGCAACCGGGCGTAACGACTGGAACTCTCGCCTAGTCAACTCTGCTGAGCCTTCGTTTTTCTATCCGTCAATTGGTCTCTCAGCCCTCATCTCTGAAATGGTGGACATGGGCGACTGGGTAGATCTCCTCAAGCTCCGCGGTTCCTACACTCAGGTGGGTGCTCCCGTGTCCCGCATCGGTATGACTCCCGGCACCTACACCGACAAGATCACTGGCGGTGCCATCAAGCCCAACACTATATATCCCTTCGGAGACTTCCGTGCAGAGCGCACCAGGTCCTATGAACTAGGACTGGCACTCATGGCATTCAAGGGGCTTTCACTGAATGTCACCTACTACCGCTCCAACACCTTCAACCAAACCTTCATCGGGGATATGCCCGAGGGATCAGGTTACTCAAAGGCTTATCTACAGGCCGGAAATGTACAGAACGAAGGTGTAGAGGCCAGCCTAGGCTATTCACACGAGTGGGGCGACTTCTCCTTTGGGACCAACTTCACCTTTAGCCACAACCACAACGAAATCAAGGAGATGGTGAAGGACTACAAGCATCCATTACTGGATCGAACCTTTGACATACCTGAGGTAACCAAGGGCAAAAATATCCTGAAGGTAGGAGGCAGTATCAATGATGTCTACGCAAGTACGTTCCTCAAAAAGGACGGCAACGGCTACGTGTATCTACCGGAGAGTGGTAAGTTTGGCCTTGAGCAGACTGACCCTGTATTCTTAGGGCGCACAACACCGGACTTCAACCTCGGCTGGAGCAACGACTTCCAGTACAAGGGCATTGGCCTCAGCCTACTCTTCAACGGTCGTTTCGGAGGCATTGTTACCTCCAGCACCCAAGCCATCATGGACCAGTTTGGTGTATCTGAGGCGTCTGCCATTGCTCGTGACAATGGTGGCTACATGATCCCCAACCAAGGTCCCGTAGATGCCAAGACCTACTATCAGCTCGTTGCAAGCGAGGGCAATGGGAACACCGCCGGCTACTACACCTACGATGCGACCAACGTTCGCCTGCAGCAGCTGGCTCTCAGCTACTCCATGCCTACAGAGTGGTTTGGAGGATACATCCAGGGACTGACGCTCACACTTACGGGCAACAACCTATGGATGATCTACAACAAAGCTCCCCACGATCCGGAGCTAACCCCGACCACCGGCACGTATGGTATCGGCAACGACTACTTCATGCAGCCCAGCTTGAGGAGCTTTGGATTCAGCATCAAGCTTGACATCTGATGAACCAATCACACACTATTTGATGACACGTATGAAAATTTCTAGATATATGCTTCTCGCAGCGTCCGGCTTGGCACTTACGATGAGTGCTTGCCGTAGCTTTGAGGAGATCAATACAAACCAGCAAGAGGTCACCGTAGAGATGAGTAGCCGCGATGGCATCGCAGTAGGCGGTCCCATGCAAGCTCTACAGCGTCAGGTGAACCCCGTGGGCACCACTGCAGACGGGACCAATGTTGCCAATGACTACCAAGTAGCTTACCACCTTGGTGCAGACGTATGGTCGGGCTACTTCGGCCAAAACAACAACTGGAACTCCGGTAGCAACTTCACCACCTTTTACATGATAGAAGGGTGGCTCGGTCAAGCCTTTACCGAGTCGTATACCAAGACCTATACACCTTGGCTGTCGATAAAGAACAATCCCACTACCGAGAATCATCCGGAAAACTTTGCCCTTGCTCAGATCCTCAAGGTATCTGCATGGAGCAAGACCACCGACTGCTATGGCCCCATGCCCTACACAAAGGCTGGCAGCAGCAGCTACCTGATCCCCTATGATAGCCAAGAAGTGGTATACCATACCATGCTCAAGGAGCTTGACGAAGCCGTTCAGGCACTAGACACCTATGGAGCAGCCAAGATTCTACCGGACTACGACCTGGTATACAATGGCGATACACAGAAGTGGATCAAGTATGCCAACTCCCTAATGCTTCGCTTGGCAATGCGTACCCGCTTTGCTGACGCTGAGCTGGCTAGGACCTACGCCGAAAAGGCTGTCAACCATCCGGTCGGTGTGATGACCGAGGTCAACGACCAAGCCAAGATCGACAAGGCACACGGTGTCCAGTACATCAACAACATTGAGACCTTTGCCGTCCAGTACGGTGAGTGTCGTATGGGCGTACCTATGTTCTCTTATCTGGTCGGATACGAAGACCCCCGTCTGCCCAAGTACTTCAGGCCCTCTACACACCCCGAGGCAATCTGGGTAGACTTCCTCTACGAGACCTATCTTCCCTATCCGATTGGAGCTAATGCGCCACGACAAATGCCTACGGACGGACCTACCTCTCGAGGACTCTCCTCAATTCCTAATATCGAAAAGGAGACCCCTACCTACTGGATGCGTGCATCCGAGGTGGCATTCCTCCGCGCCGAGGGAGCACTCGTAGGATGGAGCATGCAGGGTGATGCGGCAAGCCTATACCGCCAAGGTATTGAGCTCTCCTTTGCAGAGAATGGCATCGGAGCAGACCAGGTGGACAGCTACATAAACAACGTCAATAGACCTGTACCTGTTGACCTAAGCAGCTGGAGCCCCTTCAGGCACACATTTGAGATGAAGTCTACAGCCACCACCGCTTTCGAAGGATCGACCGAAGAAAAGCTCGAGAAGATCATCACTCAGAAGTGGATCGCCCTCTATCCAAACGGTATGGAAGCTTGGACCGAATGGCGCCGTACAGGCTACCCATATATAGCAGATCCGATTGAGAACCGCAGCTTCGGCATCGTGAGCAACCAAGAAAAGGTACGCCGCATGCAGTACCCGGTCAAGTCCGCACGATCTGAAGAGGAGCAAAAAGTATACGATGATGCTGTCGTACTCCTAGGTGGCCCGGACAACCAAGCTACCAAGCTCTGGTGGGATAAGAAAAACTCCAAATAACAGACTAAATCATGAAGAAAAACATACTACTCATGGGTGGTGTCCTCATCCTACTACTCTCTGCATGTAGCGACTGGACCACCCCCGAGCCCAAGCAAATCGAGCATATCGGAGGATATGCTACCATGGACAACCAAGAGAGCGAGGAGTACTACGAGAGTCTCCGTGCGTGGAAGGCCACAGCCGTCAATAACGGTCGCCCCATCTCCTATGGCTACTTCTCCAACTGGGCACCCACCGGTGCCATGCGCAAGGGGTACCTCTCAGCGCTACCCGACAGTATGGATATGGTATCTATGTGGAGCGGAACGCCTAGGAAGGAAGAACTGACCGAGGCACAAGCAGCGGACAAGGCAATGGCTCAAAAGAAGGGTATCAAGCTACTCAATGTGAGCCTTCTCTCACACCTAGGCAAAGGCATGACCCCCGAGTCAGCCTACGAAGAAGTAAACAAAAAAGCCAAGGACGAGGGCTGGTCCGATCGACAGCTCCAAGAAGCACGCAGAGAAGCGCGGTGGACCTACTGGGGCTTTACCAGCGGTGACTTTGGTGGTCAAGATCTGTACGACGCCATCAGCAAGTTTGCCAAGGCTTACTACGACTTCCTCGTTGAGCACGAGTGGGATGGTCTGGATATAGACTGGGAGCCCGGCATGGGTTTCAACGATGCGGACGGCACCTTCAACACCCATACCATGGCCCACTTCATCAAGGAGATCGGCAAGTACATGGGACCAAATAGCGATCCTGAGGGCAAGGGACACAAGATCCTCTGCGTAGACGGACTCTTCTCTCACTTCGGTGATGACATCGCTCCCTACGTCGACTACTTCATCGAGCAAGCCTATGGGCGCATGCCCTACATGAGTGTCCCGGGCGATCAGTACCAAAAGCTGGTTGTTTGCGAAAACTTTGAGAGCAGCTTTAGTGGGGGTGGACAGCTCCTGAGGCAAGCAGCTTGGATGCCTGGAAATGGTGGCTGCAAGGGAGGCGTAGGCGCCTACCGTCTGGACAACGACTACAACAACTCACCCGACTACAAATGGATGAGACAGGCGATCCAGATCAACCTCAAGGTATTCGAAGAGTGGCAAAAAAACAAAGACAAACCGAAGGAATAAAGAATTCATGCCATGATGACAAAGAAAAACTATACAATTGCCCTCCTTGGGGCACTTACCCTACTGTTTGCCGGCTGTAGCAAACAGCTCGAGGATAAGCTCTTGTCTACCAAGAGCTACTTTGAGAACACTTACGTTCCTATAGAAGTACGCGGTGAGAGTACACTATCCTACACACTCACCACAAGAGCATCGTCACCGGTAGCCAAGGACACCAAGATCACGTATAGGATCGGGACAACTGCTGACATAGAGGAGTACAACAAGCTCAACAATACAGATTATCTCCCCTTCCCCCTAGAGGATGTCTCTCTTCCGAAGCCCGAAGGCACGATCCCCAGCGGTAGTATTTACACGACTCCTGTGGATCTACAGTTCAAGGGGCTGGACAAGGTTGAGGCAGGAAAGACCTTCCTGGTACCGGTGCACTTTGAGAGCGAGGGATCAGCTCCTGCTATTGCCTCATCTCAGACCATGTACCTGGCACTCCAAAAACCGATACAGCTCCACAAAGTCGCTCAGCTCAACTCCAGCTACTGGAGTAAGGACTGGATCAGCGTGCCACGCCTGACCGACTACACCTTTGAGTCCGTTACGTACGAAGCACTGATTCACGCGACAGACTTTGGTGGCAACAGTACCGTGATGGGTGTCGAAGGAAAGCTCATCCTCCGTATTGGGGACGTCGGTGGAGGTCTGCCTCGAGACAGGATCCAGATTGCCGGGAACAAGCAGTTTCACTACGACAGCGGGTTGAGCGAAAACAAGTGGTACCACGTGGCATTCACGTTCAATCACAACACCGGCAAGGCATTCATCTACATCAATGGGAAGCCGGTAGCCAATGGAGACTGGGATCAGATCGCAGACATCCGCGAGGGCTTTGCGATTGGTAGGGTTCCTCACTTCATGTGGGGTGAAAGACCTTTCTCCGGCTACATGGCTGAGGTGCGTCTCTGGAACGTCGCTCGAAGCGAGACCGAGATACAGCAAAACATGCTCCGCGTAGATCCCAAATCCAGTGGGCTCATCGTCTACTACCATCTCAATGGTGAGGACGTGACCCAGGACGAAAGCGGTAAGTGGAGCGTACTGGATGCCACCGGCAACGGCCTCAATGGCGAACCCAACGATGGGCTCCGTGGCATCAAATCCGAAGAGCTCAGCGTACCGCTTGAGGCTAAGGATCTTCTCTAAGGTCCTGCCATCCGGAAGCACTTAACAAAGAACCCGGACATAAGTTCCCAAACAACGAGGGTGTGTCAAAAGCTGTTTTGACACACCCTCGTTTTTCGTTCTGAATCGGAGCAAAAAATTTGACGGATAGAAGCGAAAGGTTTCCAGTAGGAAAGAAAATGGTTTGACGGATAGTAGAGATCTGTTTCCAGTAGGAAACTTTTTGAGTACCGGCAGCTGTGATGAAGTGGCGGTCGTTTTTGCTAATGGAGAGGGGCGGGGTGACTGTAAGTAAACCCTGCTTGTAGCAGAGTCACGAACTCAGCCCTCCTTTTGCCACACGACTTCCGGCTGACCGAGGTGATGGGTGATGGCTCTGGCCAATACGAAGAAGTAGTCGCTCAGTCTATTGATGTACCTGAGGACGTTTGCCTCCACGGTGTTGCCCTCGGTATCCTCCTCCAGAAATCGGTAGATGGCACGCTCCGCCCTACGAGCCACCGTCCTACAAATATGGGACACCGCTGTAGCTCTTGACCCTGCCGGCAGGACGAATGCCTTCATGGCGGGCAGCTCCTTTTGCAGGCTGTCTATCATCTCCTCTACTCGAGCGATGTCTCCTTCTGTGATTCCACTCTCCATCGAAAAACCACCGGGCTTACTATTGTCCGTCGCCATGTAGGCGCCACAGGTAAAGAGTCGGTGCTGGATGTTAGAGAGCAGGTCGTCTTGATTGAGTTTTTCGGGCACCTCAGCACGAAGGAGTCCGATGTAGCTGTTGAGCTCGTCCAGTGTTCCGTATGCTTCGATACGCGGATGACACTTGCTCACCCTCTGTCCACCCACGAGCGATGTCTTTCCTTTGTCTCCTGTCTTGGTATAGATTTTTGTCATAAGGTTGTTCTGTAGTAGTAGAGTTCGTGATTATTGTTGAGCATGATGGCGCAGTCGTACAGGTCCAGGACTACTCCGCCATGCTTTTCATCCATGAGGTAGTCGATGAACTCCCGCTCGCTTTCTTTGTTTTTGCGCACCTCGGTCAAAAGCACCAGTGCCCTACCCTTTTCTCTCAAAAAGTCCTTGGCTTCTCGGACTTGGTCCGTCGCCAGGAGTCTGTAGCCTGTAGGATGGAGACGACTTACTGCAAGCGTCTGCATGAGCTCCAGCTGCTCTCGCTGTCGGGGATCCATCAGCCGGTAGCTGACTTCCGCCGGTCTTAGGCGGGCAAGTACCCTGTACCAGAGCATTGCTTCGGGAGCGGCATAGCTCTCGATGAGGTCGTAGTCGTAGTAACGGCTGTAGGGTCGCACCAGGCTGTGTGTCAGGGCAAAGGCTAGCGGCGAATGGACGCCGTTGCCACGCCCATACACCAGACGCCGCAGCCACCTCATCGACATGAGGGTGCCACGCTTGTAGGGCGCCATGATTTGTGTAGAGGTCAGGCTACTCATGGTAGCATAAAGTAGCGCACTGCCACCCCGTACGCGGGTACTTCGATTGGATATAGATCATCCGGTCGTGCCTCTGCGACGCCCAGGCGGTCTGTACTAAGGTCTTTCACATAGAATAGTCCATGGGACTGGATATGCAGTGTACCAAAGGCGTGTCCGGGGATCCTGATGTTGAGCTCGGAGGGCTGATCCGAAAAGTTTGCCACCACTAGCGCAAACTCTCCATCGGTGGCTCGCAAGAAAGCGTAGTGTCTCCTTGGATCCAGACGATCGTCATTGGCATACATGAGATCGAAGAACTGCCCTCTGCCAAATACCTTTTCTTTCACAGCCAGGTTGAGCAGCCACCGGTACTTCTCCCTCAGTTCTTTGGCCTCCGGTGGGAGTTCCGCACCGCTGAAGTCCCGCTTGTCCCCTATCCACTGACGGATGGAGGGCACCTGCCAGTAGTCGAATATCGTGGTGCGACCGTCGCAGCCACTGTATCCCTCCTCGTCCATGCCCCGCTCATTGAGCTCCTGACCAAAGTAAGTGAGGATTGGCCCGCTGTCTATAAGCGTGCTAACCGCCATTGCCGGGAAAGCCTTGTGCCCGTCTTGGACCACAAAGTCACTGGCCAGTCGCTGTTCGTCGTGCGTCTCCATGAAGTGCAGCAGATGCCCCTTCACCCCTTGGGTTTGCTGCCAGCTGCGTGTGATATCACTTGCCGGAGCCTCGCCCTTGATCACCCGTATGAGCGTATCGTAGAGCCCCACCTTGTCGTACAGGTAGTCAAACCCCGCATAGACGTAGTCGAGGTATAGGTCGGGCCGGTAGATCTCCGCGATGAAGATCACATCGGGGTACGACATGCGCACGCGACTGATGCACCACCTCCAAAACTCCACCGGCACCATCTCAGCCATATCGCACCTAAAGCCATCCACCCCCATGGCAGACCAGTAGAGCAGTATGTCGAGCATCTTTTGCCAGGTATCAGGCACCGGCTCATCCACATGGCGGGCCCCGGTGTAGTAGTCGACCCCATAGTTTAGCTTGACGGTCTCATACCAGTCATTGGGGGTCACGCTGGCGGAGAAGACATCATTCCCGGTCGCTCGTGCGGGGAACTCCATGTAGTCTTTATTCGCCATACCGGCTGCAGGCGACCTCAGTACCAGGGTGCTGTTCGGGAGGTAGTAAAAGTTGTTGTTTTTCGCAAAAGACTTCTTTGGCTCATCCTCCTCCCCAAAGTCCTTCACATACCCGGGCTTCATCTCCGACCGATAAGCTCGCGACACATGGTTGGGCACAAAGTCTTGGATGACCCTCAGTCCCGCCCGGTGGGATCGCTCGATGAGCTCGTGGTACTCACGGATGCGCCCCTCAAGATCCTCAGCCAGCTCCGGAGCGACATCGTAATAGTCGCGGATGGCGTAGGGCGATCCGGCTTGTCCCTTCACTATAGCGGGGTGATCCCCCGGTTTTCCTGGAAAAGAGGTAAGGGTCGCGTGATCCAGGACTCCTGTGTACCAGATGTGCGTACACCCCAGGTCAGCTATCTCCTTGAGCACTGCGGGCGTGAAGGCATTGAGCTTGCCGGAGCCGTTGGTTTCGAAAGCGCCATTCGGCACGTTGGCACCGGATGGGTTGTCAAAGAGTCGCGGTAGTACTTGGTATATTGATATCTTGCCCTCCATGCTTTATTGTGTCTTCTAAGTTTTAAGTGCTTACATCGTCATCGTAAAGTTAGCTATTTTGATCAGTCGCTCCAAGCTTTCGTACCGTATTTCACAAATGTTTGTACGGTAGTCGGGGGTTCACTTCTCGTCATGGTTCATCAGCTCGGGACAACAACCTCACATACCACTGAAAAACAGATAGATACACCAGCCAAATAGACCGCTCACCAGAGGGCCAAAAGTTTCCTACTGGAAACACTTCTCTTCTATCCGTCAAATCGTTCTCTTTCCTACTGGAAACATTTCGCTACTATCCGTCAATTTTTTTGCCCTATTCTGAAGTGCAAAATCCTAGTGCGTCAGTCCCTCCGTTTTTAGGATAGGTCGGATATTCTCTGTACTTTTGTAGGTAGTAGGCAAGGTCTACACACAAGGTATTATGACAAAATTAAGTGTTAATGTAAATAAGGTGGCGACCCTCCGCAATGCGCGTGGGGGCAACAACCCGGACGTGATCCAAGTGTCCAAAGACATTCAGTCTTTTGGTGCGGAAGGGATCACCGTGCACCCCCGTCCTGATGAGCGACACATCCGCTACTCGGATGTACGGGCACTGCGACCGATCGTGACTACGGAGTTTAACATCGAAGGGTATCCATCGACCGACTTCATCGACCTGGTCTGTGAAGTTCGCCCGGACCAGGTCACTCTGGTACCGGATCCTCCCGAAGCACTGACCAGCAATGCCGGATGGGATGTTGCGGCGCACAAGGATTTCTTGAGAGAAGTAGTGCGCCAATTTCACTCATGCGGTATCCGAGTAAGCATCTTCGTAGGTACCGAGCCGGACAACCTGGATGAGGCGAAGTCGGTCGGCACTGATCGGGTAGAGCTCTACACCGAACCCTACGCGGCGGAGTACCACAAGGACCGAGCACTAGCCGTGGCACCTTTTGTAGCGGCTGCGCGACATGCCCATGAGATCGGGCTGGGGGTCAACGCCGGTCACGACCTCGACCTGCACAACCTGGGCTACCTGCACCGGGAGATACCCTTCCTGGAGGAGGTATCCATAGGACATGCGCTCATCTGCGATGCACTCTATCTCGGACTGGAAGAGACCATCCAACGATACCTAAACTGCCTAAAATAGGACCCAATAAGTGCCGGAGCGCACTGCTCGGGACAACAGAACCGGATAACATCATCACAACAACACATAAGATAATTACTACAACCCCATGCACATACTACAGATTGCCGGAGACACACTTGTAGGCGCCATGCCTCAGCTCTCCCAAACCGCTACCGCGACTGCAGAGAGCCTTTCCGTCTGGGACCTGGCACTAAAGGGAGGATGGATCATGATCGTGCTGCTGATACTCAGTATCATAGCCGTGTACATCTACATCGAGCGGCTCTTGCTCCTACGGCAGATGAACAAGCCGAGTGAGACGTTTCTCCAAAAAATACGCGACTACATCCGCGAAGGCAAACTCCAGAGCGCCAAAGACCTCTGCCAAACTCAAGGCACACCCGGCTCACGCATGATAGCCAAGGGTATCGAGCGACTCGGCAGACCGACTCAGGACATCATGACCGCCATCGAGAATGTAGGGAACATCGAGGTCGCCAAGCTTGAGAAGAACCTGCCTGCACTGGGGACCATCGCTTCGGGTGCTCCGATGATCGGATTCCTCGGCACCGTTACCGGTATGGTGCGGGCCTTTTACGACATGGCGACCGCCGGTAGTAACGTGGATGTAGCGCTGCTATCCTCCGGTATCTACGAGGCTCTGGTGACGACCGTAGGGGGCTTGATCGTCGGTATTATTGCCCTTTTCATGTACAACCACCTCGTGGGTCAGATCGATAAGATTGTCACCAAGTCTGAGGCAGAGGCCCTGGAGTTTATGGATCTCATGAACGAGCCTGTACAGAGATGAAGCTAAAAAGAAAGAGTAAAGTACAGGAGACCTTTAGCATGGCGTCCATGACGGACGTGATCTTTTTGCTGCTGATCTTCTTCATGGTCACCAGCACACTGGTCGTACCCAGCGCACTAAAGGTGACCCTTCCACAGAGCAGTCAGCAGGCATCTGCCACGCCGGTGACGAGGATCACTCTGGATGCAGACCAGCGCTACTACATCAGTGTAGGCGACAGCAAAGACCAAGAAGTCATCTTTGAAGACCTGGCAGAGATCCTAGCCTCCACCATTGCTCAAAACCCGGACATGTATGTAGCCCTCTATGCAGATGAGTCCGTCCCCTACAAAGAAGTGGTACGGGTCCTAAACATCGCCGTGGAGAACAACTACAAGATGGTACTGGCTACCAGACCTCTCAAGAAGTAAGTAATGAACAGGAAAAAGTGGGATAAAAAGAACACTACTGCACTGGTTGCAACCCTTTTGATACACGCCATCGTGGTAGTGGGTCTGCTTTTCCTATACCTACCCTTTCACGAGCCGGATGAGGAGGAGATGGGAGGTATCATGGTGAACATCGGTGATATGATCGCTGTCGAAGGGAGCTTTAGCCCCGATCCCATACGCCCACTACCGGAGTACCGGGAGCCGTCTCGGGAAGAGCTTCCCCCGGATGATGCTCTACTGACACAGGAGAGCGAGGATGCGCCTACGGTGCCTGAGCAACCCACGGTGGAGGAGCTTGAGCGCAAGCGTGAAGCCGAGCGACTCCGCCAGGAGGAGCTCCGTAAGCAGCAGGAGCAGGCCGAGGCACAACGAAGACAGGAGAGGATACGAAAGAATGTGTCGGGAGCTTTTGGCAAAGCCAAAGAGAGCCAGGGCTCGGGCGACACTCCCGGTGCCCAGCGGTCGGGACACGAGGGATCACCGGATGGCAACGTAGAGAGAGGCGGTGCCTCCACCGGAGTAGGAGGTTTTGGCTCCTATAGTCTGGACGGGCGACGACTGGTGGGTCACCTCCCGAGACCCGGATTTACGGCACAAGTGGAGGGAACTATCGTGGTACAGATCACGGTCGATCCCTCGGGGCGGGTGATTGATGCCAACTTTGGCGCCGGCACCACCATCACGGACTACGGAATGCGCGAAAGTGCACTGGCAGCGGCACGCAAGGCACGCTTCACCGAGAGCAGCGGTCTGGGGAACCAAGTGGGTACCATCACCTACAGATACAGGCTGAGATAACCAATAAGAACAACGTATACGATGACAAAGAAAGCAATCATACTTCTAGCAAATGGATACGAAGAGACCGAGGCAATCGGTGCTTGGGACGCCCTCCGCAGAGGAGGAGTGGATGCCCGGTTTGTATCCATCAACGATACCACTGCCGTGGAGGGCGCACATGGTCTCCACTTTGTGGCAGACACAACCCTTAGCGAAGTGCAGGATCATCTCTACGACGCTGTGGCTCTGCCCGGCGGACTGGGTGGGGCAAACAACCTAAATGCCTCCAAAGAGGTGCGTGACTTCCTGCAAAAGCACTACGAGAACGGACGTGTGGTAGCTGCCATGTGTGCCGCTCCGATCGTACTGGCAGACATGGGGCTCCTCAAGGGGAAGAAGGCGACAGCCTACCCGGGATTTGAGGGTAAGCTCGACGGCGCCGAGTACGTTGATGCCGAAGCCGTCATTGATGGAAACATTGTCACCGCACGCGGTCCGGTATATGGGCTGGTGTATGGCGTAGCTATCCTGTCCCTCCTGGAAGGCAAAGAAAAGGCGAGAGAGGTGGCAGATGGTCTGTTGATCCACGAGAAGGGAGTCCGCTCTCTCGATCTGTAAGCACCACGAAGCATGGAGACAGACAAGACACAGCTGCAAAACGAGCTCGTCATCTACAACACTCGGACTAGGGAGAAGGAGCACTTTTGCCCCAAGCATGCACCGCATGTAGGCATGTACGTCTGCGGTCCTACAGTGTATGGTGACGCCCACCTGGGACACGCACGACCGGCAGTTACTTTCGACCTACTCTTTCGCTACCTCACGCACTTGGGGTACAAAGTACGCTACGTCCGCAACATCACCGACGTAGGTCATCTCGAGCATGACAGCGACGACGGAGAGGATAAGGTCGCCAAGAAGGCACGACTGGAGCAGATCGAGCCGATGGAAGTGGTACAGCACTACTTGACACGCTACCACCGCGACATGGATGCGATGAACGTACTTCCGCCATCCATCGAACCCATGGCTAGCGGGCACATCATTGAGCAAATCAAGTTGGTAGAGGAGATCCTGGACGCAGGCTTTGCCTATGAGTCTGAGGGGTCCATCTACTTTGATGTCCCGAAGTACAACCAGTCTCACAACTATGGAGTCCTCTCGGGCCGCAACATCGACGACATGCTTGCACAGACTCGAGAGCTCGATGGTCAGGACGAAAAGCGGAGTCCGGTAGACTTTGCCCTATGGAAAAAAGCAAAGCCAGAGCACATCATGCGCTGGCCAAGCCCGTGGAGTGACGGCTTTCCCGGGTGGCACTGCGAGTGCACGGCGATGGGCAGAAAGTACCTGGGCGATGACTTTGACCTCCACGGAGGTGGCATGGATCTGATCTTCCCCCACCATGAGTGTGAGATTGCACAGGCAGTCGCAGCCGAAGGCAAGGAGATTGTGCACTACTGGATGCACAACAACATGGTGACCATCAACGGGCAAAAGATGGGTAAGTCGCTGGGCAACTTCATCACGTTGGAGCAGTTTTTCAGTGGCGACCATCCCTCACTCCGGCAGGCATACGACCCGATGACGATCCGCTTCTTCATGCTTCAGGCACACTACCGGAGTACCGTCGACTTTAGCAACGAGGCACTTCAAGCATCGGAAAAAGGTCTGGAGCGACTGCTCGATGCCTATGACCAGCTTCAGAAGCTGACTCCTGCCAAGACTCCTAACCTAGAGCTTCCAGACTACTTTGCCAACAGCTATGCAGCCCTCAACGATGATCTGAATAGCGCCGTCGTGATTGCCCAACTTTTTGACGCGACGAAGCAGATCAACTCGGCGAAGAATAGCGTAGACGAGCAGTTGACCGCTCAACAGATTGAGTACCTTCGTTCCTTCTTCGACACCTTCTTCTTTGAGATACTGGGCATGCTCCCTCACGGTGCCAAAGGATCGAGTGGTCACGAAGAAGCATTTGCAGGCGCGATGGATCTCCTCCTAAAGATCCGACAAGAGGCGAAGGAAGTAAAAGACTGGGCAAAGTCAGACCAGATCAGGGAAGAGCTCACTAAGCTGGGCTTCATCATCAAGGATACCAAGGACGGTGCCGAGTGGAAACTTAGCTGACAAAGCGAGCAACGATCCGACAGACTTATTGAGAATAAATGGTATATTTGCTATCGGAGTAGGCATGAGGCAGGCTCTTGCTCAGGTGAAGCCTCCTGCTACCCACAAGAGCAAATCGTAGAAACTATACTTTTGAACCCATACAAAAGATTATGAAAAGGATACTTACACTGGTGACCATGCTCGCACTTGTAGCGGGCTTTACATCTTGCAAACCCAAGCAGAGCGCATACCGTGCTGCGTATGAGCGTGCTCAGCAAAAGCCCATCGCTCAACAAGAAGAGGACCAAGTACGTCCTGTATCGGACAGCTACTCGACCGAAGAGTCTGTACGCCAAGAGCGTGTCACTCCCGCAGAGGGCGAATCAGCGACAGGGCTCAAGTCGTTCAGTGTTGTCATCGGTAGCTTCCAAAACCTCACCAACGCTCGCTCTCTCAAGGAGCGTATGATCGGAGAGGGCTTTACCCAAGCGATGCTGGCACAAAACGAGCAAGGCATGTATCGCGTCATTGTCACCAGCTTTGACAACAAGTCGGAGGCTGTTCTTTCTCGCGAAAGCATCAAGTCACGCTTTGCGCCGCTATTCCAGGACGCTTGGATCCTACAGCAGGCTTACTGATAGCTCTGTAGAGCCGCCACTATAGGATACGTCTGCCCGGAGCGCGGTATATGCCCGGAGTAGACTCGCCTTTCGAAACAGAGGTCGGAGGAGAGACACCGGTACTTTTTCCGGTGTAGTTCCTCCGACTTTTTTTGCTCCACTCATACTTCATCTCTATTTGCCCCTATGATCATCACCCCCAACTACCGCCTGTCCAAAGAAAACACCCTGGCGCTTGATGTCCAGGCAGCCTACTACGTCCGGCTGGAGTCCCCGGAGGATGTCCGCACCCTGAGTCGTGATGAGTACTTTCGCACCCTGCCCTTCATCACCATAGGGAGCGGTAGCAACCTGCTCTTCGTCGGCGACTTCAAGGGAGCCGTACTCCGCTACGTGCCCTCAGAGATTCGGACGTTAAAGGAAGACGACACCACTATCACACTACAGGTCGATGCCGGAGCAAATTGGCACGACCTCGTCATGGACTGTGCCGACAAAGGTCTGTGGGGCATCGAAAACCTCGCACTCATCCCCTCTGAGGTTGGAGCGGCTGCTGTGCAAAACATAGGGGCATACGGCAGAGAGATCAAGGACGTCATCCGCGCAGTACACTACACCGACCTCCGTACCGGTACAGACGTTCGCTTACCGGTCTCAGAGATCGGGTACGACTACCGCTACTCCATCTTCAAAGAGCCACACATGGCATATGCCCTCGTCACTGCGGTAGAGATGGAGCTGAGCAAGGTACCCACACCGATGCTCGAGTACCACGGGCTGGCACCGCTACAAGGGCGTACCGACCTCACCCCCAGGGAGGTCGCAGACTTTGTCATCGGTATCCGAGAGCAAAAGCTCCCCGACCCTGCCAAGACCCCCAACGCCGGTAGTTTCTTCAAAAACCCCATCATCTCCACCGACGACTTCGCCACTCTGCAGAAAGAGTACCCCGATGCCCCGCACTACCCTGCCAAGGATGGGGTCAAAGTCCCCGCCGCCTGGCTCATCGAGCAGTCCGGACTAAAGGGCGCACGCGAGGGCAATGTCGGCACCTATCCCCGTCAGCCTCTCGTGATAGTCAACTATGGGGGAGCATCGCCACGTAAGATCGTCGACTTTTCAGAAAAGATACAAGCCACTGTACAAGAGAAGTTCCGCATTGAGCTCACGCCCGAAGTCCGGTTTGTACGAAGCATCGAACTCAAATCAATAGACGCGCTATGACCCGGCTGACCTTTCTAGGCACAGGCACCTCCACAGGCATCCCGGAGATCGGCTGCCACTGCCCCACCTGCAGCAGCACGGATCCACACGACCATCGGTACAGGGCATCAGCCCTTGTCCGGACCAAAGATCAGGTCATCGCCATAGATTGCGGCCCCGACTTTAGGGAGCAGATGCTCCAAAACCACGTAGAGCACCTGGACGCGATCTTTCTCACCCATGAGCACTACGACCACGTGGGCGGCTTGGACGACATTCGCCCACTCTTTCGTGAGCACAAGCCCTGCAAGATCTACGCCGAGCCCAACGTCATAGAGGCGATACGCACCCGTATGCCGTATGCTTTTACCGAGCACCGCTATCCGGGCGTGCCGGATATGCAGATGATCCCCATCACACCGGGCGAGCCTATCCTGCTCTCCGGAGAGACCACAGTCCTACCCCTCCGGGTCATGCACGGCAGACTACCGATAGTGGGCTTCAGGATCGGCGACCTCTCCTACATCACCGACTGCAAAACCCTTCCCGAGGAGACCTACAGCGCGATCAAAGGTACACACACCCTGGTGGTCAATGCCCTGCGGACCTATCTACACCCGGCACACCTCGACCTGGATGAGGCACTCGAAGTGATTGCGAAAGTCCACCCACGGAGGAGCTACCTCATCCACTTTGCACACACGTTTGGCACACACAATCAGATACAAGCCCGCCTGCCCCGGGACGTCTACGCAGCCTACGACCAACTAACAATCGATGTCCCCTGACAGCGACACCTGCTATTAAAACCTAAAACAGAATCAAACAGACCGATCCTGTACATCTCTGAAAAACAGACAGATATATCTGCTAAAAAAACATAGTACCTGAAGGTAAAAAGTTTCCTACGGGAAACATTTGGCTTCTATCCGTCAAATCATTTTCTTTCCTACTGGAAACATTCTGCTACTATCCGTCAAATTTTTTAGCCGGATCCGAAGGGCAAAAAACGATGGCGTCACCTCGTGTAGACGTTGCTTTATTTTACGCCCTCTTCAAAAAAAGGTACCTTTGCACCCGTAAGTGATTTGTGGATCCTTTGGATCTTCCCTTCCGTATTTTTGAGTACAACAATAAGTCGATAAGTCTTTGGAAAGCTTTCCCCTCATCGAGTGGTGCCTCGAAAACCTCAACTACCTCACGATATTCATCCTGATGATTATCGAGAGTTCGTTTGTGCCCTTTCCCAGTGAGATCGTGATACCGCCTGCTGCCTATATGGCTGCCTCCGGTGGTGATATGCATCTGGGGCTGATCATCCTTTCCGGGACACTTGGAGCCATGGTCGGAGCGCTCATCAACTACGGGCTGTCCATCTTTCTTGGTCGGCCGATCATATACCGCTTTGCCTCCAGTAGGGTCGGAGCCTTCTTTTTGCTCGATGCCAAAAAAATAGAGGATGCGGAGCATTTCTTTGTCAAGCATGGAGCCATCGCTACATTTACGGGGCGCCTGGTGCCAGGTATTCGTCAGCTGATCTCCATCCCGGCAGGACTGGCGCGCATGCCAATCCCATCATTTTTGCTCTATACCGCTCTTGGTGCCGGTGCTTGGAATGTTGTGCTCGCACTGCTTGGCTGGTATCTCGAGGGGGTAGTGCCACGTGAGCAGCTCAATGAGTACGTATCCCGCTACTCACACGAGATAGGGCTGGGGATAGTCATCGTCGTAGCGGCCATACTCGGGGTGATCATCTACAAAGCGAGCAAGAGACCAAAAGTAGACCTCACCGCAGGTGAGCCAGAGGATGACTAGCCGTATATCGGTATCTCATTAGAAATGGGTAACTTTGTAGCTAATTAAAACATAAAATAACGCCATTATTTAGAAGACAACCATCGTTCAATGGACATTCAATTTTTAGAAAGAACGGCCAACAGAGCTGAAATCAAGATATCACTTGTCGAAAGTGACTATGCTGAGAAAGTAGCTAAGGAGATCAAGGACCTCAGGAAGAAAGCCAACGTCAAGGGTTTTCGCAGGGGACACGTCCCCGAGGGGATCATCCGTAAGATGTACGGAGAGAGCATCGAGGCTGATGCGATCCAGAATACCGTGAGTGAGCAGCTCTACAATACTCTGAGAGATGAGAAGCTCTCTACTCTGGGTCAACCGGTGCTCAAGGAGAGCGAACGCAAGGAGGACAGGAGCTTTGAGGCGACGTTCCAGGTAGCCCTGCAGCCCGAGATTGCGGATCAGCTGGGCAAAGAAGACACCCTAACCTACTACAAGCCCACCGTGGATGACGAGGAGGTCTCCAAGGTCCTTCAGCAGACACTCGATGATAGCCAGCAGGTGGTCGATGTGGACACTGCCGGTGAGCGGGCTATGCTGTATGGTACGATTGCAGAGCTTGATGGCGATGTCCCCAAGGACGGGGGTATCACGGAGGAGGATGTGATCCTTTTCCCGGAGTTTATGAAGGATGAGGAGGAGAAGAAGAAGTTTGACTCTGCCTCTGTGAACGACATCATCGTCTTCCAGCCCTTCAAGGCTTTTGAGGGGGACAAGGCGGAGCTGAAGTCACTGCTGAAGCTGGAAAAGGCAGAGGATGCCGAGAAGCTCGAGGGGGTGGACTTTAGCTTTCAGATCCAGAAGATCCGTGAGCCTCGCAAGAGCGAGATGAACCAGGAGTTCTTTGACCGAGCTTTTGGTGAGGGTAAGGTGAAGAGCGAAGAGGAGGCTCTTGCTGAGATCCGCAAGGTCCTCGAGGATAGAGTGCAGTCGGATGCCAACTACAAGTACGCCCTAGACCTCTCGGAGTACATCATGGAGCATAAGGTCGAGAAGATCGAGCTCGCCGAGGATATCCTCCGTAAGTGGATCGAGAGTGGAGATACCGGCGTAGAGCTGGGCGCTAACGGGGCTAATCCGGATGAACACTTCGCTAATATCATAAAGTCCCTCAAGCACGATCTCTACTACCATGCACTGGCTAAGAGCCTGGAGGTGACCGTTACCGAAGAGGACATCAAGGGCTATGCTATCGCCTTTACTCGCCAACAGTTTGCGCAGTTTGGCTGGACCAATGCGCCCGAGGAGATTGTCGAGAAGCAGGCTGAGCGGGTCATGGCTGAGGATCAGAACTTTGCCTACACCGCTGAGAAGCAGATCCTCCTCCAGAAAGTGGCTCAGGCCGTGAAGGAGAAGGAGCTCATCACGATCAAGGAAGAGGAGATCTCCGAGAAGGACCTCCACGAGCTCATGACTCCTAAGGAGGAAAATGAAGCGGATGAAAAGGTGGCTGCTGAAGCTGAGCAAGCAACCACAGAAACAGACGAGACCAAACAGGACTAAGACGATAGCCTACACGGTCTGATAAAGATAGTGCCACGGTAGCAACTGCTATCGTGGCACTATTGTTTTTCAGGGCAGCTTATAAAGCCTTTAGTCAATCTTATGCCCTAGTTCGGGGTGACAGACTCTCAGAGTGTCTGCTTGGTGAAGATGATGGAGGGCTTGCTGATGCCTATAGAGACATCGCCCGGCAGTACCTGACTGTCGTACTTCACGAGGCGATCGTACTCATCCATAGTACAGGATCCTATGCTGCTCAGTGCGATCTGGTAGAGGTATAGGGTGTTGCGAACGACAGCATAGCGACCGTCCGAGTTACGCTTGGCAAGCTGATCGTCCTTGAAGTGTCGGATCGGCAAAACCTTATAGCTCAGACCTTGATCGTAGTAGGCCACATTCTCAGACCGATAGTTATACTTCGGGAATTGCATTGCAGTGGTCGTGGTGACCTCTGAGACGTTGACTTTCATGGCTTGGGCTATTAGTTCTTTGCCGGCTGCCACGATCTTCTTATCCGCATCAGAGGGCTGACTCTGCTTCTTTGCCGCTTCGTATGCAGCTTCGAATGTTATGTTTGTATAGTATTGTTCTCCGACCTTCAGCCAGCCATAGTCCTTCAACTTTCGAGACTGTGCTTCGCTCCAGACCTGATCAAAGTCGTCCTTGATCTTCTTGGGGATGATGGGAACTTTGAGGATCAGCCTGGTTGCTGTGTAGGTATGTACATCGGACCCTGCCAGGGTATTCTCCGGAATCGGGATGATCCATGAGTCTGTCTCATCCGTTCCCGGTTTGAAGCGGTGGCGATTTACCCTGCCTTTTTCTTGATCATAATAAGCGAAGTGCTGCCGGAGCTCCTCCTTGGTCTGACCCAGTCCGCTGTACGGGGTACACTTGGGAATAGATACGACAGACCGATCGTCCAGTGTGATATCCACGTTCTCAGCGAGCGGGATAAAGTTGGTGCGCTGTGCATCCACAAAAACAATGCAAGATGCGCCTTGAGGAATGTAGTACTCTTCATCTTGTACGCCCTCATCCACCTTGAGGTAGGTCATGGCAGTGAGTGCTTTTAGTGAGGGAGCTTCGACCCGGAAAAGCTTCGTATTGTGGGCACTTGCGTGTGCCAAGTCCTCCTCACGGATCTGCAGAGGAGAATCAATGTTGGAGTAGATTGAGTAGATGATACTGAGGTCACCCTTTGGTGAAAAGTCGTGTGAAATAGGCTTACTCAGCTCTTTGAACTCTTTGCCTACCTTAGTCGCTTCCTTGAGAGCAGTAGTGGGGGAGAGAAAGAAAAGCGCAGAGTAGTTGCCCACGGCTATTGCTTCCTCGTGCTTCACTGTCAGCCGTCCGGTATCAAAGTCAAAGCTGAGCAGGTCATCGCCCGTGGCTTTTCCCCGAAGGATCTCAAACCGCCGGTCAAAGACATAAGCCACTGTCGATGGGCGTCCTTCCTCGTCATTGGCATACAAAACAATGCGAAGGTCCTTGATGGCGGGGAGCTTACTGTTGTCAACCACCGGGATGTTGGGGTCGCTGTCAGCTCGGAGTTGTGTGATGGGGCTTTTGATTGAGGTGGCAAAGGTCACTGCCACCGTGGACTCATTGGTCTGAGGTGTGTCAGGGTCACCGCTCTTGAGCTCTACTCTGGCGTGGCATGAGGTGAAGAGGTTAGCAAGTAATAGAAAGACAAGGGTTGTGGTGTATTGTTTCATAGAATAAAAAAGCAGCAGCGGCATGTTGCTAGTACTAGCAACATGCCGCTGGCAAAAAGGTTAGTATATCGGTTTGGTTCCCGGTGTCATTATCAGATAACGCCCTGTGCGATCATTGCGTCGGCTACTTTCATGAATCCTGCGATATTCGCACCCTTGACGTAGTTGATGTACCCGTCCTTCTCAGTACCGTACTTCACGCATTGATCATGGATGTTGTGCATGATGGAGTGCAGCTTCTCGTCCACTTCCTTAGCGTCCCAGCCCAGGTGCGCTGCGTTTTGGGTCATCTCAAGACCCGAGGTAGCTACACCGCCGGCGTTGACCGCCTTACCGGGAGCAAAGAGCATCTTGTGGCTCAGGTAGTAGTGTGTCGCCTCTGCGGTGCAGCCCATGTTGGATACCTCACAGACAGCGGTCACGCCATTATCGTGGAGCATCTTGGCATCGTTTTCGTTCATCTCGTTCTGCGTAGCGCAGGGGAGAGCGATGTCCACCTTCACCTCCCAGGGCTTCTTGCCGGCAACGAACTTTGCGCTCTTGAACTTCTCGGCATACGGCGCAACCACATCATTGCCACTGCTGCGGAGCTCCAGCATATAGTTGATCTTCTCAGGCGTGCTGATGCCCTCTTCGTCGTATACATAGCCGTCAGGACCGGAGATGGCTACCACCTTGGCTCCCAGCTCGGTCAGCTTGGTCACGGCACCCCAGGCAACATTCCCAAATCCGCTCACGGCAGCTGTTTTGCCCTTCAGACTATGACCGTTTTCTTCCAGCAGTTGATTGAGGAAGTAGACGGCACCAAAGCCGGTAGACTCAGGACGTAGGATGGAGCCGCCAAAGCTTCTGCCCTTACCGGTAAATGTCCCGGTGTTCTCACGAGCGAGCTTGCAGTACATACCGTACATATAGCCCACTTCGCGAGCCCCCACACCTATATCACCTGCAGGGATGTCGGTATTCGGGCCCAGGTTCCTCCAGAGCTCGGTCACGTACGCTTGGCAGAAGCGCATGATCTCAGCCTCGGAGCGACCCTTTGGTGAAAAGTCGGAGCCACCCTTGCCACCACCCATAGGCAGCGTGGTGAGTGCGTTTTTGAAAGTCTGCTCAAAGCCTAGGAACTTGAGGATACTCAGGTTGACAGACGGATGAAAGCGGGTACCACCCTTGTACGGGCCAATGGCGTTATTGTACTGTACGCGATAGCCGGTATTCACATGCACTTCACCGGCATCGTCCTGCCAAGTGACACGAAACGTGAAGATACGATCCGGCTCCATGAGTCGCTCAGCGATCTTGTACTTCTCAAACTCGGGGTGCTCGTTGTACACCTCTTCGATGGTACGGAGTACTTCCTCCACCGCTTGGTGAAATTCCTTTTCCCCGGGGTGGCGTTCTTTCAGCTTGTTCAGCAGTTCGTCTGTTTTCATTGCAGATTGTGTGTTAAAGGTTTGTAGTGTTATAACAGTTGTTCTGGATGTGGTTCGGGGGCGAATAGTGGCATTGGTCAATCGTCACTCTCGACCATCACAAAACAAAGCTAAAGAATTCCCTCCGTATTTGCAACCACCATCGGACAATAACACGAGGTAAAACCAAACCGGATTTTTCGCATTCGCACGGGGACAAAAAAAATTGACGGATAGAAGGGAAATGTTTCCAGTAGGAAAGAAAACGATTTGACGGATAGAAGCCAAATGTTTCCAGTAGGAAACTTTTTGCTCTCGGGCAACCGGCTTTGGAGAAAGAGGTATCTATCTATTTATCAGCGACGTATGGGGATTTTGAATTGGACTATGCTGCACTTAAAGTTGGAGGGCACTCTTCCTCGCAAAAGTCCTGTTTTTTTGTTACTTTTCCACCATTATTGCATGGTTATAAAATCTATTCATCGAAGCACAAACAAGAAACATGCGTTATCTATCGATTATTTCGACTTTTTGTTTCCTCTGCCTGGAGGTGGCTGCCGCAAGCCCGTCTCAGGCTATTACCTCCGGTGCAGCCCCCCTACTTTCCATCACTGAAGATGGTGCGGTAGTCGATGGCTCGGAGGTGCCTACTACCGAGACCCCTGCCATAGACTCGCTCAGGTGGTATGACCTACTGGATCAGGAGACTTCTGTCCTGCAGGGGCGACTCGACACTCTACAGGATGAGGCAGACTATAGTCGGATTCCCACAGAGTGGCTTCGGAGCAAATATGGTGCAGAAAGGGCTGTCAGCAGTGGATTGTATGTAGAGTTTTACTCATCCTCTCCTCGCCTGGTTGTAGAGGTAGCGTACAAAAAGGTCGCTGCTCATCTTGCTCAACCCAAGCTACAGTTCGACCTGTACAGCGTGGACTGCAACGGCCGAACTGTCTTTATCCCGGGCACCGGGTACTCTTTTGGTACGCGCTCGCTCCGAGCTGAATACAATGGACTCGAGTACCAAAACACTCACCCGTATGGCAATCGCTACCGGCTCTATTTGCCGGCCGGAGTGGTCCTCAAGTCGGTACGGGTAGGGAGCGATGCGGGGCAGCACTTTGAGTGGGTAGAGCCTAGGCTGGAGCTACCGATAGTCGTATCCGGAACGCTGACTAATGTGCGTCCGGCACCATCAGATGCCGTAGCTCCTTTTATCCAAAAAACACTGGATATTCCTACTGTGGACCTGACCGTCTCCTCCCCTCGAGTACTGGATAGCGTACTGATCGAGCACCTGGCAGGAGCAAACGCCAGGCTGTATGTCTTGAGCTTTACGGGTAAAACATCAAGCGAGACGACGGTCGATGAGATAACCAGCAGGATCCGGCAGCTCCGAGAAAGGACTTCCACTCCTATCCTCCTAGTCGAAAGCATGCAGACAGCAGAAAAGGCGAGTCAGATACAACGCGAAGCCTTTCACCAATTGGTCGAAGCCGGTGTGGGCGGCATCTACTACCAGTCCGACCCCCTGATCGTACCCGACATTGTAGCAGTTCTGGACATAAAGACGGACTGGGTCTTTGCACCCATTACCCAAGCAAGAGACATGGAGATGTACAACTGGGAAAAGCGACACAATGCGGTCATCAGACAAAACAGGACTACCGATCCGGAAATACTGGTCATTGGGAATTCGATCATGCACTACTGGTCGGGGACTCCTTCTGCAATACACCACCGAGGGGATGAGGCTTGGTCCTCCTTATTCGGCGACAGACGGGTCACCAATATGGGATTTGGGTGGGACCGAATCGAGAATCTGAACTGGCGTATCGTGCACGGCGAGTTGGATGACTGCAGCCCCAAGCATATTTTTCTGAAAATAGGGACTAACAACATCTCTGTTTCCGACCCGGTTAGTAAGATTGCCAAGGGCATCATCGAGACCGCCGAACTGATTCGAGCCAAGCAGCCGCAAGCAAAGCTCCATTTCCTCACGCTTACACCCAGGCGTGACCTCGAAGCTACCGTGCGAGGAGTCAACCGCGAAGTTGCCGAGTTGCTCAAGGGTAAGGAAGGGATTGACTACATCAATATCTACGATATCCTGACCCTACCCAGTAGCGGTGGTAAGATCGATGAATCACTCTTTACGGACGGTCTGCACCCCAACGCAGAGGGCTACCAACGCATTGCGGACCGTATTGCCGAGGCGATCGGTGATCTTTAGCCGGATCACATGACCTTGTTACCTCATGGAGTGTGGATAAAAAGTGGGCCGGGTCGTTCCTTGACGACTCAGCCCACTCTGCTATTATTGGATAGGGTTGCTACTCGTAGATCACTTCGTGCAGGATCTCTGCTGCTGTGGGATGTGGGAAGATGTGCTTGCGTAAGTCTTCGAGCGTGAGGCGTTCGGTGATCGCCATGCCGATCATGATGATCAGCTCGGATGCCGGGTTGCCCAGCATTTGCCCGCCGATGATGCGGTCCTCTCCGTCTACGATCACCTTGAATATCCCTGTCTCGCCCTCATTCTCTACCACAAATCTGCCCGAGAAGGTCATCGGCAGCTTGAGCACACGGTACGCCGTACCCCGCTCGATCATCTCATCCTCAGAGACGCCCACGCTGGCAATCTCGGGGTGAGTATAGACGACTCCCGGTATGGCATCGTAGCGCATGACATCGTCCTTGCGCCCCAGGATGTGGTGCACCGCCACCTCCCCCATGCGGATGGCTGAGTGAGCCAGCATACTACGCCCGGTCACGTCTCCCACTGCGTAGATGTGTGGGTGAGAGGTCTGCATATACTCGTCGGTCACGATGGCATTGCGCTGCAGGGCGATCCCCAGCTCCTCTATGCCGAGGTTTTTGGTCACCGCACGACGACCCGCACTGAGGAGGATGCGCTCGGCTTTGATCTCCTTGGTCTCGCCGTCAGCAGTCTGTACAGTGACTCCATCGGTCGATGCGCTGATCACTTTCGTATTGAGCAAAAAGGTGACTCCGCGCTTCTCGTAGTTTTCCATCAGGGCTGTAGAGATCTCTGTATCCATACGGCCTAAGATCTTCGGCGTCATTTCTACCACGGTCACCTTTACCCCCAGACTGGTGTAGACGCTTACAAACTCCATGCCGATCACGCCTCCGCCGATGACGACGATGGACTCCGGCAGCTCCTTGGCGTCCAGTGCCTCACGGCTTGTCCAGTAGCCTGAGTCTGCCAGACCCTCAATGGGCGGAATGGAAGTCTCTGATCCGGTGCAGAGCAAGACGTCTCGAGCCGCATACTCCTTGCCATCCGCCACTACATGGATGTGGTCGCCATCGGAGCCGGTCAACATAGCCTCTGCCTCGATGACCTCCACTCCGGCAGCTTGGAGCTTTTGGTTGACACCCAGCACCAGCTTGCGCACGATCTTGTTTTTGCGTGCGTTGATACGCTTATAGTCTGCCGCCAGGTCTCCATCGATAGTGATGCCGTACTTCTTGGACTGGCGCATGGAGTCCAGCATGTTGGCTGAGTAGAGCAGTGCCTTGGTGGGGATGCAGCCCTCGTTGAGACAGACTCCACCGAGCTTGTTTTTTTCAAAAAGTGCGGTCTTCAGCCCGCTCTTTGCCGCTAGTGCCGCAGCATTGTATCCACCGGGGCCACCCCCGATAATGATTAGGTCGTACTTCATGTGGTCGTGTTTTATTTGGTTTTTGTATGTTTCAGCACCCGATTGTTCCAAGTTAGGAACATCACAAATATACAAAAGAAACCGTTCGCCTGATAGCAAAAAAGTTTCCTACTGGAAACACTTCGCTACTATCCGTCAAATCGTTTTCTTTCCTACTGGAAACTTTTCTCTTCTATCCGTTAAATTTTTTGCCCGGAGCCGAAGGGCAAAAACCCCATTGCGTCACTCATAAACCGAGAGCAAGGTTCGGGTTCTTCAGAAAACAATGATATTTGGGTCGTTTCTGCGCAAAGAGGATTGTTTTTGCTATCTTTGCGTACCTATCATGGATGTGATGGCCTCGTAGTTCAACGGATAGAACGGAAGTTTCCTAAACTTTTGATATGGGTTCGATTCCCGTCGGGGCTACTGAATGGCAAACGACCGCCCGGTACCGGAGTACCGAGCGGTCGTTTAGTTATCTCCTATGTGTAGGACAGCCGGGTCAATGCTTGCGGCAGTTGTTTTTGCAGAGGCTTGCGACAGCGAAGCCGAGTGCGAAGCCGACGAGACTGTTGATACCCATCAGTAGTCGTGCCGCTTTGACACCACCGTTCATCGTTGGTTCACCTACTATTCTGCCCAGTCTGGCGAGTTTTTGGTTGATCTCTACTGCGTTATACTTCGTCATAATTCATCTATTCTTGAGGTTCAGTGAGTTAGTATTCTGTCTACAAGATACCAAAAACTCTACGTGTGACCACCCTAATCTTTATAATAAGAATATGATCATCAACTGTGCCGTCACGACTCGCAAAAACATCGTCAGGGGATACACCGTAGCGTAGCCCACAGAGGAGGCATCGGTATCGGATAGGGTGTTGGCATAGCCCAGTGCGGGGGGATCGGTGGTACTACCGGCAATCATACCCGCCAGGGTGAAGTAGTCAATCTTGAAGACAAAGTGTCCAAGCAGACCCGCAATCAGAATCGGGATCATGGTGATCATCAAGCCATATCCGACCCAAGTCAGACCACCCTGGTTGACCAGCGTGTCTATGAAGCCGTTGCCGGCACCAATACCCACGCATGCCAGGAAGAGTGCCAGCCCCACCTCGCGCAGCATCAGGTTTGCGGAGATCGTCGTGTAGCTCACAAAGTGATACTTGTACCCGTAGGCAGACATGAGGATAGCGACGATCAGCGGTCCTCCTGCCAGCCCAAGCTTGATCGGCTGAGGAATACCGGGAATCATCATGGGGACAGATCCCAGTAGGATACCCATAGCGATACCGATGAAGATACTTGCCAGGTTGGGCTCATGGAGGTGCTTCTCAGAGTTTCCGATCAGCTCTGTCACTTTCATCAGCGCAGAGTCACTGCCCACTACCGTCAGCTTGTCGCCATACTGGAGGCGTAGCCCGGGAGTAGCGACGATGTCCACACCGGATCGGGTCACACGGGTTACGTTGACCCCGTAGATGGCTCTCAGGTTGAGCTGGTGCAGCTGCTTACCACTGATTTGCTTGTTGCTGACCAGGAGCTTACGACTGATGTACTTGGAGTCGTTGGGGGTCCACTGCTTGCGATCCATCTTGATCTCATGCCCCACCGTCATGATAAAGGGCTCCACATCCGCCTTGTCAATGATCACAAAGATCCGGTCTCCGGGTGCCAGTTTGGTATCTGCATTTACGGTTTGGATCTCATTTGTCTCCTTTTTCCAGATGCGCGACACGACAAACTTACGTCCCTCCAGAGTGTGAGTCAGATCGGACACCTTTGCACCGTCCAGAGCCGGGTTTTCGATCTCCACAGAGAGCGGTACCGTTGTCAGGTCTGTCTCCGCATTAGCTTCTTCGATACGCTTCTCTTCCTCCTTGATGTTGATGCGTCCGATCACACGGATCAAGATGATCGTCAGGATGATCCCGATGACACCGAGAGGATACGCCACAGCATATCCTTGGGCAATCGACAGGTCATCGATCCCCATAATATCGGTATACGCTTGCTGAGCAGCACCGAGACCGGGGGTGTTGGTGATGGCACCACTCATGATACCCACCAGTGTCTGAATGGGCAGCTCGGTCAACTTGAAGATGATCACTGTGGTCAGCGCCCCGAGGAAGACGACAAGCACGGCAAGCATGTTGAGGGTGGCTCCCCCTTTTTTGAAGTTTGAGAAAAATCCCGGACCCACCTGTAGTCCGATAGAGTAGACAAAGAGGATCAGGCCTAGCTCTTTACAAAAGTGCATCACCTGGGGATCCAGGGTCATCCCCAGCTCCCCAAAGAAGATCCCCACAAAGAGGATGAACGTCGCACCAAGAGAGACGCCAAAAATCTTTACCTTTCCGAGCATTATACCGAAGGCGATGGTCAGGGATATCAAGATCAGCGAGTGCGCCACGCCTGAACCGATAAAAAGCTCTTGTAACCAATCCATAAAGTTTATAAAGTTAATGATGTTTACCGGGGCAGCGGGAGCCAAACCCAAAGGCACAGTTTCGGAATCGGCACCAAGAGCATCCGGGTCTCTAACGGACTCTCCGGACGCTCCTCCCACAAAATAAAGCAGGAGAACCCTAGCAGTCAGTCCACTAAGAATTCCCCTTTTCTGATGACTCGGCAAATATACCAGTTTATTTCATCAATATCGAAGCCCCTGGGCCAAAACCGAACCATATAGGTAGAGCAGGAGAGCACCGGGACCGGCGAAAGGGGCAGTCGGTCATTAAACCGAACGACGGTAAAGTTGTCAAAAAGGCAGAGAAAGGCAAAAGTCAGCCAATCACAAAAAAAACAAAACCACATCGGTAGTTCTCGGAATATTAGGTACCTTGTGGTTGGAATAGTATATAGAATCGAAACAAACTCATTTAAGATAACTCAGGAGGAATAAGATATGAAAGCATTTAGATGGATCATATGGGCAGGTGCGCTGGCAGCCATGCTACTGGGCGGTGTAGCCACCGCTCAAGACAATGCCTACCTGACTCCATCCAAGGCAAAGGAGCTTCGCCAAAAGGAGGAACAGGCAAGGAACCAACGTATCGCTCAACGAAAAGCACAGCGTGAGCAGCAAAAAGCTGAGTACGAAAGACTACAGACCGAGCAGGAACAGGTCAGCGACTGGTACAATCGTCGGGACATGAAAGTGACCATTGAGCAGATGGAGGACAACCTCGACCAGCTGGATGGCACCGTAGATCGTCGTCCGAGAGGCGGCAAGTACAGCCAACGCATGAGAAGGTTCGGAGACAATAGCAACACGATCGTGCTCAACAATGTCGATCGGGTCTATATCCTGGACGATATGGACTACGACCCATGGACCAACTCGTACTACGGTAGGGACTGGCGCAGTGGTGTGAACATCCACATCAACACCTACCCCTACTACGGATCCTCATGGCGCTACGGTAGATGGTACGATCCATGGTCTTACGGCAGATGGTATGACCCTTGGTACTACTATGGTGGATGGTACGACCCATGGTATTACGGCGGCGTGTATGATCCTTGGTACAGAAGCAGGTGGCGCGACCCATGGTATTACGGCGGAGGATGGGGGTACTCCTACGGGTGGGGTGCTCCGTCCTACAACCACGGCTACTGGCACGGCTACTACGATGGCAGCCACTACAGCTCCGGCTACACACGCACGCGCACATACAATCCCTATGGACGTACTTCCGGACGCTACGTACAGCGCAACCATAGCACATACGGCAGCGACCTAGGACGCACAGACCGAGCTGTGCGAACCAGAGCGACAACCGGCACACAGGTCTACAATAGAAACGCCAACGGCGGAAGATACAACAACTCAGGCACACGGACCAATAGTGGCACCCGTACCAACTCCCGCTGGAATCAGGGCAGTACCCCCACTCGCACCTACACTCCTACTCGCTCGACCAATGGTGGTGGCTCCTACACTCCGAGCACTCCGAGCACACCCACGAGGAGCTCCAATCCAGGAAACACCGGCTCCTACGGGTCAGGAGGACGTAGAAGATAACAACCGACTTACCAGACTAAGATCATAAAGGATTCTGACCATGAATAAAAGATATCGACTATTATTTGCATCTCTCCTGACAGCAGGCGTACTGTCCGTCGTAGGGGCACAAGCACAAGCCCCCTCGGACGGATACCGAAACAGCCTGGAGGGGGTACATGGGACTGCACGGGCACAGTCCATGAGCGGTGCTGTAGGGGCACTGGGTGCTGACCCGACAGCCATTTGGATCAACCCGGCAGGAAGCGCACTCTACCATAGAGGAGCGATCTCACTCGGACTAGAGGGTGGCAGAGGAAACACCTCCATCGACTACCGTCATGAGAACGGTGTCGAGAATACCAACAGTTCTTATGGTCTATTTGACCTCAGCAACATTTCCTACATCGGCTCAGGCATCGGACTCAGCTCCAGGCCACTGAGGATCAACTGGGGCTTCCTCTACAATAGAGACTACAGCTACAAACGGGACTACAAGCTCGCAATGCCACTTCCCGGCTCCGGGATCACCGACTATCTGGCATTCAAGGCTAATGAGAGTGGGGTACCCATCGGCAGATATATGCACAGTGACACCTACGATCCGCGCCTAGCCAACGTCAACCAGAGTGTGGTCATGGGTCTAAATGCTTGGCTGATCGAGGGCGGCGTAGAGGGCAAGCCCGACAACTACTACCGTCCAAATGTCTGGGCATGGGCAGGCGATCCGGAGCGTTCAGAGCAGCTGTTTTTGCTCCCGGACTTTGCTTCTCTGTCTGTCAAAGAGACCGGTGGCAATAACTCCTTTGACCTCAACTTTGGAGTCAACTATGATGACCGCTACTTCTTTGGTGCCACTTTGCGCTCCACAGCCAGTGTCTACAGCCGTCACTCCGAGTACTCAGAGGACTTTTACTACCAGCCTAAGAACAACAGGATGGGCATCACCTACGACAACAACCTGCATGTCACCGGCGGATCCGTAGGGCTCAACCTCGGTGCACTGGTAGCGATTGGCGACTATGGGCGAATAGGTATTTCCTACCTCCTTCCTCAGTATGCGACCTACACCGAGACCTACAGTGCCAGTGCCTCCTACTACAATGACCTTCTCGAGGATGTGAAAAACAACACGGTAACCTACAGTACCGGTGGTGACTTCACCTCCAAGTACGACATGTGGCTGCCCGGCAAGCTCACTCTGAGTGCCATGGCATTCCTCAGCCGCTATGGTATGGTGACGTACGACTTCACCTACCGAAACCTGGGTAGTGCCAAGTACATGCTCCCGGGTGATAACTCAAATGCTGCGCTGGCGGACGTCACCGATCTCAACAAGCAGTACTTCGGAGGTCAATACCGGCATAGTGTAGGTCTCGAAGTACGCCCACTCGACTGGCTCACGCTCCGCACCGGATACAGCCATACCAGTTGTGGTATCAAGATGGCAGATCTAAACCCCAAAGATACAAAGAGCCGCGCCGAGTACAGTGCATCAGGGATGATACTCGACTACACCCTGCCCCGCAACTACCAGACTGCATCTGCCGGTATCGGCTTCCGGTTTGGCAGCTTGGCACTTGACCTCGCCTACATCTATAGTGCTCGCAATGAATCGGTCTACCCCTACCCTGCACTGCCTAGCTCAGGGTTGGAAAGCGTCACGGGAGGATCCATGAAAGATACGCGCAACAGCGTTGCCGCAACCGTCACCCTCAACTTCTAGACACTAACATCTTAAAAAAGTCTCCAGGAGGGTGTGCCAAAGCTCAGGTTTTGGCACACCCTCCTGCGTTTGGTCTGCCGACCCGTCTGCGTCACCATATGCCTCGCCCCTATGGCGACCCCGCAGGGGTCGCCATAGGGGCGAACCGTTTGGCTGGGTAGCACCCCGCAGGGGTGCCGTTCACCTGCCGTATATCCAATGAAGGGTGGATATATAAAGGGGCGAAGCGGACGGGACTGCCGACCCCGTTAGGGGTCGAAGAATATAGCCCCGGGTCAGAGCTCCGAAGGAGCATCTGACCCGGGGTAAATGATTCCGCAATTTCTCCCCGACCCCGACGCACGTTGGGGTCGTACTCCGTCATCTGATGGTTCGACTCCAACGTTCGTCGGAGTCGTGTTTCTTGTCGACTTGCTTTCCCAGGGTCAGACGCTCCTAACGTCGCTCTGACCCTGGGCTATACTCTATGACCCCGACGTTCGTCGGGGTCTCCCCCCGTCTCCGATCTTCCGCCCAACGTTTCAATCCCCCTTACTATAATGCCCCCTCGGGCTACCAAGGAGCGACCCCTATCGGGGTCGGCAGTCCCTTCTTTTCGTCCCTTTATATAGTTGGGTGGCAGCACCCCTGCGGGGTACTACCGACCCGCCCGCACAACCCTAACGGGGTCGCCGGAGAGGAGGGCTTGGAGGGACGAAAAAAATTGGACGGATAGAAGAGAAATGTTTCCAGTAGGAAAGAAAACGATTTGACGGATAGAAGTGAACGATTTCCAGTAGGAAACTTTTTGCTATCAGCCACCTACTTTTTTAATACATGCATCCATTTGTTTATCAACAACATATGCGAATTGTCATTTTAGTCTAATTTCGGGCTCCGACTTCCACCGCCCCACCTAAGAAGATAGTCAGTTCTGCTTCATGTCATTCCGTCTAGGTTTGTTTTTAGGAAAAAAGTCTGACTCTTCCTGAGAAACCCCATACAGTTGCCCTGCTTGGTGGTGGCAAAAAGGCGGCGGATCGTCAAAAATTCGGTAATTTTGCTCCATATAAGGATAGTCGGAGCACCCCACCTTACTGAGTTAGCAAGAGAGCCAATCTTTGTGGTGATTGCTGTGGGATTTCCTCCGAAGATAAAAAACAAGAAATGGCTAATGACAACATGACCTCCCCCACCCTCATCATGGAGACCTCGTGGGAGGTGTGCAATAAAGTAGGAGGGATATACGCCGTGCTGAGCACTCGGGCTGCCACCATGGTTGAGCGCTATGGGCAGGAGCAGGTGCTCTTTGTAGGTCCGTACCTTCCACACCTGCAGCAAAATGATGCCCGCTTGGACAGCACTGACCCCGATCCGGTACTCAGTGAAGCGTGCGGTCTACCCGTCTACACCGGTACCTGGTCTGTCCCCGGCAACCCCCGTGTGGCACTGGTCGACTACCGTCCCCTCTATACCCAAAGGGATCTCCTGTACTTCAACATGTGGGAGGACTACGAGCTCAGCAGCGAAGAGGGCTACGGGGACTACGACGAGAGCTGCCTTTTTGCCATCGCTGCCGCGCAGGTGATGAAAGGCTTCAGCACCATTCACCCGAGTGAGCGCCCGGTAGCGATATTCAATGAGTGGACGACAGGGATGGGACTCCTATGGCTCAAGAAAAAAGCGCCCGAGGTGGCGACTCTCTTCATCACCCACGCCACAACGGTAGGACGGTCCATATCCGGGAACAATAAGGAGCTCTACAAGTACATGTCCGGCTACCATGGAGACCAGATGGCTCGGGAGCTGGGAGTAGTAGCTAAGCATGCGGTCGAAAAGAAGGCTGCGCACGAGGCGACGGTCTTTTGCACCGTCAGCGACGTGACCGCCGTGGAGTGCAGCCAGCTGCTTGAGCGTCCGGTAGATGTCGTGACCAACAATGGTTTTGAGCCGGGCTTCGTGCCCGCAAGGGCTGAGTGCGACCGCCTCCGCCTCTTGGGACGACAAAAGCTGCGCAACATTGCCCAAACACTCTACGGAGCAACGATCAGTGAGGAGACATACATCGTCCTCACGAGTGGTCGTTTTGAGTACCGCAACAAAGGGTTGGACCTCTTCATAGACGCAATGGCAGAGCTTGCGGACAACGGCACGGACATCATCCCCGTCATTGCCGTTCCCGCATGGGTAAAAGAACCACGCCGAGAGATTCAGCTCGGGCTTGAGTCCAAGGTCAGGCTAACCCTTCCGGCTAGTCAGCCCTACTGTACCCACCGTCTCCACGACCAGGATAGCAATATCCTTGTCCGGAGGCTTGATCACTTTAGCCACCTGTGGGGCAAGCGGGTTTACCCGCTATTCATCCCCGCCTACCTTGATGGTAACGACGGAGTCCTGGACATCCCCTACTACGACATCCTCCCTGCTGCCGACCTCACCGTCTTTGCTTCGTACTATGAGCCTTGGGGCTATACCCCACTGGAGAGCATCGCCTTTGGGGTGCCTACAGTGACGACAGACAAGGCGGGTTTTGGGGTGTGGGCACAAAGCCTGACCGACACCCAAGTCTTGGATAATGGTGTCCTGGTGCTCAACAGAGACGATGACACCTACCGGGATGTCGCCCACCAACTGGCTGAGGCGGTACGCTCGTACAGCGTTACCCCTGCGGAGCAGAGAACCACAATCGGACAGAGAGCAAAAGAACTATCAGATCGAGCAGACTGGAAGCACTTCTTTGATCAATACGAGGAGGCTTTTGGGATGGCACTAGAACGAATAAAGATCAACTAATCGATATACGCACATGAATAAATTTCTACCAGCATCGCTAGCTCTATTTTTAGTACTCTTTACCGGGTGCGAAAAGAGCATATCTCATGCGACACGAGACACCGCACTCATGAACCTCCACGGTAATGTGGTGCAGATGAACCAAAAAGACTACTCCGCCAGCAAAGATAAGGACGACAACTTCAAGTTCGGAGAGCTACAGGGCTCTGTGGAGTACACCTTTAATACCGAGGGAATGATCATCTCCGAAAAACACTTGGATGCAACCGGGAATGCCACTGAGGAAGTCCGACAAGACTACAAAAACAGCTCCAAGCAAACCGTCATGACAACTCCGGAGGGGACGGTAACCACCACCCGAGACCTCAATGCCGGCACGATGCAGCAAGTCTACCGAGACAATGACGGGACACTCACTAAGACGGTACAGCTAAAAATCAATAAGAAGGCTCTCCCACTCCAGTCTACGGTACTGGATCCCAACGGACAGGTGCTCGAAGAGACCCTGTGGGAGCGCGATGTGCGAGGCAACGTCACATCCGTCACGCACAAGAGAGATGGAGCCATTACCTCTTCCAAGACCTATGTGCTCAACAAGATGGGCGATCCATCACAGGAGGTGGAGACCAACGCAACCGATACCATAGCCACGCGCTCCTACCTGTACAACTATGACCAAAAGGGCAACTGGACCAGACGGGTCATCCGACATATGGAGAAGTCTTCGCGAAATCCTCGCCACACTATCTCGGAACGCTCATACAGCTACAATTGATCGACATACCTACAAGGTAACAGGCATAGCCGATCCTTAGTCCAAACAAAACACCCTCTCGACTTCTGTCCCTAGAGTCGAGAGGGTGTTTTTTGCTCAGAGTCCGTAGAGCTCCACCAGCCGACGAAGTACAGTCGGCTCTGCAAAAGGAGCCACACTCTGCACCAGCTCTGCTGTCGTGTACGTCCGCCGTTGGTCGAAGAACTCAACGAGCCGCCGTGCCATCTCCGAGGTATCGTATGGCTTGACCAGGCTGCCGTTTTGACCATCGCGGACAATATCGGGAATTCCTCCTACTGCAAAGGCACAGACCGGAGTGCCGCACGCCAAGGACTCTAGGAGTGTGAGCCCAAAGGTCTCGTGTCGCGATGTGGAGAGGGTCAGGTCCGCCGAACGGTAGTAGTCAATGAGCGACTCCTGACCTATGGAGTCGTGGTGCTCAACATCGACCGGCCAATGTCTCAGGCTATCGGGATCCTTGAGGGTACCGATGCAGGTAAGCTTAGCCCGATGTCGAAAAGCCTCTGACAGGTGACAGCACTCCTCCAATACTTGTCGGAGCAGATCCAGTCCCTTGACCGGGTCATCCAACCGCGCTGCCACAAAGAGCAGACGAACACTTTTCTCTGCTACCTCCTCACCCGGGTAAAAGAGCTCCGGGTCGTAGAAGTTAGGCAGATAAGAAACTTGAGAGACCAGTGGCGACGCTTGAGCCTGTCCGACCAACGAATGGCTCACACCTAAGAAGTGAACCCGCTCGAGTGGGAGCCCGCTCTTTCGAGCAAAATGCCGTGCTGCATGGTCGTCTGACCGGTGCGAGCCGAGCAGGGGACAGCAGCCACATCCGTGGAGGAAACGGTCGCATAGCTCCGTCTCGCTCCCTCGGATCACATAGGGGGAGTGACACCCTCCGGTGAGTGGCCAGAGGTCATGAAGCGACCAAAAGAACTGCTTGTCTCGGAGCTGCAGCAGATCGTGAAGCCCGGAAAAGGAGAGGAAGCTCTGCTGCACCCAGTGGATATGGATGACATCCGCCCACTGCACCCAAGGATGATGGGCGATACCCAAGCCTGTCGTAGCGTCCGAAAAACGAAAAAGGAGGGAACGGTCTCTGACTCGAATGAACGTACCCAGCTTCTCTACGTACCTCAAAAGTTGCCATTTGACTCCCCCCACCGATCGGACTTGTCCATTCTCCACCGGCACCTCCGGACTTGCTACAAGCATCCGAGCAGAGACGCCCATCCTTTGGAGAGCGACGAGCTGCCTGGAGGCGGCATTTGCTGCTCCGCCTCCTGATGCAAAGGTTGATAGGATCAGGACATTCACCGTCTCTCTGCTCAGGGCTCAGTGATGGCAAGTATCCACCACGGGGTGATCATCTGGTAGTCGCCGGTCTCTACTGCTTGTTTTTCAGGATAAAAGACCTCTAGGAGCTGTCCACTCTCAAGGCGCAAAGAGGGCTCCGGAAGCGATAGCGACGGTGTACGGCGCACGCTGATGTACAGACCATTGTCCATCTCAAGCAGGACCGGAAGCGTCAGCCCGCGTGCATCAATTACCCCATCGTCACCCGGAGCAACAAGGAGGTTGGCATCGGGGCCAAAGTGGAAGCAGGTACGCTCGCCTAGGATAGAGGTATGCGTCTTTCCCTCCAGCTCATACCGAAAGGCCAGGCTCTCATCAGTGAGCAAAAACCGCAGCAGGAGCCGTTCGTCCCCCCAAGAAAAGGCGGTCATCAGCTCCAACCCATCGGTGGGCATGGCACGCATATCCGTCCACAGCAGCGTCAGTGCATCGGACGCTTTGTCGACCGGATCCAGGGCAAGCCGCGAGTAGTCGAGCAGCATCGTTCCCTCGTAGAGGAGACGAAAGTAGAGCTCATTGTCCTGCTGCATGACCTCCAGCTGGAGCTCTTGCTGTGGGGAATGAGCAATGGCTATAAGAGTGTATTCCATAGGTTATCCGATGTTAAAGCCTACCCGGCTTAGTATCTTTGCCTCGTCATCACTCGCATGAACCACAGTATACGCATGTGGCTCACGCGGATAATCGTAGTTTCGACGGAGCTTTTCGAAGTCGCCGTACTCCTTCCTCAACTGCTGATCTACGGGATAGGGGTTGTAGGTACGAAGGATCGCTCTGAAGAGTCGCAAACCATCATCCGGGAACTCAGCTAGGTCGATGATCGGATCCTTAGGCGGAGCCGGAGCAATCTCTTCGATATGCGAGCTCCTCAGACCGAAAAACTCCAGACCGCGCTGCACACAAGCTTTAGCCGCATTGGACTTTCCATCGGCAGAAAAGCCGGCAATGTGTGGCGTAGCCAGTAGGGTCGTATCAAGTAGTCGGGTAGATATGTGGGGCTCATTTTCCCAACAGTCTATCAGGAGAGCAGACAGAGCTGCCTGCTCCTTTGCCTCGATCAGAGCTGTGGTATCGGTGACCGCTCCCCTGCAAAAGTTGGCCACGATGGGCCGTCTCCTAACCATCCGAGCCACCTCACTATTGAAGAGATGATAGGTAGCATGCGGGCCTTTTCGGGTCAAGGGCACATGGTAGGAGATTAAGTCGGACTCTTTTAGGACGGTCGAGTAGTCGACGAATGCCCCGTCTCCCTCTTGTTCAGCTCGAGGAGGGTCGTTGAGCAAGAGTCGCATGCCCATAGCCTCGGCGTATCTAGCGACGTACCTGCCCGTATGTCCGACCCCCACGATACCGATGGTCTTGCCTCGCGGATCAAAGAGATGATTCACCGCCAGATAAGAGAGTACACCGCCAAAGTACTGACCGACACCGCCCGCATTGCACCCGGGAGCATTGTACCATGCGATACCGTTCTGGTCGCAATAGTCGGTGTCAATATGGTCGTACCCGATGGTGGCAGAGGTTATCAGGCGGACACTTGATCCCTCCAGCAGCTGCGGCGTACACTTGGTGATACTGCGGACGATCAGCCAGTCAGCATCCCGTACGGTATCCGGCGTGAACGCCTCGGTGGGTAGGTAGGTAACCTCACCAAGTTCTTCCAGCACTCCCCGAAGGTAGGGTATGGAGTGCTCTGCTAGAATTTTGATCATAGCATTTCTACTTACGAACCGTGATCATAGCCTGTGCCAGGATCTTGATGTGGCGCACCATGGCGAGCAATCCATTGGACCGCGTGGGCGAAAGATGCTCCTTTAGTCCCAGTCGGTCAATGAAGTAGAGGTCGGCAGAGACTATGTCTTCAGGTTTTTGACCGGAGAGGACCCTCAGAAGCATCGCAATGATCCCTTTCACAATCACCGCATCGGAGTCCGCCTTGAGCCACAGAGTACCATCCGGATGAGCATAGCCGGTGATCCATACATGACTCTGACACCCCTCGATGGTATGATTGGGAACCTTATCGTTCTCCGGCAGCGGTTCCAGCTCATTACCCATCTCGATGATCAGGGCATAGCGGTCCATCCAGTCGTCGAGGAAAGAAAACTCCTCGATGAGTTCGTCCTGGCGTTCATTGATTGTCTTCATATATCTTATCGTCTTAGGGTTATCCTTATCTTGGTAGGTGTTGCTCCTACTTTCCCTGCTCGGCATCGTAGTCCAGGAGTACCTTCCAGACCGTCTCGCCCACAGCTTGGAGGGTCTCCTTGCTGATGTTATCCATGTTGTCTTGGTGGGTATGCCAGTAGTCCCCAAATCCTTTGGTGCGCGATGGGTTGTAGTTGACTATGTTGACGCAGGGGATGCGGAGGTTCTCGATCACAAAGTAGTGGTCATCTGTGATGGCTCCGCCCATCTCATTGATGAAGTACTTGGAGTGCCCCATGCTGCGCGCTGTAGCCCATATCTTATTTACATACCGGCTGGCGGCATTGACCGAAAAGTACTCCCGGTAAAAGGTTGCCTCCTTAGCTCCCACCATATCCAGCAGGATACCAAAGTCTGCCTTGTAGTCCTCCACATGCGTCTGTTTGGTCCAGTACTGGGTACCCAGTGCCCAGGTGGTCTCTGTACGTCCATTATACGCCACGCCCTCGGGCACGCCATAGTCCTCGGCATCAAAGAGTAGGATATCGACACCGATGTTCTTCAGGTCTGCTCCGGCTATGATCCGTGCCAGCTCCAGGAGGACAGCCGTACCGCTTGCACCATCATCTGCCCCATCGATCGGCTTATCCCTCAGTGCCGGGTCGCTATCGTGGTCAGCCATAGGGCGGGTATCCCAGTGGGCAAAGAGCATGACTCGGGAGGTCCGCTCCAGCTTGTAGCTCGCAATGAGGTTGGTGGCTCGGAGCACCGTCCCATCGTACGCCGTGAGCTCCATCGGTTGCCGCTGCACCTCTAGTTCCGTGGCTGCAAGTGTCTCGTACAGGTACTGCAGGCACGCCGCATGCGAGTCGGTATTGGGGACACGCGGACCAAAGTCGACCTGCTTTTGGAGGTGTTCGTACGCATTCTCGCTACTAAAGGGGCTCTCCACCGCTACGGTTTGTGTGCCCGCCGTCTGTTCGTTGTCCTTCTTTTGCTCTTGCTTGCTCTCGCACGAAAATGCCGTCAGGCTGAGGAGCAGGAGCAGAGATAGAGTTACTTTTATTCGTTGCATCGTATATATTTCTTTATTCTGGATTTAGTGTAGGGAATGGGGGCCACTTTCTCGGGAATTTCGGACAGAGGTCCTCTGATCGCCGGATGGGGATGAGGGCGCATCTTCTCTGCCGGCTCAAGGACGATGACCGTACCCGGTAGGATACTGAGCATATCGCTGACCGCCTCTATGGCCTGGCTTCTGGCTTTTTTGATGGAGCCGTCGCTGTACAGCTCTTTTCGCAATTGCTCGGTAGCCATCTTGCGCATACGGTTTTCTTGCTCGATCGAGAGCTTGACCCCGCTCAGTCGGGTCCAAAACGATGTGCCCCAGACATCAAAGACTCGAAAACCGACTTGGTCGTTCTCAAAAATCGCCACATCCTCCTCCGGCAACCGCACCAAGAGCGTATCGCCCATCTGATAGGTCTCGAGTCGCTCTACGTCGTAGGAGATCCGCACCTTATAGTTTCCCAGGGCAAATGCCCCCACCCCGTCTTCCTCCAAGGTCACGGGGACCATACGATCCCCTTCGAGCGTGGTCACTCGGAGCAGCTCCCGGATATCTGTCACCAGCGACGGATACACCTCGTATGCTGTGCGTGCCTCTTTCTTCTTACCCAAGTAGGTCAGGAGAAATAGGATCAAGCCCAGGACCGCAACCACGATCACGGACCACTTGACAATGCGCTTACTCATGCCTAAAGAGCTCTTGATCAAAAGAAACCGTCACCACCTCATACCCTCGGGCATGGAGCATACCGGTGTAGTAGGCACGCGCCTTGTCCTGCGCCCGGATCACCAGGTCGGTATAGAGCGGCATCCCCGGTGCTATGCGCCGGCGAAGGAGTTCGGACGCTTTGTTTTGCAACGCTGTACGCTCCTCGTTGGTGATGTTTTTGCGTGTTCCCGTCACCCGTTCGTGCAGCTTGGTGAGCGTGGTCCCTCTGCCCAGTGGCTCCACCTGCACGGCAGGCAGCGTCAGGCTCACCTCCTTGCGCTTGGTATCCACGCGTACAGCTTGCTCATCCAGTGCCCCGAGGTCGATGAATGCCCCCACATAGCTCGCAAAGGAGTAGACTCCCACACGGTTCCCCGTACGCAGCAAGTCATCCAGATAGCCCATGGCGTCATCCAGGGAGCGTATTGACTGCAGGGTGTACGGACTGCCGGAGATGATGATGGTCTCCTCCGTCCGCATCTCCAGGAGGTCGAGCTTCCGGACTTCCTGCAGGTTGTGAAAAAGTTCGGTCTCGTCAGGCAACTTCTCAGTAGAGCAACCTGCCAAGAGCAAGATCAGCCAGAGCGGGAAGAGCCTACTTACCTGCCTCATCATCCTCAGCGTAGTGCTTTATTCCGGTTTCGTGGATCGGGGTCACTTTCGCCAAAAAGTAGAAGAGTGCCAGAGTGACCACATCACTGACCAACCACCATACCTGATCCATGTGGATCCTAAAGATAGGATTGTAGAGCACCGCCACAGCCAGGAAGAGAAACATCGTGATATTCGGCTGCCTAAAGCGCTTCACCACATAGTACAGTGCGCCACCGCAGATCATCGTACGCAGTACGGCGGTCACATCCGGATTGGGGCGCATGAGCAGTACCATGTCGATCAGACACAGTACGGAGATGATCATGTAGAAGGATCGATTATTCATTGGTTCTTGTCTCGAAAGTACGCCTCCAGCAGTTTTCCACTGGCGACAAAGGAGCTGATACGATCCTCCAGCACAGCCTGCTCCATCCGGGGCAAAAGCTCCTTGATTCGATCGTCTTGATAGAAAGAGTTCTTCAGAGCTTCGTTGATGCTCTCATACATCCAGTACTTCGCCTGCTTGTTTCTGTTGTACTCAAAGTAGCCGGTCTTCCTCACATACTCGATGTAGTCCTCCACCATCTTCCACACCTTATCTATATTGAGCCCATAAAAGCCCGAGTAGGTCTGCACCCGTGGCGTCCAGCCGCTCTCCGACTGCGGGAAGAGGTGCAGAGCGTTGCGGAAGTGAGACGCCGCAAGCTCTGCTTTTTTCACGTTGTCCCCATCCGCCTTATTGATCACGATACCGTCACACATCTCCATGATCCCCCGCTTGATCCCCTGGAGCTCGTCACCGGTGCCTGCCAGCTGGATGAGCAGAAAAAAGTCCACCATCGAGTGTACCGCCGTCTCACTCTGCCCCACCCCTACAGTCTCCACGAATACGGTATCAAAGCCCGCCGCCTCGCAGAGGACGATCGTCTCGCGCGTCTTGCGTGCCACCCCGCCGAGCGATCCTGCCGAAGGGCTGGGACGGATGAAGGCATCCTCCTGCTTGGAGAGATCCGCCATACGGGTCTTGTCGCCCAGGATGGACCCCTTGGAGCGTTCGCTGGAGGGGTCGATGGCGAGTACCGCCAGTTTGTGTCCCTTCTCCAGCACATGCATGCCAAAAGCATCAATGGATGTGCTCTTGCCTGCACCGGGCACTCCGGTGATACCCACGCGCACCGACCTCTTGGCATGAGGCAGGCACCGCTCGATCACCTGCTGCGCTATCGCCTGATGCTCCGGCAGTCGGCTCTCCACCAGCGTCACCGCACGGGACAGCATCACCCGGTCCCCATCGAGGATCCCGGAGACATAGTCGTCGACCGTGAGTTTTTTTCGTCTGACCCTTTGGAAGTAAGGGTTCACCATCGGAGCCGCTTGGACACCTGCATTGACCTTTAGCCCCTTGTACTGCCCGCTGTTTTCCGGGTGATCATGTTTGCTCATATTCTTCGAATCATCTTGAATCGTCTACTTCACAAATGTACCAAAAACCAAGGCCGGTATCAAAAGAAGCCGCCCCCGACGAACGTCGGTATCGAGGGGGGATACGGGGACAAACCACCACGTGTGAACCATTTGGTGGGCACGCTTGTTATATAAGCGAATACACGGTGTATTCACACTCACTAAGCCTATACAAACAAAGCGACATGAGCGGAAATAATTTTTTACTAAACTTATCCCTGGTTTTGGCAGGTGTGCTGGCGGTGTCGACTTTTGCATGCAGCACGGGTAACTCCCAAAACACCACGAAGACCACGGATCAAAACCCCAATAAAGATATGAAATTCGAACTACCCCAACTACCCTATGCAACTGATGCCCTAGAGCCCGTCATGGGCAAAGAAACCGTAGAGCTCCACTATGGCAAGCACTACGCAGGCTATCTCAATACGCTGAACGAACTGATCAAGGGCACCGACTTCGAAAACAAGTCCCTCGTAGAGATCGTCAAGTCCTCGGAGGGCAAGCTCTTCAACCAAGCAGGGCAGAGCCTCAACCACTACCTCTTCTTCCTGCAGATGGCTCCGCAGAGCGAAGCCAAGCAAAAGCCCGAGGGCAAGCTGGCAGAGGCGATCGACAAGACCTTTGGATCCTTTGAGAAGTTCCGGGAGCAGTTCCAGACCGAAGCGGCATCCGTGTTTGGATCCGGCTGGTGCTTCCTCGCTTGCGACAAAGACGGCAAGCTGGTCATCACCAAGACCCAAAACGCCGACAACCCCGTCACCAAGAATCAGGAGCCCCTTCTAGCGATCGACGTCTGGGAGCACTCCTACTACCTCGACTACCGCAACGTCCGCATGGACTACCTCAAAAACATCTGGAAGATCACCGACTGGAAGGTGGTAGAGCAGCGCTACAACGAGTGCGCAAAGTAACCACTCTATAGGAGTAACCCCCAAAAACGAGCCCCGCAGCCCTTGCTGACGGGGCTCATTTTTTATCCTGCCGACCCCGTTAGGGGTCGTTTCTTCATAGCCCGCGGTCGAGGAGGGGCGGACGCCCCGACGATGACCCCTGGGATAAGATTGTCCCCAAACCAAATCACGACCCCGGCAGGGGTCGTTCTTTCATAGCCCGGCGGTCGAGGTGCGAAGCACCGAAGACCCCGGGGAAACGGCGACCCCTCTTCCCCACCGCCGACCCCGAAGGGGTCGCCATAGGACCGGTCGTCTTCCACCTAGATGGAGAGAGGGTGTGTCAAAAGCTTTTGACACACCCTCTCTTTTGGGGATAAAAAGATATCGGGGACCGACGTTACTTGCGCGCGCCCAGCTCCCGGTCGATGATCATGTAGCCGGCATTGCCGGTCACCAGCTTCAGGTGGTCGAGGATACCGGCGGTCGTCGCCTCTTCCTCTACCTGCTCGTCAACGAACTTGCGGAAGAAGTTTTCGGTCGCATAGTCCTTTACCTCAATCGCCTTGGTCACGATCTCGTCGATCTTGTCGGATACGAGGCACTCATGCTCGTGGGCGATCTCAAAGTAGCCGACGATGCTCTCGGACTTGATGTCGCTCATCTTGATGTCCTTGAGCACCGGCTGCTCGCCACGCTCCAGGACGTAGTGGATCATCGCCTCGGCGTGCTCCACCTCTTCCTCGTACTGTGCGGTGAACCAGTGGGCAAAGCCGATCCAGCCCTCAAGCTCGAGGTCGATGGCTAGCTTGCGGTAGATGAAAGCAGACTCGTACTCAAAGTTAATCTGCTCGCAAATCATATCTAGGAGTTCTTTCTTGATCATATCTGTAGGGGCTAAAATAAATGAATTGTATTTTTTAATCCTCTCAAAGATACGACTCTTTTGAGAATTGTACAATGCCCAAGGGCTAAATTAATCTAATTGCGGGAGATGCTGACCGCGGAGGGGTCGCCATTAAGGGGGGGGCAAAAAAGTTTGATGGGTGGGAGGGAAATGTTTCCAGTAGGAAAGAGATCGCTTCTATCCGTCAAATCGTTCGGTTTCCTACTGGAAACTTTTGGCTACTATCCGTCCCTTATTGGATATAGACGTTTGGTCGGCAGCACCCCGACAGGGGTACTGGCGATCCAGAGGTTCTACCCAATGAGGAGGCGGGAATAAGGACGATAGCGGGACGGGACTGCCGACCCCGATAGGGGTCGTTCATTCATAGCCCGGCGGTCGAGGTGCGAAGCACCGAAGACCCCGGGAAAAGGGCGTCCTCCTCCCTCCCGCCGACCCCGCCAGGGGTCGCCAAACGATCGACCCTATGGCGACCCCTGGCAGGGTCGTTTTATTTATTGAGGCTATCTCTTTTCCCGGGGTCATCGTCGGGGCGTTCGCCCCTCCTCGACCACCGGGCTAGGAAGGAGGCACCCCTACGGGGTGCTGCCGATCCAGAGGTTCTACCCAATGAGGAGGCGGGAACAAGGACGATAGCGGGGCGGGACTGGCGACCCCGAAGGGGTCGTTCTTTCATAGCCCGCGGTCGAGGTGCGAAGCACCGAAGACCCCGGGGAAACGGCGATCCCTCCCTCCCGGCGACCCCTGGCGGGGTCGTACATCAATAGCCCAGGGTCAGAGCGACGATAGGAGCGAATGACCCTGGGAAAGCAGGTCGAAGAGGGACACGACTCCGACGGACGTTGGAGTCGTACCTTCAGATGACGGGGTGCGACCCCGACGTGCGTCGGGGTCGGGGATAAAACCCGGATCGGTTACCCCGGGTCAGATGCTCCTTCGGAGCTCTGACCCGGAGCTATATTCTTCGACCCCTGGCGGGGTCGTTCTTTCGCAGTCGAGTATTCGAAAAAAGGACGGACAGAGTATTGACCCCGACATTCGTCGGGGTCGTACATCAATAGCCCAGGGTCAGAGCGACGATAGGAGCGAATGACCCTGGGAAAGCAGGTCGACAAGGAACACGACTCCGACGAACGTTGGAGTCGTACCATCAGATGACGGGGTGCGATCCCGACGTGCGTCAGGGTCGGGGATAAAACCCGGATCATTTACCCCGGGTCAGATGCTCCTTCGGAGCTCTGACCCGGGGCTAGATTCTTCGACCCCTACGGGGTCGTTCTTTCGTAGTCGAGGGTTAGGGAAAAGAGCGGATAGGGAATGGCGACCCCGAAAGGGTGCCGGTTTGGGAAAAAGAAGAGGGCGAAGCGGTGGGGCGGTAGCACCCCGACAGGGGTGCCTCTTTCATAGCCCGGCGGTCGAGGAGGGGCGAACGCCCCGACGATGACCCCGGGAATAGAGATAGCCCTCGTCAATAAAACGACCCCGCTAGGGGTCGCCAGAGGGTCGATCGTTTGGCGACCCCTAGCGGGGTCGGGGGGTGGGTGGAAGCTTCGTTTACCCGGGGTCTTCGGCGCTACGCGCCTCGACACCCGGGCTATGAAGAAACGACCCCTGGCAGGGTCGGCAGTCCCCGGGTTTGCTAGGAATAAACGACCCCTGGCGGGGTCGGCGGTGGAGACGAAATAGCCTGTAGATACCAGGTATCTACAGGCTATTTTCATCTCATCTCACCTTACCACACCCGGTTTGGGTGGGGTAGAGTCTCTGACTTACTTAGCCGAGCGGGTGGAGGGCTTCCAGTACTCCTGGTAGTCCTGCTCCTTGCTGTTGGCTACCGGGAAGATGGGGAGGACGGCAGCCTTACCGGACAGATTGACAGGCACGCCCGCTCCAGAGTAGTAATCGGTCGTAGTCTTAAGCTCCCAGGCTCCGGAGCGCCCCATTCCTCCATAAACGGGGCAGGAGGAGTGGAAGTGGACGAATGCGCCACGCGTAGCACCGGGTTTCTCATAACCATTTCCGGAGAGAGAACCATTCCAGTAGGTTTCCGAACCATATCCATGAGTCAGCGGCTTGGCACGATTAGCACCGATCCGGGCTCTAACTTTTGCTTTCCTTATAGCTGCAATACCTGTCTCCTTACTATTATACTCATTGTATGGCATACCCACCTCGGCGCCGACAGAGGGAACCTTGAAGCCATAGGGGCACGGATCCCAGACAGTCTTGTCGGTCTCGTTGCGAGTCACCTCTCTCTCACTTGCGGCTCCTAAGATCTTACCACCCCAGATGAAGGAGACTTGATACCTCTGCATGGCACCCTGCGGACCGTTGCTGGTCTCACGTCCTCCTTCCACCATCCAGTGCTCATCACCATCGGCATTTGCACGGACGGCAACGGTGGGGTTCTCGATCGACTGCTTGTACGTAAAGCGGTACGACCTATCCTTGTCACCATACCACTCGGTACGGAAGTGATTGCCGGAGGCATCCTTGAGGTAGGGGAATATGCGACTCGACTCGCCCTTCTTGCCACCAAAGTTCTCCTTGGGGAAAGGGTCCTTGCGCCCCCACTGATAGACCATACCAAGGAGATCGTAATTGTCGGGTTGCCAAGCCAATCCCTCACCAGTTGCCCAGCCTCCTGTGGCAGTAGTTATGTCCGCCGGCTTCTTGGCACCCAGCTCCTGATAGAGGAGACCGGGATGTTCCCAGGAATAGGTATACGTGACACCATCAACCTTCTCCGACCCCATATCCAAGGTGACGAACTTATTGAGAGCAAGATAATCTGCCCGCTTACCCTTTGGCACAGTAATGATGTGCCAAGACCAAAGGATCGCCTTACTGCTTGCCTTATTGGCTCGGAAGACGGTACCATTGTCGACCTCAGGGATACCGGTCATCTTCTTGGTATACTTGCTTGAGCGTACGGCGACCAGCGAGTTGCAGACATTCTTACTCGTATTCTCTCCCGGCATTACATAAAGGAACCTCTCACCGTCAAAATCAACGATATCAAGTGCACGGATCGGACCGTGGGAGTTTTGCACATTGTCGGGATCAAAAAGCGTCGTAGACGAGGTGGGCGTGAGCGGATCATAATCGGTCCAGATGAACTCCGGCGTGACATCATCGTCGTCATCGAGGTGATGGAGACCATGATTCTCCTCCATCATGAAGTCTGACCAAGCCGTCGGTCCCTTATAGGATTGAACCCATCGTGTCTCTCCACCGAGAGCACCAACTATATAGCTGTCCCAGTCCTTGGGCATCTCCCACTTGTCGTAGAAGGTGTCTGCGGCGGTGTTGATGCGGGAGAGAGGGATAAAGATACCATAGCTGTCGAGCTCGAGGACATAGCAATTGGCCTCCGGGCGTACTGCAACGCAGACGAACTCGGTGCGGAAGTTTTCACCCGCCTCATCGCCATCGTCAAACTTCCACTTGAAGAAGGGATCGGTCGTATCGACGGTCCAGTCGGCGTAGCCCCAGCGCAGCTTCTCGTCGGCTTTGATATCATCGCGCGTCTTGAAGCTGTACATATTGCGGAGATTCTCTGTACCGAGGTTGGCGGGGAAATAGTAGATGTCCTGAGGGGTGCTAATATTTTTCTGAAGCGTGCTCTTATCGATCGTGAGTCGGCTATAGTCAGCCTTAGCACCGACTATCTGCTCCATCGGAATCATCTCGGGTCTCTGCGGATCGGTCCCTCGTGCGCGAACGTCCTGTCCCTGACGGAGGAGCTTGATGTATCCGGGGATGTTGCTCTTGACGTAGAGCTGCTTGTCCTTACCGTTCATCAGGAAGAGCTCGGGATGGTTCTCGTCGTAGGAAACCGGATTAGTGAGCTCTCTGTCGGTGTAGAGGATGATATTGTGCTCCTGCTGGAGAACATTGATGGACTTGGAGATACTCTCCTTCTTGGTCGAGTCTGCGGGATCAGTAACCGTGAGGGTAAAGGTATACTTATTCCGACGGATCTCGAAGGGGTCGCGGTTCGTCGTCGAGATACCGTCATTGGAGACAGCGAGCTCGTAGAGGTTGTTTCCCACCTGCTTAAACATCAGGGGTATGTACCCGTTTCCCTCATAGTAATTATTGAAGCTGAGGAAGTCGGTCTCGGTGAGGTCGGTCTCTTTATTATCAGGACCGGGGTATCCATGACCGCCATAGGACCAGAACTTGAAGTCATTGCCACCGGCATCGGTGACGGTGAGATCCCAGCCTTTGAGCTTCTCCTGACCTTCGAGAGGTCCGTAGGGGAGTGCCCGGACATAGAAGACGGTATAGGAGCCTTGGTCCTTAGGGGAGTACTCCTTGCCATCCACCGTAACCGTCCTATCGAAACTCCACCCACCCTCGTGGACCTCGATGAAGTTGGTCTGCTGGGTCATCTCCTTGTCCTTGTAGATCTCGAGGACGAGGTCGAGCTTATTGGTCTGACGGACACGGACGGTCCAATTGAGGCGACCGCCGTAGGTCTGTACGATAAAAGCGCCCTCCAGTCCTTGGAAATCGGGGTCGTCCTGCATCTTGATGGCAAAGTCGACTGTCTCCGGCTTGGTCTCCTTGCCGGTAGAGGACTTCAGTCCGTTGACGTCGCCGATCTTCTGTCCGAGTACCGTCTTGACCCATTCCTTATTCTCCGGTTTGGCGAGAGGGTTAGGGGTACGCTTCTCGGGGTGATTCAGGGGATCGGGAGCGTACTCATCAGGTACGATGAGCTCCCAGCCTTCGGGGCAATTGGTCTCAAAGGTAATGGGCAGCTTACCGCCATATTTACCTACATTGAGCTGGTCCTGAGAGAGCTTGAGCCAATACTTGCCATCGGTAACCACCTTAGAGGTCTCGTTTTCATCCCAGACAGAGACAGAGTAGATGACATCAGAGGAGGTGTTATTGATCGCATCCTCCGGGGTCTTGTGACCGGGACCATCAATCTTGAGGATATTGATACGGTAGCGGTAGTTACGTAGGATGGGCACGCGTGACGCCTTGTCCTCACCCTGTTCCTTGGCCTTGACGAAGTCGATACGGTAGTAGGTCTTGGCGGTATTCTCCTTTCCCTTTGGATTGAAGTTATTACCCTTATAGACACCACCTACGACAATGCAGGCATTGCCGTCAAGCTCCTCTTTGACGACACCGGTCTCTTTGACGGGCGCCTCGGGGAGGTATATAGAGCGTACGAGACTCCCCTTCTCGGGATTGACGTCGTAGTGCATTTTGAGCTCATCAGCCGTCTTTCCGGTGTAGTACTCGACTCCGGCGGGGAGTGTTGGAGCAGTAGCCTTGTACTTGCCGTCCTTCTTTTCGATATTCGACATACTGCCTGCCATACGGTAGCTCTTAGCAGGATGGTAAACGTAGACATCGGTGAGGTCAAAGAGACGCTCAGCCGTTTTGTCCATCCCCTCATTGCTCTCAGGAAGAGAGGCATCGGGCGTAGGTGCGGTATCAAAATTCATTCCCACATCGACCCTAGCTAGCGCACGGTAGAGGCGTATGACCCCATCGTCATAGTAGTAGTCTTTTACAGTGTTCTCACCGGCGGCTACATCAAACGCACGGCTCTCACCCCACATTGGGATCAGGTCGTAGTCCGTTCCCTTGGCGGCACCGCTCTTGTCTCCAGCACTCTTCCATCCCTCGGCCGCGTACTCATAAACGAGGCTCTCATAGATATCCTTCTTAGTGGCTCCCTCAGTAACCGCAGCGGGCAACTTGCCACCGGGGAGGTTGGCAAGGAGCACCAGCCTCTGAGGCTTAGCTCCTTGATTGAGCGTTAGTGTAACGTAGTACTTATCGTCCTTAAGAGTAGGACCACTTTTGATGCGCGCCTCATAAGCGTAGGTCTCTTGCTCTTCATTCCCTCCGGCGGGGACATTGAAGGCAAGAATCCTGATGGCCTCAGCATTACTCTCCTGATCAGGGGTGAGGGAGCGTAGAGAGCCGGACTGTAGCATCTCGGGGATATCTAGGACAATATTCATATCCTGCTCACCACCGCTTGAGGATCCGTCCTCCGTACGCCTGTCATTATCGGGGAAGTAGTCCTCTGCAAACTGGTCACGACAGCCCGTCGTCACTAGAATCGCCAGCGTCACCAAAAGGGTGCCGAATGAAAAAAGTCTGCGCTTCATATTATATATATATCTTTATTCTATTTTAAAATCAACATTACAGCTCTGTCGGGATATCCACACCTTCCCATGGATCGACTTCGATGGGCTGATCGCTACCAGGGCTCGCTTTCTTGAAGCGGAGGAGGATCTCGTAGTTGTGGTTGCGCCGCACCTCGCGCAAGCCATCGGCACGCTTGGTACCTATGGGCAGCTCAAAGACTTTGTAGCGTCGCTTGCCCACAATCTCATTGGTAGCCGGATCAAACTTGGTGATGTAGACCAGCATGGTCGACTGCTCCGAAGCACTGGTGGGGAAGTTTTCAGGCATATAGAAGTGCTCCGTCCCTCCCCTGGATAATGCTGTGCCAACACTTTCGTTATCAACATGCGAGATATTGGGGTACATTCGGTAGAAGGGCATCGTACCGACCGGCTTGCCTACTTGGTCGTAATGACTCTTGAGAGCAGTCCAGTTGTTGGGCACCACGCTGGTGATGTTGGGGTACTGTCCCGGATAGATGTCGTCGAAGAAGTGGTCGTCGACAGGCTTCACCTTGGTGGTGCTTCCTGCCGGGTAATACTCATACTCCCATCGCACGGTGACCTTGGCGACAGCACGCTCAAGGTAGATGCTCCTAATCTCATGCACCGACTCGGTGGAGCCACTCTCGCGACCGTTGATTCCCTTCTTGTCATTGGGCACCACGTCTACCAAGCGGCTAAACATCGGCAGATAGAATGACTCAAATAATTGACTGTTACCACCGAGGTCACTGCCCGGGAATAGCCCCTCTCCGCTCACCAGTTTGCGTTTGGACACCACATCCTGCTCGTAGCTGAAATTTGAATTCTCAGTAATCAAGAAGGGATTTTCCAATGTTAGTGGAGCTAAGCCTTCGACTCTATTGTGGTAGGTATGGTACGCCTTGCTGTTGACCATAAACGAGAGAACACCAGAGGTAGGAAGCTTGTAGAAAGTGATGGTCACCTTGGGGTAAGGCGATACATCTGTACGTGTAGAGTACCAACCCATACTGGAAAAATTGCTACTCTCGTAGGGAACCAAACCCTTGACGACATAATCCCCCTCCCTCAGTTCGGGAATATGGAGGTCGCGGATCCAGTCCTCACCACCGTTGGTGTTCCAAAACCTCGAATAGTCATCCTTTCGCTGCCACTCTCTGTACTCATCGGAGTAGTACCACTGTCCAAACTCAACGGTACCAGGACGATAAGGCATTGTGGGTCTTGTTGGTTGATCTGGCTTAGGGGTATTGACCGTGGCTCTTGCCCGCTCATCGTCGCTGTAGCTGCCGTCGAAGTCCCCTGTAGCAGCTCTCAGGACTTCGCTCATGCTGCGTGTCGGAGCAACAGAGATGTCGAGAGTGATGGGCTCGGGGAGGATGATCCGTGTACCATCAGCAGTCTTTTCGTACCCCTCCCAAGGATCCACAGTGGGGTCCACCGGCGTAACCTCTGCCGAGTGGATGCCTTTCTGGCAAGAAGCGAACGTAATAGATAGCCCAAAGAGGGTAGCTATTAGCAATATTTTATTCTTCATAGTGCTCATTTGTCTATGGGAATTACGGGAGGAGTAATGGCATCGTCGACATCCACCTCGATGGTTTCGTTTTCTACTTTCCAGGGGAGCACCTTGATGCCGTCGTCGAGGATGAGACGACCGCCACGGAAAGCGGCGTAGATGCTGTAGGTGGTGTTGCGGCGTACCTCAAACTTCTCCTCTATGCCCCCTCCCGCTGCAGAGACGAGTGTAGTGATGGGGAGACGGAAGTAGGTCATCTGCTCAGCTCTTACCGGAGCATCATCAGGTATAATCTGGCCTTTGGTATTGACTCCGATGAGGATGTAGGGCATATCCTCTTTCGTCAATCCATCGATGAACATAGGCGGGATATAGAGGTAATAAAGATTAAGATAGCGCTTACCGCTTAGTGATTTGGAACGTTGATGGTACATCTTAGTTAGACTCGTAAATGCATTCCGTTCATCCATGTCTTGAGCATACCGTCTGGTGACAGTAGTCCGGTAGGTGTCGACATTGCGGAAGTACTGTAGATAGTCCTCAGCGGTACGGTCGCTGTAGAGTCGGCTCTCCTCGGACATACCTCTGCCGGTAGCGGTGTACTCCCCTTTGGTGGGAAGGATCTCCAGGGTGCCGGCACGCCAGTCTTTGTCCACAAGATCTACAAGTCTACCCTTCGTGAGCCTGCCGGTGGTAGTGCCATCGACATACTCCCGATTATCAGCCTTATAATTCGCAATCTCAGGACTAAGGTACTCGGACTCATCTTTGTTCGCCGTCGTGAGGATGATCTCTATCCTCGCCATGATGCGCTCCAGGTCGATGGAGGGGGTCACGGTTTTGGGCGTACCGTCGTCATTACCTTTAGGGATAGTGAGCATCGCCTGGCCGGTCATCGGGATCACTCGGGGATGTGTAACGCTGTAGTACGGCCTAGAATTTATCAAGACTTCACTGCTGATCAATCCTCTCTCTTCAGTCATTTGATCGAGATAGATCTTTTCGGGGCGGCGGATGTTGCCTTTCTTTGCCTCGTAGTAGCACTGTGGGTCGTTGACAAGGAGGACAAAGCGGTAGCGCCCGGGGGAGAGCAAGAGGTCGAACGTAAAGGTTCCTCCGGCATCTTTTCCAAAAGTCTTCACCTCCAGTCCGTCAAAGGCTGTCGGCATGCCGACAGTAATCTTCGGATCGTGGTAGAAGACGGTCTTGATCAGTTCGTCCTTGTCGTAGACATAGAGCATGACGTGATCAATGCGGTCCTCATCGAAGTACCGTTTATTCGGGTCAACCACCTCTGGGTCGAAGGGGGTATCGGGATCATCATCGGGATCATCCTGTACTTCGCCGAGTGCACGTAGAGGAGCATCGCTCGGGAGGATCTTTGCCGTGATACGGACCATACGCCCGCAGCCATCCATCCGCTCTCCGTCTGCCGGTATCACGTTCTGATGGCAGCCGGCGAGGCCGAGGACAAGGAGGCTCAGGAGTAGGAGCCGAGTGGTATATCTCATACTATTCTTCATAAGCCAATTTCATACTTCATAAAGTCATTACCCGAGTACGCAATTATTCCCAGAGAGCATAGTGCTTCTCCACAAGGTTCCACTTGATGACCTTGGCAGTGATGCGCATGAGGTAATCCGGTTCTTCTACCGGTATCTGAGGATCTGTAGGGGGTTCGAATGGGTTGTCCTCAGGCTTGGGTACGTTGGGGTCGTCGGGATCGACGGGGTCGTAGTTGTGTCCGATGGCGTCGATACCGTCGATAGTGATGTCGTAGATATTGTTGCGACGTGTATCGCAGTAGTTGACGAACTTCTTGGTAGCATCGAGCTGCCTATTGAGCGGCAGCAGATAGACCATCCGCCCCTCGTCGTACTTGCGGACAGACTTGTTACCCATCAACACTGCATCTCGCAGACGAAGGTAGAGAACACCGTCCTCCACTCCCTCGTAAAAGGTACCAGGCTTATCCGTCACACTGAGGTCATAGGACTGGTAGCCGGCTCCACCCGGTTTAGAAGTCCATCCGGTGGTTAAACGGTCAGCGTATGTTGGATCGCCCTTTAGTTTATAATAGAGTTCCTTGGAAATCTCTAGTTGATAACTCTGTTCCTCAGTAAACTCCTCAGGTTTAACCAACTCCCTTTCATAGCTACCACTTACATACTTGGTTTTATAGGCGTGGCTGGGGGTGAGCTTGGTGTAGACCTTGGCGTAGGCGATGCGGTTGTACTTGATCTCGCCCTTTTTGGCTGCCACCTTGGTGCCACCGTACATGGAGTTTTCGTAGAAGTAAAAGCCTCCGTTAATCGAGGTGGCGGTCGCTGTGGCAGTGGTCACCTTCTTGGGGTTGCGGTAGTAGCCACCGAGGACGTAGTCGCCGCCCTCCTTATCAGAGACGCGCCGGAGGAAGGGGTGCCCCGCCTTCGGATCCCAGCCATCGGGTGGGACGGTCTCATCGTCGATGACCGACTTAAAGCCCTCATAAACAGCATTCTGCCCGGGCTTATCAACGAGGGTACGGCTACCCGCATGGTCGCGAAAGAGGTAGGTCTCCTTTGCCGACCCCGCCATGGAGTAGGTGAGTGGGGAGAACGTACCTACCGAGGGCAGAGTGAGGCTGAGCCCATCTTTCTGCGCTATCTGGAGCTTACCGACGACGCGCTCCACCTCTACAGAGACAATGTTGCGATTCTCCGCCGTGGGGTCGGTCACGCCGGGTTCGATGGTGGTGGAGCCTTCAGACGACTTAGTGGTCTGGACGAAGCCATCTGCGTGGATGAGATCGAGGAAGCGATCGCTACCCACCGTCTTGTCGGGCGTGAAGTCCGTCGTAGCAAGGCCGAGGTCCTGCGAGCCGATCAGTACCGCATAGGGTGTGGTGACACTCTGCAGGAGCGGTATCTGAAAGTATCCCGTATACTCACCGTTGTTGCTGTCGGGGTCGGGGGTAGTTTTTTGCAGGAAATTCAACTGTGGCAATGAGACCTGTATGTAGGTGATCTCACCCTCGCCTGTATCCTTTGCCGGAGCGACGTCCGTCTGCTCCTCGGTGACGTCACGTACCCCCCCGGTCGGGAGAGTAGAGGTCGCACGGAGACCCAGTACCGTGGAGCGCACGGCATGGTCCGGATCCTCTACGCCACGCACTGAGTCCTGTCGGCAGCCGGTGAGGACCGGCAGCGCCAGGGCAAGCAGGGCTACGGGAGCCATCGTATGTCTGAGCAATGTATTCATAAGTCTGATAAAGCTTCTTTTGATGAATCTAAGCAAAGCTTCTTCTTATATAGTGTACGGGAGAGGTTGTCCAAGAGCATCACCATTCAGCTGACCCTGTGCCCGTCCGCCGTACCTTATCGTCTGTGTCGTTATGAGAGGGATTCGTTACGAAAAACCAGGTTCCACTTGAGGATACGTGCCTGTATCGCCATGTAGGTATCCTTTGGTCCTCTATCGAGGAGGATCCAGATATCGAAGTGATGGTTGCGGTCAAGCGTATAGCCTCTGTCACCCTGTGCGAAAGGACCGTTGTAGAGGATGTAGTCCTTGAGCAGGTCAAAGGAGTAGAGGACCTCTCCGGTCGCTTCGTCGTAGATCTCTACGGGGTAGTCGAGTGTGGGGTCGAGCTTGAGGATATCAAAGACCGCATGCAGCGCACCGCCGTGCTTACCGTCAGCAGTCTCCGCCAGCTTGGGCAGGTACTCAAAGGGGGTGTCAGGACGGAGCGCACCATCAGCAGCGTAGTGACTGTTTTGTGCCACAAAGCGTATCGCCGGCTTCACGCCCTCGGCAAAGCCCTCCACCACGAGGTCGATGCGGTTGGTCAGCTGGATGAAGTCGATGTGTACCCGGTCGTAGCGAGTCCCTACGCGCTCCTCTTGGGTGAGGGTCACTTTCTTTTGGCTCACAAAGAGGGGTGCTGCTTCTGCCTTGATCTTATCTGCCTGCTTGGCAAGGGCCACGGTCATCTCCGCCATCGAGGTTCCGGGGGTAAAGCCGGAGAAGTCGTAGGCATCGAGGTTGGCTCCGCCCCAAGCGATAAAGGTCAGCTCCTGACCGGGCTTGTAGAGGTCGGTGGTCAACGAATGGTTCGGACCAAAGGAGTCGATCGGCTTATCGGTGTACTCACCGATGAGCTTCCCATCCTTGTCAAAGGCAAAGAGACGGATCTCCTTGACCGCAGTACTGTACTCTATACCGTCGGGGTGGAGGATGTCAAAGGTAAAGACGACCCCCTGTGGACACTCCGACAGGTCCTCAAAGATCTGATCATGGCAACTGCTCAGCAAGCCTGTCGCTAGGAGAGCACCTGCAAGTATTGAGATAAACCGAAACGTAGCTTTCATTCCGCTCATGTGCTTGGTAAATTCTTATTTTATTTCTTGTGGGTAGGGGAGCGATCAAGCGCCCCTACCCTATGGTTGATCCGTCTAGTACGGATCAGGATGAAGTGTTATTACTTCAGAGTCTCGTGACGAGTTACGTGGTTCCACTGGAGGATGTTAGCGGTTACACGCATCCAAGTCTCAGCCTCGTCGATCTCCTTGTCGGGATCGGGTTCCGGCTCGAAGGGGTTGTCACCGGGCTGTGGAATGTTCGGGTCCTCAGGATCGATCGGGTCGTAGTTGAGACCGAGCGCATCAAAGCCATCTACAGTGATCTGGTAGATGTTGTTACGACGGGTATCAGCATTGATGGTGATATCCTTATCGTTCTTCTGACGGTTGACTACAGTCAGGTAAACCATCTTACCACCCTCGAACTTGCGTACGCTGGTGAGACCTGCCTTGGCAGCAGCGTCAAGACCGCGGTACATCACGTTGTCAGATCCGATGTAGAAAGTACCGGCCTTATCAGTGATGCTCAGAGTGTAGTGAGTAAGGGTACCCTCACCGTCCTTCACCTCTACGAACTTTTCTGCAGCCCACTTCTTACCGGTAGCGTCGCCCTCGTTAACAAGCTTGTTGCGAAGCTCCTTAGAAATCACAACGTCGTAAGTACGCTCTGTATAGTCAGCTTCAGTAGCCGCTACTAGTGCATCACCCTCAACCTTCTTACCTGCGCTGGGGATGAGGTTAGCGTACACCTTGTAGTAAGCAAAGCGCTTGAAAGGATAGGTCTCAGCGGCAGTGGCAACGTGATCTTTGCAGCTGTTCTCGAAGAAGAATACAGACTTAGCAGCAGCCTCAGACTTGTCAGTGCCCTCCTTTTTTGCAAGGGTCTTAGCCTCAAAGTTAGAGGTCAGCTTTGTATCAGTATACGTATCAGATACCTTCTGCAGAGACTTAGCGAGATTTGCTACAGACTCATCAACCTTGATGGCATGTACTGCAGACTCAAAGCCTTTGTACAGCTGAGTTGCCTCATCCATCTGGTTGCTGGCACCTGCCTTGTCTGCGAAGAGGTAAGACTCCTTAGCAGATCCTGCGAGTGACCACTTGAAGTCAGTCTTGAGTGAGCCGTACTGAGTTAGACCTTCACCGTTTACAAGGTCTGCCTCATTGAGGTATGCCTGAGCCTTTGCCACAACACGCTCCACGTTACCGAGGTCGAAGTTGTTCTCAGCCGCAGTGCTACCTGCTTTTACTTGTTCCTCAGTGACACCCTCTGTGATGTTAGCCGTCTTGGAGGTCACACCGGTCATGGTGAAGCCTTCTGTTGCGATCAGGCTGGGGAGATCCTTTAGCTCTACCTTCTTGTCTGCAGCGAAGTCGCTGGGGATCAGGTTGAGGGCTGCAGGCTTGTTGATGAGCAGAGTCAGAGCGACATTGTCACCTGCCTCAGCTTTGAAAGGATCAGAGATGTACTTGCCACCATCTTCATTCAGATTAACAGTCTGTCCGGCAAAGTCCTTGAAGAAGACGTAGCCACCACCGATTACGTCCTCACCGCCTACTCCGGGAACGAGCTCTTGGTTATCGGTCACGTCACGAAGACCCGGACCGGCGATCTTGGCAGTCACGCCGGCATAGGTATTACCGTCAAGTACAGGAGCGTTTCCTTCGTTTGTCTTCTGGCATGCAGTGAATGCAAGGGCAGCCGCTGCAAATGCCGCAAATGAAAATAACTTTCTCATAAGTCTAAAACGTTTAGTTTAAAAAAGTGATTGTAAAAAATATAATTCGTTGTATTACTGATTCGTTTGGGATAGGTGTCGGGATACCGGGGCACGGTATCCCGGCACCGATTTTTTATTACTTACCCAGTGCTTTCTGCAGTTCAGCGCTGTTCTTTCGGGCATCGTTGTCGCCCTGCTCAGCCGCCTTGCGGAAGTAGGTCATCGCCTGTTCGCTGTCGCCCGACATAGCATACGCCACACCGAGGTTATTCCACGCCCGCGGGTCGTCCTTGAGGGGCTCGAGGCGACGCAGCGCCGCAGTATGGTTGCCCTCGCGAAGGTCCTTGGCAGAGGCGTTCATCAGGGCTATGGGGTCCTGCGGGAAGACCCGTGCTGCGATGTCAAAGACCTGACGGTACTCCTCACTGTCGGTCTCATAGGTACCGGCTACGAGGTACATCTCGTGGAGGGAGAGCAGCTTGGGGTTGGTCACCAAGATCCGCTTTGCCTCCTCTACATCAAAGCTCCGCACATTGTACGCCACGGTGTAGACGGTACGGCGGATGTTGGGCCAGATCTCTCTGAGGAGTCGGCTGTAGGTGGCTCCGCCGTCGATCGCCTTGATCTTGGCGTCGCGTGCATCGGCGTTGGGCTCGGCATCGATGATCGCTAGGACGTCCGCCTTGCGGTCGAGGGAAGAAGCCTCGACGAGACGACGTGCCTCTGCCCAGTCCTCACCGTAGCCTACCACGCGCATATCGCTGCGTGAGAGGCCGTGCTTCTTGCTCAGGTAGTTGGCAAAGGCATCGGCACGACTCTGCGACAGGGTCTTGTTGTACGCCTGCGATGCCTCCGGTGATGCGTAGCCGGTGATGGTCACATCAGTAACCGTGAGATCCGGATTGCTGACCAGGGTATGCACCTTTTCGTCCACATCCTTGAGTACTGCGGCGTTGTCGCCAAAGGAGGAGCGTATCTCACGCACATCGACGGCGAAGCCCACCGTAGCGGTATAGCTGTCCGCACGACGCTTGAACTGCTCCACCTCGGGGCGGATCATAGTAATAGTGTAGGAGGGGCGATAGGGCTCTGCAAGGATCCGATCGGCAAAGGTCAGGGTCGAGAAGCCCTTGTCGCACGAAGCACAGCCGCTGACCCACTCGGTGATCTCCAGGTGTGCATCGCTCATCCAAGGCTGATAGGGTGTCTCGGTCGTGTAAGCAATGCTCTGCCCGGTGCCATTGGCACGTGTGAGGGTATAGAGTGGGGCCGGGGTCATGTAGTCGGGGGTGTTGTGGTAGCGTGCATTACGCTCCAGCACTGTAGCGCGTCGCTTACCCACCACCATGAAGGGGGGCAGAGCGTGGCGCACGCTCTCATCGGCATTGCTGACCAGTATCGGTGTGTAGATGTGCACGCCGTTGGTCGATACCTGCAGGTCATTGAGCCGGACATCGAGTGCCGCGGTGAGGCTACCGCCTTGCTTCGAAAACGCACTGTTGGTGACCTCAATATTCTTGAGCTGTCCTTGAGCCATAGCGGCTGTGGAGCCTGCGAGGAGGCAAATCAGGAGACAGAGTCGTGAAATCGTATTGTTCATGATTGATGATATTACTTGAGGAATAGTACCAGTGAGAGCGTAGCCCGCGTCAGGCCGAAGTAGTCGTAGACACCGTCACCGATCTGTGAGCCACAGGTCATGCACTCGTACTTGCGGTAGTCGGTGCGTGCCCACCCCCCTCCGAGGGAGAGCTCGAGGTTGAACAGCGGAGAGAGCACAAACTGGTGACCCAGACTGAGTCCGGCACCGTAGAAGTCCCCTTCGTAGCGGTTGTCCTTGAGCTCCTTGAGCCGTCCTATCGGCAGGTTGATTCCTCCGACGTTGTACTGTCCGTAGTGGCCGTGAAGACCGACGAAGGTGCCGTTGAAAGACTCACAAAACCAGTAGCGGAGCTCAGGCTGAGCGATCCAGTGGCGCAGCTCCAGGGGTTCTTTGTACTTCCACAGGTTGAATCCTGCATCTACATCCAGGGTCATTTTTTGCCCTAGGGCAAACTCCACTCCGGCATTGGGGGAGCCGAGTACCGCCCAGTGGGCGAAGTTGGTCTTGAGCGCTACCTTTTGAGCCTCTGCAGTCTGACTGACAGAGAACAGACCGCAAATGCATAAGAGGAGCCAAAATAGTTTACTTTTCATATTATTCTTCGATCGTCAGAATTTTATCATCGTGCAAATAGTGTGCTCACCTTTCCGTACCTTGATCTCGTTCCACATCCCCTAGTATTTTAGACGTTTAAGTTTATACGTGCCGCAAATGAGCCTCTAAAAACAAGTCCAAAAGACACTTGTGATCCTTCTGGTTCACAAGGCAAAAATACGAATTATTCAACAAACCACAAAACGAATCCCTAAAAATCACGACCATTTAATAAAATAGTAGACAAAATATGCAAATAAAATCACATCAAAAAAGCACAAATAGTCCATAATACAAAAGGGGTTGGGGCTTTTTCTTGACGGAGTTAAAAGAAAAAAGAAAAAAGTGGAGCATGGCAAAAAAATGCAATCCGACAGTCGGAAAAGAGAAGCAACAACCAGAAATCCAAAGTATTACGTCCCTACCCCGGCGGACACAGTAGTGGATCGTACGTATCAACAAAGGTACCGGATGCCCGACCCGGTCTACAATCCGAGCAGGTCAGAGCCTATAAAATGGAGACCCAATGTACAACTCTGCTTCACGACGGTCGAAGACGTGGTTGTCCTTTTGTAAAGAAACCGCACAACCACCGAGCGATCCAGACATTCACCGGCTACTCCCGGGCGACAGGGCAATACCGCCCGTCAAATTTTTCGTCCCGCAGCGTGTCAAAAAATTTGACGGATAGTAGCGAAATGTTTCCAGTAGGAAAGAAAACGATTTGACGGATAGTAGAGAACGGTTTCCAGTAGCAAACTTTTTGCCCCCTAGTGGTGCGACCCCTGGCGGGGTCGGGGAGACGGGAAGCCCCTTTCCCCGGGGTCTTCGGTGCTCCGCACCTCGACCGCCGGGCTATGAAAAAACGACCCCTACGGGGTCGGCAGACCTCGGGATCACTATGTATAAGGTGTAGAAGACGCATCGGATCGGCAGCACCCCGTAGGGGTGCCTCCTTCATAGCCCGGTGGTCGAGGAGGGGCGAACGCCCCGACGATGACCCCGGGAATAGAGATAGCCCCCGTCAATACACGACCCCGCCAGGGGTCGCCATAGGGTCGAAGCGGTTGGCGACCCCTGGCGGGGTCGGGGGGACGGGGCTTCGGTCCTATTTCCCCGGGGTCTTCGGTGCTCCGCACCTCGACCACCGGGCTACGAAAAAACGACCCCTAGCGGGGTCGGCAGGCCCTCCCCGCTATCGTCCTTGTTCCCGCCTCCTCATTGGGGAGAACGGTTGGGTGGCAGCACCCCGCAGGGGTGCCTCCTGCTTAGCCCGGTGGTCGAGGAGGGGCGAACGCCCCGACGATGACCCCGGGAATAGAGATAGCCCCCGTCAATACACGACCCCGCTAGGGGTCGCCATAGGGTCGCAGCGGTTGGCGACCCCTGCGGGGTCGGAGGGACGGGGCTTCGGTCCTGTTCCCCCGGGGTCTTCGGTGCTTCGCACCTCGACCGCCGGGCTATGAAGAAACGACCCCTACGGGGTCGACAGACCTCGGGATCACTATATAATATATAAGGTGTGGAAGACGCATCGGATCGGCAGCACCCCGTAGGGGTGCCTCCTGCTTAGCCAATGGAACGGACGGGGGTTGGATAGAAAGTGGGTCGGCAGCACCCCGTAGGGGTGCCTCCTTCATAGCCCGGTGGTCGAGGAGGGGCGAACGCCCCGACGATGACCCCGGGAGAAGAGATAGCCCCCGTCAATACACGACCCCGCCAGGGGTCGCCATAGGGTCGCAGCGGTTGGCGACCCCTGGCGGGGTCGGGGGACGGGGCTTCGGTCCTGTTTCCCCGGGGTCTTCGGTGCTCCGCACCTCGACCGCCGGGCTATGAAAAAACGACCCCTACGGGGTCGGCATACCTCGGGATCACTATTATATATGATCACTATTATATATATAATGTGTGGGAGTTTGGGAAGGAATGGGTTGTTTTTTCGGGGTGATGTCGGTAACTTTGGGGAGTGAGTGAATTAAAACAAGCAAGAATACAATCGATAATGAACAAACGACCAACCCAACTACTGACTGCGGTGGTGACACTGGTAGCTTTGGCACTGGGGACACCGCACGCTTTGGCATGCACCGACCTGATCGTGGGCAAGGATGCCTCCACTGACGGCAGCGTCATCATCAGCTATGCCGCCGACTCCCACACCCTCTACGGCGAACTGTACTTCTGGCCCCGGGCTACCTGGATGCCGGGCTACATGATGGATGTGGTGGAGTGGGATACCGGTATCTTTACCACCCAGATAGCCCAGGTCCCCAGTACGTACAACGTCGTCGGCAACCTCAATGAGAAGCAGGTCGCCATCACCGAGAGTACTTGGGGCGGCATCGCCGAGTGCCAAGAGACCGAGGGACTGATGGACTACGGCAGCCTGATCTACATCACGCTGCAGCGTGCCGCCTCTGCCCGTGAAGCTCTGGACGTCCTCACAGGACTGGTGGAGAAGTACGGGTATAAGAGTTCGGGCGAGTCCTTCACCATCGCGGATAAAAACGAGGTGTGGGTGCTGGAGATGATCGGCAAAGGCAAGGGCGAGACCGGTGCGGTATGGGTGGCTAAGCGCATCCCCGACAACGCGATCTCTGCACATGCCAACCAGGCACGGATCCAGCAGATCGACTTTGACGACCCGGCGAACTGCCTCTACTCTCCTGACGTGATCAGCTTTGCCCGCCGGAAAGGGCTCTACAGCGGCAGCGACAAGGACTTTAGCTTTCAGCAGGTATACAACCCGTACGACTTTGGCGGACTGCGAGGCTGCGAGGCGAGGGTCTGGTCTTTTTTCAACCGACACAAGAAGGGCATGGACCGCTACCTCCCTCTGGTGATGGGGCATGAGCCGGATGCGGAGCCGATGCCGCTCTATGTGATCCCCGACGAGAAGCTATCCGTACAGGATGTCCAGGCGATGATGCGCGACCACTATGAGGGGACACCGATGGATATGACAAAGGATGTGGGCGCAGGTCCCTACTGCGTGCCCTACCGCTGGAGACCGATGGGATTTGAGGTCGACGGTCAGGAGTATGTCAATGAGCGGGCGATCGCTACTCAGCAGACAGGATTCGTACTGGTGGCGCAGCTCCGCTCGCAGCTGCCGGACCTGGTGGGACCGGTGCTCTGGTTTGGTGTGGACGATGCGAATACCACGGTATTCAGCCCCATGTACGGCTGTATCACGCGGGTGCCGGAGGCATTTAGTACCGAGAATGGCAGCCTGACGGAGTTTTCGTGGACCTCTGCCTTCTGGATGCACAACTGGGTTGCCAACATGGCGTACAACAAGTACGACTACATGATCCGGGACATCCGCCCCGTACAGCAGGAGATCGAGAACAAGTACTTTGCCGACCAGCCGGTGATCGAGCAGGAGGCACTGCGTATCGAAAAGGAGCAAGGGGTAGAGGCGGCACGCGCCTACCTCACCCGCTACTCGGAGTCGTGCGCCAACGGTGCCACCGCACGCTGGAAGAAGCTCGGGGAGTACCTCCTGGTGAAGTACATCGATGGCAATGTGAAGAAGGAGGAGCATGGGACGTTTAAGACGGAGCACGGCTTGAGCGCATTTCCTGACCAGCCCGGCTACAGCGAGGAGTACTACCGCACCATTCACGAGGGCAACTACGACCACCTGAAGGTGCCGAAGAAGAAGTAACCCTCATCTGACAGACCAACGATCCTCCCCGGGCGACTTTGTCCGAGGAGGATCGTACTTTTGCACCAAGCGGTTTTTGAGTCTGTCCCCTCGTGCACCTTTTGCTTTTTGTGTACCTTTGCGTGACCGGACTGCCCCCGGAGGGCAGAAATTTTGGTATCTTGTCGGTATGAGAAACAGTATCCCTCAAGCAGAAATACAGCGTGCCAAGCAGCGGCAACGCATGATCGGAAACTCCCCCGAGCTCAATAGAGCGGTGGAGGTGGCTCTGCTCATAGCCCCGACGGACGTGAGCGTGCTGGTGACGGGTGAGAGCGGCGTGGGTAAGGAGAGCTTTCCACAGATCATCCACCAAAACAGTGCCCGCAAGCATGGCCCCTATGTGGCGGTCAACTGCGGTGCCATACCTGAGGGAACGATCGACTCGGAGCTCTTTGGTCACAAGAAAGGCTCCTTCACCGACGCTGTGACGGAGCGGAGTGGCTACTTCGAAGAAGCAAACGGAGGGACCATCTTCCTGGACGAGGTAGGTGAGCTCCCGATGCCTACTCAGGCGAGACTGCTGCGTGTGCTGGAATCGGGCGAGTACATGAAGGTGGGCTCATCGCAGGTGCAGCGCGCCGATATACGGGTGGTCGCTGCGACCAATGTAGACCTGGAGGCAGCGATACGTGAGGGGCGGTTCAGGCAAGACCTTTACTACCGACTCAATACCGTCACGATCTCTCTGCCGCCCCTGCGCGACCGCGGAGATGACCTGCTCCTGCTCTTCCGGCTCTTTGCGTCCGACTACGCCGACAAGTACCACATGCCGCCCATCCGCCTGAGTGAGGAGGCGGAGCGCCTCATGCTCCGGTACCGCTGGCCAGGCAACGTGCGCGAGCTCAAGAACCTCGTCGAGCGTCTCAGCGTGATTGCTGAGGACCGACTGATCTCCGAGGAGGTGCTGCGCGACCAGCTGCCACCAAATGCGGATCAGCGTCACCCCGCACTCATCACGCACCAGCAGGGGCCGTTCATAACAGATGAGCCGCTGCTCTCGGACAACCGACAGCAGATGGGCGCCATGTACGGCATGCTCCGGGATGTAAAGATGAGTATCAACGACCTCTCCCAACTGCTCTACCACGTCCTTCAAGGACAGCAGCAGGGACAGCAAATGCCCTCCCTTCCCGGTACCGGCGTGATGCTCACCGGAGAGGATCCGCAGACCACGGCAAAACCGACGACCACGGCGGCAGAGGCGGAGTTTCAGGACATCGTGGACGACGGCAGGATCCTCACGCTTGACGAGATGGAGCAAAAATATATAGAGATGGTGCTGAAGCACAACAACGGGGTACGAAAGAAGACAGCGGAGGACCTCAACATCTCCGAGCGCACCCTTTACCGCAAACTAAAGTAAGAGCAAATGACCCGGGTATCCAGACACACTCTAGGGGCAGGAATGCTGTGTGCCCTCATCTTGGCAATCAGCAGCTGCACCATCGCCTACCGACTCAATGGCGCCAGCATCGACTACACGAGGGTGAAGACCATCAATATCGACGACTTTCAAAATCTGGCTCCAACGGTCTACCCGCCACTGGCTCAGAGATTTTCCGAGGACCTGAAGCACCGGTTTGAGACGCGCACCCGACTATCTCAGGTGAGCGGGCAGGGGGATCTGAACATCGAGGGGGAGATCACCGGGTACGACCTCACCGCCGAAGCGGTGCAGGAAAACGCCCTGGCGGCAAAGACCAAGCTGACCATCACGATCAACGTGCGCTTCACCAACTTAGTGGACGAGGAGGAGAGCTTTGAGCGGCAGTTCACTTCCTTTGAGACCTTTGACAGCAGCCTGATGCTGACCGAAGTACAGGACGAGCTGGTCGCACGCATGACGGAGGATCTGATCAACCAGATATTTAACGCGACTGTCGAAAACTGGTAATGACCTACTCCGAACTGGCACACTTCCTGGAGGATCCCTCCGGTCTCACCCTCCGGCACCTGGACGACCTGCTACTGCTCAGCCGGCAGTATCCCTACTGCGAACCGCTGCATCGGCTGATCCTGATCTGCCTGCACCAAAACGGCGACCTACGCTACTCGAGCGAACTGAGCCGCCGCATCCTCTACATCAGCGACCCGGCACAGCTCTTTCTGACGCTCAAGGACCACCGCCATACCCCGACGCATACCGTACCGGAGGAGGAAAAAGAGCCGCAGGATGCCTTTAGCATCATCGATGACTTCCTGCAGGACCACCCGGACGATGCCCGCGAGGTGGAGGAGATGCTCGATCTCATCCAGGCACCTCTACCCGAAGAAGAGCCCAAAAGAGAGGAACCCAAGGAGAGTACCGGGGATCTGATCAACGCTTTTCTTGCCAAGGGAGAAGCCGCAGAGAAAATACCAACCGTCGCGGAGGTAGCCCCTCCCCCGTCTGAAAGCAGTGTCCCACCGGCTCAGGACGAAGAGCTCTTCACCGAAACTCTGGCACGAATCTACATTCGCCAAGCCAAATATGCGGAAGCGCTACGCATTTTTAAGACGCTAAATTTGAATTATTCAGAAAAAAATAGTTACTTTGCCGAGCAAGTGGCATACCTTGAAAAACTGATCAAGGTGATGTCGCCTGCTCCTGTTGATAAAAATAAGTAGTAGCACAACTAAAAAAATGTACATATTTCTTTCCATCCTCATTGCGATTGTCGCTCTGCTCTTGATCTTTATTGTCATCATCCAAGAGTCCAAGGGCGGTGGACTGGCAGCCGGCTTTTCTTCTTCCAACAGCATCATGGGCGTACAGCGGACCACGAATGCCGTAGAGAAGATCACCTGGGGTCTGGCAGCGACCATGGCTATCCTCTGCATCCTCGTTGCCCGTTGGGCACCCAGCAGCAACCGCGGTGCAGCCACACAGGAGAACAGCGTGATCACCGACTACGTAGACCAAGCTACTATCCCCGCTCCTGCTGATGCTCAGCCATTTGGCGATGTATCTACAGAGCCTGTAGCACCGGTAGAGGAGGCTCCGGCAGAGTAAATAGGTAGCCTACGAGGTTGTGCAAGTACAAAGATTTTAGTACCTTTGCAACCTCTGACCGAAAGAATAACCATAAATAGATAATAAATAAAATGTCACGAGTTTGTCAGATTACGGGCAAGAAAGGACTCATCGGCAACAAAGTTTCGCACTCCAAGACCCGCACCAAGCGGACGTTCAATGCGAACCTTTTCGACCGCAAGTTTTATTGGCCCGAGCAAGATTGTTGGATCAAGATCCGTGTGTCAGCAGCGGGACTCCGCCTGATCAACAAGATCGGTCTCAATGCCGCCCTGATCCGCGCCAATGAGAACGGGAACCTCAAGAGCCTACAGATCCTAGACTGACCTGGTGCAAGCCACTAGGCGTCCGATTTATTTTTTTGAATAGAAGAATAGAGAACCATGTCCAAGAAGGGAAAAGGCGATAGAGTACAGGTGATCCTCGAGTGCACTGAGATGAAAGAAAGTGGACTACCGGGAACCTCTCGCTACATCACCACAAAGAATAAGAAGAATACGACCGACCGCCTTGAGCTGAAGAAGTACAACCCGATCCTCAAGCGCATGACCGTACACAAGGAGATCAAGTAAGCAATACCCTACTACTTGCTGCTTGCCCCGTAGACACTCAAACAAGATAAATAGAGAGATAATAAGCCATGGCAAAAAAGACAGTAGCAACCCTGCAGAAGGGTGAAGGACGTACCTACTCCAAAGTCATCAAGATGGTAAAGTCCCCCAAGACAGGCGCCTATGTTTTTGACGAGCAAATGGTGCCCAACGAGAAGGTACAGGATTTCTTCAAGAAGAAGTAAGTACGCCTCTGTGCCCCACGCACACACCACGTGATGTGGTGGTACCGATCGGCACAGATCCTATAGGGGAGAGGTAGGTACACTTTTCGAGACCTAAAAGCTCAGGAGCCCGCAATGGGAAGTCCTGAGCTTTGTATGTACACACCAACCACGAACACATGACTCAAAAAATAGACCGCACTGAGGATCACCTCACACTCCTAGTCCCCAAAGAAGGACAGTACTCACAGGACTACGACCCGTCGGTACTGGAGACATTCATCAACAAGCACCCGGATAACGACTACTGGGTGCGCTTCAACTGCCCCGAGTTCACCAGCCTCTGCCCCATCACCGGGCAGCCGGACTTTGCGGAGATACGCATCGCCTACATCCCGGCGGAGAAAATGGTCGAGAGCAAGAGCCTCAAGATCTACCTCTTTAGCTTCCGAAACCACGGAGCCTTTCACGAGGACTGCGTCAACATCATCATGAAGGACCTGATCCGACTGATGGAACCGAAGTACATAGAGGTAAAGGGACTCTTCACCCCACGCGGTGGGATCTCCATCTACCCCTATGCCAACTACGGTGCTCCGGGCACTCCCTACGAACAGCTCGCCAAGGAGCGACTCGCCCGGCAGGAACTTTAGGTTGGCGCCGTCGGATTTTTTGCAGTTCGGATCCGAGCAAAAAATTTGACGGATAGAAGAGAAAAGTTTCCAGTAGGAAAGAAAACAGTTTCACGGATAGAAGCAAACCGTTTCCAGTAGGAAACTTTTTGCCCTCAGGCAACCAACTTTTTATGGCTGTGCGAAGGGCTTTCGCACAGCATCTTATCATTTTTTAGTACCTTTACGCAGTTTGGAGCGCCGGGGTGGCCCTATTGTTCACCCAGAAGCTGCCCAGCAGATAGATATAACACTTCACAAATCAAACAACAATGGACTTCAAAACGCTCTTCGCAGTGGGTATTGCCAGCCTTGCACTTGGTGCCGGCATCGCCTCTGCTCAAGTAAACAAGACGGACATCCAGCTTCACTACAACTTTGGTAAGCATCTATACAAAGAGGATCTGGGCAACCAGACGCCGGTCATCTCTACCCTGCAGCACTACTCAGAGGATCGCTGGGGTACCAACTTCGTGCTGATGGACATGAGCATCTCATGCAAGGGGATAGACCGCATGCAGACCATGATGTTTCGCGACCTAAAGTTTTGGGACGCTCCCATCGCTCTTCACGTGGGTTACCAGGGTGGCTTGACCAACCAGGCTTCTTTCAATAACGCTCTTGTCAGCGGTATCGACTACGTCTTCAAGCACCGCAAGTACGACTTTAGACTCAATACCATCGTCGGCTACCGACACGACTTCAAGCACGAGAAGCCCAACAACATTCAGGTGACTTCCCTGCTCGACTGGACTAGCTGGAACCGCCTCTGGACCATCAGCAACCTCCTGACGGTGCGCAGTGCCAACCTAGGAACCGATATGAGCAGCTTGGTTTTCTTCATGAGACCTCAGTTTTGGCTCAATATCAACCAGTTTGTTGGCATGCCGGATGCACTCAACCTCTCTGTAGGTACTGAGGTACGTCTGCTCTACGACAAAGCAACCTCGGATAAGTTTTACGCCCTACCAAGCGTAGCCATGAAGTGGACTTTCTGATCCGCAACTCGACACACTGACAATATAAGGAATGGGCTCGGTACCAAATTGGTACCGAGCCCATTCTGCATTGAGACAGTTATTAAGAGTAAACCGGCAGTGTCAAAGAGGGGATGTCGTCCCATCCTGACAGCAGCCAAGGGTGCATCCAAACCAATGGTTCAGACACACCCTCCAACTATTTAGCCACACTTGGAGGCACCACAGTTTTTACAGATCAGGCAGCCCTCCTGATACACCAGGCTCTCCTGCCCACAGCTGGGGCAAGTCTGTCCGTTGGCTTTGGTTCCTGAGGCAAGATAGCGTCGGAGCGCTCGCTCCACACCATTCTTCCACGTGTTGATGGAGTCGTCGTCCAGGTCAAGTCCCTGGATGAGGTTGATCACCTGCTCTATAGGCATACCGTAGCGCAGGACGCTGGAGATGAACTTGGCGTAGTTCCAAAACTCGGGGTTGAACTTCGTATCCAGCCCGGCTACAGTCACGGTCAACCCGCGCTTATTGGAAAACTCAAAGTCATACCGCTTACGCCCCAGCTTGTCAAAGGTCTTGATGATCTTACCCTTGGAGACGCGCTTGGGTATGCTCAGCCCCTCTTCTTCGTCATCGATACCGGTGAAGATCTCGTAGGGCTTATCGTTCTTTAGTCCGATGAAGGCAATCCACTTCTCCTTGTTGTTTTGGAAGCGGACAATGTCTGCGTCCAGCTCATCGGGGCGCTTCAGTTGCTGAAAAGCCTCGTCGTCCTTTCGGGCAGCCTTATCGGCTTTTTCCTTATCTTCTTTCTTCTTATCCTCTGCAGCTACCAGCACGCCGGAGCGGGAGCCATCGCGGTACACGGTACAGCCCTTGCAGCCCTCTTTCCACGCTGTGATGTAGAGGGTGTTGACCAGCTCCTCGTCGACATCGTTGGGGAGGTTGATGGTGACGCTGATGGAGTGATCGACCCACTTCTGGATACGACCCTGCATGCGCACCTTTGCCACCCAGTCTACGTCATTGGAGGTTGCCTTGTAGTACGGGGACTTCTCCACCAGCTCCTGCAGCTCCTCAGAGCTGTAGTCCTTCTCAGTGTCGTAGCCGTTGACCTTCATCCAGGTCTTGAAGTTGTGGTGGTAGACGATGAACTCCTCAAAGCGGTCCCCCGTCTCGTCCACGTAGGTCGCCGTGGAGGTACCCTCCTCCTCTGCGGTGTTGATCTTGCGGCGACGCTTGTACACCGGTAGGAAGACCGGCTCGATCCCCGACGTGGTCTGCGACATGATACTCGTCGATCCGGTGGGGGCGATGGTCAGGCAGGCGATGTTGCGACGACCGTGCTTCACCATCTCTTGGTACAGCTCGGGATCCGCTTTTTTGATCCGAAGGATGAGGGGGTTCTTCTCCTCTCGCTTCGCGTCGTAAATCTCAAAAGCACCACGCTCCTCAGCCATCTTCACAGAGCTCCGGTAAGCACTGAGGCATAGGTTCTTCTGCACTTCCTCAGCAAAGTCGGTAGCCTCGTCGGAGCCATAGCGCAGTCCAAGTGCTGCCAGCATGTCCCCTTCCGCTGTGATACCTACACCGGTACGCCTACCCATCAGGGTCTTCCGGCGGATCTTCTCCCACAGATGACGCTCGGTCTGACGGATCTCGTCACTCTCCGGATCGGAGTCGATCTTAGCAATGATCTTGTCAATCTTCTCTTGCTCCAGGTCGATGATGTCGTCCATCAGCCTCTGAGCATAGCCGACATGCTCGCGGAAGAGCTCCATATTGAAGCGCGCTTCCTTGGTAAACGGCTTCTCAACGTACCCAAAAAGATTGATCGCCAGCAGGCGGCAGCTATCGTATGGGCAGAGAGGAATCTCACCGCAGGGGTTCGTTGAGATCGTGCGGAAGCCCAGGTCGGCATAGCAGTCGGGCACCGACTCACGGATGATAGTGTCCCAAAAGAGCACACCCGGCTCAGCACTCTTCCACGCATTGTGGATGATCTTCTCCCAGAGCTCGCGCGCCCTGACTACCTTGGTGTACAGGGGTTTCTCCGCATCAATGGGGAACTGCAGGGTATAGTCCTCATCGTTTTCCACCGCCCGCATGAAGTCGTCAGTGATCCGTACCGACACATTGGCACCGGTCACCTTGCCCTCCTCCATCTTGGCATCGATGAACGCCTCACTATCCGGGTGCTTGATCGACACCGAGAGCATCAGTGCTCCGCGGCGTCCATCCTGCGCCACCTCACGGGTAGAGTTGGAGAAACGGTTCATGAAAGGCACGAGCCCTGTGGAGGTCAGCGCCGAGTTTTTCACAGGTGATCCTGCCGGTCGGATGTGCGAGAGGTCGTGTCCGACACCGCCTCTGCGCTTCATCAGCTGCACCTGCTCCTCGTCAATCTTGAAGATCGCACCGTAGCTGTCGCTGCTCCCGTCGAGACCGATCACGAAGCAGTTGGACAGAGAAGCAATCTGCTTATCATTCCCGATACCGGTCATGGGGCTTCCCTGCGGTATGATGTACCTAAAGTGGTCGATCAGCTCGTAGATCTTTTCGTAGCTGAGGGGGTTGGGGTACTTCTGCTCGATACGGTGGAGCTCCGACGCTATCCGGTGGTGCATATCAGCCGGTGTCTTTTCAAAAAGAGTGTTCTCCGAGTCCTTCAGCGCATACTTGGAGGTCCACACCTTTGCCGCCAGCTCGTCACCCTGGAAGTACTCCAGCGTGGCATCATAAGCTTCAGTGAAGCTATAAGTCTTTTGTTTCATTATCAATGAAAAAGGGGGTTGATATGATTATTACTTGGTCAATTTGATTGGTTTTTCCCTGCAAAATCCGCTTAGGCGCCGTGCTCTTCACAACATAGCGATATAAAAGTCGGGCAATAAAAGAGAGGTCACTCTCCGATTGCTTCACCAAAGCGGTCAACAAATATACAATATTACCTCATGGATTCCACACGAAAAGACGTGTGCAATTTAGTTAAGTTCCCCAGAACAGGGGAGCAAAACAACAATAATCATCTGAGTAGCAGAAAACTAAGTACAGATTAAAAAAGAGAAAAAGAGACGTAAGTTATCCGAAACGGATGACTGTGCGAAATAAATCGTCAAAAAGTCAACCAGAGTTGACAACTAACTTACTGAACTTTTCGCACCGTCAGGTGGAAGCACGCCTGCAGTCGTTCGTGCTTAATGTAGCAGCGTCCTTCCTTTTGATACGTCCTGAGGACACTTGCCAGGAGGTGCTTTAGCTCGTCCGGAGCAATCTCCCTCGGATCTTCGGGATCCACCTTCTCAAACCGCTTCCACGAGACGTCAAAAGTGGTCCCGTACATGTGCGTGGATTTTGCAGAAGCATTGGCATTCCCCCGTCTGAGGGCACGCACATCCTCCTCGGTGCGCGTGACACTGGTCACCACCAGGCGATAGAGCGGCATGCGATCCCTCTGTAGCCGCATCACGAAGCTCTCCCCCAACTCCTCCAGCAGCCGGGCAGCCTCCGGAACCAGATAGGGCTCCGAGTGCGTCAGCTCATCGATGGTGATTCCCTTCGTATCCGATACCTGCACCAGCTTCTTGTGCTGCCGCACCTCCTCACGCGTCCGACAGGGTCGGATACCCACGACGGAGGCGGAGCTTAGTTGCAAGTCATTGAGGTCGTTGAAGTCCCGATTGAAGCTCCCGATGTAGCTGTACGGGGTACGCCTGCCAAACGCCTCTATGTCGTAGCTCGGCAAGAGCGGCGCCTCCTCATGCATCAGCCCCAGACAGATCGCCGTGATGACGACAAGGGGCAACAGATACCGGAGCAAAAACGGAGTATACTCCCGAATCCAAGTGCGTAGGGTATGGCTGTTTAGTGGGGACATGGTGGATCTAAATTCGACCTTTGCGTCACAAATATACTCAGAATGTAGGGAAAATCACATCCCGATAGGGGTCGAACAAAGGGTCGATCGTTTGGCGACCCCTGACGGGGTCGTTCTATTTTTTTGGCTATCTCTATTCCCGGGGTCATCGTCGGGGCATTCGCCTCTCCTCGACACCCGGTCTATGAAGGAGGCACCCCTGGCGGGGTGCTGCCCACCAACAGTCTATCCAAAAAGAGGCGGATAGTTAAATGGGCGAATAGGACGGGTATGCCGACCCCGCCAGGGGTCGTTTGTTCTTAGCCCGGTGGTCGAGGTGCGAAGCACCGAAGACCCCGGGTAACCAAGCCTTGTCCCTCCTTCCCGACCCCGCCAGGGGTCGCCACAGGGTTGAGGTGTTTGGCGACCCCTAGCGGGGTCGTTTTGTTTGAGCAGGGTCTTCCTTTCCCGGGGTCTTCGTCGGGGCATTCGCCCCTCCTCGACACCCGGTCTATGAAGGAGGCACCCCTGCGGGGTGCTGTCCACCAAACGTCCTAATCAAATGCCGGTTCCGAAGGAACCAAAAAGTTTGCTACTGGAAACCGTTCGCTTCTATCCGTCAAATCGTTTTCTTTCCTACTGGAAACATTTCGCTACTATCCGTCAAATTTTTTGCCACTCCTCGAGCGGCAAAACCACCTCTAAACTTCAAATGCGTGAGCCCCGGTATTCCGGACAAATTGCGGGCGTTGGTACGCATAATTGGTTACCTTTGCGAATAGGAGGCTTGTTTCAAAAAAAATAAAACCAACCTCTACCTTACACGAAAACGCCTAAGAGATGAAACCCCTACTGTACTCGACCTTTACGCTATCACTCCTATTGCTTGCCGGCTTTGGTACGGCTCTTGCCGGTGTGAAGCAGCCACCCCTTATTCCTCAGCCGCGTGAAGTGGTCTGGGGCAAAGGCGAGGTAAACCTCCGGAGTGGGTATCGGCTAAGCTGCTCGGTGGACTCCCTTACCCCTTGTGTGCAGCGTCTGACTCAGCTTTTTCCTCAGCCTCAGGATGACGTAGTCCGAGAGCCTGTAGTGACGCTGGTGATCTCTGACGACACCGCCCGGTATCCGCACGCCGAGTCGTATGGGCTTGATGCCAGTCCCGGGGCGGTGAAGCTTACCGCACGTACCGTACGCGGTCTTCATCATGCCCTCTCCACCCTTGTTCAGCTTGCTTCGGACGGACCATTTTCCCCTGTGTCGATACGGGATACGCCTGCTTTTTCGTGGCGGGGATATATGGTGGATGTGGGGCGAAACTACCAGAGTATGGCACTGCTCAAGGAGCAGATCGATGCGATGGCACTCCTGAAGCTCAATGTCTTTCACTTCCATATGACCGAAAATGTCGCTTGGCGTATCGCCATAGATCGGTACCCCTGGCTGACGGCTCCGGAGCATATGACACGAGATCATGGACTCTACTACCGTGAGGCTGATATCCGTGAGCTGATGCAGTATTGTGCGGATCGAGGCATCCTTTTCCTTCCGGAGATAGATATGCCGGGACATAGTGAGGCTTTTAGTCGGGCTATGGAGACCGATATGCAGAGCGAGGAGGGGCTGCAGATCGTGCTCCATATCCTGGACGAGGTGCTGGAGAAGTACGGCTTTAGGTACCTGCATATCGGTGCCGATGAGGTCCGGATCCAAAATGAAGCCTTTATCCCGACGGTGGTCGACTTTTTGGAGAAGAAGGGGGTCACTGTAGTTGGCTGGCAGCCGGGTGGCAACTACCCGGATACCGTCTGGCGACAGCTCTGGAGCGATGACAACGCACACTCCTCGGACGCCGTAGGTGCGGTGCAGATCGACTCGCGCAACCTCTACATCAACCATATAGATGCCCTGGAGGTAGTACCACTGCTCTTTAACCACATGATCTGTGATGTACCGCAGGAGGAGGGACTCAAAAAGGGAGCCACTCTCTGTCTCTGGAACGACCGACGCCTCCGCCGAGGTGAGGACAACCTGACCCACAACCCCGTCTACCCTGCACTAATGGCATTTGCTGAGCGTGTATGGAGAGGTGGAGGTAAGGTGGGGAACTTTGTCGGTATAGAGTACAACGAAAAGCCACTCGCCGAGCTAGCCGATCTCGAAGAGCGGATGCTGGGGCTTAGGGAGCGGTTGTTCCCAAAAGTGCCATTTCCCTACACCCGGCAGACAGACCAAGAGTGGGCAATCTTTGGTCCTTATGACAATGGTGGAGCCACGACAGCATCCTTTGAGATCGAAAACGCCACATCTGAAATGCTGGCTGCTATGGTTCCCGATACCACACTGATCGGTGGTACCATCATTTTTCGCCACTTTTGGCACCCGACCATCAAGGGTCATTTCCTAGACCTACAGCCGAATAGCACCTTTTACGCATACCGACGTATTTATAGCGAGGTGGAGCGGGTGATGCCTACGTGGATCTCTTTGTACGACTACTCTCGCAGTCAGCATGCCGATAGTCCGGCACTTGGCAGCTGGAACCGTACCAGCGGCACTCTCTGGGTCAACGGTGAGGAGATTACCCCGCCCTTCTGGCTGCGGGGTGGGCAGGAAGGAGACCTGGAGATCCCCTATGAGGATGAAAACTACAGTATGAGAGCACCGTACCCCATTCACCTCAGAGCCGGGTGGAATACCATCTTGATCAAGGTCCCCATCGGGACGTTCCAAGCTCCGGTCTGGTACTACCCCCATAAGTGGATGTTCACCTTCATCGAAGCCCCGACCTACTATGCCCCTTAAATTATTGATCTTTGGTGGTATATTCTTGTCTATTATAGTAAGTTTGTGGTATTACAAATCTCTTGCAAAACAATTGTTTCTGCGGACAAACTCTAAAAGATGAATTTGAAAGATAAATTGACTGAGCTCGCAAAAAGATTAGAGCAGTTTGGACATGACATCGACTCTGAAGAGCAGACAAAAAACTCTTTGGTCTTACCCTTTATCGAAGCACTAGGATACAACATTCATGAACCTACTGACGTAAAAGCCGAAGTGACGTGTGATGTTGGAATCAAAAGAGGAGAAAAGGTGGATTATTGTATCTATGTCAAAGGGAGACCAAGTATCTTAGTCGAATGCAAATCGTTAGGCTATGACCTCAGTCTGGTGGATGGACAGTTACTTCGTTATTTCCATTGCTCAGAGGCAAAGTTCAGCATCCTTACCGATGGGAGAGAATATCGTTTTTACACCGACTTAGATAATCCTAATAAGATGGATCAAGAGCCATTCCTGAGCTTGGATCTGAATGAGCTTAGGGAAGAGGTTGTTAAGGAGGTTAGTAAATTTGCGAAAGCTGAGTTTGACGTATATTCTCTTCACAGGAATGCCCGGGACATGAGGTATAGACAAAAGCTGAAAGAACGTCTTGCATCTGAACTTAACGAGCCATCATCAGAGTTCGTCCGCCTTATTGCTAAGCCACTCTATCCAGAGGTCTTTACCCAAAGAGTTGAATCCCATTTTGCTCCATTACTAAAGCAGGCTTTGAAAAGCTACATCAATGATCTACTTTCAAGTCAGCTGGAAAAGTGTTCTGCCACTCAGATTGTAACAACTAATAAGGAGCGAACAGATGACCTTGTGAAGAATCAGATCGTACAGGAGCAAGTAGGACAAGCGTATAGCAAAAAAACGCCGTCAAAAGGATTATCAGTGACTTTCCCCGATGGTGAAGTGATACAATACTCAAGAGGAATAGAGACTTTTATCGCTGCACTGAGAAAGATTGGATTTTCAGTGGCGCACGATGTCGGGATTATTCATGCTGGTTATAACCTTGTTGATAAACAGAAACGTCCTGTCACAGATGGAGATACAGCGTGGCAGCATGCCGTGGAAGATGGCTGGTATGTTTACGCTAATATCAGTAACAAAGTTAAAGCACAAGATCTTCGCGAGATTTCGAGAGTGAAAGGACTAGGGCTGATTGTGGAGGTATAGGTTGAAGAGCACCCCATGATACACTCGTCTGTGGTGCTTAAAAAGGAATGAAAAAGCGCTGCGGAGCCAATTGTAGCTCCGGAGCGCTTGATTTATCTAAGTGCGTGCTTATTCGCTTTACTTTACGCACTCGTTGTAGCGCTGCTCAACGACAGGACAATCGGTGAATTTCGTTTCTATCCGCCAAATTTTTCGGAGTGGGTCGGTGCAAAAAAATCGGAATGCAGGAACGCCGATTTTTGGGACCTAAAAGGTGGGAGTCTGGTGCATTCTGGTTAAGTTTGTGGAGCATGGAATTTAGGAAAGTCATACCCATCCCCTCAATGGAGCCAAAGTACAGTCGCTCGGACCGGATCACGCTCTGGGGCTCCTGCTTTGCGTCGGAGCTTGCCGACTACTTGGAGCAGGATCTGTACCCTGTGACCCGCTCGCCCTTTGGGATCCTCTACAACCCCCTGAGCATTGCTCGCGGGCTGACACGAATACTGGAGGGAGAGGAGCCTTGCGGAGAGGAGCTCTTTTGTCACGAGGGGGCGTGGCACAGCTTCATGCACCATGGGTCTTTTTCGTCCGAAGAGCGTGAGGATGCTCTGGCACGCATGCAGGCGGCCTTTCGGGCGGGACGCGAGGGGCTGCTGAGCTCCAAGCTCCTGGTGCTCACTCTGGGCACTGCCTATGTCTACACCACGAAGGAGGGCGAGGTGGTCAACAACTGTCACAAGCTGCCGGCATCTGCCTTTGAGCGAAGACGGGTCTCGGTCGACGAGGTCGTGGCTGCTCTGGAGCCGGTCCTGACCGAGCTGCTGACGCAGTGCCCCGACCTACGGGTACTGCTGACGGTGAGTCCGATCCCCCACTATGCAGATGGCGCACACGAGAGCCGGCTGAGCAAGTCGACCCTCCTGCTGGCGGTGGATGAGCTGACCCGCTCACCTCGGGTGGACTACTTCCCGAGCTACGAGATCATGCAGGACGAGCTACGGGACTACCGCTTTTACCGCGAGGACTATGCCCACCCATCGGCAGAGGCGGTCGCCTACATCATGCTGCGCTTCCGAGAGACGTACCTCACTAGGGAGACCATCCCCGAGTGGGAAAAACTCAAGAAACTCCTGCAACACCGGCCACTGACCGACTCTGAGGCAAAGAGACGCGAGCACTACCGACGGCTTCTGGAGCGACTGGAGGCCTTTGCTCAAAAGCACCCACACCCCTACCTGCAGAGCGAAATAACCAGACTAAAGAATCACATCATCGCATGACTCAATACCCCATCTCTCAGATTGCGGAGATCGTAGGTGCCCGGATGACCGGAAAAGGCACCGACACCATCAGCACCCCACTCATCGACAGCCGAGGCTTGGCAGAGCCGAAGGGGGTCCTCTTTTTTGCACTAACGACGGACAAGGATGACGGCCACCGGTACATAGGCGATCTCTATGAACAGGGGGTGAGGAACTTTGTCGTGAGTCGCGAGGATCTGTCGCCGGGAGACTACCCGGGAGCAACATTTCTGACCGTTCCGGACACGCTGGCAGCCCTTCAGTCGCTCGCCACGTACCACAGAAGCACGCTCAAGTACCCGGTCGTGGGGATAACGGGGAGCAACGGCAAGACGACGTTCAAGGAGCTATTGTTTCAGCTACTGCGCCCGCACCGTGCGGTGGGTCGCTCACCCAGGAGCTACAATTCGTCCATCGGTGTGCCACTCTCCATCTGGGGGCTGACGCCGGAGCTCGACTTGGCGCTCATAGAGGCGGGGATATCGGCACCGGGGGGGATGGATCTGCTCGAGCCGATCATCAAGCCCAATATAGGGGTACTCACTCATATAGGCGAGGCGCATCAGGAGCACTTTGAGTCGCTGGAGCAAAAGCTGGACGAGAAGCTCAAGCTCTTTCGGGAAAGTGACCTCCTGATCATCGATAAGGATAATGAGCTGATCCGGTCCGGTATCAAGCGGGCAGGTCTCCGCTGCAAGGTCCTCGGCTGGAGCAAGGAAGATCCGACGGCGGAGCTATTCGTGGAGCGGCTCACGCACGAACCGAGCCACACGACGATCACCTGCACCCTGCGGGGGCAGCAGCGCAGCTACCGTGTCCCGCTACTGGACGAGGGGAGCCTGCAGGATCTCTTTTTGGCACTGGTCCTCCTGAGCGAGGTGGCTCCGGAGGTGGCGGAGGACCAAGGGGTATTTGAGAAGCTCTACCCCATCGGTATGCGGCTGGAAGTACTGGAGGGCGTAGAGGATATGCTGCTGATCAACGACACCTACAATGCCGACTACGACTCTCTGCGGATAGCCCTCAGCTATATGGAGCGGCGGAACATCGACCACCGCCCCAAGAGTGTAATCCTATCGGAGTTTCGAGAGAGCAGCAACGACCCCGCCGGTCTCTACCGACGCATCGGTGAACTGCTGGAGGTACATGACCTGCAAAACATCATCGCCATTGGTGAGGGGCTGCTCCCCTACCTCAGCGTCCTGGGGCAGGGGGTACCTTACTTCGCAAGCGTGGAGGAGTTTTTGGCAGGAAAGCCGGCAGAGCAACTGGGGGGACACATCGTGCTGCTGAAAGGGGCGCGAATGGCTCACTTTGAGCGCATCACCAATGCTCTGATTCGACGGGTGCACCAGACCATCCTGGATGTGAACCTCAGCCGCCTGGCGTCGAACCTCAACCTCTACCGTGCGCACATCCCGAAGGGGAGGAAGGTGACCTGTATGATCAAGGCCTTTGGGTACGGAGTGGGAAGCTACGAGATTGCCAAGGTGCTGGAGGCACAAAAGGTGGACTACCTCGCCGTAGCTGTTTCGGATGAAGGGAAGGAGCTGAGGGAGCACGGGATCAAGGTGCCCATCATGATCATGAACCCGGAGCCGAGTGCCTACCGGCAGATGATCCGGTACCACCTCGAGCCCAACCTCTACTCTCTGAGCATCCTGAAGGACTTCATACGCACGGCGGAACTGCTCGGTGAGCACGACTACCCCGTACACCTCAAGTGGGACACCGGCATGCACCGTCTGGGATTTGAGCTGCGGGAGGTGAAGCAGGTACTCAAGGTGCTCCGGGGCACCTCAGCAGTACATGTCGCCAGTATCTTTACTCACCTCTCTGTGGCAGATGATCCTGCGGAGGATGCGTACACGAGGGCACAGCTCGACCTGATGGACAAGATCAGTGAGGAGATGCACGCCGGTCTGACCTACCCTTTCCTGAAGCATGCGCTCAATACTGCCGGATCCACACGGTTTGCAGACTACGAGAGCGATATGATCCGACTGGGAGCGGGACTGTACGGACTGTCGCCCCTCGAGAGTCATCCCATGGGGGTGGAGCCGGTTGCTTCGCTGCGTACCCTGCTCCTACAGACCAGAGAGCTGCCGGCAGGAGCAACGGTCGGCTACGGTCGAAAAGGGGTCTTGACGCGCCCCTCACGGGTGGGGGTCATCCCGATAGGCTATGCAGACGGACTGCCGCGTGCACTGGGAAACGGTGCGGTACGGTTTAGGACCGAGGACGGGACGCTCGTCCCCACACTGGGAAATATGTGTATGGATACCACGATACTCGACCTGACCGATGCTCCACTGGCGACCGAAGGATCGACCATCACCATCTTTGACGACACACTGCCCATCGCACGGATAGCCGACGCCTCAGGCACCATCGACTACGAGGTGCTGGCGAGACTGTCCATGCGCATCAGCCGTCATTACTTTTCAGAGTAAATAGAGACACTATACCGTATGAGCACTAATAATATTGTCTACCACAGCAACTCTTTTGACATCCTCCGCTACCGTGTAAAAGGATGGGAGCAGCTATCCGCCAACACTCAGGCGTATCTATACCAACTTTCCGAGGCTTGTCTCTGGGGAAGGGACATCATTTACCTCCAGCACCACCGCCTGGGACCGGTGGTGCGAGAAGTACTGGAGGCACTATGGAGCCGGGAGGCCAATAGGACTCCGGCTCTGGAGGAATACCTTGGGGCGGTGTGGATGCATAGTGGGATCCACCACAGCTATACGGAGGAGAAGTTGGTGCCAAAGTTTTCGCGCGAATGGTTTCGCACTGCACTCGCAGAGCTGCCGTACGACGTGCCAACCTATCTAAGCCATGCCGGGACTTCGGCAGATGAGCTGGAGGCACTGATCTTTGACCCCGGGGTGGATCCGTTTCGCAGAAGAGCGACGGGGGATAAGCAGACGCTGCTGGAGCGCTCCTCGGTCCACTTTTACGATCCATCGATCACCACGGCTGAAGCCGAAGCCTACTACGCCAAGCTGCAGGGAAAGTACAGCATCGCACCGGGGCTCAATACGAGGTTGGTCCGATCCGAGGACGGGACGCTGACGGAGCAGGTGGCATGTACGGGAGGGCTCTACGGCCCGGCATTGGAGCAAATAGCGGTACACCTTACGGCAGCGATCGACCTTGCCCCCTCCGAGGAGGCGCGTACCGTGCTCCGAAAGCTGCTCGAATACTACGAGAGCGGCGAACCGGAACACTTTGCAGAGTACAGTAAGATATGGGTAACGCTGCTGGAAGAGGTGGACATGATCAATGGGTTCATAGAGACGTACACCGATCCTCTCGGGCTGAAAGGATCGTGGGAGGGTATCCTGGAGCTGGTAGACCGGGCGGGCACCGAGCGTGCCCGGAAGGTGATCAACCTCGCAGAGCAGATGGAGCGTGAGTCGCCCATCGACGAAGCGTTCAAGCGGCATACCGTAGGGGCTATGAGCAATAGAGCGATCCAAGTAGTGATGCTCGCCGGTGACTCTTACCCTGCCTCTCCACTCGGAATCAACCTCCCCAATGACGAAAAGATACGTGCAGAGGTCGGCTCCAAGTCGGTGACCCTCACCAATATCTCCGAGGCAGTCTCCGAGGCACGTCTGGGGCAGATGGTGCCGCGCTTCTACTACGGTGAGGAGGTTCGGCAGAGGATCATGCGCTACGGTACGATCACGGACACCGTACACACAGACCTACATGAGGGGCTTGGTCATGGCTCGGGCAAACTTTTGGACGGAGTATCGGGCAACGCACTCCGCGAGCATGCCTCAGCCATTGAGGAAGCTCGTGCCGACCTAAACGCTCTTTACTTCATCGCTCATCCGCAGATGGTAGAGGATCTAATCCTGCCGGACAAGGAGGCGTACAAGGCTCTCTACGACCAGTACCTTACCCGCGGCATCCTCACGCAGCTCACCAAGCTAGGGGACGAGCTCATCCTACGTCAGGCACACATGCAAAACCGGGCACTCATCGCCTGGTGGGCGCTGGAGCTTTGCCAGGAGACCAAGGCTGCCGAGCTGCGTACCATAGAGGGGAAGCACTACGTTATCATCAACGACTACGACGAGCTACACAGGATCTTTGGCGTACAGCTGGCGGAGATTCAGCGGATCAAGAGCACCGGAGACTATGCCTCTGCCCAGGAGCTGATACGCACCTATGCTACCGACGTCGACCCCAAGCTACACGCCGAGGTGCTTGAGCGTATGGCGGATATAGAGATAGCCCCCTACGTCGGCTTTGTGAACCCGGTCATCATGCCTACTACTGACGGTGGACATACCATCACATACGACGAGGGCTACTTTGAGCAAAACCTCAGATACAGCGAGCAGTATCGCTCCCTGACTCCTCCCATCTCTACCTACCGCGCACCGCAGGAGACACCCGATGGGCGATGGCACTCTACCCTCAAGAGCCTTCGCAACCAGCTGCGAAGACACATGGACGGTATCTCCTCCAAGAGCATGCGCGACAAGGGAGTGGACTACGGTATCAACTTTGGCGTCAACCTTCTCCACCTGCGAGAGCTCAGCAAGACCCTGCCGCACGATGCAGAGCTTGCCTCCCTCATGTGGCACAAAGATGTCCGAGAGATGAAGCTCCTGGCCCTGCTCATCCTGCCGCACGACGCCATCACGCCAGAGTTGTTGCAAGCCTGGAGCTCGGAGATCACCGAGCTGGAGGTCGCCGAGCACTTTGTCCTTGAGTTGGTCACTCCCTCCGGACAGGGCGAACCGCTGGCACTAACCCTCTGGAGCGAAGCGCCTACCACCGCCATGACCCGACTACTCCCCTACATCATCCTCAACCGCCTTGCTCTCGAGCAAAAGGTCTCCCCTGCTCTCTTGGACGAGTTGCAACTTCACGTTGTTTATGATCTGGAGACAGCCGGGCTGGACCTTGCCACCTACATCCACCGGTCACTGTCCACCCTTGCGGAGCGTCAGCCCGGCTCGCGCAGCTCCCTCCGACAGATTGCCCGAGAGCTGATCGACAGTCAGGTAATCGACACCTATCCCTACCTCGTGGGCGCAGACCTCATGAACCTTCTTGACGAACTAGACCAATAAAATGGACGTACAGATACACCCTTCTTGGAAAGAAGCCTTGGCGGACGAGTTTGAGCAGCCCTACTTCAGGGAACTGACCGACCGGGTCCGCCAAGCATACTCCACCGCAACCGTCTTTCCACCCGGATCGCTGATCTTCAATGCCTTCAATCTCACTCCCCTCGACCGGGTCAAGGTGGTGATCCTTGGCCAAGACCCGTACCACAACTACGGTCAGGCCATGGGGCTCAGCTTCTCGGTCCCGGATGGCTGCCCCATCCCTCCCTCTCTCCAAAACATCTACAAAGAGCTCAACACCGATGTTGGCAAGCCCATCCCGATGAGCGGCAATCTCACCCACTGGGCTCAGCAAGGAGTGCTCCTCCTCAACGCCACCCTCACCGTACAGGCACACACTCCAAAGAGCCACGCCGGATGGGGGTGGGAGCGCTTTACCGACCACGTCATCCAAGTCCTCTCACAGCAGCGGGAGCACTTGGTATTCCTACTCTGGGGGAGTGATGCCCGGCGCAAAGAGATGTACATCGACCCCGAAAAGCACTATATCCTACGGAGCGTACACCCGTCCCCTCTATCGGCTTACAGGGGGTTCTTTGGCTGCCAGCACTTCTCCAAGACCAACTACTACCTCGCCTCACACGGCATAGCGCCCATCGCATGGTAGTCCCCCGGAGGCTGCCAGAGACCGCCCCTCTGCCTCACGACAGCCACCACAAGAATGACAAAAGTAGAGAGAAAGCACTCGTAAATAGCCCTTGGCGCTAAATTGATCTAGCAAAACATTTGGCAAGTCAAAAAACTTTTGTAACTTTGCCAAGCGTCAGCGAAAAAGAGAGATCAACGACTCACGCAGAGACGCACCTATACTTTTTGGATCCTTAGCTCAGTTGGTTCAGAGCGTCTGTCTTACAAACAGAGGGTCGTAGGTTCGAATCCTACAGGGTCCACACAATACGATCAAATACTTCTTGGATCCTTAGCTCAGTTGGTTCAGAGCGTCTGTCTTACAAACAGAGGGTCGTAGGTTCGAATCCTACAGGGTCCACCAAGCACAAAGAGACAGCCCCTTAGCATTCGTGCTAAGGGGCTGTCTTCTTATTGGTGCATCCACCCCGAAGGGGGGATAGATCGTTTACATCACAGCTCTAAAGCCGCTCGACAGCCTTCTTACGTGCAAGCATGCAGGCACCGATCACACCCGCATAGCGGAGCAGCATCGACTGCCTGAGAGCAGTGTCCTGGTTCACCATATTGAGCGAGTACTTACGGATGGCGCTCCGCATCGGCTGCATCAAGTAGTCACCGGTATTAGCCAGCACACCACCGACTACCACCACATTCGGGTTGAATATATTGATCAGACTCGCCACATGCATCCCCAGGTGCTCTCCCACCTCCTCCAGGATCTCTATACAGAGCATATCCTCTCGACGGGTTGCCTCGATGAGGTCGAGGAGGGTGATCTCATCCAGGGGCTTGTGCAGGTCGCTCTTAGCAGAGCGCAGGATGGAGTTGTCTCCGGACTTCACTCGCTCCATGAACTTCCGATAGAAAGCCCTCCCGCTCGCCTCTGTCTCCAGACAGCCTTTCTTGCCGCAGTGGCAGAGGACTTCGTTTTCGTACGCATGGATGTGTCCAAACTCCCCACTAAAGCCCGACTTCCCGGTATAGGGCTTGCCATCGACGATGATGCCGAGCCCCAGTCCCCAGGTCATGTTCACAAAGAGCATGTTACTGCCATTCTCCTTGTAGTGCGTCATGTACTCGCCAAAAGCGCAAGCTCTCGAATCGTTGTCGATGAAGGTCTCGATCCCAATCTTTGATGAAAGGACCTTAGCCAGCGGCACTTCGCTAAAGTTGAAGTAGGTATAGCTGTAGCCGGTATTGGGGTTGAGTCGGCCATAGATGTTCATACCGATCGATACCGTCTTGGCACGATCATCGGGTCCTTCGCGGTCGAGAAACTCATTCACCACATCGCAGAGCTCCTGCAGGCACTCCTCGGTGTTCTCAAACGTGAAGGGTCGCCCCATCTCCTCACGTACCTGCTCTCCGCATAGGTCCATGAGCATCAGGTTCATCTTGTTGGTCTCAAAGTCCACACCCAAGAAGTAACAATTCTCCGGATCCAGACCGTAGAGGAAAGGATGGCGTCCGCCCGAGGTCTCTAGTTTTCCATAGCTTTTGAATACCCCGGTGTCCACGAGCTCACTAACCATCTTGCTCACAGTGGGCACGCTCACCTCAAGGTGTTTTGCCAGATTGGGTAAAGTCTCCGGGCCAATGTCGATGACATGCTCGATGATTCTTTTCTTATAAAACACTGCCTTAGTGTTCGTATCGAGCATGTCCCTGAATTTCTCTATCTTCATAATGTCGCTAAAAAGGCTTGAGTGTAGGGTAGAAAAGTGTCCGAAGCTCAAAGGTAACCAATTGTTTTAACTTTTGCACGAACTTCTTGATATTTTTCAGAAACTCCCTCTCCCGGATCCGCTACTATTTAGTTATCAGTTCGAATCCTTGACCTCTTCATAATCCACATACTCCCCGCCCTCCAGATCTAGGTTCGCACCTTTTATCAAGTCCTCTGATTTCCGAGGTGGATTTTCTGTCCGTTCTGTTGCTCTCCGGTGCTCCTGCTGCTCTTGGTACCTGCGCTGCGCCTCATGCTTCATAGCAGAGACTCGGCGTAGCGCCCGAAAAACCGGCAGCAGGCGGTACAGTGCCACCATCAGCAGAACGATCAAAAGAATCAATAACAAATCCATAGGTATTACGCTAAGGTTTTTCAAAACAACCAAGTCAAATATAGCACTTTCCCGTGAGATCAGGTGAGCCCCACCGGGCAATTGCACCGATATGCCCCGTACTTTTTTCGCTCAGTTCGGGACAAAAAAAATTTGACGGATAGAAAAGAAATGTTTCCAGTAGGAAAGCAAACGATTTGACGGATAGAAGCAAACTCTTTCCAGTAGGAAAGTTTTTGCGACCAATATCTACCTGTTTGTCAGCGATATAGACATTCACCCGATTATCTCCGTTTAGTGGTACGACTCCAACATTCGTCGGAGTCGTTTTTGTGAGAAGGACCGTATTCCCAGGGTCATTCGCTCCTGCGGAGCTCTGACCCTGGGCTGTGTTGTTCGACCCCGACATTCGTCGGGGGTCAGAGCCCCCGCAGCATGCATCGATGAGCAAAACGACCCCGTTGGGGGTCGAAGAATCTAGCCCCGGGTCATTCGCTCCTCCGGAGCTCTGACCCGGGGTAACCGATCCGGATTTCATTCCCGACCCCGACGCATGTCGGGGTCGTACAACGGCTCAAGGTTGAGGAGAATATTAAGGTGAGAAAAAATGTTGGGGTGTCAAACCCGGTACACCTGCCCAAACTAACATTCCCGGAGCACGTTATTTCCGAGGTTTATTGCGTATTTTTCGATACTTTTGCAGGAGAGTATCGGTGCCCTTTTGGCGGATGATTTTATGACTGTGGACCACCCTCTCTAGCCATAGTGGTGGTTCATTTGGTTTTTCTGATGAGACTAGAGATAGATATACCCATGAAAAGACGGCTGACCTTGCTCCTATCCCTCCTGCCTCTCTGCTTGATGAGCGCAGTAGCTCAGATCGTCACGACGAGCAGTCCATACGGCATGAGCGACGGCTCGGGAGTGCGCAACACACCGGAGCTGCCGGTGGTGCGACTGGGAGCTTTTGACAGAGACTCAGCCATGCTGGCACTGGAGCAGCAAAACGAGTCCGAGCTGCGTCTGCTCGCTTTTGCTCACAAGCAAGTCGTGGACGTGGACATCCCCGAGGCGGGGCTGCACTCCCGACAGGGTAGTACTGATATCTGGCAGATGCGGGTGACCTCACGCGGAGCAGAGAGTCTGAGCTTTTACTTTAGCGACTTTGATCTGCCCAAGGAGGGGCGACTCTATATCTACAGTTCGAGAGACAAGAGTATAGTGATCGGACCATTTGGGGCGGAGAACAACAATACCCGGCACGAGCTCGCCACCATCCCCATCCCCTCGGATGACGTGATCGTGGAGCTACAGCTACCGGCAGGCGAAGAGCCACGTCTACGCCTACGCGAGGTCAACCATGCACTGATCAAGTTGCAGGATAAGTTTGGGAATACGCTGCACGATCTCGACTGTGCACCCGAGGTGGCGTGCTACCCTGCGGTGTCGGATATAGCCCGAAGCGTGGTGCTGATCTACGTGGATGGGACAACGGCAGGAACCGGCTGGCTCACCAACACTTCTAAAAACGATGGCACACCCTATATCATGACGGCGTCGCATGTGCTGTCGGGTAATTTTAAGCACCACAACTATGAGGAGCGAGCGAGCCGGACGGTGGTGGTGTTTAACTACGCCGTGCCGGTATGTGGCAGAGGTATCGCACCCGCTGTGACGCAGTCCCTCTCCGGAGCCAAGCTGGTCGGCATCGACACTTCTACAGACGCTTGTATGCTGGAGATGAACCAGCGACCGCCGAGCAACTACCGCCCGTACTACGCCGGGTGGCGGGCGTCGAACCATCCTGTGGGCCCCTACCACAACATCCACCACCCCTACTACCAGACTAAGAGGGTGAATAGAGCAACCAACATCGGAAATGACCTGGAGGGATACAGTCCCGAATACCCGTGGGGAAACAGCAAAGTATTCATCATGGTCGAAAGGTGGGAGATTGGCACTACAGAGAGCGGATCGTCCGGCTCTCCGCTCTTTGACAAAGACAACTGCGTCGTGGGCGGGCTCACCGGGGGCTATTCTTTCTGTGGAAACGGGCTCTCGGACTACTTCTTTTCGCTCCGAAAAGTCTTTGACTCCGAGAAAGAAGGGGCTATAAGTATCCGTGAGCACCTGACGGGAGGCGATACCAACCTGACCACCTGCCCCGGTCGGGAGGAGGCGGGAGGGATGACGCCAAGGTCGCTGCGCATCACGCACATGCCGAGGTTGACCGGCAACAAAGATCTGCGTCCCCAGATCAAGATGCTGGAGCGAGCCGAGCTAACCCGCCACACAGAGGTGGCAGAGCGGTACGACATCACCCCCGGTAGCAAGGTGAGCGGCGTGTACGTGATGATGGACCTGGAGCCGACAGCTCAGGCGCTTCATGCGTCGGAGCCACTGGTGCTAAGGGTCTATGATGCGCTCAGTAGCGACGGACGCGAGGTGGCTTCGGCAGTAGTGCCGAGTGAACTCCTAAGCGGGACTCAAAAGTTCCAAATGATGAGAGAGGTGTTTGTGCCTCTGGAGTCCCCCCTATCTCCATCCGGAAAAGGCGGATCCTACTATTTTGCGCTCAACACCTCCGGACTTCCGCAGAACGTCAGTATCGTCAGCCATCAGGGACAGACAGCGACCGCTTTTGTGAAAGAGGCGGGCACCTTTAGGTCAATCAATGCCAACCTTTGGCTGGACCTGATGGTCGACCGGGATGACTACGTCCGGCAGGATGGAGCCGAGCCCTTTGTCGACCTGAAGTCCATCAGCGACGAAAAGCTGATGCTGACCTTTGCCAAGCGGCTACAGAGTGCGAGCGGAGAGCTCAGGATCTATACCCTCCTGGGACAACCGGTCTACAGCTGCCCTATTCGTCTCGGGAGTGCTCCATCCGGCGAGAGGGTACTCCTCTTGGACAAAAGGCCTCTGGAGGGACTGGGAGTGCTTGTACTGCAACTACGGGTGGGAGGAGAGAAAGAAAACCTGAAGATAATCTTACCTACACGAGCTAAGCAATGAGAAAAATACTAGCAGCGACACTGACCTGCCTGGTACTGGTAGGATGCGCCAAGCGTGAGCCTACTTTTGAAATCAATGGGGTCATCTCCGGTGGAGAGGGACAGACACTCTACCTGGAGCACCGGACCCTGACCGGAATAGAACTGGAGGACTCGGTCGTCCTAAAAGGCAACGGACACTACAAGCTACGTGGTGCAGCACCCCAATACCCGGAGCACTACCAGCTAAGGATGGGGGCGCAGTCGATCCCCTTTGCCGTGGACTCCATAGAGACCATCACCATCGATGCTCCGGCAGATAAGTTGAGTAGCGACTATAGCGTCAGTGGCAGCGGAGAGTCTGAGCAGATCAAGGAGGTCTGGCTGGCTAGCAGAAAAGCCAACACCGATGCCAAGGCTCTTTTGGATCGATACAATAGTGGCGAGGTGTCGTTCTTTGAGTACACATCGCTGAGAGACAGCATCATCGCCAACTACAAGGAGGTGGCAACCCGGGTGATCTATACCAATCCGATGTCCACTGCAGCGTACTTTGCTCTCTTTCAGCAGGTGGGGAGCGAGCTCATATTCAACGTCTACGACCCGGAGGATGCCCGAGCTTTTGCATCAGTTGCCAATATCTATCAGGTCTACCGACCTGAGGATCCGCGTACCGAGCACCTGTACCGTCTGGCGCTTCAAGCCCTGGCGGTAGCACGTCGGCAGCGACTGGCGGAGGCAAAGAATGATACCCCCGACCAGCCCCTCCAAGAGGTTGATGTGGTCGGATATATAGATATCAAACTCCCGGACACCGAGGGGCAGACGATCAGCCTCAGCAAGACTGCGGAGGGACACACGACACTTCTCTGCTTTACAAGCATGGGTGCCAACTGGGCGCCGGAGTTCAACAGCATCCTAAAGACGCTCTACGGCCACTACGCTCCGAGGGGATTGCGGATCTATCAGGTAGCACTGGACCGGGATCAGCACATCTGGCGAAACGTGACCAAACAGATGCCCTGGACGAATGTCGTGGATGCTGACGGACCCTACTCCCAGTACATAGGTCTGTACAACATCCAATCGCTACCCGCACTCTACCTGATCAACAAGCAAGGGGATATCGTGCTCCGTGCAACGAGCATAGAGGAGCTCGAAAAAGCCATCCTCCGCGAACTCAAGTAAATACCAACAGCTCTACAAAATAGTACTATGATCTCTTTCTTTAGAAAACAAGACAACGAACTGACAACGGTCTACGCTGTCAGCCACACCAAGCCTATCAATGATGCCGACCTGGAGGCACTGCGCTGGTTATTCGGGGATGCCGAACCCACCGAAGAGCAGGTACTCCCGGGCTACTATATTGGTCCGCGTGCCGAGATGATCACCCCTTGGTCCACCAACGCCACGGAGATAACCGAGGTGATGGGACTCAGGCAACGTACCGGGATCGATCGGATCGAGATGTTTGTACAAGCTGAGGAAGATACGCCGTACGACCGAATGCTCCTGAGAAAGTACGAGGGTCTCTCCGGTACGATCTTTGAGCAAAACCTCCAAAAAGCCCCGATCATTGAGGTCAAAGACATCCGTGAATACAATGCCGAAGAGGGCTTGGCGCTGAGCGATGAGGAGATCGACTACCTGATCGGAGTGGCAAAAGAGATCGGACGGCCACTGACAGATGCGGAGCTCTTTGGCTTCTCGCAGGTCAATTCGGAGCACTGCCGACACAAGATCTTCGGAGGAACCTTTGTGATCGATGGCGAAGAGCAGCCCAAGAGCCTCTTCCAAATGATCAAGGATACCTCCAAGGCAAACCCCAACAACCTCGTCTCGGCATACAAGGATAACGTCGCCTTCAACGAAGGCCCGCAGGTGGAGTTTTTCGCCCCCAAGCGTGCCGACGGTCCGGACTACTTCGAGACCCGCAAGGTAGACTCCGTACTTTCGCTCAAGGCGGAGACGCACAACTTCCCCACCACCGTGGAGCCATTCAATGGTGCAGCCACAGGTACGGGAGGGGAGATCCGCGACCGTCTTGCCGGAGGGAGGGCGAGCCTTCCCCTCGCCGGCACCGCTGTCTACATGACTCCCTACACCCGGCTGGATGGAGCAAAGCAGTGGGAAAAGGCGATCAATGCCCGCCCCTGGCTCTACCAGAATCCGCAGGAACTGCTCACCAAGGCGTCCAACGGCGCATCCGACTTTGGCAATAAATTTGGGCAACCCCTCATCTGCGGCTCCGTACTCACATTTGAGCACCGGGAGGAAGACCGCACCTGGGGCTATGACAAAGTGATCATGCTCGCCGGCGGTGTAGGCATGGCAGAGCGTAGAGATGCCCTCAAGGGCAGTGCCGAGAAGGGCGACAAGATCGTCGTCATGGGTGGCGACAACTACCGTATCGGCATGGGTGGTGGTGCCGTCTCATCGGTCAACACCGGTGTCTACCAGGACGCCATCGAGCTCAACGCCATCCAGCGCTCCAACCCTGAGATGCAAAAGCGCGTCAGCAACGTCATCCGCGCACTGGCAGAGAGTCCCATCAATCCCGTCGTCTCCATCCACGATCACGGTGCTGGCGGTCACCTCAACTGCCTCAGCGAGCTCGTAGAGGAGTCCGGAGGAAAGATCTACATGGACAAGCTCCCCGTCGGTGACCCCTCACTGTCGGACAAGGAGATCATCAGCAACGAGAGCCAAGAGCGCATGGGTCTGCTCATCAAGAGTGGCGATGTCGGAGCGATCCAAAAGATTGCCGAGCGCGAGCGAGCACCGATGTACGTCGTCGGTGAAGCCACGGGAGATCAGGAGCTCGACTTTGAAAACAAGGACGGCAGCCGACCTTTTGACCTCAAGCTAAGCCACCTCTTTGGCTCCGCTCCAAAGACGGTCATGACCGACACCACTCGGGAGCAGCACTTCACCAATCCCGAGAGACTGCAGAGCACCGACCTCCTGCAGCACCTCAAGGATGTCCTCAGCCTTGAGGCGGTGGGCAGCAAAGACTGGCTGACCAACAAAGTGGACCGCTCCGTCACCGGAAAGGTGGCACGCCAGCAGTGCCAGGGTGAGCTCCAGCTCCCGCTATCCGACCTCGGTGCCGTAGCGCTCGACTACCGTGGCAAGGAGGGCGTAGCCACCTCCATAGGTCATGCCCCGCAGGTAGCACTCATCGACCCGGCAGCCGGCTCACGCCTTGCCGTCGCTGAGGCGCTGACCAACCTCATCTCCGCACCGCTCAAGGAGGGACTCACCTCCGTCTCCCTCTCGGCAAACTGGATGTGGCCCTGCCGCAATCCGGGAGAGGACGCACGTCTGTACGAGGCAGTACAGGCCTGCTCCGACTTTGCTATCGCACTGGGCATCAACATCCCCACCGGCAAAGACTCCCTCTCCATGACCCAAAACTACACCGACGCCCCACAGGTCCTCTCCCCCGGGACACTCATCGTCTCCGCAGCAGGTGAAGTGACCGATGTCAAAAAAATACCCACACCGGTACTCAAGCCGGTCAAGGACTCCGGTATCGTCTACATAGACCTCTCTTTCTGCCCGCGTGCACTCGGAGGCTCTGCGCTCTACCAGACACTCGGCAAAGTAGGTTCGGAAGCACCGGACATCCTCGACGTCGACTACTTCATCGATGCCTACGAAGCGATCCAAAAGTTGATCTACAGCGAGAACATCCTTGCCATCCACGACATCTCTGCAGGCGGACTCATCACTGCGCTACTGGAGATGACCTTTGCCAACACCCGCGGAGGGGTACGCATGGAGCCGCACTTCCTCGCTGAGGACAACGACCTACTCAAGGTCCTCTTCTGCGAAAACCCCGGCATCCTCATACAGGTATCCGATCCGGAGGGCGTAGTGGCAGAGCTGGACAAGCAGGGCATCGCCGCCGAGCTGATCGCACGCCCCATAGAGGAGCGCAGCCTGGTGCTCGGAGATGACACCACCCACACGTTTGCCATCGACGAACTACGAGAGGCTTGGTATGCTCCCAGCAAGGCGATGGAGCGCTACCAGAGCAGCCCGGATCAGGCAGAGATGAGGGCAAAAAACATCTTTGCACAGCCCATCCGGTACACATTCCCCAAAAACTACACCGGCAAGCTGGAGTACACCCTTCCGGAGCGCCCATCCGGCATCCGCGCAGCCATCATCCGCGACAAGGGGACCAATGGCGAGCGTGAGATGGCATACGCCCTTTATCTCGCCGGCTTCGACGTCAAGGACGTCCACATGACCGACCTTATGTCCGGACGCGAAACCCTCAAGGACATACAGATGCTCGTCTTCTGCGGTGGCTTCTCCCACTCAGACGTCTTAGGCTCTGCCAAGGGATGGGCAGCCGGGTTCAGGTACAACGAGACCGCACGAAAAGTGCTCAAGGACTTTTATGCTCGAGAGAACACCCTCTCGCTCGGCGTCTGCAACGGCTGCCAGCTCATGGGTGAGCTCGGTATGCTCTACACGGATGGGCGAGAGTTCCACATGCGCGAAAACGCATCCGGCCGCTTTGAGTCCTCCTTCACCACTCTCGAGATTCTAGAGAACAACTCCGTGATGCTCAGCAGCCTTGCCGGAGCAAAGCTCGGCTGCTGGATAGCCCATGGTGAGGGTCGCTTCGAGCTAAGCGGCGAGCTCTCCGCCTACCCCATCGCTGCCAAGTACGCCTACGACGAGTACCCCGGCAATCCCAACCGCTCAGCGGGTGCCATAGCAGCACTGACCAGCGAAGACGGCAGACACCTGGCGATGATGCCACACCCCGAGCGCTGTATCTTCCCGTGGCAGTGTGGCTACTTCCCCGAGGGCTACGAAGTAACCCCGTGGGCAGAGGCATTCCGCAATGCCTACCTCTGGTGCCGCGACCACAAGTAATCCACCAGAGGAAAACAGCTCTGCATAATTCCCAAGACGAGGGTGTGCCAAGACAAAAGTTCTGGCACACCCTCTCTCGTTTTATAGGAGATTTCATAGAATGCTATATTCAGCTGAAAAACAACCAGATATAATATCCAAAAAGATTAGGTGCCTGAGCAAAAAAAGTTTCCTACTGGAAATCGTTCGCTTCTATCCGTCAAATCGTTTTCTTTCCTACTGGAAACATTTCTCTTCTATCCGTCAAATTTTTGAGCCTCTCCGAGCCGCTCCTATGGCGACCCCTGCGGGGTCGAGGATTAATGGGAGTGGTCCGTTATTTCCCCGGGGTCTTCGGTGCTGCGCACCTCGACCTCCGGGCGAGGAACAAACGACCCCAAGGGGGTCGTACATCAATAGCCCAGGGTCAGAGCTCCAAGGAGCTCTGACCCTGGGAATACGGTCCTTCTCCGAAAAAACGACTCCGACGAACGTTGGTGTCGTACCATCAGATGACAGGGTGCGACCCCGACGTGTGTCGGGGTCGGGGTGCAAGAGCGAATCATTTACCCCGAGTCAGACGCTCCTCAGTGCGTCTGACTCGGGGCTATACTGTTCGACCCCTAACGGGGTCGCCATAGGCTCAAACCACTTGGAGACCCCTAGGGATTAGCTGATCTGGAGCCAGTCTTTTTCGCCCTCGAGGAGGAGAGATAGTTGCTGACGTATGAGGGCATTTTGGGGCTGAGAGAGCATCGGGTCTTCCTGCAGGATATGACCGGAGAGGTTGGAGACAAAGGCGACGATGCGGCTGTCCTCCGACAGGCTGGCAACCTTTAGGAGGGTGGAGTCGCCGCTCTGGGCGGTCCCCTCCATATCGCCGTGCCCGCGGAGCTTGAGGTCCTCCTCGGCGATGTAGAAGCCGTCGGACGATTCGCACATGATGCGGATGCGCTTCATAGAGTTTTCGGAGATGTCCTCACCGGTCATGAGGATGCAGTAGCTCTGTGCGGTACCCCGCCCTACCCGTCCCCTCAGCTGGTGCAGCTGCGACAGACCGAAGCGCTCGGCGCTCTCGATCAGCATGATCGAGGCGTTGGGCACATCGACCCCCACCTCGATCACTGTCGTGGCGACCAGTATGCGGATCGTACCATCGGCAAAGTCTTGCATCACTTTCTCCTTTTCATCCGCCGGCAATCGACCGTGGACCATACCGACCTGGGTGGCGGGGAAGGCGTTGCGGATGTTTTCGAAGCCCTCTTCGACACTTCGGTAGTCCAGGTTTTCGCTCTCCTCGATGAGGGGATAGACCACGTAGGCCTGCCGCCCCTGCCGGAGCTGGTCACGGATGAAGAAGTAGATGTCTGAGCGCTGATGCTCAAAGGCGTGCTGCGTCACGATAGGGGTACGGCCGGGCGGCAACTCATCGAGGATACTCACATCCAGGTCGCCGTACATGGTCAGTGCAAGGGTGCGGGGGATGGGCGTCGCCGACATGATAAGGATGTGCGGACTGTAGTGGCGACTCTTGTCCCAGAGCACGCTCCGCTGGTAGACACCGAAGCGGTGCTGCTCATCAATCACCGCAAGGCCAAGGTCCCGGAAGCGGACATAGTCCTGGATAAGGATGTGCGTGCCGACCAGGATATCGATCTCGCCTGCTATGAGCCGCTCGGTGACGCTGTCTTTTTCGGACTTCTTCATCGAGCCGGTGAGCAGCGCGACCGAGACGGTCTGTCCGTGCAGCAGCTTGGTGATGGACTTGTAGTGCTGCTGCGCCAGTATCTCGGTGGGTGCCATGATGCACGCCTGCATGCCATTATCCACGGCGAGCAGCATGGAGAGCACGGCTACCGCAGTCTTTCCGGACCCGACATCGCCCTGAAGCAGGCGGTTCATCTGGTGCCCACTCTGCACATCGGTGTGTATCTCGCGGAGGACCCGCTTCTGGGCACCGGTGAGCTCGAAGGGTAAGCCCTCGTCGTAGAGCCGGTGAAAGTGCTCCCCCACTTTGGAAAAAACGTAGCCACCCGTCTGCTGCCGGCGTCCTGCCTTGAGGGCAAGCATCTTCATGCGCAGGTAAAAGAGCTCCTCAGTCTTGAGCCGCAGCTTGGCACGTTCCAGTTCGCGTGTGTCGTTTGGGAAGTGCATGGCACGAATCGCCTCACGCTTGGGCAGCATGTCGTAGTGACCGGTGATGTAGTTGGGCAGCGTCTCGGGGACGGCGTCCAGTGCCTCACGAAGCACCGTCCGGACAAGCTGGCTGATCTCTTTGCTGGCTATGCGTGCTTTTTTCATGCGCTCACTGGTGTGGTACATCGGGTAGAGCATGCCGACCGAACTGTGGGGAGCTCCCTTTAGCTCCAGCTCCGGATGGGAGATGGAGAAGGTGCCGTTGAAGAGCGTTGGCTTGCCAAATACGATGTACTCCTGACCGAGGTGGAGCCTGCCCTTGAAGTAGTCGACGCTCTTGAACCAGACCAGCTCCACAACCCCTGCAGAGTCCTGTAGGAATGCCTTGAGCCTTCGCCTGTGGCCGCTTCCCTCCTCTTGGACTCCACGGATCACTCCCTGCAGCTGCACATAGGGCATCTGGTCGTGGAGCTCACTCGAGAGATAGATTCGCGTGCGGTCGATGTAGCGGTACGGGAAGTACTCTATAAGGTCACCGTACGTCCGCAGCCCCAGATCGCTCTCTAGGAGTTTGGCTCTTCGATCACCGACTCCCTTGAGGTACGTGAGGGGGGCATTGAGTATGGTGTGCGGAGTGGACACAGGGGGTTGCTACAGGGATTGGCTACAGGATGGGGTGGCTCAGTCCCTCTTTTTGGGCTAAAATCCAGCGAGCCAATGCCAGATCCGGCGGCGTGGTGATCTTGATGTTTTCCCCGACACCCTCTACCACGTCGGGTTCAATACCCATATACTCCGTGACGATACTGGCATCATCCGTCAGCCCATCATGGGGATCGAGCATGTACCGCCAGTAGGACTCCACCAGAGTCTGCCGATCAAAGAGCTGCGGTGTCTGCACCAAGTAGACCCGGTCTCTCGGAAATGCGACACACCTCTCCCCCTCCATGATTCGCACCGACTCTACAGGATGAAAGGCGGGAATCACTGCCGTATGACCGATCGCCCTTGCCGACAAGAGTCGCTGCCAGAGCTCGGGCGTCACAAAGGGACGCACCCCGTCATGCACGGCGATGGTCCGTACGCCCTCGGGGACTTCACGGAGTCCGTTTTGGACACTGTGGGCACGCGTAGCGCCACCGGCGACGACGTGGAGGACGGGAGCGACAGTGCCGTGGTTGTCCAGCATCTGGCGCACGTAGGAAAGGTCACTTTCCGGCACGACCAGGATCATGTGATCCGATGGCGAGAGGTAGCCGGCAAGAGTCTCCGCGGTACGGCAGAGGATGGGACGACCGGCGAGGTCGAGGTACTGCTTGGGACGATCGGCACCCATACGGGCACCCGATCCCCCGGCGACAATGATGGTGGCGATAGGGGTCATACGTGTGTGTGTCGAAAAAGTTGGGCGAGGTACCAGAGGGCGATGCCTCCGGCGACGCTGACGTTCATGGAGTGCTTGGTGCCATACTGCCTAATCTCGAGACAGTGGTCGCAGAGGTCGATGACCTCCTGTGGGATACCGTCCACCTCGTTTCCCAGGACCAGTGCGATCCCCTCCGAGGTGCCGAGCACCTCCTCGAGATCGACCTCCCCGAGCTTGAGACTACCCTCTGCCTGCTCCAGAGCAAGCGTGGTGTAGCCCAGGCGATGGAGCTCTCGGACTGCGTCGGCGGTGTTTTCGAAATAGCTCCACTCCACCACCTCCTCCGCCCCCAGGGCACTCTTGTGCAGCTCAGCATGGGGCGGAGTGCCGGTTATTCCACAGAGGCAGAGGCGACGAAGCCCGAGACAGTCTGCGGTACGAAAGAGTGAGCCGACATTATGCAGGCTACGGACGTTGTCCACGACCGTCACAATCGGAAGCTTATCTGCAGAAGCATACTCATCTGGTGTGAGTCGCTTCATCTCCTTTATCGATAGTTTGCGAGCCATACACCCAAAGTTACAAAAAAGTGCCGATCCCCGTGCTATGGGGGTCGGCACTCATTTTATTCAATCGAGGACACCGCAGATGTACCTCGAGAGGAGTCACCTTAGAGGTTGTACTCGGTCAGCTTGAGGTATGTCATCAGGCGAATCTACTCGGGTAGTGACGCCATGGGTATTTTTGCGCTTCGAGCCGAGCAAAAAAATTTGACGGATAGTAGCGAAATATTTCCAGTAGGAAAGAAAATGATTTGACGGATAGTAGCAAACGGTTTCCAGTAGGAAACTTTTTGCCCTCCTTAGAGCTCGCGTCGATCGGTCAGGATGAGGTCAGAGCGCTTGAGGTGGCTGCGCTTCATCACCACCCTCACGTCTGTTGGCTCACTTGAGATCGGACTAAGCGTATCATTGACCTCGTCGTACTTAAACTGCGCCATCCGCTCTTTCGGCTCATCCTCTTCCGCGCCATAGTTGGTGAAGGTCATCGTCAGCACTTTTTGGGCGGAGTCGTAGCTCACCTTGCAGGGCATATAGGAGCCAACCTTATCGTCGGGTTCTCTTTGGAGTACAATAAGTTCGCCCATGCCATTTCCCAAGAAGCAGATTCCCTCAGCGGAGGAGTCGGTCTTCGACTGATGCTCTATGGGCACCTTGAAGAGGTAGATCGCCCCTTTTTCAGGAAAGGGTTGCTTGTGGTCGGGGTTGTTGCTCCCCTTGCTTCCGCAAGAGATGAGGAGGACGGTAGTGAGGAGACCGAGTAGTATCCGGTAGAAAGTGTTTGAATTCATACTTTAGTAAACTTGTAAAAGTGAGTGGCAGCGGGGAAGCCCCCTTTGCCGCTTTAGCGCGCAAAGGTATAAAAAAAGTACAAAGTACCAAATAGCCGGAAGTGCTTTTCGCCCATCATTGGCGGATAGCTAACGTTTTGCACCTATATATATGGAGTCTGCCTCCGGGGTGAAGCGCAGAGATAAGCGCAAGGACCGGCGCAGGACTTTTCGCTCCTCGCCGGTCATGGCATACCAAAGCAGCGAGGGTGCGCCAAAACTTTGGCACACCCTCACCGGCTATCCTAACCCTGCTCTGCAAGAGAGCCGGGCTACTGGTGTATCAGTCGGAGCACTTGGCGCCGATAAATTCGCGATTGAGTCGCGCGATGTTGGAGATGGAAACACCCTTCGGGCACTCTAACTCACACGCACGGGTGTTGGTGCAGTTGCCAAATCCCAGCTCATCCATCTTGGCAAGCATGGCTTTCGCACGCTTCTTGGCCTCGGGTCGTCCCTGCGGCAGGAGTGCGTACTGGCTGACCTTGGCGCTGACGAAGAGCATCGCGGAGCCGTTTTTGCATGCAGCGACGCATGCTCCACAGCCTACGCAAGCGGCAGCATCCATAGAGAGCTCTGCCTTGTGCTTGGGCACGGGGATGGAGTTGGCATCGGGCGTACCACCGGTATTGACCGATACGAAGCCACCCGCCTGCTGGATCTTATCGAAAGAGGAGCGATCCACCATCAGGTCTCTGATCACGGGAAAGCCCGCAGAGCGCCACGGCTCTACCGTGATGGTATCGCCGTCGTTGAAGTGACGCATGTGGAGCTGACAAGTGGTGATCTGGGTATCCGGTCCGTGGGGGTGTCCGTTGATGTACAGGGAGCAAGTGCCACAGATACCTTCGCGGCAGTCGTGGTCGTATACCACCGGCTCGACACCCTCGTGTACCAGCTGGTTATTTAGGATATCCAACATCTCGAGGAAAGAAGCGGACTGGGACACACCCTTGAGCTCGTACGTCTCGAAGCGTCCCTTCTCGGTAGCGCTACGCTGCCTCCATACCTTTACTTTTATATCTATATCTTTGTCCATTGTTCTTTGGGTTCTAAAAATAGGGTAGTTATGGGGATTACTTCTTGTAGTTGCGGGTTTGTGGAACTACGAACTGGTAGTTGAGGTCCTCCTTGTACATGACAGGATCCTTTCCTTCGCCCTGGTACTCCCAGCACGATACGTACATGAAGCGGTCGTCGTGGCGCAGTGCTTCGCCATCCTCGGTCTGGTGCTCCAGCCTAAAGTGACCACCGCAAGACTCCTCACGGTCGAGTGCATCGTGCGCCATCAGGCTGCCGATCTCGATGAAGTCTGCCAGGCGGAGTGCCTTTTCGAGCTCAATATTGAGGTCATCGGCACGACCGGGAACATAGACATCGCTCCAGAACTCCTTGCGGATCTCTTCGAGCTTCTTGATCGCGGTCTCGAGCCCCTGCTTGTCGCGTCCCATACCAACATACTCCCACATGACATGACCGAGCTCCTTGTGGATATCATCCACGCTTCGCTTGCCCTTGATGGACATGATCTTGTCGATGCGTGCCTGGAGCGCCTTCTCTGTCTGCTCAAACTCGGGCAGATCCACACTGAAGTGCGGCTCCTGGATGTGATCGGAGAGGTAGTTTTGGATCGTGTAGGGGAGGACGAAGTAACCGTCTGCCAAGCCTTGCATCAGCGCCGATGCACCGAGGCGGTTGGCTCCGTGGTCACTAAAGTTTGCCTCACCGATGGCAAATAGTCCGGGGATGGTCGTCTGCAGCTCGTAGTCTACCCATAGCCCACCCATCGTGTAGTGGATGGCGGGGAAGATCATCATCGGGGTCTCGTAGGGGTTGTCCGCGGTGATCTTTTCGTACATCTGGAAGAGGTTGCCGTACTTCTCCTCTACGACGTCCTTGCCGAGGCGCTTGATCGCATCGTCGAAGTCCAGATAGACTGCCAAGCCTGTACCTACTCCGTACCCGGCATCGCAACGCTCCTTAGCAGCGCGAGACGCCACGTCGCGGGGGACGAGGTTACCAAAGGCCGGATACCTTCTCTCGAGGTAGTAGTCGCGGTCTTCCTCCTTGATCTCGGTAGGCTTGAGCTTACCGGCACGGATCGCCTCAGCATCCTCCTTGCGCTTGGGCACCCAGATGCGTCCGTCATTACGTAGGGACTCGGACATCAGCGTGAGCTTGCTCTGGAAGTCGCCATGCTGCGGGATACAGGTCGGGTGGATCTGTGCCATACAGGGGTTCGCAAAGAATGCGCCCTTTTTGTAGCACTGCCAAGCAGCTGAGCCGTTGGAGCTCATGGCGTTGGTGGAGAGGAAGTACGCATTTCCGTAGCCACCGGTACCGATCACCACTGCGTGTGCTGCGTGTCTCTCCAGCTTACCGGTGACCAGGTCGCGAACGATGATACCACGTGCCCTGCCATCTACAAGAACGAGGTCCACCATCTCGTGGCGAGCGTACATCTTCACCTTACCCAGTCCTACCTGGCGCATCAGTGCAGAGTAGGCGCCGAGCAGGAGCTGCTGACCGGTTTGTCCGCGGGCATAGAAGGTTCGGGATACCTGCGCGCCACCAAAGGAGCGGTTGGTGAGCGTACCACCGTACTCACGAGCGAAAGGAACACCTTGAGCCACGCACTGGTCGATGATCTCATTGGACACCTCTGCCAGGCGATAAACGTTGGCCTCACGAGCCCTGTAGTCTCCTCCCTTGATGGTATCGTAAAAGAGTCGGTACACCGAGTCTCCGTCGTTTTGGTAGTTCTTGGCTGCGTTGATACCTCCCTGTGCAGCGATCGAGTGTGCCCGGCGTGCCGAGTCCTGTATGCAGAAACACTCCACATTGAATCCCTGCTCTGCCAGCGTAGCAGCAGCAGAAGCACCTGCCAGACCGGAGCCTACGACGATCACGTCCAGGCGGCGCTTATTGGCAGGGTTGACCAACTTCTGGTGAGCCTTGTAGTTGCTCCACTTCTCCGCCAGTGGTCCCTCGGGTATTTTAGCGTCTATCTTCTTTATATTCTCCATAATATGCTTTCAGTATTTAAAGATTATCCAAGCCTACAAGGTCAGTGAACGCCCAGCTGCCAGAGCTGTCCGATACTATCAAACCACCCCAGACTGTGCATGTAAAAAGCAATCGCAACAAAGGCAAACATCAGGCATACCAACGTTGCAAACACGATGCCGATCACTTTCAGACGCGGATACCAGATGGTGTTGTTCCATCCCATGCTCTGAAAAGCACTCCAGATCCCGTGCGAGAGGTGGTACCATATGGCTACGAACCACACCAGATAGATGCACACGTATACCGGGTCGGAGAAGAGTTTCACGATCAGCTCATATCCGTCGGCAGCCTCACGGCCTGTCCACTCCATCAGCTGCATCTTTGCCCAGAAGTGGTACAAGTGCATCACGATACCGATGAGGACGATGAGTCCGAGGACAAACATGTTTTTGGCAGACCACTCGACAGGGCTCTTGCCTACCACTGCGTAGCGATCGGTACCACGTGCCTTGCGGTTTTGGATCGTGAGGATGATCGAGTACACGATGTGAATGATGAAGAACAGCGCCAGCACCGGCACCATTAGCTGCACCACTGCGTTGGTGCCCAGGAAGTGCACGATCTGATCGTACCCATACTGTGAGAACACTGCTACCACGTTCATGGTACCGTGGAAGAGGAGGAATAGGAAAAGGAAAAGCCCACTGAGGCTCATCACCACCTTCCTACCGATAGATGAGTTGTATAACCACATAAGTTGATCTAGTTGAACTGTTAATTTTTGATATTACTTGACTTGTCACAGCTAACACTTGACAAATCTAATTCAAATATTAGTGGATAGCAAGAAATGGGGACTTTACTCTTACTTTTTTTCTTTAATAGTTGCATTCGCTGACTTGGGCTGGTCCATTGTAACAAATCCGCTAACTACTAGGCTGGCACATATCTACCGATCATGTAAAAACCCACTTCGACTCTTTTTGCCCCCCATCCGAGCAAAGACGCATCCCCACATCTAGGTAGCTAGATGTGGGGATGCGTTGTTTTATTAGGTATGCTCTGTACACCGGCGGGTTCATATGCCACCGGGGAGGGAGGATTGTGACCTAAAACATGTAGCCGATCGTGATCCCGGCAGTTCCATAAAATCCCATATCGTCAGCGTGGAGAAAGTCGCGACCAATTGATCCAAAACCCTCAAAGCTCCAGCCGCGCTTCATCACTAGCCGGTAGCCGGTCCCGACACCCATTCCGAAGAGCATGGAGCTGTCCGTTCCGGTTCTGCCGGACGACGTCCCATCCACGGAGGACGACACATACTCGTCCCGTAGGGCACCGATCCCTGTATTTATCTCTACGAAATACCCGGAAGCATTGCGATCAATGGAGTCAAAAGGTCTGTAAAACCAGAACGGAAAATACCACCGAAAGTAAGGGCTTGCTATAAAGGAGTGGTTACCGCCGTACCAATTGTCAGATAGGGAAAAGGTCGCACGGGTCCCCACGCCCATGTTCTGATTGAGGGCATACTCGTAGCTTACTTCGGGTGCACGGCCTATGATCGTCGAGATCAGGTTCACCTTCACCTCGTGCCTGCGCTCGAGCTGCTCCTCATCTGCCGTAGGTGCCTGAGCGAAGGCTCCGGTACTGAGCAGAGCTACAAGAGCTATGAATAAAGTCTTTTTCATACGACTGGTTCAATTGTTTAGTGTTAAAAAATAGCACATTTAAGTTCACAAATATACTACTTTTTTTCATTTCAAACGTGCGTGGAAAAAGGTCTGCCCACAGTCTTTTCTCACATTCCGAAGCGGTCGGTCTTGAGCTGCGCGGGCTTCTTTTCGCTCTTGAAGCTACCAAAAGTGTACCGGATGTCGAGGGATACCCTGCGGTTGAACGAGCTCGGGGAGAAGTCAAAGCGATGAATGCCGTAGTCCACCCTGATCTTGGGTGTGGCTTTATTGAGGAGGTCATCTCCTCTGAGGGTCACGCTCCACTTCTTGTCGGAGCTAACCCACTTGGCACGGAGGTTGAGCATGACCATATCCGAAAAGGAGTAGTACCCCTGTATTCCTCCGGTAACGTAGCCCAGATCCGCCCCCGCAGTGAGGTGGTACCGCTCACTGAGGGTAAACTCATTATCCAGCCCGGCGTACAGCATCGGCTTGTGCCGCTCGAGGGTCTCTGCGTAGGGGACCTCGGTCCTGACCGAGTTGAGCTGACCATTTAGGGTCAGCTTGCCCTGCCACCGGTCGGTCTTGGGGAGGGGAAGCACTGCGGTGGCATTCAGGAGATTGTGGTAGTCCCAGTTCCAGGTCTTGTAGACGATCTGATTGATCTTGGGATCCAGGTACATGAGCTGCTTGAAGTGACCGGGGGTGTAGGTATTCCCGAGGATGAATATATACTGTCCTCTGAGGACATAGAGCAGCTGCGCCCGGTAGGAGACAAAAGGTCTGAGATCGGGGTTACCCTTCCACTGCTGATATTCGCTGTGGATCGTGGTGAAGGGCTCACGCTCGAAGTATGCGGGGTAGCTCTTCTCCGAAGCGAGCGACAGCTGCAGCATATTTCCTGCGAACAGTATGTAGGTGAGGTTGACCTGAGGGATGAGCTGTACCTTTTCCTCACGTCCGTAGTACTTAGCGTAGTCTCCTATGAGGGTCGCTTTGGCACTGAGCTTGGGAGAGATCTGCTTGCCTACACCGACGTAGACATCCGCGAGGAACTCTCGTGCGGTTCGCTCCGACGGATCGGCTGAGACCTCGGCTCCCTCTGCGATCGTATACTGCTGGGCATTGACTGTCCGGGAGTGCGAAAACTTGCTCCCATACTCCACCCGCCAGCCCTGCCCCAGGGTACGGCTGTCGTCGATGTGTGCCCCAAACACCTGAGACCTCTGAGACGTATAGTAGGAAAAAGCTCTCCCGGGCAGTGGATCCCGCTCGACACCGTAGGCGACATCCTTGTGTTCATCGTAGTGCGTGTAAAAGGCACCCAGCATCAAGTGCTCATCGTAGGTGTACTCCAGGCTTGCGTGGTGGGTATTGGAGATGGATCGCTGGATTCGATCCAGCGGGTCCGTACTTCGCTTGTTCTGCTCCGCAAATCTCGTATCCGGGTGAAAAGTACCGTAGTAGCCGACAGAGACTCGGTGCTTCTCCTGAGCATAGCCTAGGTCGAGAAAGGCGGTATGACTGCGCAGGGTGGACTTTCCCTTGTTGTTGATGTGAAAGCCGGTGTTGGTACCAAAGGGTGCCGTGTCAAAGGTCATGTCGTTGTACGAGGTGCTCTTTTCCCCGGTGTAGCTGCCTCTCATAGAGAAGCCACTACCGCTGCTGTAGCTGATGCTCCCTCCTGCCTCGTAGGTACTGTAGTACCGGTTGGCATAGGTCCCATAGAGCTGACCGGCGAGGTTGCTCGCTCCTCTTTCGTGCGGCTGTTGCTTCAGGACCACATTGACCGAAGCGCCCTTGGCACGATACCTAGCTATCGGCGCATAGGAGATCTCCACGCTTGCCACCATCTGCACCGGGATCGTCTTGAGGAGCTCCAGCAGCTGTGTCCGGGGTATATCGGAGGGCTTGCCGTTCATGACGAGGGTGAAGCCGGGGGTGCCGACCAGCGTCAGCTCTCCATTTTGCATCCCCATGCCGGGCAGTTTACTGAGCATCTCATAGGCAGTGGTGACCGTACTTTCACCAAAGAGCGCATCGATATCGTAGCTCGGGACACCTCCCTCCAGCAGCTTCATCACCGGGCGATCGGATCGGACCACTATCTCGTCCAAAAACTCCGTCTTTGGCTCCAAGTACAGAGTATCCGGAAGCGCACCGCTCAGCTCCACTCTCAGAGACTGATACATCAGGTGATTCACGAGGAGCCACAGGGCTTGATCACCTTCGATCGCGAACGCCCCGGTATCATCGGAGACCGTCACAGCGATCGAGGTGGAGTCCGAGTCAAGCAGCAAGACCGTAGCTGCCTCCACTGCTTTGCCGGTGGCTTTATCTTTGAGGATGCTTTGGTAGCTTCTGCCAAAACCATTTATGGAAGGCAACGAAGCAACCAAGGTGATGAGCAATACTTTGACAAGGGTCTTTCTCATAATCGGCACTTGAGTATGGGTTTGCATTCGAACAGTCACAAATTTACTTTTTTTTGTTAATATCAACATTGACTGCGGACCTTAACCAATCAACAGTGCTAAGAGGTCCTCCTTTTCTTCGCTCCGGATCGGGGCAAAAAATTAGACGGATAGTAGCGAAAAGTTTCCAGTAGGAAAGAGAAATGTTTCACGGATAGAAGAGAAATGTTTCCAGTAGGAAACTTTTGGCGATCACGTACTAAATTTTTCAGCATAAGCAACTATCTGTTTTTCAACAACATGTGGAGCGAGGTGTCTTAACCCGATGCCGGAGGGTCTCGTCGGGGCGTGAAGGCGTGGGAGGTGCTACGGGCGAAAAGAGAGCGAGACAGCTCCACATTATTTTATTACCTTTGTGGTATTAGGGAGGAGGTAGGATTGATATCAAAAGCGACCATGAGAAAAAGAAAAAAAGAGATAAAGAAGAGACACCCATCCAAACCACGCCACCAGACGAAGAGCCGCCACCAGACGAAGAGCTTGGGTCAGATCCGCGTGCTGGTGCTGCAGTATGTCCGCCAGCATGAGAAGGAGGATATCCACACCCGCGAAGTGGGTGAGGCGGTCGGCGCAGCAGATGCGCTGGCGTTTGACCTGGTGGAGGAGATCCTGGAGCAGTTTGTGCGGGAGCGCGTCCTGCGTCGTGGCAAGTCTCGAAAGAGCTACTACTACGAGCACAAGAGCAAGGTGATGGAGGGGAAGTTTAGACGCAAAGCCGGTAAGGGGCACAACTTCTTTTTCCCCGACGACGGGAGCGACCCGATACGCGTGGCGGAGCGCAACTCCGGCCATGCTCTCGACGGAGATAGCGTACGGGTGCAGCTGCTGGCGGTGCGACGCGGTCAGGAGGCGGAGGGCGAAGTGATCGAGATCACCGAGCGGGTGGAGAGCACCTTTGTGGGCGTGATATCGATCAACCACGGTCTCTCCTTTTTGATCACAGACAGCAACAAGCTGAACAACGACATCCTAATCCCTGAGCGCAACCTCAACGGTGCCAAGGATGGCGAGAAAGTGGTCGTGCGTGTGCTGGAGTGGCCCGAGCGTGCCAAAAACCCCGTGGGCGAGGTGCTCGCCATCATCGGGACACCGGGCGACAACGATACCGAGATGCATGCCATACTGGCGGAGTACGGCCTGCCCTACGTCTACCCCTCGAGCGTAGAGGAGTATGCCGACGGGCTGGACGAGCAGGTGGCGCTGTCGGACGAGTTTGAGCGCGAGGACTTTAGAGATGCACCGACCTTCACGATCGACCCGGCGGATGCCAAGGACTACGATGATGCCCTATCCATCCGACGGATGAAGAGCGGCCATTGGGAGGTGGGCGTACACATAGCAGACGTCACCGCCTACGTCAGACCGGGTGACCCGATCGACAAGGAGGCTGCCGAGCGCGCCACCAGTGTCTACCTGGTCGACCGCACGGTGCCGATGCTCCCGGAGCGGCTCTGCAACGACCTCTGCAGCCTGCGAGAGGGCGTGGACCGACCGGCGTACTCGGTCATCTTTGAGATGAACGACCAGGCAAAGGTGCTGGACTACCGGATCACCCGCACCGTCATCAACAGCAACCGCCGCATGGCGTATGAGGAGGCGCAGGCAATGATCACCGGGGCTGAGGGAGACTATGCCGAGGAGGTCCGCAACCTGAACACACTGGCACAAAAACTGCGCCAACGACGGATGAAGAACGGGTCTATAGACTTTGACCGGACGGAGATGGCTTTTGAGCTGGACGAGAAGGGCAAACCACTGGAGGTGTATGTTAAGCACAGCCTGGAGGCAAATAAGCTGATTGAGGAATTCATGCTCCTAGCCAACCAAGCTGTGGCACAGTTTGTACAGCACATCAGGGGCGAGAAGACCCCTCCCGCCTTTGTGTACCGCGTGCACGATCGCCCCGATGAGGATCGGCTGCATGAGCTGTCGGAGTTTGTACAGCGCATGGGCTACCGGCTCGACTACACCGGAGAGCACGACAGTATAGCCGCCGCTATCAACCGGCTCCTCGAGGAGATCCAGGGCAAGCCGGAGGAAAACATGATCGAAGTCCTCACCATCCGCACTATGGCTAAGGCGGTCTATCAGACAGAAAACATCGGACACTTTGGGCTGGGATTTGCGGACTACACCCACTTCACCAGCCCCATCCGCCGGCACCCGGACATGATGGTCCACCGACTCCTCACCCGCTACATGGCGGGGAAGCCAAGCGTGAATAAGAAGGAACTCGATGAGATCTGCAAGCACGACTCCGAGATGGAGAACCTCGCCAGTGATGCCGAGCGCACCTCCATCAAGTACAAGCAGGTGGAGTACATGCAGGAGCGGCTCGGGATGGAGTTTGAGGGCGTGATTTCCGGAGTGAAGGACTTTGGGATTTTTGTGGAGCTGACCGAGAACGGCTGCGAAGGACTGGTGCCGATCCGCGAGCTGGACGATGACTACTACGAGCTGGACGAGAAGACCTATGCACTCGTGGGCTACAACCACAAGCGTCGCTACGCTCTGGGAGACAAGATCAGGGTACGTGTGGCTCGTGCGGATCTCGGGAGAAGACAGTTGGACTTTGACCTGGCAGAGAGTGAGCAATGAGAGATGACGACCGAATCATAGATGGTCTGGAGGAGTTTGATATCCGAGGAGTAGAGGGCGGCGAGCTCAAGCAAAAGGGCAGCCCCGGCATCAAGGATGACACGGACAGCCTGCTGAGACCTCTCTCCTTTGACTCCTTTCAGGGACAGGACTCGGTGGTCGCCAACCTGGAGGTCTTTGTACAAGCAGCTAAGCTCCGGGGAGAGGCTCTCGACCACGTCCTGCTCCACGGACCACCCGGGCTGGGCAAGACGACCCTAAGCCAGATCATCGCCAACGAACTGGGGGTCGGCATCAAGGTCACCTCTGGACCGGTGCTCGACAAGGCAGGAGACCTCGCCGGAGTACTCACCTCGCTGGAGAAAAACGATGTCCTCTTTATCGACGAGATACACCGCATGCCCCCGGTAGTGGAGGAGTACCTCTACTCAGCCATGGAGGACTACCGCATCGACATCATGATCGACAAGGGGCCGGGGGCGCGAAGCATTCAGATCGAGCTGGAGCCCTTTACCCTCATCGGTGCGACGACACGCAGCGGACTCCTCACCGCACCGCTAAGAGCACGGTTTGGGATCAACATGCACCTGGAGTACTACGACATCGAGACCCTGCAGAAAATCGTGCTCCGCAGTGCACGCATCCTCGGCATCGACTGTGATGCGGACGCTGCCTACGAGATTGCTCAGCGGAGTCGCTGTACCCCGCGTATTGCGAATGCCCTACTCCGTCGAGTGCGCGACTTCGCTCAAGTAAAGGGGACGGGACGGATCAACAAAGAGATCGCCTGCTACGCACTCGAGGCGCTCAATATCGATCGGCACGGACTCGATCAGATCGACCACAAGCTCTTGCTGGCTATCATGGACAAGTTTGCCGGTGGTCCGGTAGGGCTCAGCACCATTGCGACAGCCATCGGAGAGGATGCCGGCACCGTGGAGGATGTGTACGAGCCATTCTTGATCAAGGAGGGATTCCTGAAGCGTACACCACGGGGACGAGAGGTTACCTCCCAGGCTTACCGCCACTTTGGTAGGGACGAACTCATGCGTCCCCAGGGGCTTTTTGAGGACGATCTATAGAGACGAGACTCATGGCTAGTGGTATCAAGGGACTGGCAAAGGACACAGTCATCTACGGCTTGACCAATATCGTCAGCAAATTCCTCAACTGGCTGCTGGCGCCGTTCTATATACGTGTGCTGGCAGATACTGCGGAGTACGGCATCGTCACCAACCTCTACGCCTGGGTGAGCGTGGTACTGGTGGTGCTGACACTGGGGCTGGAGACCGGGTTGTTCCGCTTCATGAGCACCGAGGATGAGCCCAACCGCGTCTACAGCACCTGCCTGCGGATCTTGTCGATCGCTGTAGCTGCCTTCATGATTGTAGGGATGGTTTTCGTAGGCGACATTGCGGCATTCATCGGACACCCCGGAAACAGTGAATTTGTAGCCATATTCATCGTGATTGTCAGCCTCGACGCTCTGATGTCCCTGCCCTTTGCCTACCTGAGGTACGAGAAGAGGCCGCTCCGTTTCTCCTTCTACAAGTTCCTATTCGTCGGGCTCAACATCCTGTTCAACCTCATCTTCCTCGTCCTCTTTCCCTACCTGACGAAGCAAGGCTATACCCTGCCCTCTTGGCTCTACACCCCGGGGTACGGCGTCGGCTATATCTTTGTCTCCAACCTTCTCGCCTCCGGCATCGAGGCACTGGCGATGGCACCGGTATTCCGACCGGCACTACAGGCACGCTTCGATCGCGCCCTGGTGCGCCGCCTCACCTACTACTGTGCCCCACTCGTACTGCTCGGGCTTGCCGGCAACTTCAATAAGATGGCAGGGCAGATTCTCATCCCCAAGCTCTTTAGCACGCCTGAGGAGGGGATGAGCATGGTCGGGCTCTTCGGCGGCAACCTAAAGATATCCGTGGTGATGGTGATGTTCCTGCAGGCTTTTCGCTTTGCTTACGATCCCTTTGTCTTCTCCAAGATGAAGGCGAAGGACGCCCCCACCGCCTACCGTGTAGCCATGAACGGCTTTGTCTTTTTTGCGGTGGTGATCTTCCTCTTCGTCATGTTTTGGATGGATCTCTTCAAGCACATCGTCCGCCCGGACTACTACTCGGGGCTCATCATCGTACCCTACATGATGCTGAGTGAGATCATCTTTGGCATCTACTACAACCTCTCCATCTGGTACAAGCTCAGCGACCGCACCTACTTCGGCGCCATCTTCTCCGTCATTGGTCTCATCATCACCGTGAGCATGATCGTCTGGGGCGTCCCCCGCTACGGCATCATCGCCTGCGCTTGGGCGGCAGTCACCTGCAACAGCGTGATGCTCCTCCTCTCCTACATACTTGGGCGGATCTACCACCCTATTGAGTACGACACCTGGCGGATCCTCCTCTTCCTCACCATCTCGGCACTGGTCTACCAGGTGGGTATGGGCATGACGGCACACACCGTACCCCTGCTCCTCCTCAAGCGCACCCTATGGCTCGTGGTTACCGCAGTCATCCTGGGAGGGAGCCTGCTGGTTCCCCAGGCTTGGTCGAAAGCTTTGGCAAAAATAAGATCGCATACATAAATTCACTTACCAACCACCTTTTTATGAAACTAAAACGACTCACTTTCGCCCTCCTTGCCTGTATCCTAGCGATACCCATGGCACGTGCAGACAAGGGCATGTGGCTCATCAACGAGCTCAAAAAGGAGAATATCGAACGCATGAAAGCGATGGGGCTCAACATCGACCCCACGAAGCTCTTTGACCTCGACGACCCCGGCATCGCCAACGCCGTAGTCATCTTTGGTGGTGGCTGTACCGGCATCACCGTGTCCGACGAAGGTCTGATCTTCACCAACCACCACTGCGGCTACGAAGCCATCCAGAGCCAGAGCACCGTGGAGCACGACTATCTGCAGGACGGTTTCATCTCGCACCAAAAGAGCGAAGAGCTGCCCATCCCCGGGCTGCAGGTGCAGTACCTCCGCGAGTTTGTGGACGTCACGGATCAAGTTCTGGCAGCTGCCGAAGGCCTCACCAATACGATGGAGCGCATCCAGGCACAGATGGCAGCCATCGAGGAGATCGAAAAGCCCTACCAAGACCGCAAGCACCTCAGTGCACAGGTCTACCCTTTCTATAACAACAACAAGTTTTACCTCGTCATCTACGACGTCTTTTCCGATGTCCGCCTCGCCTTTGCCCCACCCAGCTCGGTAGGAAAGTTTGGGCACGACTCCGACAACTGGATGTGGCCGCGCCACACCAACGACTTCAGCGTCTTCAGGGTCTACGCCGATAAGGACAACCAACCCGCAGACTACGCTCCCGACAACAAGCCCTACACCCCGCGCCACTTTGCCAAGATCTCACTCAAGGGCGTGAAGGAAAAGGACTTCTCCATGACCATCGGCTTCCCCGGCAGCACCAGCCGCTACCTCAGCTCATGGGGTGTCATCGACCGCATCCAAAACACCAACGAACCCACCATCCTCGTCCGCGGTGCCAAGCAGGACGTCTGGAAAGCCCACATGGCAAACGACCAAGCCACCCGCATACAGTACGCCTCCAAGTACGCACGCAGCTCCAACTACTGGAAAAACTTCATCGGCATGAACCGCGGTCTCAAGCGCCTCAACGTCGTTGCCGCCAAGCAGGAGATCGAGCGGGAGTTCACCGAGTGGGTCAACGCCAACCCCGCACGGCAGGCTGAGTACGGATTCGTACTCGACAGTCTGCGCATCCCTCTCGAGCAGATGGCAGGCGCCAAGCGCAACATCACCATCCTCTCCGAGGCTCTCAGCGGCATGGAGCTACGCCCACTCATCGCCATGCCGCCACAGGACATCAAGGCGTTTGATGCCGGCAAGCTCTACAAAGACTTTAGTACGGCTGTCGGACGCGCCACCCTACCGGTCATGCTCCGCGTAGCTAGGCAAAACGTCACCCCCGATGCGCTACCCTCCATCTACCAAAAGATCGACAGCGACTTCGGTGGAGACTATGAGAAGTACGCCGACTACCTCTACGACAACTCCGTCTTCGTCACCCAAGACCGACTCCTCAAGGCTCTCGAAAACTATGACGCCCTCGAGGCGGCATACCCCACAGACCCGGCAGTCATCCTGGTACAAAGCTTTGGCACGGCTATCCGCGAACAAGCGGCAGAGGTCCAAGCCAATATGCTCCCCTATATGAAAGGTGACCGAGCCTTCTTCCGGGGACTCCAGGAGATGTGGCCCGACCGTGCCCTCCCCAGCGATGCCAACTTCACCATGCGCCTCAGCTACGGACAGGTGGGCGGATACAGCCCCTACGACGCTGCCTGGTACGACTACTACACCACACAGAGGGGCGTCTTTGAGAAGCAAGACCCCGATGTCTACGAGTACGCCGTCCAGCCCGAGATCCTACAGCTCCTCTCCGACAAAGAGAGCTACAGCCGCTACGCAGACCCCGAGGATGGCAACCTCCACGTCAACTTCATCTCCAACAACGACATCACCGGTGGCAACTCCGGCAGCCCAGTATTCAATGGCGACGGAGACCTAATCGGACTCGCCTTTGACGGCAACTGGGAGGCGATGAGTGGTGACATCGAGTTTGAGCCCGACCTCCAGCGCTGCATCTGCGTGGACATCCGCTACGTCCTCTACTTCATCGACGTCTGGGGCAAAGCCTCCAACCTGATGAACGAACTGACCATAGCCGACTAACCCAGTCTGCGGTACAGACCATGAGAGAGGGTGTGCAAGACTACGGTTTTGCACACCCTCTCTCATGCCTGACCGACAGGCCAAAAAATTTGACGGATAGTAGCGAAATGTTTCCAGTAGGAAAGAAAACGATTTGACGGATAGAAGCGAAAGGTTTCCAGTAGGAAACTTTTATCGATCAGGCACCTGTTTTTACGACACCCATATTCATCTGTTTATCAACGAGATAAAAGGACAAGTTCCCGGAGCTCATTTCTAGAGAATGTTGCACGAAGTGCCATTCTCGCACATTTGATGCAAATGTGCTGAGACTTTGAACGAAGGATGAGATGCAAGGCGCTGAGGATGAGGCTAAAGGGAGCGTACTCACGTACGTGACCGAAGCCGAATTCCGAAAGCAACGCAGCAGATCGCCTTCGTGCAACAGTCTCTTCTAAGCCGTGACACTTGGAAGCACCGGATGCGCTTGTTCCAAACTGACGATGCCCGGGTGTGGGATTCTCAGAAAAAAGGTTAACTTTGTGCAAAACGAGGTGCTCCTGATGCACTTATACTTTGGAGCAGTATTGGATAATCGAATAGGGAGTATATGGCAATTAGTTATTACAGTCAGGGAGAAGGCGTCAAGGTCCCCAACTTTCGCCGTCGCAAGGTAAATAACTGGCTACGTACTGTAGCCGGGGACTACGGTATGGAGGTGATTGATGTGGCGTATCAGTTTTGTGATAACGAAACCATCCTGGACTTCAATAGGAAGTACCTCGATCACGACTACTACACGGACATCATCACTTTTGGTCAGCCACAGGGGGATCTCATTATTGCAGACATTGTCATTAGCGTGGATCAGGTCCGCATCAATGCAGAGGACTACGAGACAGACTTTCACACAGAGGTGATGCGGGTGATGATCCACGGCATCCTCCATCTGTGCGGACTCGATGATGGCACTCCGGAAGAAGAGGCGGCGATGAGAGCCGCCGAAGACAGAGCCCTCGCTAAGCTACCGGACGACCTCTGGATGTGAGCGCTCCAATACCTATCCCGGTCTCATGTGGACACTCACTTGGCCCATCTTTGACGAGCGATACGAGGGAACGACCGTAGTCTCTACTCCGGACTACTGGGACAGCCTCATCGTGGTGCTCATCATCCTACTGGCAGTCAGCGCCGCTCTCTACTCCTCGCTCGGGCGAAAGGGACGCTCGCAGGCACTCCAGCTCATCACTCTGCGACCGGGCACGATCCGCAGCATCTCAGAGCACCCTCCCGGGGGATGGACGCTCTTCGCCGGTATCGTGCTGGGGTCTGTCTTGGCGGGTATTTTGGCCATGCTTCTCGATGTACAGAGCACAGGTGGTGCCGCGAGCGTGTCTTTATTTTGGGCAGGTGCAGCCCGTTATTCGGTGTATGTTCTGGTACTGTATCTGCTCAGCTTACTTCTCCAGATCTGGATCTCCTATTCTTTTGGTGAGAGCTTCGAGTTTCGTCTGTGGATCTTCAACTATCTGCTCCTCTCGACACTCTGGTTTGGTACACTCGCCCTGCCTCTGCTGCTGGCTCTGACTCTCCCCGGAAGCAAGGCAGTACCGGTGGTGGGAGGACTGCTCTACTTGGCTTATCGGGCATGGGTTGTCTGGCGGGGGACGGCGGTGATCAGCAGGGTAAAGCGACACCCTTTCCATATTATTTGGTACCTTTGCGGGTGCGAACTGCTGCCCATTCTCTTTCTCGGCAATATCATAGTGGGACGGTAGCGCTCGTGTACAGCAATAACAACAACGCTTGCCCAATGCCAAAAGACATCAAACGCATCCTCGTTTCTCAGCCCAAGCCTTCTTCCCCCAGATCTCCCTACTTCGATCTAGAAAAGAAATATGGGGTCGAGCTGACCTTTCGTCCACTTTTCTCTCTGGAGCCGGTATCCACACGCGAACTGCGTGACCAGAAGATCGACCCAAATGACTTTACAGCACTGGTCCTCACCTCTAGGACGATGACGGACCATCTCTTTACTCAGCTCAAAGAGATGCGTATCGAGCTGGATGACAGCTACAAGTACTACTGCCTCTCCGAGATGATCGTGGGCTACCTACAGAAGTTCATCACCGTACGCAAGCGAAAAGTATACACCCCCGAGAATAACGGGAACCAAGAAGAACTGATCGACCTGATCATCAAGCGCAAAAAAGAGCGCTTCCTGATACCGACGACCGAGGGACAACAAAAGGAGGACTTTTTTGCCCGCCTGGACGAGGAAGGCATCGACTACAGTCGCTACGTGATCACTCGTACCACCTACACTTCTTTTACTCGTGAGGAGCTGGATGCTTTTGACGGGATCCTGTTTTTCAGCCCCAATGGTGTGGACTCACTCTTTCACAACTATCCTGACTTCGCGCAGGGCAAGCGGCTCATGGGGTGCCTCGGTGAGGGGACCAAGCAGGCGATGGAGGAGCAAGGACTGAGAGTGGATATCATGGCACCCACACCCCAGTTTCCCAGCATGACCGCAGCACTCGAGGCTGCGCTCAAAAAGCACTGACCAAGACCATGCACAATGGGTTGGCTAAGCAAGAGCGAATCTACCTCAAGGAGGAAATCAATACCCTCTTTGCCGGTAAAAAGAGCTTCGTGAGCTACCCGATCCGTGTGGTCTATACCCTTCTGCCCTCCGAGGAGAGCGCAGTGCGGATCCTCATCAGCGTCCCCAAGCGTCTACACAAGCATGCGGTAGTACGAAATCGCATCAAACGACTCTACCGGGAGTGCTACAGGGTCAACAAACACGAGCTGGTCGACCAAGTCCGCACCTTGCAAAAGGGGACACTCCTGGTCGGGATGATCTACCTCTCCGATGAGGTCTGCACCTATCCCCAAGCGCTCAAGAGTACCCGGAGTGCACTCGACAAGCTTCTCAAACGTCTGCAAGAAGCTTCTCAAGAGACAGCAACAAGCACCTCAAGCGACTGCGACAAGCTTCTCAGGAGACTGCAAGATGATGAGTAAAATAGGCGCACTCATATCTCGGCTGCTGATTCTACCGATCCGGGGCTACCAGAAGTATATCAGTCCCCTCTTCCCGCCTGCGTGCCGCTTCACTCCCACCTGCAGCCAGTATGCCATCGAAGCCCTGCGCAAGCATGGCCCGATCAAGGGCTTTGCGCTTGCCGTATGGCGTATCTTGCGCTGTAATCCTTGGGGTGGTAGCGGCTATGACCCTGTACCTTGAGCATCCGTAGACCATGGAGGAGGAGAAGAATCAGCATACTGAGACAAACGAGAGACTCGGACTGATCGACTTTCACACGCACAGCTGCGGCTGTGCGAGCTACCAGGGGACAGACACCATCGTCGTACAGAGTACTTTTCTACACGAGTCTCCGCATCCTCGGGCAGACTACTACACCACCGGCGTTCATCCGATGGACACGCCCGCTGCGACCGAGATCCTCGATGGAGGTCCGGAGCTACTCAGGTCCGTCGTTATAGAGAAACGGGACCGATGCTCCGCTCCGCTTTTGGCTCTGGGCGAGCTGGGTTGGGACAAACGTTCGTCAACGCTTTCTCCAAGAGAGCAGTCGCTGCTGGTCTCTTGGCAGTTGGATCTGGCAGAAGAACTATCTCTGCCGGTGGTCTTTCACATGGTCGGGCACTGGGATCTACTGATGGCAGAGCACCGAAGACGCTCGCCCCATACGCCTTGGTGGGTGCACGGGTTCAGGGGCAAGGCGATGCTGCTGTGCCAGCTTCAGGAAGCGGGTCTTTTTGTCAGTCTCTCTCCTCGGTTCTCCTGGGAGGGAACGCCTCGGTCGAGTGCCTTTTTACTCGAGACTGACGAGGAGACCGGTTCACTGCCCGCGAGCTACAGACGGGCGGCGGCTGCCCTAGGCATTTCCTTGGAGCAGCTTGCACGAGACCTCCGCCGGACCTTCGCCACCCTCCTACCCCAATAATCCATACAGATACCCGTGGTATCCGCCTTTCGCAGCACTGCCCCTAGCAAATAAGCCGGGCAGGAAGTCTCCACTCAGTGGCTGCTTCCTGCCCGACTTACATCGCCCTGCCGGCTTACGATTCGCCGTGCACGCTCGCTTTTTGTGCCGGTTACTTTCTTCTCTTTTTCTTCTTTCGTCCGAAAAGTCCTCTCGTGAGCGTCCCCAGTATCGACCCCGCCAGCTTTCCACCTCCCTTGAGTCCCATCGCCAGCATCTGCCGTCTGCCCATCGTCAGTAGGAGGGGCAGTGCGAGGTTCTCCACCAGCTTGATCCAGTTGATCCTTCCGGCAAGGCTCTTCTGTCCCACCTCTGGTCTGCTCGCACGGTCTGGGTAGCCATGCGGTGGATCTATGGGAGTGTTCGGCTGTGTGGCACCTGAGCCTCCTCCAAAACCGAGCTTACCTACCAAGCGGGCAAGTTTAGGATTTTTTTGTGCGATAGACTCCGACACGGACGCCCCGATCATTGCCGCTCCATTCTTCACGGTATAGCGGGCGTTATTCTGGAGTCGCATCTGGTTTTCCTGAGCCTCTCGCCGGAGTTGCTCCTTGCGAGCCTCTAGGCGTTGTTTGTAGAGGTTCTTTTGTTTGGATGTCTTATTCGTCATAGTGTTTTCCCGGTATTCGTTTTAGTCCAACTGCACGATGTCGGTATCGACATGAGTGTCGTAGCCGCTCGTCCCCTCAGAGACCTCTGTGGTCTGGAGTGCAGCTTCCGCTTTTTCTTTTTCCTCAAGTTCGTCAAGCTCGCGGCTGATGATCTTGGCAGTGATGCTCTCACACACCTTACTGCGTATGCCCAGCATGATCAGCACGATCAGGAGCAGGACACCTGCCGTGCACAAAAAGCCCAGCGTCAGCCCACGGAGGACCACGTAGGGCTCTCCTTGTGCGAAAATGAGTCCAAAGGCAAAAGCAGCGGTCAGTAGCAAAAAGATCAGTACAGTGACTCCTACCAGTGCCATCAGTGCCGTGTAAATCCCTCGAACTGCCGCGGGGACACCTTTCTCCAGAGCCTGCAGCTTGTACAGGCTGGTATAGCTCCGGACGAGAGCCCTCAGGTCATCGGTTGTCTCGGAGAGAAGTGCTTTGAAAGTCTTCGCCATATCTTAAATTCTATCTATTCTAAGTGAATGCAGCGGCTCCAATGAAGTAATGGCGCACTGCGGATCAATCAAAAAACCCACGAGTAAGGCGGCGGGGTATACACCCACTGCCTTCACTCATAGGTCTCAGATTTAGTAGCACCGATGGGGCTTATTACTTTTGATCGAGGGCTTCCTTCAGTTCCTCAGAGATCTCTCTCCCTTCCTTCTGGGCCTGTTTCTTCAGTTCCTCAAGCTCCTCTTTGGTCAGTTCGGACAGCTCCTCAAACGTCGCCTTACCTTTCTTACCCAGGTTGCGTGCCGACTCCATGGCGTCGTTGATAGCGCTCTGTGCGTCGCCCTTCACGTCAGCAAACTTGCGACTAAAGTCACGGCCAGCCTTGCGGGCACGGATGCGACCTTCGTAGTATGCATCCTTTAGCTCATCCCCGGCGCGCTCCGTCTTGTCAGAGAGGTCGTCGATGAAGCGATTGCGCTTCTCTTCGTCTGAAAAATAAGCGATACATGCACCTATTGCTGTACCAAGTGCTACACCGATCAGCACCTTGAGTCCGTTTCTATTGTTGCTCATAAAATAGTCTTATCTTGTTTGGTTAGTTTATAATTCAAAATCTACTGCTTCAACAAATATACCGATTTCTTCCAAAAGACAAAAACTCCCCCACCGAGAAGGCTATGACGCTCAACTCATCACAAGGAAAGCCATCCTCACCTCCACAGAAAAAACAAGCTCCGACTCTCAGATGGCAGAGCCGGATTATATCCCCTGAGAAAAGCAAACATCGAGATCTCGAAACAGGAGCAACACTCAAATCCGCCGTACACCACTGACAATCAGACGCATACACACCCCACAAATAACGGGCACCTGAGGACAAAAAGTTTCCTACTGAAAACCGTTCGCTACTATCCGTCAAATCATTTTCTTTCCTACTGGAAACTTTTCGCTTCTATCCGTGAAATTCTTGGACGGATTCGCAGCGAAAAAAAGTGCAAAGTATTTCGAGCTCGACGCACTGAGCATGAGCCCGCCGAGCTGGCTGTCTGAGTGCCGTATGTCGGATGCTTTTCAGCCGTCCCAATTTTGTGTAACTTTGGAGTATGGTCCGGATGAGCGGACCGGCTGCATTTTTCCATAAAAAGTTAAGTAGCGATCGCCATGAATTATATCCAAGTGAGCTTTGACCTACCGCAAGAGGAGTCGCACGACCTACAAGACACGCTCTCCTATCTGCTTGGGGAGCTGGGATACGAGTCTTTTTATGTGGACGAAACCGGGGTCTACAGTGCCTACGTGCAGGAGTCTGCCTTTAGTGAAGACAAGCTGTGGTACCTACTGAACGAGGACCCTCTGGTCTCGCCCTACGAGATCACCTACCGGTACAGCAGGGTCCCCTCGGAGGACTGGAATAAGGTCTGGGAGCGGCACTACTTCGCTCCCGTGGAGGTGATCCCCGGTGAGCTGGTGGTACGGGCTTCTTTTCACGAGTCGGCACCTCCGGCACGGATGGAGATCATCATAGACCCCAAGATGGCGTTTGGCACCGGCAACCATGCCACCACCCTAGGCATGCTGCAGCTACTGAGCCGCATCCCTATAGAGGGCAGGAAGGTCATAGACATGGGCTGTGGCAGCGGTATCCTCGGCATCTATGCAGCGATGCGAGGCGCTAAGCACTGCCTCTGTATAGATATAGACGAGTCATCGGTCCAAAACGCAGTATACAACTCCGGACTAAACGGAGTATCTGTAGATGTACTACTGGGGGATGCGTCTCTCCTGGACGGCAGGGAGCCGGTGGATATCCTCCTCGCCAATATCAACCGAAACATCATCCTCGAGGACTGCAAGAGGTATGTGGCTGCACTCAAGCCCGGCGGAGACCTGCTCCTGAGTGGGTTCCTGGCGACGGATGTCCCCCTCATCAAGCAGGCACTCTTGGAGCATGGCTGGATGGTGCGGGAGCAGGTGATCCCCTCCGGAGAGTGGGTGGCGATGCGACTGACCAGGTAAGTATTAGGTGATCGGACAACAGATAAATTTCACAAAGAATATAAGCATTAGATAGAGATTAGATCATGGAGGAAAAGAACGACCTAACAGCGGCAGCACCCGAGAGAGACAAACTGTACAGGGGAATCCGATGCATAGGGATCCTGACCAGCGGCGGTGACGCCCCGGGGATGAACTCTGCCATTCGTGCCGTGACACGCTGTGCCATCGCCTACGGCCTGTCCGTGAAGGGCATCTACCGTGGCTACAAAGGACTGATCGATGGTGCGATCCAAGAGCTGCAGACCGAGAACGTCAGCAACATCATCCAGAGGGGTGGGACCATGCTCAAGACGGCTCGAAGCAAAGAATTTCAGACCAAGGAGGGACGAAAGAAGGCGTACGAAAACATGTGCGCCGAAGGTATCGATGCGCTCGTGGTGATCGGTGGAGATGGGTCGCTGACCGGTGCTCGGATCTTTGCCGGTGAGTACGATGTCCCCATCGTGGGTATCCCTGCCTCCATCGACAACGACCTCTCCGGCACCGACAAGACCATAGGCTATGCCACCGCTCTCAACACCATCATGGAGGCGGTGGATAAGCTGCGGGACACCGCCAGCTCACACGACCGCCTCTTTGTGATGGAGGTGATGGGCAGAGACTCCGGTTTTTTGGCTCTCAACGGAGCCATAGCCAGCGGAGCCGAGGTGGCGGTCATCCCGGAGTATAAGGCATCGGAGGAGCAGATGGCCAAGATGATCAGCAGTGGCTTTCGGAAGAGCAAAAACAGCGCCATCATCCTTGTCGCCGAGAGCGAGAAGACCGGTGGTGCAATGGGAATCGTCGAGCGAATAGAGGCGGCTCACCCGGAGTACGAAGCCCGGGTCGTGATCCTCGGGCACATACAGCGGGGAGGCAGCCCCTGCGCCCAAGACCGTATCCTCGCCAGCCGCATGGGTGTGGCTGCCGTGGATGCGCTACTGGACGGACAGCGAAACATCATGATCGGTGTCCAAAACGAACAACTGATCAACGTGCCTTTTTCACGAGCCATCAAGGATGACAAGGCGGTCTCCGAAAACGACTACCGTGTGCTCAACGTCCTTGCACTCTAAGCAGCTCGCAGCAAATCACTATAGAGACAGACAAAAAATGAACCCTAAATATTCGCCAAAAGACTATCCTTTTCCCTACCGTATACTGGCTTTTGACCTAGATGGGACAGTACTGGATGACGAGAAAAAGATGCACCCCTCTACCTACAGTGCCCTGATGGAGGTACAGCGTGCCGGGATGACCCTGGTGATCGCTTCCGGCAGACCAACCTACGGCTGTGCGCCTATTGCCCGCCAACTACAGATGGACAAGTACGGTGGCTACCTGATGTCCTACAACGGAGGAAAGATCACCTCCTGTGTCGACGGGCAGGTACTGGGGCGCAAGACCATACCGACAAAAGTGGTGCATGAGCTCTACGATGCTATCAAGGATCGAGAGGGCGTCAGCATGATCACCTACACCCGGGAGGAGATCATAGCGGAGAACAAGGACAACCCCTACGTACAGGCGGAGAGCAAGGTGGACTTTGGGATGCCGATCCGGGAGGTCGCCTCACTGCCGGACGCCATCACGAGAGCACCGTTCAAGTGCGCTCTCGTGGGCAACAAGGAGAGCCTCCGTCCTCTGAAGGTCGAACTGGAGACACGCTTTGAGCGCCGACTCACCTTCTTTGTCTCGGCAGAGCACTTCATCGAGGTGGTGCCGACAGGGGTAGACAAAGGCTACAGCCTGGATTTTCTCCTGCAGGATCTGCACCTGACACGCAAGGAGACCATAGCCGTAGGTGATAACTACAACGACCTACGCATGCTGCAAGTAGCAGGTCTGGGCGTAGCCATGGCAAATGCCACCGAGGCAGTGAAGCGGGTGGCTGACTACGTCACCCTCTCCAACAACGAGGACGGCATACGCCACTTCATCAATAAGCACCTCCTCTATCCGGAGGAAAAAGAGGAGCCGATATCGGTCGACCTCATGAACCGGATGCAAAAAAACACACTCATGGAGAGCCTCGGCATCACGGTCACCAAGCTGGCAGAGGGCTACGTCGAAGCCACTATGCCGGTGGACCGACGCACCCGCCAACCCATGGGGATCCTGCACGGCGGAGCATCCCTGGCACTAGCCGAGACGCTCGCAGGCTATGGGTCGATCATGTTGCTCAAGAATAACGAGATACAGGTCGGCATGCAGGTTAGTGGCAACCACATCAGAGCCGCCCACGAGGGGGATGTGGTCAAGGGCGTCGCTACCATCATCCACAGGGGACGCAGCACCCATGTATGGAACGTCGATATCTTCTCCGAAACGGACGAAGTGATCTGCTCGGTGCGAGTCCTCAACAGCATCCTCAAAAAACGCTGACCGGCAGAGACGACATCCCTCGTCACTATAGACAAGCACTTCGGTGTGAACAACAACAAATTCAACCACTCCGTAAAGTTTTTTATGGAATAATTGAATACTTTGGAATATTTAAGGTAACTTCGCATGTGTAGTTCTACCTCAATGGAACTACAAGTAATGCGTACACACGACCATGACGATACAAGAAAAAATAGCGGAAATAACCAAGGAAATCAATAGTCTCACTCAGCCGGAGAACCAAGAACGACTGGAGGAGCTACGGCTAAAATATTTGAGTAAAAAGGGTGCCCTCAACGATGTCATCAAGGACTTCAAGGAGGTGCCCAAGGAGAGCAAACGCGAACTCGGCATGCAGGTCAATGAGCTCAAGACGCTCGTAATGACCCGCATCGAGCACTTCAAGCATCAGCTGGAGCAGAACAGCCGCTCTTCGGAGCTCGATGCTATGGACCTCACGCGGACACCCTACCCCCTTCCTTTGGGGTCGAGGCACCCACTCAACATCGTTCGGGATCAGATCATCAGTATCTTCGCCCGCCTCGGCTTCAATATCGCTGAGGGCCCCGAGATCGAGGATGACTGGCACGTCTTTGAGTCGCTCAACTTCGCTCCCGACCACCCGGCACGAGACATGCAGGACACATTCTTCGTGAGCCACAGCCCGGACATCCTGCTCCGCACCCACACCTCGTCGGTCCAGACACGCATCATGGAAGAGCAGGAGCCCCCCATCCGGATTATCTGCCCCGGTCGCGTCTACCGCAACGAGTCCATCTCCGCCCGGGCGCACTGCTTCTTCCACCAGGTTGAGGCTCTATACATTGCGGAGCATGTCACCTTCCAAGACCTTCGTCAGGTCCTCCTACACTTTGCACAGCAGATGTTTGGTCCGGACACCAAGATCCGACTGCGTCCCTCATACTTCCCCTTCACCGAACCGTCCGCAGAGATGGACATCTCCTGCAACATCTGTGGCGGAGAGGGCTGTAGCTTCTGCAAGCACACCGGCTGGGTGGAGATACTCGGCTGCGGCATGGTGGACCGCAACGTCCTTGAGGCGTGCGGCATTGATTGCGAAAAGTACTCAGGCTACGCACTCGGCATGGGCATCGAGCGCATCACCAACCTCAAGTACAGCGTCAACGACCTCCGTCTTTTCTCCGAAAACGACATCCGTTTCCTAGAGCAGTTCAAGTCGGTACGATGAGACAGCGTGAGCGAGCAGACAAGGTCCTGGCGTGGTTTCGCCGGGAGCGACCGGTAGTCAAGACGGAGCTGCACTACGACACTCCCTTTCAGCTACTGGTGGCAGTCATGCTCTCCGCCCAGTGTACCGACAAGCGGATCAATATGGTGACCCCCGCTCTATTTGAGCGGTACCCGGACGCCTGCACCATGGCACACGCCACAGCGGAGGAGATCCGGCAGTACATCGCCAGCGTCACCTACCCCAATAGCAAGTCCAAGCACCTGGTCGGCATGGCACAGATGCTCTGCGACACCTACGACGGCATCGTCCCCGACACCCCCCGCGAGCTGGTCAAGCTCCCCGGCGTGGGGCGAAAGACAGCCAACGTCGTCCTCAGCGCCATCTACGACCAGCCCCGCATAGCCGTAGACACCCACGTCTACAGAGTATCCCGGCGGATAGGCTTGGTGCCGCGCACCGCCAACACCCCACTCAAGGTGGAGGAAAAGCTCATGCGCGTCATACCGGAGGAGTACCTCGCAGACGCCCACCACTGGATCCTCCTGCACGGCCGCTACGTCTGCACCGCACGCAAGCCCAAGTGCCACGACTGCGGTGTATCCGACTACTGCAAGTACCACGAGCAGCAGACCAGGAAGCTTGCAGCCACACCAGGTGATAAAAGACCACAAAAATAAAGTACCCGAACTATGAACACATCAAAGTACACGATCCCCTACGTACCGGTGCTCGATGCTCTCGACCTGTCGTCCAATGAGATCATCATGGAGGAGCAGTCACTCAGACTGCCCATCATGCACAACAGCTGGCCCGACCAATACCCCTACATTCCCCTCACGGCAGTAGACGTCGCCTACACCGACACCGGTCTCTACCTCCGCTTTCTGAGCCGGGGCAAAGGACTGAGGGCACAGTACGGAAAGGATGGAGACCCCGTGCACCGCGACAGCTGCGTCGAGGCATTCCTCCAGCTCCCCGGGGACGAGCGGTACTACAACTTTGAGTTCAACTGCATCGGCACCTGCGACGCCGGTCACCGCCTGAGCCGGGAGAAGAACACCCCCTTCACGGCGACCCAGTACGGCTACATTGGTCGGGCGATCAGTGAGCGCGCAGGCGTCCTATTTGAGCGCCCGCTCGGCATCCACTACTTCACCGTTTCCGTCAAGCTAGACTTCAAGATCTTTGGCATCGAAAAGCCCGAGGAGATCCCCGCCACCATCAAGGCAAACTTCTACAAGTGTGGCGACGACACCACCATCCCCCACTTTGCCAGCTGGCACAAGGTCGAGGCACCCGAGCCCGACTTCCACCGTCCGGAGTCCTTCCTGACACTCGATTTCGGCAAACGAAAGAAATAAAAACACCACCCGACACGATACAAAAACGGGAGCACTATACCTTATATATAGTGCTCCCGTTTTTTGTTAGGATGCGAAGACCTACAATCTTAACTAACTAAAACTTTATAAACAAAAGAAGTGCGCAGAATGAGATTCGAACTCACACACCCAAAACGGGCACTACCCCCTCAAAGTAGCGCGTCTACCAGTTCCGCCATCTGCGCAAGGATTTGGTGCTTCCCCCGTCTTATGAAAGTTAAGTGCCCGGAACAGGAATCGAACCTGCACGGCATTGCTACCACTAGTACCTGAAACTAGCGCGTCTACCAATTCCGCCACCCGGGCATAGGCAGCACAAGGCAGGCTCTGCACCAAGCTTGGACCTATCCAAGCGTCCCATTTGTGGAAGCAAAGATACCACCATTTTTTCAACCCACCAAGAAACTCCGTCACAAATTTACACCTCCACCACACAAGTCCTATCAACAGGCTCATTTCAAAGTGCTACGATCGTAGACCTAAGGTCACCCTGGCTACTACAGGACTCGGCAAGGTGAGCTAAACAAGATACACAACTTATCACTATATTTATCAAGCCATAGATTTTGGAGTTAGAAAAAGTAGATTTAAGAAAAGATGGGAACACTAAAGATCAAGCGCGCATACATCGATGCAGGACCCGAAGATGGGTACCGAATACTCGTTGATCGTCTGTGGCCTCGTGGGGTTACAAAAGAGGCAGCTGCCGTCGACGAATGGGCAAAAGAAATCACCCCCTCCACTGAGCTCCGCAAGTGGTTTGGTCACAAAGAGGAGAACTTCAATAAGTTCCGAGAACAATACCTCGTAGAGCTGGATGCCAACCCTAAAGCCTTCGCCTTTGCTAAGCACTGCGAAGAGCTCCTGACCAACGGAAATGTGACCCTTGTCTACGGTGCCCGTTCAACCACCTGCAATCATGCCCTGATCCTAAGAGACTGGATCCTCGAGCACCCATAAAGCTGCCTACAGGTCACATCAGAGCGACATAACACTGCCGAAAATACGGCGCAAAAATCCCTATTATTTTTCCGCCCCCGGATTCGGACAAAACATTAGACGGATACTAGCGAAAAGTTTCCTACTGGAAACATTTCTCTTCTATCCGTCAAATCGTTTTCTTTCCTACTGGAAACTTTTCGCTACTATCCGTCATTTTTTCTCTCTTATACGAGCCAAAAAATCCCAGAAAAATTAGGGCGCTCTATCCTGTCGGGGATCGACAAAATCAACGGATAGGGTTGTGGAATAATAGTGTTATCTTTGCAAAGCTGTGGAGAATAGCTCAAAAACAGCATCATGGGGAGAGGGGGGCGCTGTTTTTGGGACCTGCTGCAGTACATTTTTAGTCACATAACTACCTATCGTATAGAGACCATGATACATATCCCCAAAGTGAATGACAGCACCTACTATCTGGGTGTGAACGACCGTGTAAAAGCACGCTTTGAGAACCTTTGGCCGATCCCCAACGGTGTGGCGTACAACTCGTATCTGATCGTGGACGAGAAGACCGTCCTGATGGATACTGTGGATGTCTGCTACGCAGATGTCTTCCTGCACCGCTTGGACAAAGCCCTAGACGGCAGGAAGCTGGACTACCTGGTGGTCAACCACATGGAGCCGGATCACTCGGGATCCATCGCCCTACTCAAAAACAAGTACCCCGACGTGGTGATCGTGGGCAATAAGCGTACCATGCCGATGCTGAAGGGCTTTCAGCACATTGACAGTTCGATCCTGGAGGTGGATGAGTCTACCGAGCTCAACATCGGCAGCCGCTCGCTGCGCTTCGTGATGGCGCCGATGGTGCACTGGCCGGAGGTGATGTTCACGTACGACCCGCTGACGAAGACGCTCTTTAGTGCCGATGCGTTTGGCTCCTTTGGGACGCTGGATGGCGGCGTACTGGATGAGGAGGTGGACCGTGAGGGATTTCTCGACGAGGTGTACCGCTACTACTCCAATATCGTCGGCAAGTACGGTGCTCAGGTCCAGCGTGCGCTCAAGAAGGCGGCAGAGATCGACATCGAGATGATCTGCAGCACGCACGGCCCCGTGTGGAGCAAGCACGCCCATGAGATCCTGGACATCTACGACCGCATCAGCAAGTATGAGGCTGCTCCCGGTGCGACGATCTTGTACGGATCCATGTACGGAAATACCGAACAGATGGCAGAGCTACTGGCCCGCTCGCTCAGCGCACACGGGGTGAAGAAGGTGCGCCTCCACCACATGGGGGTGAGCCACTCTTCGTATGCACTGGCAGATGTCTTTCGGTACAAAGGGGTGATCATCGGGTCTCCGACCTACAACATGGAGCTCTGGCCACCCATCGCAGACATGGTCACTAAGATCTCGGACCGAGGTGTCCCGAACCGTGTCCTCGGATTCTTTGGCTCCGGAGCGTGGAATGGTGCCGTGGAGAAGAAGTTTGGCGGCGTGGCGGAGCGACTCGGCTGGCCTATAGCTGCCGACCCGGTCATCATGCAGTGTGGCATGAGCGATGAGGTGGAGGCTCAACTATGGGAGATGGGCAAGAGACTGGCAGAAGCAATCCTTGCCGAGTAATACCAATCGAATATTTTCAAAAACCAGATAGAATCAGATTAAACGATGAGAGTAATCATTCAACCCGACAAGAACAAGCTCGCCCTCTGGGCAGCTACTCATGTAGCCAACAGTATCAATGCAGCAAAGCCCACGGCGGACAAGCCTTTTGTGCTCGGTCTGCCTACCGGCTCTACTCCTCTGGGGATGTACAAAGAGCTGATCCGGATGCACAAGGAGGGAAAGGTCTCCTTTGAGCATGTGGTGACCTTCAATATGGATGAGTACATCGGCATCCCTCGCGATCACGAGCAGAGCTACTACACGTTCATGTGGACCAACTTCTTTAGCCACATCGATATCAAGCCCGAGAACGCCCACCTACTGGACGGCAACGCCAAGGACATCGAGGCGGAGTGCCGGGCGTACGAGGAGGCGATGAAGGCAGTAGGAGGGGTGGACCTCTTCATAGGAGGCATCGGACCGGACGGGCACATTGCCTTCAACGAGCCGGGCTCCTCACTCTCCTCTCGCACCAGAGTAAAGACGCTGACGACGGACACCATCATCGCCAACTCTCGCTTCTTTGACAACGACCTGACCCAAGTACCCCGCACGGCTGTGACCGTGGGCGTCGGTACGATCCTGGATGCCAAGGAGGTGATGATCCTCGCCAACGGACACGGCAAGGCGCGTGCAGTCTACCACGCAGTGGAGGGTGCCGTGAACCAGATGTGGACCATCTCTGCCCTCCAGCTCCACCGCAAGGGTGTACTCGTAGTGGATGAGGATGCCTGCGCCGACCTAAAGGTGGGGACCTACCGCTACTTCAAGGACATCGAAAAAGACAATCTATAATGACCATGAGACGCTGCCTAGCCACCATTTTCATCCTCTTAGCCGGATGCCTCTCTCTCTACGCTCAGGGCGACAGCGTCGTCGTCTACCCCAGTCGCCACGGTCTGGAGCCCGGTGCAGCACGGCGCACCCTCTTTGCCCTGAGGCTTCCTGAGAACCTCCCGGGTAAGACAGTAGAGTTGACGCTCACCCTGCCGGCGCACTCCGCCATCGCCGGGTGCCGACCGGGTGTACTGCTTTCCGACTCTCTGGATGTGCGCGACCCGGACGACTACAAGGGGCGCCTTCCCTACCGGGCTGTAGAGGTGACCGGCGGCTACCCTACTCTCTCCTTTGAGGCCGAGCCGGGAGCCGTCGCCTACATCGTGACAGATGTGGCAGAGGATGTGTTGCCTGGGTCGCTACTGAGTGCGGGCTTGGCATCGGTCCGTGTCGGCGAAAAGAACCTCCCGATCAAGGCGGGCAACCGATACGGCCATACTGCCGAGCGGAGGGTCTTCTCGGTCTACAAGCCGCTCTTTGTGCCGGGCGATACGGGCAGTAAAAACTTCCGCATCCCCGCGATCCTCAAGACCAAAAGTGGGACACTGATAGTGGCGGCAGACCGACGGAAGTTCAACCAAGTCGACATCCCCGAGGACATCGACATCGTCATCCGCAGAAGCTTTGATGACGGCAAGAACTGGAGTGGCACACAGTTCGTGATCGAGGGCTACGGCCACGGCCACGGCTACGGCGATGCCGCACTCGTACAAGCCCCCAGTGGCAAGCTCGTGATGGTCTTCATCGGGGGGCAAGGGCTGTGGCACTCCACACCCGAGGAGCCTATGCCCACCTACGTCATGACCAGCGACGACGATGGCGCCACCTGGTCGGAGGCTAGGGACATCACCCACTTCCTCTACGGAAAAGACTGCCCGGATCCTGTACGCAGCCGTTTCCTCAGCTCGTTCTGTGCTTCAGGACAGGGAGCTGTTTCCGCCACGGGGCGGATCATGTTCGTGGCGGCGATGCGCACCACGAAGGAGTACAAGCTGGACAACTACCTGATTTACTCCGATGACGAAGGGGAGACCTGGCAGGTATCCGACCTTGCGTACAAGGGAGGAGACGAGTCCAAAGTCCTTCCACTACCCGACGGGACAATACTGATGAGCATCCGCAACCCCCACCGCAACGATCGGATCTTTAGGGTGAGCCGGGACGATGGAGCCACCTGGGAAGAGCTGGGGGCCGATGCCTACGCCGGACTGCATGACCCTGCCTGCAACGGCACACCGCTACTGGTCAAGCACCAAGGCAAGAGCGTCCTGCTCCACTCACTGCCAAAGGGGCCCCGCTCTCGCTGGGACGGAGCGATCTACCACTACGACCCCGCTACCCAAAAGTGGTCGGAGCCGTACATCGTCAACCCCGGCATGAGTGCCTACTCCGACATGACCCTGTTGGACAATGAGACCATCGGCTACTTCGTCGAGGAAGACGATCAGATGACCCTCACCTTTATCGCCCTCCCCGTCGCCGACCTCTTCCGCTAGAGCGTCCGCCACAGATATACCAAGAGAGGGTGTGTCAAAATTTTGACACACCCTCTCTCTTTTTTCCCTCCCGCTCACTCGAAAAAAATTTGACGGATAGTAGCGAAATGTTTTCAGTAGGAAAGAAAACGATTTGACGGATAGAAGCGATCTGTTTCCAGTAGGAAATTTTTGGCTGTCAAGCCGCTGTTTCTTAACTCGCTCATATCCAACTAAATCAGCCCCTCACACCTTAGTCGCCGATATGTGTGACGTTGAGGATCTTGTCAAAACCGGTGTATTCGATGGCTTGTGACGTCAGCAGTGTACCGGCGGCTGCGCGATCCGGGTCGATCGGTACGATCCGTACGGTACCGCTGCCCTTGCCGGTCCCTTTTTGGGACACCAAGATGAGAGCAGCTTCGTTCCAGGGGAGCTGGCTCTTTTTCATCATTGCCTTGTACTGAGCATAGTCTCCCTGGACAAAAAGGCGCCCCATGGTGAGAGTCTCACCTGCCGGCGCCGTGTAGACCGGAGCTGTCGGAGTAGTCACTTCATCGCTCAGACCGTATGTGAAAGCGTAGACTGCCTGATCGGTAACGGCGTAGAAAACGTTATTTCGCTCGGCGAAGAAAACGGACTTTGCCTGTCGGAGAATTGCAGCGCCCTCAGACGAAATGGTGTACGCTCTATTGGCAGAAGCAGGAGCCTCGTACTGGATAATCTCCTTGGTTCTCCAGTCTTTTTTCTCGGGGACATAGTGTATGACGGTATAGAGCCTGTAGAAGCGGTCGCTCTTGGATCGGAGCAACAAACGTCCCCCTTTGCCATCCTCAGTGTAGGCAATGGCGACTGCTTCTTGCCCCGGGAGATTATCCGGGTCAAAGGTTGCGTTTTTGAGATAACCGCTTACCTCAAGTACATAGTTCTTCTCACAGATGGTCCGGATCTCCCCGGTCGTATCATCGTACCAAAGGATCATAGAGCTGGGGTTGCCATCGGAATAGCAGCCCGCCACTCCGTTGCTCATGTGTACATTGGCGAGCAGAGGATCCGGATCTGCGAAGAAGGGTGCTTCCCTGTAGTAGGCTCCCCCGTTGACATTGTTGATCCCGTAGTAGCCGGCACTGCTGTCCAGGAAAAGGGACCGGGCAGAGAGGTGTAGGTTTTTAGCCTTGAGGTTGGGGTCGGGCTTGTAGGCTACCAGCTTTTCGGTCGAGAGGTCGGCTAGCAGATTAAAGTCTTTGTGGTCGAGCTGCAGCAGCTGTCCATCCTCTGTAGTCACCCAAACGACGGTACCCGGAGACATCCAGCCCCTGTACCCAAAATAGGTGTACACCATATTGTTCACCAGGCCCTTGACGGGACCTGTAGGAGTAGCCTTGAGCATCTGTCGGAAGACCTTTGGCTCTCGGTCGTACTTGACTGTGACGTTGCGGTCTTTGATGTAGGAGAGCTCGGTCGTCTCACCGTCCGAAGTCTCTGCCACCAGGAGTCCCGATAGTATGGACCCCTGTACAGTGACCGACCAACTGTAGAGGGACTCAAGGTTGTCGTGCTTAGTGTCGGTGATGGTGAGGAGTAGACGGTAGGGGGTATTGCTCTGGGGCTTGTCGATGGTGTGCCGGAGTTTTAGATCCGTTCCGATCAGCTCCCGCTTGAGGTTATTTTCGTCGTTGGCGGCAAAGAGCTCCCACTTGAACGTCAGTCCCTCTTCACTCTGTAGTTTCGGTTCGAGTACCAGCTCATCCAGGTACTCGACGTAGAGGTTTTTGCTGATCCCGGTGGTGTCGAGACTGAGGTCCGCTATGGGATTGGTAGCCAGCGTGCTCATATCTTTGTAGCAGCCGGTCAGCAGAGCTGAGATGATCAGTATGAGGAGACCGGAGCCTAATAGTCTTAGGTATGCGGTGCCGAATACGGTTTTTATGATTCTGTCCATTTTCTCATCGGTAGGTTGGTTATGGTTTTGGAGCCGGGCTTGGCTGTCAGGAGGGACAAGGTCACAAGGCTGAAAGCGTCAGGAGTCGGCTCAAAACACTACTTCGTAGTTGGTTAGTTTAGTCGGGCGCGTATCGGCTGTCCTTGCAGCTTGCCACCATCGTGAATAAGAGGGGCATCGGGGTTCTTTGCATTGTACTCCCGGATGTAGTCGTCTATTGTCCGTGCGAGGGCTCTGCTTTTTCTGTCTATATACCCTACATAGGGCAGGTACTTATAGCCGTCAGAGTTGTACTGCTTTCCATGCTTCTCTTTGCTGTCCCAGTCGGTCCAGCCCAGGGCATGCACAATCACTTCAAGGGCGTTTAGACTGAAGTAATCAAGTGTCCTGTCGGCAGGTGATGGCGCTGCATCGATGAGGAGGTTGTAGGTCTCGATGTAGTCCTCCGAGGTGGGCTGTGGCAGCCGTATACCCCAGGACAGGATGACCTTGCTGTGCTGTAGCGGTCCCGCCTGCAGATCATCGGAGGATACAATCCTATAGACCGCCTCTACGCTTTGCTTGCGGAGTACGGGGAGGTTTTTTACCTCTACCAGGAGGTGCCCTACGGAGGACTTGGCGGGAATCACCGCCTCCTTTACGATGACACCATCCAGGGGAGCGGTGAACTCATCCTTCACCGGCTCGATGCGCACTTGGCGGTCCTGGTCACTCTCGTAGCCTATCAGGTAGAGCGGGATGGAGAGGGTATGTGCGGGAGCAGACTCGTTTCCAAAGAAGCTGTAGCTTACGAGGAAAGCCTGACGGTCGACGGAGTAGCCTGCGGGCTCTTTGTTGCTCTTCTCCTGCGTCCGGTAGGGGAAGCGTACCGCATTGTATCGGGCATCGTAGTTGGGAATCTCGCTCTGTCTGCAACTCCCGAAGGTAAACGCAATCAGGGTGAGTAACACGAGTTTTAGAGGAGTTTTCATGGTTCTATGAGTGCTGATTGGTTTACTGTATTCTGCCATTTTGTAGTTCGAAGTTGGGGAAAGGCAGGACGTACTCTTTGTCGGACATCTCTTTTTGCCCCGATTGCCCTTCGCCCTGTGTCGGGATGTACTTCTTTCCGAGTCTTTTTTGAGCAAAGAAGAGGACACCCTCCGAGATAAACTCGCGCTCATACTCGGCGTAGATCTCCTCCATCACCTGCGCAGCTGTCAGTCCGTCGTCCAGTGGTGCTGAGAGACCGCGTGAGGTGCGTATCTTATTGAGGACTTGGATCGCTTCTCCCATTTGTCCCAGGCGGGCGGATGCCTCTGCCAGGATATAGTAGACCTCCGGCAGGCGGATGATGTTGATCCGGTTATTGGTGTGATCGGGGTTAGCATATTTGATGGGGACAAAGCCCTTGGTGCTTGTGTTCTCCACCAGCGACTGAGTGAGCCGGACATCCTTTTCGTCTTTGCCAAAAAGTGACTTGATGCGGCTCGAGGAGATGGCAAAAGCGTAGGCATCTCCTACTCTGTATGAGGGCTTTAGGTAGACTGCAGTAGACGTATTGAGCTTTGGGGCATCCATGCAAAAGAGAGCCTCCGGAATGTAGGAGAGGTTTTGCCCCTTGATCTCCCCGGCTTTCATCAGATGGATGTTCGTCTCTATGCTTTTGTTTTTGTTGAGCGTACCATCCTCGGCTGCCGTGACCACCTCGAGGGCTGCTTCTTTTGCTCTTTGGCACGCTTCCTCTGTTCCAAACCAGAGATGCACCCGTGCCTCGATCGCCTTCACGGCATAGTAGTTGAGGTGCAAGTGTCGCTTATTGTAATAGCCCTCGACATTGGCGATGCTGAAGCTCGTCTTATCTACTTCGGTATTGGCGATAGGGTCGTACTCTTTGAGTAGAGCTTCTGCCTCTCCAAGATCTTTGATCAGCATTTGGTAGTACTCTTTCCCGGTGTATTGCCGCTCCGCGTCTTTGTATAGGCGGGTGACGTATGGCAGCGTCGGCTTATTATCCAGCGTGCCGGCACGATGGGCATAGTCGCCATAGCCATATAGTCTCAGGAGATCAAAGTGCAGCTGCGCTCGTATCGCCAGGAACTCGCCCTTGAGGATCCCATACTCCAGAGACTGTAGTGTTTCTTTCTTTACCTCCAGCTCATCGAGTGCGTCATTGGCATTGACGATGACATTATACATCTTTGCCCAAGTCTGCTCCAGGGAGGACACTACGGTAGCTTCTTCCTTGTACCGGTGGTTGTAGTACGCTCTATCCGTCGGGTTGCTTGTCTCCAGGTACTGGTGCGCCAGCACTTCGGGCATATGCCAGGTAAGGCTCTTGCCATAGAGCGGCTCTCCGACCATGGATATATAGCAGCCGGTGAGTGTTTGCTGAAAGCCCTTCACGGTGCTATAGTGTTGCTGTTTGCGTATTTCGGAGCTCGGAGTGACATCGAACCACTTGTCGCACCCCGAGAGGACGCTTAGTGCTGCGAGTGAAAGGACCGGGAGTACTCTATTAATGATTGTCTTTTTCATATTGTTCGTCCTTAGAATGTAGCGGAAATGGAGCAGGAGACTCTACGTGCAAAAGGATAAGCCAACCCTCGCTCTACCTCGATGCTTGAGAAGGTAGCAATGTTGTTCATGAAGAGTGCGAGACGCAGTCTCTCCATCTTGAGGGGGTCGGTGATCGCTTTCGGGAATAAATAGTAGAGCGAGATGGAGGAAATGTTGAGGTCGTTTCGGTCTTGGATGAAGCGCGATGTTGGGTGGGTCATGGTACCGCTCTCAAACTTTTTGTACTTCGTCACCTGTCCCGGTTGCCTCCATCGTCCCTCTGCCAGTCGCTTATCTACGTTGTAGTAGATATTGGCATTCTCTACCTTATTGACCAGAGTATAGTTGTATGCCTGCCCTCCGGCTTCATAGGTGAGGGTCACATTGAACCCTACTCCCTTGTACTCGGCACTGAGTCCGGCGTTACCACGGACAAGAGGAGCCGAGTCGCCCATGGGGGCTAGGTCGGACGGGTCGTACTCATAGGTCAGTTGGCCGTCCTTCTTGATATAGACCTCGCGCCCGCTCATCGGGTCAATGCCGGCAGACGGGACGGTCCATATAGCTGTCATGGACTGACCATCTTGGTAGAGCTGTACGGGACGCCCGGAACCGTTTCCTTTGGTTGATTCGTTCATCATGCGCTCGTTGTATTCGCGCAGACTCTCGGACAGGCTGACGATGTAGTTTTTGTTGTGTGCTACGGAGCCGTAGATGTTTACAAATCCATCAGTCCCCCTCCACAGTCCGTACATCAGGCGAGCTTCGACACCGGTATTTCGCACCAGTCCGAGGTTGTCCTTCACCACCGAAAATCCGGTAGAGGTAGGGATGGTGAGGTCGGTGAGCATGTTGCGGGTATCTGCCTGGTAGAGGTCCAGTGTCAGGCTCAGCCCCCATAGCTTCAGGTCCATACCGATGTTCTTGTCCAGCTTTTGCTCCCACTTGAGGTCGGGGTTGGGCATGTTGGTGATGTAGGCACCGGTGAACCCTCCATAGGTGATACCGGAGTAGTACCTATAGGTCGCCACCGCGGTATTTGTGAGGAAGTTTTGGTTCCCGGTCAGTCCTACTGATGCTCTGAGCTTGAGCTGTTGCAGTGGCTCAAAGGTCATCCAGTGCTCATTGTGGACGTTCCATCCGAGTCCGAGCGACCAAGCGTTGCTCCAGCGGTTATTGGCACCGTATAGGGACGATGCACTTCTGCGGAATGTACTGTCAAAGAGGTACCTGTTGTCGTAGTCATATGAGCCGGAGAGTAGGAAGCTCAGCTCACGCTGGATACTCGATCCTCCCGAGGGGGTACTCCCTTTGGCATACTGCTTCGCAAAGGTGATGTCCGCAATGGAGCTATTGGAGAAGCCCACTGCTCTATGGCTGTAGGACGATGAGGAGCGCTGTGCCACAAAAACACCTCCGTTGAGGAAGAGGCTGTGCTTCCCAAAGGCTTGGTTGTAGTTGGCATTGAGGTCAGCCGAGATGCGTTCGCTCTGACCGTTCGTGAGGATGTACTCTCCCTTTTCATCGCTTCGATCGTTGGAGTAGTGGACAAAGCGCGAGTGATCAGCCGGATAAAACTGGTTGTCCTCGCTTAGCTTTTTATTCCATCCGATACGTAGGGTGGTCCTCAGGCTGCTAGTCGTTTGCCACTCGGCATAGAGGTTGTCTACAAAGTCGTAGTACTTACTGGACGAGTGAGTCCCGATCATCGCATTGTACATGGGGTTGGGGATCTTCTCTCCGTCATCGTCTATGGCGGCAAAGCGCTTCACATTTCCCTGCTCATCCACCGCCTCCCAGTAGGGGTTCATCCTGGAGTAGTCCGAAAATGCTCCGTAGGGTGAGTCCACCCCTTTGTTGGAGAGGATGGTCAGTGCGTTTCTAAAGAGCAGATTGTCTCTTCGGTAGGAGATATTGGCTGTGGTGGAGAGATTGTTTCGGTCAGACCCCTTCATCACTCCGCCTATCTGGTTGTAGGTCAGGTCTATGTTTGCCCTCAGGCTCTTGGCATCTCCCAGCTCCACGCTCAGGCTATGCTTGTGCCCCACCCCTGTACGTAGCGGCTTAGCCAGCCAGTAGGTGTTGAGCCCCTCCAGAGCTTTCTTCTTTCGTTCGTTGTACTTCTGGAGGTTCATGACCAGTCCGGACTGTGTATTGCTGTCGTAGTATCCGTCCAACATCTCCACCTCCAGCTTCTCCAGGCTGTTGGTGAGGTTGTAGCTGGTGAGGTCGGGCAGCTCAAGCGAGACATCTCCATTGTACGTCACGCGCTGACGGTCTCCTGCCAGTTTTTTGGTCTCGACGACGATCACTCCATTGGCGGCCTTGGATCCGTAGAGTGCCTTTGCCGACGCATCCTTGAGTACCGTCACCGATTCGATACGGTTCATATCCATATCCACGATGGTCTGGATACTGGTCTCAAAGCCATCCAGGATAAAGAGTGGTTGGTTGGGATTGTTTGCAAAATCACTGCGGAGCGATCCTGCCTGATCTGCGATGCTGGATACACCGCGCATAGATAGGTCGGGCAGAGCATTAGGGTCGGATCCGCCCAGTAGATTTGTAGCCACCTGTATGGAGGGATCTATAGTTGAGAGGCTGTTCAGGATGTTTTGATTGCCGACCGTATTGAGCTGCTTGCTGTCGATAGAGCTTGATGCTCCGGTAAAGTTGCCCAGCTTGCGAGTATAGATACCGGTGACCACGACTTCCTCCAGTAGCTCAGAGGTCTTTAGCGTAAGGTCGTAGATCACTTTTCCGCCGGGTGAGCTTACCTTGTAGTTGTAGGGTTGGCTTCCGACAAAGGAGACCACCACCGGGACCGTAGTATTCTTCGGGATTCTAAAACTGTAGTAGCCCCCGGCATCCGTCACCTGCATGACCTTGTACTCTTTTGCCATCACCGGTGCACCGGTCAGCGGGTAGCCGAGGTCATCATAGACGAGTCCCTCTACGACCACCTCCCCGGGGGCATTTCTCTCGGTGGTGATGTGGATGCCATCGTCCTTGACCTCGTAGCCCAGACCGGTGTCGTGGAGGACACGACGGAGCAGCTCCTCCGAGTCTTCGTCTTTGGAGAGCAGGGTGATTTTGTGAAACCTTTTCGCCTGATCTGCACTGTAGATGACCGTCTTGCCGGTGGCGTTGCGGTAGGCTTCAAAAAAGGCCTCACCCGTTGCTTCGCTAAGGGCGATATTGACCCTCTTCCCGGCAGACTGAGCCAGCGCACCTCCCATCGGTAGGAGTGCGAGCAGTAGGCAGGTAAGTATTTTCGTCTTCATACGTACTGTATTCTTTTAGTTACCTATTCTCTGAGCTAGTATCTCCTCCACCTTGTCTGCATGATTGCCACGAAGCAAAATCTCCCCATCGGGTGCGATCAGCACCACTACCGGTATGGTCAGGACACCGTAGGCATCTGCGCTTGCAGAGGATGCGTCGTAGAAATGATCCCAGGTGATGCCTACCTCACGGACCGCTTGTTCGTTGGCTTCCTTGCTCTCTTCGGAGACGCCGACACTCAGTATCCTGAGTCCTTTGTCCCCATACTTCTCGTACAGGTTTGCCAATACCGGCATCGCTTTGCGGCAGGGTCCGCACCACGACGCCCAAAAGTCGATCAGTAGGTACGCTCCATCTGTACGGTAGTCACTCAGCTTTGCCTGCGTCCCCTCTCCATCGTCCATGGTAGCGTCTTTGAAGGGGTGCCCCTCCGAGGTCTCGACAATCACCAAGTAGCTGTCGTACTTCTGCTTGAGCTTGGGATCACTCTGGACCACCTTTCCGGCAGACTCATACTTCTGCACGTAGTCTGCTTCGCCCCGGTAGCCCACTTCGTCGAAGACCACAATACCCACGGCATCATCAGTGTGTCGGCTTGCGTAGTCGGAGGTGATTTGGCGGTGCAGCTGCTCTGCCTCCTGTGCGATCCGGTCGTACTCTCTGTCGAGACTGTCTACCACCTCCGGCTGATCTTTCTTCCAGAGCCTATCGTAGCCGATCTCGTTCAGCTTGGCTTCCAGGGGAGCCACCTCTTTTGCCAGCTCTTGTCGGAAAGACTGCAGCTCCAGGTTGAGCTCAGATCCGCTCTCCCCGCTCCAGCGGATATCGTACTCCGTATCTTTGTCCGGCTCCATTACTGTAGGCGTTATCTTGCGGGTATAGAGTTCGCCCCTACCCTGCAGCACCATCTCCGGCACCACGATGTTCGACTGCTCTCTCAACGCCAGCAAAAAGAGTGCCTCCGGATCCGCCTTGGCACGGTACTCAAATGCCCCGTTTTCGATAGCAGCCTGACCGATCACCTCCTTATTGGTGTTGAGTAAAAACGCAGAGGATCCGTTTAGCGCTTCGGGAAGACTGCTTGCTGTGAGGACAAAGTTTTCGTCCTCCTTCTTGACACAGCCGACCATGAGGGTAAGCGTCAGTACTACGAGCCCCCACCCATAAAAAGAATTTCTTACGGCGTTCATAATAATGATGTCTTGTTATAGCTTTTTTGCACTGCAGCCCGGAGCAAGAGTACAAGTGCGACACTGTATGTAGTAGAAATAAACAACGTGGGTACACCCCGGGCAGATAGCAGCACCACCTTGTGTCGCCAAAGTAACAAAAAAATGTTGAGATTTTACTATATGACTCTAAAAATTAACAGAACCGTATACTGTCGTTCAGCTCCGGTGTACCTCCAATCGAGGCAGACAGAACCAACCTACAACACTGATAAACAAATAGATACATCTACCTAAAAACAGGGGTGGTGGAGGGGGAAAAGTTTCCAGTAGGAAACTTTTCGCTACTATCCGTCAAATCGTTTTGTTTCCTACTGGAAACTTTTGGCTGCTATCCGTCAAATTTTTCGGCTCGATCCGGCGCGGAAACTTCTAGCCTTCTTCATAACCGAACGAAAAGGGCTAAAAATTAGTATCTTTAAGTGTTAAAATCAGGATAAGTAACACCAAATGGAAAAGTATAAATTCAGATGGTCTGCGACCACAACAATCGTCACGGCTCTTTTTATTTTAGCTGTAACACTTATGCTGGTGTTCACTTATCCATACGACAAGTGGTGGATTATTTGCATCAATTTGATGGTCGTGGTCATCACACTATACTTTGCCGCTATAAGTCCGCGCTACTGGGTCGTAACCAATGATGGTCTGAGACTAACCCGTTTCTTTAGTCCCGATCTCTTTTTCCCTTTTGAAGAATACAACATAGAAAGCACTACCAAGCCTCAGATGTCCAATTCTATTAGGGTATTTGGGTCAGGTGGCTTCATGGGTTTTGTCGGACTTTTTTATTCGAAAAAACTGGGTTTCTTTTCTTCGTACGTCACCGATGAGAAAGGCGATCTACTCGCTCTGTCTCGCAAGAGTGATGGTAAAACCGTCGTAATGAATGGGTCCTACCAGATTGTTTGTGACAAAAGTGGTAGAAGTGACCTAACTACCTAATAGATAACGAGCTATCCGTCAAATTGTTTCAGACCGATCCGGAGCGGAAAATTCGGTCATGACGGAGGCGGGGGGACGACCGGCGAGGTAGGCGCTCTTCATGAAGTCCATATAGGGGGCGACGTGACGGAAGTAGCGGAAGTAGCCGGAGCAGAGGTAGTTGAGACCGGGGTTGCCATACTCGTCCTCGACAAAGCGGTTCTTGGGGCACTCACCCCAGCAGGCAAAGAGGTACTCGCACTCGCGGCACTGGCGCGGGAGGGTGTCGTACTTGTCCCGACCAAACTTTTGCTGCCGCTCGCTGTACATCATCTCCACCAGGGTCTTGGAGTGTATGTTGCCCAGCTTGTACTCGGGAAAGACGAAGTGGTCGCAGCTGTAGACATCGCCATTGTGCTCCATCACGCCGGCATGCCCGCAGTACTGCGCCATGGAGCAGACGCCGGGGGTGACCCCGACCCAGTTGGCGAGCGTAGCATCGAAGAGCTGGATGTAGTAGGTCCCCACATCTTCCTTGATCCACTCATCGAAGAGACCGATCAGGAAGTCACCCCACTGCCGGGGGGTAATGGAGAAGGGTGCCAGATCTCCCTCCTCCCGCACACTGACCAGCTGAGTGCCGTCTGCATGGGGCTGTAGTCGCTCCACGATGGGGGTAAACTGTATGTAGTGGCACTCTATCTCCTTGAAAAAGCGGTAAAACCCTACGGGGTCCTTGACGTTGATGTTGTTGACCACGGCGAGTGCGTTGTACTCCACTCCGTGCTTTTTGAGGAGGTTGATCGCCTTCAAGACCCGGTAATGAGTGGGGTGTCCGGCGGTGGTGATGCGGTAGGTGTCGTGCCCCTCCTTGGGACCGTCTATGGAGATGCCCACGAGGAAGTTGTTTTTCTTGAAAAACTCACACCAGGTATCGTTTAGGAGCAGGCCGTTGGTCTGGATGGCATTGTCGATGCGTCTGCCCTTGGCGTAGCGCTTTTGGAGCTCCAGTGCTTTTTGGTAAAACGATATGGGGCGCATGAGCGCCTCTCCTCCGTGCCAGGTAAAGAGGACCTCCGGAGTGGTCTGACTGGTGATGTACTCCCGGATGTAGCGCTCGAGAAGCTCGTCGCTCATGACCTGCTGTGAGGCGCGCCCGCTGTAGAGGTTGGACTTCTCGAGGTAGTAGCAGTAGGTGCAGGCGAGATTGCAGTAGGAGCCGGCAGGCTTTGCCATCACATAGAGAGGTCGTGCGAAAGGTAGTCCGGTGGTACTCATCGTGTGGTGTAGTGGATGTCTTGGTTAGGATCTGAAAAGAGTGCGAAAGGCTTCGTCCACCCGACTGACGGGGATGACGCGGATGGGTAGCTCGGCGAGGTCCAGTCCTTTGGTATTGTCGGCGGGGACGATGATCGTCTGAAACCCGATCTTTGCCGCCTCTTTGATGCGGGGCAGGATATGCGAGACTGCCCGAACTTCGCCACTGAGCCCGACCTCCCCGGTGACACAGATGTCGCGGGAGATGGGGATGTCGAGGCTGGAGGAGAGGATGGCACTGAGTATCGCCAGGTCAATCGCCGTATCGGTCACGTAGAGCCCTCCGGCGATGTTTAGGAAAACGTCCTTTTGGATCAGTTTGAAGTTGGCACGCTTCTCCAGTACCGCAAGGAGCATGTTTGCCCGGCGGAGGTCGCTACCGGTGCTGGATCGCTGGGGCGTACCGTAGACAGCCGAACTGACCAGCGCCTGTATCTCGAGCAAAAGGGGTCGCTGGCCCTCGACGCTGACCCCGATGCAGATGCCGCTGAGCGAAGAGTCGTTGCCGGTGAGGAGCATCTCGGAGGGATTGACCACTTGGCGCAGTCCGTTGCGCAACATCTCGTACAAGCCTATCTCTGAGGTGTTGCCAAAGCGGTTTTTCATCGCTCGGAGGATGCGGTACTGGTGGTTTTGATCCCCCTCGAAGCGCAAGACGGTATCCACGAGGTGCTCCATGATCTTGGGACCGGCAATGGATCCGTCCTTGGTGATATGCCCGACGATGATGACCGGGATGTCGTACTCCTTGGCAAAGGTGAGCATCTGAGCGGTACACTCGCGCACCTGGCTGGGGCTGCCGGGGGAGGAGTCGGAGCGGGAGCTTTGCATGGTCTGTATCGAGTCTAGGACGAGGAGGTCGGGCATGACCTCCATGGCGGTCTCTAGGATCACGTCGAGCTGTGTCTCGCTGTAGAGCAGGCAGTGGTCTACGGTGTCGGCATCGATGAGCCGCTCCGCCCGCAGGCGTATCTGCCCGGGGCTCTCCTCGCCACTGACGTATAGGGTCTTGAGGTCGGGATTGCGCACCACGCTCTGCAGGATGAGGGTGCTCTTGCCAATGCCCGGCTCGCCACCAATCAAGACCAGAGAGCCACGGACCAAGCCGCCACCCAGTACACGGTTGAGCTCGCCATCCTTGAGGTCCATCCTGGGTGCCGACTCACCGGACACTTCGGAGAGGGGCGTGGGGTAGTTGTCGGACGCTAGGCGATCCTTTCGGATACGGACGCCCGGTTCGTCCGATCCGACCTTGTACTCCTTGAGGGTATTCCACTCACCACAAGAGGGACACTTGCCCGACCACTTGGGGAAGTCCGCACCACACTCGGTGCAGAGGTATACGGTTTTTGTCTTGCTTTTTGCCATCAGGATCGAGTAATGATGAGACCGTCATCCGACAAGCGCATATCCACCAGTCGTGCGGTGCTGTTGGAGTTGTTGTTTTGTGAGAGTAGCGTGCGGATACGTCGGGCTGCCTCGGGATCTTTGGCGACGATGTACAAAAAGCCACCACCCCCTGCGCCTGGGAGTTTGTAGCCCAGAGCATAGTCCTTGATCCGCGAAATGATTGCCTCGATCTCCGGAGTCGTGGCGCCTTCGTCCAGTCGCTTATTAGCCTGCCACGACTCGGTCAGGAGCCTGCCATAAGCCCCGGTATCTCCCGAGCCGACTGTCGCTGCCATGGCATGCCCGAGCTGCTTGATCTGTCGGAGCCGGGTCAGCGTGTCGTGTTCATTGAGCATCATCCGGCGAACGATGCCCCCCAGTATACTTTTTGCATGGCGGGTGAGTCCGGTATAGTAGAGGATGTGGCACTCCGGATCCCTAAAGACGGTATCCGGCAACCACTGCACCCGAGGCTCCTGAACACCTCTGCCGGTCGTGATCAGCTTCACTCCGCCAAAGATACCGCCCCACTGATCTTGCCAGCCGCCACCGATCGTGAGCATCTGCTCCAGTAGCAACGTCCGGGCTGCCAGCTCGTCTTTAGTCCAGCCGAGACCGAAGTACTCGCTGAGAGCACCCAGGACGGTGGCACCGAGTATGGAGCTGGTCCCAAGCCCCGAGCCTGCGGGCACGGCGGATAGCAGGGTGAGCTCAAGCCCTCCGCCTATACGATCCAAGAGCATTCCGAGGGACTCATCCCTGTGGTACACGCCACAAAGACAAAGGGCAGCCTTGGGGATCGCAAACGGGCTACCCAGACGACGGTAGTCGAGCAGTTGGTCGGGTGCTGTGATGGTCTCCTGCAAGCCCATATCGATGGAGCGGAGGACGATTTGCCCGGAGGGATTGGGGCGGATGTAGACCTGTAGCGGCTCCTGACCGTTGAGGGTCAGTGCAAAGTTGACCACTGCCCCACCCTCGTAGATACAGTAGGGGGGGGTATCGCTCCACCCACCTGCGACATCGATACGCATCGGCGCTCTCGCCCAGATAATCTGATCGGGGTAGACGGCTCGGTAGGGCGTCGGAGCACTGGCATTGGCAGGCGAAAGAAGCTCGCCCAGACAGTCATCCGCAGCAGCGGCGTAGCGCTCCTGCCCGGTCAAGGCGTAGCGAAACGCTGCATCGTTTAGCCGCACCACCAACGGAGCAGTAGCCGGAAGCGGCTCCGGGAGGTCGGTCATCAGCCCGGCTGCCACGGAGAGATCCGAGTGGTAAAAGACACTCTGCTCGTAGTTTTCCTGCATGCGGAGCATGTTCTCCTTTAGGAAAGAAGTCCTTTGTTGCTCGACTCTCTCCCAGTCCGTCACGGTGATGAGCTCGGCAGCAGAGTAGCAGCGTCCTTGCGGCTCCTCGCCCTTCAGCAGCCGATCCAGCACGCCGGGTAGCTCCTCCACCCGGTCGATGTGCGGAAAGAGTGCTGCCGTGTAGGGGTCTTCGTCCAGCTCCCGCCCCATATAACTACCTTCCTTGAAGGTATCTTCATACCGATACACCCTTACACCATACCCTCCCTGCCGTACCGGCACGATGTCCAGGCAGACACCCGGCTCCAGGGTCAGGCTCAGGTCATTCACCGGCAGTCCGGTCACCACATTATGGTTCGTGAGCCGAAGTCCCCCGGGTAGGTGGCTGTTCTCCACCCAGATGTGGTGCTGTTGGTCGTCAAAGGGTCGGTCGATCCGGGCATTTAGTGCCACGATGGAGCCATGTCGCTTCCAGCGTGCGGAGAGGAGATTGCGCTGGTCGAGGCTGCGGTTTTGCATGCGCCGGGTACTCTCGACCAGGTCAGCCGTGCTCCCAAAGTGGTGAAAGCCCGCCTCGCTGAGGGGGTACACCGCCACATCCAGCCCGGCGAGGTTGCGGGCAAAGTCGGTGTACAGATCCACATACCCCTCCATGCTCCGTAGGCGGTCCAGTGCGCGGTCGGAGAGGAGCCACACGCCACTGTCGATCATCAGCAGGTGCTGCTTGCCAAGCTCCTCCAGCTCAGCCGACGTTGGCTTTTGCACCATGCCGGCAAGTCGCTCCGGATCATCCGGGTCACACAAAAAGACCCCGTGCCGAGTCATCGTCTCGGTATCGCTCCATAGCCCCACCAGCACCACATCGGCATCCGGCACGGGTGGCAGATCGGTCGGCAGCGATAGCAGCACATCACCACTCGCCACCAGTGCCGTGGTACGGCTTGGGGCTTTGGTGGCAAGCTGCGTCAGGTAGTCCTCCTGCAGCTCCAGTAGCCGCTGGGTCAGCCGTTGCCCCCGAGACCACTTCATCACCGGCATGGGGAGCAGCACCTTGCCATACGCCGCATAGGCGGGCAGACGGCGACTCTCTCCTCCGGCATTGATCACGATGCAGCGCTCCCCAGCAGGATGGTCCTCAAGCAGATACCTCAGCGCTCCCCCGCTGCCCACCTTTTGCCCCTCGGGATCATGCCCCGTGATGTAGCGTTCACTCGGGTACAGGGTCCTGAAGTAAGTCTCTGTCTCCTTCGGCAGGCTGACGTATATCTTCATGATCTCGTGGGACTTTTTGGATAAAAAATATCAGTCTCGGTAGAGAGGCAGCGTGGTGCACCTAAAGAGTCCGCCCAGCTTGCTCACCTGACGGTACGGCAGGGGAATGCAGGTGACGCCTCGACACTCCAGCCAGCTGCGTAGTCGGGTAAAGGTCTCATCCAGGATCACCTTGGTCGGCGATAGGCTAAAGACGTTGGGGTTCATCTCATACATCTCCTCCCGGCTGATGATGCAGGTATTCTCGATCCCGTAGAGATCCATGATGTACTCCCAGTCCTCCGTGTGTCTGAATCCTCCGGGGAAAAGGATGCACTTATCTCCCCCCACCGGCTGAAAGGCGCAGTCCAGGTGCAGGACGCCTGTATAGGGGTCCGTGTCGTGCTTGATCAGCTCCAGCGGGATGATGTCTTTTTCCGGAAAAAGGCTCTTGAGGAAGCCGATCGCGTACTTATTGGTTCGCGCCATAGAGTACTCACTGTAGTCCGGGCTGAGGTAGCAGCCGACAAAGATCTTGTCTCCGAGCATGACCACATCCCCGCCCTCGATGTGTACATACTCCGGCGGCGTCACCACCTTATCCTCCGGGATCTGTGCAAAGATCTCGTCGTACGCCCGCATCTCCGCCTCACGGTCAGGGATGATATTAGCCCGGATGATCTTATCCTCCAGCACAAAGGCCACGTCCCGGGAGAAGATCTGGTTCACTCCCGCCAGCCCCTTGGGTCGGAGCACCTCCACTCCCTCGTCGGCGATGGCTTTCGCCAGTCCCTCCACTTCACGGTTGAGCTCCTCATCCGACGGATACTCGCCGGCGATGATGGTGCTGTACGACTTGGCGTCGTAGGCTTCGTCCAGCGTGGGCACAGGTCCATTGTCGTTCCCCAGTCCCACGACCACTTTTCGGAGTACGCTGTTTTCGTTGGTGATGTGTAGCTTGATCATAGTTTATCTCCACTTGTTTGGTCCAAAACAAACCTTTTATACTCTTCGACATTAGCGGTCAGCCGCTCCTCCACCCGCTCTCCCTCGGCGTCGTAGAAGGCGTGAAAGCACCCGCCCTCAGCGCGAACAAAGGCTGCCGACCCCTTGACAAACGCCAGGTACTCTCGCAGAGTGGTGGCGCGAAAAGCCACCTCCGGCGCACCGCAGGACACCGCGGCATCTATGCGTTTGCCGACCATGGCATCGCCCCCCTCGCCCCACGCCCAGTGCTCAGCCCAGACCGTGTCCATCCACTCCACCATGATACCGGGTGGCATGTACCAGTACAGGGGAAACTGTAGGATGATCCGGTCCGCAGCGGAGATCAGCTCTTGCTCGGCTCGCAGGTCAAAGGTACCATCCGCACGGATGGCATCCTCCAGGACGTGTACCATCACGTCCTCACTCCGAAGGCTCTGTACCGCCTCCGTCCAAGCTTTGTTGACCACAGAGGTGGCGATGTGGGGGTGTCCCACGACTACTAATGTTTTCATAACGTTCTTGTCTGACTTATTAACTACACAAATGTACCTTTTTTCCGCTACCTCACTCACCTTGCAAAGAAGGTTGGTGCCATCGGCGTTTTTACACCTCAGTTCGGGGCAAAAAAATTGGACGGATAGAAGCGAAAAGTTTCCAGTAGGAAAGAGAACTGTTTCACGGATAGAAGCGATCTCTTTCCTACTGGAAACTTTTTAGTACACGTCACTTCAAAAGCCCAGAGTATATACCGTTGTATTCCAACGCATTGAAGGGAGCAAAGCAAGCAGACGTGCAATGAATATATGAGGCTTCATCATATCTATCACAGAGCGACGGCAAAGCACCTTCAACTGGGGATGCAGAGCTTCGACTTCGGAGATATTATCATAGCCCGACCTGAATACCGCCTGTGAGTGGCGCAGGGTATCGTGCTCCCGCTGATGCTTCACAACGGTATTATTCAATAAATCACCCACCAAAGTCACTCTTTCACCGAATGCGGCATAAAGCCGCTCCAGTAGCTCTCTGATCTCTGCATCTGTGAAATACATAAGTACCCCTTCAATGACCAAAACAATATGTGTGGTGGGTGTCGTCATACCTTTTACTTGTTCGATAAAATCAGGTGACGTAAGGTCGGAAGTGACACTCGTAACCCCATTGAGAGATGGCACCACCTCTTTTCTTATATTCATTACCCTTTTAAGGTCAAGATCCACCCTCTGGTAGTTTGAGAGGGATGAGAGCGTCCTATGCCATCGAGTGTCAAGCCCGCAACCGGCATTCACCAACAAGATAGACTCTGGTGAGTGCTCTAAGGCTACTCTCACGGCTTCACTGTCGCAATACCCTGCTCGAACGAGACAGCCATAGTAGCTCATCTTATTCCAGCCACCATATTTATCCCAGTTGAAGTCGATTTGATTAGCGACCTCAATCGCTACACGGTCGCCAAGTATTGGGTGAGGGGTCTCAGCATCCTTCCACCTCATCAATAGTGGAATTAAAAGTGTCTCCTCCACCGCATCAAAGTTTACTTTCTTTCTATCTGTCATCATAATCTTAATTTTGATAAATCCGATAAGCAAAGTTCCCCAAACAGGCCCATTGTCACAATACCTACTTAAAGGTATATTGATAGGACTTTAGAAATGCTATTGCTTGCTGCTAATTGTGTATTTGGAGGAGTAAGTTAAAACAAGTAGCAGAAGGGAAAACGAGTATGGGTGAAGAAGTAGAGAAGTCCCCGTTTAAGAGGGTTAAGCAATCAAGTGATGAGCTTTGGAATGAGTTTGAATCGCATTTCAAGCTGAAGGAGTGAGATTGAAAGCCTTTTGAAAGTCCGTGCTCGATACATGATGAGATGCTAGAGGTCAATACGAAGCCTATTCGCTCAGGAAGGTGCTCTGCGCTCACCTTAGGAGGTTGATGATTTCGTCTTGAGCCTTACGCCCTTCGGGGAAGAATCGGAAGAGCGGATAGCAGTGGCACAGCCCCTCACCGACATGTATCTCATAGGGAACACCATACTGCACGAATGCACGCTCATAGTATGGGGCACAGGCGTAGAGACACTCATGAGACCCATAGTAGAGATAGGTCTTGGGAAAGTGCGAGAAGTCGCCTACACAGCTATTGATCATATAGTCAGGCAGTCGTTTGGTTCGGTTCAGCATCGAGGCGACGGTGTCAAAGTAATGGTAATCAATGATTACATCCTGCGCCGAGAGTGCCCGCAGAGAGGCGATGAAGTCAGCATCTTCGCCTGACACCACCTGATGCTCATCGCAGAGTGAGAGGGGGATGCCACCGGGAGAGACCGCTATGATTTGCCTTGGGCTAGGCAACCGCCGGGGCTGCTCATTATTATATTGCCCTAGCCCAATAGCGAGGCAAGCTCCTGAAGAGAAGCCGAGGATCGATATTTGCTCAGGATCGTACTGCTCGAGCATATGCTGGTAGAGCCGGTTCGTCTTCTCAAAGGTCACATCAAGCGTCTGATCCACGATGAGGGGATAGAGGAAAAACCAGACATCGCTCCCGGTCTGGTCGACAATTCTCTTGGCCAGCTTGAAGTCCCTCGCATCCGGTGGCGTAACATATCCTCCGCCATAGAGCTGCAGGACAGCTTTTGTGGTGGGCTTGAGAGCAGCTTGTAGCCTGAGACACTTGAAGCCGTCAATCTCCTCTATGGAGTAGTGGTAGCCCTTGAATTGACCTAGTGGAAGTTTGAACTTCTTGATCTGTTTAGTCGCAAAAGAGAGGATCTCTGTCTCTGACTTTCTAAAGAGCTTCTTGATATTTAGAAGTCTCACGATCGAGGCTGCCACGCTGTAGGTAATACTCATAGCTGTATTGTCTTTTTTGAGTCTGTGGGTAGGCTTAGGTGGATATTCTATTAAGAGCAGAGAGAGACAAAAGCTCTCCTGGTGGCTCCTGCTGAAGCGGATCATTATTATCTTGGTCGGTCGTATGAATACCAAGATATGAGTCAACTAACCGCACACTAAAGATACACATTTGCCCAATTACAGGGCAAAACTCAAAAAGAAGGCACCGTGCTTTCTCGCACTCAGAGTATAATGAACATAGCTCTGACAGACACGTTACCGCTCCCTAAGGATTGAGCCGAAAAACTTGACGGATAGAAGAGAAATGTTTCCAGTAGGAAAGAGAACTGTTTCACGGATAGAAGCGATCTCTTTCCTACTGGAAACTTTTTGCCCTCAGGTGTCCGGCTTTTTCGGAGGGCGGTGGAGACGAATATACCGGGCTCATTTCCAAAAACATACACTTCGTTTTTGCGTATAAGAAAGGGGTGCGGGCACTTTGTCTCACGGCAAAACGAAAAAGGATCTCCTTTTATTTTTGTTTTTACTTCCGTATTTCTTTAGTAACTTTGACTATCACGAACCTGCCCGACTATCAGCACTTTTTAGTTAGGCTCCACAGCAATCAATTCTCAATTTATGAATAGCTATCCACAATCTTCTGCGCTCCGAGCAGAGAACTTTCACAGAATAATCGACGGAAAAGAGGTGGAACTCATCCACCTGAGCGATGGCAAAGGTCTGCAGGCAGACGTCACCAACTACGGCGGTAAGATCGTGACACTGATCACGCCCGACCGCGACGGCAAGCCGGTGGACGTGGTCCTGGGGCACGACTCCCTGGCGGACTACATCCGGAGCGAGGAGCAGTACTTTGGATCCATCATCGGACGGTATGGCAACCGAATAGCCGGTGGTCGTTTTGAAATAGACGGGGAGACGTTTGACCTCCCGATCAACAACGGACCCAACTGCCTGCACGGAGGAGTCAAGGGCTTCAACGCCAAGGTATGGGACATCGTCGAGCGTAGCGAGAGCCATCTCGTCCTCTCCCTTGTCTCGTGCGATGGCGAGGAGGGTTTTCCCGGCGAGGTGCACGTGACGGTGACCTACACCTTATATAATGGTGAGCTCCAAATCGAATACGGGGCGACCACGACCAAGCCGACGGTGATCAACCTGACCAACCACTCCTACTTCAACCTCTCAGGAGAGGGCGACCCCTCAGTGCATGACCACACGCTGCAGATCAACGCCCGGACCTACCTGCCGACCGACGAGACTGCTATCCCGTATGGTGCCCCGGAGGAGGTGGCAGAGACTCCTTTTGACTTCACGACACCTCACCTCATCGGTGAGCGTATCGACACCGACATCGAGCAGCTCACCTGGGCGAGAGGCTACGACCACACGTACATCATCGACAAGCCCGTTGGTACAATGGGCGTGCATGCGGTCTGCTCAAGCCCCAAGACCGGCATCGAGATGACCGTCAGGAGCGACCAGCCCGGCATGCAGCTCTATACCGGCAACTGGATGACCGGCAACATGAGAGGCAAAGGGGAGTCGCGCTACCCGGCACGTGCGGCAGTCTGCTTTGAGACCCAGCACTACCCGGACAGTCCCAATAAGCCCGAGTACCCGACCACGGTGCTTCGCCCGGGCGAGACCCTCCGCAGCAAGACCTGCTTCGGATTTAGCGTAAAAGAATAAATCAGAACCATCCATAATTTAACAAGAACTCTAAAATGACTTCAACAGAAAAGAAGAACTACACGCTCCCCATCCTTGTGATGATCCTGCTCTTCGGTATGATCTCCTTCGTCACGGGGCTGGCTAATCCCATGGGCGTCATCGTGAAGAACCAGTTTGCGACCTCCAACTTCATGTCCACTCTGGGTTACTTTGCCAACTTTATTGCTTACGCCTTCATGGGCTATCCCGCAGGGCAGATGCTCCAGCGCATCGGGTACAAGAAGACGGCTCTATGGGCAGTGGCTGTCGGCTTTGCCGGTGTAGGGATCATGTACCTGTCAGGCGTGATGGGTAGCTTTGGTATCTACCTGACCGGTGCTTTTGTTGCCGGATTCTCTATGTGTATGCTCAATACCGTAGTCAATCCTATGCTCAACACTCTAGGTGGTGGTGGCAACAAGGGTAATCAGCTCATCCAGATTGGTGGCACCTTCAACTCCCTCATGGCGACCATCGTCCCGGTACTCGTGGGTTACCTCATCGGAGCGAACGTGGAGAAGGCTCAGATCTCTGACGCTTATCCCGCACTGTTCCTCGCTATGGGTATCTTCGCAGTTGCCTTTTTGGTACTCGTCCTCACCAACATCCCCGAGCCCAATACCGGTGCAGCTGACAAGCACATCAAGCATGAGCACAGCCCGCTGGCGTTCCGCCACTTTGTCCTCGGTATGATCGCTATTTTCCTATACGTAGGTGTAGAGGTCGGCATCCAGATGTTCATCAACCCCTACATGACCGACGCAATCGACAAGGGCGGACTAGGCTACAATACCACCATAGCAGGTTCGGTAGTTGGTACTTATTGGTTCTTGATGCTCATCGGCCGTACCATCGGTGCAGCGATTGGCGGAAAGGTATCCAGCAAGACCATGCTCACGGTGGTTTCACTCGTGGGTATCATCCTCGTGGTATCAGCAATCTTCACTCCTGCGACCAACCTGGTGAGCATGCCGGTATTCCAGTCGGACATCTCATTTGGCATGGTACAGATCCCTCTCTCGATCATGCTCCTCGTGCTGGTAGGTCTCTGCACCTCCGTGATGTGGGGCGGTATCTTTAACCTCGCTGTGGAGGGTCTTGGCAAGTACACCGCTGCTGCCTCCGGACTCTTTATGATCATGGTGTGTGGTGGTGGTATCGTACCGGCCATACAAGGATTCGTAGCCGACAAGACCGACTACATGACCAGCTACTGGGTGATGGCCATAGGCCTGGCATACCTACTCTTTTACGCACTTGTAGGTAGCAAAAACGTCAACAAGGACATCCCTGTAGAATAAAATAACCCGCTCGCTCACCAGACGTGCAAAAAGCAACGATCCAAAACCGACCCACTAGCTACATAGCGCCATTCATCATCATGGTAGTGCTCATGTCGCTAGTGGGTCTTATCACTAGCCTCAATCAGCAGTTTCAAGTGCCCATGAAAGCTGCCTACCTGATCCAGACAGGTCAGATGGCAAACTTCTGGGCGACGCTTCTAAACTTCGCCTTCTTTGTCGCTTATCTCGTGATGGGCGGTACCGGAGCACGCTACATCCAGAAGCACGGCTACAAGAAAACCCTCAGTACCGGGCTGGGGGTGCTGCTTATCGGCTTTGCACTCTACATGGTATCGGCGTGGGTCTTTGAGACCTTTGACATCAGCCGCTTCCAGTCGGTCATCGACCAAGCCCGGGTAGAGGGTGATGCTTTTGAGTACACAGGCAAGACCGTGCTTCCCACAGCGTACTGGGTCTTTTTGGTTGCAGCATTTGCATCGGGCTCCGCCCTGACGTTCATACAAGCTGCCATCAATCCCTACCTAGTCGCCTGCGAGGTTCCCGGAACGTCGGGTGTGCAGAGGCAAAACATCGCGGGAACGGGCAACTCTCTGATGACAACCCTGGTTCCCCTCTTCGTGGCGTACGTCATCTTCCAACAAAAGGAGGGCGTAGACGTGGAGATTTCCTCGCTCTATCTCCCGATGACGGTGCTCCTAATCTTCGTAGCCATACTGCTGGTCACTCTTCGCTTCCTGGAGCTACCGGAGATAGAGAGTGTCTCCGCCGGGGATGAAGAGTTGCCGAGACACATCTGGAGCTTCCGTCATGTGCGATGGGGCTTCATAGCCCTCTTTTGTCTCGTCGGGATGGAGGTCTGCCTAGGGGCAAACATTGTCCTATACGCGACAGAGGACTTGAGCTTCACCTACGGAGTAGCGGCTCAAATGGCATTCCTCTATTGGTGCGGAATGCTTGCGGGACGTCTATTGGGCTCATTTTTGAGCAACGTATCAGCCCGCACTCAGCTGGCTGTCGGAGCAAGCGGAGCTGCACTACTCCTGCTCGTGGCTCTATTGATACACAATCCCTGGCTGTTTTGTGGCATGGGCTTTTTTCACTCTGTGATGTGGTCCGCCATCTTTGCACTCTCTGTCGATGGGCTCGGACCATATACCGCAAAGGGCTCCGGTCTGGTCATCATGGGCTGCTTCGGAGGGGCGGTGCTCCCGGTTCTTCAGGGCGCACTTGCAGGATATCTGGGCTCCTGGACTTGGACCTGGCTGATCGTGCTCGTCTGCGAAGCAGTGATCCTATACTACGCACTCGTAACCAGTAAAATTTCAAACCAAGATAAACAAGCATTATGAACAGCGTACAAGAAATAAAGAAATGCTTTGAAGAAAAGTTTGGTGCCACTCCGGAGTACAGCGTATACTTCGCACCGGGGCGCATCAACATCATCGGCGAACATACGGACTACAACGACGGCTTCGTATTTCCCGGTGCGGTAGACAAGGGCATCACTGCAGCGATATGCCCCAACGGTACCGACCAGGTCAATGCCTACGCCATCGACCTAAAGGAGAGCAGCTCCTTTGGTCTCGGCAAAGACGACCTTCCCAAGGAGGGCTGGGCAAAGTACCTCTACGGTGTGGCTCAGGAGCTGATCAAGCGCGGGGTTGAGGTCAAGGGCTTCGACACCGTCTTTGCCGGCGACGTCCCCCTAGGTGCCGGGATGTCCTCCTCTGCAGCCATCGAGAGCTGCTACGCCACTGCCCTCAACGACTTCTTTGCCGACGGCAAGATCGAGAAGTTTGAGCTCGCCATCGTGGGACAAAAGACGGAGCACAACTACGTCGGCGTCAACTGCGGGATCATGGACCAGTTTGCCAGCATACACGGCAAGGCAGGCAATATCATGCGCCTCGACTGCCGCTCGCTCGAGTACGAGTACTTCCCCTTTGATCCAAAAGGCTACCGTCTGGTACTCCTCGACTCCGTGGTAAAGCACGAACTCGCCTCCAGTGCCTACAACGACCGCCGCAAGTCTTGCGAAAACGTCGTGGCACACATCCAAAAGAACCACCCCGAGGTCAAGGCGCTCCGCGATGCGACCCTCGCCATGCTGCAAGAGGTGAAGAGCGAGGTGAGCCAGGAGGACTATCTCTGCGCTGAGTATGTGATCGAGGAGATCCAGCGCGTGATGGACGTATCGGACGCACTCAAGAGAGGCGACTACGAGCTGGTTGGTCAGAAGATGTACGAGACCCACCACGGCATGAGCAAGCTGTACAAAGTCTCCTGCGAAGAGCTGGACGTGCTCAACGACATTGCTCGGGACAACGGCGTCACCGGATCGCGAGTAATGGGCGGCGGCTTCGGAGGCTGTACCATCAACCTCGTCAAGGAGGAGCTTCACGACTCGTTTGTCGAGGATGCGGTGAAGCGCTTCACCGAGAAGTTTGGTCACGCACCAAAAGTCTACGACGTCGTCATCAGCGACGGCGCGCGCAGGCTCCAGTGATTTATTTCAAACACCCAAGAAAGAACAACTCAACCAATCTCTATGATTAGCAAAGTATGGGGTGACGAAACTCAGGCGGTCGATCTGGCGCTCTCATGGGCAAAAGAGCACACCGTCAGTGGCAGTGATCCCAAGACCACCTTTCGCAGCGCCGAAGAGCTTCAGACCGATGCAGGCAACTGCATCACAGCCGAAGGTCTTGGCGCGGCGGAGGCGATACGGATCTACACCGACATACTCAACCCTGCTACCCGCTCGGCAGATGACCCCATGGCGCTCGCCTTCATACCTGGTGCGCCCACCAGGGCTGCCGTAGCCTTTGACACCGCTGTCTCCGCAGCCAACGTCTTTGGCGGCATGTGGGAGATGGGCGCCGGAGCCATATTTGCCGAAAACCAAGTACTGGACTGGATCAAGTCGCTCCTCGGCTGGCCGGATACGGCAGCCGGGACCTTCGTATCCGGAGGTACGATGGGCAACCTCTCCGCCCTCGCCACCGCCCGCCATACGATCAAGCAGCGGTGGAACCGGTCGGGACGTTTTCAAAACGGCAAGCCCCTCACCGGCTTCAAGCTCGCCTGTGCCAATACGGCACACTCCTCGGTGCGTGCCATCGCAAACGTGCTGGACGTCGAGGTGGTCAGCATACCGGTCGACGAACGAGGGCACCTCACCGGCGAGATGGTAGCGCAGGCTCTGGAGGAAAACCCCGGTGTCTTTGCCGTTGTCCTCTCCACCGGCACGACAAACGCAGGGATCGTAGACGATGTGGCAGACATTGTTCGCGAAGCGCACAAGCGCGGCGTATGGGTCCATGCAGACGGAGCCTATGGTGGTGCGGCACTCGCAGCCCCCAGCGTCCGTCATCGCTTCGATGGGATCGAGGAGGTGGACTCCTTCATCGTCGACCCCCACAAGTGGCTTTTTGCCCCCTACGACTGCTGCGCCGTCCTCTACAGAGAGCCCGGCTATGCTAGGCAGACCTTTGGTCAGCATGCCGAGTACCTCGAGGCGGCGACCCAGTCAGAGGTAGATCCCTCCGAGCTTGCGATACACTTGTCGCGGCGCACACGCGGGCTCCCGCTCTGGTACTCACTCGTCACCCACGGCACCAAAAAGTACACGCAAGCCATCGAGACCTGCCTGGACAACGCCCGCCGGTGCGCAGACTACATCCGGAGCTCCGACCACCTGGAGCTGATCATGCAGCCGGAGCTGAGCGTGGTGATCTTCCGCAGGATCGGCTGGAGCGACAGCGACTACCACGCCTGGAGCCAAGCCCGTGCATCCGCCGCAGAGATGCTCTGCGTACCGACCAAGCACGACGGCGAGACCATCTTGCGACTGGCGTTTCTCAACCCCGACACGGACGTCGACAGGGTGATCCGCCTACTCGACACCACCATGCACTAAGCCCCGTCCCCCGGAAGGGACAGAGCATACAGCAGAGCAACAGCATCCACGGTAGGACTCTCACGGATAGGGGATCCTACCGTGGATTTTTTATTCGACAACAGGGACAAAAAAGTTTCACGGATAGTAGCGAAAAGTTTCCAGTAGGAAAGAGAACGGTTTGACGGATAGTAGCGAAAAGTTTCCAGTAGGAAACTTTTGGGCTTTAGGTATTGATTTTTTCGGCAACCACAACCATCTGTTTATCAGCATCGTATACAGAGAATTATTTTTCGCTTGCTTTCGGACTCCAAAGCTCACATTTTCGCTTCGGGATGAAGGCAAAAAGGAGTTCGGGTCCCGAGGAGGACGAAACTCCTAACAAAAGAAAATTGTTTTGTGGTAGTGGAGAAAAGACTTATCTTTGTAGGCAGAGGTAACCTCTACAAACACAAGAGATGTCACAGTTACTCATCATAACACTATTATTGGTAGGCTTGTCTGTACTCCTTCTGGGGGTGCGCGTGTTTTTCACGAAGCGCTGGGGCTTTCCCTCCTCTCATGTTGACGACCAACCTGAGCTGCGCAAGCGTGGGATGACCTGCCACAGGAATCAGCATCGGGAAGCTCAGCACTACAAAAACCTCTTTGACCGGATCAAGGAGCAAGAGGCATGACCGCAGACTCTGAGCACAGGCTATCATCACTGAAACTCTCAATACAAACGAATAAGTAGTTTTTATCCAATAAAACAAATGAAGAACTCCACCAATACGATTATTTCGGTCATTTTGGCAATATGTGTCGTGGTACTATTTGTACTGCACTTCACCGACAAAAATAGCGCACCGGCGCCGCGTACAGTTGCGGCGGGTGACTCAGCGGTTGCGGTGATGCCGCTTGCCTACATCAATCTGGACTCCCTTCTGACCAACTACGAGTACTCCAAGTATCTTCAGGACGAATTCATGAAAAAAGCAGAGTCCAACCAAGCGACCCTCAATGAGCAGGGACGTGCACTGGAGTCAGAGATGCGGGATTTTCAGAGAAAAGTGGAGAACAATGCCTTTTTTGACCAAGATCGCGCCAAAAGAGAGCAGGAGCGTATCCTCAAGCGTCAGCAGGAGTTTCAGGAGCTCAATCAGAAGCTAAATAACCAGATGCTCCAGGATCAGAACGCCATGAACATCGCCCTGAGAGATACCATCATGAGCCAGGTAAAGACCTACAACGCGCTCTATGGCCACTATCAGCTGATCCTGTCCAACTCTCTCAACGACAACATCCTCTACTCGGATGACCTGTACGACATTACCGCCGAGGTGATCGAGTACATGAATAAGCAGTACGCTGCCAAGAAAGACTAAACCCTCCCCACCAACACCCGGCAAAGATGCAGGGTATCACCATACTACTGGTCGGCAATACGGACTCTGAGCATGTGCGGGCACTCGTGGATGAGTACCTCAAGCGTGCCAACCGATTCCTACCGGTGGAGGTGAAGGTCTTGCCGGAGGTCAGGCTCTCCAAGAAGGACAGCAGGGAGAAGCAAAAGCAACTGGAGGGGGCAGCGATCCTGGGTGCCATCGGGCCACAGGACGAAGCCATCCTCCTGGACGAGCGGGGAAGAGAGTACAGCTCCCGAGAGTTTGCTGACTTTCTGCAGAAAAAGATGCAGACCATCCCCAGGCGAATGCTCTTGATCGTTGGCGGCCCCTATGGCTTTTCGGAGGAGGTATACCGCCAAGTACCGCTGCGCCTCTCCCTCAGCAAGATGACCCTGAGCCATCAGCTGGTGCGGCTCTTTGCCGTAGAGCAGGTGTACCGTGCACTGACCATCATCAACCACCACCCTTACCACCATGACTAGGTACTTCCTGACTCTGGGGTACGATGGGACCGACTTTTTGGGCTGGCAGTCTCAGCCGACCGGGAGGACCGTCCAGGGCGTACTGGAGGATCGACTGAGCATCCTACTCCGACAGGAGATCGCAGTCACCGGCGCAGGCCGGACCGATGCAGGGGTGCATGCCCGCTGGATGGCGTGTCATGCCGACTTTGTGCTCCCCGAAGGAGTGACCCCGCCCGATCTGCTCTTTCGTGCCAACCGTTTTCTCCCACCGGACATCACCCTCTACGGGCTCTACCCGGTGAAGGATGATGCTCATGCACGCTTTGATGCCACCGAGCGCCGATACGGGTACTACGTGCGGACGTGTCCGAGTCCCTTCGGGCGCCATCTGCAGGTGACCGTGCCTGAGCTCGACTTCGCAGCCATGAATGAGGCGGCAGCCGGACTCATCGGGACGCATGACTTCACCACCTACAGCAAGAAGCACAGCAATGTCCACACCCACCTCTGTACGGTCAGCGAGGCAGAGTGGCAGAGGATAGGACCCGGAGAGGAGTGGGTCTTTCATATCTCCAGCAACCGCTTTTTGCGAAACATGGTGCGAGCCATAGTGGGGACACTCATAGAGGTGGGCAGAGGTAAGATCAGTCCCGAGGCACCGGCGCACTACCTGGCACGGCAGGACCGCTCACTGGCGGCGACATCGGCTCCGGCACAGGGGCTGTTTTTGGAGTACATCCGCTATCCTCTGGATCTCTTTGTGGAGGCTGATCCATACAGCTCTGAAGAAAAGGCGGGAACGTATCGTGTCGGAGAGCGGCACTAAGGGCTATTTTCGTTATATTTGTACCTGAAAGAAAATAGGGTCATCCCTGCATACTAATAAGACGTCCATCATGGCATCTCCATCGCCCAAGTTTTGGGCAACCCTCAAGAAAGTCCTCCTGATCCTAGCTGCTGCAGCTATAGTAGCGGCAGTCGTCTGCTACGTGACCCTGGATGGCTTGAGACAGACATTTTTCAGCCTTTGCTGCTTGATCATCGCTGCCAACCTACTGCTGATGTATGGGTTTGTGCGGGTCAATGACAAGAGAAGGCCCAAACCACGTAACCACTATAACTCAAAGGATAATAAAATATGAAGATTAGTTCGCTACAAAAAGAGCGTGCGGCGTACCAACCAAAGATGCCGCCGGTACTACAACATGACCTGCATGCCGTAGACGGAAAAGCTACGGAGTCAGTGGCAGATAGAGACGAGGTGAAGAAGCTGTTTCCTCACACCTATGGTCTGCCTACCGTTACCTTCGAAGCCGGAGCAACGGCAGAGGAGAAGAAGCCGATCAATGTAGGCGTGATCCTATCCGGTGGACAAGCACCGGGCGGGCACAACGTGATCGCTGGACTTTTTGACGGGATCAAGAACATCCACAAGGAGAGCAAGCTGTACGGATTCTTGATGGGACCTGCAGGGCTGATCGACCACAAGTACATCGAGCTGACCTCAGACATTATTGACGAATACCGAAATACCGGTGGCTTTGACATCATCGGCTCCGGACGCACCAAGCTGGAGACTAAGGAGCAATTTGACAAGGGGCTGACCATCCTCCACGAACTGGGCATCAGCGCACTCGTGATCATCGGTGGAGACGACTCCAACACCAATGCTTGTGTCCTCGCTGAGTACTACAAGGAGATCAATGCCGGCGTACAGGTGATCGGCTGTCCCAAGACCATCGATGGCGACCTGAAGAATGAGCAGATCGAGACTTCGTTTGGCTTTGACACCGCGACCAAGGTCTACTCAGAGGTGATCGGTAATATCCAGCGTGACTGCAACTCGGCACGCAAGTACTGGCACTTCATCAAGCTCATGGGACGCTCCGCCAGCCACATCGCACTGGAGTGTGCTCTCAAGACTCAGCCCAACGTCTGCATCATCTCCGAAGAGGTGGAGGCAAAGGAGCAGAGCCTGGACGACATCGTCAAGCAGATCGCTACTGCCGTCGCTGAGCGTGCAGAGGATGGCAACAACTTTGGTACCGTCCTGATCCCGGAGGGGCTGATCGAGTTCATCCCCGCCATGAGAGCTCTCATCAGCGAGCTCAATGATGTATTGGCTCAGAAGGAAGCGGAGCTGGCAGGAGTCTCCAAGGAAGATCTTCCAAAGGAGGTGATCAAGTACCTCTCAGAGAAGAACGCCGAGATCCTCTCAGAGCTACCCGCAGAGGTTGCTCAGCAGCTCACTGCTGACCGCGACCCCCACGGCAACGTACAGGTATCACTGATCGAGACAGAGAAGCTGCTCGCCACACTGGTAGAGGAGAAGCTGGCTAAGTGGAAGAAGGAAGGTAAGTACACGGGGAAGTTTGCCGTACAGCGCCACTTCTTTGGCTACGAAGGCCGCTGCGCTGCGCCCTCCAACTTTGACTCCGACTACTGCTACTCACTGGGCTATACCGCTTCTCAGCTCATCGCATCCGGCAAGACCGGCTACATGAGCTCCGTCCGCAACCTCACCAAGAGCGTGAAGGAGTGGATCCCCGGAGGTATCCCCATCACCATGATGATGAATATCGAGCGTCGCCATGGCGAGCAAAAGCCGGTGATCCGCAAGGCGCTGGTAGACCTAGAGGGCAAGCCTTTCAAGACGTTTGCAGCGAACAGAGGCGAGTGGGCAAGGAAGACTTGCTACATCTACCCCGGACCCATCCAGTACTTCGGACCGGAGAGCGTGTGCGACATGCCTACTGAGACGCTCAAGCTGGAGCACGAGTAAAGGCGACAGTCATCTAGCACTATACGCAGAAAAGAGAAGCGTGCCTGACAGAATCAAGTACGCTTCTCTTTTATTTCGATACATGAGTCTTCGGGATAAAACCCACCGGAGAGGCACAAACTACAGACTAAGCAGTGCGGCGTAAGTAGGTAGCTCGGGCAACTGCGTGGTCGGTGCACCGTCGTACCCTATGTGGTAGGCAAGCAGTTCGTGTCCATTGGTAAGCACGATGACGGGGACGCAGAGGACGCTGTTGTACTGAAAGGCCTGCACCACCACATCCTGCGTCAGCGGGACAGTCGGAGCTTTGTACTCCAGGATCATGAGCGGCCGCCGCTCCCGCGAGTAGACGACGGTGTCACAGCGTCGGCTGACCTTTCCCACCGTGATGCATGCTTCGTTTGCCATGAGCTCCGGGGGATAGCCATAGGAGTGGATGAGCGTGTACACCATCGCTTGGCGCACACGCTCCTCCGGTGTCAGCTTTACGCGTTGTTGCCTGATTGGGTCAAAGATCGTCCCGGGCAGCTCCGCACTCATTCCTTGGCTGCGAGGTAAGCAATGACCTCACCCTTGCGTACAAAGGCGCCCTGCTGAGCGACCACCTCTCGGAGTACTCCGGGAATACGCACGGGGATGTCGACGCTGTAGGTCTCTTGAGACTGGATGAAGGCAAAAGTGTCGCCCTCCTCATACTTCGTCCCAATAGCCGGAGCCGCCGATCGATCCATCAGGTCCACCTCCCAAAAGAGCTGACCGCTGATAGGTGCAGCGATAGGGATGAGGTTCGCACGCTCCAGTGCGCGCACATCCTCGACGGTATAGCCTTCCTTCGCCTCCTTCTCAGCCTTCAGCTTCGCCAGGTCTTGCTCAAAACGTTCCTTGGCGACACCGCTCTTGTAGTCGCGGTACTGCTGCTCGTGCATCGCCAGCTCAAAGAGCTCCTCATCGTCGGGTCCATACTCCCAGCCCTCTTCGTCCATGATCTTGCGGTACTTATCGAGCTCATCGGGATAGTTGTTTTGAGGATCCTCGTCAGTGAACTCATACCCCTTCTCTTTTGCCAGTGCGACAATCTCCGGGTCAAGTTTGCCCGGCAGTCGTCCCGCCTTTCCGAGGATCATATCCCACGCCTTGGCATCGATCGCCTGCCAACGTCCCTCACCGCGCTCCATATTGAATACATTCATGAGGGAAATATTCTTGACGTACTGACTGTACGGCGTAACCAGAGGCGGGTAGCCCAGTTTTGGCCAAGTGTACTCGACCTCCTGAAAGAGCTTCACCAGCAGGTCGTCCATACTGAGCTCGGGGGTGTTGTTTTGGCGATGAAACATGTTGATCGCCGAGTGGATCCCCTTGAGGTCCGCCATCATGGAGCCCATCATACCACCGGGGAGACCGCAGCCTACCAGCAGAGAGCTCATGCGGAGGTTGGTGAAGTTGGTGAAGTACCCGAGGAAGTCGTCTAGGAACTCCTGCGTGAGCGCCCGCACCTTCATGTAGGCATTCATGTTTACCTTGGGCACGTCAAATCCCGCATCCTCCAGCATCGCCTGGATAGTGATCACATCCGGGTGGATCTTACCCCACGCCAGTGGCTCAACCGCCACATCCAGGACATCCACCCCGGCACGTGCCACCTCCATCATAGAGGCGACCGAAAATCCGGGACCGGTGTGTCCGTGGTACTCGACGAGGATATGAGGGTAACTCTCCTTGATTCCCTTCACGATCTTACCCAGCGTAGCCGGGCGTCCGACCCCTGCCATATCCTTGAGGCAGATCTCCTCCGCACCCGCCTCGATGAGCTGAGCAGCTACACCGAGGTAGTACTCGACCGTATGCACCGGCGAGTGGGTGATGCAGAGCGTACCCTGCGGGATCATGCCCGCCTCCTTGGCATAGACGATCGACGGAATGATGTTTCTCGGGTCGTTTAGTCCGTCAAATATGCGGGTAATGTCCACGCCCTGTGCTTTTTTGACCCGGTACATGAGCTTGCGCACATCGGCGGGCACGGGGTACATACGCAGTCCGTTGAGTCCGCGATCCAGCATGTGCGTCTGGATGCCGGCTTCGTTGAAGGCGTGGGTGAAGGCACGCACCGCCTTATTCGGGTTCTCACCGTAGAGGAGCTGCACTTGCTCAAAGGCTCCTCCGTTCGTCTCTACACGTGAAAAACAGCCCATGTCGATGATCGCCGGAGCTATACGCTCAAGCTGCTCGGCACGGGGCTGATACTTCCCGGAACTCTGAAACATGTCCCGGTACATGAGACTGAATTGAATACTTCTTTTGGCCATATCTTTTGGGCTCTATATTATAGTGTCTGTATTTTGTCAGCTTATGTCTTAGAGTTTGCGTGCTGCCGCATCACTGAGCTGCGAGCGCTCGCCATGGACCAGGTTGACGTGTGCGAAAAACGACTCCCCTCTCATACGCTCGATCATGTAAGAGAGACCGTTGCTGTGCTCTTCCAGGTAGGGAGAGTCTATCTGCTGTACGTCTCCGGTGAAGATCATGCGGGTGTTGTCCCCTGCCCTGGTGATCACGGTCTTGATCTCCTGTGGGGTGAGGTTTTGTGCTTCGTCGATGATGCAGATGGTGTTATTGAGGGAGCGTCCGCGGATGAACGCCAGCGCCTCGATCACCAGACGCTCTTCTTTTTGCAGCTCCTCTATCTTCTGGAGTTGAGCGGAGGTATTGCCCAGCTGGTTCTTGATGACATTGAGGTTATCAAAGAGCGGCTGCATGTACGGGGTAATCTTTTCCTTGTACCCTCCGGGCAAGAAGCCTATGTCTTTGTTGGAAAGTGCCACGATCGGACGAGCCAGCAAGAGCTGCTGATAGTCATCCATCTGTGCAAGTGCAGCAGCGAGTGCCAGCAGGGTCTTACCGGTGCCTGCTGTCCCGGTCAGTGCGATGAGCGAAAGGGAGGGGTCGCTCAGGACATCAAAGGCAAGTGCCTGCTCAGCATTGCGGGGTGAGATCCCGGTGAGTGTCTTCTTATCCACCGTCCTCAGTGTCTCTGCCTCGCTATCCACGCGGACCAGAGCCGTTCCACCGGGACTCTTGAGAGTAAAGGTCTGATTGGGGAAGGGCGTGAAGGGCAGCTGTGCCTCCTCCAGAGGCAGTCCGCTGTTTTTCGACAGATAGAGACTGTCGATCACCCCCGAGTCAGGGATCTCCACCTCTTGGTTTGCCGTGGCAAAGATATCCTCCACATTGACCTTGTCAGTCGTGTAGTCCTCCGCCTTCAGTCCGAGGGCTATCGCTTTGATGCGGAGATTCACATCCTTGGTGACCAGGATGGTAGGCTTGGTCGTATCGCTTTCAGCCAGTGTGAGAGCGGCAGAGAGGATGCGGTGATCGTTTAGATCGCTCTGAAAGGCTTCCTGCACCTTTGGGTGTCTTTGTGCATTCGTGAGGATAAAGACCTTGCCCCCATCAGAGTTAATCTCGACGCCATTAGACATCACATGGACACTGTCCGATGTATTCTCAATGCTTTCGTCAAGGATTCTGGCAAAAGCGCGCGCATTAAAGTTGATCTGGTCATAGCCTTTTTTGAAGCGATCAACCTCCTCAAGAACGGTGATCGGGATGTACACATCATTGTCCTGAAAGTTGGCTATACAGTTATAGTCATGCAGGATGACGTTCGTATCCAGTACGTAGTTTTTCTTTGCCATGGTTATCGGTTGGTTTTTCAGGTTGACGGAGTCGGAGATCCGACCTACAAAGTTTTTCGTTCTCAGACAAATATAGCAAACATTTCTCAACCCCCGGCCGCAATGAGCATCGAATAATACTTGCCAACATCAGTTCACACCCGAAGCAAAGAGACAAAAGGTAGGACTCAACCACACTCACAGGCGGACTCTCTGCCTCCTTAGCCCCATGCAAGATAGCTCATCTCTCTTTCGAAAAAGGCAAGAGGGTGTGCCGGAGACTCATGCTCCGGCACACCCTCTTGTATAGATAACTCAGGATCTTTAGCTGGTTGAAGATCTTAGAAGAACTTCCAGCGTAGGTCCTTGATGTCAGCTTTGCTCATGACTACGTCCAGGGCACGCATGCGCACCAGTCCTCTGCGGCTGTTGGTGAGCTCTACCTTGGTCGCATCCTCGGCAGCTGCGGTGGGGTCACTCTCACGAGAGAGGACGTTGACCAGGTACACGCTACCATTGCCCTTGACCGGAGTAGGCGTATTGAGCGGGGCAAATGCAGCCACAGCATTGAGTGCCGGTTCTGAGCCGATAGCCTCGAGCTGCGGGGTGCTGTACTTGACATAGTTGAGCGTGTCGATGGGCTGTCCGCAAGCGTCGGCATAAGCCTGCAGACTGCTGTAGCCCGCTGCGGTCAGCTGGTCGTACAGGTAGTCTGTCTTCTTTTCGCTTGCGACGATCGGGCGGAGCTGGTTCTCGACACTCTTCAGGTCGGCATAGCCCTCAGCAAACTTGTCCACGACGCGCGCAACAACATACTTGTCGCCCGCCTCCATGATGGAGGATACCTCGCCCTTTTTGTTGTTCATCGCCCAGCGAATCACCTCACGGCTCTCGGGGATGTTGTTTGCCACCATGGGCTGTGCACTCATCACTCTGAGGTCGTCGAGCACCTGATAGCCGGCGTTGATCGCAGCTGTGTCGATGCCTTCGACGTCCTTGTTGTTGGCGAGGAAGTGGCTCAGGTCGTTGTAGACACGTGTTTGCGTATCGGTGCTGGCCGTTACTTGGTTGACGGCAAGGGCGATATTATACTTATCGACATTGGCACGCGCCTCCTCGACTAGGATGAGGTGCTCGCCAAACTTGGAGGTAAACTCAAATGGACGCCCCACAGTCGCCTTATAGATAGCGTCTGCAAAGTCAGCTCCGATGTACTGAGTCGCTTGTGCTTCGTTGAGCCAACCGATCTCGCCACCCTTTTGGCTGGAGTTGCGATCCAGCGAGTGTTCTTCTGCCGCAGCTGCAAATGCGGCCGGGGTAGCCTGTAGTACTTGCAGCAGGCTGTCGGCATCTACCTGTCCTTTATAGGAGCCCTTTGGTGCCAGCACGATGTGGCGGACACGGAGGCTCTCCGGGCTGTTTTTCTTTCCGGCAAGCATTGCCACCAGGTAGTTGTCCCCCTCAGCCATCACGTCAGATACCTGACCCGCCGTAGCGTTGGTGACAAACTCCAGGACTTGCTGTGGTAGACCGGAGTTCTGAAGCTCTGCCAGAGAGATGTAGACGTTGTTGTATGGGATGTCGGAGTACTCACCGAGCACGAGAGAAGGGTCCTCGCCGTTGAGCAGCTCTTCGCGAGCGGCGCCGGCATCGTCCTTAGCCTTTTGGTAGTCGGCATCGGATGGTGTGATGTTGGCGTAGATGAGATCCACCACAGCACCGGGCTGAGTACGCACGAGCTCCTTGTGAGCGTCGTAGTACGCCTTGAGGTCGGCATCGGTGACGTTCACGAGCGAGTCACTCACGAGGCGCGCATTCTGTCCGACATAGACGAGATTCGACACGGTCTGATCTGTGGCATGAGCACGCTTCACCTCCAGAGAGTTGGCGACAATCGCCTTGGCGATCAGGTTGGTGTACTTTTCACTCAGGCTATAGTTGCGCACCTGCTTCTCCGTCTCCATCCACATGGACTTGAGCTGATCCATCTGAGCCTGTACCTCGGGGGTATAGGAGGCAGACTTATCGTTCAGCGTCTTTAGAAAATTGAGGAGCTCCGCTTTGTTGAAAGTCCCGGTCTCAGGATTGAGGAACATCGGGTTATTGAGGATGACCGGAGAGATATAGTCGCCCTGCACCAGTTCGAAAGTCTCCTCCGGTGTCACAGCCAGTCCGATCTTATTTGCCTCTTCGTGCAGGATCTGCTCAGCCACCATGGTCGAAAAGACCTGGTTGCGCAGCTGCACCGTCTGAGCCTCGTTGAGCGTCTGCCCCTGAGCCCTAAACTGCTCCGTCATCTGCTCTACACGGCTGTTGTAATCCTGGATCTGGACCGTCTCTTTATTGACCGAAAAAGCGTTTAGCTCACGCGCTCTCAGTAGCGTAGATCCACCATTAATAAGGTCACCGGCAAGGAATGCCAAAAGGGCAAAGCCAATCACCATGACCAGACACCCTGCCCTGTTTCTAATTTTTTCTAAAGTTGCCATTTATACAAATGTTGCTTATACTATCGTTGCACACGTATTCAGTGTGCGAAGGTAGTCATTTTTCGGCAATTAATCAAACTCTGCCCCTTCGTGAGCGCTTCCAAAAAATCACAAATTCTGATTGAATTCGTGTGAACAACACCAAGAGCCTAAGCCGTCGTATCGCTTCGGAAAGCCGGATTAAGGCGAAAAAGAGGATGCTTCTTGCTGCAGACCACGTCGCCGTTTTTGCAGTTCTCGGGTCAAAAACGGGCTCAGAGCGTCAGGACAGAGTCGATCCTATCCGCATACGAAACAGCCCGAATCGAAAAATTACACATCCGGCTGATAGTCATAAGGATACAGGTGTGAAAAAACCAGGTGCCAGCATGCGAAAAATTTCCTACTGGAAACCTTTCGCTTCTATCCGTCAAATCGTATTCTTTCCTACTGGAAATATTTTGCTACTATCCGTGAAACTTTTTGGCTTGATTGCGGAGTCGAAAAAAACAGAGGGGACCTCTGGTCCGATTGCCCCGAACCAAGTGGACCTGCTTCCTGCTACAAACTATATTTTAGGTATCTTTGTACCTAGAAGTATAGTGGATCATACGCTTGAACCACGCAAGAGAAATCAAAGACTACCATCATGGGTTTTGGAATAGAAGAATACAAAAACAAAGTCCGGCGCTATCTCCGGAACAAAGGCTATGAGTCCCAGGCGCTTCGCCTAAAGGAAGTCCGGTCCAAGAGTGACCTCAAGGACTTTGTGAAGTTTAATATCGACCTCTATGATGGCGACCCATACCACGTACCACTCCTGATCAATGACGAAATAGCGGCACTCACGCCCGGAAAAAACCCTGCTCTGGAGTTTTGTGACCTCGTCTGCTACATGGTCTGCCGTGGCGATAGAGTGGTGGGGCGCATAGCCGGGATCATCAACCACCGTGCGAACGAGAAGTGGGGGCAAAAGCGTGCTCGCTTTGGGTACATCGACTTCATCGACGACAGCAAGGTGGTGGACATGCTCTTCGCCGCTGTGGAGGAGTGGGCTAGGAAAAAAGGGTGCGACGAGATACATGGTCCTCTGGGCTTCACAGACCTAGACCGCGAGGGCATGCTGATAGAGGGGTTTGAGCAGCTTGGGACGGTGACGGCGAGCTACAACTACCCCTACTACCCCGAGCACATGGTGCGACTCGGCTACCAGAAGGATGTGGACTGGCAGGAGTACAAGATATATGTCCCCAAGTCGGTCCCCGAGCGACACCGGCGGGTGAGCGACATCGTGCGGAAGAAGTATGGAGTGCGCGTCATCCACGTGGACAACAAGAAAGAACTAAAGGAGCTCTACGGGCAAGCACTCTTTGACCTGATCAACGAAAGCTACGCCCACCTCTACGGAGTGACTGAGCTGACCGACAAGCAGATACAGTACTACATCGACGCATACATACCTCTGGTGAAAACCGACCTCCTCAGTCTGGTAGTGGTGGAGACGACGGGAGAGCTGATCGGATTTGGTCTGGCACTGCCCAGTCTGTCCCGAGCACTTCAAAAGGCGAACGGGAGGCTACTGCCTACAGGATTTATCCATCTGCTCAGCGCACTCAACAGCGACAAGGCAGACATCATCGACCTGATGCTGATAGGCATACACCCTAAGTACCAAGGTAAGGGAGTAAACGCTCTCATTTTTGAAGACCTGATCCCCTCCGTCAACAAGTACCAGGTCAACTACGTGGAGAGCAACCCCGAACTAGAGGACAACAAGAGCGTGCAGCTGCAGTGGAACTACTTCAAGAAGGTACACCACAAGCGCCGTCGCTGCTATGTAAAACAACTCTAAGCAGAATAAATGAGCGAAGATATAGATATCAAGAGGGACATACCCGAAGCAGCAGAGTATACCGATGACAAGATGGCGACCCTGTCTCCGATGGAGCATATCCGGCTCAGACCGGGTATGTACATTGGGAAGCTGGGGGATGGCACAGCCAAGGATGACGGTATATATGTGCTGCTGAAGGAGGTCATCGACAACGCCATCGATGAGTATACGATGGGGTTCGGTCGGGCTATCTATATCACCATCGAGGATGGTCGCCACGTGACTGTACGCGACCACGGCCGAGGTATCCCGCAAGCCTCTCTGGAGAAAGCCGTCGGGACCATGAATACCGGGGCTAAGTATGATAGCGAGGTATTCAAGAAAGTGGTCGGACTCAACGGTGTCGGACTCAAGGCCGTCAATGCTCTCAGTGACCGCACTGAGGTAACCTCCTACCGCGAGGGCTTTGGGCGCACGGTGATCTTTGAGCGAGGGAACCTGGTCAGCAGCACGGAGCTTTTTGAGGCACCCAATGAGCCCAACGGTACACAGGTTTCATTCTTGCCGGATGAGACCATATTTAGGAACTACAAGTACCAAGAGGAGTTTTGCGAGGAGATGGTCCGGATGTACGGATACCTGCAGCCCGGCTTGGCAATCCACCTAAACGGGAAGCGCTTTATCAGCAAAAACGGGCTCCTGGACCTGCTGGAGGACAACATGACCAGTGACCCGCTCTACCCCATCATACACTTCACCGGAAAAGACATAGAGGTGGCGATCACCCACTCCACCCAGTATGGCGAGGAGTACTACTCCTTTGTCAACGGACAAAACACCATACATGGCGGCACGCACCTATCTGCATTCAAGGAGAGCGTGGCTCGGGTGATCAAGGACTTCTTTGGGAAAAACTTTGACTACAACGACATCCGCTCCGGTATCACTGCTGCAATCAGCATACGCATACAGGAGCCGCTCTTTGAGAGCCAGACGAAAACAAAGCTCGGCTCTCGTGAGATCGTAGAGGGAGGCATATCGATCCAGAAGTTTGTGGGCGACTTCCTAAAGTCCCACCTGGACGACTACCTGCACATACACTCGGACACCGCCGAAGCGCTCCTGAAAAAAGTGCAGGAGAACGAGCGGGAGCGAAAAGCTCTCTCCGGCATCAGCAAAAAGGCGAAAGAGCGAGTGAAGAAAGCTGCTGTCTTCAATAAGAAACTGCGCGACTGCACCGTACACTACAACAACCCCAAGGCTGTGAACCCCGAGGACACCGCCATCTTTATCACCGAGGGCCTCTCGGCAAGCGGTAGCATCACGCAGAGCCGGGACGCCGAGTACCAGGCGGTCTTTTCCCTCAGGGGGAAGCCGCTCAACTCCCACGGTCTATCAAAGGCGATTGTGTACGAAAACGAGGAGTTCAACCTCCTGCAAGCGGCGCTCAACATAGAGGACAGCATCGACGACCTCCGGTACAACAAAGTGATCGTTGCTACCGATGCGGACGTCGACGGCATGCACATTCGCCTCCTGATCATTACCTTCTTCCTCCAGTTTTTTCCCGACCTGATCCGCCAAAACCACGTGTTCATCCTGCAGACCCCCCTCTTCAGAGTCCGCGACAAGAACGACAAGAGTACCGTCTACTGCTACGATGAAGCAGAGCGAGACGAAGCGGTAAAGAAGCTCGGCTCAGGCGCACACGTCACCCGCTTCAAGGGGCTTGGAGAAATCACACCTGAGGAGTTCAAAAACTTCATCAACGAAGATATGCGACTGGATCCTGTGGTGATGAAAAAAGAGGACAACATCAAGGAGCTTCTGGAGTTCTACATGGGCAAAAACACGCCAGAGCGACAAGACTTCATCGTCGAGAACCTACAAGTAGACGAACAGCTAGAGCTATGATAGGAGTATACGGAGGCAGCTTTGATCCTTTCACGAAGGGTCACGCAGACATTGTGCGACGTGCGCTCACGCTCCTCGACGAGCTTCACATCGTTATCGGCGTAAACATCCAAAAGAGACCCTTCATGACTCCCGAGCAGCGTCTCGAGAGCATCCGCACCCTATACCGGTCGGATCCCCGGGTACACGTCACGGTTCACGACGGCATACTCGCCCGCTACGCTCAGGAGATCGGAGCAAAAGTCCTCATACGCGGTCTGCGCAACGCCTCAGACTTCGAGGTCGAGCGCCCCATATCCGAGGTCAATCGTCTGAAGTTTGGCGTAGAGACCCTATTCCTCATGGCAGATCCGGAGCTCAGTCTCGTGAGTAGTTCGCTGGTCCGAGAGCTCGCCACGTTTGGTGAGAGCTACGACGAGTACCTCCCCGATGAGGCTGCCCCCAACGACATCGTATAACCAATTTGTTTTTCTACAAAACTCAAACACACAATAGCAACATGAAAAAAACAGCGACCCTATTCTTAGCAGGTGTCATGGCCCTACTGCTGGCCTCCTGCGCAGGGACACTCAAACCACTGGATTCAAAGCAAGTAACCGTGGATCCACAGCCCCTCGTACTCCGGGGTGGACAGGTGCCTGCCACCATCACCGTACGCTTCCCGGCTAAGTGGTTCAACAAAAACGCCACTGTGCGTATCACTCCGGTACTCAAGTACGCCACAGGAGAAAAGTGGGGCACAGCCTACACCTTCCAAGGCGAAAGCGTCCGCGGCAATGCTCAGACCGTAGCATTCAAGACGCCATCCACGCACGTCCTCAACTCGGACTTCCCCTGGGATCCCGCCATGCGCAACTCCGAGCTTGTCCTCATGTTCAATGCTACCATCAAGGGCAAGACGGTGAACCTCCCCGACCTAAAGATCGGTGAGGGAGTGATCGCTACCGAATCTCTGGCAGATGCACGCTTCGTCACTCCTGCGATTGCGCCGGACAAGTTTCAGCGCATCATCAAGGAAAACTACGATGCCAACATCCACTTCCTCATCCAGCAAGCCAACCTCCGCTCCGGCGAGCTCAACAGCGCCGACGTCCGCGAGTGGAAAAACATCGTGGAGAGTGCACACATCACCCCCAACCAAAAGGTAGACGTCGAGGTACAGGCGTATGCTTCGCCTGACGGTGGACTCGAGCTAAACGAAAAGCTCGCCGAGCGTCGTGAGCAAAACACCTCCGACTACCTCCGCCGCGAGCTCAAGCGCATGGATGTAGATGCTCCGGTAGCAGCTCACTACACGGCACAGGACTGGGAGGGCTTCAAGGCTCTCGTGGAGCAGAGCAACCTCCAGGACAAGGACCTTGTCCTCCGTGTGCTGGCCATGTACCCCGACCCCGAGGTACGCGAGCGTGAGATCAAAAACATCTCCTCCGTATTCAGCCAGCTTGCCGACGAGATACTCCCGCAGCTCCGCCGCTCCCGTCTCGTGGCAAATATCCAGATCATTGGCAAGAGCGACAAAGAGATCAGCGACTTGGCTGCCACACGTCCTGCACAGCTCTCTATAGACGAGATCCTCTATGCGGCGACGCTCACTGACGACCGAGGTGCTCAAGAAAAGATCTACTCCACCACCACATCGCTCTTCCCGAGAGACTACCGGGCGTTCAACAACCTCGGAGTACTCGCTTACCAAAACGAGAACTACGGTCTCGCAGCGCAGTACTTCGACAAAGCTCAGGCGGTAGCAAGTGCAGCAGGCGTCACAGCCGAAGAGGTGCAGATGAACCAAGGTCTGCTCAAGCTACAGAGTGGCGACCTCAGCCAGGGCAAGACCCTCATCGGTCAGGTCAGCAACGTACCCGAGGTCAACGAAGCACTAGGACTCATATACATGCAAGAGGGACGCTACGCAGAGGCTGCCCGCGAGCTCTACAATACGCCTACCAACAACGGTATTCTCGCACAGATCCTCAACCAGGACTACAACCGAGCTATGCAGCTCCTCGAGCAGGTGGTACGCCCCGATGCTCAGACGCACTACCTCCGCGCTCTGATCGGTGCACGCACCGCACAGACCGACCTGGTAAGCGAAGGCCTCACGGCTGCCGTACAGGCAGATCCATCCTTGGCGCTCAGGCTCAAGGACGACCGCGACTTTGCCAAGTACCGCACGATGCCCTTCTTTAGCACGCTGGTTCGCTAAAGCCGGGAAGACACCTATTATATTAGCATAAAAGGAATCCCCAATGTTTCCGCTCCACCCACATCATCCTTTCGTATGATGTGGGTGGAGTTTTTATTTAGAGACCAACGTATGAGACCCATCTTCATCATCGGATTCAGCGGCGTGGGCAAGACCACGATAGGTCACCGGCTCGCCAATGCCCTAGAGCTGGACTTCATCGACACCGACACCTTTTTGCAAGCACGCTACCATAGCACGATCTCCCAGATGTTCGCAGCCTGCGGTATCGAGAAGTTTCGCAAGCGTGAGCGCGCTGCCCTCATCGAGCTGGTGCACCGGCAGGACACGGTCATCTCCACGGGTGGCGGACTGGTCACCCATGAGGACAACCTCGACCTTCTGCTCCGGGCAGGCACTGTCCTCTACCTCAGCGCCTCACCGGAGGTACTGGCGGAGCGGCTCTACCTGGTACGCGAGACACGCCCGCTGGTGGCAGGCAAGTCCCGGGAGGAGCTCTCCGCATACGTCCGCGACACCCTCCCCACACGCGAGCAGTACTACACCCGCGCCCACCACACGATCGACGCAGACACGATGGTCACCCCGGAGGATGAGCAAGCTATCGTGCGTGAGATTATCCGGGTCCTGCAGCTTTAGCACGCAGGGAATCCCATATGTTTTTTTTGCTCCAAATTTGAGCCCAAAAAATTTGACGGATAGTAGCAAAAAGTTTCCAGTAGGAAAGCGAACGATTTGACGGATAGAAGCAAAGGGTTTCCAGTAGGAAACTTTTTGCAATCATGCGTCTCGCTTTTCGGGTTGCATATCCGTCTGTTTATCAATACTATACAGACGTTGGCGATTTGACTCCTTACAGGTCATCAATTTCACTCCGCTGCAAAGGGAAGTAATTGACTCCGGTTCGGACGGTCAGCGCTTGAGGCGACTTTGTTTCTTCAGCGTATTAATTGGTACATTTGCCCCCTAAAATGAAGAGTGTCCACCCCGGGCATCGGTCATCGAGAGCCGGTGGGCTTTGGTCACGCAGGGTGGGAGGGACTCTTTTTGATGCAATAGGAATACGAACTTAATGAAAGCAATATCACTGATGAGAAGATGCCTGGAGGCAATAAGCCTCGTCCTTTTCTTTAATGCGCTTCCCGGCTGTATTCGGAGCGAAGCGCCCAACGCAGAGGCGGATATCCTAAAGATAGAGCTAAAGGGAGTGGAGCTCCTACGCCCTGCGGTCCTAACGAATAATACAGTGACCCTCTACCTCCCGTCCTGGGAAGAGGCTTCGAATCTGGCGCCTACCTTTGAGCTGACGCCCGGCGCCACCATCGAGCCGGCATCCGGAGTCGCCCGTGACTTCACCAAGCCCCAGACCTACACCGTCACCTCTGAGGACAAGCAGTGGACCAAGGAGTACCGAGTCTCCGTGGTGCAGAAGCAGCCGATGAGCTTCAGCTTTGAGCACGCTCGCATGCATGTGCATGATGGGAAGGAGTACTTTCACATCTTCTACGAGGTTGATAAGGAGGGTGAGCCCACAATGGACTGGACGAGCGGCAATCTTGGCTTCTCCATAGCGAACTCCAACGCTCCTGCCAACAAGTACCCGACCTTCCAGACCGAGGATGGCTATAAGGGCAAAGCCGCCTGCCTCGTGACTCAGGATACCGGGGTGGCAGGTAAGATGTTTGGCATGCCTATCGCCGGTGGCAACCTCTTTATTGGCAAGCTGGACACCGACAACTTGATCGGTTCTCCACTGAAGTCAACCAAGTTTGGCACCCCAATCGTGGAGGAGCCGGCCTACCTGGAGGGGTACTATCGCTATACGCCCGGCCCGGTGGTAACGGACAAAAAAGGCAAGAAGATATCGGGAGCCGTGGATACTTTTGACATCTACGCCATCGTCTTTGACACCTCCAACGGCACGGAATACCTGGATGGAACCAACGCACTGGATCACGAAGACCTTGTCCTAGTGGCACGTGTGGAAGATAAGCAGCCCGACGGAGAGTGGCATCGGTTCAATATCCCATTCGTGTCCCATCAGGGCAAGACGATTGACCCCGCAAAGCTCAAGGAAGGCAAGTACAACTACTCCATTGTCTTTACATCAAGTATCAATGCCGCCAAGTTTGAGGGCGCAGTAGGAAGTACGCTGACTGTGGATGAGGTAAAGATATTCACCAAAGAAGAAGAGTCCGACAAATGAAGAAGCAACTATTTATAATCTGTCTCCTGACTGTGGTAGTGAACGTCATCGCCGATGACACCCCTCGGCATAGGCAGTTGGGATGGGACGTGGAGGTGAAGCAGGGGGTGAACATCGGTGCCGTATCGCCTTTCCCACTAACGGCTGAGGTACGCAGCATAGACGAATACAGCCCCCGACTGAATGGTACTGCGGAAGTGGTGGTCACCCGCTGGCTCCCCACGACGCCCAAGCTGGGTGTCTCGATGGGTCTGAAGTTTGAGGAAAAGGGGATGAAGACCACGGCACAAGTCAAGAACCAGCGAACCGAGATCGTCAGCTCCGAGCAAAACATAGAGGGCTACTATACTGGCAAGGTGTCTACCTCCTACTCTGCTACAGCACTGACTCTGCCGGTGATGCTCAACTATCGGCTCAACAAGAGTTGGAAAGTGAGAGGTGGCTTTTATTACTCCTATATGCTCAGCCAGAGCTTTACGGGGTTTGTATCGGATGGCTACCTGCGGGTCGGCACTCCGGTGGGTGAGAAGCTGACCTTTGAGGACGACAGCATGGGGGCGTACAACTTCAACGAGCACCTCAGGCGGCACAACGGAGGATTTCAGGTAGGAGGATCGTGGCTGGCGATACGGGACTTCACGGTCAATGCGGACCTGACCTGGGGCGTAGGTACGATCTTCCAGAAGGCTTTCAAGGGCACAGGTATGGACCTCTACCCGATCTTCATGAACTTCACCTTTGGCTACCGCTTCTGATCGCTTCGTCAGAGCATAAGAAAAGAGTCGGGGCTTGCGCTTTTTGGCACAAGCCCCGACTCTCTTTATAACCGGAGCAAACGGCTACTCCAAGTCCTCCTGAGGTGGAAACCAAGAGGCATACATCTGGTAGTTCTTTGCCGTCCGCACACTGAGGAACTGCGTCTGCTCATCGCTGAGCTGCTTCACAAACTTAGCCGGCACACCCGCATAGAGGGCTCCCGGCTCGATCTCGGTGCCGCTAAGGACGACGGCTCCGGCAGCCACGACTGCCCCTTTGCCGACGACAGCATGGTCCATGACGATAGCCCCCATGCCTATCAGGGCACCCTCACAGAGGTGCGCCCCGTGGATGATCGCATTGTGCCCCACGGAGACATTGTCCTCAAGGATGCTCACCGACTTCTCGTAGAGGGTATGGATGACGGCTCCGTCCTGGATATTCACACCTTTGCCGATGCGGATGCTATTCACATCGCCTCGGACGACGGCGGAGAACCAGACACTGCTCCCGACTCCGATCTCTACGTCCCCCACCACTGTAGCATTGGTGGCAAGGAAGACATCCTCGGCAATCTTCGGAGTAAAGCCCCGGACTGTTTGGATCACTGCCATTGCTTAGCGACTGAGGGGTAGAGTCTTTTGGCGCAGCCACTCCGCCTCGTCGGACCGGAGTAGAGGGGAGATCTCATCGTAGACCCACTGCTGATAGTCGTTGTACCACTTCAGCTCATCATCGGTAAGCAGCTCTGCTTCGACCAGGCTATTGTCCAGATAGCAGAGCGTGAGGGTCTCGAAACGATAGAAGGGAACACCATCTTCGCCCGTACGATAGGGGACTGTCCGGATAAGGTTCTCGATACGGATACCGTACTGACCTGCAAGGTAATATCCCGGCTCATTGGAGGTTACCATACCGGGAAGTAGTGGCGTTGCATTTTCTTCGAGGCGAATGTTCTGCGGTCCTTCGTGGACGTTGAGGAAGTGTCCTACTCCATGCCCGGTACCGTGGGTGTACATCTTGCACTCGTTCCATAGGTAGCGACGCGCCAAGACATCCAGCTGAGCTCCTCTCGTCCCGGCGGGGAAGATAGCTGTAGCAATACTGATATGTCCCTTGAGCACGTTAGTATAGTCGTGCTTCTGCTGAGGTGTAGGCTGTCCATCCAGAGATACCGTGCGGGTAATGTCGGTGGTTCCGTCGTGGTACTGTCCGCCGGAGTCGAGCAGGAAGATGCCTTTTTTCTCCAGTGCAGCGGATCCCTCCGGCGTAGCGTGGTAGTGGACGATGGCACCATTACCGTTGTAGCCGGCGATGGTAGCAAATGAATCGCTGACGTAGTGCTTGCCTTGAGCTCTAAACTCTGCCAGCTTCACGTCCGTCTCGTACTCTGTCGGGTGCCCGCCCTCCTCGAGGGTCTTCTCCAGCCAGATGAAGAATCGAGTCAGTGCGACAGCATCTCTCCTCATCACCGCCTTGCTGCCCTCGTACTCTGCTTCGTTCTTTTGAGCCTTGAGCAGCGTGATCGGGCTGAGCTTATGCACCTGTGTACAGCCGGCGGGGATGGCGTCATAAAAGGCGTAATTGGTGCGAGCCGGATCGACCCATATCACCTGACTATCTCCAAAGGTGCGCACCTCCTTATATATCTCCTCATAAGGTTTGACGGTCACTCCATTCTCCTCCAGTGTACGGCGCACCTCATCGGTCAGCTTCTCCGGCAGGGTATAAAAGCAGACCTCCTCCGGAGTGATCATACCGTAAGCTATGCCCACGGGGTTGTAGTCCACGTCTGCGCCTCGTACGTTGAAGAGCCAAGCCACCTCATCCAGCATGGTGAGGATGATGGTATCGGCACCGCCATCGGCAAGTGCCCGGCGGGTCATCTCCACCTTTTCCGCCGTGCTCTTACCGGCGTACTCCATCGGTTGGTTGAAAAAAGGATGGGTCGGTATCTCCATCTTCTCCTCCATGATGTCGGCAATGAGGTCGCGGTCGGTCACCACCTTCACGCCTCCTATCTTCAGCTCACGGATGTAGTCCAGAGCACTGCTGGCAGCTATCGAGCGACCAAAAAAGCCGACCCGCTTCACCCGGTCGTTGGTGCGCAGGTAGTCCGAGATGGTCGGTACTCCGGGCATCCCCTCCTTCATTAGTTGGATCGAGGTTCCCTCAAGTGTTGCGGTTGCCTCCAGGAAATACCGGGAGTCGGTCCACAGGAGCGCCTCATCCGCCGTGACCACTACCGTACCGGCGGACCCCATGAAGCTCGAGATCCACTGGCGGTACTGCCACACTTCGGGAGTATACTCGCTCAGGTGCTGATCGGAGCTGGGTACGATGTAAGCATCCAGATTAGCTTTTGCCATGGATGCGCGTAGGTTATCTAGTCTGGAGATGATTTCTTCTTTCATATTTTATGTTTGTGTTGTTGATTGTTTTCGTATCTATGGTTTCACTCTACGGAGTGAGCGGGTCTCAGCAGGTCGTTGACCGTCTTCACGGGGTTAAACGTATCCGCCGGCACCTCTACAAATGCGGTATTCCATCGGCTCATTGCGCCGTTCCAGAGACCCGGCAGCTCCAGTGCCTTCAGCTCCCTGCCTCCCTTACTCTTATTGCTGATGAATCCGGTATCCGGATCGACAAAGAGCCGGAGGTCGTACTTATTGCCTCTGTAGTCCTTGATGCAGCAGACCAGGTCCACGGGGTTGAAGTACCGACTGCTTTCGTACTGCTCCCTTGCGTGGATGTTGTTCATGTCGACCTGGGACTTCTCCAGTATCTGCAGGCTGGTTCGTCCCTCCTTATCCCGCACGATATATGGCCCTCCACCGGGCTCGCCATCATTACGCACCATGCCGCACACCCGTATGGGGCGGTTGAGGAGTTGTCTGAGTGTCCGGGCGAGAGCCCCGCGGTTCTCCTCCTTCTGGAGCTCAGCCAGCGGGTCATCTCCCTCCACGCTCGACAGTTCGTCCGTCTCGATGCAAAAGGCGTCCCGCAAAAAGGACTGCACCTCCGAAAGAAGGCTTGTGCTGGGCTTGGGCGTATTCGACAGCTCCGCGGCGTAGTGGTACACCCGGTCCCTCAGCTGTACCAGGTACCCGCCGAGGATCTTTTTGTGGATGATGGTGCTGCTCTTCTGAAAGTCCGGCACCACGTTGTCTATATTTTTGATGAAAATGATGTCGGCATCCACCTCGTTGAGGTTCTCGATGAGTGCTCCGTGTCCGCCCGGACGAAAGATCAGCTCGCCATCCTCATCCCTGAGAGGGTGGTTCTCGAGATCCACCGCTACGGTATCCGTGCTGGACTTTTGGATAGAGTGTGTGACCTGGAAGATCGTACTGTACGCCTCCTCCAGGGCCGCCTTTCGTCTCTGCAGCAGCGCATCAAAAGGCTTGATGTGCTCCGGAGAGAGGGTGAAGTGTAGACGGGTAATCCCCTTGCTGTTGCGCGTGTACATCGCCCCCTCGGCGAGGTGCTCCTCCATCGCCGTCCGAGACACCTGTGGGTACTTGTGAAAAAGCACCAACGCCTTTGGGAGGTTGGCGTAGTTGAGCCCCACCTCTGTGAGCAGGTACTTGATGACGACACGCGCCTCGCCCCGCTCCAGGAGCTTGGGCACCGTCTTGCCCCCCTCCCCGAGCATACAGGCGCGGTTGAGTGCGTCGTAAAAGGCAAAGTGAGTCAGGTTGTCCAGCACTTCTTGTACCGATGGTGTGGGGTCCTCTCCTGCCAAGAAGCGGTGCAGATCCTTGAACATCCGAGATGCAGCTCCCGAAGCGGGGACAAACTTGAGTACATTCACCGCAGGGTCCCGGAGCAGCTGCGCCCAAGTCTCCAGGGCTGCCACGGACTGCTTTTCGGTCAGGACGGTGACCCCGCTCTTGCTGTCTGCTGCCCGTACTATGCTGAGGTAGGGGATTCCCTCCTCAAAGGCCGTCAGCTGCTTCTCCAGCTGCGCACGACTGATGCCCAGGTTCTCAATCTGAGCCAAATCGGCTGCCGTAGGCTCGTATGTTTCTTTGTTCATACCATTAGTTTAGTTATGAGATATCGCTCGTCTCCTTCTCTCACAAATGTACCAAAATACTTCACACTTGAGACGGAACTGCCAAACAATCAAACCGCAAAACGACTCCGTTTTTTTCGTCGTGGATCCGCACAAAAAATTAGACGGATAGTAGCGAAATGTTTCCAGTAGGAAAGAAAACGATTTGACGGATAGAAGCAAACGGTTTCCAGTAGGAAACTTTTTGGCATTCAGGCTTCAAACCTTTTAATGGTTACAACTATTTACTTATCAACAAGATACACGAGCACAAATCTATAGGTCGCATTTTCTTGTTATCTTTGTATGAGGAGGGGAGGATCCGGATAAGAAAGTAAAGAAAAAGAACGTTTTTAATACCAGAATATATCGTCCCAACGTTATGGCAAACACCTCCACCAAGTATGCAAACAAGCTGAGCCTGCGCAGTCCGCTAATCATAGCCAGCTCAGGGCTGACCAGCGACCCAAAGAAGATAAAAGAGCTAGCCAACGCCGGTGCGGGAGCCGTAGTGCTCAAGTCCATCTTTGAAGAGCAGATGGAGCAAGAGGTATCCAACCTCGAGAGCAGCAGCGACTTTCCCGGCGCGATGGAGTATCTGCAGAGCTACGTCCAAGACCACGCCCTCTCCGAGCACACGGACCTCATCAAGGCGTGCAAGGACAGTCTGGAGATACCGGTCATTGCCAGCATCAACTGCTACAAGGCTGACACGTGGATGGAGTATGCCCACTCGCTCGTCGAGGCAGGAGCCGATGCACTCGAACTCAACGTCATGCGCATCGATACCGACCGAGCTCAGGAGTGGGGTACGGCGGAAAAGGGGCTGGTACAGATGGTCGCAGACCTTACGAAAGCACTCCCCCGGGTGCCGATCACGCTCAAGCTGTCTAAGTACTACACCAATATCATCAGCCTCTGCCGGAGCCTCTCTATATCCGGAGCAGGGGGTGTGGTGCTTTTCAACAGGAGCTACTTACCGGACATCGACATACACAATGAGGCGATCGTCTCCGGTCCTATATTTAGCAGCGAGACCGACTTGCTGGATGGCATACGCTACACCTCACTGGTGCGCGGTGCAGTGCCGGATCTCTCGATCGCCATCTCCTCCGGAGCACGTGACGGCAAGGACCTCGTGAAAGGACTGCTCGCAGGAGCTGATGCCGTACAGTACTGCACAGCCCTCTACAAGGGTGGTGCACGCATCATAGAGGAGAGCCTCGCCTACCTGACCAAGTGGATGGAGGAGCACAAGTACGCCGGCATCGATGAGGTAGTGGGCAGACTGGCAGCCACACGCATTGATCATGCCAATGTAATGCAGAGGAGCCAATTCATGAAGCACTTCAGCAGCCACGACGACCGCCCGGTGGACAGCTTTGGCGGGAATATCGACCGAAACGACACGAACTACTGATCCCTTGGCGACTCCGGAGCGCATCATCCCCACCTACGGTGAGGTCTACGGGCAGGCAGCGCAGATCAGTCATCTGTGCGAACTGGTGGCGCATGCCACCATCCCTCACGCCCTGCTCTTCACCGGGAAGCCGGGAGGAGAGGCATTACCCCTCGCAATGGCGTTTGCCCGCCATATCCTCTGCGAGCACCCTACCTCCGAAGGCCCCTGCGGGACCTGTCTCTCCTGTCGCCAGATGAACGAAGGCGAGCACCCGGACTTTAGCATCATCTACCCCATTGCCAAGGAGGGGGACAAGGAGACCACGGCAAGCGACTTTGCCGACGCCTTTGCCAAGATGATGAGGCAGCATGTGCGCTTCACCGACCAAGAGTGGAAGGAGACGCTCAACTCCGGCAACAAGCAGCTGAACATCCTGGTCGCCGAGGCGGATAAGCTCTCCAAGAAGAGCGTCCTCAAGTCCTTCCAGAGTCGGCATCAGGTGGTGCTGATCTGGCAGCCCGAGACGATGCGGACCGACACAGCCAATAAGCTGCTCAAGCTCTTTGAGGAACCGCCTGAGGAGATGCTTTTCCTTGCCGTGAGCCACCGTCCCGACCTGCTGCTGCCGACCATCGTCAGCCGGTTTCAGATGGTGCGTGTCCCACCCATTCCGGAGGAGGAGCTGCAGGAGCTTCTGGCTACTAAGTATGGCGTGGCTGCGGATGAGTCGGCAGAGATAGCCCACCTCGCTCAGGGCAATCTCCACCGAGCTTTGCAGCTTGCATCGGGGGCGGAGGACACCCTGCTGGAGCAGGCACTCCAATTTTTGGAGACGACGCTGATGAGTGACCCGAGGAAGTTTCAGAGCCTGACCGAAGAGCTGGCCAAGGAGAGCCGCCCCCACGTGATTGACATGGTGGACAAGGTGACGGGGCTCCTGCGCGAAGCCAACGCCCTAAGACTGGGGGTCACCGATGCGGTCTACATCCCCCCTGCCGACCTCCCGCGTCTGCAGAGGATTGCGGAGCGTCTGCCCCTCTCGGTTTACCCCGAGCTGATGGACGACCTCGGTAGGGCACGGAGCGAACTCCGGCAGAATGCCAACACGAAGATGGTCTTCTTTGACCTCATGGTTCATTTCGCACGATCCTATACCTCATAAGCAACAATGGCGGTACTGCAAGTAGAGAATTTGTCCAAGAGTTTTGGGATACTGGAGCTCTTTGAGGACTTGACGTTTTTCATCGAAGAGGGGCAAAAGGTAGGGCTCATCGCCCCCAACGGTGCCGGCAAGAGCACCCTGCTCCGCATACTTGTCGGACAGGAGCCTGCCGACGAGGGCACCATCACGATCCCCAAGGAGACGCGCGTCGCCTACCTGCCGCAGCAGGCGGACTTTAGCAGCTACCCGGACATCCTCTCTGCCTGCCTGAGCGGCATCCGACCGGAGCTCAGGGACGCCATCACTCAGTACGAGCAGGCGGAGAAAAGCCAAGACCCCCACGCCCTGATGAAGGCGATGGCGCAGATGGATGCGCTGGATGCCTGGCAGATCACCCGCGAGCTCACCGCCCTCCTCGACCGCCTCCATCTGACCGATCCCACCCGATCCACAAAAGGACTCTCCGGTGGCGAGAACAAGCGAATAGCACTCGCCTCTGTACTCCTCGATAGTCCCGGCTTTTTGATCCTGGACGAGCCAACCAACCACCTCGACCCGGACGTGACTGAGTGGCTGGAGGATTACCTGAGGGAGAAGCCGGTCACACTCCTGATGGTCACCCACGACCGGTACTTCCTCGACCAGGTGTGCGACACCATCATCGAGCTGGACAACCACAAGCTCTACACCTACGAGGGCAATTACTCCCTCTACCTGGAGAAGCGGCAAGAGCGGTTGAACCAAATGGAGGCAGAGCAGCAGACGCTCCGAAACATCTACCGCAGAGAGCTGGAGTGGATGAGGAGCACGCCTCAGGCACGCTCCTCCAAGGCGAAGTACCGCAAGGATGCCTTTCACGAGACAAAGGAGCGCCTACAGACCACCTCGACCTCCCGGCAACCCACACTGGAGAGTGCAGGAGATGTCTACATAGGGAAGAAAATCTTTGAGGCACGCAACCTCTGCAAGTCCTTCGGAGACAAGGTGGTGCTCAAGGACTTCACCTACGACTTTGCCCGCCGGGATCGCGTCGGTATCATCGGACCCAACGGCGCCGGAAAGACCACCTTCCTCAAGCTGATCATGGGCTTGCTCCCGCCATCGTCGGGTGAGATCACAGTGGGAGAGACCGTCCGCTTCGGCTACTTTGCTCAGACCCCGCCTACTTTTTCGGACGACAAAAAGGTAATCGAAGTCATAACCGACCGGGCTGAGCACATCATGCTTGGCAACGGACGGAGTGTAAGTGCCATGCAGTTTCTCAACCGCTTTCTCTTTAGCCCCGCACGGCAACAAGACTACGTAGCTAAGCTCAGCGGAGGGGAGAAGCGGAGGCTGCAGCTCTGCACCGTACTGATGGACAATCCCAACTTCCTAGTCCTCGACGAGCCAACCAACGATCTGGACATTCCCACGATCCAGGTGCTCGAGGAGTACCTCACGGACTTTGGCGGATGTCTGCTGGTGGTATCGCACGACCGTTTCTTTATGGATCGGCTGGCGGAGCACCTCTTTGTCTTCACCGGTGACGGCACCATCGAGGACTTCCCCGGCAACTACACCGACTACCGCCTTCAGAAAAAGAGCTCCGCGCCTATGACAAATGCCGAGCCCACCAAGCTCGTCACGCCCAAGCCTCGGCAAGAGCGAAAGAAGAAACGATCGTACAAGGAACAACAGGAGTTCGAAGCCATCGAAAACGAACTACCCGAGCTACAAGCACAGCTCCAAGCCGTCGCCGACACCATGAACAGCGGAACAAGCGACCCGGAAGAGCTGACCCGGCTAGCCAATCAGTACTCGGCGCTCAAGGCAGAGATCGACGAGAAAGAGCTACGCTGGCTCGAGCTTAGCGAGATCGAGTAGTCTCCCCGTCCCCGGGCTCACGCATTTGAAGTTTAGAGGTAGTCGGTGGGGACTGAGTATTATGACTTTACGGAGGAGGAGTTGCACTTTATCATCAATTATGACATCAAGTACCGCATGGGGGACGAACTAAGGAAGACGGCAAGGCACCAAGTGCCCCTATTTTTGCCGTTCGGGGAGGGGTGGAAAATTTGACGGATATAAGAGAAATGTTTCCAGTAGGAAAGAAAATGATTTGACGGATAGTAGCGATCTGTTCCCAGTAGGAAACTTTTTTCAGTACACGTCACTTTTTTTTTGAGAGGTTGAAGAAAAAGAAGAAAAAGAGCCCCCTCGGCTCAGCAAACGACCAATGCCACCAAGGACTCCACCGACATCATCACTACCGACTATCTCTAAACTTCAAATGCGTGAGCGCTGATTGAGTAATCTCCCCGTCCCTCGGTTACGTAAAAAATCGGTATGTTTAGGCTACCAATCGGGACGCACCAACTTCGTGCCCCGCAACCTTACACGTTCACCACCATATGCCACCTATAGGAAACCCCTCGCCCATCAAGGGCATCGTCCTCGCCGGAGGATCAGGCACGCGCCTCTACCCTATCACCAAGGGGATCAGCAAGCAGCTCCTGCCGGTCTACGACAAGCCCATGATCTACTACCCGATCTCGACACTTATGTTGGCAGGCATACGCGACATCCTCATCATCTCCACGCCCCATGATCTGCCTGCCTTTCGGCATCTGCTGGGTGATGGCAGCGACTACGGGCTCCGTCTCTCCTATGCCGAGCAGCCCTCACCCGATGGTCTGGCGCAGGCTTTCATCATTGGCGAGGAGTTCATAGGCGACGCCGATGTCTGCCTCATTCTGGGGGACAACATCTTCTACGGCCGGGGGCTGTCGGGCATGCTCCATGCCGCCGTACAGAGTGTACGGACGCGAGAGCACGCCCATATATTCGGCTACTGGGTGGACTCACCCGGGCAATACGGCGTGGTCACGCTCAACAAGGACGGCATCCCGGTCCACATCGAGGAGAAGCCCGAGCATCCGCAGTCGCACAACGCCGTGGTAGGGCTCTACTTCTACCCCAACAGCGTGATCGACATTGCCAAGTCCATAGAGCCTTCGGCGCGGGGAGAGCTGGAGATCACCGCTGTCAACGACGCCTACCTCCGCTCCGGCAAGCTGGACGTCACGTTGATGGGCAGAGGGTTTGCCTGGCTGGACACCGGCACCTTTGGCTCGCTGAGCGAAGCAGCCTCCTTTGTCGAAGTGATCCAAAAGCGCCAGGGTCTGAAGGTCGCCTGTCTCGAGGAGATCGCCTTTGCCCACGGCTGGATCTCCCGCGATCAACTCCTAAAGTCTGCCGAGAGCATGTCCAAAAATGAGTACGGCGACTACCTCCTAAAAGTAGCGAATCAAAACACCTCTTTCGAATCATGAAAAATATACTCGTCACCGGGGGGGCTGGCTTCATCGGCTCCAATCTCGTCCGCTATCTGGTCGAGAAATATCCCGGCAGTCATATCTACAACCTGGATAAGCTCACCTATGCGGGCAACCCGGACAACCTCGCCGACATCCAAGATCGTCCGAACTATACGTTCATCCACGCAGACATCGCGGACTATCCGACCCTGAGAGAGGTGATGAATACGCACCGGATAGACGCTGTGCTCAACACCGCAGCAGAGAGCCATGTGGACCGTAGCATCTCGGATCCCTTCGTCTTCGCCCGTACCAACGTCCTCGGCACTCTCTCGCTCCTACAGGCGACCCTGGAGTACTGGGAGAAGCACGACCTCATGGAGCGGGCACGCTTCTTTCACATCTCGACGGACGAAGTGTACGGTGCGCTGCAGCCCGGGGAGCCGGCGTTCACCGAGACCAACCGCTACGAGCCCCACTCCCCTTACTCCGCCAGCAAAGCCTCCAGCGACCACTTCGTCCGCGCCTACCACGACACCTACGGACTACCCATACTGATCTCCAACTGCTCCAATAACTACGGTCCCTACCAGTTTCCCGAGAAGCTGATTCCCCTCATGATTCACAACATCCGCACCGGCACCCCCATACCGGTGTACGGCAAGGGGGAGAACATCCGAGACTGGCTCTACGTGGAGGATCATGTGCGCGCCATCGACCTCATCCTGCACCGAGGCACGCCGGGGGAGACCTACAACATCGGTGGCAACAATGAGTGGCGCAACATCGACCTGATCAAGACGGTCATCCGCATCGTGGACGAAATGCTGGGCAACCCCGAGGGACACTCGCTGCCCCTCATCACGTTTGTAAAGGACCGCAAAGGGCACGACCTGCGCTACGCCATCGATGCACAAAAGATCAAAGACGAGCTCGGCTGGGAGCCCTCGGTCACATTTGAGGAAGGGATCCGCCACACCGTGCGCTGGTACCTCGACCACCGGAAGTGGCTGGAGCGCGTCACCGGCGGTGACTACCGCACCTACTACCACACCATGTACCACCGGCAGCACACTCCTCTCCCATGATCTCCATCATCATCCCGCTCTACAACCGTCCGGACGAGCTCCGTGAGCTGCTGGACAGCCTTCTGCTACAGGAGGTGCCATACGACCCTGTCGAGGTTATTGTCGTGGAGGATGGCTCCACCATCACCGCCGAGCAGGTGGTGGAGCAGTACCGGACTGCCTCCTTCCCGATCCACTACCTCGCGCAAGAAAACAGCGGCCCCTCCGGTGCGCGTAACTACGGAGCTAGTCGTGCCGAAGAGGAGTGGCTGATCTTCTTGGACTCCGACACGATTCTCCCACCCGGCTACCTCCGAGAGGTGTCGGCGGAGCTCCGTGAGCAAAAAGCAGACCTCTGGGGCGGACCCGATCGGGGACACGACAGCTTCACCCCCACCCAAAAGGGGATCAGCTACAGCATGACAGCGCTCTTGACCACCGGAGGCATCCGGGGAAGCAGCAGGCAGATGAGCGACCGCTTTTACCCCCGCACCTTCAACATGGGTGTCCGCAAGGAAGTATTTGACCGTGTCGGTGGCTTTGACACCACGATGCGGTACGGGGAGGACCTGGACTTTAGTATGCGGGTCATCGAAGCCGGCTACCGTAGCGCGCTATTTGCCGACTGCTGGCTCTACCACAAGCGACGCACCTCGTTCGGTCAGTTCTTTCAGCAAGTTCGTCACAGCGGTAAAGCAAGGTGGGCGCTCCAAAAGAAGCACCCCGGCACGCTCAAGGCGGTTCACTTCCTGCCGACCTTCTTCGTTCTTGGTTGCTTCTTCTGCGTAGCGTTCGGGTTAATCCAGCTGCCGCTCCTCTATGCCGTTCTTATTTTTGTAGACGCAGCGTTCAAGGGGTACAGCCTGCACGAAGCTCTGCACTGCGTGGCAGCCGCTTTCGTCCAGCACTTTGGCTACGGCATCGGCTTCATCGAGGGCGCTTTCGCATCCTGACCACGCTTCGGCAAGTTAGGGCTTCACAAACAAGTGCAAAAAGGGACAGCGACAGAGCCATCACCTCCAAAGCCCTCGGTTTTTCACCACCCCGTATCGTGCCAAAAAGTTTCACGGATAGAAGCGGAAAGTTTCCAGTAGGAAAGAAAACGATTTGACGGATAGAAGCGAAAGGTTTCCAGTAGGAAACTTTTTGCCCTCAGCCGCCCACTTTTCTTGCGCTCATATCCACCTGTTTATCAGAGATATAAAAGAACCGCCTCTTTTTCGCCCGGTAACGGGGCTGATGGTGCACAAAGTGGATACGGTGGTGCGAAATTGGTAACTTTGCTGTCCTGAACAAGTACGTAAAGAATGGGGAAAGACAATCAAAAATATATAGACATCCACGGGGTACGGGTCAATAACCTGAAGAATGTATCTCTGAAAATCCCTCGGGGGAAGTTTGTGGTCATCTCGGGGCTCAGTGGCAGTGGCAAGAGTTCCTTGGCTTTTGACACGCTCTACGCCGAGGGGCAGCGTCGGTACGTGGAGAGTCTGAGCGTGTATGCCCGGCAGTTTGTGAGCAAGATGAGCAAGCCCGAGGCGGACTACATCACCGGGATACCGCCTGCCATAGCCATCCGACAGCGGGTGCCCAACCGTACGCCGCGAAGCACCGTGGGGACCATGACGGAGGTCTATGACTACCTGCGGATGTTTTTTGCCCGGGTGGGACACACCTACAGCCCGGTCAGCGGGGAGGAGGTCAAGAGGCACAGCACGGGGGATGTCGTGGACTTTGTGAACTCGCTTGCCCCGGACACGGCGGTGATGATCTGTGCGCCTATGCTGGTACCCCACGGGCGTCCACTGGAAGAGCACCTGCAGCTGCAGCTGGCAAACGGCTACGTGCGCCTGCTCAAAGATGGCGAGGTGGTTCGGATCAGCGACCTGCTCGAGGAGAAAGGACTGGCGCGGATGAAAAAGAGTGGGATGTACCTCGTCGTAGACCGCGTACGGGTGCAGCCGGATAGAGATGCTACCAATATACGCATCGGTGACTCGGTGGAGACGGCTTTTTTTGAGGGGCGGGGGGACTGTCTCGTCGTCTGGGAGGGCGGTGAAAAGGCATTCAACGACCGATTCGAGGCGGATGGGATCCTTTTTGAGGAGCCGACGGACAAGCTTTTTTCGTTTAACAGCACACTCGGAGCCTGCCCCACCTGCGAGGGCTACGGAAAGGTGATGGGCATAGACGAGGACCGGGTGATCAAAGACAAGCGTCTCTCCCTCTACGAGGAGTGCGTGATGTGCTGGAGGGGGCCAAAGATGTCGAAGTGGAAGGATCGCTTCATCCGTGACACTGCCGACCTGGACTTCCCGATTCACAAGCCCTACTACAAGCTCACGGAGGCGGAGCACGACCTCCTGTGGGACGGCATACCGGGGCAGGTGTATGGGATCAATGACTTTTTTGACTTTTTGCGCAAAAACACCCACAAGATGCACTACCGCATCATGCTGGCACGCTACAGAGGGAAGTCGACCTGCCCGACCTGCAAGGGGCGCCGGCTGAAGAAGGAGTCTTTTTATGTCAAGATAGCAGGCAAGAGCATTGGTGACCTGGTGGAGATGTCCATCTCGGAGCTAGACGACTGGCTGCAGAAGCTCGAGCTGCCGGCGGAGGACCTGAAGATAGGCGAGCAGCTGCTGGACGAGTTGCGGCGGCGGGTGGGCTTTCTCAACGCCATAGGGCTGGGGTACCTGACCCTCGGACGTATCGCTGGGACACTCAGTGGCGGAGAGAGCCAGAGAATCACCCTCGCCAAGTCACTCAGTGGCGGACTGATAGGTGCGCTCTACATCCTGGACGAGCCGAGTATCGGTCTGCACGCCCGGGACACGCACCTGCTGATCAACATCATTCGCGAGCTCACAGCGGCGGGCAACACCGTCGTGGTCGTGGAGCATGACGAGGAGGTGATCCGGGCGGCTGACCTGATCATCGATATGGGACCCGATGCCGGGAGGCTGGGAGGAGAGATCGTCTATGAGGGCAGTCCCCGAGAGTTGCCTGCCAAGCCTACCAAGTCCTACACGGTGGAGTACCTGACCGGGCGCATGCAGATGCCGCCGGTAAAGGAGCGGCGCACCTTTGACCGCAAGATCGAAGTAAAGGGGGCGTACAAGCACAACCTCAAGAGCATCGATGTCACCTTTCCACTCAACGTGATGACCGTAGTAACCGGCGTCAGCGGTAGTGGCAAAAGTACGCTGGTGCACGAGGTCTTTTACGAGGGAGTCAACAACCTCAAGAACGGCCTGCCACTGGACAACATCGCCTGCGACGAGATTACCGGCAACACGAAGGACATCAAGCAGATCGAGTACGTCACGCAGGATGCCCTCGGAAAGAGTACACGCTCCAACCCCGTCACCTACGTCGGTGCCTACGACGACATCCGCAACCTAATGGCGGAACAACCGCTATCCAAGCAACTGGGCTTCAACGCCGGCTTTTTCTCATTCAATAGAGAGGGCGGACGCTGTGAGTACTGCCAAGGCGAGGGGGTCGTGACGGTGGAGATGCAGTTCATGGCAGACATGGAGATCGAGTGCGAAGAGTGTCATGGCAAGCGGTTTCAGGACGATATCCTGGAGGTACGCTTTCACGACAAAAACATCTCCGACATCCTCGACTTGACGGTCAGTGAGGCGGTCGCCTTCTTTGGGGCGTACGCCGATAAAGAGCCCTACTGCAGTAGCATCGTCTCCTCACTAAGCGTCCTAGAGCGAGTAGGGCTGGGCTACGTGAAGCTGGGACAAAACTCCAGCACCCTGTCCGGTGGAGAGAGTCAGCGGGTAAAGCTGGCGTCCTACCTGGTCGGTAAGCGGCGCGAGCATACCCTCTTCATCTTCGACGAGCCCACCACCGGTCTGCACATTCACGACATCCACGTCTTGATGGAGGCTTTTAGGGCGCTGATCGATGAGGGGCACACGGTCGTCATCGTGGAGCACAATATGGAGGTGATCAAGAGTGCGGACTACGTGATCGACCTGGGACCGGACGGAGGAAAGGAGGGCGGACACCTCGTCTACCAAGGCACGCCGGAGGGTCTCCTCGAGGTCCACGACTCCTTTACCGCTCAATACCTAAAGGAATCAATGAAGGAGTGAGGGAGCGCATGCTGCACTATATCTGGGAGAACCGACTCTACGACACCGTCACACTGGATGGAGTGCCCGTCTCTGTCCTCGATGTCGGCCAGTACAACATTGGAGACGGCCCGGATTTCTTGGTCGCAAAGGTACAGATCGGGGGGATCGTGTGGGCGGGAGCAGTAGAGATGCACCTCCGCGCTTCCGACTGGCAGCGGCACCACCACGAGACGGATCCGCGCTACAGCAGCGTGGTACTCCATGTGGTCTTGCAGGACGACGCACCCGGCGGCACCATCGATGCCACCGGCAGAGCGGTGCCTACGGCTATCCTCAGTGTGGACGACGAGGTGGTGCGCCGTATCGAGCAACTCGAGCTGAGCGACCAAGCACTACGCTGCACTCCCGAGCTGTCCTACGTCGGCACCGATCGTTTTCGCGCCTTAGTTCCCGGCTTGCTCCGAGAGCGGATGCACCAAAAGCTCGAGAAACGTACCGGGACGACAGCCGGCACCTACTCCAACACCTTCTTTTACCACGCACTGATGCGGTACCTCGGTGCGCACCAAAACAACGACGTGATGGAGCAAGTCGCCCGCTCCCTACCCTACACCTACCTAAAGAAGCACGCCTCTGACCCCTCCGCACTCGAAGCCATGCTCCTGGGACAAGCCGGTCAGATCTCCCCCGAGCCCCGTGATTCGTACGAGGCCGAACTGGGGAGAGAGTACGCCTTTTACCGCGAAAAGTTTGCTCTGGAGCCCCTACCGCAGGGTGTTTTCAGGAAGCTCAGGGTGCGCCCACCCTCCTATCCGCCACGGATGCTTGCCATAGCCGCACAGATCATACACCGTGAGGACGAGCTGCGCACAGCCCTCGTCAACCAAGACTACACCACCCTGACAAGCCTTCTCAGCCACCCGCCGAGCGAGTATTGGCAAACGCACATAGACTTTGGGCAGCCGATGAAGCGGCGCATGGGCGGTCCCGGACAAGCGACCGTCCTCACCCTGCTCATCAACGCCATCCTCCCTACCGCCTACCTCTATACCAAGAGTATTGGGAACGAAGCCATGGCGCAGGCTGCCTTGGACCACCTCGACGAGCTCCCTCCCGAGCGCAACCGGGTCATTCGGCTATTTGAGCAAAACGGCATCACACCCGTCTCCACCGCCGACACCCAGGCGATGCTCCAGCTCTACGAGCACTACTGCACGCCTTATCGGTGCCTGAGCTGTCCTGTCGCCCCCCTTATTTTCGAATACTTTCGTACCCAACATCGATGATCACGCATCAAATTACCAGCACCCACGACCCACTCTGGTCCGAAATCGTACAGACCTACACCGCAGCGTTTCCTGCCGTAGAGCGTCGAGATGTCCCACTGCTTGTCGATCTACTGGATGGTAAGAGTGGCTTTTGCTCCTTTGCTTTTTCCGATGAGGGGGTCTATATCGGCTTCATGCACTTCTGGGAGTTTCCCTCATTCATCTACCTCGAGCACTTCGCCATAGCACCCGAAGCGCGGCAAAAAGGCTACGGTGGCGGTGCGATCCGCTGGTTGCTCGACCGGGTAGCCGACACGCCGCTGCTCCTCGAGGTCGAGCTTCCCATCGATGACGACACCCGCCGGCGCATCTCCTTCTACGAGCGGCACGGGCTTCACCTACTGGACACGCCCTACCTCCAGCCACCCTACCGCGAGACAGACGAGGAGCTGCCCCTTCGCCTCATGTGTACGAAAGGACAGCTCCCCGACGATGCTGTTCACACCCTTAGGACAAAAGTCTACGGCTGTAGCGAGTAAGCCCGGATAATCACCGCTGACGGCTCATAGAATAGCAGCCCACTGCGCCTCCAACTCTTCCCTAAACTTAGGGTGGGCTATCGAGATCAGTGCCTTTGCACGGTCACGCTCGGTCAGACCACGCAGCTCCACCGCCCCGTACTCGGTAGCGATGATGTCCACATCGTTGCGCAACGTCGTGACGATCGAAGAGCTCCCCAGCCGGGGGACAATTCGAGATACCGTACCCCCTTTTGCCGTAGAGGGCAGAGCCAAGATGCTGTGCCCTCCTCTGGAGCGAGAGGCTCCGCGGACAAAGTCGACCTGTCCACCCGAGCCGCTGTACATTCGTCCGTCGATCATCTCGGCATTCACCTGTCCCCGCAGATCCACCTCCACGGCGGAGTTGATGGAGATCATTCGGTCGTTGGCAGCGATCTCATCAAAGTCATTGACCACATCCGCCGGGTACAGCTCCACCTCCTCATTGTGATCCAGCCAGTCGTAAAAAGCCCGGTCCCCGAGAGCCATCGTCGCAATGATCTTGCCTGTCCGATGCCCCTTCTTGGCACCGGTGATCGCCCCCGCCTCATACAGCTTTTGTACACCGGGCGTCAGCAGCTCGGTATGGATGCCCAGATCTCTGCGCCCGGTCAGTCTTGCCAGCACCGCATCAGGGATACCACCGATGCCTGCCTGTAGTGTAGCCCCATCGGGTATGTACTTTGTGCAGATATCGGCTATCGCCTCCTCCAGCTCGGTCGGAGCCTTTGGACGGACACAAAATGGGGGCTGACTGTGTTCCACAAAGAGGTCAATCTGATCACGGGTGACGAAGTTGTCGCCGTGGACAAAGGGCAGCTGATCATTCACGATGGCAAGGATCCGCTTAGCCTTGCGCACGGCGGGCTGAGCATAGTCACAGCCGACACTCAGGCTATACCGCCCCATATGGTCCGGTGGGGTGACCTGCACCACCGCCCAGTCTACCGGTATCGTGTCCCCCATGAACCCCGGCAGGTCACTAAAGTGGCACGGGATGTACTGCGCCCGACGCTCAGCCACCGCCTGTACCATCTCCCGACCGTAGACGAACATCGTTCTCACCTCGACACAGTCCGCCATGTCCGGCGCCAAGTGATCCTGCCTGCCCAGGTGGATCAGGTGAAAGAGCTTGAGCCCTCTGTGGCTCTCCTTTTGGCGGACCAACTCGTCCGTAAAGAGATCCGCAGTGACGGCGGCTTGCCCCATCACTATCGAAGCCCCATCCTCTATCTCCCGTACAGCCTCCTCTATCGTTACCTTGCGCATCTAATATCTGACTAATGAATAAAATAATGTGAGGGCACCCCGACTACTTCACCGGTAGTATCTCGATCCAGTAGCCATCGGGGTCGTTGATGAAGTAGAGCCCCATCTTTTCGTTCTCATAGCAGACAGCACCCATCTCCTTGTGGTACGCCCTCCACTCGTCGTAGTCCCCATGCACCCTCAGACAGAGGTGAAACTCCAGATCTCCCAGGTCATATGGCTCCTTGCGGTCACGCAGCCAGGTCAGCTCGAGCGTGAAGTCCGTCTGCCCGTCACCCAGGTAGACCAGTATATAGGAGCCATCCTCCGCCTCTTTGCGGCGCACCTCCTTCAGCCCGAGTGCCTTTTCATAAAAATCCAGGCTGCGCTGAAGATCCAGGACGTTAAAGTTGAAGTGATCAAATCTTGCAGGTTTACGTTGTTCCATCATTCTACGTTTTGTTTTGAAGTTAATACCGGGGCGGTCAGTACAAGGGGTCCGGGTCGATCAGCTTGAAGCGCACCCGCCACCGTCCTGTCTCGGGGTTGTAGGCATGAGCGTAGAGGTCTATATGCCCGCACTGACGCGTATGCTCCACATGCTCACCGATGCAGAGACAGATATCGTAATCCCCCACCCGCACCAGGCGCACCGCCTCCGAAGCATCCTCCGGGATACGGCTCACGTCCACCCCATACTGCTCCGCCTCAGACTTATTCACTACCTGGTAGGTGACCGGCAGATCCAGGTCAAGCACGCGGTTGATCTCCTCCTCCAGTCGTCGGAGGTCCTCATCTGTCGGGACAAAGTCCGTGCGAAAGTCCATCCTGGACTTCTTTTGCTCGACATGCGCGCTGACACTCCTCCCGGTCCCAAAAAGCTTCACCATCGCCGCATTGAGCACATGTTCGACCGTGTGCATGGGCGGATACTCTTTCTTATTGTGTTCGTTGAACACGACCTTTTGTTTCATCATAATAAATACGGACCAAAGTTACGGAAATTCGGATTCACACTTGTGCAGCCGTTCGGTGTCCGTGTCCAGCCGGCTTGTCTCCGGCAGAAAAAGCAGAGAAAAAGAGCGACACAACAACCAACTGAAAAACAAAAGATTGCCCGCATCAAAAAAACGCCCTGCCCGATCCCCAAAAGTTTCCTACTGGAAACAGATCTCTTCTATCCGTCAAATCGTTCGCTTTCCTACTGGAAACCTTTCGCTTCTATCCGTCAAATTTTTTGGCGGGTTTTGAGCTCGGAAAAACATAAGGAATTCTAATCCGGGTGCCTGCTATTAACCTAAGATAAAACGCTTTGTCCCATCATTTTTTGGTAAGTTTGTGCATTAGTGGTGTTGTACACACCAAAATTTAGATATATCCTAATGAAAACAGCATACGTTTTTCCCGGTCAGGGAGCTCAGTTTGTAGGTATGGGCAAGAGCCTATACGACAGCTACAGCGAGGCTCGCGACCTTTTTGAAAAAGCAAATGAAGTCCTCGGTTTTCGACTAACCGACACTCTCTTTTCCGGAACAGACGAAGCACTCAAGCAGACGCAAGTAACTCAGCCGGCTGTCTTCGTACACTCCTATATCGCAGCCCGCATCCGCGGTGCCGAGCAACAGCCCCACATGGTGGCAGGACACTCACTGGGAGAGTTTACGGCACTGGCGGTGGCAGGTGTCCTCAGCTTTGAGGAGGCACTGACTCTGGTCTCCAAGCGTGCGCATGCCATGCAGAAGGCGTGCGAAGCTCACCCCTCTACCATGGCAGCCATCCTCGGTCTATCCAACGAAGAGGTCATCGAGATCTGCGACAGCATAGCGGGTGAGACGGTCGTTGCGGCAAACTTCAACTGCCCCGGTCAGGTGGTGATATCCGGCTCTATCAAGGGTGTAGAGGAGGCGTGCGACAGAGCCAAAGCAGCGGGCGCCAAGCGTGCTCTACCGCTAAAGGTAGGGGGAGCTTTTCACAGTCCCTTCATGGAGCCGGCACGCGAAGAGCTGGCTCAGGCGATCAGCGATGCCTCCTTTGGCAATGCCTCCTGCCCCGTCTACCAAAATGTAGACGCACTGCCGCATACCAAGGCAGACGAGATCCGCGACAACCTAGTCAAGCAGCTCTCTTCTCCTGTGCTCTGGACCCAACTCACTCAGAAGATGATCGAGGATGGAGCCGGAAGCTTTGTAGAGTTTGGACCGGGCAGAGTACTTCAGGGCTTGATCCAGAAGATTGACAGCTCCGTGACCGTAAGTGGCTACCAAGAGTAAGACAGAAGACCGAAACCGGCGCGAACGTCTCCTCACACTCCTCGAGAGCAAAGCCAACCACCTAGCAGACAAGTACAACCGTCAGCATGCACAGCTACTGGAGCTGCGAGAGGAAAGAGAGAAGCTGCTGCAAGACCAGGAGCAACTGAAGACGAACATTCGAGCGCTCGAACAGAAGCTATCTGTACGCGGTGATACCACAGCAATAGCTCCTGTACTGGAGCTACGCCAAGAAGTCAACGAAATGATTGGCATCGTGGATCAGTGTCTCGACCTACTGGAGAACGGCATCAGATGACTACACTCCCCTCAGAAGAAAAGAAGAACAACTGGCGGATCAATGTACGCATCGGGAACGAACGCATGGCGCTGCGGATACCGCGCGACCCTATCGTGGAGAAGTGTCTGCGTGATGGAGCGACTACCGCAGGGAGTCTCGTGAGCCAGTACTCAAGCGCCTATCCGGATGCGTCCGATGTACAGATACTCTCCTATGTCGCACTGCACCTGGCAAACCGCCTGGAGCAGCTGACCCATGAGGAAAAAGCATCCAACACGGACACCCGACTGCAGGAGGTGATAGAGCTACTCGACAGGATCGATGACGGTGACGCATGACGCGGTCCACACCACAGTGGCGGAGGGAACAAACGCACTACTATCAACCATCACTAGAAAACAATCCATAAATGAATCCAATAATACTAACAATAATCCTAGCCGTACTATTCCTATCCGTGGCAGGCTACTTCACTTGGCGGGAGCTGAGCAGGAGAAGCTTTGAGGAGCGAGACAGGCTACTGGCACAGGCTAAGGAGGAGGTCGACCAAATCAGAAGTAAAGCACTGGCAGACAGTGAAGACCTCATCAATAAGGCAAAAGCAGATGCCGATCTGCAAAAGAAGAACAAGCTCCTGGAGGTAAAGGAGGAGTTTTTGAAACGAAAGAATGCACTCGACCGGGAGGTACAGGTGAGACAAAGCAAACTCCAGACGGTAGAGACCAAGCTGAAGGATAGAGAGCAGTCGGTACACCGCAAGCAGGAGGAGCTGATACGCCGCACCAAAGAGCTGGATCAAAAGGAGGAGTCGCTCGAGAAGCAGCTGCAATTCAACAAAGAGCGCGAAGCAGAGCTGGACCTCATCCGCCGACGCGAAGCTGCCGAGCTGGAGACCATCAGCGGTCTCTCCGCCGAAGAGGCAAAGGCTCGACTCGTAGAGAGCCTCAAGGAAGAGGCACGGGCAGAGGCAGAGGTCATGGTCAATGAGATCATCGACGAGGCAAAGATGTCGGCAAACTTTCAGGCAAAGAACATTGTGATCAAGACGATCCAGCGTGTTGCCGCCGAAACAGCCATCGAGAACGCCGTCACCATCTTTCACATCGACAGCGATGAGATCAAGGGACGCATCATCGGTCGCGAAGGACGCAACATCCGGGCACTGGAGGCTGCCACCGGCGTGGAGGTGATCGTCGATGACACCCCGGAGGCGATCGTACTCTCCTGCTTTGACCCCGTGCGTCGTGAGATAGCGCGCCTCGCACTGCACCAGCTGGTACAGGACGGACGTATCCACCCGGCACGGATAGAGGAGGTGGTGGAGAAGGTACGGGAGCAGATAGAGGACGAGATAGTCGAGACCGGCAAGCGTACCGTCATCGACCTGGGCATACACGGTCTTCACCCGGAGCTGATCCGTCTGGTCGGGAAGATGAAGTACCGCTCCTCCTATGGGCAAAACCTACTGCAGCACGCTCGTGAGACCGCCAACCTCTCTGCCGTAATGGCGTCGGAGCTGGGACTGAACCCCAAGAAAGCCCGCCGGGCAGGCCTGCTGCACGATATAGGTAAAGTGCCTGATGATGAGCCGGAAATGCCTCACGCACTGCTGGGCATGAAGCTCTGTGAGAAATACAAGGAGAAGCCAGATATCTGCAATGCTGTAGGAGCACACCACGACGACATAGAGATGAAGAGTCTGATCGCCCCTATTGTCCAGGTGTGCGACTCGATCAGCGGAGCACGCCCGGGAGCTCGCCGCGAAATAGCCGAGGCGTACATCAAGCGCCTAGACAGTCTGGAGAAGGTGGCTCTCTCCTATCCGGGAGTCATCAAGACCTATGCGATACAGGCGGGTAGAGAACTGCGCGTGATAGTGGGGGCAGACAAGATCAGCGACGCACAGACGCAGGAGCTCTCCGGTGCTATAGCCCGACAGATAGAGGACGAGATGACCTACCCCGGTCAGGTCAAGATCACGGTCATCCGAGAGACCAGGATGGTGGCGTACGCCAAGTAGTCTGTAAGCATCGCTCCCTACCGTGAGGATCAAGAAGCTCTATACCTACATCATCAAGACCTTCATACCGCTGCTCATCGGGAGCTTTGCGGTGGCCTGGTTCATCGTGGTGATGCAGCTGCTATGGCGCTTCGTGGGGGATATCGTCGGCAAAGGAGTGGACACGATTGTCTTCCTGAGGCTGATGTTTTATGCCGCCATGACCGTTGCCCCTCTGGGACTGGTCTTGGCGATGCTGGTCGCCTCGCTCATGACGTTTGGCAACCTCGGAGAGCGGCTTGAGCTTCTCTCCATGCGGGCAGCCGGTATCCCACTGGTCCGCATCCTCAAGCCCCTCTTTGTGCTGTCCATCATGATCGGTGCAGGGCTGTTTGTTTTCCAAAACGACCTGATGATCACTTCACAGGTGAAGTTTTGGCAGTACTACTTTTCGATCAAAAACAAGTCCCCCGAGCTCGCTATCCCCGCCGGGGTCTTTTACAAGGAGATCGACGGGTACAGCATCTACGTGGAGCATAAGGACAACGAGCGAAAGATGATGTACGACATGATGATCTACGAGTACAAGAATGGCTTTCAAAACGCTACGGTACTTCGTGCAGACTCCGGTCGTCTCTACTCGATCAAGAATGGGAATGTCCTCGTGCTGGAGCTCCTATCGGGTGAGTCGTTTCGCAACCTGAGGGAGCAAAAGAGCTACTACTCGACCAGCTCGGGACTGGAGCCATACATGCGGGAACAGTTTGATAAGAAGGTGGTGCAAATAGCCTTTGATGCAAGCCTCAACATGGTGGATGAGGGGATGCTGAGCAGCCAGTTTGTGGGCAAAAACATGTGGCAACTCAGTGCCTACACCGACTCTCTGCGGATAGAGATCGACTCGGTGTCTCGTGTGAACAGACAGACGATCATACAGCGCGACAACGTCATGCAGACGTTCGCCAAAGCAGGAAGAGCCCCCACCACCGTCAGCCAAACACTGGCGAACAATGAAGAAAAAGGGGAGCGGAGTGCCCAAGCGTCCCTCAGTGAAACCCCGGAAGAAGGGTCGGTCGCACCTCCGGAGCAAACACCGGATCGCAATCCCGTCAATACGTTTGCAGAGTTGCCTGTGGAGGAGCAAGCCCGGTACGACATGGCGAAGAAGCTAAGCGCCATGGGCATGAGCCAAAAGCGGCAACTCTACGAGACCTCAAGCTCTGTACTCAACAGTCGTCAGAGTGACATCTACTTCACCAACATGGAGCAGGACGAGATGGAGAGCCTCAAGAAAAAGAACGAGTTTGAGTACTGGCGGAAGATGACCTACCCCGTAGCGTGCATCGTCTTTTTCTTGGTCGGAGCTCCCCTCGGTGCACTTATCAGGAAGGGTGGTGTCGGTATTCCATTCGTGGTCGCCGTCTTCTTTTTCATCATCTTTTACTTCCTTGAGTCAACGGGAATCAAGATGGCAAGGAGTGGCGCCTGGGAGGTTTGGTTTGGCATGTGGCTACCAAATATAGCACTAGGCTCCGTCGGCATTTTACTCTGCTACATCGCGACCATCGACGCCAACAAGCTGAGGATGGATAGCCTGGCGAATAGTATGAGAAAGCTCCTGGGAACCAATACCGCCCGCAACGTCGTACCCCGCTCTGATCTATCGGTAGGTGCTGACTACGCACAGGCGGAGCAAGACATACTGGCACTATCGGAGTTTGCCCAGATCATCAAGTATCGGGGCAACATGCACTACATCAAGTTTTTCCTCGGGATACACCGCACCGAGGAGCGCCACCGGATCAATGAGCTGATCCACCGGATCATCTCCAACCTTCAACACTCGCCTGACATCCTACTCGTACACCGTCTGGGAGCCTACCCGCAGCTGGAGCAGGTGAGTAAGACCTACCGACCTGCGCAGAAGTGGCTCAGTGCCGTCTGCATGATCGTCTTCCCCATCGGGCTGCTGATGTACCTCCACTACCGAGTACGCGAACGGGTATATCTGAGAGAAATCAAGCGGCTGCTGGACGTCAACCAACAGGTGTTGGGCGAGGTACAGCGTGTAAGCTCCCACACAAAACAAACCACTACACCATAAAACCAATCACTTAAAGAAGAGAGATGGACAAGTTCAAACTAAACACCATTGAAGAAGCAATAGAGGACTACAAGTCCGGAAAGATCGTCATAGTTGTTGACGACGAGGATCGCGAGAATGAAGGAGACTTCATCATCTCTGCCGAGAAGGTTACCCCCGAGATTGTGAACTTCATGATGTCCCACGGTCGTGGCGTACTCTGTACACCCATGTCCGAGGACTGGGCGGACATGCTCCACTTACCCTACCAAGTATCCGACAACACCTCCCTGCACGAGACACCCTTCACGGTCACCGTGGATCTCATCGGGCATGGCGTGACCACCGGAGTATCCATGTACGACCGCGCTACGACGATCAATGCTCTGGCAGACGCTCGCACCAAACCCTCCGACCTTGCACGACCCGGACACATCAGCCCCTTGAGAGCAAAAAACAAGGGTGTCCTCCGACGTGCCGGACATACCGAAGCGGCTGTAGACCTGGCGCGCCTAGCCGGTATGAATCCCGTTGCCTGCCTTATCGAAGTGATCAACGAGGATGGCACCATGGCTCGCCTTCCTCAGCTGGTAAAGCTCCGGGAGAAGTACGGCTTCAAGATCATCTCCATCGCAGACCTCATCAAGTACCGCCTCCAGTCGGAGAGTATTGTGGAGATGGGCACTGAGGCTCTCCTGCCTACCAAGTACGGCGACTTTCACATCATACCATTCCGCCAGGTGAGCAACGGGCGTGAGCACGTCGCGCTCATCAAGGGCGACATCAAAGACGGACAGCCGGTGCTGGTACGCCTACACAGCAGTTGCATCACCGGAGATATCTTTGGCTCTTTCCGCTGCGACTGTGGCGACCAACTCCACCGTGCCATGCAGGCGATCGAAAAAGAGGGACGCGGTATCGTCATTTACCTCAACCAAGAGGGCCGTGGCATAGGACTGATGAAAAAGATAGAGGCCTACAAGCTGCAGCAGGAGGGACTCGACACAGTCGAGGCCAATGTCCACCTCGGCTTTGACCCGGACGAGCGAGACTACGGTGTCGGTGCGGAGATTCTTCGTCTCCTCGGGGTGAAAAAGATGCGCCTCCTGACCAACAACCCCGTCAAGCGCATCGGTCTCGAGAGCTATGGCATAGAGATTGTGGAGAATATCCCTCTGGAGATCGAGCCCAATAAGTACAACGTCCGCTACCAGCGCACCAAAAAAGAAAAGATGGGGCACGACCTGCACAACGTCTGAATACCCCGTCACTATCATTAGAGCACGAACCACTTACCCGACCGAAAGTCCTAGACTATTCCCACCAAGATGTCCTCATCTCCCTCTCCCGTAGAGCACCAAAAAGCACCTCGGCAAGCCATCAATCCCCGCATGCTGTGGCAGCTCTTCCGCACCTTTTTCGTCATCGGAGGCTTCACCTTCGGTGGCGGCTATGCGATGCTGGAGCTGATCCGGCAGGAGATCGTGGACAAGCAAAAGTGGCTGAAGGATGAGGAGTTCATCGACCTCTTTGCGGTAGCTCAGTCGCTGCCCGGAGTCTTTGCGGTCAATATCTCCATCTTCATCGGCTACCGGCTCCAGGGGACCATCGGAGCGATCATCTGCGGCATCGGCTGTACGCTCCCCAGCTTTCTGATCATACTTCTGGTAGCCATCTATGCGAGCCACCTAAAGGGCAACGCCGTCATCGAGGCGGTCTTCAAGGGGATTCGTCCCGCCGTCGTGGCTCTGATCTTTGCACCATGTATATCGGTGTGGCGGGCTCTGCACCTGAGCTGGAAGTACCTCTGGATACCCATCCTCAGTGCCGGGCTGGTTGCATTTCTGGGAGTAAGCCCCGTCACCGTCATCATCGTCAGCGCACTGATGGGCTGGCTCTACGTGCGCATCATCCGAGAGCGACTTCACCCATGATCTACCTACAGCTCTTCCTCGTTTATATCAAGATCGGGCTCCTCGGCTTCGGCGGAGGCTACGCCATGCTCACCCTGATCCAGGAGGAGGTGGTGGACATCCACGGCTGGCTTACGATCCAGGAGTTCACCGACATTGTCGCCATCTCGCAGATGACCCCGGGCCCCATCGGTATCAATAGCGCCACCTACATCGGCTATACGGTCACCGGTTCGGTCTGGGGGAGTATCGTAGCCACCCTGGCAGTGATGCTGCCCTCCTTTGTGCTCGTCCTGCTCATCTCGCTCTCCTTTGCTCGCTTCAAAAACAACGCCCACGTCGAGGCGGTCTTTGCCGGCATACGCCCTGCATGCGTGGGACTGATCATGGCTGCCGCCCTGATCCTCATGAATAAAGAAAACTTCATCGACCCGGTCAGCTACATCTTCTTCTTCGTGACCCTTGTGGCTGTCCTTTCCAAAAAGATTCACCCCATCCTGCTCATCGTCCTTGCCGGAGTCGCAGGATACATTGTATACATATAGTGCTATGACTTCATCAAGACTTCTGCTCCTCCTGCTTGGCACCCTGCTGCCTCTGTCGGGCATTGCCCAGAGCAACCTCCTATGGTACGACCGGCCTGCCCAAGAGTGGGAGAGCAGCCTCCCCCTCGGCAACGGACGACTCGGATTGACCGTAGCCGGCGACATCCGGACCGAAAAGATCCCACTCAACGACATCAGCATGTGGAGCGGCAGCCCGGACAGCACCGCCTTCTCCCCCACGGCACAGCAGTACCTCAAGCCCATCCGCGAAGCACTCCTGCACGGAGACAACGCCACGGCACAGCAGCTGATGTACGAGCACTTCCAGTGCGGTGGAGAGGGCAGTTCGTTTGGCAGCGGTGCCGATAAGCCCTACGGCTCCTACCAGGTACTCGGCTACCTCGAGCTGGAGCACCGCCTACCCACAGCCGACCCGACGAAGTACAAGCGCGAGCTCCTCCTCGACTCCGCTCTGGCGCACACTTTCTTTGATATCGACTCGACCCACTACACCCGCACCTACTTCGCCTGCCAGGGCGAGCCGGATGTCATCGTCATCCGCCTGAGTGCAGACCGCAAGGGGCAGATCTCCTTTTCTGCCAAGCTCACCCGTCCCGAAAACGCCACCTGCACAGCACGAGACGGACGGCTCTACATGAGAGGACAGCTTCCCGATGGATTTGGGGGCGACCGGGGGACCAACTTCTCAGCCGAGGTACGCTTTGTAGCAGAGGGAGGTGCAGTCCGCACCACCGATGATGCCGTCACCATAGCCGATGCCGATGCAGTGCTTATTTTCGTGGCTGCCGCTACGGACAACACCCCACCCTCCGGAGTCAACCCTCAGGACCCGACGACAGAGCTCGACAAGCTACAGGGCGTGGAGTACGAGGAGTTGCTCCGCGACCACATTGCCGGCTACGAGGAGGGCTACGGAAGGGTAACCCTTTCGCTCTCCGCCGCAGATACAACGACCCACCAACTCCCCACAGACGTGCGGCTGGCACGCTTTGCGGAGACGCACGACCCGGCATTTGTGGCGCTGTACTTCAACTACGGTCGCTACCTCCTCATCTCCTCTTCGAGACCCGACTCCTGGCCGGCAAACCTCCAGGGACTGTGGGCTAAGGATACCCAGCTCCCGTGGAATGGCGACTACCACCTCAACATCAACGTGCAGATGAACTACTGGCCCGCCGAGGTCACCAACCTCAGCGAGCTACACGAGCCACTGCTCGACTTCACACGCGACCTCGTCCCCAGTGGCAGGCGTACCGCTCGTACCTTCTACGGCACCGAGGGCTGGGTCGCTCACCCGATATCCAATCCCTGGCACTTCACAGCCCCTGGAGAGCACGCTTCATGGGGTGCCACCAATACCGGCGGAGCATGGCTCTGCCAGCACCTGTGGGAGCACTTCGCCTTCACACGCGACACCGCCTTTCTCAGAGAGGCATACCCGGTGATGCTCGAGGCAGCACAGTTTTTCCTCGCCTCACTCATCGAGGAGCCTACCCACGGCTGGCTCGTGACCGCTCCCTCCTCTTCGCCCGAAAACGGCTTCATCACGGCTGAGGGCGAGGGCCCGCTCTACGTCTGCATGGGACCCACCATGGATATGCAGATCATCCGCGAGCTCTTCAACAACACCCTTGATGCCGCCGCTATCCTCCGCGTCTACGACCCCGCACTCACCCGTATGGCAAACGCCCTGCCCCGCCTGGCACCACACCAGATCAGCAAGGAGGGCTACCTGCAGGAGTGGCTTGAGGACTACAAGGAGGCGGAGCCGCACCACCGCCACGTGTCGCACCTCTACGGCCTCTACCCGGGCTACCAGATCACCCCGCACCACACACCCGACCTGGCAAAGGCTGCCGAGATGACCCTCAACCGACGCGGGGACGAAGCCACCGGATGGAGCCGCGCATGGAAGATCAACTTCTGGGCACGTCTCAAGGATGGTAACCGCGCACACAAGCTACTGGCGAGCCTGCTGCACCCTGCCATCGATCCCGCTGATCGCTCCAAGCACTCCAGCGGCACCTACCCCAACCTCTTTTGCGCCCACCCGCCCTTCCAGATCGATGGTAACTTTGGCGGCACAGCAGCCATTGCCGAGATGCTCCTCCAGAGCCACGAGGGCTTCATCGAGCTGCTACCTGCGCTACCCGACGAGTGGGCATCCGGCTCGTACACGGGGCTGGTCGCTCGCGGTGGGGTGATCGTAGACCTCACCTGGGAGCAGGGTCACCCCACCTCTGCCACCTTCAGCACCGGTCTACCTTCCGCCACCTTTGAGCTCCTACACAGTGACGGTACCCGCACCACGCACACCATTACGCCCGACACCCCGCTCACCCTCACCGATCTCTGACCATACCCTCTGAAAAACAGACAAATACGGATGTCGAAAAACAGCACTACCCGATAGCAAAAAAGTTTCACGGATAGTAGCCAAAAGTTTCCGGTAGGAAAGAGAAACGTTTCACGGATAGAAGCGAACTCTTTCCTACTGGAAACTTTTTGTTGGTCAGCAGCACCCCGTAGGGGTCCTCCTGCGTAGCTGTAAATTGTTCGACCCCTACGGGGTCGTTCTTTCGCAGTTGAGTATTCGGAAAAAGGACGGACAGAGTATTGACCCCGACATTCGTCGGGGTCATACATCAATAGCCCAGGGTCAGAGCTCCGAAGGAGCATCTGACCCTGGGAAGACGAGCTCTCCCCAAAACACGACTCCGACGGACGTTGGAGTCGTACCTTCAGATGCCATTGTACGACCCCGACGTGCGTCGGGGTCGGGGTGCAAGAGCGGATCGGTCACCCCGGGTCAGACGCTCCTTCGGAGCTATGACCCGGGGCTAGGTTGTTCGACCCCTAGCGGGGTCGGGGATTAATGGGGCATTCGTCTTCCCGGGGGTCTTCGTCGGGGCATTCGCCCCTCCTCGACCACCCGGCTATGAAGAAACGACCTCTGGCGGAGTCGCCATTCATATTACGAAGTAGGGCGAATGAGCCTCCTTTTGCGGGATATGAATTATTTTTGTACCTTTGCAAAGCAATTTGATCAAAGCACTGACCCATGGTGTAATGGTAGCACTACAGGTTTTGGTTCTGTCTGTTGAGGTTCGAATCCTCATGGGTCAGCCAAGAGCACCTTTCGCAGCAATACCGGCGGAAGGTGCTTTTTTTGTACCTTTGAGTACTGATAAAAGCAAAATCGATATGACTGATCACTCCCTAGATAAATACTTGGATCCGAACCTGGTCATCCTGGGTCTCGAGTCCTCATGCGACGATACTTCGGCAGCCGTCCTCCGGGGCAATACTCTGCTCTCCAACGTCATCGCGTCGCAAAAAGTCCATGAGCAGTACGGCGGTGTGGTGCCGGAGCTCGCCAGTCGGGCGCATCTCCAAAACGTCATCCCCGTGGTGTCCGAAGCACTCCGCCAAGCCGGCATGCAGGCTGCCGACGTCGACCTCATCGCCTACACGCGCGGACCGGGACTGCTCGGCTCCCTGCTGGTAGGCACTTCGTTTGCCAAAGGGATGAGCCAGGCGCTCCGGATCCCGATGGTGGACGTGAACCACCTACAGGGTCATGTGTCTGCACACTTCATCCGGCAGCCAGACGAGCAGACCGAGACTCCGGCGTTTCCCTTCCTCTGCCTGCTGGTGTCGGGAGGCAACTCGCAGATCATCTTGGTCAAGAGCCCGATCGACATGGAGATCATTGGCAAGACGATAGACGATGCCGCGGGTGAGGCCTTTGACAAGTGTGCCAAAGTGATGGGGCTGGGCTACCCGGGAGGTCCCGTGGTGAATAGGCTTGCCAATCAGGGTGATCCGACGGCTTTCACTTTTGCCAAGCCACAGGTGGACGGCTATGACTACAGTTTTAGCGGGCTCAAGACCTCTTTTCTCTACACGCTGAGGGATCACCTCAGGGAGGACCCGGACTTTGTGGAGAAAAATAAAGAGGACCTCTGCGCCGCACTCCAGAAGACCGTGATCGACATCCTGATGGAAAAACTGGCTCAGGCTGCGAAGGATCTGGGGATCAACCAGGTGGCGGTAGCCGGTGGTGTATCTGCCAACACCGGTCTGCGTGACGCTTTCATAGCCTATGGCGAGGCGACGGGGCACAAGGTCTTCATTCCTCCATTTTCGTATACCACCGACAACGCCGCCATGATTGCCATGGCGGGAGCATTTCAGTACCACAGCGGCAGACGCAGCAGTCTGGCTGATACCCCTTTCTCTCGTGTCGAGATCTGAGGTCGTCCATACGTTGGCACAATGGCTGGTCGCTCGTCATGCCACAATCGCCACAGCCGAGAGCTGTACGGGCGGCAACATCGTCGCCACCCTCTCCTCGGAGCCGGGAGCTTCGGAATGGCTGCATACGGGCGTGGTCAGCTACCAACGCACCAGCAAAGAGCAGGTACTGGGACTAACCCGGGATGAACTGTCCGACGGGCTGGTCTCCGAGAAGACGGCGAGAGCAATGGCGGCACACGTCCGCCGGCTGGCAGGAACCACCTACGCCCTCTCCAGCACCGGCGTCTGCGGACCGTCCGAGAGCGAGGGCATAGCTCCTGCTGCCGCCTGGATAGGCATAGCCACACCCACCGGCACCACAGCCAAGTGGGTCGAGCTACCCGATAGCGGACGTCGGCAAAACCAGCTCAATATCACCTACCAGGCTCTGGACATTCTCCTGACGTACCTACAAGAGTCGGAGTAACATGACCCCACTGGAAGCACTGCATACCTACTTCGGCTACTCCTCTTTCCGCGAACATCAGGAGGAGGTAGTGGCGAATGCTCTGCAGGGGAAAGACCAGCTGGTCATCCTCCCCACCGGCGGGGGCAAGTCGCTCTGCTACCAGCTGCCGGCGCTCATGCTGCCCGGTATCACCCTCGTCATCTCCCCGCTCATCTCGCTCATGCAGAATCAGATCAAGCAGCTCGACAGTCTGGGGATACCCGCTGCCACGCTCAACAGCAGCCTGAACAACGAGATGCGCCAAAACGTACTACTCCTCATCCGGTCGGAGCGGGTCAAGATACTGTACCTCAGTCCCGAGACACTCTTTAGTGCCCTCGGCATGCAAATCCTGCGACAGAGTACCATCTCGCTTATCGCTATCGACGAAGCTCACTGCATCAGCCAGTGGGGGCACGACTTTCGTCCGGAGTATGCGCAGCTCGGGGTCATCAAGGAGGAGATGCCCTCCATCCCACTGCTGGCACTCACCGCCACTGCTGACCCTGCCACGCGCCAGGACATCCTCGCCCAACTGCAGATGGTCAATCCGATAGAGGTCGTCGGGGACTTTGACCGCCCCAATATCCGTCTTGCCGTACGACGAGGACGCAAAAAAGCCGACAAGCTGCGGGAGATCGTCGACTTCATCACGGAGCAAGAGGAAAACGACTCAGAGAGCAGCGGGATCATCTACGCCACCTCACGCAAGGACACTGAGATGCTGGCGTCGTTTCTCAACGACCAAGGCATCCGCGCCCTACCCTACCACGCCAGCATGTCCGCTACGGAGCGTGCTCTGGTGCACAATGCGTTCTTATCCGGTCAGGTCACGGCAGTCTGCGCCACAGTCGCCTTTGGCATGGGCATCGACAAGCCCGATGTGCGCTGGGTCATCCACTACAACATGCCCAAAAACATCGAGGAGTACTACCAGGAGATCGGGCGTGCCGGACGAGATGGCGAGCCGGCTGCCGCACTGCTCTTTTACTCCTACGCCGACATCTTTGCCCTCAACAAGATGATCCAAAACACCACCCTGCAGGACCTCTCGCGCCAAAAGATGGAGTACATGAAGCAATTCTGCGAGTCGCAAGTCTGCCGGCGTCGGGTGCTCCTCGGCTACTTCGGCACACGGGTAGAGGAGGACTGCCACAACTGCGACGCCTGCCTGCTGCCCAAGGAGCCCACCATCGACGGCACCATCCCCGCACAAAAAGCCATGAGCGCAGTGATCCGCACCGGCGAGCGGGTCACCCTGCCCCTGGTGATCGACATACTCCGCGGCTCCCGGCGTCTGGAAGTGCTACACTACGGCTACCACCGCCTCCCCACCTACGGCGTGGGGCGAGACCTGTCGGCACTCGAGTGGCAGGACTACATCTACCAGATGATCCTCTACGGACTGATGTACATAGACTACGGACAGGGGAGCACCCTCCACGTCACTCCTCTGGGGCAAAAAGTACTGCGCGGGCAAGAATCCTTCAGGCTCACCCCTTTCCAAATCAAGCGCAAGGTTTAGAGCGACTTCATCGCAGGACCATAAACAACATGGGCTGCGCCGCAAGTGCGACACAGCCCATTTCTCGTCTGTATATTAGGTACGTTACTTCTTTTGTTTCTGCTTGAGGCGTTCGAGCTGCGACTCCAGTGCTTCGCAAGCTTCATCCACTGCTTCTTCAAATGTGTTGGCAGTCTTTTCGGAAAAAAGATCCGGACCGGGAACTGCCAGAGTAATTCTGACCTTCTTGTTATCTTTCGTCTCAGGCTTCGTGAGCGTCAGCACTACGCTGGCATCGATGATGTCGGAGTAAAAGCGGGAGAGCTTCCCTACTTTCTTCTCCACAAAGGCCTTTAGGTCATCCTTGATACTAAAGTTGATGTCTTGGATCTTGATGTTCATACGCTTACATGTTTTGATGGTTAAGCGACCTCGTTGATACGCACAAGCGAGTCGCATCTATCAGGTATATCCGTGCTTTTCCACACCCCTCTCATCACAAATATACGTTTTTTCTTGAATTACCCCACTCCTGCCAAAAAAGCCGACTACGTGAGGGCAAAAAGTTTACTACTGGAAATCGTTCGCTTCTATCCGTGAAACGTTTCTCTTTCCTACTGGAAACATTCCGCTACTATCCGTCAATTTTTTTTGCCCAAACCCAAAGGGCAAACATTCCAAACAGGAAGCGACTTTGGGACGCCCGCTCCAAAAACGAGAAGTGGGTGTGTCCGGGACTACCGTTTTGGACACACCCACCTCAAATGAACTAAGGACGGGACTTGATCAGAAACCGTTCAGACGGAGCGCAAGCGTATCCTCGTACGCCGTCTGTACTTCGATCAGCTCCTTGCGCATGCGGTCGACGATCTCCTTGTAGGCGGGGTCATCGTAGACATTCTTCATCTCGCGCGGATCCTCTTGGAGGTCATACAGCTCCCAAAAGTCTTGGTCACGGTAGAAGTGGATCAGCTTGTACCGCTCATCGCGCACCCCATAGTGACGCATCACGCTGTGCTCGGCAGGGTACTCATAGAAGTGGTAGTAGATCTTGTCCCGACCGGGCAGCTCCTTCTCTCCTTTCAGCAGTGGCACGAGGGACTCGCCCTGGATATCCTCGGGAACCTCCACTCCCGCCAGCTCGAGGAACGTGGGGGCAAGGTCGATATTTTGGGTCAACTCTTCGATGGCGCCACGGGCATCAAGCCCCTTGGGAAGGTGCATCAGGAGCGGGTAGTGCATGGACTCCTCGTACATGAATCGCTTGTCGAACCATCCATGCTCGCCCATGTAGAAGCCCTGGTCACCCAAATAGAGGACGATGGTATTGTCCCAGAGGCCCTCCTCCTTGAGGTAGTCGATGATCCGGCCCACACCTTGGTCGATCGGGTGGATCACCTTGGCATAGTCGCGCATATAGCGCTGGTACTTGTACTCCATACGCTCCTGATCGGTCATCTCGCTGTCCCAGTAGTGGTCCGCCATAGGACTGTAAAAAGCGACAAACTTCTCTCGATCATCCTCATCCATGCCGGAGAGAATCCACTCGTACGTCCTTGAGTAGTGGGTCGGGTGGTCCTTGCGAAGGAGCTTGCAGTCGTAGGCAGGGTCCATATGCTCACCAATATTCATCTCTGCTCGTGCGGCAGCAGGGCGGCCGGCATAGTCGTCAAAGAAGTTGTCCGTAAGCTTGAAGGTCACATCCTCATACATGTCGAGGTCCTCGATGCGGGGCATCCAGTTGCGGTGCGGTGCTTTGTGCTGCACCATCAGCATGAAGGGGCGGCTCTTGTCCCTATTTCGGAGCAGGTCAATACTCTTGTCCGTGATCAGGTCGGTGACGTAACCTTTTTCGCGCACTGTGTCGTTGGGTGCGGTGATGAATGAGGGGTTGTAGTAGTCACCCTGCCCGGGTAGCACTTCCCAGTGGTCAAAGCCGGTCGGGAGCGAGGTGAGGTGCCACTTCCCGACGATAGCCGTCTGGTACCCTGCTGACTGCAGCAGCTTGGGGAAGGTTTGCTGCTCACCGTCGAAGACACTGTGCTCGTTATTGGTAAAGCCGTTCTTGTGCGAATGCTTGCCGGTCAGGAGACAGGCGCGGGAGGGACCGGAGATCGAGTTGACCACAAAGGCGTGGTCGAAACGAACCCCCTCCTCTGCCAGTCGGTCGATGTTGGGAGTCTCGATCTCGCCACCATAGGCAGAGATCATCTGCGAGGTGTGGTCATCGCTCTCGATGATAAGGATGTTGTACCGTGTGGGTGCTGCTTCCTCTTTTGACTTGGAGTCACAGGCGGTGGGCAGGACGGCACCTGCCACGGCACCCAGCCCAGTTGCAAAGCGATAGATATTGTTTTTCTGCATGGCTTACTTACTTTTGTGTTAGGGTAAAGGAGACCGGCTTTCGAGACGAGCAGAGCTCCGCCTCCAAAGTAGTTAACAAATCTACACAAAACACTGCAAACGATTAAATATCATTTTGTACCTTTGTCTCACAACTGCAGTACCGTACACTTTTAGATCAAATCAAATCATGAGATCAATCACCAAACAAATCCTAAGCGGGACTCTGCTCCTAACAGCACTTGCCTTCACTCTAGCCCTCACGTCGTGTGAGAAAAAGGCACAGCCATCACCCGAGGGTGCTTGGGTGATCACCTCGGTAGATGACCTGGTCATCGCTGATCTGACACCCGAAAACACGCCGACACTCAACATCGACCTGACCGAAAACAAGGCTTGGGGCAACCTCAGCTGCAACATTTTCAACGCACCGGTCACCTGCACTCCCGAGCGCGGTGAGCTCAAGCTGGGTGTCATGGCTGTCACGCGTATGCTCTGCCAAGACATGGCGATAGAGGATGCCCTGGAGTCCGTGCTTGGCGAGATCGACCACTACGCCATGAAGGAGGACGGCACCCTTGAGCTCTACACCGGCAGCCGCCTGCGGATCCGCCTCACCAAGGAGTAACCACTTCCGCAGCTCCAAATATTTTGGTACCTTTGCTTTGCCGATAGAGATCGGCAGTCGACCTCATGGACAAAAGTGAGACGCCCATAGGACCATATGGGGGTGACCGGTTTTGACAGCATGTAGAGTTGATTTGTAAGCACGTAGTGCATCGTTAGCTGGCACTCAAATCCTAGATGACAACCTTTTTTAAATGGCGAATATAACTACGCTCTCGCAGCGTGATCTCTGATCACGACAAGACACTTTTGTTCTTAGCGGTTGAGCCTTTTGCTCCCGGCGAGACATCACCCAGATACCGTGAGCCCGAGGTGGTCTGATCCGGTGGTGCTATTTATATCGGGAAGGGTTTCGGATGCGTCTTTCGTCCGGAGCGACACTCAAGAGACTAAGCCTGCGGAGTGGTGGCTTTGACCTAATCTGCGGGACGAAAACCGGAAAGCAAAGCTAAACGTGTAGAAAGCAGGTTGGTTCCATGTTTGGACGAGGGTTCGAATCCCTCCACCTCCACCGAGACAAAGCCGCCCGGAGTCGCACTGTGCGACTCCGGGCGGCTTGCGTTTATCCACGCAGGTTCGACCGAGGGTCAGTTGGAGTGCTTGCGCTCCGTGAGGTGTGATGCCGATCCCCAGGAGCAGCAGAAGCCCTGCCACCCAATTCTCTAAAAAGAACACCTGCCCGGCTCCCGTTTTCTTACGCTTCTGCTTCAGTGAGCATCACCCGACATATCGGTGGATCAACACCCACAAAAACAGCCAAAATATCCATCCGAGACTCAGTGTCCACAAACAACCGTGGGACAACAACTCCATGCCCCTTTGACGACCTCTAGTGGGGTCGCCAAAAGTTTCCTACTGGAAACATTTCGCTACTATCCGTCAAATCGTTTTCTTTCCTACTGGAAACTTTTCGCTACTATCCGTGAAATTTTTGAGCTACTACGCTTCGCTTTTTTATTCGGCTCCGATTTGGCTGCCTAGTATGGGGGAATTGGGTAAGTTTGTAGCAAGAAAAAGGACCAACAAACGGGGTAAATGGCAGATAGCTCTACCGATCAGGCGCCCAGAAAGGGTGGCACAAAGAACAAACGCTCGTGGCAGAAGCGCTTTTGGAATATTACGCAAGGCACATTTCTAGAAGGAAAGCTGACCTTGCGCAATGCGATGTGGATCGTAGCGTTTGCTCTGCTCTTCATCTTGCAGGGGATCAATAGCTACACCCTGCTGAGAGGAAAGAAGGAGATCGCCCAGCTGAATCGCGAGATCAACGAACTACGGATGGAGCAGGTGACCGTAGAGACCACCCTGATGGGTGCCAGACGTCTCTCCTCCATCGAGCAAAGGGTCCGGGACGAAGACCTCGACCTGAGTATCCCCAAGACGCCACCTATAGTTGTGAAGAGATGAGGACTAAGGAGTCTGACCGCCTGCGTGAGGGCATAGAGGAACGAGAGCATCGGGTGAAGGCATCGTACACCAAGTACTTTGTCATAGGTCTGGTGCTGTCTCTGCTGTCCGTCCTTATCTTTGTGAAAACAACGTGGACCGCTACCGTCGATGCTGCAGCGTGGAAGGGGCTCAACGCACACATGCACAAGGGGAACCAACCGACCCTGCCCAGGAGGGGAAACATCTTCTCGGACGAAAATACCCCTCTGGCGATCAGTGTGCCCAGGTACGAGGCAAGAATAGACTTCAAGGCGGGAGGCTTTGATGCCGATCTCTTTACGGCACAGGTAGACTCTCTCGCTCACCACCTCAGCACCTACTTCAAGGACAAAAGCACCGCCGGATACAGGGCGCACCTGATGCGTGGCTATGAGCGCGGCAGTCGCTCGTGGAAGGTGGTCGACAGAGAGGTGTCCCACATGGAGCTGATGGCGATGCAGCAGATGCCCTACCTCTCTGTAGGCAACAAAAATAAGACCGGCTTCACGACCACCCGGTTTGTACGCCGTGTCATGCCCTACGGCAGCTTGGCTCAGAGGACCATCGGCAGCCTCAAGAGGGATGCCGACAGCCTGGGCATCACGCATGGCAATAGTGGTCTGGAGCTGGCCTTTGACAGTGTCCTCTGTGGCGAGCCGGGGTTGGACCGATTCATCTTTGTCCCCAAGCGGTGGGTGCCGGATCCGATCAAGCTGCCCAAAAACGGGATGGACGTCTACACAACCCTCAACGTAGACATACAGGACATCACCGAGCGAGCCCTGAGGGAAACCCTCATGGAGGTGGACGCAGACTGGGGCTGTGCTGTGGTGATGGAGGTGAAGACCGGTGCCATTCGTGCCATGACCAACCTGGATCGGCTGGGTGAAGGTAGATATGGCGAGCGAACCAACCATGCCCTGGCAGACCTATTGGAGCCGGGATCGACCTTCAAGTCCGCATCGATGCTAGCCGCTCTTAGCAAGGGGGGAGTGCAGCCCACTGATACGGTGGATGTAGGTAATGGTCTGTACCGTGTCGGACGTGGGCTGGTGATCAAGGACCACAATGCCCACCGTGGGGGGTACGGCAAGATCACCTACGCACAGGCGATAGAGTTTTCGTCCAACGTGGGTACGGCAAAAGCAGTCCTCCACACCTTTGGGGGAGAGTCACCGGCAAACAATCGGGCGTTTTTTGATGCGCTCAATGGCATGAACATCTTTGACCAGATCGCACTCGAAATACCCGGTACGACGAAGCCGTATATCGATAAGAACCCGGAGGCGTGGCGACCGGGAGCGATGCCCTGGATCTCCTTTGGCTACCAAGTGCAGATGCCGCCTATCTATACCCTCCGCTTTTACAACGCCATCGCAAACGGAGGTAAGATGATGGAGCCCTACCTGGTCACCTCGGTGCGCGATGCCGAGCATGAGTTTTATAAGAACGGCCCCAAGGTCAAAAACGAGCGGATCGCCGACAAGCGGTCGATCACAGAGATTCAGGAGATGCTCCGTGGTGTGGTCACGAACGGGACAGGTAAGGCGATGAACTCTCCTTTTGTACAGATTGCGGGCAAGACCGGTACGGCTCAGATATCGGGCAGCGGCGGGTATGCCGGATATGGACACGTCGTGACCTTTTGTGGCTACTTTCCTGCGGACGACCCCCTATACAGCTGCATCGTGGTGGTGAGTCGTCCCAGAGGCGTGTACCCGTCGGGGAGTATCCCCGGAAGGGTGCTCCGAGAAGTGGCTGAACAGTCGGTAGCCACCACCAATGCAGTACCCCTCAGCAGCTATGTAGCCGATAGCACGGCGGTCTTTACCCAGCATATAGGGGGTGGCATACGCAGTAGTGTGAAGGAAGCAACGCGCCTGACCGGGAGTAAACTACCGGACATCGTGGGAAATGGCGACTGGGCATGCTACTCGCCCAACGATACGGTGGAGATAGTCCGACTAAAGGACCCCATCACAAGCCGTATGCCCTACCTGGTAGGCATGGCGACCTCCGATGCGGTCTTTCTCGCCGAGATGCTGGGGCTAAAGGTGAACCTGGTCGGTAAGGGAGGATATGTAAAGAAGCAGTCCATACCTGCAGAACGTAAGATAAGTGAAGGGAATAGAGTGACGCTAACACTAAGATAACCAACCATGATCCTAAATAAACTGATGAAGGGCATCCCCCATGAGATAATAGAGGGTGATGACCAGATAGAGATTACGAGGATAACCAACGACTCTCGCTCCGTCCAGCCCGGCGAGCTCTTTGTAGCCATCCGCGGAACAGTGACGGACGGTCACGACTTTATCGCGCAAGCTGAGGAAAAGGGAGCGACTGCCATCCTCTGCGAGACCGTACCCGAAGAGCGGAAGACAGGGGTCACCTACCTACGGGTGGAGCACACCGATGTGATAGTGGGACCGCTGGCAGCCAACTTTTACGACCACCCGTCGGACAAGCTGAAGTTGGTGGGCGTGACCGGCACAAATGGCAAGACCACGATAGCTACACTCCTGTATCGGCTCTTCTCAGGACTGGGACACAAGAGCGGACTCATCAGTACGGTCTGCGTCATCGTCGACGGGCAGGAGATACCGAGCCGACTCACAACCCCGGATGCCCTCACCCTGCAGGCGTACTTGGCACAGATGGTGGAGGCAGGCTGTGAGTACGCCTTCATGGAAGTCTCCTCACACTCTGTCGTCCAGCACCGGATCGGAGGGACGACATTCAGAGGAGGTATCTTCACCAACCTTACCCGCGACCACCTGGACTTCCACAAGACTTTTGCCAACTACCTTCACGCCAAGCAGTCTTTCTTTGACGGGCTTCCAAAAGACGCCTTTGCGCTCACCAATATCGACGAGACCAACGGTGCAGTGATGGTCCAAAACACCCGCTCCGAGGTACACACCTACGCACTCAAGAGGGACGCTGACTTCAAGGGACAGATCATGGAGCAACACCTGGACGGGACGGATCTCTTCATCAACGGCACCGAGCTGACGACCCGGCTCGTAGGGGCCTTCAATGCCTACAACATCCTTGCCGTCTACGGAGCAGCGATATTGTTGGGGCAAGACCACACGGAGGTTCTTCGGATCCTGAGCGGTCTGAGCCCGGTTGCGGGGCGTTTCCAGGCTCAGACTTCTCCCAAGGGCTATGTCGCCATCGTCGACTTTGCCCACACACCCGATGCGCTCCAAAACGTCCTGCAGACGCTAACTGAGCTCCGAAAGAGCCATGGCGGACGGATCATCACAGTAGTAGGTGCAGGCGGCGACCGCGACCACGGCAAGCGCCCCATCATGGCAGCCACGGCGGTACGCTACTCCGACCTACTCATCCTGACGTCGGACAATCCCCGGACAGAGGATCCCGATGCCATCATCACCCAGATGTACAAGGGACTGAGCAAAGAGGAGACGACACGCACGCTCTGCATCACTTCACGCCGAGACGCCATCCGCACCGCCTGCACGATGGCTATGCCCAAGGACATCATCCTCATCGCAGGAAAGGGTCACGAGCCGTACCAAGAGATCAATGGAGTCCGACACCACTTCAGCGACGTAGAGGAGGTCAAGGTTATTTTTGAAAACGAGAAAAAGAACGACTGATGCTCTACTACCTTTTTGAGTACCTACAGAGTCAGGATGTTCCCGGAGCCGGAGCATTTACCTACACCTCCACCCGCGCTGCCCTCGCTCTGATCCTCAGCCTGATCCTAGCGACTCTGATAGGAGACAAAATCATAGACTTCCTCCGTCGCCGACAGATGAGCGACTCCATCCGGCCACTCGACATCGAGGGGCAGCTGGCCAAGGTGGGCACCCCCAGCATGGGCGGGATCATTATCCTACTCTCGCTCCTCCTGCCGGTACTCCTCTTTTGCCGTCTGGACAACATCTACATCCTCCTCATGATCGTCACCACGCTCTGGCTGGGCGTCCTGGGCTTTACCGACGACTACGTCAAGATTTTCAAGAAAAACAAGGAAGGCATTCACGGTCGGTACAAGCTCATTGCCCAGCTTGGTCTGGGTGTCTTGGTCGCGATGGTCATGCTGACAAGCCCGGCAGTCGTCATCAAGGACAACGCCGAGGTCATCACTGAGCATGGTGAGCAGCATGTGGTCTTCGACACCACGGAGATTCGCTCGCTCAAGACCACCATCCCTTTTGTCAAAAACAACAACCTCGACTACGCTGAAGTGGCGCAGTGGCTCGGCCTGGGGCAAAACAGCGAACTCTTCACCCTCATCTTTGTCACCCTCATCTTTGTGTTCATCGTCATGGCAGTCTCCAACGGTGCCAACCTCACGGACGGGCTCGACGGCCTCGCCACAGGTTCCTCGGCGATCATTGGGGTGGTGCTGGGTGTCTTTGCCTACATGAGTTCGCACATCGAGTTTGCCTCCTACCTCAACATCATGTTCATCCCCGGTGCAGAGGAGCTGGTGATCTTTGCCGCCGCCTTTATCGGTGCTACCGTTGGCTTCCTCTGGTACAACGCCTACCCTGCACAGGTCTTCATGGGCGACACCGGTAGCCTCACGCTGGGCGGGATCATTGCCGTCTTCTCCATCATCATCCGCAAAGAGCTCCTCCTGCCCATCCTCTGCGGAGTATTTTTGGTCGAGACCCTCTCGGTCATCATCCAGACGACCTACTTCAAGGCGACCAAGCGACGCACCGGCACCGGTCGTCGTGTCTTCAAGATGACCCCTCTGCACCACCATTTCCAAAAGCCCGGCAACGGCACCATCGACGCACTCATACAGAGTCCGAAAAGAGCCGTCCCCGAGTCCAAGATCACCGTCCGCTTTTGGCTCATAGGCATCATGCTGGCGGTACTCACTATAGTCACGCTAAAGCTCAGGTAAGTTTACCATGGATTACATCATTGTACTGGGAGGAGGAGAGAGCGGACTCTGGAGTGCACTACTGGCAAAGCAGCAAGGTGCCCGTGTACTGCTCTCCGACAGCGGGACGCTCCTGACCGAGACCCGCGACCTATTGATCAAAAATGACGTGCCCTACGAGGAGGGTGGGCACACGCTCCCCGATCTCGAGCACGCCACCGCCGTCATCAAGAGCCCGGGCATACCGGACACTGCCCCCGTGGTTCGACGTTGCGAGGAAGCAGGCATCCCCATCCTCTCGGAGCCCGAGTACGCGGCACGCTTCGTAGGCGACAGCACGCTCATAGGCATCACAGGTAGCAATGGCAAGACCACCACTACCACCCTCACGGCATACCTCCTGCGTGCTTGCGGACTAGATGCCATAGCCTGTGGCAATATCGGCACCTCTCTCGCCCGCTGTGTCGCCTCTGACCCGCACCGGTACTACGTCATCGAGCTCAGCTCCTTTCAGCTGGACCACATGTACCACACTCGGCTCCACGTAGCCGCCCTCCTCAACGTCACCCCCGACCACCTCGACCGCTACGAGCACAGTCTGGACAAGTATGCCGATGCCAAGTGGCGCGTTTTTCAAAACCAGACCCCCGGCGACCTACACATCCTCAACCTCGACGACCCCATCTCCCGGCAGCTGGTGGAACGCTCCCCCGCCCTTCACTCGCAGGAGCTCACCTTCTCGCTTGAGGACGAGTCCGCCACGGCGTACTACAGAGACGGAGTCCTACACTTCCGCCTAAACAGCGGTTCCACTGCCACTATAGACTACAGCCGGATGCAGCTCAAGGGCGAGCACAACGCTGCCAACGTCATGGCAGCCTGCCTTGTCCTAAGAGCCCTCGGCGCAGACCAGTCGCTATCCGATGGCACGGTCCAAAAAGCCCTCGACCACTTCGCCGGCATCCCGCACCGGATGGAGCCGGCAGGCGCCTGGCACGGCATCACTTTCATCAACGACTCCAAGGCCACCAATATCGATGCCACCCACTACGCTCTCGGGGCGATGAAGGACCACCGCACCATCCTCATCCTTGGGGGCACGGATAAGGGCAACGACTATGCACAGATCCTCCCGCTCGTGCAGCAAAAGTGCAAAGCGCTCATCTACCTCACCACCGACTCCCAAAAGCTCCACGCAGCCTTTGACGCCCTGCCGATCCCGGCATACGATGTCCGAAGCATGACGGATGCCTTTGGCGTACTGGACCGGATCAAGACGGAGGAGGGCGACACATTTCTCCTCTCACCGGCTTGTGCCTCGTTCGATCTGTTTCACAACTACGAGCACCGAGGCGACTGCTTCAAGGCGGAGGCAAAGAAGCGCACCGGCAAGTAATCTGAAGGCAAAAAGTTTCCTACTGAAAACCGTTCGCTTCTATCCGTGAAACATTTCTCTTTCCTACTGGAAACTTTTCGCTACTATCCGTCAAATTTTTTGTCCGAATCCGAAGGCCAAAAAATTCTCTTACTTCACTGCTGACGATTGGTGGCTTAACGTATTTTTCACACCATTGGTTTTGAGGTATTGTTTTTTTACGTACCTTTGTCTGTGAATGAATGCTGAAAATCAGCACTAGAATTTTGAAAACGTTTATTGATTAAGAACACAAAGAGAAAAAGTTATGAAGAAAATAATCATTGCTGCAACAGCAGCCCTCGCACTCTCCATGAGTGCCATGGCACAGGATCTATCGTTTATTGTTAACCTTGGCTACCAAGGCTCTAACCTAGCTAACATCGACAGTGGCAACGCAAAGGCAGAGCTCCTCAGCGGGTTCCGCGGTGGTGTCTCCCTCGACTGGACATTCACAGACCTTGGCGCAGCTCAGCTGTCTCTCCAGCCCGGTGTGTACTTCTCCATGAAGGGTGCAAAGCTGGCTTCTACAAAGTCTGAGGGTGACAAGGCAGTTAACGTCGTACGTCAGCTCAACTACATAGACATCCCCATCTTGGTTAACGCTCGCTTTGGCGTCGCTGATCACACCAACGTATTCGTCAACGCAGGTCCATACCTCGGATTTGGTATCAATGGTACAGACAAAGTAACCAAGGGTACAGAGACAAAGTCCTCAAGCGACATTGATCTTTTCAAGGACAAGGTCTACAACCGCTTTGACTGGGGTCTCCACATCGGTGCAGGTGTTGAGTTCAACCACTTCATGCTCGGACTGGGCTACCAGCTCGGTATCCAGGACATCAGCAAGGGTGTGAACATGACCAGTGGCGAACTCTCCCAGAAGATCGAGGACTGGGCACGCTCAACATTTGCTGAGAAGACCAACAACAGCAACTTCTTCGTGACTGTAGGTTACCGCTTCTAAGTCAAGCACATCTAAAGACGATAGGTGATCCCTAGAGGTCACCTCACCATAGAGAGGGTGTATCAAGATGTAGTTCTTGATACACCCTCTTCTTTTGATTGAGACACAACCGGCCAACTGACTAGAGAGCTACAACTTCCAGACATCGATCGTCCCTACTGCTCTCCTTAGCACTCTAAGAGCTTATTTATGCCGACTCTTTCGCTCTGTATGGTCTTGTATGCCATTACATGACGCCGATATCCGTTGAGTCAAATCCTGCCTGCTACAGACACCCGCTCCGGGCAAGCAAAAAAAGGAGGATGTGTTGAGCTTCAACACATCCTCCTTCCAAATTTCGATTACCAGCGGTCTGGACGGGACTCGAACCCGTGACCTCCTGCGTGACAGGCAGGCATTCTAACCAACTGAACTACCAGACCGGTTAACTGACGCAATCGTCTTTCGTTTTACTTTGCAAAGATACAAATAATTTTGATTCTACCAAAGCTTTTGGATGAAATAATTGCACCAAGGCTTGTAACCCACTGATGTTAATAGAACTAACCGGGGAGCTTTTCGTCATCCGTCCGGCCCCCCGGTCAGCTCTACAGTGGTGAGGGCATCACTCTTCTTCCTCGTGTGCCGCTAATAATTGCTCCTGCACTTCCTGCGGTACAAGCTCATACTCAGCAAACGCCATGCTGAACGATCCTCTACCTCCGGTGATGGAGCTCAGTGTGGTAGAGTAGTTGGAGAGCTCCTTCAGGGGCACGCGGGCATTGAGCTCCTCGTAGCCTTTCATGCTTTCCATCCCGAGGATCAGTGCGCGACGGTTCTGTAGATCACTCATCGTGTCGCCCATAAACTCAGCCGGGATCTGTACCTTCACATTGTAGATCGGCTCCAGTACTTTCGGTCCGGCATTGCGAAACGCCTCGCTAAAGGCGTTGCGACCCGCCAGCATGAAGGAGACTTCGTTGCTGTCCACCGGGTGCATCTTACCGTCGTAGATGATGACACGTACATCTCGGGCGTAGGAGCCGGTGAGCGGTCCGCGCTCCATCCGCTCCATGATCCCCTTCTGGATCGCGGGGATGAAGCGAGCATCAATCGCACCACCCACGATACTGTTGACCAGCACCAGCTTGCCACCCCAGTCCAGATCTACTACGATGGTGTCCTTGGGAGAGGTCTTAATCTCCTGCCCATTGAGCTTATAGACTCCCGGCTCCGGCATACCCTCCGTGTAGGGCTCCACGATCAGGTGTACTTCACCGAACTGTCCCGCTCCGCCGGACTGCTTCTTGTGACGATAGTCCGCACGGGCAGCCTTGGTGATTGTCTCACGGTACGGGATCCGCGGCTCCTGAAACTCCACCTGGATCTTATCATTGTTCTCGATACGCCACTTCAGCGTACGCAGGTGAAACTCCCCCTGTCCATGCACGATCGTCTGCCGGAGCTCCTTGGATTGCTCCACGATCCACGTCGGATCCTCCGCGTGCATACGGGTGAGCGCTGCGTTCATCTTCTCCGCCTCACCGGAGTTTACGGCGACGATCGCACGTCTATACTTAGGTGCCGGATACTCCACTTTGGGCATACGGTACGCCACGCCCTTCTCGCAGAGCGTATCACCTACCCGCACATCCTTGAGCTTCACCGTACAGCCGATATCGCCGGCCTTCATCTCGGTCAGGCGCTCCTTATTCGGTCCGTAGGGTGCCAGCAGCTGAGTGATCCGCTCCTTGGCATCGTGGCGGGTGGTGTTGTACAGGTCATCCCCCTCATGCACGGTACCGCTCAGCACCTTGAAGTACATCACCTCGCCCACGTGTGGCTCCAGGTCGCACTTGAAGAAATAGAGGACCGTAGGACCGGCAGTATCCGGAGCTATGGTGGTACCATCCTCAGTCACGGGAGGAGTCAGCTTGTCGGTACAGGGGACGATGTCGCCCAGGAACTCCAGTGTACGGCGCACGCACATATCCTTGCCGGCACTCACGCAGAAGACCGGGAACATATCCCTATTGATCAGCCCTTGACGTATGCCCTGACGCATCTCATCCTCGGTGAGGGTCTCTTTCTCAAAGAAAAGCTCCATGAGCTGCTCGTCGTGCTCCGCTGCAGCCTCCACCAGAGCCTTGTGGTACTCTGTGGCACGCGCCTTCTCGCTCTCCGGAATATCCAGCACCTCCGGCTTGCCACCCTGAGGACCCCAGCGGTACATCTTATTGGTCAGAACGTCTACGACCTCATTAAAGTCCGGACCCGTCGTCACCGGATACTGCACCGGCACCACCTTGCTGCCAAACTGTGCCTGCAGCTGCTGGAGGCTATTATCATAGTCCGCATTTTCTTGATCCAGCTGATTGATGATAAAGATCACCGGCTTACCCAGCTTTTCCGTCTGCGGAAACTGGTTGATGAGTCCGACCTCCACGCCATACTGAGCGTTGACCACCATCAGCGCGGTATCGGTCACATGAAGGGCGCTCACCGCCGCGCCGACAAAGTCATCACTACCCGGGCAGTCGATGAAGTTGATCTTCCGATCCCTCCAGGGAACTGAGAAAAGGGTGGAGAATACGGAGTACCCGTATTCTTTTTCGACAGGGAATCGGTCACTGGTGGTGTTTCCTTCCTCTATAGTGCCTCGACGACTGATCGCACCACCCTCGAAGAGCATCGCCTCAGACAGAGTGGTTTTTCCGGAGCCTGAGCTACCAAGGATGGAAACGTTTTTGATTTGGTTCGTTTCGTATACGTTCATAGCAAAAATTGCTGGTTAGATTGATGGTTTTTGGTTTTACGCTGAAATAATAGGGGGTAGCTTCTTTTTGTGGGCGGTTACGGCGCCGAATACTAAAAAGAAATTACCCCTCACTCCCCTAAAGATAGGGAGTTTTTATGATGTATGCAAATGTTCGGGACAAAAAAAGAAACATCTTCTTAGCAAAGCAGCTAAGAAGATGTTTTCATTATCTCTTCAAGTACCCGGAGCGGGACTTGAACCCGCACGACCGTTGTCGGGTCAAAGGAGTTTAAGTCCTTCGTGTCTACCGATTCCACCATCCGGGCAGGTATGTGAGCGGAAGACGGGACTCGAACCCGCGACCCCAACCTTGGCAAGGTTGTGCTCTACCAACTGAGCTACTTCCGCATAACGAGCACAAAGGTACCCAAAACTTTCCTAATCCCAAAACTACCCCCGGGAAAACATGTGTTCACAGGAGGCTGCATCGAAAGTCAACACCACCGCTTGGCAACTCTAGGCGAGCTTCCACACCTCGGATGCATACCCCTGAAAAACAGACAGATAGACATACTAAAGAACAAAGTGCGTGAAGGCAAAAAGTTTCCTACTGGAAACAGATCGCTACTATCCGTCAAATAGTTCTCTTTCCTACTGGAAACTTTCCGCTACTATCCGTTAAGTTTTTTTGGTCGCTTCACCATGAAGTTCGGGGCTGCTTTAGGGGGAAGGTAAAGTCACCCGGAACAGGCACTGGCTCGGCTCAGTAACTTCTCGTAAAGTCCTCGGAGATGATGATCACATAGTCGCTGATCCCGGTGTAGGCTTCGTCGAGTCGGTCTGTCTCCTCTTGCCTGGCTGTGGCGATGGTTCCGATCTTTAGGGTTGGGGCAAATTGTCGGAGGTAGTGTACGATCCCCTTGTCATTGATGGAGTGGTAGCTGCCGTTGAGATGGAGCAGTGGGACTCCGGGGCGTTTGTTTCGGATGATGAAGTGTGCCATGGTGGCGTCTTTTAGGCTCTGGGCTGCCTGGAGCCGCTCCACACGCTCAGGGTCACTCTGCTGTCCGTTCATACCGAGCATGGCCCCAAAGAAGCCTTCTTCTCCGGGCTCCGGCTCAAAGGTCAGGGGTGCCATGTAGCTGAGTGCCTGCGTGGTGGCACTCTCTCTAAGGAGCGAAAGCCCCTTTTTGTTGACCACGTCTGCGTAGCGGCGTGGCACGTTGGTAGCTATGAGAGGGATACTTTGCTCCCGTGCATAGTCGACAATAGGCATATAGTCGGTGCTGTAGTTGGGCCACGGTCGCGACTCGCTGAGGAAGCGCTCCTCGCTGATCAGCCCCGAGAAGTATTCATCGATCACCGACTGCGTATCCGACTCAAACATCTCCATACCAAGGGTGAGGTCACCGTTTTTTTGGTAGAGCGAGCGGAGGACGCATAGCTCCAGCCAGTGCGCTACGGGGCAGTTGTGCTGCTCACCAAAAAAGATCACGTCCCGGCTGGATAGGTCGTCGATCATGTCGGTATAGGTAGTAGGCGTGCCATCAGCCTTGTAGATCTTGTAGGCGGTTGGCTCTTGGGCGATAAGGCTTGCCGTGCTGAGTAGCAGGGTCAGTGTGGTAGCAAATAGAAGTTGTATTCTGTTCATGGTCGTTTTTTGTCTAGTAGATGATCCATTGGTGTTGTCTTGCGGGTGCGAGGTGTTTTCGCCAGTAGTCGATGACCTCTTGGAGGGTAATGCTTCGGAGTATTTCGTCGTATCGCTCAAAGTCGGGTATGCTCTCGCCTTTGTCCAGCAGATCGGTGAGGATGTCCATCCAGTCGGCAGGCGTTGGGTCAGATAGTGCCATAGCTCTATTGGCTGACAAGCCTCGCTTGATCTCGGCAAGCCTCTCCGGAGTTAGGTCAAAGTCATTCACCAGTGGCTCCACGAGGGTGCGCAACCGCTCCTGGTGGTTGGTGAGGATGTTGTTTTGCAAGTCCAGGATGTATCGCCCCTCATGAGGTGACAGGGCGGTGTACTCCAGAGAGAGCGTGGGGGAGTAGACCAGCCGCTCTGCTGTCCGGAGGAGATCCAGCTGATGGCTCCGTAGTGCCTCTCGTACGATCTTGAGCTTGAGTCCGTTTCGCAGACTTGGCTCAAAAGTCCCCCAGCATAGGTAGTGGGTGGTACTAATGGTGTCGGTGGGGGCTATGTAGTCTGCCGATGCGGTGGGGAGGCGATGTGGCTCCGTGGGCAGTGTGCTTGCGGAAAAGTGTGCCAGGGTCTGCCCAAATGCTCGGATGACGCTGTCGGGACTGAGCGGGGAGCAGATGACGGTGTAGCCACCACCGAGGTTACTGTAAAGCAAGCGATACACTTGGCTCGGTCGGAGTAGCTCCGTCGACGGTACAGAGGTCGACTCGGTCGAGGAGACGTGTCCCAGGACGGCATCAGTAAGAACGGTAACGCGGTGCCCGGGGTCACGGGAGATCAGAGCCGAGAGGAGTGACTCGTGATCCTGACCGGTTGTGTCGGGGGTAAAGGCTGTGTCCGGATCCGGGCGGTCTATCTTTTGGTACAGGTAGGCGAGCAGCATTGGAAGGGCATCTGCCTTTTCGGCAAAAGCATAGAAGCCATGACGGTCCGGGGCTATTGTGCTCCCCACAGACAGTCCGTGGCTGTAGAGGGTTTGCCAGTCGTCGGAGTCATCTATCACCGCAGCAACCTCGGCATACGTGGGAGAAGGAAGGCAGTCGCTGCCTCCCGGGCTGGAGGAGATGATACGGGTCTGTGCATCGGGATCCTTTAGGCTCTTGATGATGAGTCGATGCTCTCCGGGATAGTGGGCGGTGGTGACACCCAGGCTATCGCAGCCGGTAGTGTTGATCGGTCGAATCTCCTCCAGCCATGGGCGTGGCAGCGCCTGGGATAGCCCGCTCTCCACTGCCGTGTCGTTGGTCGGGAGCTTCTCCGCTTGTACCAAGCGTGGCAGGGTAATGGGGAGGGCATGCTCATAGGTCAGGAAGTCCTCCGCTGTCTGAGTCCCTCTCCATCCCCTCCGGTAGAGGACAATCGGTGTGGACCGTGCCTCTAAGAGCTGCCGGGCGACTTGATCCAGCCGGTCCGCCGTAGGTAGGCTGTCATCGGCTGGTCGGTAGTCTCCTTCGATGAGCTCATCGACGACCAGGTCCGCTACTTGTGCAGGGGTCGGCAGGACACTACTGTGAGAGGAGCTGACGGGCTCGGAGGCGGTCTCTTGATGGACAAAGGTGGTGAGGTAGTCTCGGTCTTGCCCAAGACCGTTGCGCCGTACTTGCTCCAGTAGTCTAAGAGAGGTGTGGAGTCGCTCGGTGAGTTTTGCCTCATCCGCATCGGTGACCTCCAGCTCCATCAGCCCCGTACCGGCAAGATAGTGCCATGTGGATAGAGTGCCCCCTCCCACTTGGTTGAGGAGGTGATTGAGGAGCTTGGTGACCAGACTCTCGGCGAACCGCTGCGGGGAGTCCTTGGAGGTGGTGGCGAAAGGGGTAATGTACCGGAGCTTGTGGCTATGGTAGAGAGTGTCCGTCTCGGTACGACAGATGGGGTGGTCGGGATACTCTAGTCGGGGGCGTGTGGGTGCTTCCTCCGAAGTAGCCGCAGGGTACTTGTCAAAGAGTGCCCTGAGCTTTTGCTCCACCACCTCTGCCGGACAAGCCCCTACCAGGACGACATGAGCGTACTCAGGTCGGTACCACCTGCGGTAGTAGTCCAGCAGGTCGTCCTGCCGGATGCTCCGGACATCCTCCTCACTGCCTAGGGGGATGCGCCCGGCGTGTACTCCGGTGCCGATAAAGAGGTGATCGTACGGATCGTTGGGGACAAAGTGGCGCATCTCCTCCAGTATGATGGGTCGCTCTTGGTCGATAGTTTCGGGCTCTATACTGATATTGCCCAGCCAGTCGCTGAGGATCAATAGGGCAGTATCGGTCTGCTCCGGAGGAAAAGAGAGGAGGTAGATGGTACGGTCATAGCCGGTGAGGGCATTGAGGTCGTAGCCAAAGGCACCGCCGTGTCGCTCTACGAACTGCTGAATCGACCGGTCGGGGAAGTGCTTGGTCCCACGAAAAGCCATGTGCTCTATGAAGTGCGCCACTCCGCTCCTACCTCTCTCCTCAAGAGAGCCAATGGGCAGGACGAGCCTCGCCTCCGACTTGCTCTTGCCCCACTGCGGGTCGGAGGTAATGTGGTAAGTGAGTCCGCACGGCAACACACCGTGGCGCACCTGCTCCTGCCCCTGAGACATCTGGCAGAGGGTCGCAAGGGCTACGAGCAGGAGTAGGAGTCTGTGGGACATCTTATTTCTTTTTGCAAGTGATATTGATCACCGTGTAGGCTGCGGCATCACCTTGATCCATCACGGTCCGGAAATGGATAGTCTGTTTGTCATAGTCTATGGTCGCTTTTGGGGCAACATAGTGGGTGATGTCGGCGTTGTTTTTCCAGCCATCCGTGTCGATCCGGGTGGTGCAGAAGATCTGGTAGGGGCTGACGTTGCCGTTGTGGCACGCGTCTCGAATTTCTTTGTCCGTCTTGCTCAACTTCACCAATTCGTCCCAGACGGATAGGTCAAAGTGGAAAAGATTGTACTTCACACTCTCATCTATAATCTCGGCAGGATACGTCTCTTCGAGCAGATTGAGGATCTTGGGGTCTTTGGGGTCGGGACGGTATTCGCCGGTGATCGCCTCCGCCGGAACGCCGATGAAGAGCAAGCTTGTCTTGTCCTGTGGATCTACCGTCATATTGACGAGGGAGAGGTTGAGCGTTATTGGCGTCTCTTTGGTCCAGTTGAGCCGCTTCATGATGAGCTTGGGAGACGGGGGAGCATACTCGCTCCCTTCGTTCCAAAACTCTGTATCTAGGATGGTCTTGTGGAGGTAGAGGTCCTTGTAGTAGCTCTCCAGTCCCAGTGCGTTTTTGGTCATCTCCAGTACCGGTCTCTCCTCTGTGGCGTGCCTGCTGATGACCAGTGTGGTGACCTGATCCTTGATCTCAAGGGTACGGGGCTGTCCGAAGCGTAACTCCGGTGAGCCCCCTCCCGGCTCCGTAACGGTCCCCTCACAGACGAGGTCACCGAGGAGGGGACGGAGGTTGATGCCCAGCTTGCTTTTCCAAGCTAAGAGTAATGCCTTGTCCCGATCGGATAGCTTGTAGGTGTACTTTGGGGCTATGATGAGCAAAGCCGGACTCTCGAGCTTATCTCCCTGTTTTAGGTTGGCTATAGAGAGGGTCACGGTCTCTGTTTCGGTCACGATTTCATTGGTCGTGATGGCAAACTTGGTCGAGACGGAGATTTGTCCGGCAGGCAGAGTGATGGTCTTGGGAGTGAGGGTGTAGTGGTTGAGGCCCTTGACATCGAGCTCCAGCACCTGATCCTTTTTGTGTTTTTTGGTACTCTTTAGGATCAGTGTAAACTCGCCGTTGTCTTCAATCTCTACCTTGTAGCCGGTTGTTCCGTCGGGGTATAGGAGGTGATACTCCACCGATCCGGTGTATTCGGGTGATTCTTTCGTACAGGCACCGAGTATCAAGACTGCAGATAAGAGCAGTATCCGGGACGTGTGTCTGATAAGTGTCTTCATGTGTGTAAATGGTTTACTGTTTATTATTATTCGTTCCCCACCCCTTGTTTTGCACAAGATGCTCGTTGGTTCGGTACTCGCTGGACGGGATGGGTAGGGTCCGGCGGTAGTCATCCGGTGCGATGGTATCTGAGAGTTTGCTTCCGTAGAGTCTCCAGCGTCTGAGGGGTTGGTGGGTGCGCTTGATATCAAAGAAGTTGATGTTTTCACCCACAAACTCCCGCTGCTTTTCTCGCAGGATCGCCATGATCAGTGCTTCGCGATCCGAGGGCTGCTCAATGGGCATGGCGTTGAGTCCGGTGAGGTACCTATTGATTTCGCTGACAGCGGTGCTCTCGGCTCCGGTGCGCGCCAGTGCCTCAGCTCGGATGAAGAGCAACTCCTGTGGGCGGATAATGTGGCAGCGCCGGATCTCTTTCCTTTGGATCCGTGCCTGGCAGTACTTACCGGGGAGTATCTCGTCCGGGGCTACATAGGTGGTATAGCTCTCTGCTCTGCTGTCAGGTGCGACACAAGTCAGCTCTTTTGCGATGGCGTACTTGATCTGGTCGGGAATCGGACTGCTGTCAAAGGCGTTGTTATAAAACGTGTTGGCCGTCTCTAGAGCAAAGATGGAGTGCCGATCACCGGGCGTCGCCCAAGTCTCTGCATCCATGGAGATCGGAAGGTCCGGGGCTTGGGGAAGTATGCTCAGCACAGTCTCGTAGTCGCCCATATAGAGTGCGAGCCGTGCGCGAATAGCTGTGACGGTCCGCTCGGAGCAAAAGGCAACACCTTTGCCATGGATAGGAGTGACGGCACTGCTCTTCCAAAAGAGTTCGGCAGACTCATCGAGCAGTTTTTGGATCTCCGCCACGGTGGCGGCTTTGGTACTGCGTGGCAGACGCTCCATCTTGGTCCGGTTTTTGAGGATGATTCCCTCTGTGGAGGAGTGATCATCGTAGGGGGTGGCAAACAGACGGAGTAGGTCAAGGTAGCAGATGGCCTTGAGGCAGCGCGCTTCACCCATGAGGTAGTCGACTTGCGCCAGGTTGTCTGTGTCGGCAAGGGTGATTCGCAGCTGCTGCTCTCGCTCCAAAAGGACATTGACATCCATGATACACTTGTAGTAGCTCTCCCACAGCTCCTGTGCATACAGCATAAGGTCAAAAGCCTGATAGTTGTATAGTTTGAGTAGAGCAGGGTCACTCTGGGCAAAGCCGAGCGGATAAAAGTCCTCCGCCAGGATCGAGAGACGGAGATGCTCAGTCGGGAGATCGCTATAGGCAGTACTCAGAGCTTCGTTGGCAGATAGTACGGAGGCGATGGCTCCGGGATCTGTCTGCTCGTTCTCTATCGGCTGATCTAGCGAGCAACCGGCATATGCAAGGGTCAGAAAGATGATAAGGGATAAATCTCTCACTGTTTTCATGACGGGTCTGGCGATGGATCAAAAGTTGAGATTCAAGCCGGCACTGATGACCGGCTGGATACCGGTATCGTGCGCTCCGGCCTCCGGGTTGGCTCCCTGATAAGGACTTAGCGTAAACAGGTTGGCTCCTTGGATGCTGACAGAGGCATACTTCACGATGCCTCCCAGGCAGTTGTCTAGGAAGTGACGAGGGATACGATAGTTCAGGCTCAGCATACTGAATCGCAGGTAGTCGCTCCGTGCAGTCATACGGCTATTGGGGTATAAGAAAAGGACGCCCGTATCAAAGCTTGGGTCGGGGTAGAGCTTATCATCATCCCCTTCATGGAGCCACGTCTTGGCAAGCTGTCCCCGCAGAGCATTTTTGTGGGCGCTTGTTTTGTCGCGCACGACGTTGCTCGTATAGGGTTTTACTCCGCCGAGTACGAAGTACATCTGGGCATCGAGGCTCAGTCCACCGTAGCTCACGGACAGCCCAAGAGTCCCTTGGTAGGGCGGCGTGGTGTGTCCTAGGTTGACCAGATCGCTGCGCTTGGGGTTTGGCGTGAACCGATGCTGCTCGCCCTCAGCGTCTCTGTACATGGGATAGCCGTACAGAGGGTGGATTCCGATGGACCGAAAGCCATAAAGGATATCATAGGGCTTCCCTACCTCGTAGTCCGGGACGACGCTCCCTTCCGAGCTATACAGAGCCGGTCCATCGTAGAGATCGAGCACGCGGTTTTGGTTGTACGCGATGGACGCACGAGTGGATAGAGAAAAGTCACCTCTCTGTACCCATGTATTGGCGAGTGAGAGCTCTACGCCTCGGTTTAGGAGGATGCCCACGTTTTGCATCATAGTCCGAAAACCATTGGAGCTTGGTACCGAGACCATCAGGAGAGCGTCCACTGTCTTGCGGTTGTAGAGCTGCAGATCCACCCGGTGGCGTGCGTCGAGGATTGCCGCAGAGAGCCCGAGGTCGCAGTTCTGCACCTTCTCTGCCCGCAGGTCGAGGTTGTAGAGGTCGCTGAGGTAGAGGTTGCGAAAGTAGTCGCCATAGTAGCGCTCTTGGTTGTACCTAAAGGTCGGGATGGTGAGCGCGGCCGACACCCCTCCGAGGCTGGCGGTATGTCCGTAGCTACTCTTCAGGCTCAGGTCGGAGAGGAGCCCGCCATCGATGTCCAGCAGTGTCAAGAGGTGTACTCCGGCACCTAGAGCCCAGGCGGTGTTCCACCGCTTGGACTTGGGGAGCAGGTTGGTTGCATCACCCTTTACCGAGCCAAAGAGGTCCACCTTGCCATCATAGGTATAGCCGATGGCCAGCCCCAGCCCCATTTGGGCGATGCGTGTGACACCGGCAGTAAAGTCGGGACGATACGCACCACGGATCGACTTATTCACGCCCGCCAGAGACTCCAGCTGACCGATCCCATGCCCTCGCACGGTCAGCGCATGCCCGTAGGTGTAGTAGTAGTCAGTGTTGGCACTCACGGTCAGGTCGTGCCGATCGTCAAAGACTTGGTTGTAGGTCAGGCGGAGGTTGCCCGTAGTATTGACCTCGTTGTCTTTGCTGCTGCTGATCTCGCCGAGTTCCACCCGGCTTTTCCCTATGTTTTGTTGTGAAAAAGCGGTTGCCGGCGTGATGTTTTCACGTGTGCAAAATAGATAGTCGACACCGAGGACTCCGTCGATACGCAGCAGGTCTATCGGCTTGAGATTGATTCCTATCGACGTTCCCACACGGTAGTTGTTTCCCTTGCTCCGGTACTGATTGGTGAGGTCACTGTACCTTTTCCCAGGGTAGGAGTAGAGCTTATCGCCCGAGCGACTCTCATAGGGGTTGAGCGTCTCCACCATTTGCTGGGGGCTGTAGGTACTGCTGTTGGGCGAGTCGGTCTCTGAGAATCCCAGGCTCATGCTGAGCGTGATGTACCCCATGTCCCGCACCGCACGGTCCAGGCTTGTCCGTAGTGTGCCGCGCCATACTTTGTTGCCGGGCAGCTGCCCTCCTTGTTCCGAAAAGTTGCCGGACACGTAGTACAGGACCTCGTCATCCCCTCCCCTAAAGCTCACATTATGGTTGTGGTAGACGTTCGGGTGCATGAGCTCCCGAAACCAGTCTGTCTCTATCCCGCGCAGCCGCTGCAGCTCCTTTTCGGCAAAGTCGGTATAGGTCTGCATGTTTTCGGTGGGTGCGATGCCGTACATATCTCGGTAGATACGTCGGATGTCTTGCACGCTCTGATCTCGAAAGAACGCTTCCGACAGAGTGTACCCCGGGGTATTGAGCGCACCGGTTCGTTCTTCAAAAGCCAGCTTCTCCGTCGTTCTCATCATCGGGATTGGTCGTTTGCCACGAAGAGTGACCCCCATATTGCTGCTGACCGAGATGGTGAGCGGACCCGGGATCCCTCTCTTGGACGTGATCTCCAGCACTCCGTTGGCTGCCTTTACGCCATAGAGCGCATTGGCGACGGCATCCTTCAGTACCCGGATCTCCCGGATGTCCAGTGGGTTGAGGGTCACAAAAGCCTCCGGACTGATCACCTGACCATCTAGGACATACAGAGGCTCATTGGGGCGGTCACCGCGACGAAAGCTGGTCGTCCCGCGCAGCCGTATCTCCGGCTTTACCCCCAGCTCACCGCGGTTCACCACCATCAGACCGGGGACACTCCCTTGCAGAGCGGTCGTGAAGTCTATCGTAGGCGTATTCGTCAGCTGCTTCATGTCCACCTCTGCCACCACCCCCGACCGGCTACGGATATCCAGGGCATTGATATTCGGGCGCGCCGTCACCGAGACTCCCTCCAGCTCCTCTACACTCGGTGTCATACCGATCGTCAGCGGGCTCCCCTCCCAGGTCACATGCACCGTCTTCATTCCCACGTACCGTACTTCCAGCACGATCGCCCCACCCTTTTTGCTCTTTCGGTGCAGCACGAAGGCACCATCCACATCCGTGGCAGTACCCTCTCCGGTCCCTACGATGCAGACCAGCACACCGGGCAGTGGGTCGCCATGCTCATCATTGACCACACCGCAGATCTTGGTCGGTCTTTGTGCAAAAGCTCCCCATGAGCAGAGGAGCAAAAGAAAAAGGACCCCCAGGGGGCGTCTCCTAAAAATCATCAAAATATCTCTACACAGCATACTGCAAATCTTTGTCTACAAAGGTAGCCAACGCCTATCTCTCCTGAAATCCCAACAAATAGGTACTCTTGCCCTTCGAACCCCAATAAGTAGGTATTGTGGGCTCCTAAATTCCTTATCAACTTTGCATACCGAGCCACAGAACAACCAATTTTATAAACTATAAATCAAGTTTTAGCATGAGAAGTAAGCACTCAACCATCCTACTTTCCCTATCCCTACTGGTCATCATCCTTGCCTCCTGCAAGCCCGACCTTTCCGGACTGGAAAAGCGACTCAGCGACCTAGAGAGCTGGAGAGCCAAGACCGAGCAAGCTATCAAGACCGCCAACGAGGAGATCCGGTCACTCCGGCAGCTCATCGTGGCGGAGCAAAAGAAGGTCTCCGTCTCCTCCTATACCGAGCTGGCGGACAAGACCGGCTACGAGCTCACCATGAGCGATGGCTCCAAGATCGTCCTGCGTCACGGCTCCTCTGTTAGCGTCAAAGCAGATACCGATGGCGTCCTCTACTGGGCTATAGGCGAGGAGTTCATCACCACCGGCAGCGAGGGCAAAAAGATCAAGGCCGAGGCCCACGACGGGGCGCCGGGCGTCACCCCTCTCCTCCGCGTGGATGCCGAGGGCAACTGGGAGGTCAGCACCGATGCCGGCAAGAGCTTCACTGCCGTACGCACCGAGAGTGGCGAGCCTATCCCTGCCAAAGTGGTAGAAAAAGTGGTAGAAAAGGAGAAGACCGACCTCCGGATCACAGAGGAGGGAGGAGTGGTTTCTATCGTTTACAAGGGGCAGACTTTCGAGTTTGCGGGCAAGAAGTTCGTGCACCCATTTGCAAGCGTGGCTGAGTACGACCTCAACCTCGACGGCACCGGATTTGCCACCGACCACGCCAACACCTCCGTGGGGCACTTCAATTGGTACCTCGCATCCGGCACTCAAGAGGCCACCCACAACCCTGACGGAAAGAGCATAGCCGCAGCACCCGCCTTTGAGGGGTACCACGTACCCACCTACTACGAGTTGGGGCTCATCGCACCTCCGTCAACGATTGACTCGGACGAGCGGATGAAGATGGATCTGCAGGAGAAAATAATGATAGGCGGAAAAATCCTAGACTTCACCGGAGACTACGTCGTCTTCAGAGCCATGACCGAGGCGTACGCCATACGGTTCAAAGGTCAGGGCGACAAGTACAGAGCCGCCTACCGCTACCAGCGCGTGAAAAACCCCACCATCACCGACACCACCAATGATAAAGGCTGGCTCTATGTGATCACCGTGCGTCCGCTTGGTCCTGAGGGCGCCAATGTCTCTGTCATGGACATTCGCACAGCTGAGTACTGGGAGACCAACAACGAAAACGACATCGTCCGCTACTTCCCGGCAGGCGGGTACACCGAGCCAAAGACCCCTGGCGTTGTGAAGAGCCTAGGGAACCTGGGCTACTTCTGGTCCGCCGTCTCGCAATGCGATGTCCCCGAAGCCAAGATGAACGGAGAGCAGATCTGCTACGATGCTTATGCGATAGGCTTCAAGTTCTTTGATCGTCACCTGGATGCCACCTGGAACGCCTACGACGACCGCACAGATGGCTATGCCATCCGCCTCTTCAAAGACTGACCGCCCGTTGAAGCACGCTAAAAAAGAGTGCGCCAAGCTTGGCGCACTCTTTTTTTTGAAAAGCATCCGAAAAGTCTACCATCTACGACGAGGTACGATCCCCTATCTTTCTACCCTAAAAACAAAAACCGGTAACAGTCGTATTTAGGTACACCGACAGAATCTGCCAACCCGGTACCCGGTTCTTCGGACAGCCCTTGACAAACCCACATATCCGACTGATAAACAGATAGATATAAGCGTCAAGACAAACAGGCGAACAAGAGCAAAGAGTTTCCTACTGGAAACAGATCGCTACTATCCGTCAAATCGTTTTCTTTCCTACTGGAAACATTCCGCTACTATCCGTGAAACTTTTCATCCCGTCCCCAAGCAAAAAAATCGATAGGGACGTGTTCCAAGAAATTGCGACCGTAGGTGTTGCACAAGCTCTGATCAAAACGGAGGGAGCCTGACAAGATGCACCCCGTGGACGTCGCGTCCACGGGGTGCATACTCACTAAAAAACTAAAAACAAACAAAATAGAATTGATTATCCAATCATTGCTTGAAAAAGAGTCTCATAAGATCATCGGTAGGTGTCTGTCGGTCGTCCGATCAAAAGTCCATGGAGATACCGAGGTAGTAGCTCCTGGGCTGTGACGGTCCGTAGACGTAGGCACTGTCTCGTGCTCCGTTGAGGTCAAAGTCCTTTTGGATGGAGTTGAACAGGTTGTTGGCTCCGAGGTAGACCTGCAGGACGGAGGTGTTGAATATCTTGAAGTCGTAGGAGGCTTTTGCTCCCAGCTCCACAAACTGTGGGGTGTGCTCCAGGCGGTCCCATCTGGGTGCGTCGTCTGTGCCGGTGGACTCGCGCTTGCCGCTCTTCACCAGGTCGCGATCCATGAGGGCAGACTGCCGACCGTACTCGATCACGTGTGGGGCATACATCTTGCCGGTGTAGTTGAGGGTGGTGCTGAGGGTGAGCGGGCGGATGGGATTATACTGCACGGTCAGGTAGCCGTAGATATTTGGCGTGCGGAGGAAGTGCTGCGTGGTCATGGAGACATCCTCGTAGTCACCCTCTGCATCGCGCGCGAAGCCTGCCAGCTTTTCGGGACCGTTTTCGGTCAGGGTGTTGAGCTCGCGTGGGCTCTTGGCATCTTCACCGGAGAGGCGGGAGCGGATCCCCCACTCCTGTGCCTCGTCCCACTTGCTGGTCTGGATGGTCAGTCCGCCTTGCAGCACCAGGTGGTGCAGTGCGGCTTTTGCCTCTATGTTGATCCCGGCAACCTTTGCTCCCGAGCCATTGATGCGCTCGTAGATGATATAGCCGTCCTTTGCTCCGATCTCATTGGTCGTAAAGGCATCCAGCAGTCGGGTGTAGAAGCCCTCCACAAGGAGGTTGGTCTGCACCTCTCCGAGCGTGAAGTAGGTGTCTGCACTGAGGGAGAAGCTGTGGCTGTCCTCCGGAGTGAGTCCGGGGTGGTTTTGGATGCGCTGCGACTCGCCCCCCACGACGTTCACGTGGAGGTCTTCATCAAACAACTGCGGTGCCCTGAAGCCTTTGGCATAGGTGGCACGCAGGCTGATGTTGCTCAGCGGATTGTAGCGGAGAGTAGCGCGGGGGCTGAATACCGGCTTGATATTTCCTCCCTTTCCGCGCACCATGGAGTGCTCGTCCAGACGCCCCCCGAGGAGGATCGTCCAGCTGTCGTTGGTCCACTCAAACTGTGCGATCTGCGAGACGATGTGCAGGTGCTGGGACACGGGTGGATAGAGGGTCTCTTTGCCGGAGGGATCGGGGATCCAGCGGCGGACGGGCATGATGTCGTTCAGCCCGTCATAGGAGTACTCCGTGCCGAGCAACAGCTTGGCGGGCATGAAGAGGAGGTGACCAAAGTCTTTGTTCCACTGAATCCCGGCGACATAGGTCTGGCCAGTGGTCTTGCCAAAGTTGATCCCGGGGACGTAGTTGCCCTCCTCAACCACTGAGGGAAGATGCCCCAGGCTGCCTAGGTTTTCGTCCCCCACACCTCCATAGTAGCTGTCTCTCAAGACGACTTGTCCGGAGCCGTAGATCTGGAGCAGCCCGGTACCATCCTCGGATCTGTGGGAGTAGTTGGCGTTGCCACTGTACACGTTGTGCTCAAGTCGCTCGGAGACGGAAGCGTATTGGTCCGGGAGATCGAAGTGGTCACCGCCCCGCCTATACTCTTGGATGAAGTGGGTCTCGACACTGAGGCGGTCTTGCGTGGTCGGTCGGAAGTAGAGTCGTCCTCCAAATGAGTTGTTTTTATTCATCCCCAGTTCGCTAAAGCCGTCGCCATTGGCATCCCACGGCTGACGCACCCTGTTTTGTCCGAAGATCATCCCGCCGATACGTCCGTCAGAACCGACGATGGTACCGCTGAAGCTAATGGTGTTGTCGGGGACACGTCCATCGATCAGGGTGAGGTTCTCACGGAATCGGAAGCTATTGTACTCCGGCTCCTTGGTGATGACGTTGATTACACCGGCGATGGCATTGGAGCCGTACAGTGCCGACCCTCCACCACGTACCACCTCTACGCGGTCGATCATGTTGGCAGGGATCTGCTCCAGTCCGTAGATACCTGCCAGGGCACTAAATGACGGGCGTGAGTCGATGAGGATCTGGGAGTAGCGTCCGTCGAGACCGTTGATACGCACCTGGGAGAAGCCGCAGTTTTGGCAGTTGTTCTCCACCCTCAAGCCTGGCTGAAAGGTAAGCCCCTGTGAGAGGCTGACGGCGTTGGCGATCTCAAAGATGCGATCATCCAGGACGCTGACCAGGGTAGGAGCCAGCTTGCGGAGGGTCCTCTGGCGATTGGAGGAGACCACCACTTCGTCCAGACTGAGGACATCCTCCTCTGCCTCGAAGTTGACCTCCAGAGACGCTCCCTTCTCGATGACGATCTCCTTTTCCTGAGTCTTGTAGCCGACGCTCTGCATCACTACGGTGTAGTGTCCGGGGTTGAGATTGCGGAGAAAGTAGTGCCCCGAGGCATCGGTCATGGCACCCTTGGGAGTACCCTTGAGGTAGATGGTGATGCCGGGAAGGTACTCGTGGGTCGCCTTGTCCACGACGTGCCCGACGAGGTCACCGTGCTTCATCGGATCCGAGGTGCCGAGAGTCGCCCCCTTTCCTTCAGAGGGGATGATGAATGTTAGTAGAATGAATGTTGTGAACAGTGCTTGTCTAAAAGCGTTAACCTTTAGTTTCCGAGAAAACTGCATAGAATAAAAATGTTTGTTGTTGCTTTAGTGGGGGGCAATGCCCTGCTTATTTTGCGGCTCAAAGGTAGAGCTAATTTCAAGAACAAACGAAGAAACCGGAAGAATTACCTACTACTGGGTATGCGGTCCGGGCAAGGGGTACCGAGTTTTTGCGATACCGATTAAACCTACAACGGGGCTATCCGATCATAGTAGGGACGACCGTCGTTCCTTTTTTACTGAATACCCGATCCCCCATGACTCGATCCATCCTGCCCAAGTCAGTCGCCCTACTCTTGGCGCTACTCGCACTTCCTCTCTTCGGCAGTGCCCAGCCATCTACCGCCAACCACCGCATCAAAGGCAGGGTCTTTGATGCCCAGGCAGAGCAGTGGATGCCGGCAGCCGGCGTGCGCCTGCTCAACCCCAAAGACTCCACACTGATCAAAGGCGTACTGACCGATGAGGATGGAGCTTTCAGACTGGAGGGACTGCAGAAGAGAACCTACCTGGTCAGTGTCAGCTTTGTGGGATACGACGAATACTTCCGGCAAGTGACGGTCGGCGATAAGAAGGAGCTGGACTTGGGGATCATTCGGCTCAGCCCTTCGGACGTGCTCCTCAAGGGCGTGGAGGTGGTGGCTCAGGCCAATCCCATGACGGTCAAGACGGACACGGTGCAGTTCAATACAAGCGCCTTCACGACCCGCCCCAATGCTTCGATCGAGGAGCTCTTGAGGAAGATACCGGGCATGGAGGTGGACGACGACGGGAACATCAGCTACAACGGCGAATCCATCGAGCGCATCGAGCTGGACGGGCGCGACTTTTTCTCCAACGACCCCAGGATGGCGACCCGCAACCTCCCTGCCAACATGCTGAGCAATGTCCAGGTGGTCGACAAGAAAAGTGAGCAGGCACGCATGACCGGCATGGACGACGGTGAGCGCACGAAAGTGCTCAACCTAAAAGTGAAGGAAGACCGAAAGAAAGGGCTCGTCGCCAATGCGGAGGGCGGCTATGGCACGAAGGAGAGGTACACCCTAAACAGCAACATCAACTACTTCCAAAACAACCAACGCATCACCCTCCTTGCCAACCTAAACAATACCGACGGGATACGCCGAGGGAGAGGCGATGCCAGTCGTCGGCAGGTGGGTTTGAACTACGACAACAAGTTTTCGGAGCAGCTGAGCCTCACCGCCGAAGCCCGGTACGATGGGAGCGACAACCACACTTTCGGCGAGCGCAAAACGGAGAACACCCTCGGCTCCAAAAGAGGGAACCTCGAGCAGCAGACCTACAGCGACCGTGGCAAGTGGCAGACCGCACAGACCTTCGCCCGCCTGGAGTGGAACCCCTCCGACAAGACCATGCTCCTGCTCCTCCCCAACCTCTCGTGGCGACACAGCAGCTCGCTGAACGAAAACAACTTTAGCACCCAAAACGATCAGCACGAGCTGATCAACCGAGGCACCTCCCTACAGGAGAGCGGCAGCAGTACGCTGGATGGCGACCTGTATATGCACTTCCGCCACACCTTCAACGACGCCGGGCGCAACCTGTACGTGCGACTCGGGGCAAACTATCAAAAGGAGGATGGCGATGGGAGCAAGCAGTCGACCACAGACTTCAAGCTCCAAGATCGTACCGAGACACTGGATCAAAAGAGCTACTCCGATGGCGAAAACATCAGCAGCAACCTGTCTCTATCCTACCTGGAGCCCTTTAGCAAAGAGTGGGCGCTACAGCTCAACTATCGACTCAACACCCAAAACCGCCGGAGCAAACAGCTCGCCTACAACCGAGACGACAGTGGAAACTATAGCCTGCTCGACGAGGACTACTCCAGAGGCTCCACGAACATCAACAGGACACACCGGCTGGGAGCGCAGCTGCGCTACTCATTCTGGCACCGGAGCAATATCTACCTCGGATTTGATGCCTCACCCACCTATACCCATACCACGACCGACAACGGGAGGGTGACCACCTTTGACAAGGAGCGAAGGGTGTGGAACTACTCCCCCTCGCTCACCGTAGACATCAGACCGGCAGACTCGCTACAGGTGATGCTCCGATACAATGGCCGGACCCGCCATCCCTCCATGACCCAGCTGAGCGACGTCCCGATCATCAATTCACCGCTCTCGGTGACCGTCGGCAACCCGGACCTCCTGCCCGCCTACAGCCACAGCCTCCGCATGCGCATGGCATTCAACCGCCGCGAGGCACGGCAGAGCTTTGAGCTCTTTGGCTCGGCAGGCATCACCAATAACGACATCACCAGGCGCAGCTCCATTGACCGCGAGACAGGCAGACGACAAAACACCTATGAGAATATCAACGGTACAGCCAACATGTGGATGGGGCTGAGCATCAGTACGCCCATAGGAGGGAAAAAGTCGCACTGGACCTCGTTCACGTTTGCCAACATGGGGATGAACCGAAGCAAGGCCTTTGTCAACGATCAGCTCAACCAGAGCACCCGCCTCATGCCCCGCCTGAGCCAGAGGATCACCTGGAGCGGAGAGAGCCTGCAGGCGTCCCTCAGCGGAGACGTCAGTATGCAGGATGTGCGCAACAGCATAGCCGAGCAGCTCAACCGCAGGACGCTGGACTACTCCATCTCCAACGACCTCACCTGGCAGCTGCCCTACGACCTCTCCCTCACCTCTCGACTCAGCTACAACGATGCAGCGGGGTACAAGGACGACATCAAGCGTCGCCTTGTCCTCTGGGACCTGTCGCTGGCTTGGTCGTTCCTAGAGGGAAAGAATGCCACGGTCCAGCTCAGCGGATACGACATCCTCGGACAAAGGAATACCTTCCGCCGAAGCATATCTGCCGACTCCATCACGGATCAGACGGTCAACGGCATCACTACCTATGCGATGCTCACCTTTAGCTACCGCTTCAACACCTTTGGTGAAGGAAAAATGCCCGCCGGCGAAGGCGGAGACAGAGGCAGAAGACCCGGAGGACATCGGATGGGCAGGCCCCCGATGCGGATCTAACTTTTTCCGGAGGTCATTGTCGGGGCATTCGACCCTCTTCGACCACCGGCTATGAAGAAACGACCCCTGTCGGGGTCGGCAGTCCCAACTCTACAAAAGCCACCGTTCCACCACGCTGATAAACAGACAGATACGCCTAACAAAAAAGTCCGAGGCGTGAGGGCAAAAAGTTTCCTACTGGAAACCGTTTGCTTCTATCCGTCAAATCGTTTTCTTTCCTACTGGAAACTTTTCTCTTCTATCCGTCATTTTTTTTACCCCTACGGTGCGGTGAGTGGAAAAATCCCGGTGCGCCACCTCCTCGATGACTGAGCCCTGCGGCGTATTGATATACAGTTTATCTAACGTTGATATACAGTTTATCTAACGCTCGCTTTTTGGTACCTTTGTGGCAAAGTTGGTCGTGTGGGCTGACTATTGGACAAACAAATCAACAATCCCTTAATGCAGAAAATACGTAATATCGCTATCATCGCACACGTAGACCATGGGAAGACCTCTCTGGTAGACCGTATGCTACAGGCGGGCAAGCTCTTTAGAGACCCCGACAATCAACTCGAGCAGGTACTGGACAACAACGACCTGGAGCGGGAGCGAGGGATAACGATACTCTCCAAGAATGTCTCCATCCAATACAACGGATACAAGATCAACATCATAGACACCCCGGGGCACGCCGACTTTGGAGGGGAGGTGGAGCGCGTGCTCAACATGGCGGACGGCTGCCTCCTGCTGGTGGACGCCTTTGAGGGGCCGATGCCACAGACCCGCTTCGTCCTCGGCAAGGCCATCGACATGGGGCTGAAGCCCATCGTCGTAGTGAACAAGGTGGATAAGGAAAACTGCCGCCCCGACGAGGTACAGGAGCAGGTATTTGACCTGATGTTCAACCTGGATGCCAGCGAAGAGCAGCTGGACTTCCCGACCATCTACGGCTCCGCCAAGCAGGGATGGATGTCGACCGACTGGAGGACACCCAAGGAGGACATCACCGACCTGCTCGATGCGATCATCGAGTACATTCCTGAGCCACCAATCCTGGAGGGTCCGTCGCAGATGCTGATCACGTCACTGGACTACTCGACCTACGTCGGTCGTATCGCTGTGGGACGGGTGCACAGAGGGGTACTCCGGGAGGGGCAAAACATCACACTCATCAAGCGGGACGGCACGCACCAAAACAGCAAGATCAAGGAGCTCGACATCTTTGAGGGACTGGGACGCAAAAAAGTCAGCGAGGTCCACTGCGGGGACATCGGTGCCGTAGTGGGTCTGGAGGGATTTGAGATCGGTGAGACGATCTGCGACAGCTCTTGTCCCGAGGCACTGCCTACCATCGCCATCGATGAGCCTACGATGAGCATGCTCTTCACCATCAACAACTCTCCTTTCTTTGGGAAAGAAGGTAAGTACGTCACCTCCCGACACATCCACGAACGCCTGATGCGTGAGCTGGATAAGAACCTCGCCCTGAGGGTCCGGGAGACAGACTCCGCAGACTCTTGGCTGGTCTTTGGTCGCGGTGTGCTGCACCTCTCGGTCCTCATCGAGTCCATGCGACGCGAGGGCTACGAGCTGCAGGTAGGACAGCCGCAAGTGATCATCAAGGAGATAGACGGTGTGAAGCATGAGCCGATAGAGGAGCTCACCGTAAGCGTGCCGGAGGAGAGCTCCAGCAAGATCATCGACATCGTCACCCGACGAAAAGGGGAGATGACCATGATGAACACCAAAAATGACCGAGTGGTCCTGCAGTTTAAGATCCCCTCTCGAGGGATCATCGGGCTAAACAACCTCGCCCTCACCGCCAGCAGTGGTGAGGCGATCGTATCGCACCGCTTCCTAGACTTTGAGCCGTGGAAGGGAGACATCCCCACCCGGGTCAATGGATCCATCATCGCTCTCGAGGGTGGTCAGGCTTTTGCCTACGCCCTCAATAACCTCCAGAGCCGCGGACGCTTCTTCATCGAACCGGGCGAGGAGGTCTACGAGGGAGAGGTGGTCGGTGAGCACACCAAGGACAACGACCTGACGGTGAACGTCTGCAAGGCCAAAAAGCTGACCAACATGCGCGCCAGCGGGTCGGACGACAAGGTGGTTCTCGCTCCACCGGTACGCTTTTCGCTCGAGGATGCACTGGAGTACATCAAGGAGGATGAGTATGTAGAGGTCACGCCCAAGAGCATGCGTATGCGCAAGATCCTCTTGAGCGAGACTGACCGCAAGCGTGCAAGCCGCTAAAGCCTCGACAGTGGCAGTCCGAGGAATATGGAGCCTTCGGCGGATGAAGGCGTGAAACAGTCCGGGGCAATGCCCTTTCACCTTTTATGGAACACCTCCAGGAGACAACGACTGATCCTAGAAGTCATCAAGATCCACCGGTGGCAGAGACACTGGTGGTCGAGACACTGGTGGTCATTGTCACCTACAACGCTAGGGAGTGGCTGCCGGTCTGCCTGTCTCCTTTTCGGGAAGATCGAGAGGCGATGGATATCCTCGTGGTGGACAATGCCTCGACCGATGGGACACCTGAGCTGATACGCCGGGAGTACCCCTTTGTCCGTCTGGTGGTGCGTCCGACCAACCTCGGCTTTGGGATGGGGAACAACTTGGGACTTGAGTACGCTCTCGCCAATGGCTACAAGGGGGTCATGCTCATCAACCAAGATGCGACCTGTACTGCTGACACCATTCGCGCTCTCGCTGACCGATGCAGCCAAGACCGAACCATAGGGATTGCCTCACCGGTTCACTACAGCGACCGGACTCAGGAGACGATCGAGAAGGGCTTTGCACACTACTGTCCGACAGCGGTGGGGGATGGCTTTCGGTCGGTGGACTTCATCAACGCCGCACTCTGGTACATACCCCGGCAGGCACTCATCGAGGTGGGGCTCTTTGCTCCTTTCTTCTTTCAGTACGGCGAGGATCTGGACTACTGCCATCGGGTTCGTTCGGCAGGTCTGCGGGTTGGCTACTTTCCCGACCTGGGTGGGGCGCACTACCGTAGCAACGGAGGCATACCGGCGGACAAGCGAAAGCACCTCGACTACGTCTACCATCTGGCAGAGTTTGCCAACCCCCTGCACAGTCCGCAGCAACGCTACCGCTACGGCATAGGTGGTCTGGTGAAGAAAGCCCTGCAGCACCGAGACACTTTTTACCTCAGAAAAGCGCAAGAGCTGTGGAGCCGGCGGCACCTCATCAATCACTGGCTCTCACGCCCTCGACTCGACCCCAACGGACTCAGAAGAGCCCTTAGCCGTACCGACCAAGCACCGGTGCTGCTGCTCGTATACAACCGACCGGAGCATACCAAAAAGGTGCTGGCGGACTTTTGGAGACAGCCCGAAGCTCCTCAGACACCGCTCTACATTCTATCGGACGGAGGTACCGGTGCAGAAGTGGAGGAGGTGCGGGAGATCATCCGGGACGAAGCCCGGAGATCGCCCAACGTGACCGTCTGGCTACAGCCTACCAACCAAGGGCTGGCGCGCAATGTAACCGATGGCGTCAGCAGGGTACTGGATCGGCACGACCGAGTCATCGTACTGGAGGACGACCTCGAGCTCTCCCCCTACTTCCTCCGATGGATGAACGACTGTCTCGACACCTATGCCTCCTACCCCGAGATAGCCCACATACATGGGGGTACATTCTACGCCCGCAGAGGGCTGCACCCGAACCACCTGCTGCGCTTTGCGGGAAGCTGGGGCTGGGCTACGTGGCGAGACCGCTGGCAGTCTCTCTGGGAACCGGACGGACTCAAGCTCCTTCGTCAACTGGATGCCATGCCCTACTCCGAGTACAAGGGGCACTTCGACTACGGAGGATTTCAGAAGTTTAGCCGCATGCTCTGCCGGCAGACTATGGGCGAGAATGACTCATGGGCCATACGCTGGCATGCCTCCCTACTCCTCAACGACAAGCTAAGCGTCAATGCCTACCCACCGATGGTCAACAACAGAGGCTTCGACGGCACCGGAGTCCACTCCGCCAACGACGACCGGTACCATACTGCCGTTTGCCCCTATCCGCAATACGCCACACCTCTTTCCGGTGGCACACCCACAGAGGATCCGGAGGCCTACCGTATCCTAAAGCGCTACTACGCACGGCACAACAATAAGGTGGCAAAGGGGCTGCTCAAGATCAAGGAGCTATGGCGGAGGTTTTTCAGCTAAAGCGTTTCTCAGTTCGCCACTCCGACTCGGAGGTGAAGGTCGGTACCGACGGGCTGATTCTGGGCGCCGTCTCCGCGCTTTTTGCGCAAGAAAAGGGAGCGATTAATATCTTGGACATCGGCACCGGCACCGGTATTGTGGCACTGATGCTTACCGACACGTCCGGGGCACACATCACCGCACTGGAGATCGACGAACGCTCCGCCGAGGAGGCTGCCGAGAACGCACGTCGCAGTCCTTTTGCCGAGCGTATCACCGTCCTTCACACCGACTATCTGCAGTACCGCACAAGCACCCCCTACGACCTCATCGTGAGCAATCCACCCTACTACACTGCCACCCACTCCGCCGAGTACGAGCGCCGCACACTGGCGAAGCACATCGGTCGACTCACTCCGGATACTCTTTTCGCCCGAGTCGCCAAAGATCTTACAGAGGACGGCTATCTGTTGCTCATCCTGCCGATGAATACCGTAGCCCACTTTGAGCAAAAGGGAAGACCCCACGGACTGCAGCTGCACGGTTCGCTCTTCGTCCGGACAGTAGCCGGGAAAGCTCCGAAGCGTGCCGTACTCTTTTGGCACCGTCGCATCCCATCGGACTGCTTTATCGACACCCTCACCATCGCCAATCCCGACGGTTCCTACACCGATCAGTACCGCCAACTAATGCAGCCCTACCTTTTCATCTAGGAGGTGACGGTAGGGCGAGTAGGCATTGATCTGTCGGGCTGCGAGGCGATAGAAGATCACGACGATCGCGTAGTACAGGACCACCTGGACCACATCCATGCTGCCACCGGCAGAAAGGCTCGCCGCCTCAAGACTAAAGTACCGAGTGATGCGTATCATACTCCCCACCAACCAATCCTGAATAGTCAGTAAAAACGGAGGGACCGCACCAAACAGCCCGACCATTACCACCAAGATCAAGCCATACGGTATCGCGACCGCACTCAGGTACATCAGCGGGATATTGCTCCAGACAATACTCATATTGGCACGCCCGAAGAACATAAAGAGGAACGGCAACACTCCGATCTGCGCCGATACGCTCACAAAGATGGCGTCTCTCAAGAGTTGGAGTCCCCTGAGAGAGGGGGTTATGAGCTTTTGAAACAGTGGTAGGAAGGTCAGTATTCCCCAGACGGCACTGACGCTCAACATCAGCCCCACACTCAAGTACGACAGTGGCTGGACAACCAGGAAGATCAACACCGTCAAGCTCAGCAGTTGCACCTTATCCGTTCGTCTACCCAGCGCAGCAGCGAGCAGGATCAAGCTACTCATCAAAAAAGCACGTACCGTCGCGGTCGAAGCCCCGGTAAAGAGGGTATACGCCAAAGTCCCCAAAAAGAGGAGGACATACCTCAGACGCCGATGACGCCACCGCCACAGTCCCAGCGCAAGCAAGCTCGAAAGAAACAGATAGATGATCCCCAAGTGGTAGCCGCTTACCGCAATCACATGAGCCACACCCGTGTCGGTAAAACGCTCCTTGACCGACCTAGGCAGATGGCTGCGATCACCCAGGGAGAGCGCATAGGTCATGCCACGTACCTCCGGACTCAGACAGGGAGCAGACGCCCGCTCAAAGTTAGCCACCAGCCCGGCACGCAGCTCCTGCATCGCTTCGGAGAGGCTCGTATAGGGCTTCTTGTCCAGCCGGTAGAGATGTGCTATGCGTCCTGCTGCCTGGTAGCCCTCACTCAGCAGGTAGCGGTGGTAGCTATTGTCCCTACGCAGTCGGTACAGCTCCAGATCGGCGACTGCCCGCGTACTGTAGCCTATCCCCGACGCATCAGACCTCAGCAGCACCCGCACCGGTTGCCCGTCCATCTGCACCGTCGCTCCATACTGCGCCACCGACTCCGAGTGAGCCGACACCGGATAGTGGATATCGACCACTGCCCGGGACAGCTCACACCGCTCCGGGAAGTCCCGTGCGACTAATGTCCGAGCATCGGTGTACAGCCAAAAGGCAGCAGCCACCATCAGCACCAGCCCGATCTCCTCCCCACTCCTCAGTCGGAGGTAGAGCACAGCCCCGACCACCGCCGGCAGCACAGCCACATAGAGGGGAAGAGCCAGATGAAAGCCCACCAACCCCACCACACAGCCCACAAGCACCACAAATGCCGGCCGCTCAAGAGGCTTGGCAATCGGTATGGCGGGGACCCGAGTCACCTCGTACTATTGCATCAGCGAGCGTATGGCGGCAGCAGGATCTTTGGAGCCAAAAACATAGCTTCCCGCCACCAGTGCATCAGCACCGGCTTTGACGAGCTGAGGACCGGTCTCTGCATTCACCCCTCCGTCGACCTCGATGAGGACATCGTATCCACCCTCATCGATCATCCGGCGGAGCCGCCTGGTCTTGTCGAGTATCCGGGGGATAAACTTCTGCCCTCCAAATCCGGGGTTGACCGACATCAGCAGCACCAGATCCAGGTAGGGGAGTACATCCCTCAGCAGCTCTACAGGCGTGGCGGGGTTGAGCACCACCCCCGCCTTCATCCCGGCATCTCTCACCTGTTGCATTGCGCGATGCAGGTGTCGGGTCGCCTCATAGTGCAGCGTCAGCACATCGGCACCCGCTTTGGCAAACGCCTCGATGTACTTCTCCGGCTCTTCGATCATCAGATGGACATCGCAGACCTTCTCCGTGATGCTGCTGACCGCAGAGACGATTGGCAGGCCAAAAGATATATTGGGCACAAAGCGTCCGTCCATTATATCTAGGTGGATCCACTGTGCCTCACTCTCGTTGAGCATCTGTATATCCCGCTCCAGGTGTAGGAAGTCAGCCGATAGTACAGACGGGGCTACGATTACTTTTTTGTTCATTTTATCCGGGGGATTAGGTTATTTGGAGTGGTTCTTTTCATTCAAAACAAGCTCCGGACCCATTCGCTCTGTCCGGTCAGCTCTTCGCCTCTGTTCAGACCATGGCTTGGGTGATTTGATGGATGCGCAGCAGATCGTTTTCGTCCCTCAGTCGGCGGATCAGGTTATTGAGCTCATCTTTATTGGGCACCCGCACACGTATTGTCCCGATGGCCCGGTCCTTGTTGCTGGCAAACTCGATCCCCATTAGCGGTATCTTCATCTGCCGCAGAGTGCTGATCACGTTGTACACAAAGCCATCCAAGTTCGCACCCTCCAGCTCGAGCAGGACGCCAAAGTTGGAGTGCACATGAGGGCCCCACGCTACTGCGACAATGTCATCGCCCTGCGTCGCCTTGAGCCGCATCGCCACCGGGCATGACTTCTGGTGGACGACCACTTGTCGCTTCTCGTTGAGGATACCGTGCACCTCCTCGCCAAATACCGGGCTGCAGCAGGTCGCACGGATGTAGTTGCGCTTACCGTTCTTAGCCGTGAGCAAAAACTGCTCCTTCATCTTATCTTTGGGCAGCGCCGGTGCCTCTGTCTCATCCGAGTCCCACAGCTGACGCTCCTCGGCGTCACCGTGCTCAGACTTATTCTCCTTATGCTCCTTTAGCTCGTGCAGCAGCTCCTCCGTCAGCATCACCTCACCACTGTACACCGCGAGGTAAAAGTCGTCCGCAGTAGGGTACGAAAAGACCGCACCCTCGGGCGGGGTCACCAGGTCAGACTGATAGCCGTGCTCATCTGCATACAGCTCCAGCTGGAGTCTCCCCTCCTTGATCTGCTTGATACGCGAGCTCTCCAGGTAGTCACGAATGTAGCGCTTAGCCGTGGGGCTGGTGACGTAGTAGAGCCACTCATCCTTGGGATAGGTCTTGGAGGTAGTCAGGACCTCCACCTGATCCCCGCTCTGGAGGTGGTAGTCGATGTTCACCATCGTGTGGTTCACCTTAGCTCCGATACAGTGGTTGCCCACCTTCTCCCCCTGCATGTAGGCAAAGTCCAGGACCGTAAAGTTTTGCGGGCAGCGCACCTGCTTGCCGTCATGCGTGAAGATGACCATATCCTGGCTGGCAAACTTGTACATCATCGTCTCGTAGTCATCCGAGGCGTTGGGGCCGGGGTTGCTCAGCAGCGCGCGCACGTTGTCCAGTATCTTTTCCTCCGTCTTGTCCACCTCGTCCGATCGCTGCTTGTACCGCCAGTGTGCCGCCAGACCTCGCTCCGCCATCTCGTGCATCATGCGGGAGCGTATCTGTACCTCCACCCACTCCCCCGTAGGCCCCATCACCGTCACGTGTAGGGCGCGGTACCCGTTTTCCTTGGGTCGCGTGAGCCAGTCCCGGGTACGGTCATCCTTGACCCGGAAGTGGGACGAGATAATCTGATAAATCCTGAAGCAGTCACTGTACTCCGATGCCTCCGTCGCCGGCTCGAAGATGATCCGGATGGCAAAAATATCGTAGATCTCACGAAAGGAGAGCGACTTGGTGCGCATCTTATTCCAGATACTGTAGATGCTCTTCATCCGGTGCTGGATCTCGTAGTCCAGCTCTGTATCCGCCAGGTCGTCGCGTATGCTGCTATAAAACTGGTCAAAAAGATCCGTGCGCCTACTGCTGCTCTCGCTGATCAGGCGCTTGATCTCCCAGTAGTCCTGCGGGTGGTCGTACTTGAGCGAGAGGTCTTGCAGCTCACTCATGATGTTGTACATCCCCAGCCGCTCCGCCAGCGGAGAGTAAAAGAGACGCGTCTCGGCAGCAATCTTTGCCTGCTTCGTCTCCGGCATACTGTCCAGAGTACGCATGTTGTGCAGACGGTCCGCAATCTTCACCAGGATGATGCGGATATCATTGTTGGCGGTCAGGAGGAGGTGACGGATGTTCTCCAGCTGCTTCGAGGCATTCTCCTTGCCCGACATCACCTCTGCCAGGATTTCTCCCGACAGCTTGGTGAGCCCGTCGACGATGCGGGCGATCGACTCGCCAAACATGTCCCGGATATCGTCTACCGTGTAGTCCGTATCCTCGACCACATCGTGCAGGAGTGCCGCAGCTATCGATGTACTGCCCAGTCCGATCTCATTGCAGGCGATGCTCGCCACAGCGATGGGGTGCATGATGTACGGCTCGCCGCTCTTGCGCTTGGCGTGCTCGTGCGCACTGCGTGCGACGTTGAACGCCTTGATAATCGGCTCGGTACGCTTGCGGTGGTTGGAGTTGAGATAGTCTGCCAGCAGCTGGTCAAATGCCGCCTGCACGACCAGCGAATAGTCCGGATTGGTGTCACTTTTGCTCATACGAGATGCTCATATAGGATATCCTTATTCACAAATATACACCAATTCCGCCATAACGCTAACCGCCAAGTTCGAGAGTCCTGGTGGTGACGGATGTCACCGGATTTTTAGCTCCGCATCGGAGCAAAAAAAATTGACGGATAGTAGCGAAATGTTTCCAGTAGGAAAGAAATCGATTTGACGGATAGAAGCGAACGGTTTCCTACTGGAAACTTTTTGCCCTCACACACCTCTTCTCCAAACACCCACATCTACCTGTCCATCAACCCGGTAGCGACACCTGCCGGGAGAGCCTTTTTCTGGGTTCCCGGTCAAGGTTTGATTAACGCTTGTTCAGATACCCGGATCTGATCATCAGTGAGTTCTTCCTATTAATAAGTAAGCCTTGTTAAATTAGCTTAGTCGCAACTCCGGACTAAAAAGAATTGGATAAATTTGTACCTATTCCCATAACCGGAGGAAGTCATTCAATATTTGTTGGAAATAAGACAGTTACTAACCATGCCAAATAATAGGTCTATACGGATAGCAGCCCTAGTCTCCACCCTTGCTGCGCTTGTGCTGAGCAGTTGCAAAAGCGACAAGGGAGGGGACAGAGGCAGAGAAGCGGCCGGCGTCACCTATACGGTCCAAGTCATCGAGCCCAAGAGAGCAACGGTATATGAGAGCTACCCCGCAACACTGCGTGGTAAGCTGGATGTGGAGATCCGCCCTCAGGTGGGAGGCCCGATCACACAGCTGGCCGTGGATGAGGGGGACAGAGTACGAAAGGGACAGACCTTGTTTGTACTGGATCAGGTGCAGTACCGGGAAGCGGTCACCGCAGCAGAAGCTGCGGTGGAGGTAGCCTCATCTGCGGTAGCTACGGCACGGCTCACCGCTGAAAACAACCGTCAGCTCGCCCATGAAAACATCATCGGTGACTACACCCTACAGACTGCCGAGAACAAGCTGGCAAGCGCCGAGGCCGGTCTGGCTCAGGCAAAAGCACAGCTGACGAGTGCGCAAAAGCAACTGTCCTACACCCGCATCGTCAGCCCAACAGACGGGGTGGTCGGAAACATCCCCTATCGGGTGGGAAGTCTCGTCTCGCCCACCAACCCTCAGCCCCTCACCATCGTGAGTGATATTAGCGAGATGTTTGCTCACTTCTCAGTAACAGAGCGTCAGGTGCTTGGCTTTTCTCACAGCGGTCAGAACATCAAGGAGGCGCTCGAGTCTCTACCCGAGCTCCGGCTGCAGCTGCTGGACGGCACCACGTATGAGCACTCCGGAAAGGTACAGACGGTCAGCGGGATACTCGACCCCGTCACGGGGACCCTCAATGTCCGGGTCCTTTTTCCCAACCCGGATGGCAAGCTCATCAGCGGCAGCACGGGCAATGTGGTCATCCCCAACACGATCGATGAGGCAATAGAGGTACCACAGCTGGCTACATTTCAGCTACAGCACAACACCTATATCTACACGGTAGACACTGATGGAAAAGCCAGAGCAACCCAGATAGAGGTCCTGCCCCGCCACGACGGTAAGAACTACATCGTGACTGCCGGACTAAAGAAGGGGGATAAGGTAGTGATCGATGGCGCCGTAACCCTCCGGGACGGCATGCCGGTAGAGTATACGGCTAAGGAAGGACAGTGAGCGACAGTAGAGACTATGAGGTTAGATAGATTCATCGAACGGCCGGTACTCTCTACGGTCATCTCTATATTTGTGGTGATACTGGGGGTCATAGGCCTCTTGGCACTGCCCATTGAGCGGTATCCGGACATTGCACCGCCAACGATCACCGTACACGCCAACTACCCCGGCGCCAACGCAGAGACAGTCATCAACTCCGTCCTGGCACCGCTGGAGGAGGCGATCAACGGGGTCGAAAACATGACCCACATGACCTCGCGTGCCACCAACGCCGGCAGTGCATCCATCACCGTCTACTTCGAACCGGGTATCGACCCGGACATGGCGCAAGTGAACGTCCAAAACAGGGTGACTCGCGCCCAAGCACTTCTGCCTGCCGAGGTGACCCGTGCCGGAGTCAGTGTCATCAAGCGTCAGTCGAGCACCCTGCTGATGGTATCACTGGAGGATGAGGAGGATAAGTACGACAACCTCTTCCTCCAAAACTACGCAGATATCAATATACTTCCTCAGATCATGCGTATCTCCGGGGTGGGCGAAGCCTCGGTCCCGGGTGCGATGAACTACACCATGCGTATCTGGCTCAAGCCGGAGGTGATGGCTCAGTACGGGCTGATGCCACAGGATGTGGTGATGGCGCTGAACGAACAAAATATAGAGGCGGCTCCGGGTGAACTTGGTCAGCGAGGCAATCAAGCCTACCAGTACACCCTCACCACCAGAGGCAGGCTCAAGTCTGCAGAGGAGTTTGGCGACGTGATCTTGCGTGCCGATGCTTCGGGCAAGATCCTCCGACTCAGAGATGTTGCCGATGTGGAGCTGGGGGCTCTCTTTTACTCCGTCCTCAACACCGCCAATGGGAAGAATGCAGTCGGCATCAGCATCAACCAAGCTGCGGGCTCCAACGCCACCCAGGTGGTCAAGGATATACAAAAGTTGATGACCGACATCCAAGATGAGCTCCCCCCGGGCATCACCGTCTCCTACAGCATGAACGTCAACGACTTTCTCTACGCAGCCATGAGGAACGTCGTGCGTACACTCATAGAGGCTTTTCTACTGGTGATGCTGGTGGTGTACATCTTCCTACAAGACTTTAGGAGCACTCTGATACCCGCTATTGCCATCCCTGTATCGTTGATCGGGACCTTCTTTTTTCTCAATCTCTTTGGTTTCAGTGTCAACCTCCTAGTGCTGAGCGCTCTGGTGCTGGCCATTGCGATAGTAGTGGACGATGCCATCGTGGTCGTGGAGGCGGTACACGCAAAGCTCGACCGTGGCTATACCTCTGCTAGGAAGGCGTCTATAGATGCGATGAGTGAGATCAGCGGTGCCATCGTCTCCATCACGCTTGTGATGATGGCAGTATTTATCCCGGTGAGCTTCATCGGTGGTGTGACAGGCGTCTTTTACCGGCAGTTTGGGATCACCATGGCGATAGCCATCGGACTGTCGGCGGTCAATGCCCTGACCCTGTCGCCTGCACTGTGTGCGGTATTCCTCAAGCCCTCCGTAGATTCCGGGACGGGGAAGAAGCCGGGCTTCATGGAGCGCTTCCACATCGCGTTCAATGCTTCGTACGACCGCATGCTCACCAAGTATCGAAGCTCTATCGAGCGCATCAGCAAGAAGAAGGGGCTGACGCTCGGTGTCACCGCAGCAGCTATTGCCATTACCGGCATACTGATCTACAAGACCCCTACCGGCTTCGTACCGACAGAGGACAACGGAGGTATCATGGTACAAGTGTCGCTGCAGCCGGGTGCTTCTCTTGAGGAGACCAATAAGGTGGTATACCAGGTAAGCGACATTATTCGCAGTCAGCCTGAGGTAATGAAGGTCATTGAGTTTAGTGGATTCGGACTCATGTCGGGCATCGGAAGCTCGTACGGGACCCTCTTTGTACAGCTCAAGCCCTGGGGTGAGCGCAAAGGCAAGCAGTCGACCTCGCAAGCCGTACAACAGCGGTTGATGGGTTTGTTTCAAAACGTACCCAATGCGAACATCATCGCCCTGGTCCCTCCGACCATACCCGGGTACAGTGCTACAGGCGGGGTGTCGCTTTCACTCCAAGACAAGACCGGTGGGGAGATTGTGGACTTCTTTAGCATCGCCCGGCAGTACATCGCTGCACTCAACGAACGACCCGAGATAGCTGCAGCCTATACGACATTCAACCCGAGCTTCCCGATGTATGAGCTGGAGGTAGATGCTGCCAAACTCAAGATGGCAGGTATCAGCCCCCAGACGATATACAGCACGCTACAGGGCTATGTCGGTGGTATGTATGTCTCCAACTTCAACTCCTTCGGGCGACTGTACCGCGTCTACATGCAAGCAGAGCCGGGGGCAAGAGCGAATCTCGAAGACCTCAACAGCATCTACGTGCGCAATGGCAGTCAGATGGCACCCATCACGCAGTTTGTCTCGATCAAAGAGAAACTCGGACCCCAGGTGATCGACCGCTTCAACCTCTTCAACAGTATCAGCGTCACCGCTACGCCGGCGTCCGGCTACTCTAGCGGAGAGGTGATAGCCGCAGTACAGGAGGTGGCAGCGACAGCACTACCGTCAGGCTATTCGTACGAGTTTTCCGGGCTCACACGTGAAGAGCAGCAGAGCGGAGGCAGTGGCTCCACCGTGATGGTACTCCTGCTGTCACTCGTCTTCATCTACCTCCTGCTATCCGCTCAGTACGAGAGCTACCTCCTACCTTTCTCGGTGATCCTCTCGGTAGTCTTTGGACTAATGGGGACCTTCATATTTGCTCAGCTGTTTGGCGTCGAAAACAACATCTACGTACAGATTGCGATGATCATGCTTATCGGTCTGCTGGCCAAAAACGCCATCCTCGTAGTGGAGTACGGTCGCCAACGACGTGAGCGCGGCATGAGCATCTCTAGAGCTGCCGAGGGGGCAGCTACGGCACGACTGAGACCCATCATCATGACCTCACTGGCTCTGATCATCGGTCTCCTACCCTTGCTATTCTCCACGGGAGCGGGCGCATCGGGAAATTTCTCACTGGGCACTGCCGCTATTGGCGGTATGCTGATCGGTGTCGCGATACAGGTATTCTTCGTACCGGGATTGTTTTATATCTTCCAAAACCTGCAAGAAAAGGTAAAACCCATAGAGTTTGAGGAGACAAAAGAAGTATGAAAAGAAACGCCTTATACATCCTGTCATCTATAGTACTGCTGGTCAGCCTGAGCAGCTGTGGTATCTACGGCAGCTACAAACGTCCGGAGGAGGTGACCGTGGAGCGTCTGTTTCGTTCACCCGATTCACCAACAGACACGCTCGCTTCGGCTGAGGGCAGTATCGCACAGATCTCTTGGCGGGACTTTTTCACCGATCCCTACTTGACCAACCTGATCGAGCAGGCACTGGAGCGAAACATCGACATCAGAGTCGCACAGCTGGGACTGGAGCAGTCGAGAGCGGCACTTCTATCAGCGAAGCTAGGTTTTTTACCCGGTATCAGTGCCGCTCCCTCGGGACAGTACACCCACAATACAGAGCAGTGGACCTACAACCTCCCCATCACGGCAAGCTGGGAGGTGGATCTTTTCGGAAAGATACGCAACAGCTACCGACAGCAGTACCACCAGACCAAGATGGTGGAAGCTCAGGCGCAACTGGTACAGACCAATATCATCGCTGCCGTTGCCAATAGCTACTATACCCTACTGATGCTGGACAGGCAGCTGGAGATAGCAGAGGAGACCATTGAGATGTGGCAGGAGAACCTTCGGGTACTGCGTATCCTCAAAAACACAGGAAACATCACCGAGGCAGCCATTGCTCAAGCCGAAGCCCAGACATTTGCCCTACTCGACATGCAGGTCGATCTCCTCAAGCAGCAACGATCTGTCGAAAATGCCCTCTCCGTGCTGATCGGAGTGCCTCCCCGGCAGATAGAGCGGGGCAGGCTCACCGAGCAACTACCGCCCGAGCCCCTAGAGGTAGGGCTCCCGGTAGATCTCCTCTCAAACAGACCGGACGTGCGAATGGCTGAAGAAAGACTGGCGATGGCGTACTACGGGGCAAATAGAGCTCGGAGTGACTTCTTGCCCTCCGTAAAACTAACAGCCACCGGAGCGTGGACCAACGCCCTCGGTCAAGTCATCGTGGATCCCTTTACCTTCATTGGCAATGCCGTAGGATCGCTTTTCCAACCCATCTTCAACAACGGTCGGAATGTGGCACAGCTCCGTATCGCCAAAGCGCAGCAAGAGCAAGCCACGGTGGAGTTTCAGAAGACGCTACTCAACGCAGGAGTCGAGGTGAGCGACCAGCTCTATAGCTACAAGAGCTACACCACCAAGATTGTTAACCGAGCACAACAACTAGACTCCCTCCTCAGGGCGGTGGAAGTCACCACTCAACTGATGAAGCTGGGTACCGCAACCTACCTGGAGTTACTGACCGCACAGCAACAACTGCTATCCGCACAGCTGGGCTACGCCGCAGACACCTTTGGAGTCATTCAGTCGCAGATCAATCTCTACAAAGCTCTAGGCGGAGGGACGACCGAGGCTGACCGGCAAAGCCCAGAGAGTGCAAAGTCCGCTCACTAATCAGGAGTAGCATCAAGTTCCCCTATTTTTGCCACTCGGGAAGGGGCAAAAAATTTGACGGATAGAAGAGAAATGTTTCCAGTAGGAAAGAAAATGATTTGACGGATAGAAGCGAACGGTTTCCTACTGGAAACTTTTTACCCTCACACACCTCTTCTCCAAACACCCGCATCTATTTGTTAATCAATCATATTCCCCACTCGGTTTTTGGAAGTGGGGAAATAGCGGTACCTTTGCGGAGTAATCAATTAAGTCACTCGCTTAGGGGTGCCACCACGGTGGCTGAGATCAGATACCCTTCGAACCTGTAGGACAATGCCTGCGTAGGAAAAGCGTGATTCTTTCGGATAAGCACTGCCGCTCGGCAGTCTGCCTCTTTGCTTGTGACAACTTTTTTATTTCATTCATCAAGTACAAGCAAAAGGTAATGGATAACAAAATGCTTCGGTCGATCATGGTCTTGGGTGCCTCTGCTGCGCTCGCCATGACTGTGTCGGCACAAAACGTGGCTCGCGAGTACGACCTCGACGAGGTGGAGGTACTCGGGACACGTCCCGGTGAGCTCACTCCGCTCACTAAGCTCAACCTCAATGTGGACCGGCTCTCCAAGGGCACTACTGCCTGGGACGTCCCCATGATGCTCAAGGGGACTCCCTCACTTATTACCACGACAGACAGTGGGCTCTTCGGAGGATACACCGGCTTCTCCATCCGGGGTATCGACCCCAGCCGTGTCAACATCACCGTCAACGGCATCCCGGTCAATGACAGCGAGAGCCAGGCGGTCTTCTGGGCCAATATGCCGGACTTTGGCAGCCGCCTGAGCGACATTGTGATCGTACGCGGTGCGGGAGCTTCGACCTTTGGGGCGGGAGCATTTGGGGCGACCATGGACATGCGCACCGCACTACCGTCAGCTGTAGCCGGGGGAGCTGTCTCGACCTACTGGGGTATGTACGGGCTCAACCGCAACACCCTCACCCTCCATACCGGGAACATCAGCGGTACCGGACTGCGACTCAGCGCAGCCCTCTCTGGTATCCACAGCGATGGCTACGTGGATCGCAGCAACAGCCGCGGCCGCTCCTATCTCGTCCAAGCGTACTACGGTGGGGAAAACTACTCCCTCCGGCTGATCCACCACCTGGGGGATCAAAAAACCGGAATCTCCTGGAACGGCATCTCTCCCAAGGACATCGAGAAGTACGGACGCACGCACAACAGTGCCGGGCTGATGAACCCCGGTGCCGATCCAAAGGATTTTCGCTACTACGACGACCAGACGGACAACTACCGACAGGGCCACACCTATGCGATCTTTAGGCATGCACCAACCACGGACCTCTCCTACGAGGTGACGCTACACCACACCGGGGGCAAAGGCTTCACCAGAGAGTACCGCACGGGACGAAAGATGGGCGAGTACCGTCTGGCACCGGCGACGGACAAGACCAAGATCGCTCTCATCCGGGAGAAATACCTGGAGAATGACTTCTACGGCGGTGTGGGCAACCTGATGTGGAGGCAGCAGTGGGGTCACCTCAATGCCGGAGTGGCAGTCAACCACTACACCGGAGATCACTTTGGCAAACTACCGTGGGCAGAGGTACAGCCCAACGGCTTCACACCTAACCAAGAGTACTACCGCAACCACAGCACCAAGACCGATGCCTCCGGGTACATCAAGGCTGAGGTCAAGCCGACGGACAACCTCCTCCTCTACGCAGACCTCATGTACCGCCATGTCCGCGCGACCATGGATGGCCCCACCGATCGGATGAACAGCAAAACCAAGGAGCTGGATGTCCTCGACTACGTCGGCGACAAGGCTCTGAGCTACAACTTCGTGCTGCCAAAGGTAGGGCTCACCTACCTCTTTTCGAGAAACGCAAGCGCCTACCTATCCTATGCCATGGCAGGAAAGGAGCCCAACCGAAAGATGTACACCGAGAGCAAAATGTACGGCAAAAGTGATGAGCGAATCATGCCCAGCCCCGAGTACATGGGCGACCTGGAGCTGGGGGGTAACTATACTGCCCGCACACTCAGTCTCTTTGCCAACCTCTACTTCATGCACTACAAAGATCAGATCGTTCCCAACGGTCAAAAGAGCGACGTGGGAGAGGACCTGATGATCAACGTCCCCCGCAGCTATCGCCTCGGGCTGGAGGCAGGCTTCTCCTGGAAAGCCCTCCCCTCTCTGACTCTGGACTTCAACGGTACGATCTCCAAAAACAACATCATCGACTACACGTTCTACGAAGACGATAAAGACACTTGGGAGAAGGTAGGCTATACACAAAAGGAGACCCCTATCGCCAACAGCCCGGCGCTCATCCTCAACCATGCCATCACTTGGAACCCCTGGAGCACGCTGAGCTTCCGCCTGGGCGGTCAGTATCTCAGCAAAAGGCACCTGGACAACTCCGGTCTCAGCGAGCGTACCCTGCCGGCACACTACGTCGGTGACTTGGTGGTCAGCTATGACTACGAGCTGCGCAAGCAGCAAGCCCTGGCGTTTCAGCTACAGGTCATCAACCTCTACAACACAGACTACTCCAGCTATGGAGGAGTGTATGGCTACACGAAGGGCGGCAAGCGAGGCCACGACATCTGGCTCTACCCTGCTGCACCGACCCACTTCGTAGCCGGGGTGACCTACCGCTTCTGATCCACACATTCGGTCTCTGACCGAGTAGTTAAAAGCCGAGCAACTGACCACACCGTCAGTGCTCGGCTTTCTTTATGCCTTTAATTTCTTTGGCACTTTACAAATAATAAGTAAATTTGAGACCGTATGCATTACGCGATCTTTTCTATCTTGCTAGCGTTCCACAGGCGCTCAAAAGAAAAGACCACGAGATAATTTATTTTAACATGAAAACACACATTTAGTTATGCATGAGTTTTTGAGCAAAGGGTGTGTTCGAGCCATAAGAGGTATGGCTGTCTGCACCCTATTTTTCTCCTTGACACCAAGGCTATCTGCTACGACTACGGAAAACACGAGTTCGGGGCCGCTGAGTACACAAGAAGCACAAGCACCTCGTACAATCACGGTAAAGGGTCAAGTGGTAGACTCCGATGGTCTCCCCATCGTAGGTGCTACCGTGGCTGTAAAAGGAGTACCCGGTAAGGGAACCGTGACAGATATCGACGGACGATTTTCGATCTCAGGAACACCCGCAAATGAGACACTCGTCGTCTCCTATGTAGGGATGGTCTCCCAGGAGATTGCCCTCCACGGTGTGCAAGAGCACCGCATCGTCCTGCTGGACGACACAGAGCTGCTGGACGAGCTGGTCGTGGTGGGATACGGTACCATGCGTAAGTCCGACCTGACCGGGTCAGTCTCCAGTGCCAAAGGTGAGGACCTACTCAAGCAGCAGTCCTTTAGCCCTCTAGATGCTCTCAAGGGCAAGGTGGCTGGCGTGAACATCTTTGCCAACACGGGACAGCCCGGTGGTGGGATGAGGGTACTCATCCGCGGTCTTTCGACCATCAATGCCTCTGCCAACCCTCTCTACATAGTGGATGGGGTAGCAATGGAAAACTTTGAGCTACTCAACCCCAACGACATCGAGTCGATAGAAGTACTCAAGGATGCTTCATCAGCTGCCATCTACGGTGCTCGCGGTGCCAACGGCGTCGTAATGGTAACGACCAAGAGAGGATCCAAAAATGGTACTAGCAATATATCTTATGCAGGATCCATATCCATCGGTACCATGCAGCGTGAGATGGATGTGATGAACTCGGAACAATGGATGGCGGCATTCAAGCAAGGACTCGAGAACGCAAACGCTTGGCAGGGGAAAAACTTTGATACGGACCTCTCCAAGATATTCACAGACAGACGCCTATTCAACGCCGATGGATCGCCTATCTACGATACCAACTGGCAGCGCGAGTCTACACGAACAGCTGTATCGCACAACCACCAGGTCAATATTCAGCGGAGTGGAGATGACTACTCGATGGGAGCTTTCCTCAACTACACCGACCAGCAGGGTATCCTCCACAACTCCTACATGAAGCGTATCAACGCTAAGTTGGCCTATGACGATAAGCCTCTGGACTGGCTCTCCACATCCAACAACCTACTGATCAACTACTCATGGGGCAACCGCATACCGGACAACCCCTACCACCAGGGAGCGATCCGTACCATGATCGAGCAGCTGCCATTCCTCCCGGTGATGATGGACGGAGTATATGCGCAGTCCAATATCGTCCAGACCGAGGCTATCCTAAACGACAAAAACGACCCCAACTCCGGCAAGCAGGGCTTCGCACCTGAGGGAGTGGGTAACCCTGTTGAGCTGCTAAAGCGGCTACAAAACCGCAGCTACAATACACAGCTCTTTGGCAACTCAGCTCTGACCTTTCACCTCATGGATGGTCTGGACCTGAGGACACAGCTCGGTGTCGACTACCACGTTCACCAAAACGAAGGCTATACACCCTTCACCCCGCGTCCTCTGACCAACCACTCATCACAGGGTAGTGCTAGCGGCAGCACCGTTAGCTCCATCTACTGGCAGGAGGAGACCTACCTCACCTATGTACAGGACTTTGGTGAGCATCACCTCAACGCCATGGCAGGTATGTCTTGGCAAGCTCGCACTTGGAAATCCCTCAGCGCCAACAATGCCAACTTTGTAGACGATGCTCTCGGCTACTACAACCTAGGCTCAGGTGTCGACCGCCCCGGAGTAGGATCCAGCCACGATAAATGGACGATGAACTCCTACTTCCTCCGTGTGGCATACTCCTATGCCAACAAGTACATGGCGACCCTCACAGGACGCTATGACGGCTCATCTCGCTTCGGGAGCAACAACAAGTACGCATTCTTCCCCTCTCTCGGACTTGGATGGACCGTTTCTGAGGAAGACTTCATGAAAGATGCCTCTTTCATCGACCGACTCAAGCTCCACACCTCCTACGGTGTGACCGGTAATACAGAGATCGGCACCTACCGCTCACTCGCCACACTTGGCCAGGCGACTGTCCTGATCGGTGACGAGATGAAAAAGCTAGCCTACCGGACCAACCTCCCCAACCCCAACCTAAAGTGGGAGCGCACCTCGCAGTTTGATATCGGCATGGAGCTCAGCGTCCTACAGAGTCGACTCAACTTCGACGTCTCCTACTACTACAAGTACACATCCGATCTACTACTGAATCGTCCGATCGCTCGCTCATCCGGCTTTAGCTCCATCATGGACAACGTCGGCGCAGTGTCCAATAGAGGAGTGGACATCCTAGTCACAGCCTACCCGGTACAGACCAAGGACTTCACCTGGACCTCTACCCTCAACCTCGGCTACAACCGCAACCGTGTGGAGAAGCTAGACGAGAACGCCTCTGTCGACCCATTGACAGGCAAGAGACAGATCACGACAGACGGATTTGTAGGATACGACATGCTGATCCGCGAAGGTGAGCAGCTATCCTCCTTCTACGGTCCTAAGCGCGTAGGCATCTACGATGGCAAGCCCGAAAACTGGGATCCCGAGACCATGAACATCCCGGGTGTGATCGGCGAAAAGGTAACCTATAAGGACCGCCAGATCATCGGCAACGGACTTCCCGACTGGATGGGATCATTCATCAACACATTCAAGTACAAAAACCTGGACCTCACCATGGACTTCCAGTTCAGCTGGGGCGTTCAGCTCATGCAGGAGTACTACCACTCTACCGTGGCACGCTTCCTGACAAACGGACTGACCAGACTGTATGAAGAAGCATGGCACCCGACGCTCAACCCCAACGGCAAAGAGCAAGCCATCCGACTCAACAACTTTGGACAAGGTGCCAACAACGGCGCAGACGACGACTGGGTATGCGACGGCTCTTACCTCCGACTCAACCTCGTACAGCTCGGCTATACACTGGATCCACAGCTAACCAAGAAGATCGGACTATCCTCCATGAGGGTTTATGCAAACGTCAACAACGCTTTCCTACTCACCTCAAAAGACTATCTTGGCTACGACCCGGATAACTCTACTCGACTCGGTGACAACAAGTGGGGAGCCAGCAGACAGTTCTTTAGCTACCCACGCCCAAGGACCTTTACTCTGGGACTTAACATTACATTCTGATCAGCTGAATACGAAACACGAAAGATAGTATGAAAAACTTATATACCTATATTGCTATTGCAGTCACTGCGGGTTGTGCACTACTGACAACCACGTCGTGCACCGATTTCCTAGCAGAGAAGCCACTCACGAGGAAGACCGAGGACAACTTTTGGAACACCCGGGCAGATGCGGAGTCGGTGGTCAACAGCCTATACTTTGGCGGCATGCCTTACATGCATAATATTGAGATATCCGGAGGTTGGACTCCCAAGGCAACCATGTGGGGTGGCATCACATCCGGACTCTTCATCGACACCCGAAAAGACCGTACCTTCACCACAGCCTCCGAGGCCGGGACGTATAATGTCGAAGCATTTGACGGCATCGCCCTGTCCCTGTGGAACGAACTCTTTATCGGTATCGGACGAGCCAACTACGTGCTCCAAAACCTATCCCGAACAGAAGAGTTTTTGACACCCGCGGAGGTCAAGTCCTACGAGGCGCAGGCAAAGTTCTTTAGAGCTCTAAACAACTTTGAGCTGGTGAAAAACTTTGGTGACATCCCAAAAGTCACCGTTGCGTTTGACTCCCCCGAGGAGATCAACCAACCACGCACCCCGGCTGCGGAGATCTATGCCATGATCGAGGAGGATCTGCTGGCTGCGATCAACAGCAAGGCGCTACAGAATCTCACTTTTTACCAAAACAAAGGTCGGGTCACCCAAGCGATGGCTGAGACACTCCTCGCACAGGTCTACCTACAGTGGGCAGGCTACCCGGTAAGTGACAACAGCAAATACGCCAAGGCGGCAGAGATGGCACAGCGCGTGATCAGCAGCGGGGTACACTCACTCGAGCAGGCCGCAGGAAGCAAGCAAGGACTGGAGTCGGCATACAACGTGCTAAAAACATCCAAAGACTCCAAAGAGGTCATCTACGCCAAGGAGTACAACTGGAGCAGCCACAAGATCGGAAACTCCTACCCCTCTCGGTCAATCGGAACCGAGGCGTTTCAGTGGAAAGACGCCAAAGGCAACGGAATTTTCCACCCGGGTGGTGATGTGATGTACAACTGCTACCTACCCACCGGTATCCTTCTAGACAGCTACGCACCGGAGGACATCCGCATCCAGGAAAAGCAGCTGTTCTTCTACGAGTACACAGACGACACCGGACTAGAGCACACTCTGGGCAATGCCGGCAATTGGATGTGGTTTGACGAAGAAGCCCTCAAGAAAGGACAGGATAGCGACTACAACATGCCCATGATGAGATATGCCGAAGTACTACTGATCGCTGCAGAAGGCTATGCAAAGTCAGGCAACGAAGGAAAGGCAAGAGAGTACCTCAACCAAGTTAGGAAAAGAGCAAACCTTGCTCCTGTCACCTCAGGAGGGGATCAGCTAGTGCAGGCGATCCTTACCGAGCGCATCCACGAGCTGCCACTCGAGTTCCGCATCTGGGACGACATCCGACGCACCAGACTCTATCCCGAGGCTGACGGCATGCACTCCGGCACACTCAAGTGGACCCCACTCCAGCAAGCCAAGGTGCAAAACAAGCCTGCAGTCGGCAAAACAAAGGTAGGTGGCATACCTGAGTATGCTCTACTCTGGCCGATCCCTCGCGTAGACATGCAGGCCAACAAGGAGCTCAAGACGCAAAACCCAGGCTGGAAGTAAACAGCCGCTCAAGAAGCAGACTACACACTCCCCATCCACAGCGGAGTGGTGATGTAGCCTAGGATACGAAGAAAGGGTGGTGCCGGATCCGGTACCACCCCTTCCTCTTTTTTGGAGACTATCAGCACAAGCCTATTTTCACTCCGACGTACGGTATCACTACAGTTCACCGACCCCGCCGGAGGTCGGTCCTTCACAGCCGGGTGGTCAAGGAGGGGCGAACGTCCCAATGATGCCTCCCGGAAAAGGCGGATCCCCCTCCCCCACCGACCCCGACAGGGGGCGCCAAACGGCCGGCTTGGTTCGGGGTAAAAAAGTTTCACGGATAGTAGCGAAAGGTTTCCTGTAGGAAAGAAAATGATTTGACGGATAGAAGAGAAATGTTTCCAGTAGGGAACTTTTGGCTTCTAGGCGCTACACTCCCCTCCATGCTCTACCCGCCTATGACTCAATGATATAACGTGACACACCAGTCCCCAGCAGGGGGTGGCTTTTCTCGTCGTTTTCGCACAGAGAATCCTTCATGACGTCAGCGTCTCCGGACTAGAGCTTGAGTTTTTGTACCACTTCCGCCGAAGCAAAGACTTCGGAAGTCCTTTTGTAGCCACGCGCTATGATATCATCGATCGACTTTAGGTCAAACATGGAGTACTCGTGCAGACCATCCATGTCGACAAGGACATCCGTAGCTGCGATATCCTCCTTCACATTGAGCTTGGAGATAATATCGTAGTACCTAAACGCCGTAGCCTTCACGCTCTTCGTCGGCGTAAACTCATGGAGACGCATGAGGTTCACGCCGATCACACACTCCGTCTCATCTCTAATCACCGAGACGGGGAAGTTTTTGAGCAGTCCGCCATCTACATACTGGACACCATCGATCTCAATCGGCTCAAAGACCATGGGGACGTTGCATGAGGCAATCACTGCCTCCACTAGGTTTTTTCCTTCGCTAAAGACCGTTATCTGAGCCGTCTCCCAGTTTGTGGCGATTGCTCTGAAAGGAATCCGAAGCTCCTCAAAGCTATGCGCCCTCAGATTTTTCCGAAGCATCTCAGCGACACCCGTAGGCTTGAGCAAGCCACCGGAGAAAAGGCTCAGATTGGCAAAGTCAGTCATCCTATGCCCCCTAAACAGCTCCGCAATCTCCTCCGGAGCAAACCCATCCGCATAAAATACGCCCGCCAGAGCACCCGCACTCGTACCGGCTATCACATCCGGTCGGATATGGTGCTCTTCAAAGACCTTTATGGCTCCGAGGTGGGCAAACCCCTTCGCTCCTCCCCCACACAAGGCATATCCGATTTTGTACTTCTTACTCATAGACTTTATTTACAGCAATAAAAAACACCTAAACACCTTCCCACCCCCGACAAGCAAAAGTAGCCAAATATCACCATACTCCATCACTATTTCCCGGATTTGCAATGCCCCCAAGCTTCCCTTCTAACCGACCCATGCATATGCGTGTAGATAGAGAAGGAGGACGACTCTCTATAGAGACGTCCTCCTTTTGATGATGCAAGATTATCTATGAGACATAGGTCCGTATTGATTGAGGATCCGATTGGCTCTGTTGATAGTCTCGGATGCCGGTGTGTGCTCCATGGTCGTCTCATCGAAGGTGCTGAGTAGCTTATCTAGCTTTTTGAGGCTTCTATAGTTCTTGGTACGGATGTACTCTTCTCGCAGGATCCTGATCTTTTCATAGGCCTGAATCCCAGAGATCAAGTGCTCAAATCGCAGAGAAGTCCGTGCTCCGGGGTATACGAGATAAGTATCGCCTGCAGCCCAGGTATAGAAGCGACTGTCCAGCAGCGGCTCGATGACCCAGCTATTATACGCCCAGCGAAGGTAGCCGTCCAAGCCCTCTTTTGCTGCAGACCAGCCAAACCACGCACTCTCAGCCGGAGGACTGAAGGTAAAAGTGTTGGGATAAGGTTCTTCACAACTGGTGTAAAAAGTAGTCGTCTGTCCTTTAGCCTTGCGACTTTCTTTCATTTCTTCCGGATACTTTATTCGCAAGGGAATACAGTAGTCATCTAGATCATCCGACAGATCTTCATGCAAGGCACCGGCTAGGGATACTTTGAAGTCCGGGTGGGCATTGCGGATGATCTCCAGCGTTTTTTGCATCACCTCCGCAGGGCGCTCATCCATGGATATATGAGTGATACCGAACCACCCTTTTTCTATCAAGTGATCGGCAAATGACCTCAGCAGGGCACCCCACATCTCCTCATATGCAGCTTCACCGGGCTCAGTACGGATCTCTTGCAGGCTATTCGTTGCTTGGTCGAAGTACTGAAAGGAGAGACGCCAAGGTACCATGGAGTAGCAATTGATCTCCTTGGTGATACCTAGTCCCATCATGAACTCCACCCACCGGTCAAATACCGTGTAGTCAAAGCTCCACGACCCATCAGCCTTCTTGATCCACGTCACCATCGTCTCAAAGTAGTCGTAGGTCTGACCGTTCCACGGCTTGTGCATGATAGAGGTCGTGATGACTTTACCTCCCGCATCACGGTAGAGCTCCATGTAGGGACGCATACAGGCTAGGTGCTCATCACTCCACGGCTTGACCTGATGGTACCGAGCGATGGCAAAGGGGTTTTGCCACAGGTCGAGATGAAAAGCCCACTCTGTAGGTGACGGGAGGATACGGTCCTTGACTCGGAGCTTGAGACTCAGAGTGCCGACTTCGCCAGAAGCATCGCAAACGGTCAGGATACCCTGATAAGTACCCGGACGGGCATCCTGAGGGACCCACACCCGTACCCATCCTGCCTGAGTAGTGTGCCGATCGAGCGAAAGCTCACGAGCTAGGTGATCGATCGGATCAGCCACCAGAGTGGAGTCAAATGCAGTCGCATCCGGACGAGATCCGCACCCGCCTTTGCCATCCTTATTCAGTTCATCGGTCATCACATAGCGGACAAATCCGGTGAGGAGGGCATCCTCCTTGATCGTGTCTTTTTGAGCACTGTGAACCAAGTCACTCACCGTATAAGCAAGGGAAGATAACGGTCGATCGCCCCAGACTACCCACTGGGCTAAAACCCTCTCCCCTCTCCAAGCGGTCAGCGCGATTTGCTTCTGTAGACGATCGATGGGCGCCGGCTTTTCTTTGCTGTAACGTATGTCGGTAGAACCCCAGCTGAGCTTCACCCCCTTGACCGATCTCCATTCGTTTGTGTCCGTGGGGGTTGGATTGGGCAGTTCGTAGTAGGTGAGGAGAGGAAAGGGAGGCTGCCCCGTGCTCTGTCCCGAGTGCGTCAGACCTAGCTCCGACTGAGCCTCTCCCATCTGTGCAATACCCAAAAGCAAAAGTGAAGCACATACAAGCTTTCTGTAGCGAAACATATACATAATAAGAGAAATAAAGAGGAGACATAGTATATAGTGTCCCTACATCGCCTCGTTTTACGACTATTGTAAGTTACTACCTTCCCCGATTGCGACCAGATCAAAATATTAGCCCGTAGAGTAGAGAACTATTTTCACGTAGAGGAAAATCCTTTACCCTACGGGCTAATTTTTAGGCTACATGCCGGAGTGGCTTGGCGAAGATTTATTATTTTGAGTCAGTGAGCACATCTCGGTTACTTACCACCCTTCGCTCTGAGTACAGAGCAAGTTATTCTGGATTTCCTTTGCCGGTATTGGCAGATAGAGGTTGCGCTTCTGGAAGTTGGCAAAGCGGAGAGGATCCTGCGCTTTGAGCTCTTTCTCAAGGAGTCCCCATCTACGCAGATCATAAAAGCGCTCGCCCTCCTTGAAAAGCTCGATTGCTCGCTGATGGATAAGCTCGGCTTTTACCGAGTCGGAGTCTGTGCTTCCGGGATAAGGTGCTAGGTTACCTCCGCGGGTACGTATTTGGTCTATGTAGCTAATTGCCGCAGATGTATTGCCTAGGTTCAGTTCACTCTCGGCCAGCAGCAGGATTACATCTGCATACCGCATTGCTCGTTCGTTGATGTAGGAGGGCAGTGTCTCCACCTCCTGAGTACGGGTGGCAGAGTTGGAGTACTTGATGATCCAGTACGAGTTCAAGCCATCATTGTTGTTTTTGAACACCTCCTGAAAAGGCTTTTGGTAATAGACACAGCCCGGATAGTTCCATGCTACAGAGGTCAGTGCTCGGTAGTCATAGCCTCCGTTAGCTGCTTTTTCCTTCAGGAAGATATCCATCATCTTCTTGGTTGCTTTTGCTTCAAACCATCCACCTACCTCACCAGCTGCATACTCCACGGCTATCGTTGTCGACTGTGCGGAGTTAGCCGTCTCACCATTATCCCACTGATTGGATCCGCCTGCCGGATCGTAAAGGATCTCAAAAATACTCTCAGCATTATTTTCGTGCGCTTCGTCAAAGTTCCATGCAAAGTCCTCAACCAGTTTATACTCATAAGGGGACTTTGTCAAAGGCTCCAGCGTACTCTTGGCTGCCTGCCAATTTTCTTGGTACACGTATAGTTTTCCTAGGAACGCAGTAGCAGCTCCCTTGGTTGGTCTCCCTACTTTATTCTTAATAGGAAGCAACTTAGCAGCCTCGATGAAGTCCTTCTCAGCCTGTGCGTATATTTCGCTCTGAGGTGACTTGGCCATTGGGAAAGTCTTAGGATCCTGGGATGCCTTTAGGCGAAGTGGCACATCACCAAACTCCCTAGCAATCTGGAAGTAATAGAGGCCGCGGATGAAGAGTGCTTCCCCACGTATGTTTTGCTTAAACTCTGTCGGAAAGTCCTTTTCCTCAATCTTCTGCAGGATCGTATTGGTCCGGTGAATAGCATTATAAAACTGGTAAAAGACATTTTGTGCAACGGAGTTATTCGGGTCGTTTGTAACCCGATGTATGGCGTAGATGTCAGCAATATCGTTTCGGAACTCTATATCATCTGCCCGTGAGATGCGGATCATCAGGCCACGAGTACCATAGTATCCACCGGACCACACTTTTAGCGGTGTATAGCAGGAATTCATTGCCGACCGGAAGTCTGCTTCTGTCCTCCAAAAGGTCTGGTCAGTGGGTTGGTTGGGGTTTGTGATATCCAACATCCCCTCACAACCGCCGAATAAAACAGCAATGAGAGCAAGAATAATATATTGGTAGGTTTTCATTGTGATCTTATTTTAGAATGTCAGATTAAGCCCCAGCATAAAGATGCGATTGGCGGGGTAAACAAAGTTGTCAAAGCCTCGTGAGGTAGCCGATCCACTATTGATATCCGGAGAGTACCCACTATACTTGGTGATGGTGAATAGGTTTTCCGCATTAGCATACACTCGGAGCTTCTGTATGCTGTTGTTGAACCAACTTGTCGGCAAAGTATAGCCCACTTGTAGGTTGCGCAGACGGAAGAACGACCCATCCTCGAGGAATCGATCACTAGATGGACGAGTATTTTGGTTGGGGTCATCCCAGACTAAGCGTGGATGAGAAGCACCGGGGTTCTCCGGTGTCCAGTAATCAAGGGTAGAGGTCATGAAGTTAGTTCCCTTATTGACTCCCTCCAGCTCTAGACGGGTAGCGTTGTAGATTTTATTCCCAAAGACACCCTGCATACCCAATAGGACATCAAATCTCTTGTAAGCTGCATTAAAGTTGAGCCCCATAGTGAGTTTTGGGAAAGGACTACCGGCATAAACCCGGTCATCATCAGTTATTTTACCATCATTATTGGTATCCACGAAGCGTATATCACCAGGCTTGGCATTGGGCTGGATCAGATCGCCATCTTTGGTATAAGCTGCAATCTCTTCGGCACTCTGAAATAACCCATTAGTAGGGATAAGCCAGAAGCCTCCGATGGGATAGCCCGCCAGCGTACGAGTCGTTGGTACATTTGTACGGTTTTGACCACCGTTGATGACTTGGTTCGCATCACCCATCTCCACCACTTCATTCTTCATCGCACTACCGGTGAGGGTTACGCCATAAGAGAAGTCGTCACTGACAAAATCATTCCAGTTCACTGTCCACTCCACTCCGGTATTTTTGATCTTTCCTGCATTACGAACCGGGTCATTAGCTCCACCTGGGGATAAAGGGATAGGCACAGTCAGGAGGATGTCTCGTGTATCTTTGCGGTACCAATCTGCTGTAATTTGGAGACGAGAGTTGAAAAACGCAAGGTCAACACCCACATTAGTCATAGCCGTAGACTCCCACTTGATGGCCGGATTGGCAAAATTCTTGGGAAAAGCTCCACTATATAGGCCACCATTGCCATCAGGGTAATTGATATTATAGGTAATCACACTGGTGTACATATAGTTATCAATCTCTTGGTTACCCAAGACACCATAGCCTGCCCTGATCTTAAACTGATCAAGCCACTCCCGTGACGGTGCTATAAACTTTTCTTCGGCTACATTCCATCCCACAGATACGGAGGGGAAGTGTCCGTATCGATTGTCCGGTGCAAACTTTGACGACCCATCTCTACGGTAAGTAGCCGTGAAGAGGTAACGGTTATCGTAGGAGTAAAACACTCGAGAGATAATCGATGTTATGGCACTTTCATTGCGGTAGGTATCATTGATACGGTCCTGAGTGGCGGCACCTACTTCGTAGATCCCCTCCGGCAGTCCTTTACCGGAAGCCATGATGTAGTGTGAGTTGTATTTCTGATAAGAGTACCCAAGGAGTCCCGTGACCTTGTGCTTTCCAAACGTCTCATCAAATGAAAGAAGGTTTTCAATCAAGAAGTTTTTATGACTAGTGCGGTTTTCAGTCATATTGGACACCATGTTGTTACGCAAACCAAAGTCAAATACGTTTTCATACGCCGTATATCGATTGAATGAAAAGTCCGGGGTCGTATTGAGGCGGTACTTGAAGCCAAATGGCAGCTTGACTTCCGCATACAAGTTAATAAACGCATTGTAAGAGTTGTTGGAACGACGGGTGAGGTTTGGATCCAAGATTCCTAGCGGATGAGGGATATCAGTCGCATCTCCATGCACTTTGCCATAGCCACCCTTATCGTTTTCGGGGTCGTACTGATGCAAGGTAGGTATTGACTGTAGGACTATACCTAAGTAGCCACCTCGAGCAAAAGCATAGAGAGGGTTATTCCGACTGGAGCTAAGGACCACATTGTTTCCAAAGGTAAAAGCACCTCTCTTGTACTCCGACTTGAACTGAGCATTGTACCGCTCATAGTTGGTCCCCTTCAGTACACCGTCCTGATTGACATAGCCCAGACCGGTGTAGTAGGTAAAGTGCTTTGTCCCTCCGCGTACAGTCAGATTGTAGTTTTGCATCACGGCTGCTCCCATCATTATATGCTGCCAGTCATTATCTTCCGTGATATTTTGGCTCATATCAAGAGGAGCAGCACCGATAGCTTCTCGGGATACCGTAGTGAGTCGTGCCCAGTCCTGAGCTCCAAGCATATCCAGATACTTGGAGGGTGTCTGGATGCCGACATTGGTCGACACGTCTATGATCGGCTGACCTTCGGTATTTGATCCGGACTTGGTCGTGATGATGATGACCCCATTAGCTGCACGTGACCCATATATAGCAGCAGAGGAGGCATCTTTTAGGACATCGATGCTCTCTATATCATTGGGGTTGAGGTGGTCGACACCACTCATATACATACCATCGACGATGTAGAGAGGAGCGGCATTATTGAGCGTACCAATACCACGGACCATGATGCGGGCTCCAGACCCTGGCGCACCGCCTTGAGATACAATGTCCACCCCGGCTATTTTCCCTTGTAGAGCTTGACCAATGTTCGCATTGCTTTGGGTTGTAAGCTTGTCAGCTCCAATATTAGCGACAGAGCCGGTTAGGTCTGCTTTCTTTTGAGTCCCGTAGCCGACCACCACCACTTCGTCGAGGAGCTCTTGGTCATCGCGGAGGACGATGGTGAGGTCGGTCTGTCCTTTGATGGGGACATCGAGGGTCTTCATCCCCACGTAGGAGATGCGGAGTGTGCCATCTGCGGGGACTCCGTCGAGCTGAAAGGCGCCATCCATGTTGGTGACTGTGCCCTTGGTCCCGTCCTGGACGAGGACGATGGTGGCACCGATGATGGCTTCTCCGTTCGTGTCTTGGACGACACCGCGGACTTTGATCTTGTCCGACTGGGTGACCTCCTTTGCGATACCACTCTCTAACTCATGGCGTACAGCGAATTACCCCCCCTAAAGCGGGAAGCGCAATAGCGCAGACCAGAAGAGAGAGTACTTGCCTAAAGTTACGTTTCTTCATAAGTCTTGTGGTTTGAAATACAGGTAATGTGTGTTACACAATGTTAGCAAAGCTACCTAAAAATATGTAAACCGCACCATCCTTGCGGTCGCATTGCAGGGCTCACACATTTGAAGTTTAGAGGTTGACGTGTACTGAAAAAAGTTTCCGGTAGGAAACAGACCTCTACTATCCGTCAAATCGTTTTCTTTCCTACTGGAAACAATTCGCTTCTATCCGTCAAAAAATCCCCCCCAGCGGCAAAAACAGGGGGACTTGATGCCTTGTCGTCTTCCTTAGTCCGTCTCCATGCGGTACTTGATGTCGTAATTGATAATAAAGTCCGGCTCCTTCTCTTCCTCCTCCGTAAAGTCATAATGCTCAGCCTCCACCGACACCATCAACACAGACTACCTCTAAACTCCAAATGCGTGAGTTTTACCCGAGGAGTAAATCTGCGCTTTTCTTGATTACATTAGCTATATTTGTATAAAGTAAGCTTTATAACCACCACGCAAATACATCAGTATGAATTTACGAAAGACATCTACTACGTTGCTCGGCATAATTGCCGTTGCACTTATGGGCTGTACGCAGCAGGTCTCGGAGCCGAAGCCGTACAACGAGGGCATCAATGTGGTGCCACAGCCTGTCGAACTCCGGCAGACTCAGGAGGGTAAGCTGGCACTCACCAAGAAGACCGTGATTGTCGGTGAAGGTGAGGAGCTGCAGAAGATTGCTCAGTTTTTTGCCAATAAGATCAATGCGTCTACCGGGTTGGGCATCTCCGTCGCTGAGCGTGCCGATGCTCCGAAGAACGCGATCACTCTGAGCCTTGTCGGCACAGATGTTGTTCCACAGGAAGAGGGGTACACGCTGGATGTGACTCCGGATCAGGGTGTCCTGATCCAGGCGAGCACGCCGAGAGGTGCGTTCTGGGGCATGCAGACCCTGCTCCAGCTCCTGCCTGCAGAGGTAGAGAGCGCTTCGGTGGTACCCGGTATGGACTGGAGCATTCCCTTTGTTTCCATCAAGGACTACCCACGGTTTAGTTACCGAGGACAGCACGTGGATGTAGGTCGCCACTTCATGGACGTCAATGAGATCAAAAAGACCATCGACCTCCTCTCCATGCTGAAGATCAATAAGCTCCACTTCCACCTCGTAGAGGATCAAGGCTGGAGAATTGAGATCAAGAAGTACCCCAAGCTGACCGCTGAGGGTGCGACCCGCATTGAGGGTGATGGCTCGACCTATGGTCCCTACTTCTATACCCAGGAGGAGATCAAGGACATCGTAGCGTATGCCGACGAGCGCTTTGTGGAGGTGATCCCCGAGATCGAGCTGCCCGGGCACTCAGATGCTGCAGTGGCTGCTTATCCCGAGCTCGGCTGCCACGGTGCGGACTACCCCTATGAGGTGCGCAACGTCTGGTCCATCTCCACAGAGATTTATTGTGCCGGCAACGACGATGTTTTCACGTTCCTTAAGGATGTGATTGATGAGGTACTGCCACTGTTCCACACCGACTACTTCCATATCGGTGGCGATGAGGCGTGGAAAGACAACTGGGAGACTTGTCCCAAGTGCCAAAAGCGCATGCGCGACAACAACCTCAAGAACGTAGAGGAGCTTCAGAGCTGGTTCGTACACCAGATCGAAGAGTATCTCGTCTCCAAGGGTAAGAAGATGATCGGCTGGGAGGAGATACTCCAAGGCGGTCTTGCTCCTTCAGCGATCGTGATGTCCTGGACAGGTGAGGATGGCGGTATCAAGTCTGCCAACATGGGCCACGATGTGATCATGACTCCTGCATGGCGCGGTATGTACCTCGACTACTACCAGGGCGACCCCAATGTTGAGCCTCTCGCTATTGGCGGCTACGTTCCACTGAGCAAGGTCTATGCCTATGACCCGGTTCCCGAGGCTATTGACGCCGACAAGCGCCACCATGTGCTGGGTGTACAGGTCAACCTCTGGTCTGAGTACTTCTACAGCATGGATTACTATGAGTACATGTCTCAGCCGCGTGTCGCTGCACTCTCCGAGATTGCTTGGACACCACTGGATCGAAAGGACTACGACGACTTCGTGCGTCGCCTCAACAACCTGCAGGTGCGCTACGACATGCACGACTACCTCTACTACATACCCCAGCCTGAGCAAGGCAACAATCGGAGCATCGACCATGTCGCCTTTGTAGGCGAGTCGGTAGAGCTCCCATTCAGCACCGTTTATCCTGTGCACAAGATCGTGTACACAACCGATGGTAGCGAGCCTACGGCTGACCACGGTGAGGAGTACACCGCTCCGCTCACTTTTACGGACAACACCACGCTCAAGATCCGCTCAGTGATTCTCAGTGGCAAGATGAGCCCCGTGCGTGAGATCCGAATCGTGAAAGAAGAGTATGCTCCGGCAGTCGCTGAAGAGACCGCAGGCTACCAGGCAGGAATCAAGGTTCAGAGAGCGGATCGGAAGTTTGAGAGCACAGATGAGCTCTTGGCTGCCGATGAGAGCGACTTCATGGTCAGCTATGTCTCCGGCGGTTCTGATATCAAAAACTCCACCATCGCAGCGACGAAGCCCCCGATGTACGTCAAAAAGACCCGGGATCACCTCATGGATAACATGCTCTGGTCCGGTATGATCTTTAGTGGATATATCAACATCCCCGAGGATGGCGTCTACCGATTCTGCACGACCAACAGCCGTCTATGGATCGATGGCGAAGTGCTGATCGACAACGAGGGCGAGATCAAGAAGTGGCCGACCCGCAAGGATATGACCATCGCACTAGCCAAGGGCTTGCATCAGATCCAGTGGACCTACATAGTAGAGATTCACAAAGGCTGGCCAACCCCATGGAGCGATATTCGTCTGCAATGGGCACGCTTTGACAAGGATGAGGATCTGTCGTTCATCCCTGACAATGCATTCTTCTATCAGCCCTGACCCGACACTTGGATGAGGCGGTGCTAGTACTGAGCACCCCTCTGTCCAAGTCCAAGAATAGGTCGTCTCCGTACCGAACCACGGTGCGGGGACGATCTCGTTTTGTGCCGTCCTATTCCGGGCGACGATGCATGGGGCAATTACGTTAAAATGCCCCGCATTTTCCGCACTTAGGATAGTGCCCAAAAGTTTCACGGATAGTAGCCAAATGTTTCCAGTAGGAAAGAAAACGATTTGACGGATAGAAGCGAACAGTTTCCAGTAGGAAACTGTTTCTATATATACGCCAAAGTCAGATGATTTCCTAAAAAGGACGTAAGACACTAAAGGAGAGCATATTTCAAGTACATGAGAAGGCTCTTGATATGCACATTCTCGTGGATACTACGGTCACAGGGCTATCGAAAGTAAAATCAAAAAGACCATTGCCAACAAGTCCCGGCACATATCAGAGGCTCTTCTTGATGAGAAGCTGAATAAATAGGAACGGACATATCTGAGAGCTAGTACCCGACACACAAATGGGGATGAGGGGCGCCAAGAGTACTCTTGGCGCCCCTCATCCCCATTTCTTTCCACTCCGGCTTCGACTCAGTCGAGGACGATGCTGTAGCGGTCGTAGGATTCGGTCCTATTGGCGAGGTGCTCGGTTTCCGGGGAAAAGCCGAATAGTGGTGAGTAAGTTTGTACCCGGATGGTCTTGCCATCTGGCATGAACTCCAGCAGTCTCAGCCATCCGTCTCCACCATTGCCCTGCCAGCCACCACCAGCTGTTTGAGCGTTGAACATCATCTGGAAGACGCTTTTACCTACACTATTTTTATCAGTCCGTTGTCCAACGTTGGCTTCGTAGTCTCCGATCAGGCAGTAGTGTCCACAGAGCACAAGACGGATATTTTTGCTCGGGTAGATGAGTTTTTGCCAAATATCCTCACCGTAGTTAGCAGGGGTTGCCTTGTAGGACTCTTTCTCTATCCGACTGCCATTGCTGCGCAGGTAGGAGTGCGTCATGAAGACTACCAAGTGATCTGCATACTTCTCAGATGCAGCACGCTCCTTTGCCCACTCCAGGACTTCATCCCTCGGAGTAAACTCTGTGGTGATGAAAAGCACTTTACCCCAGTGAGGCACATCGAACTCAAAAAGAGCATTCGTCATCGCCGGTCGCCCCTGAGCGTCCGGGAAAACCTCCACCAAGTGCTTCGCCCAAGTATCGTTTCGCTCCACGCGAAAGTACTCTGGGAAGTGGGTGTCCCTATACTCGGCACTCTTGTACCCAATGTCGTGGTTCCCCTCCATGATCATATACGGGACTTTGTTGTCCAGTACTTCAAAAGCACGCGAGGCGGCTTGCCACTGTTGTCTACCGGTCTGATCTCCATTTTTGCCATCAACGGTGACGAGGTCATTTTGCTCCACCAGATCACCGGTGCAGATGACACCTAGGATATTAAGAGGCTCTATTTGACTCTCGATCCACCGGGTCATTAGTTCAAATACCGGTTGGTTGGTCTTGTACTTGGTGTAGTTTTGGGGATCGGGTAGCAACACGAAGGTGGTAGACTTCTCGTGGGCAAGCTTGGGGGCAGACAAGTTTTGAGCTCGTACAGCTAGTGTGCCCATGGAGGAAAAGATGAGTAGGGTGAGTGCCAGTCTGATCACTGTGCGTCCGTTGCTTACCATGATTGCTTAATGTTTTTGTTGATATCTGTTTCGGAAGAAGGATAGGGCAGGTCAAAAAACTTGTCGCTCCATACGAAGTTGCCGACTTTTGGCCATTTGGTCTGGAGTGTTCCCCATCTCTTGAGGTCGTAGTACCTGTAGCAGTCTTCGGTGAAGAACTCCACTCTATTTTCGTAGTCTAGTGCAGCCAATGCCTCTTCACGTGAAGTGATCTTGTGTGGAGGCAGTACTTGGTCCTCAGACAGTCCGGCAGGAATGTACTTGTCGGGATGAGCAAGCGCAAAGGCGCGCGCTCTGGATCTTACCTTCTCGATATACCTGCTTGCAGCAGAGTAATCCGGTGCGCTTTTGAGTGCATACGCCTCAGCCATGAGCAGGTAGACACGCGGCAGGCGGATCAAGACAAAATCTTTGCGCTTATGCCAGGTGCTTTCTCCATAGTAAACTCCACGCTTCTGGATATCGTATCCTGTTTCATGATTGTCCAGCATCTCTTTTGTCCACATCAGTGTAGCCCCCTTGTCGGTCGTTAGCTCATCCATCGGGGTGTAAAAAGTAGCATCGAACCTGGGATCGCGGTACTTCCAAGACTCTGTGGGGTTGTAAAGAGAGGAAGCACCGGGCTTGGTACCGTCGATCATCTCATAGGCATTGATCAGATCCTGTGAGGGGTAGAAGTAGTTGCCGGAGTAGCTGTCGCCCCTCATGATACGTCCTTTGTCCTTCACTTCTTCGACGGTACCGTAGTAGTACTCCCGGTAGGTCTCAGCGGCAGCACCATGTCCTACAGAAAAAATAAGCTCAGAGTTGCCTTCGTAGTCTACACGCAGGACATTATTGGGGTCATCTAGAAGGGTGTAGCCAAGACTCTCCACTTTTTTGCCCGCTTCTATAGCTTTGTCGTACTCTTTACTGTAGACATATACCTCCATCAGGGTCGCCAGAGCAGCTCCCTTGGTTGCACGGTTGTAGGATTCATCCGGCCATCGGTCTGGAAGGTTTTGGGACGCTTGTATCAGGTCGGGAACGATCAGGTCACTGATCAGCTTTTCTTTGGGGGTCAGTGGCATCATCACCTGATCTTCCTTAGTAGGATCCTGTACTGCAGAAGCCCGTAGAGGCAGGTCTCCGTAAAAGCGAAGCAGTCTAAAGTACCAGAAAGCGCGTATGAACTTGAGCTCACTGATGTACATCGCTTTTTCCTCATCCTTGATGATTGAGCCGTCCATTTTCTCTATGCCCTGAATACTCTTGCTGAGCTCGGCAATCGCCGAAAACCCTCGGGACCACATCCCGTTCACAATGTCCCCATTGGCGGGGTTAAAGGTGGCTCCATAAAATGGTGTTGCATCGTCAAAACCGTTGGGTGAAAAGTCATCAGTCATGCCTAGTTCCAGCTGCGCGTCAGCCCAGTGGTTATTGAAGTGCAACAGGGTAGAGTAGCCTCCGATAGCAGTAAGGTTGGCGTGCTCTTTTTGGGTAAAAAAGGTCCCATCATCTACCGAACCATAGGGACTCCGATCCAGGAAGTCTCTCATGCATCCCGTGGTGCCAACCAAGAGAAGGAGCGTAAATGCCAGGGTTGAAATTTTTATATTCATGATACTGTATTGTTCTTTTTTGGAGATTAGAGATTGACGGTCAAGCCTAACATGAGGATCCGAGGAGTAGGATAGTCTCCACCCCACATATAGTAGTGTCCCGGTGCCATACCATTCTCCGGGTCAAAGCCATCAAAGTCGGGATGAGTGATGGTTAGTAGGTTTTCACCGGATAGGTATACCCTAGTACGTATGTCTTTGATGTCAAATGTATAGCCTAGGACTAGAGACTTGAGCTTGGCATACGAGGTGTTGGCAACCATTAGGTCGTTCATGTCTTGATAGTTTCCTCCTTGGATCATCATCGGGTACTTGCCCTCTGAGGGATCACCAGGACGCCATCTGTTGTTGAACCACTTATAAGTATTACTTCTGTTGGGGAAACGGTTCTGGAAAGATAGGGGCGAGTGCTGTTTTTTCCCGAAAACACCACTCCACACCATGTTCATATCCCAGCCTCTCCACTGTAGGTTAAAGGTCATCCCTGCTTGGAATGACGGAATATGGCTACCCAATATGGTGCGATCCTCGCTATTGATCTTTCCATCGCCATTGAGGTCCTTGTACTTCAGCATACCGACGGTGGCATTGCTTTGCCCCATTGCTGTGTACTTCTTGGCTTCCTCCATGGTGGTAATAATACCGTCGGTGCGGTAGCCATACAGTGCACTGATGGGGTCACCCACCCTATTGATGAGGGTGCGTCCCCAGGTGCCCCCGCTCATGATCTCTTCGTCAACACCGGAGCTCAGCTTGAGGATCTTATTTTGGAGGTAAGAGACATTTCCCGTAATACTGTAAGATAGATCCTTGTATTGATCTTGCCAACGAACCTCTAGGTCTACCCCTTGGTTCATCACCTCTGCATAGTTCACGTTTGGAGCAGAGAGCCCGACACTGGATGGCAGTACCAGCTTGCGGAGGATTCCGTTTGTAGTTTTATAGTAATAGTCCAGGATAACAGACAGCCTGTTATCCAGAGCTTGCCAGTCCACCCCTACATTTGTCACGGACGTTGTCTCCCATTTGAGATTGGGGTTGGGTAGTGCGGTTTGTATGTATCCGGAGGTGCCGTTCTGAATCTCCTGAGTTTTTCCGAGGATAACGTTCTTACGCTCAAGATTCGCCACGGTGGGGTACCAACTACCGATAGACTGGTTGCCGAGCCGTCCCCAGGATGCTCTAAGCTTGAGTGAAGAGGTGATTGACGAGTCAAAGAAGCGCTCCTCGGAGATCCGCCATGCCGCAGAAAAAGAAGGGAAGAGACCCCATTGGTTGTTGCCTTTGAAGCGTGAGGAACCATCGGCACGGAGGTTGAGCCCTAGGAGGTAGCGACCATCGTAGTCGTAGTTGACCCGACCAAAGTAGGAGGCCAACGCTAGCTCGCTCTTACCTCCGGTGATGGTCTTCTCTTTCTGGTTGGTTCCTCCACTCAGCACCCACATGTTCTTCACTTCGGAGACAAAGTCTTTGGTTCTTCCGTTGATGTTGTCATTCATGAAGTACTGTTGAGATGCACCGACCATTGCATCGATGTGGTGCTTTCCACCCAGGGTTTGGTTGTAGTAGAGGATTTGGTCGGTTACCCACATCAGGTTTTTCTTGCGCTCGTCCTTGTAGGCGGTTGTCTTGTTGTTCTTACCGCCATCGTTGTAGGTCGGGGTAAACTCCTTGAACTCATGAAAGCCCAGGTCCACTCCGGCGTTGAGGCGCAGTTTGAAGTAGCTTCCCATCAAAAACTCGGCGTACAAGTTGTCCAAGACACGGTAGGTCTCGTTGGTAGGTATCCTCCAGATTGTCTCTGCCAGGGCATTCATGGAGCTAGTGAACTGGTGTAGCGGCTCACCAAAAGATCCATCGGGATCGTAGGCAGGGTTGATGGGGGAGTTGAATATCTTATCGGAGTGTCCGATCCCGGTAGAGCCTGCAGCTTTTGTGTAAAGTAGCTGTGCATTATTACCGAGGATGATAAAGTCTCGTGCTTTGCCTTCCGCATTAGCACGTACGGTCCCTCTGGTGAAATCGCTACCGACTCCGATACCGTCTTGACGCAAGAGACCGGCAGAGAGGTAAAACGTTGAGTTTTTACCACCTCCGGTAGCACTAAGATTGACGTTGAGCGTAGGCGCCATCTTGTAGATATGATCTGACCAGACGGTACCAGGTGCAAACTCCGAAGGTTGATGTCCATCAAACTTAGTCGTAGGAGGCTGGTAGCCGGCCTTCTCGCTAACACCAGTAAGGTTGTCGAGGTACGCCTTATTATCCCGCATCTCTAGTATCGCAGTGACGTAGTCTTCTGCTGAGAGTACTTTTGGGACATGCGATGCCCACTGTAGACCATAGTTGGCGCTAAACTGTAGGGAGGTCTTACCTTCCTTACCGCCCTTGGTCGTGATCAGGATGACACCATTGGCTGCCCGTGAACCGTATATCGCAGCAGAGGACGAATCCTTTAGGATGCTGATACTCTCGATATCAGAGGGGTTGATGACATTAATTCCGAGGCTGGTCGGTACACCATCTATGACGACCAGGGGGGAGTTGTCTCCGTCGCCAAACGTCCCCACACCTCGTATGGCTATGGACGACTCGCTACCGGGAAAGCCGGAGTTACTCATGATGGTCACTCCTGCCACCTTTCCCTGCAGAGCGTTGCTCACTGAGAGGTTGGATGAGGTGGATAGCTCCTTGCTGCTTACGCTGGAGGTAGCTCCCATCAGGTCTTTTTTCTTCATGGCTCCGTAGCCGACCACCACCACTTCGTCGAGGAGCTCGCTATCGGGCTGTAGCACGACCTGCAGTGGCGTCGTACCTTGCACTGCCACTTCAGCGTTCTTCATGCCGACGTAGGAGATGCGGAGGATGGCATTCGTGGGGACACCGGCGATACGGAAGCGACCGTCTAGGTCGGTCGAGCTCCCTTTGGAGGTGTCGTCCTTGACCACCACGATGGCGCCCACCACCGGCAGTCCTTCGCTATCCAGAACGGTACCCTGTACAGTGATCTTATCTTGCTGCTGACCTTCGGCTTTACTCAGGACGATCAGACCATTGACGACGGATGCTCGCACCTCGCCGTCAAAGAGGGTCACTAGGACCTCCTCTATAGACGCATCAGTGACGTGTAGATCGACCTTCTTATGCGTATCTACGACTACGTCGTTGTAAAAGAACTCCAGACCCGTCTGGGCTTGGATCTCCTTCATCACGCTCCCGAGAGTGGCTCTCGTCCTACTGAGCGAAATCTTTGCATGAGAGGCATCTCTCATGTCTGCAGGGGTCACCGCCTGCGCTTCGGCTGAGATAGCGAACAAAGCGAGGACAAGACCCGAACACGATAACAGCTGTTTGAGTAATTTTTTCATCTCTTTTTAGATTATCAATTATCTATGGTTTTTACTACGTTTATTTTCTCTCTACACGGACCGTTTGCTCCCCCTCTCTGGTCATCACTACCCCGGCAGTCTCCTCGAGTAGCTTGAGGACGAAGTCTATAGTATAGCGCTTATAGATAACGCCGGTAAAGGTCTGCCGGGCAATCGATGGATCGCTTACGACAAAGTGCACATCGTACCACCGACTCACCTGGCCTAAAATATCTGTGAGTGGCTGAGATCTAAAGGCATACTTACCCTCCTGCCACAAGCCCACATCGCTCGTATCGACTTCACCAACCTCTATACCCTGCAGAGTGACGATGGCTTCTTCGCCCGGTGTCATAACGACCCGGTCCGTCCGACTACTCTTGGTCAGTTCTATTTTTCCATTCACCAGTGTGGTGACCGATGTCTCGCCGGATGCGGAGACATTGAACTCCGTACCCAGTACGTTTATCTCAGCATTTGGCAACTCCACGGCAAACGGATGATCGCGGTCTTTTGCCACCTTGAGAAACGCTTCTCCATACTCCAGAGATACCCTTCGCTCACCGGCACCGTAGCGAATGGGGAATGAGAGCCGTGAATCCGAGTTGAGGGCAATCAAGGAGCCGTCGGTGAAGGCAAAAGAGGCGATGCGCGTCTTGGGCACCACTATGGATGCAGTCAGATCCTTACCGACACCTGCTTTTCTTATCTCCTGCTGTATGCCGGCGATATCTACCGGCTCATCCTGATCATCGATGCACCAGATCCTACCATCTGAGAGTTCCAGTATGAGCCGGTATGGGTCAGCCTGCTCAGTAGTCATCCTCAGGATAGGTCTTGCCTGAGCCGACAGATCTACACTTTGCTCGACCGCATAGGGACGAGAGCCAAAGAGCCTGATACCTACCGTACACACAAGCACTACCAGCGCGGCCGCAGCCATGTAGACAGCCACTCTGCGTGTAGTCTGCCACCGGACTTTAGGCTTATGACGCTTCTTGGAGACCCTACGCATCAGTCTATTGTACTGAGCCGTGGAGTCAAAGTCTCTAGCGCGGTCCAGCTCACTCATATACTTCAGCACTTTCTTATCATGGTCACTAGGGGCCTCAGACTCATAGATCACTCTGAGTAAGTGCTTGATGTACCTTTTTTGTTCTTCCAAATTCATCTAAAATAGTAGTCTTCACAATAGTAAAGCCTGCGACACTACACCGTATTCATGCAGTATGCAGAGTCTACATCATCCCCCGTACACCTATAAGACGTACAAGGGTAGAAAAAGGGTGAAAATTCAAGAGAGAAGATTACGAAAATTAATCAAAGCAAAGAGAATGAATGGCAAATCATCCTTGAGTTTTCTTCGAGCAATCTTCATTTGTGTCTTTACAGTATTGACGCTTATGCCTTTAGCATCTGCTATTTCTTTATAGCTAAGACCGTCCAACACAGCCAGCAAAAAGATCTCACGGCACTTCTCGGGTAGCTTGTCGAGCAGAGACTTGGCACGAGAGATCAGTTCTTCAGTATTGTCCTCGTCGTCCAGGTTGCTTTGCTCCAGTTCATAGGCTATGGACTGCTCGTGCCTTCGCTGGACCTGGATATGCCTTAGGTTGTCCAGTACACGGTTTCGAGTCATCGTCGTCAGAAAAGCACGCTGGTTCCTTACCTCAGGCAGATCATCGTAGCCCTCCCACACTTGTACAAAGACCTCATGGACACAGTCCTCCGATAAGCACTCATCACCACACAACGCAAGAGCGATCCAGTACATCTCTCTTGCATAGGTATCGTATAGGTTTCGAAACTCTTGGTGCTTATTCTTCATAAAGTGCAGACCACTAAGGGCCACAAAGACTCTATCGTACAAATATAGCTTTTTATGAATAAAAAGTGCAGGTCACACAAAAGATGAGCATGCAAGGCGCAAAGGATAGAGAGGACGTATTCCTGCCATGACCGACGCTAAGTTCACAAAAGCAACGAAGCAAACCGCCTTCGTAAACAGTCTCTTTTCTCTCAGAAGTCCGAGGGGTGGAAAAAAAGTTTCACGGATAGGTGGGAGGGGTTTCCAGTAGGAAAGAGAATGATTTGACGGATAGTAGAGATGGGTTTCCTACTGGAAACTTTTGGGGATCGGGGAGGGGATTTTTGGGGTGGAGGTATTCGGCTGTTTGTCAGGGAGATGCCTGGATTTTCGCTGTGGGTAGGTTGTGGGGTGGAGGATTGGGTGCGGGGGAGGATGAAGTGGGGGGATAAAAAAGAGAGAGACGGGGGACGGGTGTCCTCTGTCTCTCTCGAATTAAGTGGCGGCTACCTACTCTCCCATCGTAATAGTACCATCGGCGTGACCGGGCTTAACTTCTCTGTTCGGAATGGTAAGAGGTGGATCCCCGGTGCTATAGCCACCTTGTATG